>NZ_JAFMOX010000052.1 GCF_019049655.1 Rahnella rivi
AAATTATTTTGCTGGTGGGTAATTTTCCAGGGTTTTAAGTAATTCGCACAGAAAGCGAAAAGATAGTGTTAAAGCGGTGGGCGGTTCAGGATTAGTCTGATAGATTTAATTCACGCGCTAAAGACTCTTATTATTTCTTTGCGCTATGCTGAAGCCGATTTTGTGACATAAATAAAATACCAAAATAAAAGCACAACATCAGAAACAGAAAAGGGGCCGAAGCCCCTTAAATCAAATGATTAAACCGGTAGCGGGATATGGAGTGGATTATTTATCCGCTTTCGCCGGAATAAATTGAATTCGAAAGATAATTAATGGTTGTAGAACATGCGAGGTCCACCAGGACCACCGCCGCCATGACCACCACCGTGACCGCCGCCACCAGGGCCCCAAAACGGAGGAAACAGACAACCGCTCAGGCTGACAACAACCAGGCCAATACTTAACAGGGCTAAAATACGACGCATAAAATAGATCCTTTTTGAATAAACAGGGCGAGTATAAATAATTAGTGAATAAGCTGTTGTCAGGCTTGCGTTAAGGTTCGTTAATATTTTCATAAGAATTGAACAGATAACACATTCACGCCTGTTGAATTATTTCAATCAGGATACGTTTGTATTTATTACGTAAGCCCGCAGCAAGTTAAACGAAAATCCGCCTTTGGCTCATAGTCAGTTCTGTACCCCCCTGATATAAAAAACACGTCATATAAAATATAGAAGGCGTGACTACCGTGAAAAAATCTCTCTTATTGCTTTGTTGTGCGCTGGCCTTGCCTGTGATCGCACAGGCAAATGTTTCCATTGACGTTAACGTACCTGGCGTAACGCTTCACCTCGGGGATCAGGATCAGCGCGGTTACTACTGGGATGGTTACGACTGGCGTCCGCCGCAGTGGTGGCGCGCGCATCAGGGCCATCATTATGGTGAGCGTAACGAGCGCGGGATGTACTGGCACGGCAACCGCTGGGATGCCAAACCGCCTCAGCGGGGTCATAGCGCGCCGCGGCCGCCACAGCAGCCGCATAATCAGGGCCGCCCGGATGGCGGTGATCACCGTGATAACAACGGACATCAGGGCGGTGGCAACAATAATCATCAGGGTGGCAATAGCGGTCATCAGGGGAACGGCCAGCCGATTCCGCCAAATGGCCAGCCAGGCCGTTAATCCTGATCGCCTATGCAAAATACAAAAAGCCGGTGCTCAGTCACCGGCTTTTTCATTTTCTGTTTCCGCGCAGTGGAGCTAACTGCTTAATATCGGTAGGATAGCGAGATCCCTACTATGCCTTTCAGCCCCCGGAAACTGCAATTCATGTCTAACCGGCAGACCTTTTCGACCCTGGAACATCAGCAAAAAAAGCGTGATCGGCGCGGGCTTTACGGTCTGAGCGTGCTCTTAATTCTGGTGCTGGGGCTGAGTCTCAGCGCGGGCGAAAACTGGCTGTGGCCGGATCAATGGCTCAGTAATGAAGCGCGGTTATTTGTCTGGCAGTTACGCTTACCGCGTGCGATAGCGGTGATTCTGGTCGGCGCGAGTCTGGCTGTCGCCGGTGCCGTCATGCAATCGCTGTTTGAAAATCCTCTCGCAGAACCCGGCCTGCTTGGCGTGGCGAACGGCGCGGGTGTCGCGCTGGTGTTTTGTGTGATGCTCAGTCACGGGATGCTGCCAGTTTGGGTCATGAGTCTGGCTGCTGTGGCGGGTGCATTAGCTGTCACTTTCTTTCTGTTATACGCCGCGCGCAGGCATCGGCTGAATAATGCCCGTCTGCTGCTGGTGGGTGTTGCCATTGGTATTGTGTGCAGCGCCCTGATGACCTGGGCTATTTACTTCAGCAGCAATCTGGATTTACGCCAGCTGATGTACTGGATGATGGGCGGTTTCGGTGGGGTGGACTGGCGACAAGTCTGGCTCGGCGTCATGCTGTTACCGGTTCTGCTCTGGCTGACAGGTCAGGGTAAGACGCTGAACCTGCTTTCACTGGGTACGCAACAGGCGCAGCAACTGGGCGTCTCCCTGACATCCTGGCGCTATATTCTGGTGCTGGCCGTCGGCTGGATGGTCGGCCTGAGCGTTGCGCTGGCAGGTGTGATAGGGTTTATCGGTCTGGTGATCCCCCATATTCTCCGTTTGTGCGGTATGACCGACCAGCGTCGTCTGCTTCCGGCCTGTGCACTGTGCGGTGCGGCGGTATTGCTGCTGGCGGATGTGCTGTCACGCATCGGGTTGTACGCGGCGGAGTTGCCGATCGGTGTCGTCACGGCGACGCTGGGCGCACCCGTTTTCATCTGGCTACTGGTCAGAGCCGGACAAATACGCTGATCATCTTTCAAGAGATCAACTATTCTCTCCCTACCTTCTACCTATCAGGATAAAAAGCGATGAGTAATGACATTTTTGATATCTCCCTGAAAACCATTGATGGCGAAACCAAAACGCTTGGCGATTACAAAGGTTCGGTGTTGCTGGTGGTCAATGTGGCGTCACAATGCGGCCTGACCAAGCAATACGAAGGTCTGGAAAATATTTATCAGGCCTGGCATGACCAGGGTTTTGAAGTCCTCGGGTTCCCTTGCAACGAATTTGGCGCGCAGGAACCGGGTACAGAAGATGAAATCAAAACGTTCTGCACCACGCAGTTTGGCGTTAAATTCCCGATGTTCAGCAAAATTGACGTCAACGGCGAAAACCGTCACCCGCTATACAGCGCGTTGATTGCTGCCCGTCCTGAAGCGGTCAAACCTGAAGCCAGCGGTTTCTACGAGCGTCTGGCGAGTAAAGGGCGTCAGCCGGTGAAACCTGAAAATATCCTGTGGAATTTCGAAAAATTCCTGATTGGCCGCGACGGCACTGTCGTCCAGCGATTCGCACCTGACATGGCACCGGAAGATCCGATTCTGATGGAAGCGATCAAGGCCGCACTGGCGAAGTAATTCATTAACGTTGAAGGGCAGGGAGCGCGGATGCTGGAGTGTCGTGAAATCAGTGTGGAAGGGCGCCTTCGTGCATTCAGCGCGAAGATTGCGCCGGGCAGCCGCGTTCACCTTATCGGGCCGAACGGCGCGGGTAAAAGTACCTTACTGGCAAGGCTGGCGGGGGTATTTGAAGGAAAGGGCACCCTGACGGGCGATGTGCGGTTTAACGGCCAGCGGATTGCCGATCTCGGTGGCTTGCAGCTCGCGCGTTTGCGTGCCTGGCTTTGCCAGCAGCTGACCCCGGCGTCCATGATGCCGGTGTTTCAATACTTATCTTTGCACCAGCCCCGCCTTGCTCAACCTGCCGCCGTTGAAAAGACGATTGCGCGTCTTTGTGACGCTTTACAGCTGAGCGATAAACTGGCGCAGCCGGTCACGCATCTTTCTGGCGGCGAATGGCAGCGGGTACGGCTGGCGGCCGTGTTGTTACAGGTCTGGCCGTCAGTGAATCCAGATTCGCTGATGTTATTGCTGGATGAACCGATGAACAGCCTTGATGTGGCACAGCAGCAGGCGCTGGATCAATTGCTGACGGAGTTCTGCGCCTCAGGCCGCGCTGTTGTGATGAGCGATCACGATCTCAATCACACCTTACATTATGCCCGTCAGGTGTGGCTGATGTCGGCGGGAAGCGTTGTGGCTGCCGGTGAATGTGCTGACGTCATGCAGATTGAAAGGCTTTCTCAGGTATACAACGTCCAATTTCAGATACATTCTCTTGCCGGACGTCAGTGGATAATGACCACGGCGACGCCTTTTTCGTTAAATGAATAGCGGTTTAATTATATTAACGAACCCTATTTTAAACACGAAACACTCTCATTGTTCATAAAAAACACTGCCTGAGGTTTTATTAATAAAGTTCATTTTTTTAATAAATCCTTAATATATTTTAACTTATTGTTTTTATTGATTTTGTAATAGACGATACTATTTATCCTCTTCTTATTTAACTTCTGTTTAACTTCACAAAACTGGCAAATCCTTAAGGTTAAATTAAGCTTAAACCGACATCATAAGATCCAAAATTCAGGGCGGTGTTTACTTACGGTTAAATAAACACAGTCTACAGTCGTGTTGAGCTAATTACCTTTTGGGATAGTGAAATGGAAAACTTTTTGCCTTTCTCCCGTCCGTCTATGGGCGAAGAAGAGATCGAGGCTGTAGGGCAAGTGTTGCGTTCAGGTTGGATCACGACCGGCCCGCAGACACATCAGCTTGAACAAGATTTTTCTGCTGCCTTTGGTTGTAAACATGCCATTGCGGTCAGCTCCGCAACGGGTGGAATGCACGTTACATTGATGGCGCTGGGCATTGGCCCCGGCGACGAAGTGATTACACCTTCTCAGACCTGGGTGTCGACGCTGAACATGATTGTTCTGCTCGGTGCCGAGCCGGTGATGATTGATGTGGACCCGGATACGCTGATGGTCAGCGCAGAGGCTATTGCCGCCGCCATTACGCCTAAAACCAAAGCAATCATTCCTGTGCATTACGCCGGTGCCCCTTTAGATCTCGACCCTGTATACGCCGTGGCAAACCAGCATGGTATTGCGGTGATTGAAGATGCGGCTCACGCCGTCGGTGCGCGTTATCGCGATCGCTGGGTTGGCGCGCAGGGAACGGCAATTTTCTCCTTCCACGCGATTAAAAACATGACCTGCGCCGAAGGTGGCCTGGTCGCTACCGACGACGATGAGCTGGCCGCCAAAGTGCGTGCGCTGAAATTCCACGGGCTGGCGGTCGATGCGTTTGACCGTCAGGTTCAGGGGCGCAAACCGCAGGCAGAAGTGGTCGAGCCTGGCTTCAAATACAATCTTTCAGACATTCATGCCTCCATTGCTGTTGTGCAACTCAAACGCCTGAGTGAAATGAACGCCCGTCGTGCCGAACTGGCGCAACGTTACCTCGATAAATTACAAGGGTCGCCGTATCTGCCAATGAAAGTGCCGGATTATCCGCATCTTCATGCCTGGCATTTATTCATGATCCGCGTAGATGAAAAACGTTGTGGCATAAACCGCGATGCACTGATGGAACGTCTGAAAGAGCAGGGCATCGGAACCGGTTTACATTTCCGGGCTGCCCACACTCAAAAATATTACCGCGAACGTTATCCGCAACTTAGCCTGCCAAACAGTGAATGGAACTCAGCCAGTCTGTGCAGCCTGCCGCTGTTCCCTGATATGCAGGACAGCGACGTTGATCGTGTCGTCTCGGCTCTTTTTTCCCTTTTGGAGGCGCAGTAGTGGCGCATTATGAACCTATTCGTAAAGTCTCGGTGGTTATCCCGGTCTACAACGAAGAAGAAAGCCTGCCCGCGTTATTGACGCGTACTCAGGCTGCGTGTCAGCAACTGACGCAACAATATGAAATTATCCTGGTGGATGACGGCAGCGCCGACAGCTCCGGCGACATGCTTGCCGCCGCCGCAGAGCAGCCTGACAGTCACATCATCGCGGTTTTGCTCAACCGCAATTACGGGCAGCACTCGGCGATCATGGCCGGATTTAGCCATGTCACCGGCGATCTGGTCATCACGCTTGATGCCGATCTGCAAAATCCGCCGGAAGAAATCCCGCGTCTGGTGGCCAAAGCCGATGAAGGTTATGACGTCGTGGGCACGGTAAGGGCTAACCGCCGTGATTCCTGGTTCCGTAAAACCGCCTCCAAAATGATCAACATGATGATTCAGCGCGCCACCGGTAAATCGATGGGCGACTACGGCTGTATGCTGCGGGCTTACCGTCGCCACATTGTTGAGGCGATGCTGCATTGTCACGAGCGCAGTACCTTTATTCCTATTCTGGCGAACACCTTTGCACGGAAAACCGTGGAAATTCCGGTGCAGCATTCTGAGCGCGAATTTGGTGATTCCAAATACAGCCTGATGAAGCTGATTAACCTGATGTATGACCTGATCACCTGCCTGACCACCACGCCGCTGCGCATGCTTAGCGTTGTCGGCAGTGCGATCGCCATCTTCGGTTTCGTGCTGGCGATTTTCCTGATCCTCATGCGGTTGATTCACGGCCCGGCCTGGGCTGCGGACGGGGTGTTCACCCTCTTTGCTTTGCTATTTATGTTTATCGGTGCGCAGTTTGTCGGCATGGGATTACTCGGTGAATACATCGGGCGGATCTACAACGATGTTCGCGCACGTCCCCGTTATTTCGTTCAAAAAGTCGTCGGCGTTCGTTCCGAAGAAAACAGTCAGGAAGAAGAGTGATGAAAGCGATTGTATTTGCCTACCATGATATTGGTTGCGTTGGTTTACAGGCTCTGGTTGATGCCGGTTATGACGTTCAGGCGGTCTTTACCCATACGGATGCACCGAATGAAAACCAATTCTTTTCCTCTGTCGCCCGTCAGGGTGCCGAATTAAATCTGCCGGTATACGCGCCGGAAGACGTGAATCATCCGCTGTGGATTGATCGTATTCGCGCCTTGCAGCCTGATGTGATTTTTTCTTTCTACTATCGCAACATGCTCAGCGAAGAGATTTTATCTCTCGCGCCGCAGGGTGGTTTTAACCTGCACGGTTCACTGCTGCCGCGTTACCGTGGCCGCGCACCGGTAAACTGGGCGCTGCTCAATGGTGAAACTGAAACCGGCGTCACTTTGCACAAAATGGTGAAGCGCCCTGATGCCGGTGACATTGTCGGCCAGCGTAAAGTGGCGATCGCCGCGGATGACACGGCACTGAAGCTGCACGCGAAAGTACGCGAAGCGGCGAAAGAATTGCTGACCGATTTACTGCCAGAAATGAAAGCAGGCAAGATAACCCTGACGCCGCAAGATGAAGCGCAGGCGAGCTACTTTGGTCGCCGTACGGCGGCTGACGGAGAAATTCATTGGCATAAATCAGCCACTGAGATTAACAACCTGATCCGCGCCGTGACCGAACCTTATCCGGGCGCATTCACTTTCCTCGGGCAACGAAAACTGACGGTTTGGCGCGCGTTGCCGCTGAACACTCAGCACGACAAACAACCGGGTACCGTCCTTTGCGCTGATCCGCTGACCATTGCCTGTGGCGAAGGTGCGTTGCAGATCCAGGCCGGTCAGAGTGAAAACGGGTTGTACGTTCAGGGTTCTCGTCTGGCGCTGGAACTGGGCATTATGCCGGAAATGCGTCTTTCCACGCTGCCTACTGCGGTGATGAAACGCCGTACCCGCGTGCTGATCCTGGGGGTAAACGGCTTTATCGGTAACCACCTCAGCGAGCGTTTGCTGCGTGAAGACCGTTACGAAATCTACGGTCTGGACATCAGTTCTGATGCTATCAGCCGCTTCATGGGCAATCCGCATTTCCACTTTGTTGAAGGCGATATCAGCATTCATTCCGAGTGGATCGAATATCACATCAAAAAATGTGACGTTGTGCTGCCGCTGGTTGCCATCGCCACGCCAATCGAATACACCCGTAATCCGCTGCGCGTGTTCGAGCTCGATTTTGAGGAAAACCTTAAAATCGTTCGTGACTGTGTGAAATACAAAAAACGCATCATTTTCCCGTCCACGTCTGAAGTGTACGGCATGTGTGATGACAAGGAATTTGACGAGGATAACTCGCGTCTGATCGTCGGGCCTATCAACAAACAGCGCTGGATTTACTCAGTATCCAAACAGTTGCTGGACCGCGTGATTTGGGCATACGGCGTCAAAGAAGGCCTGAAGTTTACGCTGTTCCGTCCGTTTAACTGGATGGGGCCGCGACTGGATAACCTCGATGCCGCGCGTATCGGCAGCTCCCGTGCAATCACTCAGCTGATCCTCAATCTGGTAGAAGGTTCGCCGATCAAACTGGTTGACGGTGGCGAGCAAAAACGCTGTTTCACCGACATCAACGACGGCATTGAAGCCTTGTTCCGTATCATTGAAAACCGTGACAACCTGTGTGACGGCCAGATCATCAACATCGGTAATCCGACCAACGAAGCGAGTATTCGTGAACTAGCGGAAATGCTGCTGGCGAGCTTTGAAGCGCATCCGTTGCGCGCACAGTTCCCGCCGTTTGCCGGTTTCAATCTGGTGGAAAGCAGCACCTATTACGGCAAAGGCTATCAGGACGTTGAGCACCGCACGCCGAGCATTAAAAATGCCCGTCGCCTGCTGAGCTGGAAACCGGAAGTGGGCATGGATAAAACCGTCGCTGACACCCTGGATTTCTTCCTGCGCTCCGTAAACCCGGAAGCGGATCACTCCTGAAACGGTGCCATTCATGAAGAAAGTGGGTCTGCGCATTGATGTAGATACCTGGAGCGGCACCCGCGAGGGTGTCCCTCAGCTTCTGCAAGCGCTTGCGAAACATAAAATTACCGCCAGTTTCTTCTTCAGCGTTGGGCCGGATAACATGGGGCGTCACTTGTGGCGCCTGCTTAAACCGCGCTTTCTCTGGAAGATGCTGCGCTCCAATGCCGCGTCACTCTATGGCTGGGATATTTTACTGGCCGGTACCGCGTGGCCGGGTAAACCTATCGCGCGCGATCTGGGTTATCTGATGAAAGAAACGGCCAAACGCGGGCATGAAGTCGGGCTGCACGCCTGGGATCATCAGGGCTGGCAGGCTAAAGTGGGTAAATGGTCCGAAGCACAGCTTGAGCAGCAAATTCAGCTGGGGCTGGACGCACTGGAAAAAAGTCTCGGTCATGACGTCGAATGTTCAGCGGTAGCAGGCTGGCGTGCTGACGAACGGGTGATCGAAGTTAAAGAGCGTTTCCACTTCTATTACAACAGTGATTGCCGCGGAAAATACCCGTTCCTTCCTGTGCTGGAAAACGGCACCCTCGGGACAGTACAAATTCCGGTGACGTTACCGACTTACGATGAAGTGGCCGGTGGCGACATTAACGCCGATAACTTCAACGACTTTATCCTCAGGGCCATCACTGAGGATCAGGGCGTGCCGGTTTACACCATTCACGCAGAAGTGGAAGGCATGTCTCTGGCTGCACAGTTTGACGCGTTATTAACCCGTGCGGCGGCGCAGGGGATCCAGTTCTGCGCACTGGGTGATCTGCTCCCGCAGGATCTGAGTTCGCTGCCGAAAGGCAAAGTGGTTCGCGCCAGTTTCCCGGGACGGGAAGGCTGGTTAGGTTGTCAGCAAGAAGGTTTTTCCTGATGTCGAAAGCATATAAAAGCGTGTGGAGTACACTGGTTCTGGTGTTTTTCGCGCTGGTTTACCTTGTTCCTCTTAACACCCGCCTGTTGTGGCAACCCGATGAAACCCGTTATGCAGAGATCAGCCGGGAAATGCTGCAACGCGGCGACTGGGTGGTGCCACATCTGCTGGGTTTACGGTATTTTGAAAAACCGGTGGCTGGCTACTGGTTCAACAATATCAGCCAGATGATCTTCGGTGACAGCAACTTTGCTGTCCGCTTTGGTTCCGTGTTCAGCACCATGCTCAGCGCGTTGCTGGTGTTCTGGCTGGCAAACCTGATGTGGCGTAACCGCCAGACGGCGTACATCGCGACGCTGATCTATCTTTCCTGCACGCTGGTGTTCAGCATCGGCACCTACAGCGTGCTGGATCCGATGATTACCCTGTGGATGACCGCCGCGATGGTCGCCAGTTACTTTTGTCTGCGCGTTTCGGGCACGCCGCAAAAGGCGTTGAGCTGGATTGTGCTGGGGCTGGCCTGCGGCATGGGCTTCATGACCAAAGGTTTTCTGGCGCTGGCGTTACCGGTCATTGCTGTATTGCCGATTGTCTGGCGCGAAAAACGCTTCAAAACCCTGTTTGGCTGGGGGCCGCTTGCGATCGTCAGTGCCGTCGCCCTGAGCCTGCCGTGGGTGCTGGCCGTCGCTCGTCAGGAACCGGACTACTGGCGCTATTTCTTCTGGGTCGAGCATGTTCAACGCTTTGCCGAATCGAACGCACAGCACAAAGCCCCGTTCTGGTATTACCTGCCGGTGCTTTGCCTCGGCGCGCTGCCGTGGCTGGGACTACTTCCGGGAGCACTGCGCGATGGCTGGACTAAACGCGTGCTGCGACCTGAGCTGTTCTTCCTGCTGAGCTGGGCTGTGATGCCGCTGATTTTCTTCAGCATCGCCAAAGGTAAGCTGCCGACATACATTTTACCGTGCTTTGCACCGCTGGCGTTGCTGCTGGCCGATCACCTTGATCAGATCCGCCAGTCAGGGAAATTGCGCGCGCTGAAAGCCAACGGCATCATCAACATCGTCTTTGGCGTGCTGATGGCCTTGGCGGTGCTGGTGATCTCCGGAATATTGCCGGTTCATGTTAAAGCGGTGTTTGGCCGTGCTGAACTGCCCCGGGCGCTGATTGGTATTTTGTGCTTTGCAGTCTGGGCGCTTGCCGGTGCTATGTCGCTGACTGATCTGAAAAAACGCTGGTACTGGGCGGCAATTTGCCCGCTGGTGCTGGCATTGCTTATCGGTCAGGCTATTCCGCAGAAAGTGATCGACTCCAAACAGCCGCAGGCATTCCTGGATCAGAACAGCGCGCTGCTTCACCAGAGCCGTTACATTCTGGCAGATAACGTGGGTGTGGCGACCGGTTTGGCGTGGATGCTTAAACGCAGTGACATCATCATGTTTGATGAAAGGGGAGAGCTGGAATACGGCCTGAGTTATCCTGATGCGCAGGATAAATTTGTAGATGCCGCCGGATTCCCGGCATGGTTACAAAAAGCGCGGCAGGAGGGGAATATTTCAGTGGTCATCAAACTCGACAGCAACATTGTCTCTGCCGATAAACTGCCACCGGCGGATCATACGGTGCAAGTGAACCGTCTGGCTCTGCTGTTCTATAAAAAGCTGCCATGACCGGATTCCTTCTGGTGCTTGCGGTCAGCGTGATCACCTGTGCCGGCCAGCTTTGTCAGAAGCAGGCCGCACAGGTTTCAGGCAAAGGTGTGAGTTTCGTCCTGCGCTGGCTGGCGCTGGCGGTGGTATTGCTGGGGATTGGCATGTTGCTCTGGCTGCGGGTCTTACAGCTTTTGCCTCTCAGCCTGGCGTATCCGATGCTCAGCCTGAACTTCGTGCTGATCACGCTTTGCGCCCGCTGGTTCTTCCATGAATACGTGGATACCCGACACTGGTGTGGCGTCGTGCTTATCATGTCGGGTATTGCGCTGATGAGTGTCAGTTTATGAAAGGCTATCTGTGGGGCGGTGCCAGCGTACTGTTAGTGACGCTGGCGCAATTACTGATGAAGTGGGGCATGGTACAGATCCCGTGGATTTCACTTTCCCAGATCACAATTGTGTTTGTACAGAATCACTTAAGTGCGCTGACGGCGGTATTTTTTGGCCTGTGCGGCTATGTGCTTTCCATGGGCTGCTGGTTCTTTGCGTTACGCGTTTTACCTCTCAACCGCGCTTATACGTTGCTGAGTCTGAGCTATGCGCTGGTCTACATCGCCGCTGTCGCGCTGCCGTGGTTCAATGAGAGCATCAGCCTGACGAAGACCCTCGGCGGGTTACTGATCCTCTCAGGCGTGTGGGTCATTCACAGCAAACCCTCTAAAAAATCACATTAACGCCCTCCGGCAACGATAAAAATCATCATTTAAAGGTTGGATGACGGATAAAATAGCGCTAAATTCTATTAGTTCTTAGATAACGGCGACTTATCCGGCCTGCGCAAATCCTCGCGTTTCGGCCTTGGCCGTGACGCTATTCGAGAAGGAATGCACTATGCGCTGGTCGTCCGTATCCATGTATTCCCTGCTGGCTGTTGCCGCGTTAATTCTTAACGGCTGCAGCAGCCACGCACCGCCGCCAAGTGGCCGCTTTGCCGATTCCATCACCGTGGTTGCCGAGCTTAACGACCAGCTCAGCCAGTGGCATGGCGCACCGTACCGTTATGGCGGATTACAACCGAGCGGCGTCGACTGCTCCGGTTTTGTTTTCCGTACCTACCGCGACCGTTTCGGCGTCGTGCTGCCACGCACCACCGCCGATCAGACAAAAATTGGCACTAAAGTGTCCCGCGATGAACTGCTTCCCGGCGATCTGGTTTTCTTCAAAACCGGCAGCGGTGAAAATGGACTCCACGTCGGCATTTACGACACCGCCGACCAGTTTATTCATGCATCCACCAGCCAGGGCGTCACCCGTTCTTCACTCGATAACGTTTACTGGCGTAAGGTCTACTGGCAGGCGCGGCGCATCTGACGTATTCCCCCTGAATTCCCTACGTATTTCATCCTGATTTTTGCTGTTATTATCAAAACAGACTTTTTCAGGATGAATACGCGATGACACCTCTCAGATTATTACTCTCCGACTCTTACGACCCCTGGTTCAATCTGGCTGTAGAAGACTGCATCTTTCGTGAAATGACCACGCAAAGGGTACTGTTCCTGTGGCGCAATGCGGAAACCGTGGTCATCGGGCAGGCGCAGAACCCGTGGAAAGAGTGCAATACCCGCCGGATGGAAGAAGACGGTATTCGTCTGGCACGCCGCAGCAGCGGCGGCGGCGCGGTTTTCCACGATCTGGGTAATACCTGTTTTACTTTTATGGCCGGTAAACCGGAGTACGACAAAAGCGTCTCTACCGGCATCATTCTCAACGCATTAAAAACGCTGGGTATTGATGCCAGTGCCTCGGGCCGCAACGATCTGGTGGTTCAGACCCCTGAAGGCGAGCGCAAAATTTCCGGTTCAGCCTACCGTGAAACCGTCGATCGCGGTTTTCATCACGGCACCTTACTGCTCAATGCCGATCTCAGCCGTCTGGCTAATTACCTGAATCCTGATGTGAAAAAGCTGCAGGCAAAAGGCATTACCTCGGTGCGTTCACGCGTGGCAAATCTGAATGAATTTGTTCCCGGCATTGACCATCAGCAAATCAGCACCGCCGTGGCTGAGGCTTTCTTTGAGTGGTACGGCGCACGGGTGGAACCTGAAATCATCTCACCGGACGTTTTCCCTGACTTACCGGGTTTTCCTGAGCGGTTCGCTAAGCAAAGCAGCTGGGAGTGGAATTTCGGCAAAGCGCCTGCGTTCAGCCATGAACTGAATGAGCGTTTTGTCTGGGGAGGCGTGGATATTCACTTTGACGTGGAAAAGGGTGATATCAGCCGGGCGCAAATTTTCACCGACAGCCTGAATCCGGCCCCTTTACTGGCGCTGGCGGGGCAGTTAACCGGAACGCGATACAATGCTCAGGATGTCTCAGAAGTGTGCGAGAAAATTATTCAGCAGTATCCGGCCTTCCGCTCAGAATTAGCGGAACTTCATACCTGGCTGGTGAGGTGCATTAAATAATCTGCCCGGAGAGTGCGGTGTCACGCACTCTCCGGAGCTTGCGCAATATCTTATAAGACACTATAACCATTAGCGAAATTGACATTTTTCCGCCTCCGGACCAGTGAAAATGTGGGGATCTCCGATCCCCTGCACATAAAACGTCATCCGCATATAGACGGAGTTGCACGTTATACATAATGGAAATAAGATTAGTCCTAAACTATTTTTTGATATTCAATTTTTCACTTTCCGGTAATACCTCGGGATTACATGATTTTTTGCTCTGACCGCGACACAAGAAAGACTGTAATCACCTCGCAGTGCCGTTGAAGTTTTGGAAAATAATGAAAATACAATTCGATACGGCCTTTAACAGCAGCTACCTGTGTCAGCCAATTTATTCCGTTCAGGGGAAATTGCTTGCGATTGAATTAATTTGTCGCTTCTCCAGCACAGACAGTAAGTTAACTATGCCGACAGAACTGGTGCTGAATTTGCTGTCACAGGCACAGCTGTTACGTTTTCTCAATGAGCAGCAACGTTGGGCGACTGAGCATGCACAATGGTTCAGTGATAACCAGGTCATCTTAAATATCGGTGTTGAAGAGCGGCTGGTGGCGATTCTGCTGGAGGATGAACCTCTGCGAAATGCCTTTAAAGCCCATGCGTTTGTACATCTGAATCTGAGCGAGTCGTTTCCGCAGCTTGCGCAAGGCCGGAACAATCCGCAACTGGTCGCCCTGCAACAACATTTCACGCTGTGGCTGGATAATTTCGGTTCAGGCAACGTCACGATGACACCGGTTTACGACCATCTTTTTAAATGGGTCAAACTGGATAAAAACTTATTCTGGCAACTTTACGAGGGAGAGCATTTCACCATCGTTATGCCTTCTTTATTAAGAAACGTCAGCCGTTTCTGCCGCAACATTGTGGTGGATGGGCTGGACAGTCAGGACTATTTTGATGCCTTACGTAAAAATGACGTTCAGGGCCTTAAAGGCTTGTTGTGGCCGGGCGTAGACCCGGAACAACTCGACAGCCTGCTGATCAGGCCCGACCAATTTCATTAATCGTCCGTCTTTATGAGTATGAGTCAATCCCGGCCAGGCCTTGCTGCGCCGGGATTTTTTATGTCACGACACCAATCTCCCTGCGTTTACTCCGTGTTAATCCCGGCAGGGCGGCTCTACACTAAAGAAAAGGGGGATTTATGCCGCTATTCGAACACCATTATGCCGATCAACTGGACGGATTTTACACTGCCTTGCCACCCACGCCGCTCAAGGGCGCGCGGCTCTTGTATCACAGCGCACCACTCGCGCGGGAGCTGGGGCTGGATGAGACGCTCTTCGATGATGCCCACCGCGAATTCTGGTGCGGTGAGACATTTTTCCCCGGCATGTTGCCGCTGGCGCAGGTCTACAGCGGCCACCAGTTTGGTCAGTGGGCGGGGCAGCTGGGCGATGGCCGGGGTATTTTGCTGGGTGAACAGGTATTGCCTGACGGCAAACGTGTTGACTGGCACCTGAAAGGCGCCGGGCTGACGCCATATTCGCGCATGGGCGATGGCCGCGCAGTATTGCGCTCCGTCATCCGTGAGTTTCTGGCCTCCGAAGCCTTACACCATTTGTCCATTCCGACCACGCGTGCGCTGACGATCGTCACCAGCGATCAGCCGGTATTTCGGGAGCAACCTGAACGCGGCGCTATGCTGATGCGCATAGCCGAAAGCCATATCCGCTTCGGTCACTTCGAGCATTTCTATTACCGCAAACAGCCTGAACAGGTAAAAATGCTGGCCGACTATGTCATTGCTCATCACTGGCCGCAGCTGTCAGAAAATGAGCCCGTGGCGGCAAGCCGCTATCAGCAATGGTTCAGTGACGTGGTGAAGCGAACGGCGGAAGTGGTTGCCCGGTGGCAAAGTGTGGGGTTCGCGCACGGCGTGATGAACACCGACAATATGTCGATTCTCGGGCTGACGATGGATTATGGCCCCTACGGTTTTCTTGACGATTACCAGCCGGGTTACATCTGTAATCACTCGGATCATCAGGGGCGCTACAGTTACGATAATCAGCCTGCAGTCGCGTACTGGAATCTTCACCGGCTGGCGCAGACCTTGTCCGGGCTGATGAGCACCGAACAGTTGCAGGCCGCGCTGAGCGGGTATGAGCCAGCGCTGATGAAAGCCTACGGCACGCTGATGCGGGGCAAACTTGGGTTCTTTACCGAGAATAAGCAGGACAACAATCTGCTCACCGGGTTGCTGAGTCTGATGGAAAAAGAGGGCAGGGATTTCACGCAAACTTTCCGGTTGCTCAGTCAGGTTGAGCAGCAACAGGCCACGTCGCCGCTGCGCGATGCGTTTATTGACCGCGCGGCGTTTGACAGCTGGTACCAGAGTTATCGTCAGCGTTTGCAGGAAGAGGGCGTGGAGGACGCCACCCGTCAGCAGGCAATGAAATTGAGTAATCCGCGCATCATTCTGCGTAATTACCTGGCACAGCAGGCCATTGAACTGGCGGAAGTGGACGATATCAGTGCGCTGACGGCGTTACATCAGGCGTTGCAGGATCCGTACGGTGACGATCCGCAGTACGATCATCTGACCGTACTGCCGCCTGACTGGGGCAAACATCTGGAAATTTCCTGCTCAAGCTGACCCGCACGCTCTGCAGGCAGATTTACTGCCGCAGAAAGACCTGTGGTAACGCCGTTTCCGGATGCGGGCAGACGTTCAAATCTGCCTGATACCAGCGGCTCAATGTCTCCTCGCTCAATACTACGGCAGGTGTTCCGCTGGCGACCACTCTGCCGCTGTGCAGCAAAATGATCCTGTCGGCATACAGCGCCGCCAGATTCAGATCATGCAGCACGCAGCACACGGACAGCGGCGTCTGCTGCGTCAGCTGGCGTAACAGGCGCAGCGCATGTTGCTGATGATACAAATCCAGTGCCGATGTCGGTTCGTCCAGAAACAACCAGCGTGGTGAAGGGTCTGGCTGCCAGAGCTGAATCAGTACGCGGGCCAGCTGGACGCGCTGCTGTTCGCCGCCTGACAGATGACGATAATCACGATCCGCCAGATTCAGACAACCGGTTTGCGCCATGACGTCGTTCAGCGCCTGCTGCATATTCAGCTGACCATGCGGAGATCGTCCGAGCGTCAGCACTTCCCGCACACTGAAACCAAACGCCAGCGTACTGTTCTGGCGCATGACCGCACGGGTACGCGCCAGTTCCTGCGCGGGCCACTCCGTCAGCGCTTTTCCCTGCAAGGTACACCGGCCTTTTTGCGGTGCCAGATAGCCGGTCAGCATGCGCATCAGTGTCGATTTTCCGGCACCGTTAGGGCCAATAAGCGCCACCATTTCACCGCTGTGCAGACTGAGCGACACATCGTCAATTAACCGGCGGCCTTCAACGGCGTACACCAGATTTTCTGCCACCAGGGCGGAGGAAAAATCAGACATTACGCGGTACTCCCGGGCGAAGAATCAGCCATAAAAAATAAGGACCGCCGATGATACTGGTGATCAACCCGACCGGCATTTCTGCCGGTGCCACCAGTGTGCGGGCCAGTGTGTCGGCCAGTAAGAGCAGGCAGGCACCCGCCATCGCCGACCCCGGCAGCAGCCAGCGATGGTCGGCACCGATGCGCATGCGCAGCAAATGCGGGATCACCAGTCCGATAAAGCCAATCACGCCTGACACCGCCACCGCGGCACCGACCAGCAGCGCGCTGAGAAGCAGCAATTGCAACTGCGTCCGGCGAACATTGACGCCGAGGTAATGCGCATCCTCTTCGCCCAGTTGCAAAATATTAAGACGGCGGGACATGAAAAAGGTGGCGATACAGGCGGGCAAAATAAGGGAGGAGGCCACCGCCAGCGTCGGCCATTGCGCCTGCCCGAGGCTGCCCATACTCCACAGCGAGAACTGGCGCAGTTGCTGATCGTCACTGACATAGGTCAGCACGCCAACCGCCGCGCCGCACAGTGCATTAATCGCAATTCCGGCCAACAGCAGGCGCGATAATCCGCCGTGTCCGAACCGGCTCAGCGTGAAAACCACCAGTGAAATCGCCAGGCTGCCTGCAAAAGCGCTGATCATATGGCTGTACAACGCCAGCAGCGGCGGCAGGGCCAGCGGCATCACTATGGTCAGCGCCACCGCCAGCGCGGCACCGCTGCTGATCCCAAGAAGGCCCGGATCGGCCAGCGGATTGCGGAACAGCCCCTGCATCACCGCGCCGGAACTTGCCAGCGCACAGCCGACCACCACCGCCAGCAACACGCGCGGCAGGCGGACGGTTAACCACACCTGCCATAATCCGTCACTGAACGGCAGGCCTGCCAGAGTGCGCAGCGACAGCGACATGGCACCGGTATTCGCCGCCAGAATAGCCAGCAGCAGCAGAGCTCCACCGAGGCCCGTCAGCGCCCAGACCGGCGAGCGCCGGCGGGATGGCATTGGGGGGCTCATGCTGCTCATTTAACGTTTTCCGCCGCCTGACGGAGCTGAGTCATCACTGCCGGAGTTTGTAATCCAAAGCCCAGCAGGGACATATCATCGAGCACCAGTACGCGTTTGTTTTTACCGGCTGGCGTCATGGCCACGCCGGGTAATTTCCACACCTGATCCATTCCGCCTAAGCTTTTAATTCCGTCAGCGGTCAGCAGCAAAATGTCTGGCGCGCTGGCAATCACCCCTTCCTGGGACAGCGGACGATAGCGGCTGAAACCTTGCATGGCATTCTTCGCGCCAACCGACGTGATCATCGCATCGGCTGCCGTATCCTGACCGGCGGCCATCGAGGTCATGCCGCCGTGGCTCATCACAAACAGCATTTTTACCGGCAGAGGATCGTGTTTGACGGCAGAAAGCTGGGTGCGATAAGTCGCAATCAGCTTTTCACCTTCAGCCTGACGGTTCAGCGCTTTGGCAATCACATCAATCTTTTTCGGCACGGCATCCACTGACGCCATGCCCGGCACGCGGACGACCTTCACACCGTTTTGTGCCAATTGCTGTAATACCAGCGAAGGCTCGGCCAGTTCACTGCTCAGCACCATCGTCGGGTGCATGGAGAGAATGCCCTCGGTATTAAGCTGACGCATATAACCGACGTCCGGCAGCGCCAGCACGGCTTTGGGGCGCAGACTGGTGCTGTCGCGCGCCACCATTTCATTGCCCGCACCCAGTGCGTAAACAATTTCAGTCACGTCACCGCCGATACTTACCAGCTTTTCTGCGGCGTGGATCAGCGGCGAAGAGAGCAGGGCGACGGTGGCGATCAGCGTTTTCAGTGTGTGTTTCATACCGTGGCGCCTTCGTTGCTCAGTTGTGCCAGCTGTTCGCGCCATTGCGTTTGTTCAGGCGTGCCTTCGGTGCGCTGACCATACAGTTGCGCAATCTGAGTGCCATCTGCGGCGAACAGTTCCAGACTGGTGACGAAGCCATCTTTGGTAGGTTTACGGGTGATCCAGCTCTCTGCAATGGCACTTTCCACCAGATGGAGTGTGAAACGCGTATTGAAAACGTTGATCCATTCGCCGTGTGGCATCACTTTTTCGATCTTGCCGGTGAAGATTTGCACACAGCCTTTGTTGCCGATGAAAATCATGATCTCGTTCTGACTGTCTTTGGCAATGTTCAGTAAACGGGTGAGGGAATCGTTTTCAACCCGCCAGGCCAGATCATCGCCAACCGCGTTGAATGCCTGCTGGCGCGTGACATCATGACGTTTAAGCAACTGGAAAAACTGGTGAACGTCTGTCATCGCACGCCACTCGGCATCAAGAGTGCTGGTGTCTGCAGGTGTCGGTTCCGGTGAAGCGGGTGCGGCTTCGAGTTGCAGCGGCGGGTTAACGTCGCTTTTGTACTGTTCAACCAGCGCATTCCACGCCGCCATGTCCGTTTCATCGGTGGTATAAACTTTATGCACCGCCTCGCCCTGAGCATCAAAGAACTGAATGCTGTGACGATCGCCGCGTGCGGTGGATTCCGTCATGCTGAAAATGTGCAACCAGTGTTGCAGGAACAGGCGCAAATCCAGCGCACGCGGATTGAGGATAAGCCCGGCGTGTCCGTTCAGATGCTGATTCTGATAATGGCCCTGTTGTTCGTGAACGGCATATTCGTTGCGGGTGATGGATTTTGTGCCGCCGACGTGTTCCAGCGCGGCGAGCAGCGTGCGGGCATCAACATTCAGTCTTGCTGAGTCGTGGGAAACGCGCAGGGCCGTTAATTCGGCTTCGCTGATACCAAGAATGTTGGCCAGATCGCGTGCGTATTTACCTGGATTAGCGTCTTTTGCCTGTAAATAATCCTGATAGTGAACTGAATGCATGGCTGTCTCCTCGTAGTCTTAAACGTCATCCGCCATTGGGCAGATAAAAATTTGAGCTGTTATGTGAATGATTTGTAAAATATTGTTCCGCATGACCACTATCTCGCTCAAGCATGGTAATGGGAATTAATATCAATTTGATAATCATTATCAAATCATTGCAGAAACACATCAAGAAAATTTTTGTTGGCAGAATGTAATTTTCGGAAAATAGCCCTTTAAATACCGGGGGATAACGCAGTGGTTTTGAAAATATTGAGGTGAACGTCAGGGCGATCTGAAGGCATAAAAAAGGGCAACGTGAACGTTGCCCTGGGCTGTCTTGCGTGGTTTACCGGAAGGGATCAGAACCGGCTGTCGGTGGCATCCGCCAGCATGGACAGCAGCGTTTCTGTATCTTCCCAGCTCAGGCAAGGGTCGGTAATGGATTTTCCGTATACCAGCGGTTTGTCGGGCACGATAGGCTGAGTTCCTTCGACCAGGAAACTTTCCGCCATGATGCCTGCTACCGCTGTAGAACCGCTGCGAATTTGCTCGCAGATATCGGCCGCAACATCCAGCTGGCGCCGGTGCTGTTTCTGACAGTTACCGTGGCTGAAATCAATGACCAGGCGCTGTGGCAGGTCGAATTCGGCAAGATTCAGACAAGCCTGTTTAAGATCTTCAGCATGATAATTCGGTTTTTTACCACCGCGCATAATGACATGGCCGTAAGGATTACCGGCGGTGCGATATATCGTCATCTGACCGTTTTTGTCCGGCGACAGGAACATATGGCTGGTGCGGGAGGAGCGCATAGCATCAATGGCGATGCGGGTGTTGCCGTCTGTACCGTTTTTAAAACCCACCGGACAGGACAGGGCGGACGCCATTTCGCGATGGATCTGGCTCTCAGTGGTACGCGCACCGATAGCGCCCCAGCTGATGAGATCGGCAATATACTGGCCGATCACCATATCCAAAAATTCGGTCGCGGTAGGAATACCCAGCTCATTGATGGCCAGTAAGACTTTGCGCGCCAGCTCGATACCCTCATTAACCCGGCATGAGCCGTTTAACTCCGGATCTGAAATCAGACCTTTCCAGCCCACCACGGTGCGGGGTTTCTCAAAATAGGTTCGCATCACGATTTCAAGGCGATCCTGATATTTCTCACGCAGAACATTCAGCTTTCCGGCGTAATCAATAGCGGCTTCAATATCATGAATTGAGCAGGGCCCGACAACCACCAGCAGACGCGGGTCTTCACCGGTAATAATTTTTTCAATACGTTTACGTGATGCCATCACGTGTTGGGCGACCGACGGAGAGATTGGCAATTTATCTGCCAGTGCCTGAGGCGTAATCAGGCTGTCGATGCGCGTCGTACGCAGCTCATCTGTTTGTGACATGGTGCTCTCTAAAATTTGTTTCTTCGCTGCGGCAGGAATACCGGGAAGTGATGGCGATCACAATAACGTAATAACAGATGAATTCAACCACTGTTGGCGGGTTATGCCACCCACATCAGCAAAAGGCTCAGAACATGCGGCGACTCATGCCGAAGCTGTCCATGATCTTCGCTGCAATCTCCTCAACAGAATAGTTTGTGCTGTTGAGATAGCGGATCTGATTTTTACGGAAAAGTGCTTCCACTTCAGAGACTTCCATGCGGCACTGGCGCAGGGAGGCGTAGCGGCTGTTTTCCACCCGTTCCTGACGTATAGCGGTTAAGCGTTCAGGATCGATGGTCAGCCCGAAAAGCTTATGCATATGAGGTTTCAGTGCCGCAGGCAGCTGAATATTATCCATATCATCGGCGGTAAACGGGTAGTTTGCCGCGCGGATCCCAAACTGGAGTGCCAGATAGAGGCTAGTCGGTGTTTTGCCGCAGCGGGACACGCCCAGCAAAATCACCTGCGCCTGATCCAGATTTCGCAAAGAAATCCCGTCGTCATGCGCCAGGGTGTAATCAATGGCGGCAATACGTGCATCATATTTAGTGATATTGCTGGCGGTCAGGCCGTGCGTGCGGTTGGCAATCGGCGTTGGCTCCACGCCCAGCTCATTTTGCAGCGGCGCCACCAGAGACTGCACAATATCCTGACAAAACCCTTCACTGGCTTTGATGATGTCACGAATGTCCGGTGAAACGATCGAGTAAAACACCAGCGGGCGGTCACCCGTGTTTTCATAAATGGTGTTGATTTGCTCGCACACTTTTTTAGCGCGTTCCTCACTCTCGACGAAAGGGAGCGAATACGTGGTCGCGTTGACCGGAAACTGTGACAACACGGCATGGCCTAATACCTCAGCCGTAATTGCCGTACCGTCGGAAATGTAAAATACACATCTGTCCACACACCGCTCCTGAAATTCTTTCTGTTTACCTCACCCTTTCGGGAACACGCTTAGTAATACCGAGAAATCGCATAAATAAAAAGGCTATTTCACCTGACCTTCAGACTTATGTTCATTGCTGCGAGACAGTGCGCAAAATGACTGTAATAAATGAAATAGGATTTTAATTTTTTCGCGATTCTCCGCAGCTTTTTGATTTGCTTCAGCAGCGCGTCAGCTTCTCTGGTAGCCTGATTTTTGTGACAGGTTTACAGACAATTTCATGCTGATTCATAAGGAATATTGTGATTTTCACCTGAACGGTCCGCCGCCGGGCTGTGGAATTTTCCGAAACAAAAATAGTTTGTTTTGCTGGATCGATTCACCTGTCCTGCTCTTATGGATCATTATGCTAGTCTCGAAATAACAGCGTGATATATGAACCGGTGTTAACAGACACGCTGCCAGATAAAATTAAGTCATTTGTCTTCTGACTGTGCGAATGAATGACGACTCTCTGCTCTCCTACTGAATATTAAGAAAGGATTGTTTCATGGCTCATCTCGATCCCGATTTACGCAATGTTATCTGGTACAACCAACTGGGTATGAACGACGTTGATAAAGTCGGGGGCAAGAACGCATCCCTCGGGGAAATGATCACCAATTTGTCTGAGTTAGGGGTATCTGTCCCTAATGGTTTTGCCACCACTTCTCAGGCTTTCAATGACTTTCTCGACCAAAGCGGCGTGAATCATCGCATCCATGAGTTACTGGATAAAACCGATGTAGATGATATTGCGCAGTTAACGCAGGCGGGGGAAAAAATTCGACAGTGGATAGTGGAAACGCCTTTCCTGCCTGAGTTTGAAGCCTCCCTCCGTGAGGCTTATCAGCAACTTTCTGAAGGTGAGCCTGATGCTTCTTTTGCCGTGCGTTCTTCCGCCACGGCTGAAGATATGCCCGATGCTTCTTTTGCCGGGCAACAGGAAACATTTCTCAACGTTCAGGGTTTCGATGCCGTACTGACTGCAGTGAAGCACGTTTACGCGTCGTTATTTAACGATCGTGCAATCTCGTATCGTGTGCATCAGGGTTACGATCATCGCGGCGTTGCGCTTTCAGCCGGCGTACAACGCATGGTGCGTTCTGATCTCGCGGCCGCAGGGGTGATGTTCACCATAGATACTGAGTCTGGTTTTGATCAGGTGGTCTTTATCACGTCAGCCTTCGGCCTGGGCGAAATGGTGGTTCAGGGCGCGGTAAACCCGGATGAGTTCTACGTGCACAAACCGACGCTGGCGAAAAACAAGCCGGCCATCGTGCGCCGCACCATGGGCTCCAAGAAAATTCGCATGGTGTATGCAGCCAGCCAGGAGCACGGCAAACAAGTTCAGATTGAAGATGTGCCCGCCCAACTCAGCACAACCTTCTCGCTGACGGACGAAGAAATTCAGGCGCTGGCGCGTCAGGCATTGTTAATTGAAAAACATTATGGCCGTCCGATGGATATCGAATGGGCGAAAGACGGACATAACGGCAAGCTGTATATCGTGCAGGCACGCCCGGAAACTGTACGTTCTAACGGTCAGGTGATGGAGCGTTACCAGCTCAACGGCAGCAGCAACGTGCTGGTGGAAGGCCGGGCCATCGGTCACCGTATCGGCGCGGGCCCGGTGAAAATCATTCATGACATCAGTGAAATGCATCACGTTAAGCCCGGCGATGTACTGGTGACCGACATGACGGATCCTGACTGGGAACCGATCATGAAAAAAGCGTCGGCGATTGTCACCAACCGCGGTGGCCGAACCTGTCATGCGGCGATCATTGCCCGTGAACTGGGGATCCCGGCAGTGGTTGGCTGTGGTGATGCCACTGAAAAACTGAAAGAAAAACAGAAGGTCACGGTGTCCTGTTCCGAGGGCGACACCGGCTATGTGTATCAGGATGAGCTGGACTTCACGATACAAAGTTCTGAGGTAGATGAACTTCCGGCGCTCCCGCTGAAAATTATGATGAATATCGGTAACCCGGATCGCGCATTTGATTTTGCCTGCCTGCCAAATGAAGGTGTCGGTCTGGCGCGGTTAGAATTCATTATCAACCGCATGATAGGGGTGCATCCGAAAGCATTGCTGGAATTTGACCAGCAGACGCCGGAGTTGCAGAACGAAATCAGTAAACTTATTCAGGGATATGACAGCCCGCGTGAGTATTACGTGGCGCGGCTGACCGAAGGGATCGCCACGCTGGGCGCAGCTTTCTGGCCAAAACGCGTGATCGTGCGTTTGTCTGATTTCAAATCGAATGAATACGCTAACCTGGTCGGTGGCGAGAAATACGAACCGCATGAAGAAAACCCGATGCTGGGCTTCCGTGGTGCGGGCCGTTATGTGTCTGACAGCTTCCGCGATTGTTTTGCGCTGGAATGTGAAGCCATGAAACGGGTGCGTAATGACATGGACCTGACCAATGTTGAAGTGATGATCCCGTTTGTTCGCACCGTTGCACAGGCTGAAGCCGTGGTTGCAGAACTGGCCCGTCAGGGATTAACACGTGGTGAGAACGGCCTTAAAGTCATCATGATGTGTGAAATCCCATCGAATGCGCTGTTGGCAGATCAGTTCCTTGAACACTTCGACGGTTTCTCTATTGGCTCAAACGACATGACCCAGCTGACGCTGGGGCTGGATCGCGATTCCGGCGTGGTGTCTGAGCTCTTTGATGAACGTAACGAAGCGGTGAAAGCGCTTTTATCGATGGCGATTAAAGCCGCGAAGAAACAGGGCAAGTACGTAGGCATCTGCGGACAGGGTCCTTCTGATCATCAGGACTTTGCCCAGTGGCTGATGGAAGAGGGTATCGACAGCTTGTCGCTCAATCCGGATACCGTCGTGCAGACCTGGCTGGCGCTGGCAGGCAAGTAAATAAATTCCGAATGTAGGTGAAATAATGAATGCAGGCCATCGTGTAAAAGCGATGGCTTTTTTTATGAACTAAAAATACCGGGGTATGTCAGGTGCGAAAAATAACCTAGGGCAAATTTCGGATAAAAAAAAGCCCGTCACGAAGACAGGCAAAGACTACACACAGCAATTTGGGGTATACATGCTTTAGGGGAAAGCGTGTATATAAATCAGTGGGTTGAAATCCGAACTGTTAATAATACTAGGTTTCTCAAGGTATTTAGTCTGTAAGAATCCTCCTAATAGGTTTTATTATTAGCTGAAAGAGGATAAGACGTTTTTTTAACACAAGAAGAGGTAAAAATATTGGCGGGAATAACAGGCAGTGGCGTTGTCTCATTATTCAGATGGGACAACGCCAGAGCGTTAATGAATGTCTGAAGGTATCACTCGTTTAGCGCTTTTAATGCTTCTTCCGGGTTTGACTCAGGCTCTGGTGCCTCATGCACCCAAAGCGAAATCAGGCGGTATGAAACGGCCAGTACCACCGGGCCGATGAACAGACCAATCATGCCGAAAGCAAACAGGCCACCGATAACGCCTGACAAAATCAGCAACATAGGCAAATCGGCACCCATGCGGATCAGCACCGGGCGCAGCACATTATCCAGTGAACCGACCACACAACTCCAGACCAGCAGCACCGTGCCCCAGGTATTATCACCTGACCAGTAAAGCCAGATGATGGCAGGGATAAGCACCAGCAACGGGCCAATTTGCGCGACGCAGCAGACAAACATCACGACGGTTAATACGGTCGCATAAGGAATGCCGGCAATCGCCAGCCCGATACCCCCGAGAACGGATTGCACAATGGCGGTCACCACCACACCCAGAGCGACCGCGCGGATCGCCTGACCGGCCAGAATGACAGCCGCATCGCCGCGCTCTGCCGCCAGACGCACCGCGAAGTGGCGGATCCCCATCGCGACTTGTTCACCCCGGCTATAGAGCAGGGCGCTGAACAACAACATAAGAGAACAGTGAACAATAAAGCGCCCCAGATGCCCGGCCTGCGTCAGGAACCAGGATGCCGTTTGTCCGACGTAAGGCTGTACTTTGGTCATCAAAACATTGCCGCCGCCATTAATCAGCGCGTGCCAGCCGTAATACAGCTTATGACCCACCAGCGGGATCGCTTTCAGCCACTGAAAATCCGGCATATGCAAGGTCGAGGGATTGCCTGCCAGCGCCACCAGCGGCGCACCATTTTCAATGGCGCTGCTGACCAGTAAAGCAATGGGTAAGACGAAGAGTAAGATCAGCAGCAGGGTCATGACGATGACGGCAAGGAAACGTCGCCCCCACAATATGCGCTGTAATTTGATCATCAGCGGCCAGGTGGCAATCACCACCATTCCCGCCCAGGCAAAGCCTAATATAAAGGGCTGAACTATCCAGATGCTGGCAACAGTCATCAGCGCAATAAAGAGCACCCCAAACATAATTTGTGGTAAGTCATAACGTTTAATTGGGAGATTCATTCATGTTTCTCATAAGGATAAACGAAGAGGCTTCAGCCTTGAGCCTCCAAAATAGCGATACGCCGCGCCGACGGCATCCATCAATAATCATGGAACATTCAGTCAGGTTTGGATAGCGCGCCGCAAATTTAGTTGCAACACGGTGTTGCCAGACCGGCATTTTGCGGAACGTCATGAAACAATTGAAACAAAGTTCAGCCAGACGGAGCGCTTAAAAACGAAGTATGTTAGTTTTTATTCTGGGTAAAGAACAGGGTGGATCTGCCCGGCAGATCCGGCAAGCGCTTAGCGTCTGCCAGGCATACAACAAAGACAGAGTCATAATTCAATGATCCCACAGATTTCTCAGGCGCCGGGTGTCATCCAGCTGGTGCTCGATTTTTTGGAAGCCTTAAAGAGCAACGGTTTTACCGGTGATCTAACCACGACATACGCGGATCGCCTGACGATGGCGACCGACAACAGCGTATATCAGCTGTTACCGGATGCGGTCCTGTTTCCGCTGGCAACCTCAGACGTTGCCCTGATTGCCCGCGTTGCCGGGCAGGAACGTTTTAAAACGCTGGTCTTCACGCCGCGCGGCGGGGGCACTGGCACGAACGGTCAGGCTCTGAACCGCGGCATCGTGGTTGATATGTCCCGTCATATGAACCGCATTCTCGATATCAACACTGAACAGGGGTGGGTCAAGGTTGAGGCTGGTGTTATCAAAGACCAGCTCAATGACTATCTGCGCCCTTTGGGTTATTTCTTCTCACCTGAATTGTCGACCAGTAACCGCGCGACGCTCGGCGGCATGATCAATACCGATGCGTCAGGGCAGGGGTCGCTGGTTTATGGCAAAACCTCGGACCATGTTCTCGGGGTGAGGGCGATTGTGCTCGGTGGGGAGATGCTCGATACCACCGCCATGCCCGCTGCGCTTGCCGACAAACTCGGTGAAGAAGACTCGGTGATTGGCAGAATCTACCGCACGGTATTAGACAGTTGTCGCGATAACCGCGCGCTGGTGATTGAAAAGTTTCCAAAACTTAACCGCTTCCTCACCGGTTACGATTTGCGCCATGTATTAAGCGATGATCTGCAAACCTTCAATCTGACACGGATCCTGACCGGTTCCGAAGGTTCGCTGGCGTTTATTACTGAAGCGCGCCTGAATATCACACCCATCCCCAAAGTGCGTCGGCTGGTCAATATTAAGTACGACTCCTTTAATTCCGCGCTGCGTAATGCGCCGTTTATGGTCGACGCCAGAGCCTTGTCAGTGGAAACCGTCGATTCAAAGGTGCTGAATCTGGCACGTGAGGATATCGTCTGGCATAGCGTCCGTGAGTACATTAAGGACGTTGACGGCAAAGATATGCAGGGGTTGAACATTGTTGAATTCGCCGGTGACGACGCCGATCTGATTGAAGATCAGGTGAGTGCATTATGCGAACGTCTTGACGGGCTCATGAGCGACAAGGAAGGCGGGGTGATTGGCTATCAGATTTGCGCCGATCTCGCCGGAATCGAACGCATTTACAATATGCGTAAGAAAGCGGTTGGGCTGCTCGGAAATGCCAAGGGGCAGGCAAAACCGCTGCCGTTTGCAGAGGACACCTGCGTGCCTCCGCAGCATCTGGCGGATTACATCGTGGAGTTTCGCGCACTCCTCGACAGCCATAATCTGAGCTACGGCATGTTCGGGCACGTTGATGCGGGTGTACTGCATGTGCGTCCGGCACTCGACATGTGTGACCCGCAGCAGGAGATGTTGCTGAAACAGATTTCTGACGAGGTGGTGGCGCTGACGGCCAAGTACGGCGGTTTGCTGTGGGGTGAACACGGCAAAGGTTTTCGCGCCGAATACAGTCCTGCATTTTTCGGCGAAACGTTGTTCCATGAATTACGACGGATAAAAACCGCCTTCGACCCTGATAACCGCCTGAACCCCGGCAAAATCTGTGCGCCGCTTGACTGCGATGAGCCGATGATGAAAGTGGATGCCGCCAAACGGGGCACCCTGGACCGGCGTATTCCGCTCGAGGTGCGTCAGTCATTCCGTGGCGCGATGGAATGTAATGGCAACGGTCTGTGTTTTAACTTTGATGTGAAAAGCCCGATGTGCCCGTCAATGAAGATAACCGGCAGTCGTATTCATTCGCCTAAGGGCCGTGCAGGTCTGGTGCGCGAGTGGCTGAGATTGCTGTCAGAGCAGGGCGTTGATCCGCTGGTGCTGGAAAATGCCCTGCCGGAAAAAGGCCTGAGTTTCCGCACTCTGATCGATCGCACGCGTAATACCTGGCATGCCAATAAAGGCGAATATGATTTCTCACATGAAGTTAAAGAGGCCATGTCAGGCTGTCTTGCCTGTAAAGCCTGTTCAACGCAATGTCCGATCAAAATAGATGTTCCCGGGTTCCGTTCGCGTTTCCTCCAGCTTTATCACACGCGCTATCTGCGCCCAACCAGCGACCATGTGGTCGCGAGCGTGGAAAGTTATGCTCCGCTGATGGCGCGGGCGCCAAAGTTGTTTAACTTCTTCCTTAAACAACCCTGGGTGCGGGAGATGAGCCGCAAAAGCATCGGCATGGTGGATCTGCCGCTGCTGTCTTCACCGACGCTACGTGAGCAATTGCTGGGGCACCGTGCCATTACGATGACGCTCGAACAGCTGGAAAAAATATCACCGGCTCAGCGAGGGGAATATGTTTTGGTCGTTCAGGATCCGTTCACCAGCTTCTACGATGCGCAGGTGGTGGCCGATTTCGTTCGTTTAATCGAAAAACTCGGCCTGAAGCCGGTGCTGTTGCCGTTCTCCCCGAACGGAAAGGCGCAGCATATAAAAGGTTTCCTGCAACGTTTTGCCAAAACGGCGAAGAAAACGTCGTTGTTCCTCAACCGCGTATCGCAATTGGGAATGCCGATGGTCGGCGTCGATCCTGCGTTGGTATTGTGTTATCGCGATGAATATAAAGAAATTCTCGGTGACACCCGCGGGTCTTTCCAGGTTCAGCTGGTGCACGAATGGCTGGATACCTGGCTGGCAGAACGTCCGGCGCAGCAGCAAAGCGGCGAATCGTGGTATCTCTTTGGACACTGCACCGAAAGCACGGCGCTGCCGACCAGTGGAAAACAGTGGAGCGATATTTTTGCCCGTTACGGCGCGAAGCTGGAAAATGTCAGCGTCGGATGCTGCGGAATGGCAGGCACCTACGGTCATGAAGCTAAAAATCTAAAAAACTCACTCGGAATTTATGAGCTGTCATGGCATACCTCGCTGCAGCGCTTACCGCGTCAGCGCTGTCTGGCGACGGGTTACTCATGCCGCAGCCAGGTCAAACGTATTGAGGGTAATGGGGTTCGCCATCCGCTACAGGCTCTGCTGGAAATCATTCCCTGAGGATAAGGAAGCACAATGTCATTCTGGAAAAGAACCACCACGCTTGAAGCGCTCAATGAGCGCAGTCAGGGATGCATGGTAGGGCATGTAGGGATAGTGTTTACCCGGCTGGGTGATGATTTTCTTGAAGCCACCATGCCGGTAGATGCCCGTACCACCCAACCTTTCGGTTTATTACACGGCGGCGCATCCGTGGTGCTGGCAGAAACCATGGGATCGATGGCCGGTTACCTGTGCAGTGAAGGTCAACAGACGGTGGTCGGCGTGGAGATTAACGCCAGCCATATGAAGTCGGCCAGAGAAGGCCATGTTCGCGGGGTGTGTCGTGCATTACGCACGGGGCGTCGCAGTCAGGTCTGGCAGATTGAGATTTTCGATCAGCAAGGTGAATTATGCTGTGTTTCCAGGCTAACGACGATGGTCATCGACAGATAACTAAAGTGAATGAGCGGGACTTATAGCGCTGGAAGGGGCGGACATACTGAAAAGTTGTCCGCCTTTTTTATTCAGAAGTCTTTCTGCGCTAACGTGTTGAAAATATATCAAAGATGATAAGGAACACGTTTTGCGAAGTCGGTCTGGAAGGCCGTCGCTTTTTCCCAGATGCCCAACATGGCATAATACTGGCAAATGAGTTTGAGCGTGTGCCGCGCAAAATGGTAGCTCTGAACACGGAAGAGTTCACATCGAACGACGCTGTTTATTTCCAGAATCAGGCGGTTATGCAGTTTGCATAACGCGTGCAGATAACTGTGATCATCCCCGTTTTGCAGGCATAAATTGGCCATGTCCAGGCAAATGCTATTAAAGCGTTTTAGCTGGCACAGATGTGCCTCAGGGCGTCGTAAGGCTGCGTCAGCCATATAGAAATCCACGGTGGCATCGCGGACAGTCGATTTGTATTCGTCAATCTTGCCTTGCAACCACGCATTTACCGATTGAGCCATTCTCAGTATTCCGGATTATCTGAATGATAATCATTATCAAAGAATAAACATCATATTGGCAAAAAATCAGCGGATCAACGTTTTCATCGGATTTTTTTGTTTTGTCATCTGCCAAAGCATAGACAAAAAGAGCCTTATTATTGCGTTTAGGGTGAATTCATAAATAGGCATTTCCGATGAATGTTTTATAATAGACATAATGAAAGCTATTAAACCATGAGCTTTGTAAGGTTAATTTTGAGTTTTTTAACAAAAAATTGACAACTTATTCAATCAGTTGATGGTTGCGGTGTTCAAGACCCGCCGGCAACCGGACCCAAAGCCGATGCACATTGAGCGACGTTCCTCGTGGGTCATCGCTATACCCTCTTAAAACAAGAGGTTGAAGTGATAATTGTAATCACTAGAATAGAGACAATAGGTCTTGTCTATGACCATAAAACTATGAGGTAAGACAGATGCAAACTGAAACTGTCGGCTCGTTCTCTTTAGACGACAACGTATGGCAAGGCGTGATCCTGACCGATTCTGCGGCGAAACAGGTTAAAACCCTGATGACCCAGGATCCTGAAGTGAAAGGCCTCCAGCTCTCGGTAAAACAATCGGGCTGTGCCGGCTTTGGCTACGTTCTGGATTTAACCAAACAACCGGCCAGCGATGACCTGGTGTTTGAGCATGACGGCGCTTTGCTGTTTGTTCCGCTGAAGGCGATGCCTTTCATCGACGGAACCGAGGTGGATTTCGTCCGTGAAGGGCTGAATCAGATATTTAAATTCAATAATCCTAAAGCGCAACACGCCTGTGGTTGTGGCGAAAGTTTCGGCCTGTAAGACCGAGTCTTTTGATTTTTAAGATTATTGTAAACAAAGCGATGTAACCAACATGTCACGAAGCAACGTAGAAATTCCAGACGATGTGCAGTCTTGGGTCGGCGAGGGAGTGAATTACAAGGAAGGGTTTTTCACCCAGCTGGCAACCGATGAATTAGCATCAGGCATCAACGAAGATGTGGTTCGCGCGATTTCCGCGAAGCGCAACGAACCTGAGTGGATGCTGGAGTTCCGTCTGCAGGCTTATCATGCTTGGCTGAAAATGGAAGAGCCGCACTGGTTGAAAGCGTATTACACGCCTCTCGATTATCAGGATTACAGCTATTATTCTGCGCCATCCTGTGGCAGCTGCGATGATACCTGTGGTTCTCAGCCTGGTGCCACACAGCAGCCTCCGGCAGACTCGCACAGTATTCCTGCGCTTGAGGGTAAAAACTACCTGACCAGCGAAGTTGAAAAAGCCTTTGAACAGTTGGGCGTCCCGGTACGTGAAGGGAGAGAAGTGGCAGTCGATGCAATTTTTGACTCCGTTTCTGTCTCCACGACTTACCGTGAAAAACTGGCGGAATCTGGCGTCATTTTCTGCTCTTTCGGTGAAGCTATTCACGAATATCCAGATCTGGTTCGCAAATATCTCGGCACCGTGGTGCCTGCGCAGGACAACTTCTTCGCCGCACTCAATGCCGCTGTCGCCTCTGACGGCACGTTCGTTTACGTGCCGAAGGGCGTGCGCTGCCCGATGGAGCTGTCGACCTATTTCCGTATCAATGCCGCGAAAACGGGTCAGTTTGAACGAACTATTCTGATTGCCGATGAAGGCAGCTATGTCAGTTACATCGAAGGCTGCTCTGCGCCGGTGCGTGACACTTACCAGCTGCATGCGGCTGTTGTAGAAGTCATTCTGCATAAAGATGCAGAAGTGAAATATTCCACCGTGCAGAACTGGTTCTCCGGCAGCAAAGACAGCAGCGGCGGGATCCTCAACTTTGTGACCAAACGCGCATTGTGTGAAGGAGCAGGGTCGAAGATGTCCTGGACGCAGTCTGAAACCGGTTCGGCGATCACCTGGAAATACCCAAGCGTTATCCTTAAAGGGGATAACTCGATCGGTGAGTTCTTCTCCGTGGCGTTGACCAGTGGCAAACAGCAGGCTGACACCGGCACCAAGATGATCCACATTGGTAAAAACACCAAATCCACGATCATCTCGAAAGGTATCTCCGCAGGCCATAGCCAGAACAGCTATCGCGGTCTGGTGAAGATCCTACCAGGCGCGGAAAATGCCCGTAACTTTACGCAGTGCGATTCCATGTTGATTGGTCCGGACAGCGCAGCGCATACCTTCCCGTATGTTGAAGTGCGTAATAACACTGCTCAGCTGGAACATGAAGCAACAACGTCGAAAATTGGCGATGACCAGCTGTTTTACTGTCTGCAACGTGGTATCAGCGAAGACGATGCTATTTCCATGATTGTTAACGGTTTCTGTAAAGATGTCTTTTCCGAGCTGCCGCTGGAGTTTGCTGTCGAAGCACAGAAACTGCTGGCGATAAGCCTTGAACACAGCGTCGGTTAAAAACCCGACGTCTTTTCTGCCGTCGCAGCGTGGTGTGACGTCGCGGCGGACAGGTTTGAGTTCAGCACAGTCAAAGCATAATCAGAATTATGAGCGCGCAGGCGCAAACTCAAGGATACGTATGTTAAGCATCAAGAATTTGAAGGTCCGTGTCGAAGAAAAGGAAATTCTCAAGGGACTCGATCTGGAGATCAAACCGGGAGAAGTACACGCCATCATGGGCCCGAACGGCTCAGGTAAAAGTACGCTCTCCGCGACACTGGCTGGCCGGGAAGATTACGAAGTTACCGACGGTTCCGTAATGTTCAACGGTAAAGATTTACTGGATCTTGCTCCGGAAGACCGTGCGGGTGAAGGCGTTTTCATGGCTTTCCAGTACCCGGTAGAAATCCCGGGCGTGACCAACCATTTCTTCCTGCAAACCGCAGTGAATGCGGTGCGTAAATACCGCGGTCAGGAAGCCATGGACCGTTTTGACTTCGCGGATTTCATCGAAGAAAAAATCGCGATGCTGAAGATGCCTGCCGATTTGCTGACCCGTTCAGTGAACGTCGGTTTCTCCGGCGGTGAGAAAAAGCGTAATGACATTCTGCAAATGGCGGCGCTTGAGCCAAATCTTTGCATTCTCGATGAAACCGACTCCGGTCTGGACATCGATGCGCTGAAAATCGTTTCTGACGGTGTTAATACTCTGCGTGACGGCAAACGTTCGTTCGTTATAGTCACTCACTACCAACGCATCCTCGACTACATCAAGCCTGATTACGTGCACGTTCTGTATCAGGGTCGTATTGTAAAATCTGGCGATTTCAGCCTGGTTAAACAGTTAGAGGAGCAGGGTTATGGCTGGCTTACCGACGAAGAGTAATGCACCTGCAGCGGGCAGTTCACATGCCATGCAGCAGCTTTACCGTCTTTTTGAAAGCCGCGGTGGCGAGCAATCTGTTCACGCCCACACGCACTGGCAACAGGTGCTGCGCCTCGGTTTCCCGCACGCCAAAATGGAAGACTGGAAATATACGCCGGTTTCCTCTCTGCTGGGCAATCAGTTCTTTGCTCCCCAGCAGCAGGCCGTAACGGCTGAGACAGTGAAGTCTTTAGCCTTGCCGCTCGATTCATACCGTCTGGTTTTCGTCGATGGTCGTTTCGATGCAAGCCTGAGTGATGCTGAAACCGGTGCATTTGAGATCCAAAAACTGAATGCGGCGGCGCAGCAAACGCTGCCTGAGCCGGTTCAGTCTGAAGTCTTTTTGCACCTGACTGAAAGTCTGGCGCAGGATCCTATCGCTGTACGCCTTCCTGCCGGTAAACAGGCAGACAAACCGCTGTATCTTTTACATATCAGCAGCGGTCGCGACCAGTCACGTGAAATGAATACGGTGCATCATCGCTATCATTTAGCCATTGAAAGCGGTGCAAATGCAGAAGTGATTGAACATTACCTGAGTCTCAACGATCACGGGCACTTTACCGGCGCACGTATGACGGTAAATGTGGGCGACAATGCGGACTTTGCGCATTACAAACTGGCGTTCGAAAGCCAGGCCAGCTTCCACTTCTCGCACAATGATTTGGTGGTCGGGCGTGATGCACGAGTTTCCAGCCACAGTTTCCTGCTGGGCGCGGGTCTGACCCGTAATAACACCAGTGCACAGCTGAACGGTGAAAACACCCATCTCAACATTAACAGCCTGGTTCTGCCGGTTGACAGTGAGATTGCGGATACCCGTACCTATCTTGAGCACAACAAAGGTTATTGCAACAGCAACCAGTTGCACAAAGTGATCGTGAACGATCGCGCAAAAGCGATTTTCAACGGCATGATTAAGGTGGCGAAGCACGCACTGAAAACTGACGGGAAAATGACCAACAACAACTTGTTGCTGGGTAAACATACCGAAGTTGATACTAAGCCACAGCTCGAAATCTATGCCGATGACGTCAAGTGCAGCCACGGTGCGACCGTCGGTCGTATTGATGACGAACAGCTTTTCTATCTGCGTACCCGTGGTATCAGCGGCGATGATGCTCAGCAAATGATCATTTTTGCTTTTGCTGCTGAACTGACGGAAGCCATCGAGAATGAAACCCTGCGTGATGTCGTGATTGCCCGTATTGCGGGTCGACTCAATCGAGGTAAGTAATGACTTTTCCACTGGAAAGAGTACGAAGCGATTTCCCTGTATTGAGCCGCGAAGTTAACGGCCAGCCGCTGGCCTATCTTGACAGTGCTGCCAGCGCACAGAAACCGCATCAGGTTATTCAACGCGAAATGTCTTTTTTCGAGCAAGGTTATGCTGCGGTTCACCGCGGCATTCATACCATGAGCGCAGAAGCGACTGAGCAGATGGAAAACGTCCGCACTCAGGCCGCACATTTCATGAATGCTGCATCGGCGGAAGAAATTGTCTTCGTCAAAGGTTCCACGGAAGCTATTAACCTGGTGGCCAATACCTGGGGGCGTGAATTTTTACATCCCGGTGACCGCATTATCCTGACCGAGATGGAGCATCACGCCAATATCGTTCCATGGCAGATGCTGGCGAAAGAACGTGATTTGCACATCGACGTCTGGCATCTGACGCCGGAAGGCGAGCTGGATTTATCTCAGCTTGAAGGGCTTATCACACCGCGCACTAAATTGCTGACGCTGGCGCATGTTTCCAATGTGCTGGGCACTGTTAACCCGCTCGAAACCATCATCCCGCAGGCGAAAGCGGCCGGGCTGACTGTGCTGGTTGATGGTGCACAGGCTGTCATGCACTACGCGGTCGACGTTCAGGCGCTGGGCTGTGATTTCTATGTCTGGTCTGGTCATAAGCTCTACGGGCCGACCGGCATCGGTATTCTGTATGGGCGTAAAGCACTGCTGGATCAGATGCCGCCATGGGAAGGTGGCGGATCGATGATCAAGCATGTCAGCCTGAGTGAAGGTACGACCTTCGCGGCCGCACCATGGCGCTTTGAAGCCGGCACGCCAAATACCGGTGGTATTATGGGGCTGGGCGCGGCGATGGACTATGTGACTGAACTGGGGCTGGAGAATATCCATGCTTACGAGCAGGAACTGATGACCTACGCACTAGAGCAGATGGCGACAGTGCCTGATATTCAGATCTACGGTCCGGCACACCGTTCAGGCGTGATAGCGTTTAACCTCGGTAAACATCATGCTTACGATGTGGGCAGTTTCCTTGATCAATACGGTATTGCCATCCGCACGGGGCATCACTGCGCGATGCCATTAATGTCTTTCTACGGTGTTCCGGCTATGTGCCGTGCGTCGCTTGCGATGTACAATACCCGTGAAGAAGTCGACCGTCTGGTCGCAGGACTGCAACGTATTCACCGGTTGTTGGGCTAAGCCTGACAACCTCGATCAGGATGTTGTTATGGCTTTGCCAGATAAAAGTAAGTTAGTGAGAAATTTTTCCCGGTGCCCGAACTGGGAAGAGAAATATCTGTACGTGATTGAACTCGGCGGGCAGTTACCGGCTTTGCCGGAGGAACATCGTCAGGACAAAAATCTGATATCAGGCTGTCAGAGCCAGGTGTGGATCGTGATGCGCACGGATGAAACCGGCGCGCTCACCTTTGAAGGCGACAGCGATGCGGCTATCGTGAAAGGATTAGTGGCGATTGTGTTCAGTCTGTACCAGGGACTCACGCCGCGCGATGTTGTTGAACTAGATGTCCGTCCGTTCTTCGCAGAGCTGGAACTTAGCCAGCATCTCACGCCTTCACGCTCGCAGGGGCTGGAAGCGATGATCCGTTCTATTCGTGCTAACGCAGCGACGCTGGCTTAAGCGCTGATTGCTCACTTTGCTCATTAGGAATCGTCTGCTAATGAGCAAAGCCATTTCTGAATATCCCCGCGTTTTATTCTGTTTTACTCCTGACTTTTCATTCGTTTAAAAAACCGTTTCACTGTGTTTTCAACCGGTCATGCCATTAGGTAACTTTCTGATTTTCTGCAGTTTGATTGCCTTGAAGTTCTGCGCTGCTAGTATTAACAGACAAGATAATTGTCTGGCCTCAGATCCTCTGAGTGCAGGCCGAAAAAGGACTGAGTATGAGACGCGCATTACCCCTTTTGGCGATGTTAGTTGGCACAATGATGGCAACGCACTCCCTGACCGCAAGTGCAGCGGAATACCCTCTGCCGCCGGATAATAGCCGCCTGGTAGGCGAAAACACGACTTATGTGGTACCTAATGACGGTCAGCCGCTGGAAGCCGTAGCGGCTAAATATCAAATTGGTCTGATTGCTATGCTTGAAGCGAACCCGGGTACGGACCCTTATTTGCCAAAAGCCGGTAGCGTGCTGACCATCCCTTCGCAAATGCTTTTACCAGATACCAAACGTGAGGGTATCGTTGTCAACCTCGCGGAACTTCGCCTCTATTATTATCCAAAAGGTGAAGACAAAGTGATCGTCTATCCGATTGGTATCGGCCAGTTAGGGCGAAATACCCCGGAGATGGTGACGTCAGTCAGCCAAAAAATCCCCAACCCGACATGGACTCCGACCGCCAATATTCGTAAAGCTTACCTGAAAGATGGCATTAAACTGCCTGGAATGGTGCCCGCAGGGCCGGAGAATCCAATGGGGCTATTTGCGATGCGTCTGTCAGCCGGGACCGGACAGTATTTAATCCACGGCACCAACGCCAACTTTGGTATTGGAATGCGAGTGAGCTCAGGATGTATCCGTTTGCGTCCTGATGATATCGAAGCGTTGTTTAATACAGTGCCGAAGGGCACGCGCGTGCAGATTATCAATCAGCCAATCAAATATGATATTGAGCCAGACGGTAAACGCTATATCGAGGTACATCAGCCACTGTCTCATACTGAAAAAGATGATCCGCAAACTAAGCCGATAGCCTTGACGGCAGCGATGAAAAAATTCATTAAGCATGACGACACCAATGCTGCGATGGTGAAAGAAGCTATTACACGTCGTTCCGGTATGCCTGTGGTAGTGAATGTGGGGGATAAAGCCACCGGTACGGCGCCCGCTGCCAGCGAACCACAGACGGCTGCAACGTCACAACCAGATGTCAGTACCGCAAGGACGCAGTAAGCGCCGCAAAACCACTGCTGAAGCGATTTTTTCCTGAGGAGCCACTACGGCTCCTTTTTTGTTCCTGGCGCTCAGGGGCGCAGCGAGAGAGGTATTTAGAAACGTATTGTTAAGTCAGATGCGTTAGCTGGAAACAAAATGGAATGTCGCGAGATGGGAGGAGTACGAAGAGGGGAAAGAAGGTGAGGAAAAACAGATAAAAAAATGGCGCACTGAGTGCGCCATTGAACTAGAGAAGTAAATATTACTTCTTGTAAGCGTGAGCTTGGTTGTCAAGACGTTGGTTAGCACGTGCTGCGTCGTCTTTAGCTGCCTGAACGTCAGAACGCATTGCGTTCACGTCGTTGCTCAGTTGGTCAACTTTAGAGTTCAGAGTAGAAACGTCTGAAGACAGTTGATCGATTTTAGCGTTGCTTGAACAACCAGCCAGCATAGTTGAAGCCAGGATTACAGCGCCCAGTACCAGTTTAGTGCGATTCATTATAAAACCCTCTAGATTAAGTTAATCTCCATGTAGCGTTACAAGTATTACACAAACTATTTTCTAATGAGAATAATTTTTTGTAGGTAAACGCTATATTTTGATCGTTCGCTCAAAGAAGCATCTTTTTTTACGAAAAAGTTAAAAATTGCTTCGAAAACAGCTGTTTTCCATGGGACTTATCCCAATTTCAGTACGTCTGCCTTAAGCCATTTTTAAGAAAAAATGCTTCCCGAAGAAATAAACGCCACGGGATGCGGCGTTTATTCATGCTCTGGGTCACGTTTTTATTTAAACAACGTGCACCGAAGAAGTATTGGTAGTGCCGCTTTGAACCAGCGCGCCAGAAACCATCACTACGATATCACCTTTCTGAGCCAAACCGCTTTCAATCGCCGCTTCTTTACCAATGCGGTAGAAATCATCAGTAGAGGCAATTTCTTTCACCAGCTGAGTCACTACGCCTTTGGTCAGGATTAACTGACGGGCAGTGATTTCATTCGTGGTCAGCGCCAGGATAGTCGCGTGCGGGAAGTATTTACGCACAGCTTTAGCAGATTTACCACCGCTGGTTGCAACAACGATCAATGGAGCATCCAGTTTTTCAGCAGTTTCTACTGCGCCACGGCAAACGGCTTCAGTAATACGCAGTTTGCGATTGTCGTTCTGACCATCAATGCGGCTCTGCATAACGCGGTCAGTACGGGCACAAATGGTCGCCATGATAGTCACGGCTTCCAGCGGATATTTACCTTTAGCACTTTCACCGGACAGCATCACAGCGTCAGTACCGTCGATGATGGCGTTAGCCACGTCGCCTGCTTCAGCGCGGGTAGGGCGTGGGTTTTTGATCATGGAATCGAGCATTTGCGTTGCGGTGATAACCACTTTGCGCGCACGGTTACATTTTTCGATCATCATCTTCTGCGCGAAGATAACTTCTTCAACCGGGATCTCAACACCCAGGTCACCACGTGCAACCATGATGCCGTCTGATGCTTCGAGGATTTCGTCGAAGTTGTTCAGGCCTTCCTGGTTTTCAATTTTGGAGATGATCTGGATATGCTCACCACCGTGGTTTTTCAGGTGCTCGCGAATTTCCAGAACGTCAGAACGTTTACGGATGAAAGAAGCAGCAACAAAGTCAACGCCTTGTTCACAACCGAAGATCAGGTCGCGCTTGTCTTTTTCAGCCAGCGCAGGCAGAGCGATAGAAACGCCTGGCAGGTTAACGCCTTTGTTTTCGCCCAGGTCACCGTTGTTCAGAACTTTACAGGTAACTTCGGTTTCGGTGACGTTAGTCACTTCCATGCCGATCAGGCCATCGTCCACCAGAATGGTGTTGCCAATTTTCAGGTCGGCGGCGAAACCTGCGTAGGTCACAGCAACGCGTTCGGTGTTACCGATTACGCTCTGGTCGGTAGTGAAGGTGTAAGTCTGACCCGCAACCAGTGCAGCATCTTTGCCGCCTTCCAGTTTCATGGTGCGGATTTCAGGACCTTTGGTGTCCAGCAGGATAGCTGCTTTGTGGCCGGTAGAGGCCATCACGTTGCGGATGTTTTTAATGCGTTGACCGTGCTCTTCGTAATCACCGTGAGAGAAGTTCAGACGCATTACGTTCATGCCTGCATCAAGCAGTTTGGTCAGCATTTCTTCGGATTCAGTTTTCGGTCCGATGGTACAAACAATTTTGGTCTTTTTCATGACGATTTTATCTACAAGTTGTGATGGATTGGAAAAGTGTTTGCCTGACAGCAGGGCTGCCCGCGCGGAATTGAAGTCTTGCCTGGTTGAATCAAATCATTACTAAGCGTAGAAGACTGTGAAAGGAATGGTGTAGTTAGTTCAGCCAAAGCATAGCGATTAGTGCGATTTAAGATCGCTACGGGAGTGGTCACGCTTTTATAAGTGCGATATCGACAGATCAAGGGGCTGAAACCATTCAATCGAAGAGACGATGCGTATTATAGAGGGGAACGAGGCGGGAAACCAAATAAAAAACGTGATAAAGCGCAAGCTTAGGGCAGATGACAGAGTGTTGTTGCGCAAATACCCAAAGTGGGCAGAGCGGAAACCACAGGGTATAACAGATTCGTTACGGGACCGGCGAAAATGCCACAACTTCGAAATAAACCGGTTAAAGGCAAGACGAACATATGCGTGTGGTCGGGAAATCCTGAAAACAGATAATCATCAGAGGAGGTGCTGGTGTTTATAGAGGAAGCGGTTGGATTCAAAGCAGGGAGTGAAATCAGGGAAAGTCACACAGGGAGTAACCGGGCGTTGCTTTGGTGCGTCCGAGTGGACTCGAACCACCGACCCCCACCATGTCAAGGTGGTGCTCTAACCAACTGAGCTACGGACGCACATCATGCAACGGTACTGCTTCGAAATTGGTGCGTCCGAGTGGACTCGAACCACCGACCCCCACCATGTCAAGGTGGTGCTCTAACCAACTGAGCTACGGACGCATCGTTTTCTTTCTTGTCAGCCAGTGCTGGCGACGGGGACGAATATTAACGGCGTCTCTGAATACTGGCAAGGGAAAAAAGACATTTTTCTTTCATAATGTGCACGACTGACGAGCTTATGCGCATTGCGTTGTTTTTTTAGGCATAACGGCCTTCGCTCAGGGGCAAAAGCCACGCGCAGATGAATCTTTTTTAGCGCGTGGCCAGTGATTGCGTAAGTGAAAGACGGTTAACGGCCTGCTTTTTGCAAAATCGTGAACGACGTTTGTTTTTGCAGCCAGCGCATGCGTACCGTCATCATCACGGCGGCGAACGTCAGTCCGAGAATAAATCCGCACCAGAATCCACTCGGTCCCATTCGCGGCACCAGCAAATCGGTCAGTCCGAGGGTATATCCCACCGGAAGGCCCAGAACCCAATACGCAACAAACGTAATATAGAAGATGGAACGCGTATCTTTATAGCCGCGCAAAATGCCGCTGCCGATCACCTGGATCGCATCTGAAATCTGAAATAGCGCAGCAAAGATCAGAAGATTTGACGCGAGAGTAACCACTTCCGGGCTGTCGTTATACAGTGCCGCGATGTGCTCACGGAACAGAATCGCCGTCATCCCTGTACAACAGGCCATGACGATACCGGTCACAATACTGGTGTAAGCGGCGACTTTTGCCCCTTCAACGGAAGATTCACCAAGCCGTGAACCGACGCGGATCGTTGCAGCCACACCCAACGACAGCGGGACGACAAACATCAGTGAACCGACGTTAAGCGCAATCTGGTGGCTGGCAACGGCCACAATTCCCAGCGGAGAAACCAGCAGGGCAACGATGGCAAACAGCGTCACTTCGAAAAATAATGCCAGCGCGATCGGCAAACCCAGCTGAATCAACCGGCGTAGCGTCGGCCAGTCAGGCTTAGCAAAGCGTGAGGGTGGGGCAATATCTTTCAGTGCGCGATTATGGCGCACGTAAAAGCGCATCATGAAAAACATCACCCAATATACGGCACCCGTTGCCACACCGCAGCCGACCCCGCCAAGGGCCGGAGCACCGAATTTCCCGTAGATGAAAATATAGTTAACCGGAATATTGACCAGCAGGCCAATAAAACCAAACACCATGCCCGGCTTGGTTTTAGACAATCCTTCACACTGGTCGCGCAGCACCTGGAAAAACAAATAGCCTGGCGCGCCCCACATGATGGCGTGCAGATAGCCGATGGCTTTTCGTTGAAGCTCAGGGTCAATGTTGTGCATCAGACCGATGATCTGATCGCAGTGATAAAGTACGGCGATGATCAGCACTGAAACACCGGAGGCCAGCCAGAAACCTTGCTGCACCTGATGTCCTATTTTATCCCGTCGGCCCGCGCCGTTGAGATGCGCAATGGTCGGTGTCAGCGAAAGCAATAAACCGTGGCCGAATAAGATGGCCGGTAACCAGATGGAGGTCCCGACGGCGACGGCAGCCATATCCGTCGCGCTGACTGAACCGGCCATTATTGTATCCACCACACCCATGGATGTCTGGGCTATTTGCGCAAGGATGACCGGGATGGCAAGTGCTAATAACACCCGCGCTTCTGCGAGGTACTTCTGCACAGATACACCTTTATTGTTGATTATTTTGAATAAAAAAACGCCATTTAAGGCGACATTGACGTGTAGAGAATAGCCAGAAGATTGTACCTTTTCAGTATTTTTAAGCAAACGATGCGGTTAATGGTTGGTTAAATAATGAGATCCCCGGAACCGGTGCTATTTGTGCCGCAGAGATTTGGCTTTCAATTAAATCTGCGGCAAACTGGCGACAGCGTTGTCTTAATACAACAGATTTCAGAATTGAGGAAAGGGCTATGTTTACCGGAATTGTTCAGGGTACCGGAACGGTTGTATCGATTGATGAAAAACCGAATTTCCGTACCCATGTTGTACGCATGCCAGAGGATATGCTGGATAATCTTCAGCTCGGCGCTTCGGTATCCCACAACGGCTGTTGCCTGACGGTCACGGAGGTACAGGGTGATCTGGTCAGTTTTGATTTGATGAAAGAGACTCTGCGGCTGACCAATCTTGGTGATTTACAGGTTGGCGATCTGGTCAATCTGGAGCGTGCTGCACGATTTAATGATGAAATCGGTGGCCATTTAATGTCAGGCCATATTATTTGTACTGCCGAAGTCGCAAAAATTCTCACCTCAGAAAATAACCGTCAGATCTGGTTCCGCATGCCGCATGAAGATTTGATGAAATATGTATTACATAAAGGTTATATCGGCATTGATGGTATTAGTCTGACCATTGGCGAAGTCACCCGCACTCGTTTTTGCGTGCATTTAATTCCTGAAACGTTGCAGCGCACAACATTAGGCGCCAGACGCCTCGGCGACAAAATTAATATTGAAATCGATCCGCAAACGCAGGCGATCGTCGATACGGTTGAACGTGTGTTAGCCAGCCGCGAAGCGGCTATTGCGACGGCGCAGGCGATGATTGAGAAAGCGGAATAATTGCATCGCACTTTCAGAAGTGAATAAAAAAATCCGGGCGCTTATGCCCGGATTTTTTATGTGTTGCGCTGCCATTAATTAACGCGGAACGCGCAGTCCACCGTCAACCCCTTCAGGGCTGAAGACCACTTGCCAAAGCTGAAGATCGCGCGCGCGGAAAGCCCCTGCGCAGGCATTGAGGTAATACGTGAACATCCTGTGAAAGCGATCGCCGTAGCGCTCTGCCAATTCGGGCCAGTGAATCTGGAAACGTTCATGCCACGCCATCAACGTTCGGTCGTAATCTGCACCGATATTGTGCCAGTCTTCCATCACGAACAGGGATTCACTGGTGTGCGCAATCTGTTGAATCGAAGGCAGACAACCGTTCGGGAAGATATATTTGTCGATCCACGGATCCACGCTCAGGTCGGTTTTATTTGAGCCGATGGTATGCAGCAGAAATATGCCGTCAGGCTTGATGTTGCGCTTCACGACATTGAAATAGGTCTGATAATTTTTCGGTCCAACATGCTCAAACATCCCAACCGACACAATGCGGTCAAACTGATCGTTCAGGTCGCGGTAATCCTTCAACAGAATCGTGACATCCAGCCCCTCACAACGTGCCTGTGCGAGCTTTTGCTGCTCAGCGGAAATGGTCACACCCACCACGCTGACCCCATAATGGCGCGCTGCATATTCAGATAATCCGCCCCAGCCGCAACCAATATCGAGCAGACGCAGCCCCGGTTTTAATTGCAGTTTGTCGCAGATCATTTTGAGTTTCGCTTCCTGCGCCTGCTCCAGGGTGGTGGCTTCTTTCCAGTAGCCGCAGGAATATTGCATATAGGGATCGAGCATGAGAGTGAATAAATCATTGCCCAGATCGTAATGCTCTTTACCGACAATCCACGCGCGTTTACGGGATTGCAAATTGGTGAGACGTGCTGCTGCGATGCGTAATGTGTCTTTAAAATGGTGGGGAAGTTTATCTTCTAAACCGGCTCGCAAAACGCGCTGGAAAAAGATATCCAGACGTTCACACTCCCACCAGCCATCCATATAACTTTCACCCAAACCCAGAGAACCTTCCTGCAAAACACGCTTGAAGAAGTCAGTGTTTTTTACTTTAAGGTCAAAAGGGCGATTACCATTAATCTGGATGTCGGCGGAAGATAACATTTCGCTGACGATCCGATACCACTGATTATCCTGAATGCTTTGGTCTTCAATACACGATGAACTCATAGCTTCTCCATCACTTTCTCTTCTGACTTATTAACCTGCCGGGAAAAGCAAAGGCTATTTGTGCAGGTCTTTATGAGAACAGACGACTCAGCGCCCCGTCCGATATTCGACACCAACAGAGGAAATTTAGAGGAACCCCTGCAAACCAACAGGTTTACAGGTCAATCATCCTTGAAATAATAGTGTGACGCGATCCGCGTAGCACACAAAAGCTTGTAATAAAGATTTTGTAAAAGTGTTATTTTTAGAGGTTTTATTGAGTATAGGCTCGCCTGCATGCATTCTCAATAGTTAATCGACTTGAGAACTAATGACCTTTAAGTGATTGTAACTCAAGGTCATTATCGCGATCAGTGAGTAGAGCGTGCTTCAGTCTGCTGACAGGACTCTTCGCTGTCTGCCTGGCGTTTTGTTTGTCGTTGTGACAACCAGCGACCTAAAACTACCAAGATGAGTGTAGACAGCATGGTGGTAACTGTCGCCATAAGAGGTTGCGCAATAAATGCGGAAACCATCAGACTGGCAATAAAACATAGCCCTAACTGCAGGGTATTCTGCAACGCGGCGGCTTTGCCTGTATTAGCAGGAAATGGCATTAATGCATTTGCGACGACAATTGGATAGATTGCGCCATTCACCAAAGCCATCAAACAGAACGGAATCAACAGACTCACTAAACCGGCATCGGTGAACATGGCAATAACAAACAGCCAGACAACGCTCAGGCAATAACCTGCTAATAAAAATGGCAGAATTTTGTTGCCATCCATTTTGCTGATCATTAACCGGCAACCAAAACCCCCCAGCAGGAACGCAATGGTCTGCGGTACGTAGCTCAGGCCAATAACCGCCGGTGTGTAACCCATATCACTCAAAATGAACGGTGAACCGGTCAGCCATGCGAAAAAACCCGCAGAGCAGGCGGCGTAAATCATCACATTACCCGTGTAAATACGGGAAGTGAGCAAAGTACCAAAACCGGCTTTATTTTCGGGCGGATGTTCTGCGTGCTTCTTATCACGCAAGGTCAACGTGGTGATAAGGAGGATCACCGTGACCCCCGTCAGCAGAGCGAAAATCGCTTCCCAGTCAAAGTGATTCAGTACCCATGCGCCGAGCAGCGGTGCCAGAGCCGGCGAGAGTGCGACCAGCGGCATGATGCTGGCGAAGGTTTTTTTCGCCACATCCGGTGAGAAACGGTCAACGACGATCGCCTGCCATGTGACTGCGGCGGCACACACACCAACGGCCTGTAAGAAACGCAGCGCCAGCAGCGCACGCACATTTTCCACCCACAAAATACCCAGACAGCCAATGGCAAACAGCGTCAGGCCGATAATCAGCACCGGTTTACGGCCAATGCGGTCGGAGAGGGGGCCCCAGAGCAGTTGCCCGATCGCGAAACCGCCGAGGAAAATACTCAGGCTGGCGCTGATCATGCCCGGACTGGTCATCAGGCTGATTTGCATCGCGCTGAAGGCGGGAAGATACATATCTGTGGCTAAAAAGCCGAGCATGCTCAATCCGGCGAGATAGAGCATAAATCCAAAGGAGGGTTTCATTATTGTCTCGTTAATTTATGTATTGCAGATGATGTAATGCAGAAAACAGTTGGGATGCAGAGTTTAACGCTTTGATAACAGTCTTGTGAAACGCTAATATTTGCAATCTGCTGTGAAAAATATTGAAGGCTAAGTGATGTGGTCAGAATACGCCCTTGAAGTGGTTGATGCGGTGGCACGTACCGGTAGTTTCAGCGCAGCAGCGCAGGATCTTCACCGTGTGCCTTCTGCCATCAGCTATACCGTTCGTCAGCTGGAGAACTGGCTGGCTGTTCCTTTGTTTGAACGGCGTCACCGTGACGTGGTGCTGACGCCTGCCGGAAAAGTTTTCGTTGATGAAGCACGGATTCTGACAAAAAAAATGATAGCTACGCGTCGGCAGTGCCAGCAGGTTGCAAACGGCTGGCGTGGCGAACTGCGGGTGGCGGTAGACCGAATTGTGAAACCCGCCAGAACGCGGCGGCTGGTGCTCGATTTCTACCGTCATTTCCCCGATACGGAACTTATCATTCATTCCGAAGTATTTAACGGCGTCTGGGATGCACTGGTCGATGGCCGCGCAGACGTGGCAATTGGCGCGACGCGGGCGGTGCCGGTGGGCGGGCGTTTCAGTTTTCGCGATATGGGTTTTATGGACTGGCACTGTGTCGTCAGCCCTCAGCATCCGCTTGCGCAACTCTCCGGCGCACTGAACGATGATCAACTGCGGCCTTATCCGGCGCTGTGTCTGGAGGATACCTCGCGCACTTTACCCAAGCGTGATACCTGGACGCTGGATAATCAGCGGCGCCTGGTCGTGCCTGACTGGACTTGCGCGCTGGAGTGTCTGAGCGAAGGTTTATGCGTAGGGATGATGCCGGTTCATCGCGTGAGTCACCAGATTGAACAGCAGAAATTACAGGTTCTGGCGCTGGAGAATACCTTCCCTGACAGCCCGTGTTGCCTGACGTGGGATCAGAGTAATTCCTCTCCTTCGCTGGCCTGGCTGCTGGAATACATGGGCGATACAGAAACGATGAATCAGGAATGGTTACGGGATTAGAAAATAAACATCCACCTCTCCGGGAGGCGGATGTTGGCTGGTGTGATAAATGTTTGGTCAGAACGTAACTCTTACCCCCGCATTGGCCTGCCAGGAGTGAATACCCTCATCGTCGCTGCTTAAACGCTGCTGATACTGGAAGCCAGTATTCATCGGGACGAGAAAAAACGCCTGCACAGGCAGGCGTCAGATTTTTGTTAACGGCGATAATCGCGGAAAGGGCCGTCAGCTACTGAACGGCGCTCGACCAGTTTGGGATGAACCTCAATGGTCTGTGATTCTTCACGTTTGCTGATAATTCTGTCCAGCAGCATGGTAAACGCCATTTCGCCCAGACGCTCTTTCGGCTGATGCACAGTAGTTAACGCCGGAGAGAAATAACGCGCATTTCGCACATTGTCATATCCGATCACCGAAATATCCTGCGGTACGCGTAAACCGAGCTCATCTGCCGCACAGATAGCCCCCATCGCCATCACATCACCGCCACAGAAAACAGCGGTAGGGCGCTGTTTCTGCATCAGGATTTTGTGCATCGCCTGATAACCCGATTCCGGTTCGAAATCACCCTGAACCACCCACTCTTCGCGCAGAGGAATGTTGGCTTCGTTCAGCGCCTTGACGAAACCCTGGAAACGACCGCCACCGGTATTACGCGCCAGTTGCCCTGGGATCACGCCAATATCACGATGCCCGCGTTCAATCAGATAACGACCGGCCATATAACCGCCTTCAAAGGCGTTATCGATAATGCTGTCAGTGAAGTTTTTGCGCGCCTCGCCCCAGTCCATGACGACCATCGGAATGGAGCGGTATTCTTCCAGCATATTCAGCAGTTCATCCGGATATTCCGCGCACATTACCAGCAAGCCGTCGACGCGTTTTTGCGCCAGCATTTGCAGATAGGCCTGTTGTTTCTCCAGATTATTATGCGAGTTACACAAAATCAGCGTGTAGCCTTTGGAGAAACAGCTGTTTTCAACGGCTTCAATGACTTCGGCAAAGTAGGGCGCTTCACTTGAGGTCGCCAGCAGGCCAATGGTTTTGGTGTTATTGACCTTAAGGCTGCGCGCAACGGCGCTTGGCGAGTAGTGAAGCTCTTTAATAGCCAGCAGAACCGCGGTTTTGGTGTCTTCGGCGACGAAACGTGTTTTATTGATGACGTGCGACACGGTTGTGGTGGAAACGCCAGCGCGCTTAGCGACATCTTTAATCGTTGCCATGTAAACAATGACTCCTGAACTCACGTGTTTCAGCACGTTAGCATTATGTTAATCGTTTGCTTGCGTGGATTTCACTGCGGACTTTTAAAAAGGCAGTGAAATCGTTGGGTGGATTCGTCAGAGTGAGGCGCAAAACGCTCTCGGGTGAAATCGACCGGCACACAGGCGTGGTAACCGACAATTTTCTCTTATAATGCAGCAAAGTGGAAGTGTTATTGTGGAATATCGCGCATGAATCAACGCGGGATTTTAGCGATGAAGTATGAGAAAATGCGTTGGCACACATTTTATGTGGCTTAATGAAACGCCACAATTGATCCGTAAGGGGGTTTTATGGACAGTAATCTGAAATTGTCGTTGATTACCACCGTTTGCGCGTTGCTTATGATTATCGCTTTCAGCTTCACCGCAGTGATGAACTAAAAGCTCTGTCATCGGGCAACAAAAAGGGCGAACCCTGATACAGGGATCGCCCTTTTCAATTTTGCACACTGACCTTTTCGCCGACATTCTTCCCTGCACAAACGCTTCGTTAAATGCTATTCAGTGATGATTAGCGGAACTTCAAATTTAACGAACTGCTTATTATCGGATCGTTTTCGGGGTCATTACCCGACGTGCACCTACATAATGATCTTGCCAGTAATCGTCGCCCAGTGAGGTAATTTTGATGTCTTCACCGGTACGCGGAGACTGAATAAACTTGCCGTTACCTACGTATACCCCGACATGGTCCGCGGCACCACGGTTATTAATTCTAAAGAAGACCAGATCGCCGGACTCCAGTTCACCGCGTTTCACCGGTGCGGCATCGCGCAGGTGGTACATCTCGTTGGCAGTGCGTGGCATTTTGATACGAATCAGATCTTTATACGCGTAATACACTAAACCACTGCAATCGAAACCGGTATTGGGGGAGGTTCCACCCCAGCGATAAGGTTTGCCGACCTGGTGCATCAGCTTGGTCATCGCCGTTTGCTGAGCATGCTGATAACGTTTCTTGTGGGTTGCGCTTAACGTAATGGGCTTGCTGTCTTCTTCGGCTAATTTCTTGCCTTTTCGGTGTCGGCCATACGCTTCTTTCTTGCTGGTCTTTACAGTGGCGTTTTTCGCCAAAGCCCGGGTTTTACTTTTCTTATCTGCTTTGGTTTCAGCTCTGGTGGTTTTGAGTGATTTTTCTTTCTTACTCTCGGCCTTACTTTCAGCTCGCGTCGTTTTCACTGTTTTGACAGAAGAGGCCTTTCGCGTCACCAGTTCGGTGCTTTTGACTCTCTTCCTGGCATTTTTTTCCTGACTCTGTTGTTCTTTCACCGGTGCCACTTTGGTTTTTTTAGTGGTTTTCGCTGCAACCGTTTTTCGCTTTCGACGTTCCTCAGGGGCAACCTGATTAACATGACTCTTTCGCTGATCGGCAGAAACACGACTCTGCGGTGACGCATGAGCAATATTCAGAAACAGCTGGGTAAAGAGCAGCACAAAAAGCGTGAACAGTAAGCGCATAGCTTCGTTACCATAGGTGGTTAGGTTAAACATCAGAGATGTCAGAGTATTGCCTAAAAGAACCAGACAAAACAGCACGAATTGCATCGATTCTAGATCATATTGTGAGAAAAAGTTAATAGCTTTTAAAACGTCGAAATAAACGCCATTTTTAGTGAATAAAATGACCATTTTTCAGTAGGTTAATATTTGTGTTAAACCATGGCGAAATGCAAATCCCTGGTTAATGTCATCGCCAAAAATGTTATTCTCGATGAATCTTTATTTTAGTGAGCCCGCACGCAGGCACTTAAAATAGTGAAATAAAATGTCAGTATTGCGAAAGACCCTGCAAAAAATGGCGTTTTTATCTGATAGCTGCCATCGTTACAATAGAGGGCAATGTGATTCAGCACTTTTTTGTGCTGCGCGTGAAGAGTAATGACCGTGACAGCCTGTACCGGCTTGAGGAAGCAAGAAATGACCACTCCAACAATTGAAAAAATTCAGAAGCAAGTTTCTGAAAACCCGATTCTGCTGTACATGAAAGGCTCGCCAAAACTGCCAAGCTGCGGTTTTTCTGCACAAGCAGTTCAGGCATTGTCTGCCTGTGGTGAACGTTTCGCTTACGTCGATATCCTGCAGAACCCGGATATCCGCGCAGAGATGCCAAAATTTGCTAACTGGCCTACCTTCCCGCAGCTGTGGGTTGATGGTGAACTGGTCGGCGGTTGTGACATCGTGATTGAAATGTATCAGCGTGGCGAACTGCAACAGCTGATCAAAGAAACCGCTGAGAAATACAAATCTTCTGAATCTGAAGAGTAATCAGCAGCGGAAATTGGCCGCCTTCAGGGCTGCTGATGACAATAAAAAGAGCGACATTGCGTCGCTCTTTTTGTTTTTATGCGTCCGGCCTGTTTGTCCGTCAGCGTGTTCCTTCACGTCAACCGCTTACTGCTGATGTTCTTCTGATGCGGTTTCGTCTTCCTGCTCTTCGGCGCTGATGGCCAGCGGCCAGCCGCCCAGGCGCTTCCAGCGGTTTACCAGCTCGCAGAACAGTTCAGCCGTGCGCTCTGTGTCATACAAGGCGGAGTGCGCCTGGCTGCTGTCAAAGACCATCCCCGCGCTGATACAGGCTTTTGCCAGCACCGTCTGCCCGAGAACAAGCCCGCTCAGCGCTGCGGTATCAAAGGTCGCGAACGGATGGAACGGGTTACGTTTCAGCCCGGCGCGTTCGGCGGCGGCCATCAGGAAGCTGTGATCAAAATTGGCGTTGTGCGCCACGATGATCGCGCGGTTGCAGTTCTGCTCTTTCATCCCTTTACGAATGACTTTGAAAATCTCATGCAGGGCGTCATATTCGCTGACCGCACCACGCAACGGATTTGTCGGGTCGATACCGTTAAACGCCAGCGCCTCTGGCACCAGAATGGAACCCTCGAAAGGCTCGACGTGGAAATGGACCGTCTCGTCGCTTTCCAGCCAGCCGTCTTCGTCCATTTTTAGCGTGATGGCGGCAATTTCCAGCAGCGCATCAGTTTTGGCATTGAATCCGGCAGTTTCAACATCGATCACTACCGGATAAAAACCACGAAAACGGCCTCTCAGGGCGTTAATGTCACTATTCTCGGCCATTAGTTTCTTATCTTTATCGAATTCAGCGCACATTATGACAAATTTTGCCGCGAGTTGCAGGCGTGTGGCGAATATTCGACATTTCAGTGGGCAAAAAAAAGGGCGCTTTCGCGCCCTGAGACTGCACGCAACGGATCAGTTGCCCAGACCCTGGCCTGCGTGTTTGGATTCGATCAGCTCGATTTTGTAGCCGTCCGGATCTTCAACAAAAGCGATAATGGTGGAGCCGCCTTTGACCGGGCCCGCTTCACGGGTGACTTTGCCACCTGCGTTACGGATGTCGTCGCAGGTTTGCGCCACGTTATCCACGCCTAACGCGATGTGCCCATAGGCAGTGCCCATGTCATAGCTGTCAACGCCCCAGTTGTAGGTTAACTCAATGACTGCGCCTTCGCTTTCATCCGTGTAGCCAACAAAAGCCAGCGAATATTTGTATTCCGTATTTTCACTGGTACGCAGCAGGCGCATGCCTAAAACGTCGGTGTAGAAGCTGATTGCGCGTTGTAAATCGCCAACGCGAAGCATGGTATGGAGTAAACGCATAGGTTCCTCTTTATTTGCAGGATGAGAATAATCAGTTTCAGCCTAACCGATAGCGGCGGTTTTGTCTGTAAAACCCCGAACAGCTGCTGGATCTCTGACCAAAAAAACGGCGGCCGGAGGGCATCGGTCGCCGAAAAGTGGAGATAACTTTTATATCATTACAGGGTCGGGTAATCGGTATAACCCTGAGCGTCGCCGCCGTAGAAGGTTTCGGGTTTTGGCTCGTTAAGCGGTGCATGAGATTTCAGACGCTCAACCAGATCCGGGTTAGCGATGTAGCTGCGGCCAAAGGCTACGGCATCGATGTAACCTTTTTCGATCAGTTCTTCGCCTTTCTCAGCCGTGTAAGCGCCGGCACCGACAATCACGCCCTGATAATGCGCGCGGATCACCTCACGGAACTCAGTGGTGTAAGGCTTACCACCAGCCCAGTCAGGCTCAGAAATATGCAGATAAGCCAGTTTACGTTTGTTCAGTTCATCCAGCAGATAGATGGCTGCCTGCACCTGATCTTCACCGTTATCCAGGCCGTTAAACGGTCCCAGTGGTGAAATACGGATACCCACACGTTCTGCGCCGAGCTCTTCAATCGCAGCATCCACCACTTCCAGCGTCAGGCGTGTGCGGTTTTCAATGTTGCCACCGTACTGGTCTTCACGCAGGTTAGACGCCGGAGACATAAACTGGTGCAACAGATAACCATGCGCAGCATGCAGTTCGATGTAATCGAAACCGGCTTCTGCAGAGCAGGCCGCAGCGTGACGGAAATCATTGATGATGCCCGGAATTTCACTCAGTTCTAACGCACGCGGAGTAGGGCAGTCGACGCGGATCGCGTTGCCTTGCTCATCACGCAGACTGGTGCGGGTATTGGGGTTGACGGCAGAAGGCGCAACCGGTGTCTGATTGTCCGGCTGCACACTGTTGTGTGAGATACGCCCGGTGTGCCACAGCTGAACGGCGATATGTCCTTTTTTATCATGAACGCCTGCAACGATTTTCTTCCACGCAGCGACCTGCTCAGGCGTGTGCAAACCGGGTGCGCCCGCATAACCTTTCGCCTGGAAAGAAACCTGCGTCGCTTCAGTGATGATCAGGCCAGAGGTGTGGCGCTGGGCATAGTATTCGCCCATCAGCGGCGTCGGGATATCACCCGGTTCAATGCTGCGCAGACGGGTCAGTGGAGCCATAAATACTCGATTCGGTAAGGTATTTTTACCGACAACAATCGGGGAGAAAAGCCTGGTCATGTCAAAAACTCCAACGTTAATGGACTGATCGGTAAGACGTTAAGGGATCTCACTCACGTCAAACGATCTTAAATAATGGTGTCTTTTTTATCCCATCTTCATTGCCGGTGACTACGCGCACGGTGCTTTTTCGCGAAATATCTCTCATAGCCGGGTGTGCATGGCGGGTTCAGGAACAGAAAAAGAATAAAAAAGAGCCGGCGGGTGCCGGCTGAGGTGAGGGCAAATTTCTGTTTTCTTGATGAGGGCAGGCGAAACAGTCTGACCATTTCCGACAGGTGAAATGGCTGAACGGACGGTAGCAGATCAGTGTTGCAGTAATTTGAAGAATGAAATGCATGACATGATTCACCTTGCGGGATGGCGGGAAAACGTCTTGAATAAAAGTTCAGCACTATTTGCGGAGGGCCTGTGGCTCAGCAGCTCGAGTTTTTTGACATCCCCAGCCCGTGCCGTGGCATCTGCCAGGCCGACGAACGGGGCTATTGCCGCGGTTGCCTGCGCAGCCGCGATGAACGCTTTGGCTGGATAAAAATGACCGACACCGAAAAACGCCATGTGCTGCGTTTATGTCAGCAGCGGTTGTTGCGTCAGCAGCGCGCCGGAAAAACACCCGATGAACCTCAGCCGGAGCAGCCGGAGCTGTTTTAATCATCAAAGCGGGCGTCTCAGCTTCACATCCTTTTGTTTCTGCCTGTCAGCATCAATACAGCGCGATGGCCGTTGTGTATTCTGTTGGTCGAAAATATCAAAAATAAGGAGATGATCATGGATCCACGTACCCCTTTATCGCCACAAGGCCCGGTTTTATCAACGCTGATTTGCGGTTACTGGCGTCTGATGGAATGGGAGATGACAGCGCAGCAGATTCAGACGTTTATGCAACAGCATATCGAACTGGGCATTACCACCGTCGATCATGCTGACATTTACGGAGGTTATCAGTGTGAAGCGGCATTTGGTGAGGCTCTGCGCTTAAAACCGGCGCTGCGTGAGCAAATGGAGCTGGTCAGTAAATGCGGTATTGCCACCACTGCCGATCCTGACAATAAAATCGGGCATTACATTACTGATGCGCAGTACATCATTGCACGCGCGGAAAAATCCCTGACCAATCTGCACACTGATTATCTGGATCTGCTGTTGATCCACCGCCCGGACCCGCTGATGGATGCCGACGAAGTGGCAGAAGCGTTCACACAACTGCACAAAAGCGGCAAAGTAAAACACTTCGGCGTCTCTAACTTCACGCCAGCACAGTTCAGCCTGTTGCAGTCACGCCTGCCGTTTTCGCTGGTCACCAATCAGGTTGAAATCTCTCCTATCCATCAGCCTGCGATCCTCGACGGGACGCTGGATCAATGCCAGCAATTACGCATTAAACCGATGGCCTGGTCATGCCTGGGAGGCGGCCGTTTGTTCAGTGAAGCCGGGTTCCAGCCGCTGCGCGATGAGCTGCAAAACGTGGCGAATGAAACCGGCGCCGACACTATCGAACAGGTGGTGTATGCCTGGATCATGCGTCTGCCGTCGCAGCCGTTGCCGATTATCGGTTCCGGTAAAATTGAACGCGTGCAGTCTGCGTACAAAGCGTTGTCTCTGGAGATGACCCGCCAGCAGTGGTTCCGTATTCGCAAAGCGGCGCTGGGTTACGACGTTCCGTAACCCTTTGCGGGTGAATGGTCAGGCGGGTTTTGTGGTGGTTAACGCAGGATCCGCCGGGCCATCTTCCGTCGAAATCGCCTGTTGAAGTTGTGACAGTGAGCAGTACAACCGCCAGATTACCCCCGCCAGTTCACGCGCCGCAGGTTCAGGATGATGCGCCAGCGAGTTGCTCATGCGCAATAATTCCGTAAGTGTCGCATCCAGATTTTCATGACTGACACCGCGCTCGGTCATCACACCCTTCAGACAATGAATACAGACGTCGCGCACCGCTGACAGCGGATCGGAGCGGGTTTCCCATTCGCGTAACTGCCAGACGATGTGACTGCAGTTGAGCAGCACCACGCCCCAGCGCAACAGCCATGTGCGGGAAATCTGATCTTTACTCTGACTCAGCTGGTTCATCCGGTGATAAATCAGTGATTCAAACTGGAAATGGCTCAGGGAGGGTTTGCGGCTAAGTTGATCCATGAAATCCCGGCGCAGTGCCCGGATTATGCGACGGCTTTTGCGCTTATCAGAGCTTGGCCGCAAAACCTGAAACGCAATGCCGGCTAACATTACGCCCGCGATTTTTGCCACGCCGTCGTTCATGAACGCACCATAGTCATAATCCGGCGGGTTAGTGACCGCAAGAAACGAGCCCATAAACACGATCATCTGCCCCCACAATCCGGCAAAGCGTTTATATTGCAGTTTCATCATTTGCATGGTGACCAGCATTGGCAGGAAAAAGGCACAGAACACCCAGAAGTTATCGATCTGAATCATCAGCCCGAACTTAAGCACAAAGCAGCCGATAAACAGTAACCCCAGGGATTTGATCAGCAATGTCACGCTGCTGATGGGAGACGCGGTGGAGGAGTAGAGCACACAGCTGACCGCCGTCAGCGCCACGGCACCGGCGCCGGAATCCCATTGCGTTGTCATCCAGAACGCGCAACCGATCACAATGCACAGGAACGTTCGCAGGCCGTTATAAGCGGCTTCAACGGTATCTGTATGCTGCGCCAGATGGGTGATTTTTGGCGGCTGAAGGGTTTCGGCTTCGGCCACATTAGCGTTCTCCACGCGGCGTAACCAACGTTCGCTGCGCACGTACAGCCAGCAGAAATCGCGCAAACGCGTCCAAAACGCCTGATGGCGAAAATCGGCGGTGTCCTGAGGTTTTATCAGCAGAAGGATCTGCGAAAGCCGGTATTTGTCGGTGTCGGGTTTACGCAGTTCATCGAGCAAAATACTCAGGACTTGAGCAAGATTTTCAGGCGGCTGCGGCCAGTTCAGTAACATGCGGCGCAGGCTGGAAATAAAACTGGTCATGCGCAGTTGCTGGTGCAGCAAATAATTAAGCACATTGTTTTGACGACGTAGCCGGTAATGGCTCCAGACCGCCTGAATACGTAACAGATTCAGCGTCAGTATCTGACCGATCAGCCCCTCGTGAGAACTTCGGATTTGGTCATTGATTTCTGCATTCCATAACAGTTGCGCATGTTCCAGTAACTGGGTGTGCATTTTGCGCAAAGAGGTGAGCAGGGCATCGCCGTCCGACGTGCTGGGCAGCACCATCATCATGAAACCACCGCATAAAATACCGGTGATCACTTCACCTACTCGCGCCTGAGCGATGTCAAAAATTTGGGTAGGATCCGTGACGTCGACGGTTGAAAACGCAATGATTGCCGCCGTGTAACCGGCCAGCGCGAAAGCGTATGAGACGTTGTTTTGATAATGGTTGGAGACGTAAGTACACAGGCCAAGCCAGGTGGCGATGGCCAGCGTGAAAAGCCAGGGTTCATTGAGACAATGCCCGGCGATAAAGACGGCCCCCATCGCACCGAGCAGGCTGCCAATAATACGGCCGATACTTTTACTGATCACGCCGCCCACGGTGGGAAAGCTGACTACCGCTGCGGAAGTTAACGCCCAGTAGGGTTCATCCATCTGAAATTCAAAGGCGATATACAGCGCCAGTATCATGGCGATGGAGTTGCGCAGGGCGTACCGCCATTGGCCGCCGGTGGCTTTTCCCCACGGGGTATTCTTCCATTCCAGCCAGGAGAAATTCACGGCATGGCCTTAATTAAGGATTGAAATGGTGCAGGTGGTGCCTGCAACCAGAATGGTGTTTGCGGGGACCGTGTCGAGCTTGATGCGCACGGGCACACGCTGCGCCAGACGCACCCAGGGTACATTCGGTTTGACGTTCATCAGCAGGTCGTCAGAGGCGTCCAGGCTCTGGTCATAAATCGCCCGCCCAATACTTTCCACATGGCCTTTAAGAGGAATATTACCGTTAAATAAAGTGATGTCCGCCAGATCCCCTTCACGGATATTTTTCAGTTTGGTTTCTTCGAAATAACCCAGCACATAGAAAGAATGAATATCCACCAGGCCGACCAGAGGTGTGCCGGTGGTGGCATAATTGCCTTTGCGGGTTTGCAGATTGGTTATATAACCGTCAGTGGGGGCGACAATATTGGTTTTACTCAAATTCCATTTGGCTTGTTCTAATGAGGACTGCGCCCCCTGATAAGCCGCCTGCATGGCTTTGGCGCTAATATTGGACTCATCCAGTGACTCGGCAGAAATAACGTTGGTGCCCAGACCACGACGGCGCGCGGCTTCATGATTGGCTTTGGCTAAATCCGCTGCCGCTTTCGCCAGCGCCGCTTCGGCATTATCGACGGCAATTTTAAAGGGGACCGGATCCAGGCTGAACAGCGGATCGCCACTTTTAACAAACTGATTATCATGCACATTAATGTCAATGATCCGGCCTGAGACTTCCGGAGTGATATCAACAATTTCAGCCCGCACCTTACCATCCCGCGTCCACGGGGATTGCATGTAGTAATTCCACATCCACCATCCGGCACATATTGCGACCGCGAAAACCAGCACAGTTGAGAAATATTTAAGGGTTTTGAATTTCATTTTCAGAGGTTCACCATAAGCAACAGTGCGGCGCAAATACAGATCACAAACAGGGATAAATCCATCAGCGTCGGATGCCAGACTTCGCCGGAATAAATCCAGTCACGTACCACCCGATGAATCAAAAGCCAAAAAACCAGTCCCAGTAAAAATGCTTTAAACATCGGGGGGAAATAAAGTGAGGCACCGACGACCAAATCGGGGAGCGGGAAGCCTGCGTGAAACATTTGCGCATTCACAATATTAATCTCTGCCGGTGATTGTGTTATAAACGAGTTTACCTTTGGAAGCATTGTGGCCGCTTCCGGATGCAACAGTACCTACCATTATATATAGAATTGTAATTTCTCGATTAAAGTTCCTAAAACTAAGCTAAACTCTGGGGAGTTATCTTAGCATGCTAATTATAAGGAGGGGATAATTGGAATCGAATCTGGGGTCAGATCTAGCACGATTAGTTCGTGCCTGGCGTGCGTTGATTGACGATCGGCTAAAGCCGTTAGAACTCACGCAAACGCATTGGGTAACATTGCACAATATCAATATGTTACCTCCGGAACAGTCACAAATTCAGCTGGCGAAAGCCATCGGTATCGAGCAGCCTTCTCTGGTCCGCACGCTGGATCAGCTCGAAGAAAAGAAGTTGATCACCCGGCAGACCTGCGCCAGCGATCGCCGCGCCAAACGCATCAAACTCACCGAAGAATCTGCGCCGATCATCCATGAAATGGAGACGGTGATTGACTCAACGCGCAAAGAAATTTTGTCCGGTATGTCTGCTGCTGAAATTGAACAACTGGGGGGGATGTTGTCTCGCCTGGAAAAAAATATTGCTGCATTGCAAAGCAAATCATAAATCACTTTTGTTCTGTTCACGTCACACAGCGTTGCTTTGACTCTTTCTTTAAGGGTTGCCCATAAAAAAACCGAAGCCTTTGGCTTCGGTTTTTTGGTTTCAGGCTGTCTTACAGACTGAGAAACTATCAGGCACCCGGAGAAACCGTGATAGTGCTGCCACTGCTGGCCATGCTGACACGTTGTCCGACGCTGAATTTAGTCGCACCGGCTTTCTGAACAACCTGAATCGTTGACCCGTCATCACGACGGATTTGCAGCTCTACACCGTTAGAACGGTTGAGGGTGCTTTGAACGCCCTGACCCGCCACGCCACCGGCCACTGCGCCCGCAGCGGTTGCCAGACTACGACCGGTACCACCACCGACGGTATTACCCAGGAAGCCCCCTAACACGGCACCGCCCAGCGCGCCGATAATGTTGGAATCATCGCCACCCTGAATCTGTACTGCACGGGTAGAAACGATGGTGCCGTAGGTAACCTGCTGGATTTGTTTGGCCTGCGAAGAGGAGTAAACGTCGCCAGACAGAGAATTATCGCTGACGCAGCCAGCAAGGGAAACGCCGGCAAGTGCGACGACCAGTAAACGCTTAATCATAAATAGCTCCTTTATATGCTGCTGCACATCTTTCAGGGTAGAGACAACAACAGAGAAAAACCGATACACAGTTCAACATCACTGTCGAGGCTGTCATATACCATATTCACTTAACTGTCTTCGAGTATACCGAAGTTCGCCTCAACTAATAATAAACGCAGGTTTAAGTTTAAGACAGCTTTGTGTTAAATCAAAAACACCGGCAGTTAACATAGTTAAATGTTGATTTTTACATTGTGGATATTTCTGAAAGAGGAAAACGTGGGATGAAAAACACGGAGTCATCACAAGGCGTAATAAAAATTCAGTAATTCATGGTGTTGTCATCGTAATTCTGCCTACTCTGTGTCAAACCCTGTCGGCACTTTTTAGTGAGGAGTGAAGGATGTTATCTATAAAGTCGGGTCGCTATATTGGCGTGATGTCCGGCACCAGTCTGGATGGCGTGGATGTGGTGCTGGCGGCCATTGATGAACGCATGGTGGCGCAGCAGGCAAGTTATTCGCATCCCATCCCCATCGCGCTGAAAAATGCCGTGCTGGGAATGTGTCAGGGACAGCAGGTGACACTGCAACAGGTCGGTGAGCTGGACACGCAACTGGGTATTCTCTTCGGGGAAGCGGTGTTGGGCTTACTGAAAAGCGCAGGAATTTCACCCGAGGAAGTCACGGCGATTGGTTGCCACGGCCAGACTGTCTGGCATCAGCCAAAAGGTGACACCACATTTTCCATGCAACTGGGTGATAACAACCGCATTGCGGCCATGACCGGTATCACGACCGTAGGGGATTTCCGCCGCCGAGATATGGCGTGGGGCGGGCAGGGCGCGCCGCTGGTGCCTGCGTTCCATCAGGCATTGCTGGCCGATACGGCCGAACGGAGAATGATCCTCAACATCGGCGGCATCGCCAACCTTTCAATGCTTCTGCCCGGACAACCGGTCCGTGGCTATGATACCGGCCCCGGCAACATGCTGATGGATGCCTGGATCTTGCGTCACAAGCATCAGCCTTACGACAAAAACGCGGAATGGGCGACTCAGGGGCGGGTGAATTTACGGTTGCTGCAGCAGATGCTTTCTGACGCCTATTTTGCCGAGCCAGCGCCGAAAAGCACCGGACGCGAATACTTCAACATGGCGTGGCTGGAGAAACAGCTGGCGCGCGGCCACGAAATCTCTCCGGTCGATGTGCAGGCCACGCTGACCGAACTGACGGCCGTCAGTATTGCCGAACAGGTTCAACTGACCGGCGGCTGCGATCGTCTGATGGTGTGTGGCGGTGGTGCCCGAAATCCGTTGCTGATGGCACGGCTCTCCGCCATGTTGCCAGGCACCGAAGTGTGTACCACGGATGCCTTTGGCATCAGCGGTGATGACATGGAAGCGCTGGCGTTTGCCTGGCTGGCGTTCCGCACGTTATCCGGCCAGTCGGGTAATCTGCCCTCCGTGACCGGCGCCAGCCGCGAAACCGTGCTCGGTGCCATATATCCGGTGGTTTCCCCCCGATCCTGATGCGTTCTCGGTTTTATCTCAATGTGCCGCGCCAGCGGGCGTGGTACATAACTGAGAGAGACTAAAAACAATCAGGGAGCACAAAATGAAAAAGGCGATTTTCGCTGCTTTAGCAGGATTAACGCTGGCCGGATGTAGCCAGTTTCAACATCAGGCTGAGAGCCCGACGCAGGAGTTACATTATCAGTGCGGCACTTTGCCGCTGACCGTCACGCTCGATAAACCGGCGCAGCAGGTGAGCATGGTGCTCGACGGTGAGCAACTGAAACTGAAACAGGTGGAATCCGCCTCCGGCACTAAATACAGCGACAGCCGTTACACCTTCTGGTCGAAAGGCAGTCAGGCCTTCGTACAGCGTGGTGATAACGTCATCATCGATGACTGCGTGCAGAAATAACCCCCTTAGCCTTTCCCAACCCGCCGCGTCAGGAACATTGAGATCCTGACGCGGCGGGTGCACAATGCCATTACCTTTTGTTGAGATGCAATTGAACCCATATGGCTGATAATAATGAATTTGATGTTGCTGACTCGCGCCGGGAATACACGCGCGGCGGGCTGCGTCGCGCCGATCTGACTGCTGAGCCGCTGCCTTTGTTTGAGCACTGGCTGAAACAAGCGTGTGACGCGAAACTGGCGGATCCGACAGCAATGGTCGTGGCGACGGTCGATGAACAGGGTCAGCCTTACCAGCGGATCGTGTTACTCAAGCATTACGATGAAAAAGGGCTGGTGTTCTACACCAATCTGGGCAGCCGCAAAGCACAACAGCTGGCGAACAACTCCCGCATCAGTCTGCTGTTCCCGTGGCATATGCTTGACCGTCAGGTGATTGTGCTCGGTCAGGCTGAGCGTCTATCCACGCTCGAGGTGATGAAGTATTTCACCAGCCGCCCGAAAGACAGCCAGATCGGCGCGTGGGTTTCACAGCAGTCCAGCCGGATTTCGGCGCGCGGCGTGCTGGAAAGTAAATTCCTCGAACTGAAACAGAAGTTCAGCAAAGGCGAAGTCCCGTTGCCGAGTTTCTGGGGTGGTTTTCGCGTGAAAGTGGATTCGATGGAGTTCTGGCAGGGCGGCGAACACCGTCTGCACGATCGGTTCATTTATCAGCGTGACACCGCCGAAAGCCAAACTGGCTGGAAAATAGACCGCCTCGCCCCTTAACCACGAAAAAACACGCGATTCCCTAGCGCTCGGGCGACGAGCGCTTTATTCTATGGCGTTCCCCTTAATGGTGAGAGAAAAGGCACATGCGCGGCATGATGCCGGACATGAATCTGCACAGGTTCAGTACTTAATAAATGGAGTCTTTGATGGCGAGCAGCAACCTGATTAAACAATTGCAAGAGCGGGGCCTCGTTGCCCAGGTGACGGATGAAGAAGCGTTAGCAGAGCGACTGGCGCAAGGGCCAATTGCACTGTATTGCGGTTTCGATCCTACCGCAGACAGCTTGCATTTGGGGCATCTGGTGCCATTGCTTTGCCTGAAGCGTTTCCAGCTTAACGGGCATAAGCCTGTTGCACTGGTGGGCGGCGCGACCGGCCTTATCGGCGACCCAAGCTTCAAAGCCACCGAACGTAAGCTGAATACCAACGAAACGGTAAACGAATGGGTTGAGAAAATCCGTCATCAGGTTTCTCCGTTCCTGGATTTCAACTGCGGTGAAAACAGCGCCATTACGGCAAACAACTACGACTGGTTTGGCGGCATGAATGTGCTGACTTTCCTGCGTGACATCGGTAAGCATTTCTCTGTTAACCAGATGATCAACAAAGAAGCGGTGAAACAGCGTCTGAACCGCGATGACAGCGGCATCTCCTTCACCGAATTCTCTTACAACCTGTTGCAGGGTTACGATTTCTCTTCACTGTACGACCTGCACAAGGTGGAACTGCAAATTGGCGGCTCCGATCAGTGGGGCAACATTACGTCAGGTATCGATCTGACGCGTCGTCTGCATCAGAAACAAGTGTTCGGCCTGACCGTTCCGTTAATCACCAAATCTGACGGCACCAAATTCGGTAAAACCGAGGGCGGCGCAGTCTGGCTGGATCCGAAGAAAACCAGCCCGTACAAATTCTACCAGTTCTGGATCAACACCGCCGATGCAGACGTTTATCGCTTCCTGAAGTTCTTCACCTTCATGAGCATTGAAGAGATCAATGCGCTGGAAGAAGAAGATAAAAACAGCGGCAAAGCACCGCGCGCGCAATATGTGCTGGCGGAAGAAGTCACCGGCATGGTGCATGGCGCCGAAGGTCTGGCTGCAGCCAAACGTATCACCCAGAGCCTGTTCTCAGGTTCGCTGAGCGAAATGACCGAAGTCGATTTCGGCCAGCTGGCGCAGGATGGCCTCGAGCTGTTTGAAGTGCCACGTGATACCGATCTGCAACAGGCGCTGGTGATTGCCGGTATGGCCCCGTCAAAAGGCCAGGCGCGTACCATGATTTCCTCAAACGCAGTTTCCATTAACGGCGAAAAACAGACTGACACTGAATACAACTTTACTGACAGTGATCGCCTGTTTGGTCGTTATACCTTGCTGCGTCGCGGTAAAAAGAACTACACCCTGCTGCTCTGGGCGTAAGCGTTACGACCGGCATCACGAGGGGCGTTACAGCCCCTCGTTTTTGTCCTGTGAACTCAGTAATCCCGCCATCTCCCGATGACGTTGCTATCGGAAATTCCTCATGAAAAGCATTCTTTCTATCCAGTCACACACCGTTTTTGGTCACGCCGGTAACAGCGCGGCAGAATTTCCTATGCGCCGCATGGGGGCGAATGTCTGGCCTCTTAATACCGTTCAGTTTTCTAACCATACGCAATACGGGCACTGGACCGGTTGTGTGATGCCTGCAACGCACCTGACAGACATCGCTCAGGGCATTGCGGAAATCGATCGTCTGAAAGATTGTGATGCGGTACTGAGCGGGTACATCGGTTCGCCTGAGCAGGGCCAGAGCATTCTGGAGATTGTCCGTCTGGTGAAAGCAGCGAATCCTGATGCCTGGTATTTCTGCGACCCGGTCATGGGGCATCCTGAAAAAGGCTGTATCGTGGCGCCGGGTGTGGCGGAGTTCCATTGTAATCAGGCGCTGGTTAACTGCGATATCATCGCGCCAAACCTGCTGGAGCTGGAATTACTCGGCGGCCATGCGGTGGCGAGTGTTGAAGAAGCCGTTGCGACAGCGCGTGAGCTTATCGCCAAAGGCCCTAAAATTGTGCTGGTGAAACACCTGAGCCGGGCGGGGTATCACAGCGACCGCTTTGAAATGTTGCTGGTTACCGCAAACGAAGCCTGGCATATCGACCGCCCGCTGGTCGATTTCGGTGTTCGTCAGCCGGTCGGCGTCGGTGACCTGACCAGCGGATTATTGCTGGTAAATCTGCTGAAGGGTGAAGCGCTGGATAAAGCGCTGGAGCACGTCACCGCAGCGGTTTACGAAGTGATGCTGGCGACCCACGCGATGGGCGAGTACGAACTGCAAATCGTGGCGGCGCAGGACAACATGGTCAAACCTGAACATCATTTCCCGGCCGTTAAGCTGTAATTATCTCTTTAGTTTGTGCCAGTAAAAACGCCCCGTGCTGATTCAGCCGGGGCGTTTTATTTTTGCCGTCTGTAACCGCGACAAAATTCACATCACAAAAAACTTATTTCAGACCTTCGGCGGTCAGCGCAGCATCAACGGCCGGTCGCGCTGCCACTCTGTCGAGATAGGCGTTCAGCTCGGTCAGTGCGCTCAGGTCGAATTTCAGTGCTTTTGCCCAGCCCATGACGGTAAACAGGTAGGCATCGGCCACGCTGAAACGTGCACCCAGCAGGAAATGATTGTTTTTCAGCGACTCATTCACGTAAGCAAATTTCTTACTCAGCGCGTCACGGGTGACTGCTTTGAAGTCTTCCGGCGTTTTCGGATTGAACAGCGGAGAGAAACCTTTGTGCAACTCGGTCGCAATGTAGTTCAGCCATTCCAGCGCATGATAACGGGCCAGCGTACCCTGTTCCGGCATCAGCTGGCGGTCTGGCTTCTGGTCAGCAAGATACTGCACGATCGCCACGCCTTCGGTCAGGATGGTGCCATCATTAAGCAACAGCGTTGGGATCTGTCCTTTCGGGTTCACCGCCAGAAAATCATCGCCGGTTTCCGTTTTCTTGGTTGCCAGATCGACCTTTTCGATACTGAAGTCCAGATCGGCTTCGCGAAGAATAATGTGCGGGGAAAGGGAACAGGCGCCGGACTTATAATACAGTTTCATAGTTACTCCATCTGATGAGGACTCAGGCCAACCCTGGCAATGCTGTGGTGCACGGGCAGCGACAGGGCATAGACACGCTGCTTCTATCCTAGAACCGGCGGGAGTAAAAGTCAGTGTTTAAATTGCGCCTGCCGTGCTTATGTCGCCTTTATGGTGAACATTGAAGCGGTTCGCCAGGAGTCAGCAATTAACGCGCGTGCTGATTCAGATAATCGCGGACGGCCTGTTCAACAGATTCGGGCGCAGGCAGCATGGGGGAACGTAATTCGTTCGCCATCAGCCCGTCCAGCGACAGAGCAAACTTTATCGCAGCCGGATTGGGTGCGGAGAACATCAGGCGAATCATGGGCAACAGGCCAAAGAAAGTTTTGCGCGCGGCGACGATATCCTGAGTTTTAAACTCCCGGATAAGCCGGACAAACTCTTCCGGGAAAATATGCGAAGAGGCTGCAATAGCCCCGGCGCCGCCGAGACTGAGCGTCGAGAAAATCTGCACATCTTCACCACACAACACATCCAGCTCACCGTCAGCAATCAGCGACAGCGTCAGATCAATGCTGCCGCCGCAATCTTTGATGGCCGTGATCTGCGGATGTTTCGCCAATTGACGCAGCGTGTCGATTTCCATCTGCACACCGGTGCGATAAGGAATGTTATAGATCATCACCGGCACCGTGGCCTGATCGGCGATTTCAGTAAACCACGCCACCAGCGCGGGCTGAGACGGGCGGATGTAATAAGGCGCAGGCACTAACAGCCCGGCGACCGGACGCTGTGAAATCGCATTCTGCATATCGCGGATCACCGGCATATGCGTGCCGGACAACCCCATAATCACCTGATGTCCGGGGACGATTTCCAGCACGGCATCTAACACCTGCAGCTGTTCTTCTTTGGTGAGCATCGGCGCTTCACCGGTTGTTCCACAGACGACAACGCCATCCACGCCCCGTTTGAGCAGCCGGGTGCACAATGATTTCAGTGCGGTAAAGTCGACCTCACCCTGATGGAAAGGTGTGACCAGTGGGACCCAGATACCTGAAAACGATGACATGATGTATTCCTTAAACGGCGTTATTTATCAGCCACGGATCATGTCAGTAAAACAGGGGCCAGTGCCAATTGAATGAATTAATAAGGTGTTTTGAGTTATCTATGGCGCTTATGAGAGCCGCCTCAGGAGCTGGCTAAAATATCCATTTCGGCGCCCAGGAGGTTACGTAACACCTCAACCGAAACAGGACGGGAGAATAAATACCCCTGGAGATGTGAACAACCTGCTGAAACTAAAAAGGATTTCTGCAACTGATTTTCAACGCCTTCGGCGATGACGTTGAGATGCATTTTATTACCCAGCTGGGAGACGGCGGTCACGATGGCGGCAGTATCGTTCACTTCTGTGACGTACTGCACAAACGAACGGTCAATTTTCACGCTGTCTACCGATATATCTTTCAGCAAACTCAGACTTGAATAACCTGTACCAAAATCATCCAGAGAAATTTTGACCCCAAGCTTACGCAGTTCCATCAGATGGCTGAGGCTGGTGGCATTCGCATTCATCACCGACGTTTCGGTCAGTTCGAGTTCAAGCCGCGATGGCGGAAAATCCTCTTCCTTCAGCAAGGCCAAAAGCCGCGCGCCGAAGTCGGGTTCACCGAGCTGTACAGCAGAGACGTTAATGGCCAGATTGAGCTTATCCAGTGGCTTGATGTCGCGACATGCCTGGCGAAGAACGATGTCACCGAGCTGAATCACCAGGCCTGTCTCTTCGGCCAGCGCGATAAATTGCACCGGGGAGACGGCCCCCAGCACGCCGTGATTCCATCTGGCCAGTGCTTCCACGCACACCACTTTCTCATCGAGGCTGCGCAAAATAGGCTGATAAACGCAGGACAGATCCCCTTCACGTGAGAGGGATTCTGCCAGCGCTTTCACCATAATGCGTTTGCTGACCGTGCTGGCATCAAGTAATTCGGAATAATAAGAAAAGACATTTTTACCCCGTTGTTTGGCTTCCAGCAGCGCGGTATTTCCACGGCGCATGATCTCACCGGCGGTAATATTCTCGGCGCCAAACATGACTATTCCAAACGACAGGGTGATCAAAGGATTGGCCCGCGTCAGAGCAAATGGCTGGCGCATCATGACCAATATTTCCAGCGCCAGATTTTGCGTCATTTCATTTGTCGGGCTGTCGCGCAGAATAATAGAAAATTCATCCCCCCCGATACGCGAAACAATGCCGGTTGTTCCGACTTCATTGCGCAAACGCTGACCGAATTCACATAAAATAGCGTCGCCTGCCTGATAACCGTAGGTATCGTTGATGTAATTAAAATCATTCAGGTTAAGCAGAAAAAGGGCGTAAGTTTCCGGACGATACATTCTCTGCGCGGCGATCTGACTGAGTTCTTCATTTAACGCCGTGCGGTTGGGCAGGCCGGTTAATACATCGTGACGGGCCAGATAGCGGATCTGCGCTTCGGAGTTTCGCAGCAAAGAAATATCCATGATCGACGTCAGAATATATTGCCGCTCTTCAAGCGTGACGCGGGATTTACGCACCAGAACATTTCGTCGCTTGCCCGCCGGGTCTATAAGCGTTTCTTCATGAACGGTTTTTTCACCTGTTGCCAGCACGTCGATATCACGTTCGCGCTGACGTGCAGCCTGCTCCGGGTCGGTAAAAAAGGACACGTCTTCACCGATCAACTCTTCCCTGGGGCGACCATAAAATTCGCTCGCTTTTTGATTAAGAAAGACCAGTTTGCGTGAATCATCTTTTAATACCGTGGCTTCGGGAAGGGCATCAAGAACCGCCTGGCATATCGCAATATCAGTAAGCATGAGTTAACTACCCCGAGCAGAAAATGTAAGTGATGTGGCCCCGTAGGTCAGGCAATAAGCTCATCAGGTTTTTGCAATTATTACTCACAATTGGATGAGAATATTATGGTTGTTTTTAAATTTTAAAATTCAATTGGTTATCATGTGCTAAGTAAAGTATTCGACATTTTATTCGGGTGAATAACGTTCAACTGCCGTCAGCGCGTTTTTTTCAGGACGAAAACGGGATTTCCCCTGCACGCAGTCGTGCGGAGCGCTGAATAAAATACAAATTAGGATTTTCTTTATCAGGAGAAGGCATATTCACCCGTAAGGCAGGAATGATGACGGTAAAGAAAGCAGACGACCGACGTTAAACTTGAGGTCTTAACTACAGATGTTTCTTCGTACCGAATTTTTTGTCCCACTCACGCCGGTATCCGCGAGACTGTTTACGGCCTTTTAACCACAGTACGGTACAAACGATGCATACCCCCGCCGAGAAGACAATATTACGCATATCCTGATCGTAAAAAATGACCAGCACGCAGTCGAGCGCTGCCACAATCGCAAACCATTTATGCATATGAGACTGACGCCGGGTTTCGGCATTCATGCGTTTTAACTGACGTCCTTCATCCAGGACTTTACGTTTTTCCATCGGCTGTTCCTGGTGAGTCGTTTGAGTTAAGGGAGGCGGGGAGTGACAAAGCGTCTGTTAAGAATAACAAATTGGCGATCTCTTTTCCTCCCCGTTATTTTTGTACAGAGATTGATCTCCCGGTATCGCGTAGAGTATCTTTTAGGAATTATCTTAATTCCCGGTGCGAAAATGAGCGATTCGTCTTCACGAAAGATTGTTGATGGTGCCAACATTTATCAGGATTTCGAAACCCGTTTTTATGAATGGGAAGACGGAATGTCGAGTGCGGGTTTCAAACTGGAACTGCCCGATAAGAACCGGGAAGAGTTTGACTGGGGCGTTACAGGGTATAACTTTGGCCGCGTGATTGGCGGCGTTCTGACGGTGAGTGAGCACGATATTAACCGCCAGTACGGAAACCTGTTCTCCATGCCCGATCATATCGTGATTTTTATTGTGATTATCGGCGGTATGGATTGCCTGTGCTTCGGTGAACGTTTTCAACTGGCACAGGGCGATATCCTGATTCAGGATATGTCGCAGCCGATACAAATCCACGTCTATCCGGGAGACGTCAAACCGCGTCTGGGCACTTATCAGTACATCATTATGCCCAAACACAGCCTGCATTTTAATGTCGATATTGCCTCGCTGCACGGTAAGAGGGTGCCGGCCTCATCTCCGGTGAACATTATTTTGCGCAACCATTTTGCCACCATGGTGCAGGTATTTGACCAGATGACCGAACAGGAAGTGCTGAGTACGGGTGAAGGTGCTGCCTCGGTGTTTCTGCAAACCTTGCATCTTATTGCCGGGAAAAAGGTGGAACATCCCTTCGAGCAAAGCGCACGCCTCGAGCGTATCTGTCTGCATATTGAAAAACACCTGAGCAAGCCGATCGGCATTGATGCCTTGTGCAAGCACTTTGCTATTTCCCGTTCGGGGCTATACCGGTTATTCGAACCCCTCGGCGGCATCGCTCAGTTTATTCGCAGCCGGCGGGTGTTGCTGGCGAAGCGTTTGTTACGCACCTCGTCGATGTCCGATCAGAGTCTGGCGGCCATTGCCCGCCAGTGCGGACTGGAGCTCAGCGTGCTTCGCCGTTACTTCAATGAGTTCTACGGCGCAACGCCGTCTGAGATGCGCGAACGATTCCGCCGCGATGCGGAGCAGTCTGGTCATCCGGGGGCGACGCACGTCAATTGGGTGAGTTCCCTTTAAAGAATTGATTTAACAACTAATGTTTAAAGGTTGTTAATAAATGAGATTTTTTATGTTCTGTCACTATTCTGATTTTGCCTGCACGTGGCGGAATCAGCGCCGAATTTTGAGGCAAACGCAGTAGACTTGTTGAGATGTCCAACGGTAATGACTGAGAGTCCATTATGTTAGTCCCTCAACAGGCAGTAGATGAACAGGCGCGTCTGACGATACTGGCGTCACTGGGCATACTGGATACGCCCAGGATCGAGGAGATAGATCGCATTACGCGTATGGCGGCCCGGCAGTTTCAGGCTAAGGCGGTCTTAGTCTCGCTGATTGATTCCGACCGGCAGTGGTTTCTCTCCCAAACTGGCCTCAATATCAATCAGTCTCCCCGCGACACCTCTTTTTGCGGTCACACCATTCTTGAAGCAGGGCCGTTAATTGTCAGAGATGCCCGGCTTGATCTGCGGTTTCACGACAATCCTCTGGTCTGCGGCGACCCGCACATTGTGTTTTATGCAGGATGCGCGCTGCATTCCAAAGAAGGTGTTGCACTCGGCGCATTCTGTCTGCTGGATGATCAGCCCCGCGAGTGGAGTGATGAAGATCAGCAAACTTTGCTGGATATGACCGCGCTGGTCCAAAGCTACATTCTGCATCTCGAAAACCGCCAGTACACCGCGACCGTAGAAGATAATCTGGCAAAAAGCGAAGCCCTGTTTGAGCAAACATTTGCCCATGCTGCCGTGGGATTCTCACTCGTCGCGCTCGACTGGCGCTGGCTGCGCATTAATCCGCAGGTCTGCAACATGCTCGGCTATGCGGAGTTTCAGCTGCGTGCCTGTCTGTTGCATGACGTAACGCACGCCGACGACGTCTACGCTGAAAACATCCTTATCCCGCGATTACTGTCGGGTGAAATCAACAGTTTCAGCGTCGAAAAACTCCTGCAACGTGCCAATGGCAGCACCCTTTGGGTCACCCTGACGGCGTCGCTGGTGCGCAATGCCGCGGGGGAAGCGCATCACTATATCGTGGTCATCAGCGACATAACCGAACGCAAACACATCGAACAGGCACTGTACTCCCTGCAGGGCGATCTTGAGCGCCGCGTTGCTGCGCGCACCGTCGAACTGCAGGTCGCAATGGATCAGCTGCATCAGGAGATTGCCCGGCGCCTGACGCGCGAAAGAGAACTGACCGAAAGTAAAAATCGTCTGCGGGCCATCACCGATAATATCCCCGCGCTTATCTGTCACGTGGACGCCAGCGAGCAATACACCTTTGTGAATCATTTTCATGCCAACTGGTATGGCGTGGAGGAGGAGAAGGTCAGAGGTCGGCAGGTGCGTGATGTGGTGGGCTACGCGAGTTATCAGATTATTCAGCCCTACATCAGGCAGGTTTTGCAGGGCATAACGGTCAGTTATGAGATCGAATTGCCGGATAATTCGGGGTTCGGCATGGGGGGCGTACTGCATACCACGCTTATTCCCTGCGACGATGTCCGTAACGGTTACTACGGCCTTTCCACCGACATTACCGAGATCAAAAAACTTCAGGCGCAGCTGGAGTTCGAAGCGAATCATGATTCACTGACCGGGCTGCCAAACCGCCGGGCGTTTCAGCAGTCCCTGATGTATGCCGCAAAACAACAAGAAAAAGCAGATAAAGACATCGCATTGCTCTTTTTGGATATTGATAATTTTAAAGCTTACAACGACACCTACGGGCACGAATTTGGCGATCTGGTGCTTAAGTTTTTCGCAGACACCCTGCGAACCCATTTGCGTTCGCAAGATATCGTCGCGCGACTGGCGGGTGATGAATTCACCGTCTTACTCAGCCACCTGGGCAACAGCGAAAATGATGTCAGCCGCATCTGTCTCGGGCTGATAAGCGCCCTCACAACCATCGAAAAAATCGCCGGTGTGCCGGTCGCATTGTCTGCCAGCATCGGTGTCTCCATCGGGCGTGCGCGTCAGCCTATGATGCCCGACACGCTGATGGCACGCGCAGATGCCGCCATGTATCGCGCCAAGCAGGGCGGGAAAGGGCGTTATTATCTGGGCTGACTGAAAGCGCGATTTACTCTGTTCTGACAATGATCTTATTGGTTTTTTCGGTATAGCAAACAACATCATCCGGAATGCTTTTATTGATAAAAGACATCGCACCAATCACAACATTATTACCAATCGTGATGTCGTTCCCAATAATGCAGCAGTTCGCGCCAATATCGACATTATCGCCAATGGTCAGGAGCACACCCTCCACATCATCTTTGATTCCAATCGTCGTATTTTGCCGGATGCGGACATTTTTCCCTATGTTGCAATAGGGATTAATCACGATACCTGTGAAATGGGGCAGCCTGATCCCTTCACCAATTTGCGTACCCAGCATAATTTCAATGTTGTATTTTTTGATGAGGGAGAAGTTGATCTTCCGCGCACGGCTTTTACAAAAATGGCTGTCGGTTGAGTACAAGTAACTCGCGATCCTCCACCAAAAAATGTATCGGTGCTTAGGCTGTTTAATGCATCGCAGGATGATGCGTCGCCATGAGAATGACTTTTTATTTTTGAGGATATCAGCAGCTAAACAGCGCGTGAGTTGTTCATATTTGGTGTAACGGTTGCTCATCAGAAAGGGCCATGTCCGCAGGAGTAAACTTACACAATCCTAACACAATGAAGACCTTTGCTAAATTAGCACCAAAAAAAACGCCTCCCGAAAGGAGGCGCTCTGTAACCATCATCAAATGCTTTCTGTGATTATTGCGCAGAAGCCAGATCAGGTTGTTTTTCGTCAGTGTCACGATCCAGCGTCATGCGGTGCAGCTTAGACGCGGTGATCAGCATCAGCACGGCAATGACGGCTGTCGCCATACCAATCTGCAGGAACACATGGCTGTAAATGGCCAGCGAAGCGTGCGCATCCTGAATGTCGGAAGGAACGGCCGTCAGGTTAGCCACGTAGCCTGCAATAATCGCAGCGGCTGCGGTCGTCAGGAACCATGCGCCCATGATGAAGCCCATCAGACGTTGTGGAACCAGCTGTGCCACCATGGCCAGACCGAGGCCAGAAATCATCAGCTCACCGATACTCTGCAATGCATAGCTCAGTACCAGCCAGTTAACAGACACAATACCGTTTTCATTAGCCAGGCTCGCACCCCACGGCAGCACCAGGAACGCACCGGAACACAGCACCATACCGATAGCAAACTTGTGCGGCATTGGCATACGGTCACCGACTTTGGTGTAAACCGCAGCCAGCAGCGGGCTGGCAACCATGATCCAGAACGGGTTCAGCGCCTGGAACTGCTCAGGCTGGAAGCTGATACCCAGCAGATCATGACCGACGTTATGAATTGCAAAGAAGTTCAGAGACGTTGGCATCTGGCTGTACAGCACGAAGAACACCACAGCTTCCATCATCAGCAGGAAAGCCACGATCATTTTACGGCGTGCAATGCCTTTCATCGCGAACGTTTCTTTCGCAAAAACAATGATGATGCCGACAGAAACCACACCCAGAACCATACGTGCGATGGTTTGGTTATGCAGCAACCAGCTTGAAATGAACACCAGCGCGACAACACCCACCAGCACCATCAGCAGTTTCTGGAACTGTAAAGGTTCGAAATCCGGTTTTGAACCCTGACGTTTTACCCATTTGCGGCAGAAAAGGAAGTTTACGATAGTGATAAGCATCCCGACCACGCTCAGAGAGAACGCCACGCTCCAACCGTATTTGGCTGCCAGCCAAGGCGTTGCCAGCATTGAGAAGAATGAACCAATGTTGACGGACATGTAATACATGGTGAATGCGCCATCAAGACGCGGGTCATCTTTTGCATAGCAGGTAGAAAGCAATGAGGATGGATTTGCTTTAAACAAGCCGCTGCCGACGGCGATGGTCGCCATACCCAGATAAACCCAGAAAACTTCGTGGCCGGAATAGGCAACGAATGAATAACCTAACGCCAGAACAATCGCGCCCAGCACGATCACGCGTTTTGAACCGAGCACTTTATCGCCCAACCAGCCGCCGATAGCCACGAAGCCGTAGACCAGCGCACTGAATGACGAGAACAGGGTAATGGAGTCGGCTTCACTCAGGCCAAGCATTTTGACCAGGTAAACCGCCATGATCCCTTGCAGGCCGTAGTAACCGAAACGTTCCCACAGTTCGATGGAGAAGATCAGATAAAACGCTTTAGGTTGTTTGAAGGCGTTCAGACTCACGCTTTCATTGTTTGGTGTTTTGTTTGCAGTTGACACTCGTACCTCTGTTTATTCCTTCCGGCCGTATGGCGGAAACGCATAAGTGGCGCGAAATAAGCACCCTTTGCATTGTTATAAGATGGGGATGACGGCAGGTAATGTTCACTATCTACGTAAATGAGGCAAGGAGTTTGACATATTCCGTTACATATAACTTATCCGACCTGATTAAACTGTGTTCGAAATGTTATGCAGAATTAACGTTTATGTTTTTGAAATAGGCAACGCGAATATGTTGTATGAATATTCATCTTCAAAGGCATATAAGTTTAATTTTTCCATCGATATCAATGATGGTTTAAATCACTCATTGATCGTGAATAAACAGTGAATAAACCCGGTTAATTTGCAGTTTGTGGCATTTTATCCATTCTTCGTGTGTTCAAAAATCAGCGTTTAAAACGACAACAGGTGTAATGTGATCTACTTCTCGTTTTAACACTAAATTTCCGATTGAAAATAAGATTAGTACGACTTAGGGAGGTTAAATGGCGAGGGTGTTTACATTTGATGTCTCAGGCAGGGGGAAATCCTGCCGGAGTTGACGAATAAAGCATCAGTAGGAAAGCGGGTGATTTAGCCGATCATTTGCTCAGCGTATCGCCAAGCGTCTGAATCAGTCGATTCGACCAGCTGAACAGCGCCGTGGTCAGCAATATATCCAGAGATTGTGTTGCGGTATAACCGGCGTCAGACAAACCGTGCAGCAGACGCGCATCGAAACGTTCCGGTGTACGGGTTAGCGCAATGACACTTTCCAGCAATGCCGCTTCTGCACTGCCGGCCTGTTGTTGCGACACCGCATCCACAATGTCATCACGGTGAGTCGCCTCAAACAACTGTTCGATTAATTCCGGCTTGCCTTCGGCTTCCAGATACAAACGCCCGTGTATGCCCGCGCAGTACAGGCACCCGTTCAGCTCTGACGTAGCCACAGCGGCCAGTTCGCGCCAGGCTGCTTTCGGACGTTCGCCCGCCTGCATGATGTTATTGAACACCGCCGAGAATTCGCTCAGTGCATCGGCATTGTGAACCAGCAGCGTGTAAAACGAAGAGGAGCGCGCATCGGGTGCAATCAGATCCAGCACATCCTGCTGATGCTGGCTGGCGCTTTCAGGCGCGACTTCCGGCAGCCGTGATGTCCATTGCAACATCGCCAGTGAAAAGCCCTTTTGCTCACAACCTTCAGGGGAAGGGAAACCCGGCAAAACGGCGGCTGCGCGGCCGCGTAACCCGTTTAAAATAGCCAGCACTCTCGCCTGATAACTTACAAAACCGATCAGTTGCGTAAAGGTGACAATATCCTGCGTGCTCAGGCCAATATCATTGAGCTGTTTCAGCATTGGCGCGGTGATTAACGTCGGCTGGGTGGCAAGTAATCGCGCGAACTGGGTGATGTGAGTCTGGCGGATGTTACTTTCACGAGAGGCGTCCGGGCTGGAGAGCGGGGCGAGGCGGGCGGCGTAATGGCTACAAAGTGGCTGTACGCCGCTGACCTGTGCCACGGTGAGCGCACTGCTCAGGCGGTCATATAATGAAAGCGTTTCAGTGCGCGACACGCGCAGGCTGTGCGGAAAAAGCACATCGTAACACGCTCGTGAGGCGTTCAGCAGCCCCTGACGTTCGTTGATCAAGGCGCGCAGCGTAGGGTCCAGTTGTGCATCCAGCCCAAGCAAGAAGCGATCCTGAGCCAACGCAGCATGCGGATCGAGCGGCAGATAACCCTGCTGGCTGCATTGTGTCTCGTGATACCAGCCGCTGTGCGCGGCCTTGCGTTGTTGTTCCATGATCGGGTCCTTTGCATCAGGCAAATTAACAGACCCTATCGTTGCCTATCCTGGTGTCGAGATAAAATAATGTTAAGCGATAAATCATAGCGAAAAGGAATAGATAAACGCAGAAATGCCAGCTAAATCTATTTATGACGAATATTTGTACCGCAATGGCTAAAAAAAACGGCATCAGATACCTGACACCGTTTTTTCACAAACACGCCTGATGAGATTTATCAGCGTCCGTTTCCGTCACGCCGCCAGGCGTCGGCGGTCAGCGCTTCACCAAAGTGGCTGGAAATCAGTCGCTTTGTGAGATCGTGCAGCGGTGCTGCCAGCACTTCCGCGGTATTACCACGCTCAACCACTTCCCCTTCATGCATCACCAACACCTGATCGCTGATGTGTTTCATCATGCCGAGATGCTGTGTCACGTAGATATACGAGATCCCCTGTTTTTCCTGTAATTCGAGCATCATGTTGATGACTTGCGATCGCATCGACATATCCAGCGATGCCAGGGCTTCATCGGCCACAATGACTTTAGGTTGCAGGATCAACGCGCGGGCGAGGGCGACGCTCTGCTTTTGCCCGGAGGCCAGCATATGCGGATAATAGTTAGCATGGTCTGGCAACATCCCCACCAGACGTAACGTCTGGTTAATGCGCTGCTCCCGTTGCTGGGCATCCATTTCGCTGTTCAGGCGCAGCGGGGCTTCAAGTAACTGGCCGATACGCTGACGCGGATTGAGTGACGTGCTCGGATCCTGAAAAATCATGCGGATTTGCTGGCTGCGAAAACGGTAGTCACGAAATGCCAGAGGATGATCGTCAATCAGAATCTCACCGCCGCTCGGTTCCACCATGCCGGAAAGCATTTTCGCCAGCGTCGATTTACCCGAGCCGTTTTCACCGATAATCGCCAGCGTCTGTTTTTCCCGCAGCGTAAAGCTGACAGGTTTTACCGCCTCAAGATTCATTTTTCTGAACAGCCCGGTGCGATAGCGGAACGTTTTGCTCAGGTTACGCACTTCGAGGAAAGTTTCGGCCATTATTGCTCCTCCATGTTCAGCGGGAAGTGGCACGCATAAGCATGGGTTTTCGCCAGGCGCAGACGGGGAGTTTCAATGCATTTTTTCTGTGCATAAGGGCAGCGCGGCCCCAGACGGCATCCGATGGGCAGATGCTCAAGCGAAGGGATCGCGCCGGGCAGGGTATTCAGACGACTTTTGTGGGGCAGCGAGCGGCCAAAGTCAGGCATCGCGCGGATCAGCGCCTGCGTATAAGGGTGGTGTGGCGTGGCCAGCAGATCTTCGCAGGTGGCGCTTTCGACGGTCTGCCCGCAGTAAAGCACGTTAATGCGGTTTGCCCATTTGCTCATCATTTGCAGGTCATGGCTTATCAGCAAAATGGTGGTGTTATTGTTCTGATTCAGCCGCGCCAGCAGACGGAAAATCTGTGCCTGCGTGGTCGGCTCCATGGCATTGGTCGGCTCATCGGCAATCAGCAAACGTGGCTGATTCGCCAGCGCAATGGCAATCATCACTTTCTGGCATTCACCTTCAGTCAGCTCATAAGGATAACTGGCCATGATGTCTTTATGATCTTTGATGCCGACGCGATGCAGCAGCTCGATGGCCCGGTATTTACGCCAGCGAAAACGCTGATACCAGCGGCCTTTATAGGTCCAGCCGGGGATCGCCTGAATCAGCTGGCGTCCGATATTCTCGGAAGGGTCCAGACAGGACTGCGGCTCCTGAAAAATCATCGAGACGTTTTGCCCCACCAGCTTGCGGCGTTCGCGCGGTGTCAGTTGCAACAGATCGATATCGTCAAAGCGCATCCGGTCAGCCGTTACGCGCCAGTTATCTTTGGTCACGCCACAGATGGCTTTGGCGATCAGGCTTTTACCGGAACCCGATTCTCCCACCAGGCCGCGGATTTCCCCGGCGCTGAGCGTCATGCTGACGCGGTCGACGGCTTTAACCGGCCCTTCTGAGGTCATAAATTCGATGGTCAGATTGCGGATATCAAGTAATGGCATTATTCCACTCCCGCATTGATCGCCCGACGCACACCGTCACCCAGCAGGTTAATCAGCAATACGCTGATAAGAATAGCGGCCCCCGGCAGCATCACTGTCCACGGCGCGACGTACACCAGTTCGAGCGAATCACCGAGCATAGCGCCCCATTCCGGCGAAGGCAGCTGCGCGCCCAAATCGAGAAAACCGAGCGCGGCGATATCCAGAATTGCCATCGACAGCGCGCGGGTAAACTCGGTCGCCAGTACGGCCACAATGTTGGGAAGCACCGCGTAACGCAGAATTTGCCAGGTCGACGCACCGTCGAGGCGCACGGCGACAACGTACTCTTTCTCCAGCTCATCATGCACCGCGCTGTAAATGGTGCGGGAAATACGCGGCAACAACGCCAGCCAGACGGCCAGCATTGCGTGCTCAAGTTTAGGGCCGATAAAAGCCACCACTACAATCGCCAGCAATAAAGAAGGAATGGATAAAAGCGTGTCGAGAATATGGTTAAGAATGGCGGATTTCAGCCCGCGGGAGATCCCCGCCAGAACGCCGATAATCACGCCGCACAGAGAGGCCGCCAGCGTAATCACCAGCGCACCGCCGATGGTCGGTGCCGCCCCGGTGAGGATGCGGCTCAATAAATCACGCCCCAGATCATCAGTGCCGAGGAAGAAAGAGACATTGCCGTAGCGTGACCAGGATGGCGGCAGTAGCTGATACCCTAAAAATTGCTGATCCAGCGCGTAAGGAGCCAGAAAGTGCCCGAAAACACACAGGAACAGCAACCCGATAACGCCATAGAAACCAATCATCGACAATGTGTCGCGATAGAAAATCCCCCACGTGTGACGCAGCGGGCTGGGTACCTGTTTTTCGCGGTATACGTTATCGAAGGGCATACCATTCCTTATGTTTCAATGGATTCATCAGCGCACCCAGAATGTCTGAGAACACGTTAACCACAATGACCAGCGATCCGACCACCATCACGCCGGCGGAGATCGCCGCGTAATCCTGCTGGCGGATGGCATTAATCAGCCAGCGCCCGATGCCCGGCCAGTTAAAGACCACTTCAGTGATCATCGCCAGCGTCAGCATGGTGGAGAATTGTAAACCGAGTTTGGGAATGATCGGCGGCAATGCATTGTGCAGCACATGGCGGCGGATAATCGTGAAGCGTGATAATCCCCGCGTCGCGGCGGCTTTCACATAGTTTTTTGTCAGGATCTCGTCGGTTGAAATCCGCATCAGACGGACCACTTCAGTGGTGGGTGCCACCGCCAGCGCGGCGATCGGTAAAACCATATGGCGAATGGCACTGACAATCATTTCATGACGATACGGAGAATCAGACAGCCAGGCGTCGATCAGCGTCAGGCCGGTGACGGTTTTCAACTCATACAACAGATCCAGCCGTCCGGACACCGGCAGCCAGCCAAGCTGTAGCGAGAAGAACAGCATCAGCAACACGGCCAGCCAGAATACGGGGATCGAGAAGCCGAGCAGGGCGAGACTGCTGATCGCGATGTCCGGCCATTTTCCGCGCATTACGCCTGCGAGAATGCCGAACGGAATGCCGACCAGCAGTGCCAGGGCAAAGGCCAGCACACATAGTTCCATGGTCGCCGGGAACACCGCCCTGAGCTGGTAGCGGATGCTTTCACCGTTAATGCTGGAAACGCCAAAGTCCAGCTGGCATAAGCTGGTGAAGTAAAAATGGTAGGCATCCCATAACGACGCTCCGCGCAGCGGTGCATTTGGGGTGAAATAGCTCAGGCTGAAGGCCACCAGGCTGAGAAAAAACAGCGTAACCAGCAGCAAAAGAACGCGACGTAACGTGAAGATGATCATGGTGCTTTCCTTCCTTCGTCATCGCGAAAGACACCGGCAAACGACGAGTTGCCGAACGGGCTCAAAACCAGCCCTTTGATGTCATAACGGTAAGCCTGAAGGCGCAGGGAAGAGGCCAGCGGCAGCACCGGCAGTTGCTGCTCAAGAATTTTTTGCGCCTGCTGATAAAACTCAATGCGTTGCGAAAGCTGCTGGGAAAGCAGGCCCTGACGCAGCAGTTCATCAAACGCCGGGTCACACCAGTGAGCATAGTTGGTCTGTGAAGGGATCGCCGCACAGCTGAGCATCGGCCTGAAGAAACTGTCCGGGTCATTACTGTCGGTGGACCAGCCGGTCAGGGTCAGATCGTGATTCATCTCCATCAGCTTGGCTTCCTGAAAACGTCCCTCGACCGGCACGATGATCACTCTAATCCCCACCTGCGCAAGGTCTGCCTGTAACAGTTCGGCGGTTTTAAGCGGGCTCGGGTTAAACGACTGCGAGGCGGTCGGCACCCATAAATGCAGGGTCAGCTTTTCCTGCCCTAAATCTTTGAGGATTTTCTGCGCTTTCTTCGGATTATATTCCGTCACCTGCGCGTTGCTGTCATACGCCCACGACGCGCGCGGCAGAATAGAGGCAGCGGTTTCGGCTGTGCCGTAATAGATCGACTGCATCAGGCGTTGATTGTTAATAGATAACGCAACCGCCTGGCGGATCCGCGGATCGTTGAGCGGTGCTTTATTCGTATTGAAGGCCAGATACGCCACGTTCATACCGGGGCGCAGCGAAAGGCGCAAACGCGGATCTTCACGCAGAATCGACAACTGGCTGGCGGCAGGATAGGCCAGCACGTCGCATTCACCGGTCAGGAGTTTAGATAAACGCCCGGTGCCGCCAACGCCCATATCGATCACCACCTGCGCCATGCGCGGTTTACCTTTCCAGTATTGCCCGTTACGCATCAGACGCACGTACTGTCCGGTACGGTATTCACCGAGCTGGAACGGACCGGTGCCCACCGGCTGGCGGTCGATCTCTTCTTCATTGCCTGCTTTTTGCAGACTGGCGGCATATTCCGCAGACAGCACCGGTGCGTAGTGCGTCGCCAGATGCCAGAGGAAAGAGGCGTCCGGATTGTTCAGGCGAAACTCAACCGTTGCGTCGTCAATTTTTTTGATGCTTTTGATGGTTTTGGCGAATTGCAGGCTGTCGAAGTAGGGATAATCTTCACCGTTGACGCCGTGATAGTGATTGTTCGGATCAATGATGCGCTGGAAGCTGAAGACCACGTCATCGGCATTCATTTTGCGGGAAGGCGCGAACCAGCCTGTCTGCTGGAAAGGCACGTCTTTACGCAGATGGAAGCGGTACGTCGCGCCGCCGTCAAGAACTTCCCAGCTCTGCGCCAGCTCAGGGATAAGACGATAGGTGTAGGGGTCAACATCCAGCAGGCGGTCATACAATTGTGCTGCGAGCGTATCAATGATCAGCCCGCTGCTGGCTTTCTGCGGGTTGAACGTATTGATCATGCCGTTGACACAATAGACAAAGCCACTCTGGCGAATATCTTTCACCGGCGCAGTGATGACCGGCGCGCTGGCGGGTGTTGGGGCAGTCTCAGCAAACACTGCTGTGGACAAACCGCTCAGTAAAAGCATCCACAAGGTTAGACGACGCATAAAGGCTTCAAAGTTAAGGTGCAATGCCTTAAGTGTACCGTACTCTGCGAGGTACCCCAATCCATTGCGCGAAACACCGCGTATTCCTGCGGCACATCGCGCAAATTTTATGCGGATAAAAATAAAACCCTTGAAGTTGGACTGATATTGTTATGTTATAATATAACAATAATCGCAGGCGAAGTATTCCTGCACTCTCCTTCGATAAGAGGTTAACGATGTCCTTACTTCCCGTTACCGTGCTGTCCGGTTTTCTTGGCGCGGGCAAAACCACCGTACTTAATCACATTCTTAATAACCGGCAGGGCATGCGCGTGGCGGTGATCGTCAACGACATGAGCGAAGTGAATATCGATGCCGCGCTGGTCGCCAACGAAATTACCCTCGACCGCCAGCAGGAAAAACTGGTGGAAATGAGCAATGGCTGCATCTGCTGCACGCTGCGCGAAGATCTGCTGATTTCGGTGCGTGAACTGGCGCAGGCGGGGCGGTTTGACTATCTGCTGATTGAGTCGAGCGGTATCTCGGAGCCGATGCCGGTAGCGGAAACCTTCACTTTTGAAGATGAAAACGGCGAAAGTTTGTCGCAGTTTGCCCGGCTGGATACGCTGGTCACCGTGGTCGATGGCGTCAATTTTATGCAGCAATATCAGGAAGCGCGCAGCGTGCAGGAGGCAGGCGAAAGTCTGGGTGAGGAGGATAACCGCAGCGTGACCGATTTGCTGATCGACCAGATAGAGTTTTGCGACGTTCTGCTGGTGAGTAAAACCGACATGCTCGACAGTCAGCAGCAGCGGGAAGTTATCGCGTTGCTGAAAAGCCTCAATCCGGACGCGCACATACTTCCGATTTCGCCAGGCAGCCTGCCGCTGGAAAGCGTGCTGAATACGGGGCGTTTCGATTTCGCTAAAGCGCAGCAGGCACCCGGCTGGCTGAAAGAGCTGCGTGGCGAGCACACGCCGGAGACTGAGGAATACGGTATCAGCAGCTTTGTTTACAGCGCCCGCAGGCCGTTTGATCCGGATAAGTTTTACCGCGTGGTGCACGGCGACTGGGGCGGTGGCAATCTGCTGCGTTCAAAAGGTTTTTTCTGGCTGGCGACGCGGCCACGATTCGCCGGGCAGTGGAGTCAGGCGGGGGGAATTGCCCACTACGGCATGGCGGGTATTTTCTGGCGCGCCCTGCCAGAAAGCGACTGGCCGCAGGATGAGGAAACGCGCGAACAGATCATGGAGAAATGGGTGGAACCGTTCGGCGACATGCGCCAGGAGCTGGTGTTTATTGGTCAGCATCTCGATAAGGCGGAGATTATCCGCCAGCTGGATGCGTGCCTGTTAAGTGAAGAACAGATGGCAGAGGGCATCGATAACTGGATGGCAATGGCCGATCCGTTCCCTGAATGGTAATCCTTAAGGAGGTTAAGGTTGTTCAATAAGTAGCCATAATGACGTTGTGGTAATGAGAAAAATTCTCAACAAAGTGCTTTACAGACGATACTGAGAACCATTATCATTCTTTTCACCGGACGAGAGGTGTCCCGCCAGGGGCGTTAATCGCGAGGTACGACATTGCTCACATTGCTTCCAGAATGACTTAGCCAGCTCGGGTGCTGGCTTTTTTTTTGTCTGAAATTCAGTCACTTTCCTGCGCATTTACCTGTATTCCATGCTTCTTCAACATGCCGCGTAACTGATGATAAGTGACGTTCAGTAATTCAGCCGCCTTGCGCTGGTTGAAACGTGCCTGCCGCAGTGCCTGCTCGATCAGATTTTTTTCCTGACCGGTCACCCATTGTTTTAAATCCAGCGGTAAGTCCGGCAGCGTCGGGTTATCAGCGGGCGTCTCCGGTTTTTCCGCCGCGGTGCGTTGTGCGAAAGGATTGAGAATAATGTTGTCGAGCGGAAACTCGCTGGTGCCGTGGCGGTACATCGAGCGTTCGACGACGTTTTTGAGCTCCCGGATATTTCCCGGCCAGCGATAACGCATCAGCGTGTCATGCGCATGTTCAGTGAAACCGGGAAACAACGGCAGTGAGAGTTCGCGGCACATCTGAATGGCGAAATGTTCGGCCAGTAACATGATGTCCTGCTGGCGCTCACGCAGGGGCGGCAACTGAACCACGTCGAAAGCCAGACGGTCGAGCAGGTCGGCGCGGAATTTTCCTGCTTCAGCCAGCGCGGGTAAATCATCATTCGTTGCGCACACCAGCCGCACATCCACCTGCAACGGCTGGCTGCCGCCGACTCGCTCCAGATGCCCGTATTCAATCACGCGCAGCAGTTTTTCCTGCACCAGCATCGGCGCGGTCGCCAGCTCATCGAGGAACAGCGTTCCGCCGTCGGCGCGCTCAAATCGGCCCAGATGGCGTTTCTGCGCGCCGGTAAATGCGCCAGCCTCGTGGCCGAACAACTCGGAATCCAGCAGGTTTTCATTCAGTGCCGCACAGTTAAGAGAAATGAACGGCCCCTGCCAGCGCGGGGACAGATAATGCAGACGATGCGCGATCAGTTCTTTACCGCTGCCGCGTTCGCCGGTAACCAGAACCGGTTTGTTCAGCTTTGCCAGTTGTGACACCTGTTCCAGCACTTCGATGAAGGCGTTGGCTTCGCCAAGTAAATTGTCTGTGTTATCCGTCATTTGGTCTTCCTTGCGTGGTGAAACACACTAACACTTAGTGAAAATCATCATCTTGAAAAATAAGCATAGCAGAGTCGTCATTAAAAAATTCAATTTATTCATGAAGATAAAGATTTTAAAAAGTTGGCACGGATCCTGATATAGGTTTATCGCCGCAGCTGAAAAATTTCCTGCGGATTTGACCGGTAATCATTTGGCCGGAAACCAAACAGAATCAAAGAGGAATTTCGATTATGGGTATTTTTTCTCGCTTCGCTGACATCATCAACGCCAACATCAACACGCTGCTGGATAAAGCTGAAGATCCGCAAAAGCTGGTTCGTCTGATGATTCAGGAAATGGAAGACACGCTGGTTGAGTTACGTTCGACCTCCGCCCGTGCGCTGGCAGAAAAGAAACAGCTGATCCGCCGCATCGATCAGGGCGAGTCTCAGCAGGCCGAATGGCAGGACAAAGCCGAGCTGGCGCTGCGTAAAGGAAAAGACGATCTGGCGCGTGCTGCGCTGATTGAAAAACAGAAACTCTCCGACCTGGTTATTGTGCTGAAAAATGAAGTGACCGTCGTGGAAGAAACGCTGGATCGCATGAAGTCAGAAATTGGCGAGCTGGAAAGCAAACTGACCGAAACCCGTGCCCGTCAGCAGGCGCTGACTTTGCGCCATCAGGCCGCGTCATCTTCCCGTGACGTTCGCCGTCAGCTGGACAGCGGTAAAATTGATGAAGCGATGGCGCGTTTTGAGCAGTTTGAACGCCGCATCGATCACATGGAAGCCGAGGCTGAAACGGTCGGTATTGGCAAAAAGAAATCGCTGGATCAGGAATTCGCCGAACTGAAAGCCGACGATGAAATCAGCGCACAGATCGCTGCCCTGAAAGCTAAAATGAACGGTAGCCAGGACGCATAATTGCGCATTGCACCGTTGATGAACCTGCCTGCGGGCGGGTTCACACTGCAGGACAAACGCCTTAACCGGCACAAAAAAGACTCATAAGGAGAGACAATGAGCTTCCTGTTTTTAGCTATTCCGCTGACCATTTTCGTTTTATTCGTGGCGCCCGTGTGGTTGTGGCTTCACTACAGCAATCGCCAGCAAAATGGCACTCAGCTCAGTCAGCATGAGATGCAAAATCTCTCCAGCCTGACGCAAGATGCGCAGCGCATGCGTGAACGTATTCAGGCGCTGGAAGAAATTCTGGATTCCGAACATCCGGGCTGGAGGCAATCATAATGACGAGCCGAATGTCAGAACGAAAACTCTACCGCGTACCGGAAGAGGGCGTGATAAAAGGCGTCCTTGCCGGTCTGGCGCACTACCTGGGCGTACCGGTAAAACTGCTGCGGATCATGGCGGTGCTGTCGATTTTCTTCGGCCTGTTTATGTTCACCGTGGTGGCTTACATCATTCTCAGTTACGTGCTGGATCCGGTACCCGCCAGTGAGTTCGACGGTGAAGCGGCACCCTCGCCACGGACGTTGCTGCAGGAGGCCGATCGTGAGCTGAAAGCCAGCGAACAGCGCTTGCGTCAGGTTGAACGCTACGTCACCTCGGAAACCTTCGGCGTACGCAGCCGTTTCCGTCAGCTGTAAAGAACGCTTCTGGCCGCCGGACGTCGCGCCGGTTGCCACCTCCTTTTCACGTCCCCGCTTAAGGAATCTTTATGACCCGTTATCTGCATTCCTCGCTGCCGGGTAAAAGCAGCCTGTTGAAGAAAATTTTCGGCGTGATCGTGACGCTGGCGCTGACTTTTGGCCCTGCCGGGCTGGCGGCGCGCGTGCTGGGCGTGGTAGCAAAAGGACCCGTTCGTTACGTTTTAGCACTATTATTAGAACCGTTATTCAAACGTATTTTGACCGCGCTGTTTGGGCGCTACGCCAGGGAGAGCAATGAAAAGACTACAAAACGAGTTTAATTCACTGATCAATCGCGGCATGGACAGGCATCTGCGGCTGGCCGTCACCGGTTTAAGCCGCAGCGGAAAAACCGCATTTATTACCGCCTTCGTTAACCAGCTTTTACACATGCACAGCGGCGCACGTTTACCGCTGTTTTCGGCTGCCCGCGAGGAGCGACTGCTGGGCGTGAAACGCGTACCCCAGCGGGATCTGGGCGTCTCGCGCTTTGCCTATGATGAAGGGCTGGCGTCGCTTTTCGGCACGCCGCCTGCGTGGCCAACGCCAACCCGTGGCGTCAGCGAAATCCGCCTCGCACTGCGTTACCGCTCCAACGATTCCCTGCTGCGTCACTTCAAAGATACCTCCACGTTATATCTGGAAATTGTCGATTATCCCGGTGAATGGCTGCTGGATTTACCGATGCTCGAGCAACAGTATCTCGACTGGTCACGCCAGATGGCGGGGCTGTTACAGGGCGATCGCGCAGAATGGGCGAAGCCGTGGCTGACGCTGTGCGAACAATGCGATCCGCTGGCGCCGGCGGATGAAAATCTGCTGGGCGCGATTGCACAGGCGTATATCGACTATCTGGTGCGCTGCAAAACCGAAGGTTTACACTTTATCCAGCCGGGGCGTTTTGTTCTGCCGGGCGATATGGCCGGTGCGCCCGCACTGCAATTTTTCCCGTGGCCTGAACTGAACCGCTATTCTGACGCGCAACTGGCGCAGGCAGATAAAAACAGCAATCTCGGCATGCTGCGCGCGCGGTTCGACTACTACTGTCAGCACATCGTGAAAGGCTTCTATAAAGATCACTTTGTGAAATTTGACCGCCAGATTGTGTTGGTCGATTGCCTGCAACCGCTTAACAGCGGGCCGCAGGCGTTCAATGACATGCGCCTCGCGCTGACTCAGCTGATGCAAAGTTTCCACTACGGTAAACGCACGCTGTTCCGCCGCCTGTTTAATCCCTGCATCGACAAACTGATGTTCGCCGCCACCAAAGCCGATCACATCACCGGCGATCAGCACGCCAATCTGGTGTCGTTGTTACAGCAACTGGTGCAGGAAGCGTGGCAGAACGCGGCGTTCGAAGGCATCAGCATGGATTGCGCCGGACTGGCTTCTGTTCAGGCGACGGAAACCGGCCTGGTGGAATATCAGGGGCAAAGTTTGCCTGCGCTGAAAGGTCACCGTTTGCAGGACGGCGCGCCGCTGACCGTTTTCCCCGGCGAAGTGCCGGCGCGCCTGCCGGGGCACGCGTTCTGGCAAAAACAAGGTTTCCATTTTGACGAGTTTCGTCCGCGGGAAATGAGCGTGGATCAGCCGTTGCCGCACATCCGTCTGGATGCGGTGATGGAGTTTTTACTGGGAGATAAAATGCGATGAGCGAACCTTTAAAACCGCGTATCGATTTTGAAACGGAATTAAAAGCCCCGGCCGAACCGGTGATCAAACCGGCGCTGGCATTTGACGAATTCGCTTCAGAGCGCTTCATTCCGGTCACCACCGAAACGGATGAACAACAGGAAGAGGGCGAGGCCGAAGCGGTACTCAGCCGCGCACTCAAACCGCGCCGCAGCGTGTGGAGTAAACTGGTGCGTCTGGGCGTGGCGGTGCTGGGCATCAGCGTGGTGGCGCAGGGCGTTCAATTGGTGCATCAGGCCTGGATCCAACAGGATTGGGTGGCACTCGGTGCCTGCACGGCAGGCGGGCTGATTATCCTCGCGGGTGTCGGCTCAATCGCCACCGAATGGCGGCGCTTATACCGCCTGCGGCAGCGTGCCGACGAGCGCGATAAGGCTCGTGAGTTAATGCACAGTCACGGACTGGGGCAGGGGCGGGCTTTCTGCGAAAAGCTGGCGGCGCAGGCGGGGCTCGATAACAGCCATCCGGCATTACAACGCTGGCAGGCGTCGCTGCATGAAACCCAGAATGACCGTGAAGTGGTCGAGCTTTACGCGCGGTTAGTTCAGCCGGTGCTCGATGCGCAGGCGCGACGTGAGATCAGCCATTCAGCGGCGGAATCGGCGCTGATGATCGCCGTCAGCCCGCTGGCGCTGGTGGATATGGCGTTTATCGCCTGGCGCAACCTGCGTCTGGTCAACCGCATCGCCGTGCTGTACGGCATCGAACTGGGTTATTACAGCCGCATCCGTTTATTCCGTCTGGTGCTGCTGAATATGGCCTTCGCCGGGGCGTCCGAACTGGTGCGCGAAGTGGGGATGGACTGGATGTCACAGGACCTGGCGGCGCGTCTGTCTGCCCGTGCGGCGCAAGGTATCGGTGCCGGATTGCTGACCGCGCGTCTGGGCATCAAAACCATGGAGCTCTGCCGCCCGCTGCCGTGGCTGGAAGGGGATAAACCCAAACTCGGCGATTTCCGCCGTGAGCTCATCGGCAAGCTGAAAAACAGCATGGTGAAGAGCGATAAAACCAGGGCGGGTGTCTGACGTTTATTTTGTCATAAGTAAATCTGCGACAAAAAAAAGCCCCCAAATAAATGGGGGCTGGTATAACTCTGATAAACCTTTAAAGACTGTAAACTAGGTTGTCAGATAGTTCTGTGCTTTAGCAAGACCGTCGGAAATTTGTGAATACGCTTTGTTCACCGCATTACCGGTATCACTTACCGCGTCCTGACCAAAGTTTGACAAGCGGTCGGCCACTTTATTCACATCTTCCGACCAACCCGCACCATTAACCATTTCAATATCACGTTCTGTTAATTGTTTCATCTTAGGTCATCCTCTTATCTGTTAAAGCCAGTCCCCGATATTCCGGGGGCGATGAAAACATTGAGTAATGCTATGGAGATAATTTCTACGCAATGTCTTCACAGGGATTAAGCCTAGAGCACCCGGAGAAGAATTTGACTAGGAATAATCTCCTAAGTAGAATTTTAAGTTTAACTATATGTTTTTAATGTGAATTAATACTTAAGCTTATCTGATTTATTCATTTGGCGTATAAAAAATAACCGGACGACTGAGAGATATTATTTTCACTACAGAAAGTAAATTAATATTACCGCGTGACTGTCTCCATACGGAAATACCGCCAGCGATGTTTCAGAGTAATCGCGGTGGCAGGAGGTTTTCTGGCTGCTATCTTTCAAAGATTCTGTTTTTACAGCCTGTTTTTCCGGAACAATAAATATGCTCTTTCGCAAAGAGGTCAATGAACATCAGCAAAATCACTGGACGGGTAAAGCGTTATTACTCGCCGGCTGGCCCCTATGGATTGTGACGTCACTGACCGCTGTTTTTCTTATTTCCTTACTCATATTCCTAATCTTCACTAATTACACCCGACGGATAAATGTCAGTGGTGAAATTATCACCCAGCCGCACAGCATTAACTTATTCAGCCCAGAACAGGGCGTGATCACTGAGCTGTATGTCGATACCGGTAAACCGGTTAAAAAAGGCCAGCCGCTGTATGAAATTGACGTCAGCCGGGTGACGCAGGCGGGCAACGTGAGCACCACCACGCTCGCCGCGATTAAAAAACAGCGTGAGCAAATTGATGCCATCGTCGCGCAACTTCAACGCAATAAGCAGGAAACGCTGCAAAACCTGCAACAGCAGTTAGAGCAATATGAGAAAGCCCATCAGGTTTCACAAAGCATGGTGGATTCCGCGCAGGAAGGACTGGATGCGATGAAGAAAAGCATGCAGAACTACGGTGCATATCAGAAGAAGGGGCTGATCAATACCGATCAGCTGAATAATCAGCGCTATCTGTTTTATCAGCAACAAACGTCATTCCAGAGCCTGAACACTCAGGCGATTCAGGAAGCGTTGCAAATCACCAATCTGCGCAGCGAACTGGTGACGCGCGCCGCCGAGTTCGATAACCAGATTTCGCAGTACGGCTATCAGCGTAATGATCTTGAACGTCAGCTGGCGCAGGCTGATGCCAGAGGTTCATTGCTGATCACGGCGCCAACCTCCGGCAAAATCTCCTCGCTGAGCGTCACGCCTGGCCAGATGGTCAATGCCGGGGACAGCCTCGCGCAGCTGGTACCTGCCAGCAATTCCCCGTTCTTTCTGGTTGCCTGGTTGCCCAATGAAAGCGTGCCTTACGTGAAAGCGGGCGAGCACATCAATATTCGTTACGAAGCCTATCCGTTTGAAAAATATGGCCAGTTCCCCGGCAAGGTGGAATCGATTTCCTCTGCGCCGGTTTCGGAGCAGGAACTGAATTCCTACGCCAGCGCACCGCGAAACGCCAGCGGCACGGTCAGCGGGCCGTATTACAAAGTGATTGTGTCACTGGATAAAAAAGCGATGGACTGGCACGGCGAGACGCTGAATTTATCCAGCGGCATGAAAGCCGAATCGACATTATTCCTGGAGAAAAGGCCGCTATATCAGTGGATGTTGTCTCCGTATTACAGCATGAAGAAAAGCGTGGTGGGGCCGATCAATGAATCTCGATAATGTACGGGAGCTGGCTGACCGCCTGCACTTTAGCTGGCGCCAGCGTGTGCCGCAGATTATCCAGACTGAAGCCGCCGAGTGCGGGCTGGCGAGTCTGGCGATGGTGTTTGGTTATCACGGCAAACACGTTGATTTACAGAGTCTGCGCCAGCGCCACGGTATTTCGTCACGCGGTGCGACGCTGCGCACGCTGATGGATATCGCGGCGGCGAATGAGATGAAATCCCGCGCGCTGAAGCTGGACATCGACGAACTTAACGCACTGAAAACGCCCTGTATTTTACACTGGGATCTCAACCATTTTGTGGTACTGGTCGGCGTTAAACAGGGCAAGGTCATTATTCACGATCCCGCATTTGGCCGCCGTTCACTGGGGCTGCGCGAAGTTTCCGAGCATTTCACCGGCGTGGCGCTCGAGCTTTGGCCTGACAATGGTTTTACCTCTGAAAAACCGCGCGTGCGTCTCAATCTGCGCAAAATGATGGGTACCGTCAGCGGGCTTATTCCGGCGCTGACCAAAATCTTTTGCCTGTCGCTGATGATTGAATCCGTCAATCTGCTGCTGCCGGTGGGGATGCAGCTGGTGATGGACCACGTGATCCCGGCGAAAGATCCGGATTTACTGACGCTGATTTGCCTCGGCCTGCTGTTCTTTATCATTTTCCGCACCGGCGTCAGCATGCTGCGCGCCTGGACTTCGCTGGTGATGAGTACGCTGATTGACGTGCAGTGGAAAGCGCGGCTGTTCGATCATCTGATGAAACTGCCGCTCGACTATTTTGAGAAGCGCAAACTCGGCGACATTCAGTCTCGCTTTACCTCGCTCGACACGCTGCGTACCACGCTGACCACCAACGTGGTGAACAGTATTATCGACGGCATTATGTCGGTGGGGCTGATAGTGATGATGGTGTTGTACGGCGGCTGGCTGATTTGGGTGATCCTCGGCTTCACGGCGGTGTACGTCGTTTTCCGTCTGGCAACGTACAACGCATATCGTCAGGTTTCGGAGGAACAAATCGTCAAAGGTGCGCGCGCCGGTTCGCATTTTATGGAAACGCTCTACGGCATCAGCACGCTGAAAGCGCTCGGTTTATCGAAAGCGCGCGCCAATTTCTGGCTGAATCTGAACATTGATAACGCCAATGCGACGGTGCGTAAAACCAAGTTTGAAATGATGTTTACCGGCGGTAATACGCTGATCGCCACGCTGGATCAGGTGGCGCTGCTGTGGCTGGGCGCCACGCAGGTGATCGACGGCCATATGACGCTCGGCATGTTTGTGGCGTTCAACACCTATCGCGGGCAGTTTTCAGAACGTGCAGCCAATCTGCTGAATATGATGTTACAGCTGAAAATGCTGTCGCTGCACCGTGACCGTATCGCGGATATTGCGCTGACTGACACTGAAAAATCGCTGCCGGAGCGTGAGTTGTTGCGGGCGGGCGAGGCGGCGTCGCTGGATGTGCGCGATCTGGTGTTTCAGTACGATGGCCTGACCGCGCCGCTGATTAACGGGCTGAATCTGTCGGTGGCAGCGGGGGAGAGTGTGGCGATCACCGGGCCGTCCGGGCAGGGCAAAACCACGCTGATGAAAATCATGACCGGTTTACTGACGCCAACCGAAGGCCGAATTCTGATCAACGGCATGGACATCACCACCGCCGGTCTGAACAATTACCGCAGCTGCATCGCCTGTGTGTTACAGGATGATACGCTGTTCGCCGGATCCATCGCCGAGAACATCGCCAGTTTTGACGAGCAGAAAGACGAGGCGCGCATCATCGATTGCGCCCGCCGTTGCAATATCCATGATGATATTGAACGCATGCCGATGGGCTATGAAACGCTGATAAGCGAACTGGGCGGCAGCCTGTCCGGCGGTCAGAAACAGCGTGTGCTGATCGCCCGTGCGCTTTACCGCCGTCCGGCCATTCTGTTCCTCGATGAGGCCACCAGCCATCTGGATCTGGACAACGAAATGCGCATTAATCAGGCCATCAGCGAACTGGATATCACGCGGATATTTATCGCGCACCGGCCTTCGACCATCGCCTCCGCCGATCGCGAAATCAGGCTGGGTTAGTGTGCGTCAGGCGATCCCTCATCCGGGATCGCCTTGCCAAAAATGCGGCCTCTGTTACATCTCCTCACGGAAAGTTCATCATTTGTTTAAAAGTTATTATAAAATGCGGGCTTCATCGTCTGACGGCGCTGCAATGCCTCCTGCCGTCTGAACTGTCTGCGCTCCTGTTTTTAAAAATTTCAGCGCAACAGATTAATTTTTAGGAGTTTTCATGTCGAATCAGTTCCCGAGCTCACGCCTTCGCCGCCTGAGACAGTCCGAATCCCTGCGTACACTTTTTCAGGAAACTGAATTTAGCGTCAACGATTTGGTGCTGCCGATTTTCGTAGAGGAAGAGTCTTCTGAATACGTACCTATCGAAGCCATGCCCGGTGTGCAACGTATCCCCGAATCCCGTCTGGCGTTTGAAATTGAACGTTATGCCCGCGCCGGTATCCGCTCCGTCATGACCTTCGGGATTTCGCATCATATGGATGCCACCGGCAGCGATACCTGGAACGAAAACGGTCTGGTTGCCCGTATGGCGCGCATTTGCAAAGACACCGTGCCTGAAATGATCGTCATGTCTGACACCTGCTTCTGCGAATACACTTCGCACGGCCACTGTGGTGTCCTGCACGATCACGGCGTAGATAACGATGCGACGCTGAAAAACCTCGGCAGACAAGCCGTGGTTGCCGCCGCCGCTGGCGCAGATTTCATCGCGCCTTCCGCTGCACAGGATGGTCAGGTGCAGGCTATCCGCAGCGCTCTGGACGAAGCCGGCTTCATCGACACCTCGATCATGGCGTACTCCACCAAATTTGCGTCTTCGCTCTACGGACCTTTTCGTGAAGCGGGCGGCAGCGTGCTGAAAGGCAACCGCAAACAATATCAGATGAACCCGATGAACCGCCGCGAAGCGGTGCGCGAATCCCTGCTCGATGAACAGGAAGGCGCCGACGCGCTGATGGTGAAACCTGCCGGTGCCTATCTCGATATTATCCGCGACATCCGCGAAGCCTCCCGTCTGCCACTGGCGGCGTATCAGGTCAGCGGCGAATACGCGATGATCAAATTCGCGGCGCAGGCCGGTGCCATCGACGAGCGTGCCGTGGTGCGTGAAAGCCTGGGTGCGATCAAACGTGCGGGCGCAGACATTATCCTGACGTATTTCGCCATGGATATTGCCGAAAACGGGCTGTAATTTCAGCACGTGCTGCAAACGAAAACCGGGCAAAAGCCCGGTTTTTTTATGTCAGCGCGGCGGAATGAAGTTCACAAAGAAGCGTCTGCCTCCTGCTTGCAGTGTTCGCGCTAAACAAACGTGATGAACAACATGGTGTCTCAATCAACCTGCATCAGTTCAGAGGATGAAATTGATATGTGTTCATGTAGAGGCGGTGGGTAACGTTACCGGCATCTGCCAGTGGAATAAAGCCAGCACCTTCATAGAAGCTGAATGCTGACTGAGGCGCGTTAGTATTGATAAAATCAAACCAGCGCTCAGAACCTTCCAGTATTGTTTTGAGCAGAGTGATACCGGCCCGCATTCTTCTCCACTCGATTCCTACATAGAGATGACGGAGTCGTCCGGCCCGGACTGAAGGCATGTAAGGATCTTGGTTTAATCCGCATACGGCAATCAGTAATCTGTCAGCGTAAAAACCTAACAAATTCTCACCGGGTTTATCAAAGCGGTTCTGCCCGTTGAGCCAGTTTTCTTCAAGTCTGCGTAGCATGTTAAATCCAGCAGCCATGCTCTCCTCTTTTAACGCCAAAAAACCGTTGTTGTCCGGAGTGATTTTCGCGATAAGAATATTCATGCATCTCTCTTTGTATTCAGCGCGGATAATCCAGACACTCTCATGTCCTGTTCTTTGCAAACTGGACCTCCGCGGATCTTTTGTGTCTGCATACTGGCGGCCTTGTATCAGAATCCCTGGTTACGTTTAAATCATTTTAGCGAAGCGCCACAAAATGATTAAAGTAATAAGCGCGACTGTCAGAATTTAACGAGGAGGAACGCCATGTTGCTGGAAAAGCTTACATCGCTCGAATGCACCCTTCACGGTGCCAAAGGGAACGATCGGAAATGGCTTGAACAGATACTTCACCCTGAGTTCACGGAAATCACACGATCAGGTGTAAGGGTGAATCGGCAGGAGACGATTGATTCTCTTACCGCCGAAGAAGGTGCCCCTGCTATTCTCAGCAGCGACTTCCGGCTCATCAGCATCAGGGATGATTTTGCCATATTGCATTACCGGACAATTCATCCGGAGGGTACCAGGGCTTCCCTTCGTACTTCATGTTGGGAGTGTTCTGATAGCAGGCATTGGAGGCTGGTTTTTCATCAGGGAACCCCGGAGGCTGGGAGTCTGGGGTAGGTAAAGACGAATGTCTGCTCCTCGCATGAGCGGACTGTTCAGGTACGCATGTTTGCTTTGTGCGAGAAGCGGACGTTTCTAACTCGCATACTGCGTAGGGAGTAAATCAATGAGCTGATGTTATCGGGTTCTCATTTTCTGACTACGAAGAGCACTCTGTGGGATATTAAGAGGTATAATAATCGAAGACTTTCATGGGGATGCTTATTCGAAAACGCTAGTTGCTGGAATTTTTCATGCACAGAAACTGGACTATGCATCTAATTGTAACATACTGAAAAATATGAGAGTCAATATTAAAAAACATCAACGATAACTATTGGATACATCATGGCCGACAGAAGTGCAGTTGATACAATACGAGGTTATTTTTATCAATTTGATCTTACTATTCTCAGCATCTTAAAATTAACATCCTTAGACGAATCCGTTGAAATCGAATGCATTGAGGACATTGATATTCGAACTGCAACTGAAGTCACTGCCACACAATGCAAGTATTACGCCAAGACAGAATATAATCACTCTGTTATTAAAGATGCTATTAAGCATATGCTATCACATTTCAAGGAAACGCTAGTAGGTACGAAGCAAAAGATGTTGTACTCCATTTACGGACATTATGCGTATGGTCAAGAAAAACTAGATATAGAGATAGACATTGCATTCCTAAAGAAGCACTTTCTTACCTACACCAAAGAAAAAGTTACCTACCATCATCATCAGGATTTACAACTTACCGATGCAGATCTTGAAGAGTTTCTGAAGCGGTTAACCATAAACATCAGAGCAGTGGATTTTGATACACAGTTTCGTGAAGTGATCGATGTTCTCAAATCAATATTTAATATTAAGTCGTTTTCAGCCGAATACTTTTATTACAATAACTCTCTAGCTGTTATACGCGAGCTTTCAATAGAGGCTACTCAAACAAATCGCTCAATTACCAAGGGCGATTTTTTGAAAAAGATTAACACTTCCAGTATTCTCTTCAATGAATGGTTCGTAGAGAAAAAAGGAAAGAAAACACATTTTTCAGCCCTACGTAATGAATATTTCTCAGAAGTGAACATATCTCCTTTCGAACGTTTCTTTCTTGTAGAGCTAGATGCGGCTTCTTACGTTCGATACGAACTCAAGAATCTTTTATTTGAGATTTCCCGTAAGTGGTCCAAATTGTCGAAGCGAGAGCCTTCTCCGTTCTGTCCGTACATTTATGTGCAAGGGGTACCAGACAGTGAGTTACTTGCACTTAAAAATGAACTCAGCATCGAAGGTTTTAAGATCATTGACGGTCACGACTTCCATGGTGCTGAGTTTAATTGTCAATCGGTTATGCTGAAAGCTACGCATGGCAATGGTATCCAGCTTAAGGTTCTGAATACTCTTCAAAACGTTGTAAATACTATTGATACCATTACTAAAACTCGGCGTATTTACCAATTTCACATAGGCCCTAGCTTTTTTGAATACAACAAACCAGCAGTCCAACACGTCAAAATTCAGATAGAACAACTTTCAGACATTAAATCAATAATCTAGTTGAAGGAAAATGAAAATGGACCACAGACAGGAAGAACAGATCAATGCCCAAGTCATTGCCGTTTTCCCAGATAAAGTACGTATAGTTGTGGATGACCTCGAAAACTTTAAGATAGCGGAAGAATCATTGAAAGTTGGTTCTTACGTCAAAATTGCTGACAACGAAAACGCAGTCCTCATCGCAATCATTGAAAACTTCCAGATTGCAGTTAGCGTTGATGGAAAGCGGGATCACATCATTGAAGCTTTTCCTTTAGGCATCTTAAGAAATGGTAAGTTTGAGCGTGGTGGTGATTCTCTAGCAATTCCCCCAAAAGAAGTTCAGCCAGCAACCATCGCTGACATAAAGAAAATCTATGAAGACTCAGTTCCTAAAGAGGCATCTTTCCGTTTTGCTACATTAGCCTCAAACATCAGTGTTCCTGTTCCCGTCAACGGAAATAAATTTTTTAATAAGCATATTGCAGTTGTCGGTTCCACTGGTTCCGGAAAATCACATACTTTAGCGACTATTATTCAGAAAGCTGTCTCCGAAAAAGGAGGGAATTTCTCACTAAATAATTCACATGTGATTATCTTCGACATCCACTCCGAGTATAAATCAGCATTTCCATCAGCAAATCACATTGATATATCCAATTTAGTTTTACCATATTGGATGCTGAACAGTGAAGAGTTGGAAGAATTTTTCCTCGATACTGAGGCCAATGATCACAACCAGAGAAATATTTTTAAAGAAGCTATAGTAAAAGACAGACTTGCGAAATTCTCTGGTTCAGATGCTGAAAAACAAAATATCCACCTCGACACTCCTATCCTGTTCGATATTCAGCAAGTCCTTGCATACACGATCGCAAAAAATGAAGAGATGATTGATACTGGAGAAGTTTACGCGGCAAGCAACAAAGAAAAAGCGGGGCAGCCAAAATATACGCAGGGTAGTCTCCATGGAAAATTGACGAACTTTGTGAATCGACTTGAAAACAAACTTAATGACAGTAGATTAAATTTCTTCCTTGGTGAAGAATCCATGAAAACTACATTTGAAGAAACCCTCCAAAAGCTGCTGGGATACTCTTCGAAGAGTAAGTCGAACGTAACCGTTATTGACCTAAGTGGAGTTCCGTTCGAAGTTTTGAGCATAACAGTATCCCTTATTTCACGCCTCGTCTTCGAATATGGTTACATATACAAGCGTATGCGTTGTGCCAAAAATCCTAATGAAAAAATCAATAATGACATTCCGATTCTATTAGTTTATGAAGAAGCACATAAATATGTCCCTAATAGTGATCTGTCGAAATATCGTTCTTCAAAAGTAGCCATAGAGCGAATTGCAAAGGAGGGTAGAAAATATGGTGTGACGCTACTGCTAGCAAGTCAGCGTCCGTCCGAGATATCCGAAACAATATTTTCACAGTGCAGCAACTTTATTGCTATGCGGTTAACCAATCCAGCGGATCAAGGATACGTTAAAAAGTTACTTCCAGACTCGCTCGGTTCTTTAATCGATAAAATGACATCGTTTCGTCAAGGGGAAGCATTACTAGTTGGTGAATCTATAATTCTCCCCTCAATAGTCCAAATTGAACCATGTACTCACTCCCCATCTTCAAATGATATTCCTTATTGGCAACTCTGGAAGGAGGAATGGAAATTCATGGATTTTGCTGCCATTAAGTCAGAGTGGTATAAATAATTGTAACATGTTCTATTATCTGGTGAATTCCATGTGTTTGTAGTTTGAGTCGGTTCGTCCAGAATCGGCTCAAAGTATAGGTGCTGATGGTTAGTTTTAATTAAAATAACATCTTTGCCCTACTCTCACGTGGTAAAATGTCTGATAGATCTTATTGATCTGTATCCTCTGACCTTTTTCCAATTGATTCACACGGAATACTGTTAGTAAAGTCTACCTAATCGCAGTGAATGTGTGGAAGATATATAATTTGAGGACTCGATTATAGGTCTACTTGCAAAGCTCCACTATTGCTAGGTAAGATCGCACATATCGGTGTCGAACATGTTAATGATTAGTATTATACTATCAGTAGTAGGGTGTAAGAAATTCATCTAAAAAAAGGGATAGAAATGCGCGATTATTCACTTCTTATTGGAAATGGCATAAATAATATTACAAATGGAAATTCTTGGCTTGACGTTCTAAATAGTCTAGGGGAAACATATGGGATAATAATTGACACACATGGAAAACCATTTCCACTAGCTTATGAAGAGATTTATTTTAATATTTCACATAAACAAATGAATGGATTTTCAGAAAATAAAATAAAAAATTCCATTGCATCAAAGATAAATACAATAAAGCCAAATGAAATCCACCAGAAAATAATAGAATTAGAATGCAATAATATACTAACAACAAACTATGATTTGGCGTTTGAATATTGCCTAGATGACGGCGTTAGACCTGAAGATTTAAAGAATGAAGGTATAATAAAAGAAAGCAAATACAATATCTTCAGACATCATAATGTGAAAAACAAAAAAATATGGCATATACATGGAGCATTGAATAACCCAAGTTCAATAATCCTTGGCTATGAGCATTACAGTGGTTATTTGCAAAGCATGCGGGGTTATACAACTACCGGAAGTCAGTATTCCAATAAATCGTACAACGAACCGCTTACAAAACGGTTGAAAAGAAATGATGTTGGTAATAGTTGGATCGATGATTTTTTTACTAAGGATGTATATGTCGTAGGCTTGAATTTGGATTTTGTAGAGATTGATCTTTGGTGGTTGCTTACATTCAGAGAAAGAAATAGAATTACAAATAAAATAAACTTACAACATGAGGTAATATATTACATTCCTCATTATTATTATAATGACTCTGCTTCCAAACCAAAAATCGATCTTTTAAAAAGCGTTGGAGTTATAATTAATCATGGGTTCGGATTAGTGTTCAAGGGGAAGGAGAAAGAGTATTACCTCGATGTAATCAGTGACATTCATAATAAAACTAATAGATAATATTTTCTTGTAAAGAGAACGGTCAAAGAAAAATATTGTTTGACCGCTGAGATAAGCATTTAGTCCGCTCCTGGCTCATAAGGGACGACCATACTCAAATCTCCCACATTGCAGGAGATTTGAGCATGAACACGTCACCGTGGAACAAAGGCCGTATCGTCGGTCAAAAAAGACCACTTCAGATATCTCATATCTGGGGCTCCTAATCAGGCTTGAACTGGAAGGTCAGACGCGCGATTTGGCTCTGTTCAATATGGCTCTGGACAGTAAGTTACGAGGCTGTGATCTGGTAAAACTTAAAGTATCTGATGTTGTATATGATAGCTCTGTTTCAAGCAGAGCAACGGTGTTGAAGCAGAAAACCGGGTACCCTGTGCAATTTGAGATAACCCAAGGGACGAGAGAAGCTATTACTACATTGATAAACCTTGGTAATTTGCACAGTAAATACTTCTTGTTCCGATCTTTGGTAGGTACTGACCAGCACATATCAACGCGGCAATATAACCGAATTTTTCATGGGTGGGTAGCAAAGCTTGGCCTCGACGATTCACTGTACAGGACACATTCCATGAGAAGAACAAAACATTACCTGATCTACAAGAAAACTTATAATCACCGGGTGATCCAACTTCTGTTGGGCCATAGGAAACTGGAAAGCACAGTCCGTTATCTGGGCATTGAAGTCGATGATGCGCTAGAGATCCCTGAATCGATTGAAGTCTAAGGTTGTCAGGGCTGCAAACTCAGCCCTGTACCAAGAGTTGCCGTTGGCGGCTAGTTGTACTTGATGTATGCTTACGAAACCATTTATCTCACTAACTTGAACGATTTTGCGCCTTGATTTTTTCAAGTAACTTTAATAGTGGGTTGTCATAATGGTAATATTCTTTTCTTATATTATCTTTAAAATGCTCAGATAATATTGGCTTATCCTCCCTATAAAATATTTCATTTTTTGAATATACCTGAACGGTGTCGTTACAGATTTTTACCTCTTCCTCATTTACTGCTACTGATATTAACGAATCATCTTTTTTTCTTTCTTTTGCATCGATAATGACACATATATGAGGTGTAAGTGGACATACTAATGTCGGTGATCTATTTGGTATAGTAACTGTTGGAATGTCATGATAAAATCCATCACCAAAGATAAACTCTTTTTCTTTACTTAGAAGAAGGTAAATTGATGCTTCGTTTTTTATATGATTTGTAATATTTTTAAGCGCATCTCTCATATTGATAGCGATCAACCTATCCTTCTCTAGCGCCCGTATCTCTCCCCTAATTTTTTCAGCAATGGCTATACATCCATCCCTATACATTGGGCTTCTTACTGCTAGTGAAACAATTATTTCTATGAGTAATTCATGTTCTTCTGACGAACAGATATTAGATTTTGTAGAGCTTTCACTCTCACATTGAAAGTGCTTAATCCGAATCTCTGATAATAAATTTATTATTACGTTTGAATTATAGTCTGCTTTATCAAAAAAAAATTCAAAATTTTGATCGAAACTCGACCTTTTTTCTGGATTATCGCTGAGTTTAATTATATGACCATTTTTTATTACAGCTAAGGATTTTGGTTTTACTTCGGTGCTTTCTCCCTTTGCATTCAATCTATTAATGAAGCCTCTTGAGTTCCCCCAGTGTTTAGAAATTGTTTGTGGCCACCAATGATGTCTTTCAGTTTTAAGACTTTTATCATGTTTCATTATTACCCCATATTCTATTTAAAACAAATGGCTTACTCGGGGATTCTAAATGCTAACGACAAACAAAACAAAGAAATTTGTGCGATGAAGATCACTGAGCAACTTCGTTATTTATAACTATACTTTCCGCGCCAAGCTAAATTGTTCAAGGGATTACCTTAACCAGCACTCACTCTAGTGATAATCTTTTCTCTACCGGCCGCTAATCGCTCAAAGCGGACCATTTACCCCCTCATGTTTGCTTCGTGCCAGGGGCGTTCGTCAGGATAATTTATTATTTTACCTTCGCCAAGATGGCTCTGAACAGTTCGATAGCCTTCCAGATGTCATCCTGTGTATCTCCATCACAATCAGGAACTGTGACCAACTCAGCTTTGAGCTGCTTTATAAGGATATGTGCATCTGCAACTTCATCAATTCGACATTTTGAAGCAATACGAGGTATCGCTGTCGAAGGGAGACTGGATTGAGGTGGAGGATTGGTATATTCGGCTGCAATTAGTTTTTTGTAATTTACGCATATGATCAATACACCCGGAGAAGTGGTTGAGATAACAGAAGTTATGCTACATGGTAATTTTCCTGAAAAAAGAAGCCAAGAAAATAGCTGAATACTACTCTTCCGCATTTCACTCAAAGCAGCCCTTAGTTTCGCCTCTGGCTGCTTCGTGCCCATGCAGCCCTTGCAAAAACAGGCGTAAATAAGTCAACCGGGAGCGGAAGGTGAGTGTTTGTCAGCCCGGTTTGTTGTCATGGGTATAAATATCAGGCCGGGTAATGGTCCATGCATAGTTTTCGCGATTTACGGGCTCATACCCAAGCTTTTCATAAAGCCAGGGAGCTGTTGTTGTGAACAACATTATTCTGCGTAGCTTTTCAAACACAGGGTGAAGGTGTATGCATTCCATCACCCATCTTCCAAGGCCTTCTCCCTGATATTCTTCAAGCACATAGACATCGCAAAGGTAGGCGAATGTCGCATAGTCCGTTATCAGACGAGCGAAACCTATCTGGATTTCATTATGATAAACGCCAAAGTTAAGGCTGTTTTCTATTGATGCAGAGACAATATCCAGACCAATACCTTTAGCCCAGGTAGATCTGGTCAGATACCGGTGTATAGCCTCTACATCCAATTTCTCTGTGTCTGTGCTTACCAGGTACATATCCTTCTGCCACTCATGTTTCTCTGAAATGTTCACTTTCTTTCCTGCCCGGAAGATTTAGGGAAATCTCACCTTATCATCCGATGGAAAAATTGTACTGCCAGAATCGATCTGCGCAGGGCATCCATTCGTGTCACTTCCACATGATTAAACAGATGACGACTACGGTTATCTTTCGTAAGGTAAATGCCGATTCAAAGGTTCAAAGGAGCGTAATGATGGGAAGATTTCACGGTAAACGTGTACTTATCACGGGTGGCACCAGCGGTATTGGGCTGGCAGGCGCGCTGCGAATTGTGAAAGAGGGAGGACAGGTTGCCATCACGGGGCTGAGTGACGAACGTCTGGCCCAAACCCGCACGCTGTTGCCGGACACCGCGCTGATCCTGAAAAGTGATGCGGCAAGTGAGGCGGATATTGATGCGCTCGCTACCGCAGTCAGCGGCTGGGGGCAGCTCGACGGATTGTGGCTGAATGCGGGTTACGCAGAAATTGGTGCACCGGAATCCGTTACGGCCGACGCCTTTAACCGCATGATGAATGCCAATGTACGCGGGCCGATGTTGCAGCTTGCATCACTTTCCAACATGTTGAACCCAGGTGCATCCGTGTTGGTCACCGCATCGTCTTCGGTCTACGAAGGTGCGCCCATGACCAGCTTATATGCTGCAACCAAAGGCGCCGTGGTTGCCATGGTAAAAAGCTGGGCCGCCTCACTGGCCGCGCGCGACATTCGCGCCAATACGCTGGTGCCGGGACCTGTCGAGACGAATTTCAGGCACTTCATGTCCGAAGAGTCGCGGCAAAAGTTTGAAGATTTTGTGGTAAGCCAGGTGCCTCTCAGGCGAGCCGGTACCGCTGATGAAGCTGCCGCCGTGGCACTTTTTCTGCTCTCAGACGATGCGTCCTACGTAACCGGAAGCCAGTATGCGGTGGACGGCGGCCTGGTTCACTATTGATCTTAAAAATCAATTTAAATCATTATCTTACTTAATCAGTTGGTCATCGATTCACTTACCCGTTTTGGGTAGGTGGATCATGCTGACGCGACAGACAGCGGCTGCGAACGACAGGGTGGTCGGCTGTTACTGAGAAGGTTATAAGATGCTTTTGCCAGAGTTGAGTGTTAAGCAAACCCTATGTCAAACGTCATTTCCACAATGAGTCGTCCGCTGTTTATTTCTCTGGACGGGCCCAAGGGAGTCGGCAAAACCACACTGCTGGAGGCCATGACGAAAGTGCTCAGGGCAGATAACAAGAAGGTGATCCGACTTAGCGAGAAAAAAAGCGATCCTTACAGGGGGGAAACAATGGCCCTCGTGAACAGGCTCGCCAGACATCCCTCCCTGGAATTGGAGCGGGAAGTTTGTGAGCGCTTTGCTGATAGCCGTGCCTGGATTTCCGAGCATGTGCTGCCTAAACAGCCACCGGACAGCATTATCTTAATGGATCGCTGGTACCCGTCGGAAGCCGCGTTTCGCCGGAAGGTTCCATTTGCAGAGATTTTACAGCTTAATATTGAACGAAACGTGCGTACGCCAGACCTGCATATCGGGGTGGTTACTGCGCCTGACATTTCATGGGCCAGGGCCGCGGCCAGAACGCGTGGGCTAAGCAGTACTGTCATTCATAAGCTGGAAGAGCATGTCGCTTGTAGCAGGGCGTTCGAGCGAGAAGTTGCAGCTCAGGGCTGGGTGTTATGCCGTAATGAAGGAATCATCGAAGACGCAACGGCGCAGGTTATTTCTGAGATCTACAAAGTGCTAAAATGCCCTGCAGGCATCGGTTTTGCGGACTGAGCTTCTGCCGCATGTCGCCTGTTATTACAGCAACTTATTGCGTCACCCTCTGTTCGACTTTGCACATCTTCTCTGAGGAGCCCGACATGACCACCTTTCATCAACTCACCGCCACCAGTCTGGGTGGCCAGCCCATCTCTATGGCCGACTATGCGGGTAAGCTGGTTCTGGTGGTGAATACCGCCAGCCATTGTGGCTTCACGCCGCAGTACGCAGGCCTTGAATCGCTCTACAAGAAGTTCGCCGCCCAGGGGCTGGTGGTGCTTGGTTTCCCCTGTAACCAGTTCGGTAATCAGGAACCCGGCGGTGCCGACGACATCGCGCAGACCTGCCACATCAACTATGGCGTGAGTTTCCCGATATTCGAAAAAGTGGAAGTCAACGGCCCGGCTACGCACCCGGTGTTTCTTTACCTGAAAGACGAATTACCCGGTGTGCTGGGTGGGCGGATCAAGTGGAACTTCACTAAGTTCCTGATCGGGCGCGACGGCAAACCCCTCAGGCGTTTTGCACCGATCACTACGCCGGAGAAAATGGAAGCCGTCATTGTTGCTGCACTTTAAATCTAGGCGTTCGTGTAATTCCAATCGTCCACATTCAGAGAGCTTCTGACAAACTGATTATATCCGGATGCGGTTAACAACCGCTTTCGCCCTAAGCTGCCCCGCACCAGTGCTTTCGGACTCACCTTAAATAGAATGCGGATGACTAAAATAGGCATGAACGCGGTATTATAACTTCCAGAGTAAAATATAAAGTAAGTGATGTTAAGGAAACTATGATGAAGAGAGATGCATTATACAGCTACGCACGAGAACACTTTAAATCTGAACCGGAATATCTCTGGAGCAACCTGCCGGGCTCCGCAGTACTCAGGCATCACGACGGAAAGAAATGGTTCGGTATCGTGATGAATGTATCTGGCACTAAGCTGGGTCTATAGACGGAAGATCAGGTCGATGTGCTAGAAGTGAAAGTCAGACCGGAGCACATCGGCTCATTGCGTAAAAAAGAGGGTATCTTTCCTGCTTACCACATGAACAAAGAGCACTGGATAAGCATACTTCTTTCCAGTCCGCTATCTTCCAAAGAAATATACGAGCTGCTTGAAGATAGCCATGATCTAACAGCCTGATAAAATATATCAGGAAGGGTTCAATGAAAAAGCTGGGCTCACACCCAAAAATATATACACCAAAGAATCTTCACAAAGTTATGACCACTATGATTAGTTGGATATAAAAGCGCATATGTCTTCTGCGAGAGCTAACCTTCAGCTTTTCGCTCACAGCGGACCATTCATATCAGTATGTCTGCTTCGTGCCAGAAGCGGACATTGCTCATGGTCAGTTATACCAACCAACGAAGATCAGGTCTGTTGCATTGAAGAATTTATGTCTACATAGAAACGCCTGAATACGTATTTCCCCCCTTATCAAACTCAGCGATGATCCTTTCTCCGGAAAATCATCCGGGCAACAACGCATAAAAGTTACGTTTCGCTATTTAACTTTGTGAATTTCATCTGCAATGTTTCTAAGGGTATTCCATGCAAAATAAAAGCACTCTGCTTTTACTGGCGCTGTCTGTGGCTGTTTTCGGGGTAATCACCACCGAAATTGCCATCATCGGCTTACTGCCAAAACTGGTTTCTCAGCTCCACGTCACGCCCACCCAGGTCGGTTTTCTGGTCAGCATCTATGCCATTATCGTGGCCGTTACCGGGCCTTTTATCACGCTGATGCTGTCTGGCTTTAACAAGAAAACGGTTCTGCTGAGCATTATTGTCGTCTTTATTGTGTCGAACCTGATTTATGCCACCACTGACGTGTTCAACCTGATGTTGGTGTTTCGCATTCTGCCTGCGCTGGCTCATGCCGTCTTCTTTGCCGTTGCGCTGGTTGTGGCCGCTAATTCCGTACCGAAAGAAAAAGCCGCAGGCGCTGCAGCAAAAGTGTTTGCCGGAGTGGCCATTGGGCTGGTGCTGGGTGTCCCCCTCAGCTCTCTGATTGCCGAGCATTTCTCTTTATCCGCAGCGTTTTACTTTGGTGCTGCAGCGTGCGTGCTGGCCTTCCTGGGCGTCCTGTTCCTGATGCCATCAATGCCGACCCTGCATAAGGTTTCCTTTGCCAGCCAGCTTTCCGTTCTGCGGAACGGTAAGCTGTGGCTGACCATCTCAACGGTAACGTTAATTTTCGCCGCAATGTTTTCCAGCTTTAGCTATGTTGCAGATTATCTTTCACGCGTTACTCACCTGAATAACAATTACATCAGCGCCATGCTAATCCTCTTTGGTGTCTGTGGTTTTGCTGGCAACTTCGTGTTCAGCAGTTTCCTGCAAAAGAACGTAGTTAAAACCACTCTGGTTTACCCGCTGCTGTTCACCTTGCTTTTGCTTTTGGTATGGTTCTTTGGCTTTTCACCGTTGGTGATGTGCCTGCTGACCGTGTTCTGGGGCGCATTCCACTCATCCGGCCTGGTGGTCAGTCAGACCTGGCTGATGCGTGAAGCCAGCGAAGCGCCCGAGTTTGCCAACAGCCTTTATATGTCGTTCTCCAATCTGGGAATTACCCTCGGTTCACTGACGGGTGGATGGTTTATCGCCCGCCTGGGGACGCACTCGGTGGTACTGAGCAGCGTGATCTTCACTCTGCTGGCATTTGTCAGCATTCTGATTAAACACCGCTCTGATACTAAATCAGTACCGGTTCAGGAAGAGATGGCCTGAAAAAAATAAAGACGGATCGCTGCTCTAAGTAGAATCTATGGAACCTCTGTTCGGAACAGAACGGGGGTTTTATTCCCTCTTTCAGCACCGCATTATGGAGTTCAGTGATTAAAAGGAGCCTGTAATGGAAAAGTTGTTTACTTCATACACCGTCGGCGACACGACAATTCAAACCCGTATTGTCATGGCACCGATGACCCGTTCCCGGGCCAGAGAAGGGGATATTGCCGATAACCTCACCGCTAAATATTATCGTCAGCGCGCATCAGCAGGCCTTATCGTCAGCGAAGGCTCTCAAATTTCCGTTCAGGGGCAGGGGTATCTTTTTACGCCTGGTATCTACTCTGCTGCACAGGTAGAGGGATGGAAGAAAACGACTCAGGCTGTTCATCAGGCAGGCGGCAAAATATTCATCCAGCTCTGGCATGTTGGGCGAATTTCGCATGTCAGTCTGCAAAAGAATGGCGCCGCCCCCGTCAGCTCAGTTGCCGTCAGGGCTGAAAACTCGACGTGTTATGCCCGTGATGAAAATGGCATTGCTGGACCTGTTCCGGTTTCATTCCCGCGCGCTCTTTCAGCCAAAGAGATCGGTTTGGTCATTCAGGATTATGTACAGGCCGCTGAAAATGCTATTGAAGCGGGTTTTGACGGCGTCGAAATCCACGCGGCAAACGGCTATCTGCTTGAACAGTTTATTAATGGCGCTCTGAACACGCGCAGCGATGAATACGGTGGTGAGAGAATTGAGAACCGACTGCGATTCGTGCTTGAAGTGACTGACGCTGTATCACGGGCGATCGGTGGAGGAAAAACCGGCATACGACTTGCGCCATTTGGTCGTCTGTTTGATATGCATGCATTCAGCGGTGAAGAACAAACCTGGCTGACGCTGGCAGAAGAGCTCACGACACGCCAGCTGGCCTATGTTCACCTGAGCGATCAACAGACTTTAGGTGAACAGGCTATTCCTGAAGGATTCATTGAGAAATTCCGAAAGGCCTACAGTGGCACTCTCATTATTGCAGGGGGATTCGATAAGCAACGAGCCGAAATTTACCTGCAGGAAGGAAAAGCGGATCTCATTGCTTTTGGCAGACCCTATATTGCCAATCCTGACCTCACAGAGCGGATGAAAAACAACTGGCCGCTGAATGAAGTTAACCGGGCAACAATGTATGGTGGGGCTGAGGAAGGCTATACCGATTATCCGTTCTGGCCAGATACAACGGCATAGCCGTCCCATCAGTCAAGTAAGCCGTCTTCTGCTGCCTTTATCAACGTGTCCACAACATAACGAATTTTAGGTAACAGTTGGCGGTTTTTAGGCCAGAGCGCACTGATGGGCATTTCTCCACCGGAATGTCCGACCAGAACCTCTTTCAGCTCCCCTGATTCAAGATATTTTCCAACCAGCCATAACGGCAGTTGTGAAAGCCCACAGCCCGCCAGCGTGGCCGATAACATCGCATCTCCGTCCGCAAACTCATGGGTCGCTGGCGGCGTATACCGCGAAATCTGACCATCATTTTCTTTGAGTAGCCAGGAGATCGGCTGATTCCGGCGAAACCCCACCACACACTGATGCTGGCTCAGTTCTTCAGATGAAACGGGTTCTCCACCGTACAGTAAATAGTCAGGAGAAGCGCAGATAACCAGTTTCTGCGTGGTCAGCCTTCTGGCAACCAGCCCACTGCTGTCGGCAAGTTCACCAATGCGGATGACAAGGTCAATACCCTCCTCAATGAGGTCGACAAATCGTTCGCTGAAAGTGACGGTCAATGCGAGTTCGGGATAACGGCGTGTAATCTGCAGCAGGATCGGCAAAATACGCTGTCTGCCAAAGGCTGCGGGTAAGTCCACCCGAAGCCGCCCTGAAGGCTGGCAGATATGAGAGGTCAACTCGGCTTCTGCCTGCTCAAGAATATCCATGGCATTTTGACAACTTATCAGGAAACGCTCACCATCCGGCGTCAGGCTCAGACGCCGCGTGGATCGCAGAAACAATTTAAGTCCCAGCCTGGCTTCAAGGCGACCCACACTTTTACCAACGGCTGATTTTGTCAGCCCGAGTCTCTCAGCCGCCGCGGTAAAACTTCCCTGCTGTGCAGTAGTGACAAAGGCGGTAATTCCGCCCAGGTGATCGGTATTTCGCATGTTGAATATTCCGTTAAGTGCTTCAGGACCAGTCTGCGTGACGAATGACGAGGTAGCGGCCTCCCTCTTCAGCCAGTTCCAGGCAGAGTCTCCGTTCAATACCATCTACAGGAAGTAACAGGGTGCTCTTCATCGCCAGAATGTCTGTCTCTTCAATACTTATCCCGTCGGGATCGGCACTGCGTAAAAATGCGGGTAAATTCTGCCGTGTATTCTCATCGGCTTTCCCGGAAACGATCGTTGAAACAGCCCCAGACCTTGCGGTCAGCATAAGCTGAAAGAAACGGGCTATAAACGAATGTACCCGGTTTTCACTGAATGACTCACGGAATACCTTATCAGGGTTTTGATATACGGGAGTTTTCTGCATGAAAGTAAAAAAAGCGTCCTCTCCCTCACCGAATAAGAGCGTTGTCCGGTATTCCGAAAGTGCCCCTCCCACCGTCAAATCACTTTCGACCCTCTGGTAGCCAATATCCATATTAACGGTTGCCTCGTTTTCCTGGCCGGGAATAAATTCAAAGCGCCGGATAAAGTGCGAGCCCTTTTCGTATGGCAGGCTTTTCAACCAGCTATCCATTCCGTCTTTTCCCTCGGCCAGAAGATGCGTGCCGGCATGAACCAGCCTGACGTACGGAGTAAAAATATCCAGATGCCGGCTGACCTCCTCTGTTTGTCCCTCAAAAAAAGCAAACCAGCGATGGGCAATATCACATGCCGAGTAATACCGGGCTTTCCAAATCTGCTCTTCAGTCATGGTTTTTCCTTGTCTGTCTGTCGTGTCGTGTCGCAGGTGGTTTTGGTTTGTTGACGCAGAGTAAGACATCAAAGATACCCCTAAAGAAGAAACAGGATTGTAGAATCTAAGTCCGCATAGATGCGACCGAAACCCGATTTATCATCCGTGTAAAAACAATCATAGTAATTTCCGAAATGATTAATTTACCTCCGGACGACTGTTCCGGCGATGTGGAGATAATGATGAAAGAGAAAACAATCCCCCTGTCACTGCTTGACCTGGCACCCATTACCGAAGGCAATACCCTTTCTGACGCCATTACCAACAGCGTGCGGCTGGCGCAGGCGGCCGAAAAAGCCGGGTATCACCGTTTCTGGATGGCAGAGCATCACAATATGGTCGATATCGCCAGCGCGGCGACGGCGGTGATACTCAGCCATATCGGCGCAAAAACTGAAAAAATTCGTATTGGCTCGGGTGGCATTATGCTGCCAAACCATGCACCGCTTGTTGTCGCTGAGCAGTTTGGTACCCTTGAGATTATGTATCCGGGCCGCGTTGATTTAGGACTGGGCCGTGCGCCGGGCACTGACCAGGAAACATTGCAGGCGCTGCGCCGTGAAACCCGCGCCAAGGGACTCGACTTCCCCGACATGCTGGATGAACTACAGCATTTTCTTGCGCCTGCACAACGCGGACAGCGTATTACGGCCGTGCCTGGTGCGGGGCTCGATATTCCGTTGTGGCTGCTGGGTTCGAGTACCTTCAGTGCACAGCTGGCGGCGCAGAAAGGTTTGCCCCTTGTTTTTGCCTCTCACTTTGCGCCCGATGCCATGCTCGCTGCCATTGATACCTATCGTTCAGGCTTCCGCCCATCAGAATCGCTTGCCGAACCGTATGTGATGATTTGCGTCAACGTCGTCGCCGCTGAAAACCAGAGCGAAGCAGACTATCTGGCGACTACCGAACTGCAGAAGTTTGTAAATCTTGGGCGGGGCGTTGAGGTGAAATTACCGAAGCCGGTAGACGATATGAATGCGCTCTGGCATCCGGTAGAGGCTCAGCGCGTACTGACTCAGCTGCGTGAATCGGTGTGGGGCACAAAAGAGACCGTCCGGACCGGCCTGAATGACCTGGTCCGCCGTACCGGTGCGGATGAAATTATGGTGAATTCGTGGATACATGATGCCGATGCAAGGATCAGGTCACATCAGCTCATCGCTGAAGCCTGGAACTGATGGCTATGAAAAAGCTATTTACCGGCTACAGGCTCGGCGATATCACCCTGAAAAACCGCTTTATCATGGCGCCCATGACGCGCTCCCGCGCACGGGACGAGCATGCTGATGCCTTAACGGCACTTTATTACGCACAACGTGCCAGCGCCGGATTAATTATTTCTGAAGGTTTACCGGTCTCTCGCGAAGGCACTGGCTATCTCTTTAATCCGGGGATCTATCTCGACAGTCATGTTGAAGCCTGGCTGCCCGTCACACAGGCCGTGCATAAGAAAGGAGGAAAAATATTTGCTCAGCTCTGGCATGTTGGACGGGTATCTCATACCAGCCTCCAGCCTGGAGGGCAGCCCCCTGTCAGCGCCGTCGCCGTTCAGGGTGGCAGCGCCTTTGCCTGGGATGAAAATGGTGAACCTGCAACGGTTACTGCAAGCCTGCCCCGCGCCCTGCTGACTGAAGAGATTAAGCTGATAGTGGCTGATTTTCGCAAGGCCGCTGCCAACGCCATTTCGGCGGGGTTTGATGGCGTGGAGGTGCATGGTGCCAATGGCTATCTCATTGAACAATTCATTAATCCTGTACTGAATACGCGCGATGACGGCTATGGCGGCGGAAGCCTGGCAAGCCGTACGCGCCTTCTTCTGGAAATTGTTGACGCCATTTCAGATGAAATTGGTACAAGCCGGACGGGCGTGCGCCTTTCCCCCTGTAATCAGCTTCAGGACATGGCTCCTTACGCCGATACCTCAGAAACCTATCTTTATATCGGTAAGGAGCTTAGCCGCAGAGGGATAGCTTATGTCCACCTGATGGCCTAGGAGCCCGTGATGTTTAACGGCCTGTTGCGCGATTTCCGAAAGGTATGGCGTGGCACGCTTATCCTCGCCGGTGGCCTTACTCCCGCTCAGGCCGCGGCACTTATCGACGATGGGCTGACCGATCTTGCGGCTTTTGGCAGTCCGTTTATCGCCAATCCAGATTTTGTTGAGCGGGTCCGCAAGGGCTGGCCACTGACTATGGCCAGGCGAAGTTCCTATTACGGCGGGGGGGAAGAAGGCTATACCGACTATCCCTTCCATGTTGAAGATCATAACTGAGGCGCAGCCAGTGAAATGTCCATGCGCGGGCACATCAGGCAGCACTAACCTGCTGATGGTCATGTAAATGGCATTGAGTCCAGATGCACCAGATTAATCAATAACACCTTTTCAAACAATGAATTGCAGGACACTGCACACAGGAGAACACGATGACACCTTCAAACGGCTTCAAGCATGTGGGCTTTCTTATTCGTAAAAAAGGACAGAGTTTTGAAGACTTTGTAAAGCACTGGGATGAAGTACACACGGAAATTGCTCTGCGTTTGCCGGGATTACGGGGCTACGTTTTAAATCCCGTCGATCGGGAAAAATACCCTGATGCCCCGGTAGATGGGTTTTCTGAATTATGGTTCGACTCCATTGAAGATGCCGTGGCTGCATTTGACTCGCCGGTTGGTCAGGAAGCCTTCCGGGATGTGCCGAACTTTGTCGATTGGGCCGCCATTACCTACATCACCGAAATCAGAAAGCGTTAAGACATCACTCTTAGCCTGCGATCGCGTTGGTTAATTCCGGACCGTTAAAAATGCCCACATCAGACAGAGAAATATCGAAAACAGGCGCTGTACAGACAGGAGATATTCAATGATTACCCCCCTTAGCCGCTCAGATGCACTCAGTTTTATGGAAACACTTCGCAAAAGCTGGGAATCCGGCCACTGGGCCGATACGGATTGCTCTGTGGCTGAAACGGTCAAACTCAGAAGCAGCCACAAAGGCATACTTCATGGTAAATCAGCATTAATCACAGCGTTACGTGAAGATACATCCTCTGAAAAGCATCTAAATCTGGTGACCTCTAATTTTTACGCGGCTGCGGACGGAGAAGGGACCGCCATGGTAAGCGCCTATCTGTATGGTGAGGTAGCACCAGGCGCAAAATATAATCCCGTTGCCCTGTTTGGCGCAGTGTTGCGACTGACGCTGAAAGCAGAGTCTGATGGCTGGAAGCTGACCGAAGTGCTTATAAACATCGGCTGGGCGGAAGGTGATACTGATTATCTGGTTAACTGGCGTCTGCCTCCTGGGCAACAGGGGTGGCGTCCGGGAGATGCGCCACCTGTTCTGGTCAGTGAGCTGGATTCCCCTTGGCATTGCATTGCGCAGAACCAGATAAAGGCGACTGAAGAAGAGCAAATTGAGGAGTCCTATTCACGTTATTCGTGGGGGATCGACCAGAATGATTTTAGCCAGTTCCGGACCTGTTACACCTTAGATGCTTGCGGACAATTCCCTCCACTGGGACCATTAAAAGGTCTGCACAGTATTGTAGGATCGCTTAAAGAGTTTCGTCGTCACTGGCCCTGGATGCAGCATTATGGTGTCCCACTAAAAATCACCCTCAGAACAGACGGTACAACAGCTGAAATGTGGACGGGGCGCTTAATACCAGGACAGATAAAAAATAAGAATGGTGAGTGGATGTACGGTGCTCATTATCGAATTGAGCTTCGCAAAGAAGAGGGTTTGTGGAAGTTCAGCTGGAGCGAGTACGTTCCCGGCTGGTTCTCTGAAGAGAATCCTCCTTTTCTGAACTGAAACTCTTCGCGCATTCTCTGGCAATTAAGCTTTCTGGTTATGAAGGCTTAATTGCTGAGAAGTTGTTTGTTTGAGGTCCCCCCCTCAACACCATACATTCCATAAACAAGGTCCGCTTTTCGCTCTTTGCGGCCCGTTAGTTCAGTTAGCGTTGCATCGACTCGTTGAACTCACAGCGCGTTGCCGACCTGGGTTTCGTTCAGGCAGCAGGCGGCGGTATCAATCAGGCGATAACCCGTATTGATGGCATCAATAACGGCGCGCTGCATACGGCGGCATCCGTCATCTGAAAAACACCAAAGTCCAGCAGGGGCATGTCGATACCATTGTAAAATGGTACCGTTTGTATGAGGTTATCCTTCAGCTGTTGTGTCGGAAAAGCATAACGCAGAGTGATTAATTTGATTATAGTGGGTAATTCTCTAGGGTTTATTAGGTGAGCTCATTAATTTAGAGGGAGTGATGGTCGGCTTTGTGCTGCGGGTTAAAACCCGGCGAGAGGGCGGAGGGAACCGACTTCCTTTGTTACCCATTCTGATAACTTAAGAGGTCGTCCGGGTGTGACAATATTTCGGTAATCATGAGTTTACGCCTTTATCTGACAGAGCTACTTTTGAGTTACCTGTTTTACCTGACAACTGCCCCGATCGCAGCGAGCCTGTGCGGTGTGGTGCGTCAAACTGACACACGAAAACACCGTCTCCATGGGTCCTGGTTTTAAACATCATCCACCACTACGGAAATTCAATATGCTGCAGTCTTCATCCGTTCGCTTCAGGGTGGCGGTTATCCTCCGGGTTTGCATGGCACTCACTACTGCTGCCATTGTGGCCATCAGCGCAGGTTCCCCACTGGGCACCTTCCGTGAAATCATGTCCAGTCCGGGGTTATATATTGATCTCTTCTTCCTGCTGCTCCTGATTTTTACCTTGGGGAATGTTGCCTGTGTTTTCGTTGACGGACGTCCCCTGAGCGGAGCAATTAACGGCCTCATACTCTGGATCGCTGCAGGTGCATTCGATGTGATGGATGAAATAGTCAGTCAACCGCGATGGGTGGGCTACTTCTGCGAAGATTTGTTAAAGCTGTCCGGAATGCTTCTCACCGTTATTAGCGTCTATTGCATCATCATGCGGATGAATTCACGTTTTTCCGTGGCGCAGACCAGCGCCCTGCATGATGAACTCACCCGGCTTCCGAATCGGCGTTATTTTGTGGAAACCCTCAGCAGCACGACCAGTACACAGCTGTCAATGATGATCATCGATATTGATTTTTTCAAGCACATCAATGACCGGTGGGGGCATGATGCCGGTGATGGTGTTTTGTCCAGATTCGGCGGACAGCTGGCGGGTATCAGTGGGCCTGCACTGAAAGTTTTCCGTATCGGTGGAGAGGAATTTGCGGTAATCGGCGAGGGGCTTTCCCGGTATGAGGTGATTCGCTATGCAGAATCCATCTGCAGGAATGCCCGGAACATCAGACTGGATGATGGTCAGGGTATCTCCGTCAGTATCGGGGTTGCTTTCCGGAAAGTTGGGGAAAGCCAGCAGTCGTTAATGAAAAAAACCGACATGGCGCTCTACCGGGCAAAGGAAAACGGACGAAACAGAATTGAGTTGGCCGGCAATGAAAGGTCTGTATCTTAACCCTGTTCAGATATCCTCCTGACATTAAGGTAATTTCCGCCCTTTCGCAGCCTGTCACTGTCAGTCGTAAAATACACAGGAATAGAGTAATCGAAGAGTTTTGCATTAGATAAAAATGTGATTTACATCACAAGTAAACTCTCTATAATCGCCTAAAAATCAAGCTATTACATTCGACGACAGGGATGAGATGTCACCCTGCCGTTTTTTTTATGTGACACAGCGATTTATCGCTGATGTGCAGCGCCAGGCCACAGCACGGAGATATCGTTGCGGCCAGCGTGCAGGGGGAGTTTATGATCAAATGGCTTCTGCGGACGCCGAGACTGACGCTGCAACCCCTGACCCCTCCTGGTCGCCGATTCATGTCTAATGAGATGTATACGCGCGACTCTCTCAATACATTTAACGCCGAACCGGCAAGGTCAAAAGACTCTGCAGCGCTGATCGGACCTTCTACTCAGTGAGTCAGTCCGCTCCGCGCCAGAAGCGGACATGGCAAATGCCACGATGTTTCAATTAACAGGCACCAAATAAATAAGCAGGCTTTAACCCCCTTCGTTTTCTCATTCACTCAGACATTAGTCAAAATAAGGTTTCAACACTTCTTCAGTCCACTTCATAAAAGCCCTGACTCTTTGCGAAAGATTGCGCCTGTGCGCGACAACGAAAGATGCATTTAGCGGCATGGGCCGCAGATTGGGAAGGATTTCAACCAATGTTCCACGTTGGATATGGGGCAGGAGTGCGGAATACCCTCCCTGAATTAACCCTAAATTTTGTGCTGGTTGAAGGAGGCGCTTAATATTCGGCGTAATGCTTGATAGAAAAGTTAACGGCTTTGGCACGAGGGTCTGTCTGATGAAAGACCTTCGTGCCAGATATGATGCTCATTGGGCATCATGGAAATTTATGAAAGGAAACCACTTCACTATTTGCTGCCTGCTGTGAGCTAAAACTCTGAGCGTATGGCCACCAGGGTTTAAATCCAGGCTTACCGTTATCCTCGCGCCATTTCTATAATCCCTCTTTCAACACGAAATACAGATGGCGTTCCTCGCGCAGCCCCAGGGGTTCAATGACGTTGACGGGGCGGCAGATGGGCACTATTTTTGAGCCTGGTTCACGAGTACCAGCAGCAAGGTTCAGGTACTTAACATGCATAAGCCAGGCAAATTTACTCAGGCACAGTGCCTGGGTATTTTTGTGATGATCAAACTTTCCGGGACTATTGTTGATGAGATTACGTTCGCTGCAAGTACTCTGTTTGCTCAACTTTTTTATCGCTGATGTCCGCGATGGACTCGGGCCGTTTTTAGGTGTCTTTCTGGTGTCCCATCATTGGCGCGCAGAAGAAATTGGTCTGGTGATGACGGTGGGAGGGCTGGCCGGATTGTTAGCCACGTTCCCCTCAGGGATGATCGTCGATGCCACACGTTACAAACGTCTGTTAATTATCACTTCATCACTGCTCATTACGTTTAGCGCGCTGGCCCTGTGGTATTTCCCGACGTCCACCGTGGTGATTTTATCGCAAATCATTACCGGTATCGCGGCCGCTATCGTTGCCCCCGCCATTGCCGGCATAACCTTAGGCATCACCGGTCAGAAAGGCTTTTTGGTGCAGATGGGCCGAAATGAAGCCTTCAACCATAGCGGTAATATGGCGGTTGCTGTGTTGGCGGCCATAACATGCTGGATCTGGGGAACAGGTTCCGTATTTTTACTGATGACCACGATGGCTGTATGCGCCGTGGTGTGCACATTAGCGATCAATAAAAACGATATAGACCATGATGTGGCGAGAGGGGTTGAAAAACACCAAGGTCCGGCTGTTTCTGTCTCGGTTCTGGCGTTGCTAAAGCGACCTGAACTGGCGGTAACCGGAGTGACTCTGCTCCTCTTCCACCTGGCGAATGCTGCACAACTGCCGATGTTAAGCATGAAGGTCGCTTCCTCTCCCTCGGGTTCTCTGTTCACGCCGGGTACCTATGCGGCCCTTACGGTCGCGATTTCTCAGGCGGTGATGATCCCCGTTGCATTGCTGACGGCCAGATATGCCTCAAAATATGGCTACGCCAGACTTATCGGCATTGCGCTGATCGTATTACCCTTTCGCGCCGCGATTGCGTCTTTCTGGAGCAATGAATTCGTTATATTTCCCGTTCAGGCGTTAGACGGTGTGGGTGCGGGTATTTTGGGCGTGGCCGTACCCGGACTTATTGCTTCGTTATTTAATGGCTCAGGGCATATCAACGCAGCGCTTGGACTCGTGATGTTACTCCAGGGGCTGGGCGCTTCATTCAGTCCGGCGCTGGCGGGTGCCATCGTAAGCCATTCGTCATGGAGCTTCGCCTATATGATTTTGGCGGTCATTGCGCTCTGTGCTCTTTTCATCTGGCTGATTTTTAGCAGACACATTAGGACCGTGACTTAATTACCAAATGGTCACTCGTTGTCAATTAAGGTTCATTAAGTTAAGCTGGAAAAATGACTAAAAATATCAATGTACACCCTCCAAGAGGGCCATCGGATCACAGCGTCCGCGATCAGATTGTGGACGCTGCGACAGAGCATTTCGGGCATTTTGGTTATGAGAAAACCACGGTGTCGGAACTGGCTAAATCAATAGGATTTTCAAAATCTTATATCTATAAATTTTTCGATTCCAAGCAGGCGATCGGCGAGGTGATCTGCGCTAACCGGCTGGCGATGATCATGGAAATTGTCAATTCTGCGATTGCAGATGCCCCGTCGGCCTCCGAGAAATTACGGCGTTTATTCCGCGCCCTGACTGAAGCCGGCAGTGATTTGTTTTTTCACGATCGCAAGCTTTATGACATTGCTGCCGTCGCTGCGCGGGATAAGTGGCCTTCGGCGGAGGCGTATGAAAAGCGGTTGCGACTCCTGGTTGAGCACATCATTGTTGAAGGGCGGCAGTCGGGAGAATTTGAACGAAAAACGCCGCTGGACGAGGCCGCACATGCCCTGTATCTGGTGATGCGCCCCTATATCAGCCCGATTCAGTTGCAGCACAATCTGGACACGGCACCGGCTGCCGCGACTCTTCTGTCCTCCCTGATACTGAGAAGTCTGTCACCCTGAGTTTGTGACCATTGACATTATTGGTCACTAGTCTGAGAATGCGGTTACTCTCCTGTTAACTGATTTAAGGGAACCCATGCTCAGGCTTAATCCTGCCACCTTTGCTGTCTGCCTGTTGCCGCTTGCCCTTGTGGCCTGCGGCGACACTTCCGGTACTGACGATCCCCGCACACAGCCACCTCTGGTCAGGTCTGCGACCGTGGTGAGTGCTGTGGATACCTCCCGCGCATTTACCGGCGTTGTCGTCGCCCGGGTCCAAAGCGACCTCGGTTTCAGAGTGCAGGGCAAAATCCTTGAGCGCCTGGTCGATACCGGCCAGACGGTTAAACGTGGTCAGCCATTGATGCGGCTGGATCCGGTTGACCTGGGCCTGCAGGCGCAGGCGCAGCAACAGGCCGTTGCGGCGGCAAGGGCGCGGGCAAAACAAACGACAGTTGAAGAGGCGCGTTACCGCGGGCTGATCGCGTCAGGCGCCGTGTCGGCATCGGCCTACGATCAGATAAAGGCCGCCGCCGACACGGCCAAAGCTGACCTCAGCGCGGCTCAGGCACAGGCCAACGTGGCGCAAAACGCGACGGGCTACGCCGTGCTGCTGGCCGACGCCGACGGTGTGGTGATGGATACGCTGGCTGAACCCGGTCAGGTTGTCAGTGCCGGTCAGCCGGTCGTCCGGCTGGCAAGAGCGGGGCAGCGGGAGGCCACCGTACAGTTACCTGAGACGTTACGTCCGGCTGCCGGAAGCGACGCGCAGGCAACGTTGTACGGCACCGCTCAACAGTCAGTTCCTGCAAAACTGCGCCTCCTTTCAGATGCGGCGGATCCGCTAACCCGCACCTTTGAGGCGAGATATGTGCTTGAGGGGGCGCTGGCCAATGCCCCGCTGGGATCCACCGTGACGCTTCATATTGCAGACGAGAAATCACCGGCGCAGGTGATGCAGGTGCCTTTAGCTGCACTTTATGATCCGGGCAAAGGGCCGGGTGTGTGGGAGATTTCGGGTAAACCGGCCAGGGTGTCATGGCGGCCCGTGCAGGTGCTGGGATTGGGTGAAGATGCGGCGAGGGTCACCGGGAGCTTAACGCCGGGTGAACAGGTAGTCGCTCTGGGCGCGCATCTGCTGCATGAAGGTGAGGCCGTACGCATGGCTGAACAGCGCGATGCCAGCGTCGCCGGGAGCCAGCCATGAGCGGGGGGAGATTCAATCTTTCAGCGCTCGCCGTGCGTGAGCGCTCAATCACACTGTTCCTGATTATCCTGATCACCGTGGCCGGTATCCTTTCATTTTTCGAACTGGGGCGGGCTGAAGACCCGCCGTTTACCGTCAAACAGATGACGATTATTTCTGCCTGGCCGGGCGCCACCGCGCAGGAGATGCAGGATCAGGTGGCTGAACCGCTGGAAAAGCGGATGCAGGAGCTGAAGTGGTATGACCGCAGTGAGACGTATACGCGTCCCGGCCTGGCTTTTACCATGCTTTCGCTGCAGGACCGCACGCCGCCTTCACAGGTGCAGGAAGAATTTTATCAGGCTCGGAAGAAGCTGGGGGATGAGGCCAAAAATCTGCCGACAGGCGTCATCGGGCCGATGGTCAATGATGAATTCTCCGACGTGACCTTCGCGCTCTTTGCGCTGAAGGCAAAAGGGGAGCCACAGCGACTGCTGGTGCGCGATGCGGAATCATTGCGTCAGCGTCTTTTGCATGTGCCGGGGGTAAAAAAGGTCAATATTATCGGCGAACAGGCTGAACGTATTTTTGTCTCGTTCTCGCATGACCGGCTGGCCACGCTGGGCATTTCGCCTCAGGATATTTTCTCCGCCCTTAACAGCCAGAACGTCCTGACGCCCGCCGGTTCTATTGATACCCAGGGGCCGCAGGTGTTTATCCGCCTTGATGGCGCTTTCGATAAGCTGGAGAAAATCCGCAAAACGCCCGTTGTCGTTCAGGGCAGAACCCTGCAGCTTTCTGACGTGGCAACCGTTGAGCGGGGCTATGAAGATCCGGCGACCTTTATGATCCGCAATCAGGGTGAACCGGCGCTGCTGCTGGGCATCGTGATGCGGGACGGCTGGAACGGCCTGGATCTGGGTAAAGCGCTGGATGCGGAAACGGCCAGCATCAATGAGGGTATGCCGCTGGGCATGACGCTGACCAAAGTCACGGATCAGTCAGTCAACATCAGCTCCGCCGTTGACGAGTTCATGATCAAATTCTTTGTCGCGCTGCTGGTGGTGATGGTGGTGTGCTTCGTCAGTATGGGCTGGCGCGTGGGCGTGGTGGTGGCCGCGGCGGTGCCACTGACGCTGGCGATCGTCTTTGTGGTGATGGAAGCTTCCGGCAAAAACTTTGACCGCATTACTCTGGGCTCACTGATCCTGGCGCTCGGGTTGCTGGTGGATGATGCCATCATCGCCATCGAAATGATGGTGGTGAAAATGGAGGAGGGCTACGACCGCATCAAAGCCTCGGCCTATGCCTGGAGCCACACGGCGGCGCCGATGCTGGCGGGCACGCTGGTCACCGCCGTCGGCTTCATGCCCAACGGGTTTGCGCAGTCCACCGCCGGCGAATACACCAGCAACATGTTCTGGATTGTCGGTATCGCCCTGATTGCTTCCTGGATTGTGGCGGTGGTGTTTACGCCGTATCTGGGTGTGAAAATGCTGCCGAAAATCAAAACGGTGGAGGGCGGACATGCGGCGATTTACAACACCCGCCATTACAACCGCTTTCGCCGGTTACTGACCCGCGTTATCGCCCGCAAGTGGATAGTCGCCGGTACTGTGATTGCGCTCTTTACGGTCGCGATACTCGGCATGGGGCTGGTGAAAAAACAGTTTTTCCCGACCTCCGATCGCCCGGAGGTGCTGGTTGAAGTGCAGATGCCTTACGGCACCGCGATTGAGCAGACAAGCGCCACCACGGCGAAAATCGAAGCCTGGCTGAGAAAGCAGAAAGAGGCAAAAATCGTCACCGCCTATATCGGGCAAGGGTCGCCGCGTTTTTACCTTGCCATGGCGCCTGAGCTGCCCGATCCGTCGTTTGCGAAAATTGTCGTGCTGACGGACAGCCAGGAAGCGCGCGAGACGCTCAAGTTCAGGCTGCGTGAAGCGGTTGCCAGCGGTCTGGCACCTGAGGCGCGCGTGCGCGTGACCCAGCTGGTGTTTGGTCCGTATTCTCCTTATCCGGTGGCCTACCGGGTCATGGGGCCGGATCCCGCCACGCTGCGCGAAATTGCAGACAAGGTCGAAAAAGTGATGCAGGCCAGCCCGATGATGCGGACCGTCAATACCGACTGGGGGCCGCGGGTACCGGCGCTGCACTTCACGCTCAATCAGGACCGTCTTCAGGCGGTGGGGCTGACATCGAATGCGGTGGCGAAGCAGCTTCAGTTCCTGCTTTCAGGTGTTCCTGTCACCGCAGTGCGTGAAGATATTCGTTCGGTGCAGGTCATGGGGCGTGCGGCGGGGGACATCCGTCTCGATCCGGCAAAAATAGCGGGCTTTACCCTGGTGGGTTCTTCCGGCCAGCGCATTCCGCTGTCTCAGATTGGGGAGGTTAAGGTGCAAATGGAAGATCCTGTTCTGCGCCGTCGCGACCGCACCCCGACCATTACCGTCAGGGGTGATATCGCCGAAAATCTGCAACCGCCGGATGTCTCCGCGGCAATTATCAAAGCCTTGCAGCCGGTCATCGAGACGTTGCCGGCCGGATACCGCATAGAACAGGCGGGTGCGATTGAGGAATCCGGGAAAGCCACTCAGGCGATGGCACCGCTGTTCCCAATCATGATTGCCATGACGCTGTTGATTATTATCCTGCAGGTGCGGTCAATGTCGGCGATGGTGATGGTATTCCTCACCGCGCCGCTGGGGCTGATTGGCGTGGTGCCCACGCTGTTGCTCTTTAACCAGCCGTTTGGCATCAATGCGCTGGTAGGACTGATTGCGCTGTCGGGCATCCTGATGCGTAACACCCTGATCCTGATAGGGCAGATCCATCACAACGAACAGGAGGGGCTGGCACCCTTCCATGCGGTGGTGGAGGCGACGGTGCAGCGCGCGCGACCGGTGTTGCTGACGGCGATGGCGGCCATTCTGGCGTTTATCCCGCTGACGCACTCGGTATTCTGGGGAACGCTGGCTTACACCCTGATTGGCGGAACGTTTGGCGGCACCATTATCACGCTGGTGTTCCTGCCTGCGATGTATGCCATCTGGTTCAAGATACGGCCCGAAAAGCATGAGATTACTGAAAGCAAGATCGTGCCTGACGCCAACCGGTAACCCTTAAACGATAAGGGTTTAACGAGGCCACCAGGCGGCAAGTCGTTTCACCGGATAGCTTTTTTTGACATCTTAACTGCCCGCGGCCTTAACGGTTGCGGGCGTTTTTTTGAACAGTGCTTCCGGGTTCCCCGCAGAGGCTCCCGCCGTTTCTGAGTGCCAAAAGCAGACAGGCTTCTGAGGGAGAAACCTTCCTGAAACAGAGGCACGTGGCATATCAACTCAACAGCATGAGCCGGCGATATCTCTACGCTTTGCAGCCCGTCACCTGCGGGTAAGCCCGGCATACCAGCATCAGTTTGTCCTTTGGCTCAAAGCCGTGATCAATCATGCAGCGTTGCGCTTTGGCGGTACGTCCGATGCTGGCGACATTCAGATTCGACCCGAGGGGTTTGGGATAGCCGCAGGCGTACATGACCGGCAACGCTTCCCGGTTATTAGGAACCTGCGTTGAGAACCCCCTTGGCGCGCCCACTTTACGCCAGGTGACCTGCATGTCTTCGTACCTGCCGGATTCCGGATTTATCGGGTAGAACCCTTCATCGGCATGATAGGGCAGCGCTTCGAGCCGGGACTGGCTAAGCGGATGCCCCTGTTTTTTTTCGACGCAAGCCGGAAGATCGGCCATGACCTGACAAAAATCAAACCCGTCTTTACGGGTAAAACCCCTGTGTTGCATGCACAGGAATTGCAACGCCTGTTCGTTTTCGGGCAGGGTATTCATTGAAAGGCCAACCGGATCACCACATTCAGTCATGGCCGATTTCACAGCCTCTTCGGTGGTTGAAGGGCGTTGCCACTGGGTGTACTCCGCAGCAGGTGGACAGCCTGTCAGAAAAAATACCGAAATGACCACGGAAGGGAATGTCATTAGCTGAATTTTACGGAACATCGTGATCCTTATGTTGCCTGCAGATTTGCTGCCGCTACTTCTTCACAATCCCGGCAATATCATTGGTGTTCATCAGATGATAATCGCCGTTCATGTCGGTGTAGCTGGTCATGCCGGTATCACGGTCGCGATCCGGTTCGCCGTGGGCGAAAAACTGATCACCGGCCTTGGTGTTGATCACGTAATCACCGGCGCATCCGGAGAGTGTCAGGGCCAAAACCACAGCCGTCAGGCAGGATAATTTCTTCATTGTTCAGTTGTTTCCCTTTGCAATTATCTGCCCGCATTACAAAACAACCGCCATGAACATGCAAAGAATAAAAATGTCAGCAAGCGTAAGAGCGGGAGCCGCCGGGCGAGGTTCTCTGCGTTTCATCGTGGTGCACGCGAGGGCGGGGTGGCCCTTTTTCGCCTGTTTTCAGCACCAGCACGGTGCGGTGTGATCAGACCGTTGTTTCTGCAACTTGCCTCAGGGCTGGCCGCCACGCGCTCTATACTCACAATGACCTGCTGTTCAGTCACACATTGCAACACTGGCAGCAATTTTGCTTAAGGTTTTCACCTTTGGCAAAACCGTAAGGAAACCCCGCCGTCGTCCCCAGGAAATTTCAACCACTCCATTTCAGTGCTTTTGTTCGTGTTTTTGCTACAGGATTTACGACTACGCTCAGGCGTTTTTACTAAACCATTTTGCTCAAACAGGCTTCTAAGGAACATGATGATGTCGATGAAATTTATAAGAAATCCACTCTCTCTTTTACTGGCAGGTTGTCTGATGACGGCATTTTCCGCGCAGGCAGATATTGTGATTGGTGTCGCAGGCCCGTTCACCGGCCCGAACGCCACCTATGGCGATCAATACTGGCACGGCGCAACGCAGGCGGCAGAAGACATTAATGCCGCAGGCGGGATCAACGGCGAAAAAATCAAACTGGTGCAGGGCGATGACGCCTGCGAACCGAAACAGGCGGTCGCCGTCGCCAACCGTTTAGTCGATCAGGATAAAGTGCAGGCCGTGGTCGGGCATTTCTGTTCCTCTTCCACCATGCCTGCCTCCGAGGTGTATAACGACGCCGGGATCATCGCCATTACGCCCGGATCCACGAATCCGCAAATCACCGAACGCGGCATGAGCGATATGTTCCGCATGTGCGGGCGCGACGATCAGCAGGGGCTGGTGGCAAGCGATTACATCATCGACAAACTGAAAGCCAAAAAAGTGGTCATTATTCATGACAAAGACACCTACGGTCAGGGTCTGGCGGATGCCACCAAAGCGGCGCTCAACAAACGCGGCGTGAAAGAAGTGATGTATGAAGGCTTATCGCGCGGCGAAAAAGACTTCAACGCACTGGTGACTAAAATCAGTGCGCAAAAACCGGATGTGGTGTTCTTCGGCGGCTGCCATCCTGAAGCCGGTCCGCTGGTGCGCCAGATGCGTGAGCAGGGCGTTCAGGCCACCTTCTTCTCCGGCGACTGTATCGTCAACGAAGAGATGGTCACTGCCGCTGGCGGTCCGCAATACACCAACGGCATCCTGATGACTTTCGGCAAAGACCCGCGTCTGATCGCCGAAGGGAAAACAGTTATCGATAAATTCCGCGCCAACAAATTCGAGCCGGAAGGCTACACCCTCTACTCCTACGCCTCCGTACAGGCGATTGCCGCCGCCTTCAAAGCCACCGGCGGCAGCGATTCCGCCAAAGCCAGCGCATGGCTGAAAGCCAACAGCGTCGATACCGTCATGGGCAAAAAATCCTGGGACAGTAAAGGCGACCTGAAAGTCTCTGATTACGTGGTTTATAAATGGGATGACAAAGGAAAGTATCAGGAAGTGAAGGAATAAATCATCTTGATGTGCCCGTTCTGAACTGTGTCAGACCGCGCCCTTATCGGGGCGCGGTCAAAAAAAGAGACTGCGTATTTATGGATTCATTCTTCCTGCAACAGCTGTTCAATGGCATTACGCTGGGTGCCGTCTACGGGCTGATCGCCATCGGCTACACCATGGTTTACGGCATCATCGGCATGATTAACTTTGCTCACGGCGAAGTGTATATGATTTCTGCCTACCTCTGCGCCATCGCGCTGGCGCTGCTTTCCTTCTTCGGGGTGCACTCTTTTCCGCTGCTGATCCTCGGCACGCTGGTCTTTACCATTGTGGTCACCGGCGTTTACGGCTGGGCAATTGAGCGCATCGCCTATAAACCGTTGCGTAATTCCACGCGTCTGGCACCGCTGATTTCCGCCATCGGCATGTCACTGATTTTGCAAAACTACGCACAAATCAGTCAGGGGCCGCGCCAGCAGGGTATTCCGACGATGTTTGATGGCGCGCTGCGTTTTCATATCGGCGACAGTTTTGTCCAGATGACCTACACCAAACTGTTCATTCTGGTGGCCGCATTTGTCGGCATGCTGGTGTTGTCATGGATTATCAGTCACACCCGGCTCGGGCGTATGTGTCGCGCGGTGCAGCAGGACAGAAAAATGGCCTCGATTCTGGGCATCAACACGGACCGGATCATCTCGATGGTCTTTATGATTGGTGCGGCGATGGCCGGGCTGGCGGGCGTGCTGGTCACCATGAATTACGGCACCTTTGATTTCTACGCCGGATTTATCATCGGTATCAAAGCCTTTACCGCCGCGGTGCTGGGCGGGATCGGTTCCTTGCCGGGTGCGATGCTCGGCGGGCTGATTTTAGGCATTGCCGAAGCGCAGTTCTCCGGCATGGTCAATTCCGATTACAAAGATGTTTTCTCTTTTGGATTGCTGGTGGTGATCCTCATTTTCCGCCCGCAGGGCCTGCTGGGTCGCCCGGTAGTGACTAAAGTGTGAGGGAAAATATGACGTCACAAACTGCTGTTGCGGATCACGGCTTCTCGCTCAAACGCTGCCTGCTGGATGCCATTTTTGCCGGGCTGGTCGCCCTGATCATCTTCGGGCCGGTAGTGGGCGTGGTGCTCGACGGGTACAGTTTCAACTTTCACAGCCAGCGGCTGGTGTGGATTATCGCTGCGGTAATGGCCGGTCGCTTTCTGCTCAGTGCCTTTCTGGAAACGGCTGCCGGGCAGACCATGCGCGCGCGTTTTGAACGTGACAGCGCGGGTGTTTACGTCCGGCCTGCGGATCACAAAAGCAGCCTGCGCTGGGTGTTGCCCCTGTTAATCGCGCTGGCGATATGCTTCCCGTTCGTTGCCACCAAATACATTCTGACCGTGGCGATTTTAGGGCTGATTTACGTGCTGCTCGGCCTCGGGCTGAACATCGTGGTCGGTCTGGCCGGGCTGCTGGATTTAGGGTATGTGGCGTTTTACGCCATCGGCGCGTACGGGCTGGCACTCGGGTATCAGTATCTCGGCCTTGGGTTCTGGTCAATGCTGCCGCTGGCGGCGGTGATGGCTGCACTGGCAGGCGCATTGCTGGGGTTTCCTGTGCTGCGCATGCACGGCGATTATCTGGCGATCGTCACGCTGGGCTTTGGCGAAATCATCCGTCTGGTGCTCACCAACTGGCTGTCTTTCACCGGCGGGCCGAACGGCGTTTCTGCGCCTGCGCCGACGTTTTTCGGGTTGGAATTCGGAAGGCGGGCGAAAGAGGGCGGCGTGCCTTTCCATGAGTTTTTCCATCTGACCTACAACCCCAACATGAAGTTTATTTTCATCTATGCGGTGCTGGTTCTGGTGGTATTGCTGGTGCTGTTTATCAAGCACCGCCTGACCCGTATGCCGATTGGCCGTGCGTGGGAAGCGCTGCGTGAAGATGAAATCGCCTGCCGCGCGATGGGGCTGAACCATGTGCTGGTCAAGCTTTCGGCCTTTACGCTCGGCGCGTCGACGGCCGGTATCGCGGGTGTGTTTTTCGCCACCTATCAGGGTTTCGTGAATCCGACCTCTTTTACCTTTTTTGAATCGGCGCTGATCCTCGCCATTGTGGTGCTGGGCGGTATGGGCTCGACCATCGGCGTGGTGCTGGCGGCCTTTGTGCTGACCGTCGCGCCGGAGCTGCTGCGCAGTTTTGCCGAATACCGCGTGCTGTTGTTCGGTGTGCTGATGGTGGTGATGATGATCTGGCGGCCACGCGGGTTAATCCGCATCAGCCGCAGCGGGTTTGCCGTGCGTAAAGGAGTTGCGCCATGAATTCAGCGGTGATGAACGACAGCATCCTCAGCGTTGACCATCTGATGATGCATTTTGGCGGCATCAGGGCGCTCAATGACGTCAGCCTGGACGTTAAGCGCGGTTCGATCACCGCGTTAATCGGCCCGAACGGTGCCGGTAAAACCACGGTATTTAACTGCCTGACCGGTTTCTACAAAGCCACCGGCGGTTCCATTTCGCTGAACACCCGCCGGGGCGCGACCAATGTGATTCAGGTGCTCGGACAGAAATTCCAGCCTGACGACTGGATAAAACCGGCGCAGCTCGGCAAACGTATTTTCTACAAAATGTTTGGCGGCACGCATCTGGTTAACCGCGCCGGGCTGGCGCGTACTTTCCAGAATATCCGGCTGTTTCGGGAAATGTCGGTGGTCGAAAACCTGCTGGTGGCGCAGCACATGCAAACCAACCGCAATCTTATCGCCGGTGTTCTCAATACGCCGGGGTATCGCCGGGCAGAAAATCAGGCGCTGGATCGGGCATTTTACTGGCTGGAAGTGGTCGAACTGGTGGATTGTGCCAACCGGCTGGCGGGGGAGATGTCTTACGGGCAGCAACGGCGGCTGGAGATTGCCCGCGCCATGTGTACCGCACCGGAAATGATCTGCCTCGACGAACCGGCCGCCGGGCTCAATCCGGTGGAAACGCGCACGCTGAGCAAGATCATTCGCTTCCTGCGCGACCACCACGGGATCACCGTGCTGCTGATTGAACACGACATGGGCATGGTGATGGAGATCTCAGATCACATTATTGTGCTCGACCATGGCGATGTGATTGCCGGAGGACCGCCGCAGGCGATTCAGAATAATGAGAAAGTCATTGCCGCGTATCTGGGTGCTGATGAAGACGACGAGGTCAGCTTATGAGCGATGCACTGCTGGAGTTTCGTGACGTGGACGTTTTTTACGGTGCCATTCAGGCGCTGAAACAGGTGTCTCTGGAGGTCAGTCAGGGGGAAACCGTGGCGCTTATCGGCGCGAACGGCGCAGGAAAATCGACGCTGCTGATGTCGATTTTCGGGCAGCCACGCATTCGCAGCGGGCTGATTTTATTTCGCGGCGAAGATATCAGCCGCAAATCCACGCACTTCGTGGCGGCAGCGGGCATTGCCCAGTCGCCGGAAGGGCGGCGGGTGTTTCCGGATATGACCGTTGAGGAGAACCTGCTGATGGGCACGATCCCCGTCGGCAATAAACACGCGGCAGAGGATTTGCAATCCATGTTTGATTTGTTTCCCCGCCTGAAAGAGCGACGCAGACAGCGGGCGATGACCATGTCCGGCGGCGAACAACAAATGCTGGCGATTGCGCGGGCGCTGATGAGTCGCCCGAAACTGTTGCTGCTCGATGAACCCAGTCTCGGGCTCGCGCCAATTATCGTGAAACAGATTTTTCAGATCCTGCGCGAACTGGCGAAAAACGGCATGACAATCTTTTTAGTGGAACAGAATGCGCACCACGCCCTGAAACTCTCCGATCGCGCCTACGTGATGGTCAACGGGCAGATCCGCCTGAGCGGCAGCGGTGAGGCTTTACTGGTCAACCCCGAGGTGAGAAAGGCTTACTTAGGCGGCGTGTAAAGGGTCATTTTATTGCCCGGCGTGACGCCCGTGATGCCCGCATCGCGGGTTTTTTTTAGCGTTTTTTTCCTGAATTTTTCTCATTTCAAACGCTCCCTCCACATTTCACTCATACTATTCCCGTATCATGCAATTCCTACAATTTAGTGAACGGCAGGTTACATCTTTGCGGTATCATGCAGAGATAAGCATCACGAATTTGTGAAAAAATGGTTTATTCGGATAAATCAGTGACATAAAACAGCATCAGGGCGTTGACCCCCGGATGTTCAACAGGCTATATAGCGCAACCCGTTTTTGGCACAAAATTTTCCTGTCTCAGGGATGAAGTGAATGACAAACGGGTCATTTACTCGATGAATTGAACCGTCGGCGCTGCTGGCAAACAGCAGACTCGTTCGTAGTGTTTATTTTTTTTAATCAGACAGGGCGCTAAAAATGGCTTCTGAGTGGCTTTCATTTGTTTTATTTCTTTCCTCTATCTATTTCTACGTCACACGGGCGTCGGCCGGTCGTATCTGGTTTTCGCTGGTGCTGTTCTTCTTAGGGCTTTACGTCATTCTGAACGTGATCCTGATTGGCAGTAATTATTTCACCGGTGAAGGCATCACCGATGCGGTGTTATATACCGTAACCAGCAGCCTTAAAGGCGCCGGACTGAATAAATATATCCTGCCGTTCCTCGGCTTACTGGCCGGACTGGTCATCGTCTTCTGGCTGCTGGCCTGGGGCCTCAGACAGCGCCGTGCAAAAAGCAGCAGCTGGGTTTACAGCGTGCTGGCCGTGATGCTGGCGGTGTTTTCCGTCGGCTCGACTCAGGCCTTCCAGAACATTTCCCGTCTGGTGAAAACGCAAATGTCCGGCAGCGGCGCGGATTTCGATACGTATTACAAAGTGCCGGTGAAAGCCGTGAAGGGCGAGAAAAAGCCTAATCTGGTCTATATCTATGGCGAAAGTCTGGAACGCACCTATTTCGATGAAAAGGTCTTCCCGGGGCTGACCACCGAATTAAGCCGTCACAAGGCGGAAAGCACGGATTTCACCAACACCCGCCAGTTGCCGGGCACCGGTTACACCATTGCCGGCATGGTCGCTTCACAATGCGGGATCCCGCTGTTCGCGCCGTTTGATGGCAACGCCTCCAGCGCGCTGGCGACTTTCTACCCTGAAAACGTCTGTCTGGGCGATGTGCTTAAAGGCGCGGGTTACACCAACTACTTCTATCAGGGGGCCGAACTGGCGTTTGCCGGGAAAGGCACGTTCCTGAAATCCCACGGTTTTGACCACCTGTACGGCTACAATGAACTGCGTCCAACCGTTGCCGATCCGGCGTACAAAAATGACTGGGGCTGGTACGACGACACGCTGCTCGACGAGGTCTACAAGAAATTCATCGAACTGAGTAAAGCGGGTAAGCCATTCTCCCTGTTCACATTGACCGTGGATACGCACCACCCGGACGGTTTTATTTCCCGCGGCTGTACGCGCAAAGCTTATCCGGTCACCGGCAAACCGAATCAGTCTCTGAGCGCGGTGTCCTGTAGTCAGGAACTGATTGCGGCGTTTATCGATAAAATTAAAAAGTCGGGCTATTACGACAACACCCTGATTGTGGTGTCATCCGATCATCTGGCGATGAACAACACCGCCTACAACATTCTGACCAAACAGAACCGCAAAGATCTGTTCTTCGTGCTCGATGGCCGCAAACCTGTGGGTGATCTGAATGCCGCGAAGCGCAGTACGCTGGATAACGGTGCCACCGTGCTGGATATGATGGGCGGTGACAACTTTATCGGGCTCGGACGCAGCGGGATTTCTGCGACATCAATGACCGAGCAGTTCCTCAATATCGATGACAAAGTCAACGCCTGGAAACCGGCGGTCATTAAACAGTGGGGCTTCCCGAACAGCATCAAAAATTACACCGTCAGTAACAAGGAAAACAGTTTCACGTTCTCCGGAATGACCATCAAAACGCCGTTCATTTTGAAAGTCACCAGTGACAAGATCGAACCGATGTTTGACGTCTATTTATCCACGCCGCTGAAAAAACAGCTGTCCACGCTGTCCACCAGCGATAACTTTGTCTGGGTCGATAAATGCTACGAAATGGGTCGCGTCTGGGCACCTGAATTGTCGCTCAATACCGGCCTTTGCGTGGCTTCCGGCAACCTCGGAGCACGCCCGGGCATCGTGCAGGCAACGGGCGATACCTTTAAAGGCAAGGTGGATTTTGTGAAGGATACGTCCGGCAGCAACGCGATTTATCAGCAGACGGTAAAAATGCTGAACGTGGATGATGCCAATACCACCTATAAGTCTGAGGCGATAGCCTTCATGCTGCCGGGAATGCCGGAGCAGGTAAAAGCCATTACCGGTATTTCTGCGCTGGAAAACTGGGGCCGCTGGTCAGACGCTAATCTGGCGCCGTCGGTGAAAATTGATTACGTCAAACCTCTGCCGACCACCTTTGACGTGGTGATCCGCGCCAGAGCCTATGGCAATAATATTGATAAACCGGTGTCTGTGCGCGTCGGCGATCAGGAGCAGTTTGCTTCCTTTGGCGATAAAGACGGCACGGTGAAATTGCAGTTTACCAACCCCGGTGCGGCGCAAAGCATTGTTATCACACCACCGTCACCGACAGAACCGACCGAGGGCACCAGCGGCGGGTTCCTGCCGCGTAAACTCGGTATCGGCATGGTGTCGCTGGAAGTTCAGCCGGTCGATCCGCAGTCATAACGCCTCAGTCATCAGGACAAAAACCCGCTGCGGCGGGTTTTTTATTGGCCGTCATCTTGGCGCAAAATCCTTATCGTTTTTATCGCTTTACTATGCCATTTTGCATATTCAATTCAGGAATATGTATCTCTTAAACAATATTATAAAGAAATAAGCCGATCGGTATACTCGCCAAATTCCTGCGCAAAATCACAGCCATGTGCAGGCCTCTCATCAATACTTTTGGGGATAACCGATGCAGACTACATTCAACAAAACCAAGACCCGCGTTAACCGTGCATTTTTACTGGCAGCGACGTCTGCTGTCATGATTTCAAGCGGCATTCTTGCTCCGCTTTCTTTGGCGCAGGCGGCGGATAAAACCACCATTAAAGTCGGCATCATCAGTGGCGAAGACGAAGATGTCTGGCGCGAAGTGGTGAAGCAGGCGGCCGCGAAAGGGCTGACCGTGAAACCGGTGGTCTTCAATGATTACAACCAGCCTAACGAAGCGCTGCAAAACGGTGAAGTGGACGCCAATGCCTTCCAGCATCAGCCATTCCTCGATAATCAGATCAAAGTAAATCATTACGATATCGTGCGGGTGGGTTACACCGCTGTGTGGCCGATTGGTCTGTACTCTAAAAAAGTGAAAACGGCTGATGAGCTGAAAGAAGGCGCGGTGATCGGCGTTCCAAACGATCCGGCTAACGAAGCGCGTGGCCTGATCCTGTTACAACAGTCCGGCGTGATTAAACTGAAACCGGGCGCGGGTATTTTCGCGACCACCGCAGACATCATTGAGAACCCGCGTCACGTCACCATCAAAGAACTGGATTCCGGCATTATTGGCCGCTCCGTTCCGGATCTGGACGCGGCAATCGTCAACACTGACTGGGCGCTGAAAAGCGGCCTGACGGCGGCTGACCGTATCGCGCAGGAGCCGGTAAAAGGCAATCCTTACAACAACTTCATTGCAGTAAAAACAGAGAACGCCAATGCGCCGTGGGTGAAAACATTAGTTGCCGCCTACCAGAACGACGACGTGAAAAAAGTGTTTGATAAGGTCTATAAAGGCACCGGCGTCACGGCCTGGTAAGGATGTAAAGCATGACGATTATCTCTGAGATCGACGCGCATTTTACCGGTTCTTCCGCCGATGAACATCACGCCGGGGAAGCGCAGGTGCATGCGTTCGTAAGAGCTGAACGGACAGGCGCGGCTGAACATGCTGAAGACGTGGTGCAACTGCACCGCGTCAACCGCCGTTTCGCAAACACGCAGGCCCTCAAGGATGTGTCGTTAACCGTCAGGCGGGGAGAGATCCTCGGCCTTATCGGTCGCAGCGGGGCAGGGAAATCGACCCTGATCCGCTGCCTTAACGGACTGGAACAACCTGATGATGGCGTGATCAAAATCGAAGGGCACACCATCACCGGCCTTAGCGAAAAAGCGTTGCAGTCGGTGCGCAGTCGCGTCGGGATGGTGTTTCAGCACTTTAATTTACTGTCGGCCAAAACGGTTGAGCAAAACGTCGCGTTGCCGCTGAAAATTGCCGGTTACGACAAAGCACGCCGCCAGGCGCGGGTCGCCGAATTACTGGCACTGGTCGGGCTGGAAGATAAAGCCAAAAACTATCCGGCGGCGTTGTCCGGCGGGCAAAAACAGCGTGTCGGTATTGCCCGTGCGCTGGCCGCCAACCCGGCATTATTACTCTGCGATGAAGCCACCTCGGCACTCGATCCGGAAACCACGCGATCCATTCTGGCGCTGCTGCAATCCCTTAATCAAAAACTCGGCATCACCATTTTGCTGATCACCCATGAGATGGAAGTGATCAAAAAAATCGCCCACAGGGTGGCGGTGATTAACGCCGGTGAAATCATTGAGGAAGGGCCGGTCTGGCAGGTGTTTGCTCATCCGCAATCTCAGCTCACGCGCACGCTTTTACAGGGATTACTGCCCCAGTTACCGGAGGCGCTGGCCGAACAGCTTTCGCCGGTACGTCAGGGCGAGGCGATTTACAGCGTGCATTATGCCGGGCAAGGCCGTCAGGGCGAGATCCTCACACTGATGGCGGCGGAACTGCCGGGGCAATTCCGTCTGATTCAGGGCGGCGTCGACCATATCCAGCATTACGCCGTGGTGCGTTTTTTCTTCTCTGTCCCGGTTGATAAGCCGGCGTCAGAGCAGGCTGTTTTACACTGGCTGCACCAGCACCAGGCAACCGTGGAGCTGACAGGCTATGTCTCCAGTAATGCTTGATTTATTGATTAACGCTGTCGAAGAAACACTGCTGATGACCGCCATCTCCGGGCTGTTCTCACTGATTGCCGGTTTGCCACTTGGTCTGATTCTGGTGATGAGCAGCCCTGGCGGCATTGCCGAAAACCGCTGGGTCAACCGCTCGCTGGGGCTGGTCATCAACGGTTTCCGCTCACTGCCTTTCATCATTTTGCTGGTGGCATTGATTCCGGTAACGCGCTTTCTGGTCGGCACGTCGCTCGGCACCTGGGCAGCCATTGTGCCGCTCTCCATTACGGCGACACCGTATTTTGCCCGTGTTGCCGAAGTGTCTCTGCGCGATGTCGATCGTGGTCTGATTGACGCCGTTCGTGCGATGGGCGCCAGTAAACTGCGCATCGTCTGGGACGTGCTGATCCCGGAAGCATTGCCCGGTATTTTATCCGGGTTTGTGGTGACGCTGGTGGCGCTGATTGGGGCGTCGGCGATGGCGGGGGCTATCGGCGCAGGCGGGTTGGGCGATCTGGCAATCCGTTACGGCTATCAGCGTTTTGAAACGGTGGTGATGATTGAAGTGATTGTGGTGCTGATTGTCATGGTCTGCGGCATTCAGTGGCTGGGCGATCGCATCGTGGCACGCGTCGATAAACGCCATTAAAAAAGCCGGTCGTCTGTGAATGGCGACCGGCCCGTTCAGTCATTACATTTCACTGCGTGAGCGCCAGCGTTCGCGCGCCATAAACCCTTTCACACCGATATCCAGGAACGGGCGCGGCGGCAGATAACTGGCGCGCCCAACCGTATGCATATCGGCCAGGAGCGGGTGATCTTCTCCCGCCGCATGATCCGCCAGCAACCTTCCAAAGGCGCTCTGCTTTGAGCTGCCGGAGCCGTTGCATCCCGCCGAAGAATAGACATTCTCCGACAGATTTCCCCACACCGGCGCACCGTTGCGCGTAATGCTGATCAATCCTGACCAGGTGTAGGCCATATTGACGTCCTGCAACTGCGGATAAATGCGGGCGAACAATTCCTGATGGCGTCGCGCATGGCGGCCGGTTTCTACCGCACCGGTCACCAGACCCGGCGTGAAATTAACATGCTCGCGGATCAGGAAGCGGTGATCGGCGGTATAGCGCAGCGTCGCGCCCGCCAGCGCATTCACCGGAGTTGAGCCCCATGGCGAAATATCCCCGATCCGCTGGCGTTGTTCCGGCGTCAGCGGTTCAGTGAGGGTGGCAAACGTCGACATGGCAAACACGTTGCCTTTAAACAAGGGTAATCCGCGCGCCGCGCCATTAATCGCCAGCATCAGTTTGCGTGCCCGGACTTCTCCATGCGGGGTTTCAGCCCGGATCGCGCCATGTGTATCAATCTGCAACGCCGGAGAATTGGCATAGACGGTAACGTTCGGGGGCAGGGTCGCCACCAGCCCGCTGATAAGCGCAGCCGGATTCACCAGAATGCAGTTGGGCGTATATACCGCACTGCGATAAAAACCAGTGCCCAGACGCTGTTTCAGCGCTGCGTTATCCAGCCGTTCAAAACGTTCGCCCAGCGTGGTGAGTTCGTCCTGATAGTGCGCGATGTCATCATCAAATTGTTCGCTCACCGCGCAGTGATATTTCCCGGCGTTCTGCCAGTCGCATTCAATACCGTGCTGATCGACAGTTTCTTTCAAATGCGCAAGACCAAACTGTAAAAGACGGCGGTAAGTCTGTGCCTGCTCCAGCTCAGCGGAGGTACTGCCAACCGTGTGCGGCAGGTCAATCACGAAACCGGAGTTACGCGCAGAGGCGTTATCCGCGACATCCAGCGCTTCGAGCACGACAACGTGTTCATGCGGGCGAAGCTCCGCAATACGGCGGGCAAACGCCAGCCCGGCAAACCCTGCGCCAATCACCAGCCAGTCAGCGGTTACTTTACCGTGCAACGCCGGATGGCGGGGCGTGTTACCGCGCACGGCAGCCCAGCCATTAATATTCTGATCAAGAGGTAAATGTTTAATTTTCATCGTTATGTGAGGTCGTTATCCCAGGTGGTTCGATCCTAATGGATAGACGTATAGATGTCTAATGCGGATTAGACATAACGATAGAGGGGTCAGTAAGGGCCGGTTAAAATTAGGACAAAGTGAACGAAAATCAGGCAGGGTTAACTTGATAGAATGCGCGCGGGTGCTTGAGGCTTATCTGGCTTGAGCAGCGTTGTGAAAGACATAAAAGTTGTTCAAGGCATAATAAGAAGAAAGCCCCGAGGAGATTTTTCAATCAACCCGAGGCTATCACTTCATGCCTAGACAACATGAGGATAGCCTCTTAAAAGCAGAAATGCAACGGAGGGCAAGATGTCGCGAAAGCTTGTGTTACACGGACTCATCGTGGTTTGTTTCACATTGCTGGCCTGGACCTGGATGGTGCGTGATTCGCTGTGCGAATTGCATATTAAGCAGGGGAAAACAGAAATTGCGGCAGTCTTAAGCTACGAAATTAAGAGCTAACCGTAAGGTGGGGTTCGCCCCACCTTTTTGGTTGTTGTCGACGTATGTTGGCCTCAGGCACCCATTCTTTAACATTACCCTGCTTATTCTGGAAGCTGTATTCCGTATTGGAAACGTCCCACTTGTTCATCACTCCCTTCACGCATTATCTTCTGATTATAGTATTTGACCTATATAGCATTTGAACTATAATCGACAAGGAGTCACTGTGTGGATGATTAATACGACAGAAAAATTTGATGGCTGGTTCGATGATCTTGATGACATTGATCAAGCGAATGTGTTGGCGCTGGTGATTGTCCTGCAAGATAAAGGGCCTGCATTATCCCGGCCTTATGCAGATACAGTGAATCACTCCCGGCATCGCAATATGAAAGAATTGCGCATCCAAAGTAAGGGCGATCCCCTTCGGGCGTTTTATGCTTTTGATCCTTTGCGCAGAGGTATTTTACTTTGCGCGGGAAACAAAGTGGGTAATGAAAAACGCTTTTATGAAGTCATGATACCGGTCGCCGACAATGAATTTACACGGCACCTGAATACGATAAAAGAAAAGGAATTGCCTTAATGAGCAGAACCCTTGAACAGCTACTGGCATCCGTAAAACCTGAAGTCGCTGCACAAGCGCAGGCGATGGCCGTTGATATTTTGATTACCCTTGAGCTGGCCGAACTGCGGGAAAGAATGAATAAAACACAATGTGAGATGGCTGAAGCGTTGGGCATTAAACAGCCTACGGTTGCCGGTATGGAAAAGCCGGGCCGTGACCTGAAATTGTCGACGTTGAAACGTTATGTTGAAGCAGCGGGTGGCAAGTTGCGTCTGGAAATCGATTTGCCGGATGGCACTCATTTTGGATTTGCGATGTAACCGCATGGCCTGACCTGCACGAATTCGTGCACATAATCAGAATGCAAAAAACCCGCTTAAGTTTCCTTAAGCGGGCTTTTCTAATTTGGCTCCTCTGACTGGACTCGAACCAGTGACATACGGATTAACAGTCCGCCGTTCTACCGACTGAACTACAGAGGAATCGTTTGAACGGGGCGAATAATAACGACTGCCCGTGGGCATGTCAAAGGGTTAACGAAAAAAGATGACCGACTGCTTTCTTAATATCCAACCTGTTGACTATTAAGACAAAGTGATTGATTCCTTGTCCTCAAATTGCCTTATCTGCCTCTGCGTGCGCGGAGGATGCACTAAAAGTACACACAAGCTGCCTGTTTGTTGTGCACCTCTCGCTCATCCGGCGGTTCTGTAAAAGGACCAGGCCGGGTTTTTAGCGACTTTCCGGCCTGAACGCCCCCTGATTCAAGATCTGCTGCACAAATTTCACTCATTTCTCGGGGTTGGCACACCCCGTGCATTGTTATTTAACTAACAAGAGCTAATTTTATGACAATAAAGCAACACGGAGTTAACCAATGCAGCCAGCGCAGGATGTGATTGAACAAATCGAAGCCTCGTTCGCCGTGCAGACGCCAACCGGCAAGCGCATCGCCAGTTATCTGCTGGCAAATCTGGCGCAGATCCCGTTTGAGACGGCGGACAGCATCGCGCGTAGCGCAGCGACCAGCGGCATTTCCGTCGGGCGTTATCTGCGCAGCCTCGGCTATCGCAATCTGGATCACTTCAAGCAAACGCTGCGCCTGCAAAGTGGCACCGCCTATCAGCCGTGGGTGGTGACCGACCGCCTTGGCGCATATCGCGAGCGCAGCAAACAGCCGCAGCAGGAAAAGCTCCGGCAGTCACTGACGCTCGAACTTGAAGCCATCAATCATGTGTATCAGCTGGCACAGAGCGACAGCTTTGCGCAGATCAGCCGGCGTCTGGCCGATGCGGAGGCCGTATTCATTCTCGGGATCCAGTCCGTGCGCGGCATTGCCAACAATTTCTCCAGTTATCTCGAATACTTACGCCCGAAAGTCTATTTCGCCGACGGCCTTTCCGGCACCTATGTTGAATCGCTGAATTCGGAATTCGCGCAGCCTTATCTGGTGGTCACCGACACCCGTGCGTATTCAAAAATGGCGCAAACCTATTGCGAAGCGGCCTGCGAACGCGGGCTGAATGTCGCGCTGATCACCGACATTTACTGCCCGTGGGCGCGCGATTATCCGGTGGATTTGTTGCAGGTGAAAACCGACACCGGCCAGTTCTGGGATTCGATGGCGCCACTCAGTTGCCTGTTCAATCTGCTGTGTTCGGCGGTGCTCGAACTGCGCGGTAACGACGTGGAGCAGCGTCTGGCCAATAACCGGATTTTACAAAAACAGCTCGGACAATTTGAATCCTAACCTTCACACCAGCGGACAGATTTATTGATGAACACAAAAACACCTGATATCGCCCTGATCGATCTGGCAGAGGTTTTACCCGATGCCGTCATCGACCTGAAATATGCCACGGCAGATAACCTGACCGGTCAGCCGATTTATCGCGAATCGCGCTGCCTGTTACACCCTGATGCGGCTGCTGCACTGGTGCGCTGTAACCAGGTGGCAAAACTGGCCGGCTTTACCCTGAAAATTTACGACGCTTACCGGCCACAGGCGGCGCAGGCCTATTTGTGGGCGGCCTTTCCAAACCCGGATTATGTGGTGGATATCAGACTCGGTTCGCACCACAGCCGCGGGGTGGCGGTGGATCTGACCCTGCTGGATGAGCAGGGCAACGTGGTGGATATGGGCGCGGGCTTTGATGAAATGACCGAAGTCTCGCACCCGTTTTATCCGGATTTACCGCCGCACATTCAGCGTAACCGCCTGTTGCTCAACGCCGTGATGGCGGCGGGCGGCTTTAAAGGTATCACCAGCGAGTGGTGGCACTTTGAATTACCGGATGCCAAAACGTATCCGTTGTTGGAAGAGCGGTTCGGCTGCTTTCCGCCGGTGAATGCCGCGTAATCATTGCACGTCTCTTATCACTTTTTGACAGAGCCAGGAGTTCTCCGATGAGCAACACAGCAATCAACACGTTCCGCAAAAATACCAAGACACAGATCGCCGGTGCCATTTTTCTGGCCTTGTCAGGCTTAAGTTTTGCCGCCCAGGCCGCCGTGCCGAAAGACATGCTGGTGATTGGTAAAGCGGCGGATCCGCAAACGCTGGATCCGGCGGTGACCATTGACAACAACGACTGGACGGTGACCTATCCGGCGTATCAGCGTCTGGTGCAGTACAAAACCGAAGACGGTAAAGGCTCAACGCAGGTGGAAGGCGATCTGGCGGCAAGCTGGACGGCTTCACCCGATCAACTGGTCTGGACCTTCAAACTCAAGCCCGGCGCCAAATTTGACGATGGCACCGACGTCAATGCCGACGCGGTGAAATGGTCCTTTGAGCGTCTGATGAAGATCGGTCAGGGTCCGTCGGAAGCTTTCCCGAAAGACATGACGGTGACGGTGGTGGATCCCATGACGGTCACCTTTACGCTGAAAACGCCGTTCGCGCCATTCCTCTACACGCTGGCCAATGACGGCGCAGGCATCGTCAACCCGGCGATTGCCAAAGCCAATCCTGCCGACGAAGGTAAGGCGTGGCTGGCCGGTCATACCGCCGGTTCCGGCCCTTACAAGCTGGATCGCTGGCAGAAAGGTCAGCAACTGGTGCTGGTACCGAACCCGCACTACAACGGCGCGAAACCGGCGTTCAAACGCGTGACCGTGAAAATTATCGGTGAAAGCGCCACCCGCCGCCTGCAGCTGTCGCGTGGCGATCTGGATATCGCCGATTCCCTGCCGATGGATCAGCTGGCGGCACTGAAGAAAGAGGGCAACGTTGCTGTCGAGGAATTCCCGTCGCTGCGCGTGACCTATCTCTATCTCAATAATGCCAAAACGCCGCTCAATCAGGTGGATTTACGCCGCGCGATTTCCTCAGCCGTGGATTATCAGGGCATGGTGAAAGGCATTCTCGGTGGCAATGCCAAACAGATGCGCGGGCCAATTCCTGAGGGCATGTGGGGCTTCGACCCGACGGCGAAGCAATACACCTTAGATCTGACGCAGGCGAAATCCGATCTGGAGAAAGTCAAAGAGAAACCGAAGACGCTGGATTTCCTGTATTCCGATAACGATCCGAACTGGGAATCTATCGCGCTTGCCGTGCAGGCGAGCCTCGGTCAGGCCGGTATCAACGTGAAGCTGGAAAAACTGGCAAATGCCACCATGCGCGACCGCATCGGGCAGGGCGATTACGACATCTCCATCGGTAACTGGAGCCCGGATTTCGCTGACCCGTACATGTTCATGAACTACTGGTTTGAGTCCGATAAAAAAGGCCTGCCGGGTAACCGTTCTTTCTACGCCAATCCTGAGGTCGATGCCTTACTGAAAAAAGCGGTGTCGGTGACCGATCAGAAAGAGCGTACTGGTTACTACCAGCAGGCGCAGAAAATCGTTATCGACGAAGCGGCGTACGTTTACCTGTTCCAGAAAAACTATCAGGTGGCGATGAACAAAGACGTGAAAGGCTTTGTTTTCAACCCGATGCTGGAGCAGGTGTTTAACGTGGGGCAAATGCACAAGTAACAGCGGCATCATTCACGAAAGCCCCTTTCAGGATCTGAAGGGGGTTTTACGGGGAAAACACTATGACTTTTTGGACGTTGATCCGCCAGCGCTGCTGGGGCCTGATACTGGTGATGGCGGGCGTTTGCGTGATCACTTTTATCATCTCGCACATGATCCCCGGTGATCCGGCGCGGTTACTGGCGGGCGATCGCGCAAGTAATGAAATGGTCGAACATATCCGTGAACAGCTCGGGCTGAACCAGCCGCTGTATGTACAGTTTTTCCGTTATGTCAGTGATTTGCTGCACGGTGATTTGGGCACGTCGATCCGCACCGGACGTCCGGTGCTGGAAGACCTGAAAGCCTTCTTCCCGGCGACGCTGGAGCTTGCGGTCAGCGCCCTGTTTCTGGCGATTGTGCTTGGCATTCCGCTGGGCGTGTTGTCGGCGGTATACCAGAATAAATTTCCCGATCATCTGGTGCGTTTGCTTTCCGTACTGGGCATTTCCACGCCTGCATTCTGGCTGGGGCTGGGCGTCATCATCCTGTTTTACGGCCATCTGAACCTGCTGCCGGGCGGCGGAAGGCTCGACGACTGGCTGGATCCTCCGGCTGATATCACCGGTTTTTATGTGCTCGACTCCCTGCTGACCGGCAACTGGGAGACGTTCTGGAACAGTCTGCAACATCTGGCGATGCCCGCGCTGACGCTGGCGTTCGTCCATATGGGCATCGTGGCGCGGCAAATTCGCTCGGCGATGCTGGAGCAACTGAATGAAGATTATATCCGCACGGCGCGTGCCAACGGGCTTTCGCGCTGGCGGGTGATCCTCAGCCACGCCTTGCCGAACGCGCTGATCCCGTCGGTGACGGTGCTCGGGCTGGCGATGGGCGATTTACTCTACGGCGCGGTGCTGACCGAAACCGTTTTTGCCTGGCCGGGTATGGGCGCGTACGTGGTGAATTCGATTCAGGCGCTGGATTTCCCGGCGGTGATGGGCTTTGCGGTGGTGGTGTCGTTTGCGTACGTCATCGTCAATTTGTGTGTGGATTTACTGTATGTGTGGATCGATCCGCGCATTGGCCGTGAGGGGTGAGGCATGTCTGTGATTGAACCGGGCGTCAATAATCACCGGGCCGATATCGTGGCACCGGACGTCAAACCGCGTTTCGCCAGCTGGCGGCGCACATTTCATCTGCTGAGCCGCAGCCCGCTGACCCTGCTCGGGCTGGCGATCATGCTGATCGTACTTTTCATCATGATTTTCTCGCCGTGGCTGGTACCGCATGACCCGAACGCCATCAGTCTGACCGACCGGCTGCAGGCACCTTCCGCGCTGCACTGGTTTGGCACTGATGAAGTCGGGCGCGATCTGTTCAGCCGCGTGTTGATTGGCAGCCAGCAGTCGGTCGCGGCAGGGCTGGCGGTGGTGATTATCGCGGGCAGCATTGGCTCGTTGCTCGGCTGTTTTTCCGGCGTGGTCGGCGGTCTTGTGGATGCGCTGATCATGCGCTGCATGGACATCATGCTCTCGGTGCCGTCGCTGGTATTAACCATGGCGCTGGCCGCCGCGCTCGGGCCAAGTCTGTTTAACGCCATGCTGGCGATTGCCGTGGTGCGCATTCCATTTTATGTGCGGCTGGCGCGCGGGCAAACGCTGATGCTGCGCCATCAGGCATATATGCAGGCCACGCGCACATTCGGCGCGTCGCGCTGGCATCTGATTACCTGGCACGTTTTACGCAACGTTATGCCGCCGCTGGTGGTGCAGGCTTCACTGGATATCGGCACCTCGATCCTGATGGCGGCGACGCTCGGCTTTATCGGCCTCGGTGCGCAGCAACCGACCGCAGAATGGGGCGCAATGGTGTCTAACGGCCGCAATTACATTCTTGATCAGTGGTGGTATTCGGCATTCCCCGGCGTGGCGATCCTGATCACCGCCACCGGTTTTAACCTGTTCGGCGACGGTCTGCGCGACCTGCTGGATCCGAAAAGCAGAGGGCGCTGACATGACTGAGCAAACCCACGGGCCGGTACTGGAAATTGACAAGTTGCAGCTGGTCTTTCCGGTTTACGGCGGCGAAGTAAAAGCACTGAATCAGGTGTCACTGTCGGTCAGTGCCGGTGAAATTGTCGGCGTGGTCGGTGAGTCCGGTTCGGGCAAATCGGTCACCGCGATGATGGCGATGCGCCTGTTGCCGCCCGACGGTTTTACCGTCACCGGCGGCGAATTACGCATGCTCGGCACCGACGTGGTGCGCGCCAGTGAAGAGCAGATGCGTACTTTGCGCGGCGCACGCGTCGCGATGATTTTTCAGGAGCCGATGAACGCCCTGAACCCGACGCGCAAAATTGGCCGTCAGATGTGCGAAGTTATCTGCCTGCATCAGAAACTCAGCAAGGCGCAGGCGTGGCAAAAAGCCATCGGGTTACTCGATGACATGCAGATCGCCGACGCTGAGCAGGTGATGACCCGCTATCCGTTTGAACTCTCCGGCGGTATGCGCCAGCGGGTGTTAATCGCCATGGCCTTTTCCTGCGAGCCGGAACTGATCATCGCCGACGAACCGACGACGGCGCTGGATGTCACGGTGCAGCGTCAGGTACTGCGGTTACTCCAGCGCAAAGCCCGCGCCAGCGGCACCGCCGTGTTATTTATCACCCATGACATGGCGGTGGTGTCGCAGCTGTGCGACCGGGTTTACGTGATGTATGCCGGGCACGTGATCGAAAGCGGCAATACCACGGATGTGATCGACACGCCGTCGCACCCGTATTCCATCGGCCTGTTGCAGGCGGCCCCGGAAAACGGTACCCCCCGCAGCCTGCTGAAAGCCATTCCCGGCACGGTGCCGAATCTGTCAAAACTGCCACAGGGCTGTGCGTTTCGCGGGCGGTGTCATTATGCCGATGACCGCTGTTTCACCACGCCGGAACTTACCCCGCTGGCCCGGCATCCGCAGCAATCCGTTGCCTGCTGGCATCCGCAGCGTGAAATCCGCATCCAGCCGATTGAGGAGCTTTCCTGATGATTGATGAAGCGTTAGTCGAACTCCAGGATGTGCGCGTACGTTTTCCCGCAAGCTTTAACTGGCGCGGTAAACCGACCGGTTATGTGCATGCGCTGAACGGGCTGGATCTCAATATTATCCGTGGCGAAACCTTAGGGATTGTCGGCGAATCCGGCTGCGGAAAGAGCACGCTGGCACAATTACTGATGGGATTACAAAAGCCGAGCAGCGGGGAAATCCACCGCGCGCGCCACGACAATTCATGGTTTGGTTCCGGGATGCAGATGGTGTTTCAGGATCCGCAATCGTCGCTGGATCCGCGTCTGCCTGTCTGGCGGATCATCACCGAGCCGGTGTTCGTGCAAAAACACAACAGCAGCCGCGAACGTCGTGAACTGGCCGCCACGCTGGCGGAACAGGTAGGCATCCGCAAGGAATATCTCGACCGTCTGCCGCATGAATTTTCCGGCGGTCAGCGTCAGCGTATATCCATCGCCCGCGCGTTATCTTCAGAGCCAGACATCATTGTGCTGGATGAACCGACCTCCGCGCTGGATATTTCGGTACAGGCGCAAATCCTCAATTTGCTGGTAGAACTGCAACGCCAGCGCAACCTGACCTACGTGCTGATTTCTCATAACGTATCCGTCGTGCGCCACATGAGCGACCGCGTGGCGGTGATGTATCTGGGGCAAATCGTGGAACTGGGCGCAGCAGAAAAAGTGCTGACCGAACCGCAGCATCCCTATACCCGGTTGCTGCTCGATTCCGTTCCCCGCGCGGGACGTGCGCTTGATGACGGAATAGTGGATAAGAAAGGGGAGTTACCCAGTAACCGAAATCTGCCGATGGGGTGTTATTTCCGCGAACGCTGCCCGCTGGCCGGCGACGGCTGCCAGATGCCGCAGGATCTTGTCTGCGGGGCAGATGGGGTGGTGGCGAGATGTCATCGGGTTATGTCGGGGCGGGTCTAAAGACGCTTTTTTAATTTCAAAATCGTGGGTTGCCATCCACATGGGCCTTAAGGTCAAAACCGTGGGCGTCGGCCCACACCGACTTGGGGGGCGGCATATCGCCGCCGCCCCCCAAGAC
>NZ_JAFMOX010000051.1 GCF_019049655.1 Rahnella rivi
GGTGGGAAGCTGTCAAAAAGCCGGGTTATTTCTGGTTTCTTTGGGTGTTACACCACGCTTATCCGCGGCGTACCTGATCTGGTGTTGATGTTATTGATTTTTTACGGCTTGCAGATTGCACTCAACAGCGTCACCGAGTCTCTCGGGATGACGCAAATTGATATCGACCCGATGAGCGCCGGTATCATCACGCTCGGTTTTATCTATGGAGCGTATTTCACCGAGACATTTCGCGGCGCGTTTATGGCCGTTCCCCGCGGGCAGATTGAAGCGGCCACCGCTTATGGTTTCACCGGCTCACAAATTTTCCGCCGTATCCTCTTCCCGGCCATGATGCGTTTCGCGTTGCCTGGTATCGGTAATAACTGGCAGGTGATTTTAAAAGCCACCGCGCTGGTGTCACTGCTCGGCCTGAATGATGTGGTGAAAGCCACGCAGCTGGCAGGAAAGGGCACCTATCAGCCATTCTATTTTGCGATTGTGGCGGGGGTGGTGTATCTGGTCTTTACCACGCTGTCGAACGGCGTGCTGTTATGGCTTGAACGCCGTTATTCGCTGGGTGTGAAGAGGGCTGAGCTATGATCGAAATCCTCCAACAATATGGCTGGTCGCTGCTGTACAGCGATGGCTACCGTTTCACCGGGCTGGCGATCACGCTGTGGTTACTGATCAGCTCCGTGGTGATCGGCGGATTGCTGGCGGTGCCCATGGCCGTCGGGCGCGTGTCGTCTAATAAATTAATCCGCTATCCGATCTGGTTATACACCTACATATTTCGCGGCACGCCGCTGTATGTACAACTGCTGGTGTTCTACTCCGGCATGTACAGCCTGGAGATCGTGCGCGGCACGGACTTCCTGAATGCGTTCTTTCGCAGCGGTCTGAACTGTACGATCCTGGCGCTGACGCTCAACACCTGTGCGTACACCACCGAGATATTTGCCGGTGCCATCCGGTCAGTGCCTCACGGTGAAATCGAAGCCGCGAACGCCTACGGATTTTCGCGTTTTAAACTCTATACCTGCATTATTTTGCCTTCGGCGTTACGCACGGCGCTGCCGGCTTACAGCAACGAAGTCATTCTGATGCTGCACTCCACGGCTCTGGCGTTTACCGCCACCGTGCCGGATGTGCTGAAGATTGCCCGCGATATTAACTCGGCGACGTATCAGCCGTTTTACGCCTTCGGGATCGCGGCGGTGATTTATCTTTGTGTTTCTTTTGTTCTGATTGGTCTGTTCCGTAAGGCGGAAAAACGCTGGCTGGCGCATGTGAAGCCCCAGTCCGCTCATTAAAAAAGCCAACTATCGACACCATTGCGGGAAACGTTATGTCAGAAAACAAATTAGCCGTTCTCGATCTCCACAAACGCTACGGCGACCATGAGGTGCTCAAAGGCGTGTCGCTCTCCGCCAATGCGGGAGATGTGATCAGTATTATTGGTTCATCAGGTTCAGGGAAAAGTACATTTTTGCGCTGCATTAACTTCCTGGAGAAGCCGAGCGAAGGGTCAATCAGCGTCAGCAATCAGGATATCCGCATGGTGCGCGACACCGACGGGCAACTGAAAGTGTTCGACAAAAAACAGCTGCAACTGCTGCGTACCAAACTGACGATGGTGTTCCAGCACTTCAATCTGTGGAGCCACATGACGGTGCTTGAAAACGTCATGGAAGCGCCGGTACAGGTGCTGGGGCTGAGCAAAGCCGAAGCGCGCGAGCGTGCGGTGAAATACCTCGATAAAGTCGGCATCGATGCACGTGCGCAGGGTAAATACCCGGTGAACTTGTCCGGTGGTCAGCAACAGCGTGTCTCTATCGCCCGTGCACTGGCAATGGAACCCGAAGTGCTGTTGTTTGATGAGCCTACTTCTGCGCTCGACCCTGAGCTGGTCGGTGAAGTGCTGCGCATCATGCAGAAACTGGCGGAAGAGGGGAAAACCATGGTGGTCGTCACGCATGAAATGGAGTTTGCCCGCCACGTGTCCAGCCATGTGATTTTTCTGCATCAGGGCGTGATTGAAGAGCAGGGCAACCCTGCCGACGTGTTCGGCAGCCCGAAAAGTGCCCGTCTGCAACAGTTTCTGTCAGGTGCGCTGAAGTAATATCGTTACGCAGCGTTCCCCTCTCATGAGGGGAACGCTGGATGACAGGGTTACCCTTTCGCTGCCAGCAGGCACAGCTGTACGGTCAGTTCGTAGGATTTCACAAACGAATTCACCGGCAGGAACTCAAACTTCGAATGGAAATTATGTGCGCCGGTGAAGTAGTTCGGTGTCAGCAAACCTTTTGCTGACAGCGCTGCGCCGTCGGTGCCGCCGCGCATCGGGATCACTTTCGGTTCAACGCCGACCTCTTTCAGCCCGGCAAAAATCAGATCGATCGCCCGGCGGTCTTCGCCGATCGCGCTGCTGATATTGCTGTAGGTATCGCTGATATCCACCGAGACTTTCGCTGTCGGATACTGAGCTGCGATCGCTTTCGCGACATCCTGAATTTTCTGCTTACGGGCAGCAAAACTGGCGCTGTCGAAATCACGGATGGAGGCATGGAGCCGCGCACCCTGCTGGGAAGCGCTCATGCCGTTGAACCAGACGTAGCCTTCGCGGCCTTCGGTATTTTCCGGCGTTTCTGCACGGTCAAAGTGACTGATGAAATCCTGCGCCATCAGTAACGGATTGACCAGCACACCCTTGGCTGACATCGGATGCGCCGTCACACCGGTAAAGTCGATTTCCACGGCTGCCGCGTTGAAGTTTTCATACACCACTTCACCCAGTTCACAGCAGTCAATGGTGTAGGCAAAATCCACGTCAAAGCGGGCAAGATCCAGTGCTTTCGCGCCACGCAGCCCGATTTCTTCATCCGGCACAAACGCCACCACGATATCGCCATACTCCTGCGACGCGTTCAGATTCTCCAGCATGGTCATGACCACCGTCACGGCGGCTTTGTTATCTGCGCCCAGCACGCTGGTACCGTCGCTGAAGATGATTTCTTCACCCTGATACGCCAGGATTTCCGGGCGCTCAGCAGGGCGCAGCCAGATATCTTTTTCTTTGTTCAGGCACAGGTCATCGCCGGTGAAGCGCAGCGTTTGCGGATGAATATCCGCGCTCAGGCCCACATCGACGGTATCAATGTGGGTGATAAAACCTATGCGCGGCCCGCCGGTTTTAGTGCCGGGTTTGACCGCGGTGACGGTCGCACATTCATCAATCTGAATGTTTTCTAAACCGAGCTGATGCAGCTCCTCAGCCAGTAACCGCGCCATGTCATGCTGGCCCGGCGTGCTCGGTAAGGTGTTCACGCTGGCGTCACTTTGTGACGTCACGGAGAGATAGCGGTAGAAACGTTCGGTAAGCTGTTTTGCGATTGTTGTCGACATCTTGACCTCTGAATGATCGCCAATGGGTTTACTTGTTATAAGATTTTCATATATAACAAAGTATTACTAGTTGTTATTCAGATGTTAATCTGTTTTTGCTTTGGGTTCCATGATGAAGAAGTTTTAAACACTCTCCGGACAGGGAAAAAAGGGAAAAAATGAAACACAACATTTTAAAAATAAGCACAGGGTTACTGGCGTTAGCGATCACGGGCGGCGTTTCGGCAAAAACGCTGGTGTATTGTTCAGAAGGTTCACCGGAACAATTTAACCCGCAGCTTTACACATCGGGCACTTCCGTCGATGCCAGCGCTGTGCCGATTTATAACCGTCTGGTTGATTTCAAAACCGGCACCACTGAGCTGGTGCCAAGCCTGGCAGAAAGCTGGGACGTCAGCCCGGACGGTAAAACCTACACTTTCCACCTGCGTAAAGGCGTGAAATTCCAGAGCAGTAAACTGTTTAAACCCAGCCGTGATTTCAACGCGGATGACGTCATCTTCTCGTTCATGCGCCAGAAAGATGAAAACAACCCGTATCACAAGGTGTCCGGCGGCACTTATCTGAACTTCGACAGCCTGAAGCTGGGCGATCTGATCGGCAGCATTGATAAAGTGGATGATTACACCGTTCGCTTCAACCTGACCCGCCCCGAAGCGCCATTTGTTGCCGATCTGGCCTGGTATTTCGCATCTATCCTCTCGGCAGAATATGCCGATCAGATGCTCAAAGCCGGTACTCCGGAGAAACTCGATCTGAATCCGGTCGGTACGGGGCCGTTCGAGCTGGTTCAGTATCAGAAAGACACGCGCTTGCTGTACAAAGCCTTCCCGGAGTACTGGCAGGGTAAATCTAAAATTGACCGTCTGGTGTATACCATCACCCCGGATGCCTCGATGCGTCTCGCAAAACTGGAAAAAAATGAGTGTCAGGTGATGCCGTTCCCGAACCCGGCAGATCTCGACCGGATGCGCGCCAACAAAGACATCAATCTGATGAGTAAATCGGGTCTGAATACCGGCTTCCTGTCTTTTAATACGCAGAAGCCGCCGCTGGACAATGTGAAGGTGCGTCAGGCGCTGAGCATGGCGATCAACAAGCCACAAATCATTGAAGCGGTATTCCGTGGCACCGGCACCGCAGCGAAAACGCTGCTGCCAACCGGTGTCTGGGGATATAACGACAAGGTAGTGGATTACGATTATTCGCCGGAGAAAGCCAAAGCGTTACTGGCTGAAGCAGGCATGCCAAACGGTTTTGATATCGATCTGTGGGCGATGCCGGTACAACGTCCGTATAACCCGAACGCCCGTCGTATGGCTGAAATGATTCAGGCGGACTGGGCAAAAATTGGCGTGAAAGCACACATCGTCAGTTTTGAGTGGGGTGAATACCAGACCCGCATCCGTAACGGCGAGCACATGGCCGCGCTGATGGGCTGGACGACAGCCAATGGCGATCCGGATAACTTCTTTGGCCCGTTATTTACCTGTAACGCAGCGAAGGGCGGTTCTAACTCTGCGAAATGGTGTTATGCACCTTTCGACCAGTTGATCACCGAAGCCAAAGAAACCACAGACCATGCCAAACGTGTTGCACTTTACGAGCAGGCGCAGCAAATGATGCACGACCAGGCGCCAGCGGTGATGATTGCACACTCGACCATCTTCGAGCCCGTTCGCAAAGAAGTGAGCGGCTATGAGATTGATCCCTTTGGCAAACATGTGTTTTATCAGGTGGATGTGAAGGAATAAGGCTATACCGGGCCTTGGGGCTCGCATGTTGATTGGTGCCCTTTTAAGGGCACCAATCAACACTTCCTAAAGATAAAACCACTCTGCTTTTGAATTTAAGATTGGGCGGGCGATTCAGACATCTTGCTGAACGGAGCGGCCTGGAGACCAAAGGCTCCAGGACCGAGAGAAGGCACCGCGCAGCGGCAAGATGTCCAGCCTGTCGCGGTGATACCTGAAACAAAGCCAGCAAGCGAAGCGCTTGTTGAAAAAGCGAGGAGGAATCCAAAGGAGGAAAAGCACTTTCCTCCTTTGGGCGGTTTCGGCACTGAAAGAGAAGTGATCGCAGTCGTTGAGAAACCGAAAATTCTCGATCTGTTTTTGAAAAGCGTCAGTACAACGCAATTGTCCCTCTGCTCAACCGAAACATTCTCGCTCCGGCTGAGCAGGGGCCTGACAGCCCCTTCACTTCAGCAAATCCTCCAGCGCTTCCTTCAATTCCTGATGTGTAAACTCAAAGCCGGCCGCTTCCAGCCTGCGCGGCACGGCACGCTGGCCGCCCAGCACCAGTACGGCTGACTCGCCCATCAGCAAACGTATGACGGGGGCAGGTGCCCGCATAAACGCCGGGCGATGCAGAACCTCACCGAGTAGAGCGCTGAACTGTTCGTTGCGTGCGGGATAAGGCGCCACCATGTTGAACGGTCCGCTGAGGGTTTCGTGCATCATCAGGAAAATGATGCCTTCGACCATATCGTCGATATGGATCCATGGCATGTATTGCTGGCCGTCACCCAGAGGGCCGCCGAGTCCGGCGCGGAAAGGCAATACGATTTTTGCCAGCGCGCCGCCTTTTTCTGCCAGCACAATGCCGGTGCGCAACAGGCACACGCGGGTGCGCGGGCTTTCAGCCGTCATCGCCAGTGCTTCCCAGCGTGCGCATAGCTGCCAGGTAAACTGCTTGTTTGGCGGCTCGTCTTCCGGCACCAGGGCCTGCCCCTGATCGCCGTAATAACCCACTGCTGAACCTGAAATAAAGACCTGCGGCGGCGTCTGGCTGGCGTTAATCAGCTGTGCCAGTTTCTCAGTTAACTGCCAGCGGCTTTCACACAGCAACGCTTTGTGATCTTTCGTCCAGCGTTTGTCCGCAATCGGCTCTCCCGCAAGGTTGATCACCGCATCAAATCCATCCAGTGACGTTTTGCCGTCCAGCGTTTCCCACAGCTGAACCTGTGAGCCCAGCACTTTCGCGGCGCGTTCAGGCGCACGGGTAAGTACGGTAATCTGATGAGATTGCTCAACAAGTCGCCCGGTAAGCCTTCGGCCAATGAGCCCGGTAGCGCCGGTGATCAGGATTTTCATATCAGGTTCCTTAACTGTCTGAATATGCGAATGAACTGTCATTAATCATAGTTGAGTCGCCGCCTTTAGCGCGCGATATGGAGCACAGTTAACGGAAATTATTTACAGCTGAATGTGTTCAGCAGAACCCCCGGCAGACACCGGGGACAGCGCTGTCAGTGGTGGTTGATGTGCAGGGGATCGGCGAGGGCGTAGGCTTTTTGCGTGGAAGGACGGGCTTTAACGCGTTCAAACCAGTTTCGCACCGCCGGATACTCCGCCAAATCAATGCGCTGGCGCTCATGCGCTACTACCCACGGATAAGCGGCGATATCAGCAATGCTGTAGGTGTCCCCGGCGATATAGGCATTTTTAGTCAGCTGGGTATTCAGTACGCCGTAAAGACGTTTGGTTTCCTGCTGATAGCGTTCGATGGCGTAAGGTACAGGTTGCGGGGCGTAGTGCGTAAAGTGATGATTTTGCCCGAGCATCGGGCCCATTCCGGCCACCTGCCAGGTCAGCCACTCCAGCGTTGTGGTGCGTTCGCGCAATTCCTTACTGAGTAATTTTCCCGTTTTCTCAGCCAGATACTGCAAAATGGCCCCGGACTCAAACACACCAATGGGCGCGCCGCTGTCTACCGGCTGACTGTCGACAATCGCCGGGATCTTATTGTTAGGGGAAATGGCGAGAAACTCGGGTTTAAACTGATCGCCTGCGCTGATATCAATGCGATGAAGACGGTAGGCCAGACCGGCTTCCTCCAGAAAAAGAGAAATCTTATGACCGTTGGGTGTGGGCGCGTAATAAAGATCAATCATATTGCCTCCTGCGTTATGTTAATCACTTAATGAAATCCGCCAGTGCGCGGTTGATAATCACAGTTTTTAAAATGATTGGGTAGGGTATCATAATGGTTGTGAATACTTGCCTGCACCGGACCTTTGTCAGAGTTGTCTTATGGCGAAGTTTGTGGGGTAACATAACTTTTACCTGTCACCAACGCATCCATTGCTATTGAAGCCATGTGGCAGACCCAGATAGAATCTCCGGACATTATCGACGTGTTGCACCCATTACTGCGCACAGACCCATTGCGCACAGACCAGCGCTTAAAACAGAAGGTTTCAGCGGATGTCAGAACAAGAGCAAAACATCAGTACGGAAGAATGGGTTGATATCGTCAACGAAGATAACGAGGTCATTGCCCAGGCCAGCCGACAACAAATGCGTGCTCAGGTCCTGCGCCACCGTGCCAGCTATATCGTGGTGCATGACGGAATGGGCAATATTTTGGTTCAGCGTCGTACCGAAACCAAAGACTTTTATCCCGGCTGGCTGGATGCAACCGCAGGTGGCGTGGTGCAGAGTGGCGAAAATATTCTTGATTCAGCCCGCCGTGAAGCGGAAGAAGAGTTAGGGATCGCCGGTGTACCCTTTGCCGAACATGGTCAGTTCTACTTCGAAGAAGAGAACAAATGCCGCGTGTGGGGCGCGTTGTTTAGTTGCGTATCCCACGGCCCGTTTGCCTTGCAGGAAGAAGAAATTGATTCTGTACGCTGGATGACGCCGGAAGAGATCACCGCACGATGCGACGAATTTACGCCGGACTCGCTTAAAGCGCTGTCACTTTGGATGACGCGTAATAACGAGAAAGAGCATGGCAAGCCGCTAACCCGTGACTTGCTGAGTGATGAATCTGCCAAAGCGGATGATGAGCCGGATAACGAAAGTACCCCGATCTAAGCCTCAGCCTCTGAATCATTGAGCCTGTAATACCCGCCGCACGCGTACTGATGTCGCCTGCGGCTTTTTGTTGTCGTGAATTTAGCAGCTGTCCCGCTTACACAATGACGAGGCGATCGTCACCTCTTCCCACTCTTCATCATGGATCCTGGCCAGCAAGGCCTGGGCCGCACGCGTACCAATTTCCCTATGCGGGATGGCGATAGTGGTCAGCGGCGGCTGGCAGACTTTACTGACGTCCGAGTTGCCAAATCCCACGACCGCCAGATCGTCCGGCACTTTGATACGTCGGCGCTGGCATTCGTACAGCGCTCCGCAGGCCAGATCGTCTGAGACGCACACCAGCGCGTCGATTTCCGGCCAGGCCAGCAGAAACTCAGGCAACTGCTGAGCGCCGGTGGAAAAGCTGGCGGGCTCGGCCGCGTTGATCACCCGATGCGGCGACATATGCGCTTTCAGCATGGCCTTTCGCCAGCCTTGCAAATGTTGCTGGAAAATCCACTGTTCCTGATTGGCGCACAGCATACCGATGTTTTGATATCCCTTCGCCACCACGGTCTGAGTGAGCTGAAACATCGCCTCGACGTAATCAATCCCGATATTCATATCAATGGGAGAGTCCGTCAGCGCACCGATTTCCAGCACCGGGATGGTCAGATTATCCAGCCACTGGCGAACGTTGGCCGAGTGCTCGACAGAGAGCAATATGGCCGCCGCCAGATTGTAAGACAGCAGCGTTTCCAGCAATTTTTCTTCCCGCTCAATACGGTGCTGGGATTCAGCCAGCATGATCTGGTACCCGGCAGGTTGTAGCACTTTCTGAAGCCCGGCAAACATCTCAGCGCAGCCCGGTTCCGACAGACTTGGCACAATCATGGCGACAGTATTTGATGACGCAGAAGCCAGTGAACTGGCCGCCTGATTGGGTAAATAACCCAGCTGGCTGACGGCCTCTTCGATCTTTTCACGCAGCTTATCGGAGACTTGTTCCGGGGTACGCAGTGCGCGGGAAACGGTCATGCTGCCCACGCCTGCAAGCTGCGCCACATCAGCCAGCGTCACTCTCCCTGTACTGCGCCTTTTCTTGTTAATGGACATGCACAATCCTGACTCCTGCACCCGAAGATATAGCGAAAAAAGCAAGCCGCAGCAGGGCGATACCCGAAGGATCCACGGCGGAATTGGGTAAATTATCGGTCATTTCCGGACAAAGTATACCGTTATTTGTGTGAACTGCGGTGCAGTGGTACCGGCAGGGGACTATTTTTGATAGCGCTATCACAGAACGTAATGATAGACGCTTGGTAGCGCTATCTTTGTGAGATGTATCACAGATGTTAACGCTACCGGTGCGTAGAGTCAGGGCGTTGGTGTGGTTTGGGGGAAAGAGGCACACCAGCCATTAACACTTCAAAACCGGAGCCACACTTATGCTGAATGATTGGCTGACCTCTGACAGGATTCAGATCAGAACGGATATCACGGACTGGCGGCAGGCGGTGCAAGTCAGCGCTGAGCCTTTGTTGAAAGAGGGCACGATTACCCCGGAATATCTGACGGCGATTTTTGCCCAGCGGGAAAAGTTAGGGCCGTATTTTGTTCTGGCCCCGGGCATTGCCATGCCGCATGCCAGACCGGAAGAGGGCGCGAAGGGGTTAGGATTGTCGCTGCTCACGCTGCCTCAGGGAGTGACATTTAATTCTGAGGACAATGACCCTGTTTATACCGTCGTCATGTTATCGGCACCCGATAAGCACAGTCATATTGAATTAATCTCTGAACTGGCTGAATTATTTTCCAGCGACGAAGATATGCAGAAAATACATCAGGCAAAAGATATAAAAACAATTCAGGATGTCATTACGAAATTCTGACCGTTTTACGATTAAATAACGGAATAACCTTAACGCACAACGGATGCATTAATGTGTATTGACATCAGAAATCATTCTGATGCGTAACCCTACAAACTTTTAAAACACAGGTAAATAACATGAAAATTATGGCGATTTGCGGTTCCGGTTTAGGCAGCAGCTTTATGGTCGAAATGAACATTAAAAAAGTGCTGAAAAAATTAAATATTCAGGCGGATGTTGAACACTCTGATTTATCTTCAGCCATTCCCGGCGAGGCAGACCTGTTCGTGATGGCGAAAGACATCGCCGCCAGCGCCAATATCCCAGACAATCAGCTGGTTGTCATCACAAATATTGTGGATATCAACGAGCTGGAAACCAAGCTGGTCGCACATTTTGAGAAGCATCCGGTGTCCTGATCCAGACCGACACGGACTGACCCTACAATAAAAAACAATATACATCCGAGGTGGATATGTTTATCCAGGAAACGCTCAAGTTTGTGGTTGATATATTAAAAGTGCCATCTGTTCTGGTGGGGCTCATCGCCTTAATCGGTTTGGTGGCGCAAAAGAAAAACTTTTCTGATGTGGTAAAAGGTACAGTCAAAACAATACTGGGCTTTTTAGTTTTAGGCGGTGGTGCAACAGTATTAGTCGGCTCATTAAATCCTTTAGGCGGTATGTTCGAACACGCCTTTAATATCCAGGGTATTATTCCTAATAACGAAGCGATTGTTTCCATCGCGCTGGAGAAATTCGGTGCGCCGACCGCCTTAATTATGGCGTTCGGTATGGTGGCAAACCTGATCGTGGCGCGCTTTACCCGTCTGAAATACGTGTTCCTGACCGGGCATCACACGTTCTATATGGCCTGCATGATCAGCGTCATCCTGACCGTTGCCGGTTTTGAAGGCGTTTCACTGGTGTTCACCGGCTCCCTGACGCTGGGCCTGATCATGGCGTTTTTCCCGGCGCTGGCACAACGTTATATGCGTAAGATCACCGGCAGCGACGATGTGGCCTTCGGCCATTTCGGCACCATCGGTTACGTGCTGTCTGGCTGGATCGGCAGCAAAGTCGGTAAAGGGTCACGCTCTACCGAAGAAATGAATCTGCCGAAAAACCTCAGCTTCCTGCGCGACAGCTCCATTTCTATTTCACTCACCATGATCATTATTTACCTGATTATGGCGGTGTTCGCCGGGCAGGTGTTTGTCGAAGCCACCTATAGCGCAGGCCAGAACTATCTGGTGTACGCCATCATCATGGCGATCACTTTCGCGGCGGGTGTGTTCATCATCCTGCAAGGTGTGCGTCTTATTCTGGCGGAAATCGTACCGGCATTCGTTGGCTTCTCCGAGAAACTGGTGCCCAACGCACGTCCCGCGCTGGACTGCCCGGTGGTCTACCCGTACGCACCGAATGCCGTGCTGATTGGTTTCCTGTTCAGCTTCCTCGGCGGTCTGGTCGGTTTGTTCCTGTTAGGCCAGATGCATCTGGTGCTGATCCTGCCGGGCGTAGTGCCGCACTTCTTCACCGGTGCGACGGCGGGTGTCTTCGGCAATGCGACCGGCGGTCGGCGCGGTGCGATGGTCGGCGCGTTTGCTAACGGCGTGCTGATCACCTTCCTGCCGGTTCTGCTGCTGCCGGTGCTCGGCGCGCTGGGCTTCGCAAACGCCACCTTCTCAGATGCCGACTTTGGCGTCATCGGTATCCTGCTGGGCAATCTGGCTCGCTTCATGTCTAAAGAAGGCATCATGGCGCTGATTGTCGGCATCTTCGCGGTTCTGGTTGCTTACAACTATCTCGGCAAAAAACCTGCGGCTGAGAAAGCGGTCAGCGAAGAGTAATTCAGTCACTCACTCACTCAGTCTCTTATCACCCACCGGGGATCACGGTTCAGGCCTGTTAGAAATAACAGGTCTGGATAAGTGCTCACTAAAATAAGGACCCTGCAAGATGAAAGATATCCATGAGGTTCATGATCTGGCGCGCCAAATCCGCATCGAGACGCTGAAAATGCTGACCGGTCTGGGCTTCGGACACTATGGCGGCAGCATGTCAGTGGTGGAAACGCTGGCAGTATTGTACGGCGATGTGATGCGCATCGACCCGAAAAATCCGGACTGGCAGGATCGCGATTATTTCGTGCTCTCCAAGGGGCATGCAGGCCCGGCGTTGTATGCCACGCTGGCGCTGAAAGGCTATTTCCCGGTCAGCCAGCTGAAAACCTTGAATGAGAACGGCACGCGCCTGCCGAGCCACCCCGACCGGCTGCGCACGACCGGCGTGGATGCCACGACCGGTTCGCTCGGGCAGGGCGTGTCCATCGCCGCAGGTATGGCGCTCTCGCACAGGCTGGCGGGGCGGGCTAACCGTGTCTTCTGCATTCTGGGTGACGGTGAGCTGAATGAAGGTCAGTGCTGGGAAGCCTTCCAGTTTATTGCTCACCACAATCTGCATAACCTCACGTTGTTCATCGATTACAACAAACAGCAGCTCGACGGCACGCTGGACGAAGTCATTAAACCTTTCGATCTGGCCGGGAAATTCAGCGCTTTTGGTTTTGATGTGCAGACGATTAAAGGCGATGACGTTGTGGCAATCCGCGATGCGGTGACGCCGGTGCGTGAGGGCGGGCAGCGTCCGCTGGTGGTGATCCTCGACAGCATTAAAGGGCAGGGCGTGAAGTATCTCGAGCAGCTGGCGAACTCGCATCATCTGCGTTTAACGCCGGAAGTGAAACTGGAAATTGAACACGCAATCGCTGAGCTGGAGGCCGCCCATGTTTGAAGTCTCTCTGGAATTACAAAAAGACGCCGTGGAAATGCGTAAGGTTTACGCCAATACCGTGCGTGAAAAGATTGTTGAAAATACGCCGATCATTGCGCTGGAAGCGGATCTGATGAGTTCTATGGCGATGGATGGCGTGCACAAAGATCACCCGTCACACGTGATTAACTGCGGCATCATGGAAGCCAACGTTATCGGCGTGGCGGCGGGTTTATCGCTGACAGGCCGCGTCCCCTTTGTGCATACTTTTACCGCGTTCGCCAGCCGCCGCTGTTTTGATCAGTTGTTTATGTCACTGGATTATCAGAAGAATAACGTCAAAATCATTGCGTCCGATGCCGGTGTCAGTGCCTGTCACAACGGCGGCACGCACATGTCCTTCGAAGACATGGGGATTGTGCGCGGGCTGGCAAATTCCGTGGTGATGGAGGTCACCGACGCCGTGATGTTCCGCAATATTTTGCTGCAACTGATGGATCTGAAGGGATTTTACTGGGTGCGCACCATCCGTAAACAGGCGACTCAGATTTACCAGGAAGGCTCAACGTTCACCATCGGCAAAGCAAACGTGCTGCGAGACGGAAGCGACATCACGCTTATCGCCAACGGAATTATGGTCGCCGAAGCGCTGAAAGCGGCGCAGATGCTGGAACGTGAAGGCGTCAGTGCGGCGGTGATCGACATGTTTACCCTCAAGCCGATTGATAAAGACGTCATCATAAAATATGCCGCGAAAACCGGTAAAATCATCACCTGTGAAAATCACAGTATTCATAACGGGCTGGGATCGGCGGTGGCGGAAGTGCTGGTAGAAAATCAGCCGGTACCTATGCGGCGTGTTGGCGTGAAAGAACGTTACGGGCAGGTGGGGACGCAGGAGTTTTTACAGCAGGAATATGGCCTGACCGCTGAGCATATACTTGAAGCGGCTAAAACATTGCTCTGAGCGGCTGGCGACCCGCAAAAATGAGCCCAAAAAAACGCCGGACATAAAGCCCGGCGTTTTGCCTTCAGAGGGGTTGGCTTATTTAGCCGGAACCGCAGTTTCTGCCTGAGCAGACTGAATCGCTGTCAGAGCAACGGTGTAGACGATATCGTCTACCAGTGCGCCACGGGACAGATCGTTGACCGGTTTACGCATGCCCTGCAACATCGGCCCGATAGAAACCAGATCCGCAGAACGTTGTACCGCTTTGTACGTGGTGTTACCGGTGTTCAGGTCAGGGAAGATGAACACGGTCGCCTTACCCGCTACCGGCGAGTTTGGTGCTTTGGACAGCGCAACGTCAGCCATGATGGCTGCATCGTACTGCAGCGGGCCATCGATGATCAGGTCAGGGCGTTTTTCCTGCGCCAGACGGGTCGCTTCACGCACTTTCTCAACATCGCTACCCGCACCGGAGTTACCGGTGGAGTAAGAGATCATCGCAACGCGTGGTTCGATACCGAACGCCGCAGCGGAATCCGCAGACTGGATCGCGATTTCAGACAGCTGTTCAGCCGTTGGGTCCGGGTTGATCGCACAGTCGCCGTAAACCAGAACCTGGTCAGGCAGCAGCATGAAGAACACAGAAGAAACCAGTGAGCTACCCGGTGCAGTTTTGATCAGCTGCAACGGTGGGCGGATAGTGTTTGCGGTGGTGTGGACAGCACCGGAAACCAGACCGTCAACGTTACCTTGTTCCAGCATCAGGGTGCCCAGAACCACGTTGTCTTCCAGTTGTTCACGCGCAACCACTTCGGTCATGCCTTTGCTTTTACGCAGCTCAACCAGACGTGCGACGTATTCTTCACGCACAACGACCGGATCCACAATCTCGATGCCTTTACCCAGCACTACACCCTGCGCCGCAGCAACGCGCTTGATCTCTTCCGGGTTACCCAGCAACACACATTCCGCGATACCGCGTTCAGCACACAGTGCCGCCGCTTTAACGGTGCGTGGCTCGTCGCCTTCCGGCAGAACGATGCGTTTACCGGCTTTACGGGCCAGTTCGGTCAGCTGGTAGCGGAACGCTGGCGGAGACAGACGACGTGAACGCTCAGAATGCGCGCTCAGTGATTCAATCCAGTCAGCGTTGATGTGAGAAGCGACATACTGTTGCAGTTTCTCAACGCGCTGATGGTCGTCCGCAGGGACTTCCAGATTGAAGCTTTGCAGGCTGAGGGAGGTCTGCCAGGTGTTGGTGTCTACCATGAAGACAGGCAGGCCAGTCTGGAAAGCACGTGCGCACAGGCTGTTGATGCGCTCGTCGATTTCGTAACCGCCGGTCAGCAGAATTGCGCCAATTTCAACGCCATTCATCGCCGCCAGACAAGCTGAAACCAGAACGTCCGGACGGTCTGCGGAGGTAACCAGCAGGGAACCAGGGCGGAAGTGTTCGAGCATGTGAGGAATGCTGCGTGCGCAGAAAGTCACGGATTTCACGCGGCGGGTTTGCACGTCGCCTTCGTTGATGATGCGGGCGTTCAGGTGCTTAGCCATGTCGATTGCGCGGGTGGCAATCAGCTCGAAGCTCCATGGAATGCAGCCCAGCACCGGCAGCGGGCTGTTCGCGAACAGCTGAGTCGGATCGATATTGGCGACGCTGGCTTTGTTGGAGTCATCGAAGATTTCAGACAGGTCAGGACGTGTGCGTCCCTGATCGTCAACCGGCGCATTCAGTTTGTTGATGATGACGCCGGTGATGTTTTTGTTTTTACTGCCGCCGAAGCTGGAGCGGGCCAGTTCGATACGTTCTTTTAACTGCGCGGGAGAATCATTACCCAGTGCCAGAACGAAGACGATTTCTGCGTTCAGGGTTTTGGCGATTTCATAGTTGAGCGCATTCGCAAACTGGTGTTTACGGGTAGGGACTAAACCTTCAACCAGCACCACTTCCGCATCTTTGGTGTTTTCGTGATAACGGGCGATGATTTCTTCCATCAGCACGTCCTGCTGGTTTGAACTCAGCAGCGCTTCAACGTGGCTCATCTTCAGCGGTTCCGCTGCAGTCACGGAGGAGTTGGCACGAATGATGGTGGTGGTTTGATCGGGTGCATCACCGCCGGCACGTGGTTGTGCGATGGGTTTGAAGATGCTCAGGCTGACGCCTTTTTGTTCCATGGCACGGATCACACCGAGGCTGACGCTGGTCAGACCAACGCTGGTACCTGTGGGGATCAACATAATTGTACGGGACACGGCTAAACCTCTTTAACGGTTGCCAGGCAGAGACGGTCGCAGGTTTGTGCAGAGGGGATAATGATCAGCATGAGCGCGACGATTATCCTGCGCGGTGCGTCCAAACGGGCGGCGTTTGCCTTTGAGTGAAAAATCACTGCCAGCGAAAACTGGCAGTGTTGAATCGAATTATGCGGTCAGACGCGCAGCGTCTTGTGCAATAACCAGCTCTTCATTGGTTGGGATAACCAGCGCGGTACGGGTGCCTTCTTTGTTGATGGCACCGGATTTACCGAAACGAGCCGCGAGGTTGCGTTCGTGGTCAACTTCAAAGCCCAGCAGGCCCAGTTTAGCCAGAGATAATTCACGCACCATTGCTGCGTTTTCGCCGATACCGCCGGTGAAGACGACAGCGTCCAGACGGCCTTCCATCAGTGAGGCGTAGCTACCGATGTATTTCGCCAGACGGTGGCAGAATACGTCCATCGCACGTTTAGCATCTGCTTTAGTGGTGTAGTTATCTTCAACATAACGGCAGTCGCTGGTGACTTCAGTCAGACCCAGCAGGCCAGATTCTTTGGTCAGCATTTTGTTGATTTGATCAACGCTCATGCCCAGAGAATCGTGCAGGTGGAAGATGATGGCCGGGTCGATGTCACCGCTGCGGGTGCCCATCACCAGACCTTCCAGCGGGGTCAGACCCATGGAAGTATCAACGCATTTACCGTTACGGATTGCGCTGACGGAACCGCCGTTACCCAGGTGGCAAGTGATCAGATTCACTTCTTCCACCGGTTTGTTCAACATTTTCGCGGCTTCCTGAGTCACATAGAAGTGGCTGGTGCCGTGTGCGCCGTAACGACGGACGTGATGATCGCGGTACAGGCTGTACGGCAGTGCGTAAAGGTAAGATTCTTCTGGCATGGTCTGATGGAAGGCGGTGTCGAAAACAGCCACGTTCTTGTCAGCCAGTTTAGGGAAGGATTTCAGCGCTTCGTCGATACCGATCAGGTGAGCCGGGTTATGCAGCGGTGCAAACGGGATAGATTCTTTGATACCTTCGATAACAGCATCGTTGATCAGCATGGACTTGGTCAGCTTTTCGCCGCCATGAACGATGCGGTGGCCGATTGCAACCAGCTCTGCAGACAGTTCAGGTTTTTGGCTCAGGATGTTGTTCACGATGAATTTCAGCGCTTCGCTGTGTGCGGCACCCGCACCCAACGCGGCTTCTTCTTTGCCACCGTCCATTTTCCACTTAATGCGCGCTTCCGGCAGGTGGAAACATTCGGCTAAACCTGAAATGTGCTCTTCGCCGTTCACAGCATCAATGATTGCGAACTTAAGGGAAGAACTACCACAGTTAAGAACCAGTACAAGCTTACTCGACATGGAAGTACCTATTTATTGTTGGTGCTGTTTAAGGAAAAAAACAATACACGTGGTTAATAAATCGTCAGTCTGACATCAAGCGTAGCGCATAATGGCGGTGACAATTATGATTAACATCATGCCAGAGAGCCAAAACAGGCATGATAATGAAAAAGCTAAAGAATCGCAGGACGCTGGTTTTTTCTGTGCCCGCGGATAGCAAAAAAATGGGGGCGCAGTACACAAAATGTCTCTGTTATGCGTCTTTAGAATGTTATCTATTAGTGAAAACACTAACAAAAAATGCAATTACTAATTACAAAACACCTCGGCCCGAGGCACTATGCTTAGTGATATGGCTTTAAATGCTGCGACAGGATACCGGCACGTTTCAGCAAAAACAAAATATATTTTATCGTGGTAAACTCCAGTTTATGTTTCACAACTATTTTTTAATTATTACACGTGAAGTTGAGGTGCAATTATGACGAGTAAGCCAACAGGCTCTGTAAGCTGGTTCCAGGTTTTCCAGCGTGGGCAGCATTATATGAAAACATGGCCGTCTGATAAGCGCCTGGCTCCTGTGTTCCCCGAGAACCGGATTTCAACCGCCACCCGTTTTGCTGTCCGCTTCATGCCGCCGGTGGCGATCTTCACGCTGACCTGGCAAATCGCGCTGGGCGGACAACTCGGGCCGGCCGTTGCGACGGCGATATTTGCCTGTAGCTTGCCTATGCAAGGGTTATGGTGGCTTGGCCGCCGTTCACTGACGCCTTTGCCGCCGACGCTGCTGAGCTGGTTCCACGATGTGCGTAATAAACTCGCTGAATCGGGCCAGGCGCTTGCGCCGGTCGAAGGGACGCCGACCTATCAGGCGCTGGCTGATGTCCTCAAGCGTGCGTTCAAACAACTCGACAAAACCTTCCTCGACGATTTGTAAGCCTGTTTCCAGCGCTTTTCACATCATCTCCAATATTGCTAAGCTTCACTGCACCGCATTTTGACCGGAGGAACTTCTCCTCCGGTGATTATTTCACATGAGATCCGGACTCAAATCAAAGAATGGTGTGCTTGCGATTTCGCAGAAGTTTGCGCTATGCCATGCTTTGCTCATTATGCAGACATGAGGATTTTCACGATGGAAATGACTAACGCGCAACGCCTGATCTTGTCGAATCAATACAAAATGATGACCATGCTTGATCCCGATAACGCGGAACGCTACCGCCGTTTGCAAACGGTGATCGAACGCGGTTTCGGTTTGCAAATGCGTGAGCTGGACAGAGATTTCGGTGAGTTACCGGAAGAAACCTGTCGCACAGTGATTAACATTATGGAAATGCACCATGCGATGCAGGTGTCATGGACCAATCTGAAAGACACCCAGGGTCTGGATCGCCGTCGTATAGATTTCCTCGGCTTCGATGCGGCCACCGAATCCCGCTATTTAAGCTATGTGCGCTTTATGGTGAACACCGAAGGGCGTTACACTGACTTCGACGCCGGGACTCACGGGTTTAACTCGCAGACCAAAATGTGGGATAAATACCAGCGTATGCTGGCGGTCTGGCAATCATGCCCGCGTCAGTATCATCTGAGCGCTGTAGAGATAGCGCAAATTATTAATGCCTGACTGGAATTAACTAAAGAGGAATTGCCTGTGGAGTGTAAAGGTTTCTTGTTCGACCTTGATGGAACGTTAGTGGATTCATTACCGGCAGTTGAGCGTGCATGGGTTAACTGGGCGCTCAGTTGGGGAGTCAGCCCGCAGGATGTTCTGGCCTTTATTCATGGCAAACAGGCGATCACCTCTTTACGTCATTTTATGCAAGGTGAAACAGAAGAGACGATTCAGCAAGAGTTTCTGAAGCTGGAAAAAATCGAAGCCACCGACACCGAAGGCGTCTCGGCGTTGCCGGGTGCACATTTACTGCTGAGCGAACTCAACCGTCAAAATATTCTGTGGGCCATTGTGACCTCCGGTTCTATGCCTGTCGCCAGTGCACGCCATGCGGCAGCACATTTGCCTGTGCCGGAAGTGTTCATCACTGCGGAGCAGGTTAAGCATGGCAAACCGCAGCCGGATGCCTATTTGCTGGGTGCAGAACGTTTAGGTCTGGCGCCGGAAGAGTGTGTTGTGGTGGAAGATGCCGCTGCAGGCGTAATGGCTGGGCTTGCCGCCGGATGTAAAGTGATCGCTGTGAATGCACCGGATGATACGCCGGGGATCGAAAATGTTGATTTTGAGCTGACGACGCTGGAAGTTCTGCTGGTGGAAAGCAACGAGCAGGGCGTGACGGTAAGTTTGCGCTAAGCCTGAAAAAAGTACAGTTTCGACATTTTACTTGATATAGACCTCGCTCCGGCGGGGTTTTTTTATGCCATTCTTACCACGTTCCTGCCTCTGAATCTTAACGCAAAGGGAGTGTGTTTTGACCGGTGAATTAATCTGGGTTGTGGTACTGCTGCTGGCCGCGATGGTGTTGTTTGCGCGCAATACGCTGCGCATGGACATTGTCGCTTTGCTGGTCATCATTGCTTTTGTGATGAGCGGTACGCTCACCCTCAATGAAGCTCTTGCCGGATTTAGCGATCCGAACGTGATTTTGATCGCCGCCTTGTTTGTGGTGGGCCACGGTCTGGTGAGGACCGGCGTGGCGTATCAGGTGGGTGACTGGCTGATGAAAGTGGCCGGTCAGAGTGAAACCCGGATGCTGATTTTACTAATGCTGACGGTCGCCGGTCTTGGTGCTTTTATGAGTTCAACCGGCGTGGTGGCGATTTTCATTCCGGTTGTGATCAGCGTTTCCGCGCGCATGAAAACCTCACCGGCGCGGCTGATGATGCCTCTCAGTTTTGCCGGGCTTATCAGCGGCATGATGACGCTGGTTGCCACGCCGCCGAACATGGTGGTGAACAGCGAGTTGCTGCGTGAAGGGTTCGACGGTTTTGGCTTCTTCGGCGTCACGCCGGTGGGGCTGGTGGTGCTGATCATGGGGGTCGGGTACATGCTGATTGCCCGCCGCTGGTTGTCAGCGCAGGACACCTCGCAGGATAAACAACACTGGAAGCGCCGGACTTTCCGGGACTTGATCCGCGATTATCAGTTAAACGGTCGTGCGCGCAGGATGACGATCCGCCCCGGCTCACCGCTGGTTGGCCGGACACTGGACGATCTCCACCTGCGCTCCCGCTACGGTGCGAATGTGGTGGGTATTGAGCGCTGGCGTAAGTTCCGCCGGGTGATGGTCAGCGCCACGGGGAGCACCGGGCTGTGCGCGCGAGACGTACTGCTGCTGGACATGACCGATCCTGACATCTCGGTCAGACAAATGTGTGCCGATGAAATGCTTGAACCGATGGTGCTGCGCGGTGAATATTTTTCTGAACAGTCCCGCGACGTCGGGATGGCAGAAGTCTCTTTAATTCCTGATTCCGAATTATTGGGTAAAACCCTGCGCGAAGTCGCATTCCGTTCTGCTTACGGGGTGAACGTGGTCGGGATCCGCCGTCAGGGGGAGGCGCTGCCGGGTAAACTGGTGGACGAGGAACTCCAGCTGGGCGACATGTTACTGGTGATAGGGGACTGGAAGCTGATCCGACAGCTTCAGCAGCAGATGCACGATTTTATTGTCCTCAGTTTGCCCGCCGAGGTGGATGAAGTCGCCCCCGCGCTCAGTCAGGCACCGCACGCGCTGTTTTGCCTGGCGCTCATGGTCGCACTGATGCTGACCGACGATGTGCCGAACGCCATTGCGGCGATTATTGCCTGTCTGCTGATGGGTAAATTCCGCTGCATCACCATGGACGGCGCGTACAAAGCGATTCACTGGCCGAGCTTGCTGCTGATTATCGGGATGATGCCGTTCGCGCTGGCGCTGCAAAAAACAGGCGGCGTGGCGTTGATCGTCGAAGGCCTGATGAAGGTCAGCGGGGGATATGGGCCGTACATGATGCTGCTGTGTTTATTTGTTCTCTGCGCCAGTATCGGGCTGTTTATTTCCAATACCGCCACAGCGGTGTTAATGGCACCGATTGCCATCGCGGCGGCCCATCAGATGGGCGTGTCGCCGTACCCTTTCACAATGATTATCGCGATAGCCGCCTCGGCAGCGTTTATGACGCCAGTATCATCCCCGGTGAATACGCTGGTGATGGTGCCGGGGAATTACCGCTTCGGCGACTTTCTGCGTATCGGCGTGCCGTTCACCTTGCTGGTGATGGTCGTCAGCGTGTTTCTGGTGCCGGTTCTCTTTCCGTTCTGACCCTGGCCGTGCTGTATTTGGTTGCGGTCAGAGCGGTGAATCGAGGCTGATTTCATCCAGCGACAGGCTGAAGCTCGGCACAAAGATTTCCATAAAGTAATCCATCTCCGGGCTTTTCCGATTCGCCAGCGTTTTTTCCAGACGCGCTTTAGCCAGGGTGAATTCGTTATTGCCCGCCGAGAGCTCCTCGAGACATTTCAGATAGGCACATAACGCATCTGCCTGTTTGACCGTCAGTTTTTCGTCTTCGCTGTAATAATGTTCATCGATCAGCGGACGAAAATCTTCCTGCAAATCCTCCGGCAGCATCTCAATCAGTTTTTGCTGGGCGATTTTCTCGATTTTTTTGTACTCATGGGCGATTTGCGGATTGTAATACTTGATGGGCGTAGGCATGTCGCCGGTCAGCACTTCGCTGGCATCGTGATACATGGCGAGCAGGGCAACGCGTTCTACATTCAGGTTGCCATCAAATTTGCGGTTTTTAATCACGGCCAACGCGTGAGCCACGAAGGCGACCTGCAAACTGTGTTCCGACACATTTTCAGTACGCACGTTGCGCATCAGCGGCCAGCGGCTAATCAGTTTCAGGCGGGAAAGGTGGGCGAAGAAATGGCTCTGATTCATGGCACTCTCATTAATAACGGCAAATGAGTATCCATTGTGCGGAGTGTGGCGGAAATCGGCAAGTGTGATCAGAAAGATAAAACAGGGCGCAGAAATCTGCGCCCGCAGGGATTACTGGCGGTAAGTTTCAAGGAACCGGCCCAGTTTGCTGATCGCCATTTCCAGCTCATCAACGCGTGGCAGCGTCACGATACGGACGTGGTCCGGATACGGCCAGTTGAATGCTGTCCCCTGAACCAGCAGGACTTTTTGCTGCAACAGCAAATCCAGCACCAGTTTCTGATCGTCATGAATGTTAAAACGCTTGGCATCAATACGCGGGAACATATACAGCGCACCTTTCGGTTTCACGCATGATACGCCGGGGATCTGATTAATCAGTTCCCACGCGCTGTCGCGCTGCTGCACCAGACGACCACCCGGCTGAATGAATTCGTTAATGCTCTGGTAACCGCCGAGAGCCGTCTGAATAGCATGCTGCATCGGAACGTTGGCACAAAGACGCATCGAGGCCAGCATTTCCAGCCCTTCAATGTAGCCTTTGGCATGTTTCTTCGGTCCGTTGAGTACCATCCAACCCTGGCGGAAACCGGCCACACGGTAGGTTTTAGACAGCCCGTTGAAGGTCACGGTCAGCAGATCTGGCGCCAGCGACGCAATGGAAATGTGCTGGGCTTCGTCATACAAAATCTTGTCGTAAATCTCATCAGCAAAGATGATCAGATTGTGTTCGCGGGCGATATCCACAATCTGCATCAGCAACTCTTTGCTGTAAACCGCGCCTGTCGGGTTGTTCGGGTTGATGATCACAATACCGCGGGTGCGCGGGGTGATTTTGTCGCGTATATCGGCGATATCCGGGAACCAGTCAGCGCCTTCATCACACATGTAATGCACCGCATTCCCGCCAGAAAGCGACACCGCCGCCGTCCATAACGGGTAATCCGGTGCAGGCACCAGCATTTCATCACCGGTATTCAGTAACGCCTGCATCGACTGAACAATCAGTTCCGACACGCCGTTACCGATATAAATGTCTTCCACCGTCATGTCACGCATGTCGCGCGCCTGATAGTGCTGCATGATGGCTTTACGTGCTGAGAACAGACCTTTGGAGTCACAGTACCCTTGCGCTGTAGGCAGGTTGCGAATGACGTCGAGCAGAATTTCATCAGGTGCATCAAAACCGAAAGGCGCGGGGTTGCCGATGTTCAGTTTGAGGACTTTGTTACCTTCTTCTTCCAGACGTTTTGCTTCTTTGAGCACCGGGCCGCGAATGTCGTAGCAGACGTTGTCCAGTTTGCGGGATTTTTCAATCGGGGACATGTAAATGTGAGCCTTTTGCAGTAAAGCCTGTTCTTCCCTGGCGTTAATCGCCGTAGAACAGTGCGAAGCGGACAATTTACTCCCCCAAAGAGTGCATGAGAAGGGCTGCGCGCCCTTTTGGTGTAAAACAGCAGGAAAATCGCAGGGGGTGGGGGTTTCTGGTCATGTTGTGGATTTTGGTTGGTTTAATAATTTGCATAAAGAGAAATGTGTAGTTTTATATTTTACCAATGCGGGTTTTTTAATCTAAAAATTCCCTGTTTTGACTGTCTGACAGTGTTAAAGCCATCCTTTTGTTTCCGCAGTTTTGCAGACAACATCATTAAAACTTACCTAACCTCGACAAAATCTGAAAAAAAATAGCAGGAATTCTCCGTGCTGCGGCACGGGGGCAAGGTGAATTAGTTTTATTTATCTAATGATTAATAATAACTGCTGGATGAATGATCATAAGAAAATTTTGGAGAGGCCACTATTTCCATGGGTTTTATGAGGGCACCCTTTACGTATATTTAATAAAACCTGCACAAATAATAACGGGCGATCATGAAAATATCTTAATGGCCGCTAAACTGATTTTTTAGTCATGAGTTTGATATCAGCGTGAGCTAATGAATTTGTTGAATTATATTGTCTTACAACTTATCTGAACGGTAAATTTAACTTATGTATCCGGCTTGCTGACAGGCTTCAACCTCAGGTATCGACAGGAAAAGCGCAAAGAAAATAGGTGAGTGGAGCAGGCGAAAATGGTTTATTCTTATTAATTAAGCCTGGCTAATCATTTAACTTTTGTGTGGAGATTTTTCACGGCATCTGAGGAGATGAAAACTGCTTCTATGAAATTTTTCAGGCACAAATATTTCTCAATTTTGCTTATCTAATGAGTGAGTACCTGACATATCTGGTATTCTGCGGATGCTGATACTTTGACGCAGCATCAGGGTAGCTTGTTATTAGATTCTATAAAGCGAAGAAAAACTATGACAAATGCAAATCGTCCAATCCTCAATCTCGATCTTGACCTGTTGAGGACATTTGTAGCTGTTGCGGATTTGAATACGTTCGCTGCAGCAGCTGCTGCTGTGTGTCGTACTCAGTCGGCAGTCAGTCAACAAATGCAACGTCTTGAACAACTCGTTGGAAAAGAACTGTTTGCCAGGCACGGACGCAATAAATTATTAACTGAACACGGCATTCAGTTATTGGGGTATGCACGCAAAATTCTTCGTTTTAACGATGAAGCCTGCACCTCTTTGATGTACAGCAATGTTCAGGGCGGAATTACCATCGGTGCATCCGATGATACCGCCGATACCATTTTGCCTTTTCTGCTCAGTCGCGTGACGTCTGTGTACCCGAAACTGTCAATCGACGTACGGGTAAAACGCAGTCCGTTTATGCTATCGATGCTGGAAAGCGAAGAGATCGATCTGGCCATCACTACGATGACGGGCACAGAACATCCTCATATCATTCTGCGGACGTCACCTACGCTCTGGTACTGCGCGGCGGATTTCGCGTATCCATCCGGTGACAGTGTGCCGCTCGTGGTACTTGATGAGCCAAGCCCGTACCGCCAGATGGCGACAGAATACCTGAATCAGGCCGGTATTCCGTGGCGTATCGCTTACGTGGCATCGACATTGTCGGCTATTCGCGCCGCCGTTCGCGCCGGGTTGGGCGTGACCGCAAGACCTATCGAAATGATGAGCCCTGAACTGCGCGTTCTGGGTGAACAGGATGGTCTGCCGCGTCTGCCTGACACGCAATATGTACTGTATAAAAATGCCAACTGTAACAATGAACTGGCGATGGCCATTTTCAACGCGGTTGAACAGGGCAATGATCCTTATTCTCTCAGCGCTTACGGTCCCCGGCCTGTAGTGGATGACGATCATGAGCTGCTGGCTGATTCAAAAAGTTAAGATTACCGCCTCTTTTTACCTCCCGCCCGGATACTGCAGGGCGGGGGTAAAGGCCTCTACTCCTTTCGGGTAGTAAAACCTCTCTTTTTGGGTGTTTTATTTAAAATCTCACGCCAAACTTGTTTTTTCCTCCCTTAATGCTGCTTGTTCCCCGTCCTGACTGTTTCTGGTCTTCATTATCACCCTACTAAATCACGCAAAAATAGGCTTTTTTTCGCGTGAAAAAAACAGTGATTTTTTCTCGCCATTGACTTGTTGTTTTCTGTTATTCAACAAAACTTGTTAAAAGTGCGGCTTTTTTTCTGTCGAAATTGACAGAACTCTGACCTGGATCAAAAAAATAACCCCAATAAGAGAGTGGAAGCGTTGTCTATTCCTGCGACAATAGCAAAGCAACAAAGATGTCATAACTCCCGTCACAGGCTCATGCTTTATCACCCTTTTTAACTGACACGATTTAGCTTAAGTGTTGTCGCATGTAATGTTAATTAAATGATAAGCATGTAAACTAATGTGGAGATACTTTTGTCAAAGTTGACAAAAGGTTATAGAAAAGGGTAAAAAGCCCACAACAAATCACTGGCTTAATCCTTTGTTGAGTCGTGAACTGTGTGGTTATTAATCCTTCCCTTGAATCGATGTGGTGCGCAAACTGCCGATCCCATAGAGCAGATGCCAAAGCGCCACTTTTGATGAGTAAGCAATGAGTATGTCAACAGCCACTGAAGTCATCGCTCAACACTGGGCGTTCGCCGTTTATCTTATCGTCGCAATGGGGCTTTGCTGCCTGATGTTACTGGGCGCCGCGTTCCTCGGCGGGAGAGCCAGAGCGCGTTACAAAAATACCCCTTATGAGTCTGGTATCGCATCCGTGGGCTCAGCCCGCCTGCGTCTCTCCGCCAAATTCTATCTGGTCGCGATGTTTTTCGTTATTTTCGACGTTGAAGCCTTGTATCTCTATGCATGGTCAACTTCTATCCGTGAAAGCGGCTGGACCGGTTTCGTCGAAGCCACCATTTTCATTTTGGTACTGCTGGCTGGTTTGTTTTATCTGGTGCGGATTGGCGCGCTGGACTGGACGCCGACACGTTCGAAAGGACCTGTTAAACCAAGCCCGGCGATTAATACCAACAGTCACCCTCAGTAGTAAGTCATAGCGAGGCAATAAGATGGACTATACGCTCACCCGCGTAGACCCGGACGGTGAGAACGACCGTTACCCCCTGCAGAATCAGGAGGTGGTCGGCGATCCACTTCAGGAGCAGGTTAAACGCAGCGTTTTCATGGGAAACCTTCAGGAATCACTGCACGGCATGGTGAACTGGGGACGCAAAAACTCCCTCTGGCCGTACAACTTCGGCCTTTCCTGCTGCTACGTCGAAATGGTGACGTCATTCACTGCGGTGCATGACGTCGCGCGTTTTGGTGCAGAAGTTCTGCGTGCATCGCCGCGTCAGGCCGACTTTATGGTCGTGGCAGGCACCTGCTTCACCAAAATGGCCCCGGTGATCCAACGTTTGTATGACCAGATGCTCGAGCCGAAATGGGTGATTTCGATGGGTGCCTGTGCGAACTCCGGCGGTATGTACGATATTTATTCCGTCGTGCAGGGTGTGGATAAATTCCTGCCTGTCGATGTGTATATCCCGGGGTGCCCGCCGCGTCCTGAGGCTTACATGCAGGCGCTGTTGCTGCTGCAGGAATCTATCGGTAAAGAACGCCGCCCATTGTCATGGGTCGTCGGCGATCAGGGTGTTTACCGCGCGAATATGCAGTCTGAAAAAGAGCGTAAACGTGCTGAACGCATAGCCGTGACAAATCTGCGTTCGCCGGACGAGATTTAACACTGCGATCTGAGAGTCAACCCTGAGGGGTGGTGTATGCATATCCCCCTTACGGCATAAATGACCATTTAGTGTGGTGAAAAAAATTATGACAGATTTGACGACGCAAAATACCGCCCTGCCAGCATGGCATACCCGTGATCATCTTGATGATCCGGTTATTGGCGAGTTGCGTAACCGTTTTGGGCCTGAGGCCTTTACTGTTCAGCCGACCCGTACCGGAGTTCCCGTGGTGTGGTTCAAGCGTGAACAGGTACTGGAAGCGATTACCTTTCTACGAAAACAGCCAAAACCTTATGTCATGCTTTTTGACTTGCATGGCGTTGATGAGCGTTTACGTACTCACCGCGACGGTTTACCGGCCGCGGATTTTTCCGTTTTCTATCACCTGATCTCCGTCGAGCGTAACCGCGACATCATGATCAAGGTGGCGTTAGCGGAAAACGATCTCCATGTTCCGACCTTGACCAAGGTGTTCCCGAACGCCAACTGGTACGAGCGTGAAACCTGGGAAATGTTTGGTATTACCTTCGATGGCCACCCGCACCTGACGCGCATCATGATGCCGCAGACCTGGGAAGGGCACCCGTTGCGTAAAGATTATCCGGCGCGCGCCACCGAGTTCGATCCTTATGAACTGACCAAGCAAAAAGAAGAGCTCGAGATGGAAGCGCTGACCTTCAAGCCGGAAGACTGGGGCATGAAGCGTGGCACCGAAAATGAGGACTTTATGTTCCTTAACCTCGGACCAAACCACCCGTCATCACACGGTGCGTTCCGCATCATCCTGCAGCTTGATGGCGAAGAGATTGTCGACTGTGTACCGGATGTCGGTTACCACCACCGTGGTGCTGAAAAAATGGGCGAGCGCCAGTCATGGCACAGCTACATTCCGTACACTGACCGTATTGAATATCTCGGCGGTTGCGTTAACGAAATGCCTTACGTGCTGGCGGTTGAAAAACTTGCCGGTATCGTCACGCCGGATCGCGTCAACACCATTCGCGTGATGCTGTCTGAACTGTTCCGCATCAACAGCCACCTGCTGTACATCTCTACGTTTATTCAGGACGTGGGCGCGATGACTCCAGTGTTCTTTGCCTTTACCGATCGTCAGAAAATCTACGATCTGGTGGAAGCGATCACCGGTTTCCGTATGCACCCGGCCTGGTTCCGTATCGGTGGCGTTGCACATGACCTGCCGAAAGGCTGGGATCGTCTGCTGCGTGAATTCCTTGACTGGATGCCAGCACGACTGGATTCCTACGTCAAAGCGGCGTTGAAAAACACGATTCTGATTGGCCGTTCCAAAGGCGTGGCTGCGTACAACGCGGATGACGCGCTGGCGTGGGGCACCACCGGCGCTGGCCTGCGTGCCACCGGCATCGACTTTGACGTGCGTAAATGGCGTCCGTATTCCGGTTACGAAAACTTTGACTTTGAAGTGCCGGTCGGCGACGGCGTCAGCGACTGCTATTCCCGTGTAATGCTGAAAGTGGAAGAGCTTCGCCAAAGCCTGCGCATTCTGGAACAGTGCTACAAAAACATGCCTGAAGGCCCGTTCAAGGCGGATCATCCGCTGACCACGCCGCCACCGAAAGAGCGCACCCTGCAACACATCGAAACCCTGATCACGCACTTCCTGCAAGTGTCGTGGGGGCCGATCATGCCTGCGCAAGAATCTTTCCAGATGGTCGAAGCGACCAAAGGGATCAACAGCTACTACCTGACCAGTGACGGCAGCACCATGAGCTACCGCACACGTGTCCGTACGCCAAGCTTCCCGCATTTGCAGCAGATCCCGTCCGTAATCCGTGGCAGCCTGGTATCCGACCTGATCGTGTATCTGGGCAGTATCGATTTTGTAATGTCAGATGTGGACCGCTAACGATGACAGATATCAATAAAAACTCAGAGGTTCAGTTCATCAACGTCAGCGAGCCGGTGATCACGCCGGTGTTTGAACTGAGCGATGCTGAACGCGAAGCGATTGAACACGAGAAACATCACTACGAAGATGCCCGCGCGGCTTCTATCGAAGCGTTGAAGATCGTGCAAAAAGCGCGTGGCTGGGTGCCAGACGGCGCTATCTACGCGATCTCCGATGTTCTGGGCATTCCGGCCAGTGACGTTGAAGGTGTGGCGACGTTTTACAGCCAGATCTTCCGCCAGCCGGTTGGCCGCCATGTGATCCGTTACTGTGACAGCGTGGTGTGCCACATCACCGGTTATCAGGGGATCCAGGCTGCGCTGGAACAACAGTTGCACATTAAGCCGGGCGAAACGACGCAAGACGGTCGCTTTACTCTGCTGCCGACCTGTTGTCTCGGTAACTGTGACAAAGGCCCGTCGATGATGATCGACGAGGACACGCACAGCCGCCTGACACCAGAAGCCATCGGCCAGCTACTGGAGCGCTATGTATGACAATCAACGGTTATACGCCAAGACATATTGAACGCACGCCGGAAATGCATCCGCTGACATGGCGTATGCGTGACGATGAGCAGCCGGTCTGGATCGACGAATACCGCAGCAAAAACGGTTACGTCGGCGCAGAAAAGGCGCTCAAAAGCATGGCGCAGGAAGAGATCGTCAACCTGGTAAAAGACGCTGGCCTGAAAGGGCGCGGCGGTGCGGGTTTCTCCACCGGTTTGAAGTGGAGCCTGATGCCAAAAGACGAAAGCATGAACATCCGCTATCTGCTGTGTAACGCCGATGAGATGGAACCCGGTACTTATAAAGACCGCATGCTGATGGAACAAATGCCACACCTGCTGGTGGAAGGCATGCTGATTTCCGCGTTTGCACTGAAATCTTACCGTGGATACATCTTCCTGCGTGGCGAATATATCGAAGCCGCCGTGAATCTGCGTCGCGCGATCGCTGAAGCCACTGAAGCGGGTCTGCTGGGTAAAAATATCCTCGGTACCGGTTTTGATTTCGAACTGATCGTGCATACCGGTGCGGGCCGCTACATCTGCGGTGAAGAGACAGCACTGATTAACTCGCTGGAAGGCCGCCGCGCTAACCCGCGTTCCAAACCACCGTTCCCGGCCTCTGCCGGTGCATGGGGTAAACCGACCTGTGTGAACAACGTCGAAACCCTGTGTAACGTGCCTGCCATTCTTGAGCACGGTGTGGATTGGTACAAAGGGATGTCTGCGGGCAAAAGCGAAGATGCAGGCACCAAACTGATGGGCTTCTCCGGTCGGGTGAAAAATCCGGGCGTCTGGGAACTGCCGTTTGGTACGACTGCACGTGAAATTCTTGAAGATTATGCCGGTGGTATGCGTGATGGCCTGAAATTCAAAGCCTGGCAACCGGGCGGCGCAGGGACTGACTTCCTGACTGCCGATCACCTGGATCTGCCTATGGATTTCGCCAGCATCGGTAAAGCCGGTAGCCGTCTGGGTACTGCGTTGGCGATGGCAGTCGATCATGAAATTGGCATGGTTCCGCTGGTTCGAAATCTGGAAGAGTTCTTCGCCCGTGAATCTTGTGGCTGGTGTACGCCGTGCCGCGACGGTTTGCCGTGGAGTGTGAAGATCCTGCGCGCGCTGGAACGTGGTGAAGGGCAGCCGGGAGACATTGAAACTCTCGAACAGCTTTGCCGCCAGCTTGGTCCGGGCAAAACCTTCTGCGCACACGCGCCGGGTGCCGTGGAGCCATTACAGAGTGCGATTAAATATTTCCGGGAAGAGTTTGAGGCGGGCATCGCCAAACAGCATTACAGCAACGCGCGGGCGATTGGCGGTATTCAGCCAAACAATCTGCTGAAACAGCGCTGGTAGTGAAGGCAACAGGCAGCGGACGTGAGCCCGCTGTGCGCGAAATCCCAATACAAGGGACGCGCTGTCGAGTGATAGACGCCAACCCGGCAAGAATTTTTGATTAACGCCCGCCGTCAGGTGGGCCACGTGGAAGCATGCTGACTATGGCTACGATTCATGTAGACGGCAAAGAATACGATGTAGACGGAGCGGACAACCTGTTACAGGCTTGCCTCTCTCTCGGCCTCGATATTCCTTATTTTTGCTGGCATCCGGCGCTGGGAAGCGTCGGCGCTTGCCGCCAATGTGCGGTTAAGCAATACCAAAACGCGGAAGACACGCGCGGTCGTCTGGTGATGTCATGTATGACACCAGCGTCTGATGGCACCTTCATTTCCATCGACGACGGCGAAGCGAAAGAGTTTCGCGAGAGCGTTGTGGAATGGTTGATGACCAACCATCCGCACGACTGTCCGGTGTGTGAGGAGGGCGGTAACTGTCACCTGCAGGATATGACAGTCATGACCGGCCACAGTATGCGCCGTTACCGTTTCACCAAGCGTACCCATAACAATCAGGATCTCGGCCCGTTCATCTCTCACGAAATGAACCGCTGTATCGCCTGTTATCGCTGTGTCCGTTACTACAAGGATTACGCGGACGGCACAGACCTGGGTGTATATGGCGCGCACGACAACGTCTATTTCGGTCGTCCGGAAGATGGCCCGCTGGAAAGCGAGTTCTCCGGTAACCTGGTAGAAGTGTGTCCGACCGGTGTATTCACCGATAAAACGCACTCCGAACGCTATAACCGTAAATGGGACATGCAGTTTGCGCCAAGCATCTGCCAGCAATGTTCTGTTGGCTGTAACACCAGCCCGGGTGAGCGTTATGGCGAACTGCGTCGTATCGAAAACCGTTATAACGGTACCGTAAACCACTACTTCCTCTGCGACCGTGGCCGTTTCGGCTATGGCTACGTGAACCTGAAAGATCGTCCTAAGAAGCCATTGCAGCTGCGTGGCAACGACTGGATTGAACTGAACGCTGAACAGGCGATGCAGGGCGCGGCAGACATCATCCGTCAGGCGAAGAAAACCATCGGTATCGGTTCTCCACGCGCCAGCCTCGAAAGCAACTTTGCCCTGCGTGAACTGGTGGGAGCCGAAAACTTCTACACCGGGATCAACGCCGCTGAGCAGGGTCGTCTGCAACTGATGCTCAACGTTCTGCGCAACAGCGGCGTACATACGCCAGCATTGCGTGAAATCGAAGAGTACGATGCCGTGCTGGTGCTGGGTGAAGATCTGACTCAGACCGGTGCCCGTATCGCTCTGTCTGTCCGTCAGGCCGTTAAAGGCAAAGCCCGTGCAATGGCCGCCGCTCAGCGTGTTGCTGACTGGCAGATTGCGGCGGTGCAAAACATCGGTCAGCACGCCAAACATCCGCTGTTTATTACCAACGTAGACAACACCAAACTCGACGATATCGCAGCGTACAATTACCGTGCGCCGGTCGATGAGCAGGCCCGTTTCGGCTTTGCAATCGCCCATGCGCTGGATAATTCAGCGCCAGCGGTCAGCGATCTGGCTGATGGTCTGAACAAGAAAATTGATGTGATCGTGCAGGCACTGACCGGTGCCCGTAAGCCTCTGATCATTACCGGTTCTAACGCCGGTTCTGATGCGATCATTGAAGCGGCAGCGAACATCGCCAAAGCATTGAAAGTGGCGGGCAGTGATGTCGGTATCACTTTCGTGGCTTCTGCGGCAAACAGCATCGGCTTGTCCATGATTGGCGGCGGTACGCTGGATGATGCGCTTGAGTTGCTGGCCAGCGGCGACGCAGACAGCGCCATTGTGATGGAAAATGACCTTTATCGTCAGGCTCCTGAAGCGAAGGTGGATGCGGCGCTTGCCAGTGTGCAAAACCTGGTGGTTGTTGACCATCAGCGCACGCGCATCATGGATAAAGCCAGTCTGATCCTGCCTGCGGCGAGTTTTGCCGAAAGCGACGGTACGCTGGTGAATCAGGAAGGCCGCGCTCAGCGCTTCTTCCAGGTCTACGATCCGGCTTACTACGACACCACCGTTTCCATGCTGGAAAGCTGGCGCTGGATGCACTCGCTGCATTCAACCGTCAACAGCCGCCACGTTGACTGGACTCAGCTCGATCACGTGATCGAAGCCTGCGTCGAGGCATTGCCGCAGCTGAAGGGCATGGTTGAAGCTGCGCCAAATGCCAGCTTCCGCATTCGTGGTCAGAAACTGGCGCGTTCTCCGAACCGCTCCAGTGGACGTACTGCAATGCGCGCGAACATCAGCGTGCACGAACCGCGTCAGCCGCAAGATAAAGACACCATGTTTGCCTTCTCGATGGAAGGGAACAACAGCCCGACAGCCAACCGCAATCAGGTACCTTTTGCCTGGGCACCTGGCTGGAACTCACCGCAAGCCTGGAACAAATTCCAGAGCGAAGTTGGCGGCAGTCTGCGCCACGGTGATCCGGGTGTGCGTCTCATCGAAGCGGGGGAGGGGAGTCTCGACTACTTCACCACTATCCCTGCTGCATTCACCACCACAGTGGGTAACTGGCGTGTCGCGCCTTACTATCACCTGTTCGGCAGTGAAGAGATGACCCAGCTTTCTTCCGTCATTCAGCAACGCATGCCAGCACCTTATGTGATGGTTAACCCGGCCGATGCCGCGCAGCTAGGTGTGAATGCAGGTTCTCAGGTGGAATTCACCTGTGCCGGTCAGACACTGAAATTGCCGGTTCGCCTGAGTGAAACCCTGGATCAGGGTCAGCTTGGTTTACCGCTGGGCTTGCCGGGCATTCCGCCGATTCTGGTTGGCGCTACGGTTGAAAATCTGCGGGAGGCTGCACAATGAGCTGGTTTACACCTGTCGTAATCGACACGCTGATCGCCGTCCTGAAAGCTATCGTGATCCTGCTGATCGTCGTGACCTGCGGGGCTTTCATGAGCTTCGGCGAGCGTCGCCTGCTCGGCCTGTTCCAGAACCGCTACGGACCAAACCGTGTCGGCTGGGGCGGTTCCCTGCAGCTGGTTGCTGACATGATCAAGATGTTCTTCAAGGAAGACTGGGTACCTAAATTCACCGACAAAGCCATCTTTACGCTGGCCCCGATGATTGCGTTTACGTCCCTGTTGATCTCCTTTGCGATTGTTCCGGTCAGTCCGACCTGGTTCGCCGCAGATCTGAACATCGGTATTTTGTTCTTCCTGATGATGGCCGGTCTGACCGTCTATGCCGTGTTGTTCGCTGGCTGGTCCAGTAATAACAAATACTCGCTACTGGGTGCGATGCGTGCGTCTGCCCAGACACTGAGCTACGAAGTGTTCCTCGGTTTATCACTGATGGGCGTTGTGGCGCAGGCCGGTTCCTTCAATCTGCAGGACATCGTCATTTCTCAGTCGCACATGTGGAATATCATTCCGCAGTTCTTCGGTTTTGTGACCTTTGCCATCGCCGGTGTCGCTGTCTGTCACCGCCACCCGTTTGACCAGCCGGAAGCCGAGCAAGAACTGGCCGATGGTTACCACATTGAATATTCCGGTATGAAATTCGGTCTGTTCTTCGTGGGGGAATATATCGGTATCGTGACGGTTTCTGCGCTGATCGTGACCTTGTTCTTCGGTGGCTGGCAGGGTCCGTTCCTGTATCCGGTGATCTGGTTTGCACTGAAAACGGCGTTCTTCATGGTGATGTTCATTTTGATCCGTGCTGCTTTACCGCGTCCCCGCTACGACCAGGTGATGTCATTTGGCTGGAAAGTTTGCCTGCCATTGACCTTGCTTAATCTGCTGGCGACCGCTGCGGTCATCTTGTACAACGCGCAATAAGGGGTGATGAAACCATGACATTGAAAGACATAGTGGTCGGGTTCGGGACCCAGGTTCGCAGCTTGTGGATGATAGGCATGCATGCCTTCGCCAAGCGCGAAACCCAGATGTACCCGGAAGTGCCGGTCAATCCACCTCCGCGTTACCGTGGTCGTATCGTGCTGACGCGCGATCCCGACGGTGAAGAGCGCTGCGTTGCCTGTAACCTGTGTGCGGTAGCCTGTCCGGTCGGCTGTATTTCTCTGCAAAAAGCAGAGCATAAAGACGGTCGCTGGTACCCGGAGTTCTTCCGCATCAACTTCTCACGCTGCATTTTCTGCGGCCTGTGCGAAGAAGCGTGCCCGACAACAGCTATCCAGCTGACGCCGGACTTCGAAATGGGTGAATTCAAACGCCAGGATCTGGTGTACGAAAAAGAAGATTTGTTGATCTCTGGACCGGGTAAATATCCGGAATATAACTTCTACCGGATGTCCGGTATGGCCGTTGACGGCAAGCCGAAAGGCGATGCGGAAAACGAAGCCAAACCGATCAACGTCAAAGGTCTGTTGCCCTAAGGAGCCGCAAGCATGGAATTTGCATTTTATATTGCAGCCCTGGTGGCCGTGTTGGCGACATTGCGTGTTATCACGCATACCAACCCGGTACATGCACTGCTGTATCTGATCGTCTCTTTGCTGGCGATTGCTGCGGTGTTCTTCTCGCTCGGCGCGTACTTCGCCGGTGCGCTGGAGATCATTGTTTACGCCGGGGCCATCATGGTGCTGTTCGTGTTCGTGGTGATGATGCTGAACCTTGGCAACGTCCAGGAGCAGGAACGCGCATGGTTGCAACCTTCGACCTGGATCGGTCCTTCAATTCTGGCAGTTGTTCTGCTGGGCGTGATGATCGCATCAATTCTTGGTCTGCACGACCACGGCATCAAAGGCGAGATGGTTGACGCGAAAGCCGTCGGCATCGCGCTGTTTGGTCCTTACGTTCTGGCCGTGGAACTGGCGTCAATGCTGCTGCTGGCCGGTCTGGTCGTGGCGTTCCACATCGGTCGTGAACATAAAGCGGGTGAAGTCTTTGGTGACGCACCGGTCACGACGGAAATGGCGAAACGAAAAACGGAGGAGAGAGCATGATCCCTCTACAACATGGCCTGATCCTGGCCGCGATTCTCTTTGTGTTGGGGCTGACCGGGCTGATTGTCCGTCGTAACCTGCTGTTTATGCTGATCAGTCTGGAAGTGATGATCAACGCAGCGGCGCTGGCGTTCATTGTGGCTGGAAGCTATTGGGGTCAGGCAGACGGACAGGTGATGTACATCCTGGCCATCAGCCTGGCTGCGGCGGAGGCCAGTATTGGTCTGGCGTTGCTGCTGCAACTCTATCGCCGTCGCCACACTCTGAATATTGATACTGTCAGTGAGATGCGCGGATGAACTTATTATATTTAACAATTCTGTTCCCGCTGATTGGCTTCCTGTTACTGGCCTTCTCACGCGGTCGCTGGTCTGAAAATACGTCTGCTACCATTGGCGTGGGGTCGATTGGTCTGGCAGCGCTGACCACTGTCTACGTTGGCATCAACTTCCTTAGCCAGAAAGCGGCAGGCGTTGACGTCTTTAGTCAGACACTGTGGAACTGGATGCAGGTCGGCGATTTCAATATCTCCGCAACGCTGATCCTCGACGGCCTGTCAATGACCATGCTTTCTGTGGTCACCGGCGTCGGCTTCTTCATCCACATGTTTGCGTCCTGGTACATGCGCGGTGAAGAGGGCTACTCCCGCTTCTTCGCGTACACCAACCTGTTTATCGCCAGCATGGTCGTTTTGGTCCTGGCAGATAACCTGTTGCTGATGTACCTCGGCTGGGAAGGCGTGGGTCTTTGCAGCTACCTGTTGATCGGTTTCTACTACACCAACCCGGCCAACGGCGCGGCAGCGATGAAAGCGTTCATTGTGACCCGTGTCGGCGACGTGTTTCTGGCATTTGCGCTGTTCATTTTGTACCGCGAGCTGGGTACGCTGAATATCCGTGAACTGATGGTGCTGGCACCGCAGAAACTGGCGGTAGGTGACACGGCAATCACCTGGGCAACCCTGATGTTACTGGGTGGCGCAGTGGGTAAATCCGCACAGCTTCCGCTTCAGACCTGGCTGGCAGACGCCATGGCCGGTCCGACACCGGTTTCCGCGCTTATCCACGCCGCAACCATGGTTACCGCTGGTGTTTACCTGATTGCACGTACCCACGGCCTGTTCCTGATGGCGCCTGAGGTTCTGCATCTGGTGGGCATTATTGGTGCGGTAACGCTGGTGCTGGCAGGTTTTGCCGCCCTGGTGCAAACCGACATCAAACGCGTACTTGCTTACTCGACCATGAGCCAGATTGGTTACATGTTCCTAGCGCTGGGCGTACAGGCGTGGGATGCAGCAATCTTCCACCTGATGACGCATGCGTTCTTCAAAGCACTCCTGTTCCTTTCTTCCGGTTCGGTCATTTTGGCCTGCCACCACGAGCAGAACATCTTCAAAATGGGTGGATTGCGTAAATCCATTCCGCTGGTGTATGTCTGCTTCCTGGTCGGCGGCGCGGCGTTGTCAGCCTTGCCAATCATTACCGCGGGCTTCTTCAGTAAAGATGAAATCCTTGCCGGTGCGCTGGCTAACGGTCATCTCAATCTGATGGTCGCGGGTCTGGTGGGTGCGTTTATGACCTCGCTGTACACCTTCCGCATGATCTTCATCGTCTTCCATGGCGAAGAAAAAATTAAAGCCCATGCGGGTAAAGGCATTACCCATCACCTGCCGCTGCTGGTGTTACTGGTTCTGTCCACCTTCATTGGCGCGATGATTGTTCCGCCTCTGAAAGGCGTTCTGCCGGAAACCACTGAGCTGGCGCATGGCAGCGTGCTGACCCTGGAAATCACGTCAGGCGTGATTGCGATTGCCGGTATTCTGCTGGCGGCGGCCCTGTATCTGGGTAAACGCTCGCTGGTAAACAGCATCGCGAAAAGCGCACCGGGTCGTTTCTTCACGACCTGGTGGTTCCACGCCTGGGGCTTCGACTGGCTGTACAACATGATTTTCGTGAAACCGTATCTGGCTATCGCGAAACTCCTGCAACGTGACCCGCTGAACTCGATGATGAATCTGCCTGCGATCTTTACCCGTCTGGGGAATCGCGGTCTGACGCTGAGCGAGAACGGTATGGTCCGCTGGTATGTCGCGTCAATGGGGCTGGGTGCAGTGGTTGTTCTTGCGCTGCTGCTGGTGATTTAAGCCTGTCTTACGGGTGTGATTATCAATGCCGGTTTGTCTGTCTGACGGCCGGCAAGTGAAATAGCCTACGGGCATAAAAGAAGGGAACGACACGCCATGCTATTACCTTGGCTAATATTTATCCCCTTTATCGGCGGGCTGCTGTGCTGGCAGACTGAGCGCTTTGGGAGCAAAGTACCGCGCTGGATCGCGTTGATTGCGATGGGGCTGACGCTGGCTCTTTCCGTGCAATTGTGGTTGCAGGGAGGATATTCATTAACATCACCTGCGGGTATTCCACAGTGGCAATCCGAGTTCTCGGTGCCGTGGATCCCTCGTTTTGGTATCAGCTTCCATCTGGCGCTGGACGGTTTGTCCTTGCTGATGGTCGTGCTGACCGGTTTGCTCGGCGTACTGGCGATCCTCTGTTCGTGGCGTGAAATCCAGAAGTATCAGGGTTTCTTCCACCTGAACCTGTTGTGGATCCTCGGCGGCGTGATCGGCGTGTTCCTCGCCATCGACTTGTTCCTGTTCTTCTTCTTCTGGGAAATGATGTTGGTGCCGATGTACTTCCTGATTGCTCTGTGGGGTCACAAAGCGTCAGACGGTAAAACGCGTATCAGCGCAGCAACCAAGTTCTTCATCTACACGCAGTCCAGCGGTCTGGTGATGTTGATTGCCATCCTCGGTCTGGTGTTTGTGCATTACAGCGCCACCGGCGTGTGGACATTCAACTACGCAGACTTGCTGAAAACACCAATGTCGAACGGTGTTGAATATCTGCTGATGCTCGGCTTCTTTATCGCGTTTGCGGTGAAAATGCCTGTGGTGCCGTTGCATGGCTGGTTGCCAGATGCGCACAGTCAGGCGCCAACCGCAGGTTCCGTTGACTTAGCCGGTATCTTGCTGAAAACCGCTGCTTACGGGATGTTGCGTTTCTGTCTGCCATTGTTCCCGAATGCATCACACGAGTTTGCCCCGATCGCCATGTGGCTGGGCGTGATTGGTATCTTCTACGGCGCATGGATGGCATTCGCGCAGACCGATATTAAGCGTCTGATTGCGTATACCTCTGTTTCGCACATGGGCTTCGTACTGATCGCTATCTACACCGGCAGCCAGCTGGCGTACCAGGGCGCAGTGATTCAGATGATTGCGCACGGTCTGTCCGCAGCCGGTATGTTCATCATCTGTGGTCAGCTTTACGAACGTCTGCATACCCGCGATATGCGCCAGATGGGCGGATTGTGGGGCCGAATTAAATACCTGCCAGCGTTGTCGCTGTTCTTTGCAGTGGCGACCTTAGGGATGCCGGGTACCGGTAACTTCGTGGGCGAAATCATGATCCTGTTTGGCAGCTTCCCGGTTGTGCCGGTGATTACTGTCATCTCGACCTTCGGTCTGGTGTTTGCCTCAGTGTATTCTCTGGCGATGATGCAGCGCGCTTACTACGGTAAAGGAAAGTCTGACCAGCCGTTGCCGGGCATGACCGCACGCGAACTGTCGATCATTCTGTTACTGGTGGTATTGCTGGTGGCGCTGGGCTTCTTCCCGCAGCCCATTCTGGATACCTCAAGTGCAGCGATGACCAACATTCAGCACTGGTATGGGTCATCAGTTTCCACTATTTCAACGACAAGGCCGTAACTCGCCATGACATTTACACTTCAAAATCTGATCGCACTATTACCGCTGATGATCGTCGGATTGACGGTGGTGGTGGTGATGCTGTCCATTGCGTGGCGACGCGACCATTTTCTCAATGCCACACTGACAGTCATCGGGCTGAACGTTGCCTTACTTTCCCTCTACTATGTCGCGCAGGTCGGGCCACAGGACGTTACGCCGCTGCTGCGCGTTGACGGCTACTCGATGTTCTACATCGGGCTGGTGTTGCTGGCGAGCCTGGCAACCAGCACCTTTGCTTACCCATGGCTGGCCGGCTATCCGGACAACCGCGAAGAGTTCTATCTCTTAGTCCTCATCGCGGCAATGGGTGGCATTCTGCTGGCTTGCTCTAACCATCTGGCGTCAATGTTCCTCGGAATCGAACTGATTTCGCTGCCATTGTTCGGCCTGATTGGTTACGCCTATCGTCAGAAACGCTCTCTCGAAGCGGCCATCAAATACATGCTGCTCTCCGCGGCTGCGTCCTCTTTCCTGCTATTTGGTATGGCGCTGCTGTACGCACAGTCTGGCGATTTGTCCTTCGCGTCACTGGGCAAAAATCTGGGCGACGGCGTGATGCTGCACCAGCCGCTGTTGCTGGCTGGTCTGGGTATGATGATTGTCGGCCTGGGCTTCAAGCTGTCGCTGGTGCCATTTCACCTGTGGACGCCGGATGTATATCAGGGCGCGCCAGCACCGGTATCGACCTTCCTGGCAACCGCCAGCAAGATCGCTATCTTTGCGGTCGTGATGCGTTTGTTCCTCTACGCGCCGGTGGCTGACAGCGAAGCGATCCGCATCGTGCTGGGCATTATTGCCTTCTGTTCGATTCTGGTTGGTAACGTGATGGCCATCAGCCAGAGCAACATTAAACGTCTGCTCGGTTACTCCTCCATCGCCCACCTCGGTTATCTGCTGGTGGCGCTGATTGCAGTACAAACGCATCAGCTGTCGATGGAAACTGTCGGTGTTTATCTGGCCGGTTACCTGTTCAGCAGCCTCGGCGCGTTCGGTGTGGTCAGCCTGATGTCCAGCCCTTACAAAGGCCCGGATGCAGAATCACTGTTCTCCTACCGTGGTCTGTTCTGGCATAAGCCGATTCTGTCTGCGGTAATGACGGTGATGATGCTGTCACTGGCCGGTATCCCGATGACGCTGGGCTTTATCGGTAAGTTCTACGTGATTGCGACCGGTGTGACCGCGCATCTGTGGTGGCTGACCGGAGCCGTGGTGGTGGGGTCTGCGATTGGCCTTTACTACTATCTGCGCGTCACTGTCAGCCTGTATCTGAGTGCACCGGAAACACTGGTGCGTGATACCCCGAACAACTGGGCGCTGACGGCAGGTGGTGTGGTTGTGCTGATTTCCGCGATTCTGGTGCTGTTGCTGGGTATCTATCCGCAACCGCTGATTACGCTGGTACAGATGGCGCAACCTATGCTCTGACCGACACTGTTATGAAAAACGAAGCCGCTCATCTGAGCGGCTTTTTTTATAGCACGACTAAGGGATTACGGATTTTGATGAACATATTTAAACAGTGCTTTGCCGTTTTCATCAGAGACGGTCACCTGCAATGAAGGGTTTTTCCCCTCGGTGGCAATCAGCGTTTTGCTGGCCCCCGCTTCACAGCCGTTAGCCGTCACCGTCGCTTCATAAGTAAACTCAGCACCCTCCGCATTTCCCTGAAGATTGAGCGTGAATCCATTTGGTTGAATCACGGGTTCGGGAACAACGCTGTCATTTGAAGGAATAACGTCTTTATAGTCTTCCAGCAATTGCTCTTTTTGCGGGCTTGGGAACAGCGCAATCGCCATGTAAATGTCGTCTTTCGCGGAGGCGAATTTCGCCGCCAGCATGGCAGGAGTCGCTCTGATGATCTCAGCCTGCTTACCGATACTGGCAGCCAGAGACACAAAGGGATCGTTCTCTACCGCGACGTTGACCAGACCGGCCGGTGTGACAATAAAACTGTTATTGGTCGATTTGGTATTCACCACGCCCGCGATATAAGGGCTCAGCTTGAGACGATTAGTGACTTCGGCGTGGAAAATGTTGATGCGATAATTCGGTTCAAACGCAATGACATCGTGCGATGTGGTCGTCTTATCACCATTGATGGTGCGGTTGAAAACAATGTTGCCTGCCAGATCGTAAATTTCAATTTTGGCATAGGCCTGATTAACGAAGTAAGAATGCGGGGAAGTGTTGTTCACATCCACCCTGATGGTTTGCCTGGTATGATCGATTTTTAGGGTGCAGAACAAAGAATCCGAAAGCCCCAGGAAGTTGAAAGACTGGTTTGCCAGTAATGCACCGAGCTTAGCTTCATAAGTTGCTGTCTGGGTATTGCTGCCATTTTTAACGATGGCGTAATGACCATTGACGTAATACTTCTTACTTTTGCCAGTAGGAAGCTGCAATTTGTAGGCACCTATCGGCAGTTGTGACAGCGTCAGCTTGTCATCGGAAATCGGGATGGACAGCAACGGCTGGCTGGCATCTTCGCTCAGCAGAAATGCGCTTTCTCCGCTGATTTGGGTTGAATCCTCAATGTTCAACACAATGGTCAGATCGCCTTTTAATGACGTGGACGCAAGCTCTGTCGCGGTGACCAGAGACAATACCGAAGGCAGATTCAGGCTGGTTCTGAGGGTAGCAGCGTCAGTGCTGCTGACCAGTTCTGAAAGGGGATAAGCCGGTTCACCGTCATTAAACAGATTGATTTCGCGTTGTTTATCCGAGAGTGTTGCACCCGCACGATAGATATAAGGGGTGACATCCACTCCGCCAATTTGAAGGTAACTGTCAGACAATAAATCCAGCACCAGATAGTCAGAGGCCACAAAGCCGCTTTGATTGCTGATGACCCGGTAATTTTTGTAGAAATGGGTGAAGGCGTTGTCACCCCCACGGTCTTTCAACTGCATCATGAAGAACAGTTTGGAACGCAGATCCCAGCTTGCGACAGATTTGTTATCTTTGAGGTTTTTTTGAATGGTCGCGAGAACGGCGGCCTCTTTACCGTAGTTGTATAACCAGCCTTTCTTGTAAACCAGATCACCTAACACCAGGTTTTGGAAACTGGCGGCAAAAATGTTGTTCCAGACTTCGTGGGTAGAAAATTGGGGATCCGAGACAAATTTGCCTTCATACCCATGCCCGATTTCATGTAATGCTCCCCAGTTATCGATCATGGCGGCGAGCCAATACCCTGCGATGTTGGAACTTGATTCCGCCGTCCAGTTTGTACCGTAGTAAGCCCCGCCGGGACCGTTCAGATCTGCTTTAGCAAAATAGCGGTTAGGGATATTTTTATCCGTGGCGACGGTTGCATCAACGCTGATCCCCATAAGGGAATTATAGAATTCAAAGATTTGGGTATAATTATTAATTATCCCATTCAAATTATCCGCTGTCCCGGTGTTTTTCATTTTTGCTTTATCACTCTTGGGAACCAGGATCTGAATATATTGAGAATGAATTAAAGCAAACTCTGCATCGTGTCCGTCCCATAATTGGAAGAAGGCGCGTTCGTTATCATTTAAATTATAGACAGGCAGAGGTTTGGCGGTTGAAGAGAAACTGAATTTTACCACCGGTAATTCTGCTGAAGACGTATAGGGCGTGGTGATGAAGGGGACGGAAGTGGTCGTGAACGAGATATCGGTAGCTTTGCTGGTGACGGAGAAGGATTTTTCTGTCTCCGAGTCAGTGTTTAGTAACCAGAGCGTCAGAGGGGCGGTGAACTTGGGGTTCGTTTGCTGAACCGTCAGCGTGTCGCCAGCGGCGAGGATCAGGTCAATATGCTGACGGTCGTGGTTAATACCTTTATCGATGCCGGCTTTTTTCAGCCAGGTAGGATCCTGCAAGGTATAAAGTGTTTTCTCACGTGTAATAATAGTCATCTTTACAACTCCGGTATATTAATTCAGAGGTAATAAGCAGCATTCTTTTATACATGCCGCTTATTAAAATTGACGGGTGTTTTCATATGAAGCCGGATGAATTATATAAACAGGACGTCGTGCGGGTGAAATAACAATGCCTAACAAAACCATCATCAATAAAAAGAGAAAAGTAAAAATTATGATTAATTATCTTCATGACTTTTATCAGGCGAAATATTCCCATCACATCCCTCCCGAATGCGCCATCACGCGTTCAGGAGTGGGGGAGTAAAGAGCAAAAGCGGCTCATTTTGTGATGCAAGTCACATTTATATGTACGTTCAGCATAAAATTACATTGGAAATGTGATCTTGCCCATTCCATTCTTGCCATCAATGAGTAAACTGCGCGCTTGTTCAACATTGCGCAGGTTTTAGACCATGAATGTTTTAGTGATGATCGCGATCACCACCGGCATCCTCTCCGGTGTCTGGGGCTGGGTAGCCATCAGTCTGGGACTCATCGGCTGGGCGGGTTTCCTCGGCTGTACGGCGTACTTCGCTTGCCCGCAAGGCGGCCTGCGCGGGCTGGTTATCAGCACGCTGACCTGTATGAGTGGCGTCTTCTGGGCGGTGGTTATCATGGCGGGCAGCGCCATGCGACCTGAGTGGAGCATTCTGGGTTATATGCTGACCGGCGTTGTGGCCTTCCTGATGTGTATTCAGGCGCGTCAGCAGTGGCTGGCGTTTGTGCCTGGCACCTTTATCGGCGCCTGCGCGACCTTTGCCGCTCAGGGGAACTGGCGTCTGGTGGTCGTCTCTTTGCTCGTTGGACTGGTTTTCGGTTACGCGATGAAAAACAGCGGATTATGGCTGGCAAAACAGCGTGAGAAACAGCAACTGGCCACGAAAAAAACGCCTGCGTTTACTCAGACCAAAGGGTCGGAAGGTTCTTAAAACCCCGTTTTTACGGAAGTTTATGTGAAATCTCACAGGCATTTCATCCCGATCTGCGCTACGGTTAATGACAAGTGAATGATCACATCATAAGGAGATATCCATGGCTGACCAATTTGAATCACAGCAGAATTCGTTAGATGACGATTTACGCATGCTGACTGAAACGCTGGAAGAAGTGCTGAAGTCTTCCGGTGATAAAGCTGACGAAAAGTACGTTGAAATCAAGTCCCGCGCTGAATACGCGCTGAAGGACATCAAAAACCGCCTTGATCCGAAAGCCCGTTCCTACTGTCGCAAAGCACGTGATGTTGCCGAGCAAACCGACAGCTATGTGCGCGAAAATCCGTGGCACGGTGTGGGTGTCGGTGCTGCAGTAGGTTTAGTTGTCGGCTTGTTGCTGCGCCGCTAAGTCTCCGGTAATCCGCAGGGCAGCCATCAGGCTGCCCTCATTTCATCCGCTTTTGCGCGTTCTGCCGCTTTGATAATCCTTTTTTCTCCTCCTATACTCCTTCGTAGCTTATAGCTCTCACTACAGCTTGATCTGTCGCATATTTTCATTTTTCGTAACGCCTCATAATTCATCCGTAATTGATCCAACCCGTTTTTTGATCCAGAAGGGTATTTCTGCCCGTCACAAAACATCCGGTATGGCCCGAGGTAGCGGTGAAACAGATATCAGCAATCATTGACCAGCTTGATGCAACGCTTGCAGGCGAATGGCCTGACGCTGCGGGTATCCGGCAGTTCAGTTATTCCCTGCAAAAACAGCCTGACACCGGCCTGCTCGAATGGCTGTCGGCGCAACCCTGCTACCCGAAATTCTACTGGCAACAGCGCGACGGTCATGACGAAGCGGCCGTGTGCGGCGATGCGTATGCCTTTGGCGATATGCAACAGGCGCAGGCCTTTATCCGCCAGCACCGTGATATTCCCGATCTGCACATCTGGGGGCTGAATGCCTTCAACGGCGCGGATGCAGGCGGGCGCGCAGCCAATGCGCTGTTTTTACCTCGCATCGAACTTTGCCGCAGCGGCACGACGTACTGGCTGCGCTGCACGCTGTTCAGCGCGGTATCGCTGCGCGAAGAGGCGCGTCGCACGCGGTTATTCCTGCGTTCGCTGGTCGCCAGCCATGCTTTACCGCCAATTATGTCCCGCGTCGTCCAGCATCAGCATCTGCCCGCCGAACCACAGTGGAACCAGCTCATTAACCGTGCGCTGGAAGGCATTGAGCAGCAGCAGTTCGACAAAGTCGTGCTGGCACGCAAAACCACCTTAAGCCTCAGCCAGCCGCTCAATGCCTGTGCCTTTCTCGCCGCCAGCCGTGCGGTGAATCACCACTGTTACCACTTTATGCTGGCATTCACGCCGCAGCAGGCATTTCTCGGCTCAAGCCCCGAACGGCTGTTCCTGCGTGATCACACCGAGCTGTTCACCGAGGCGCTGGCCGGAACGGTCGCCAATCATCCTGATCTTCAGAAAGCCCGCGAACTTGGCGAATGGCTGCTCAACGATGGCAAAAATCAGCGCGAAAACCTGCTGGTGGTTGATGATATCTGCCAGCGTTTGCAGGGCGGGGCGCACTCTCTGGATGTGATGCCCGCGGAGATCCTGCGGCTGCGCAAAGTGCAGCATTTACGTCGCAGCATTCACGGTGAACTGACCGGCGCTGATGACGCGGGGTGTCTGCAACGTCTGCAACCGACCGCGGCCGTCGCCGGTTTACCGCGCCAGGCCGCGCGGGAGTTTATCGCCGGGCATGAACCTTTTGACCGGGAGTGGTACGCCGGTTCGGCCGGTTATCTGAGCACCGAACAAAGTGAATTTACCGTGGCGCTGCGCTCGGCAGCCGTCAAAGGACATCATCTGGAACTCTACGCTGGCGCAGGTATTGTCGCCGGTTCAGATGCTGCACAGGAGTGGCAGGAGATCGAAAACAAAGCCGCAGGATTGCGGACTTTGCTGGAAGAACACTACACGCCTGCCGTTCAGGCCGGATAATCCTTTGCCGGAGTAAGCTGATCATGTCTGTTGCCGTTTTTAACCGCCGATGGGCGACGCTGATTCTTGAGTCAGTGACCCGACATCAGGTGCAGCATGTCTGCATCGCGCCGGGCTCCCGTTCCACGCCGCTGACACTAGCGGCGGCCGCGCATCCGCACCTGATCTGCCACACCCATTTTGACGAACGCGGCCTCGGCCATCTGGCACTCGGGCTGGCAAAGGCCAGCGGAAAACCGGTCGCGGTGATCGTTACCTCGGGTACGGCGGTGGCGAATCTCTATCCGGCGCTGATCGAGGCCGGGCTGACCGGCGAAAAACTTATTTTGCTGACGGCCGATCGCCCGCCGGAGCTTATCGACTGTGGAGCCAATCAGGCCATACGCCAGACCGGCATGTTTGCCAGCCACCCGGTGCAGACGCTGGATTTACCGCGCCCGACGCCGGAAATCAGCGCGCGCTGGCTGGTTTCGGCGCTGGATAACGCTCTGGCGCAGCAAACTCATGGCGCGGTTCACATTAACTGCCCGTTTGCCGAACCGCTGTACGGTGAGGACAACGGCGAACATCAGGACTGGATGCAACAGCTCGGCGACTGGTGGCAGGGCCATCAGCCGTGGCTGAGTTTTGCGCCGGTTGAGTATGCTCCGGCGCAGCCTGACTGGTTCTCGTGGCGGCAAAAACGCGGCGTGATCATCGCCGGTCGCCTTTCTGCCTGTGAAAGTGAACTGCTGGCGCAATGGGCCGACCAGCTTGGCTGGCCGTTGCTCAGCGATGTACAGGCCGCGACCGGCAACCCTTTGCCATGCGCCGATTTGTGGCTGGCATCTGCGCAGGCGGAGAAACTGCTGGGACGCGCGCAACTGGTGGTGCAGTTTGGTGGCGGGCTGACCGGCAAACGCTTGTTGCAATGGCAGGCGGCGTGTCAGCCGGAAGAGTACTGGCTGGTCGATCCTTTGCCTGGCCGGCAAGATCCCGCGCAACACCGTGGCCGGCGTATTCAGGCCAGCATTGAGACGTGGCTCGCCCTGCATCCGGCGCAACATCAGCCTGACTGGGCGCCTGAGCTTGACGAATGTGCCGCGCGCGCGCGTCATGCCGTCGAGCTGCGGCTCGCAGGCACCTTCGGCGAAGCGGTCGCCGCCTGGCAATTACCGTCCTTGTTGCCGGAGCACGGACAGCTGTTTCTCGGTAACAGCCTGATCGTCCGGCTGGTCGATGCTTTTGCACAACTCCCTTGCGGATACCCTGTTTTCGCGAATCGCGGTGCCAGCGGCATCGATGGCCTGCTCTCTACTGCCGCTGGGGTGCAGCGGGCCACCTGCAAACCGACGCTGGTGCTGCTCGGCGACATCTCCGCACTTTACGATTTGAATGCGCTTGCGCTGATGCGTCAGTGCTCTGCGCCGACGGTCATCATCGTGGTGAACAACAACGGCGGGCAGATTTTCTCGCTGCTGCCCACGCCAGAGGCGGAGCGCCAGCGTTTTTACTGCATGCCGCAAAACGTCGATTTCCGCCACGCTGCCGCGATGTTTGGACTCGATTACGCCAGCCCGACCTCCATGCCTGAACTGTACGACGCGGTCACGCAATGCTGGCAACATGGCGGTGTAAAACTGGTGGAGCTGAAGGTTAATGACACCGATGGCGCGCACGCTCTGCGCGCGCTGGTCAGCGAGGTCAGTCAGTCATGACGCTGGCCTGTACGCGCCTCAATGCCGACGTGAAAGGGCGGCCATGGCTGGTTTTCCTGCACGGCCTGCTGGGCAGTGGCGATGACTGGCAACCCTTGTTTGCTGAGCTTTCCGGCTGGCCTTGTCTGCTGGTGGATTTGCCGGGGCACGGGCGTTCCGCGTCGTTAACGGCCGCCGGTTTTGCAGATGTCAGCCAGCTGTTGACCGATACCTTGCACGGGCAGGGCATTACCCGCTACTGGCTGATTGGCTATTCCCTCGGCGGGCGCATCAGCCTGTATCACGCCTGTCAGGGCGACGCCCGCGGGCTGCAAGGCGTGCTGGTCGAGGGCGCTCACCCGGGGCTAACCTGCCAGGCCGCGCGCGCACAGCGCCGTCACCACGATCAGCAATGGGCAGCGCGTTTTGTGCAGTTGCCCTGGAAACAGGCGCTCACCAACTGGTATCGCCAGCCGGTGTTTGACAGCCTGACCGATGCGCAGCGTCAGAAACTGATCCTGCTGCGCGATGCTAACTCTCCTCACGCCGTCGCTGCCATGCTGGCCGCTACCTCATTGGCGGTGCAGCCCGATTTGCGTTTGAAGCTGCATCAGTTTTCCCTGCCGCTGGCGTGGTTGTGCGGCAGCGCGGACACCAAATTTATTACTCTCGCGCAGCAGTCGGGTTTCGAACTGCGCACAGTTGCCAATGCCGGGCATAACGCCCATCGTGACAATCCGGCGGAATTTGCCCGTCAGGCGCTGGCATTCATTACTTCACCTGTCTTAAAGGACGTTGAGCATGATTTATCCTGATGAAAAAGAATTGTACGCGCCGGTTGAATGGCGTGATTGCACCGGTGATTTTGAAGATATCCGCTATCACAAATCCACCGACGGTATCGCCAAAATCACCATAAACCGTCCTCAGGTGCGTAATGCTTTCCGCCCGCTGACTGTGAAAGAAATGATCCGCGCGCTGGACGATGCCCGTTATGACGAAGGCATTGGCGTGATCGTGCTGACCGGCGAAGGGGATAAAGCGTTCTGCGCAGGCGGCGATCAGAAAGTGCGTGGTGACTACGGCGGCTATCAGGATGCCAGCGGCGTACATCATCTGAACGTGCTGGATTTCCAGCGCCAGATCCGTACCTGTCCGAAACCTGTGGTGGCGATGGTGGCCGGCTATTCCATCGGCGGTGGTCACGTACTGCATATGATGTGCGACCTGACCATTGCGGCGGATAACGCCATTTTCGGCCAGACCGGTCCGAAAGTCGGTTCGTTTGACGGCGGCTGGGGCGCGTCCTACATGGCGCGTATTGTCGGCCAGAAAAAAGCCCGTGAAATCTGGTTCCTGTGCCGTCAGTACGATGCGGCAGCGGCGCTGGATATGGGGCTGGTCAACACCGTTGTGCCGCTGGCGGATCTGGAAAAAGAAACCGTGCGCTGGTGTCGTGAAATGCTGGAAAACAGCCCGATGGCGCTGCGTTGTCTGAAAGCCGCACTTAACGCCGACTGCGACGGTCAGGCCGGTTTGCAGGAACTGGCGGGGAACGCCACCATGCTGTTCTACATGACCGATGAAGGTCAGGAAGGTCGCAACGCGTTTGTAGAAAAACGCCAGCCGGACTTCAGCAAATTTAAGCGGAATCCATAATGCGCCGCGCCACGGTGTACCGGTACAGCCTGCCTATGGACGCGGGCGTGGTGTTACGCAATCAGCGACTGAAAACCCGCGACGGGCTGCTGGTGTCATTGTGGCAGGACGAAAAAACCGGCTGGGGTGAAATCGCACCGCTGCCGGGATTCAGTGCGGAAGATTTGTCGCAGGCGCAGGAGGCGGTGCAGCACGGTCTGAGTCAGTGGATGCAGGGTGCATCACTGGCAGCGGTTGCCTCGGCGTTCAGCGCCTTGCCTTCTGTTGCCTTCGGCCTGAGCTGCGCCGATGCCGAACTTCGCGGCGAATTACCGCCCGTGCTGAGTACGCGCTGTTCGCCACTGTGCCACGGCGATCCGAATGAATTGTATGCGCGTCTCGGCGCGCTGCCCGGTGACGCTCATGGCCGGAAAGTAGCGAAGGTAAAAGTCGGTTTATACGAGTCGGTCGGCGACGGACTGAACGTCAGTATGCTGCTAGAAGCCCTGCCGGATCTGCATTTGCGTCTCGATGCTAACCGCAGCTGGACGCAGGCCAAATCCGAAGGGTTCGCCCGTCACGTCGCACCTGAACTGCGGTCACGCATTACTTTTATTGAAGAACCTTGCCAGACCAGGGAGCAATCCCGCGCATTTGCTCAGGCGACCAGCATTGCCATTGCCTGGGATGAAAGCGTGCGCGAAGCCGGTTTTACCGTGCAGGCAGAGCCGGGGCTGGCCGCGATCATCATCAAACCCACGCTCACCGGCAGCCTGATGCGCTGCCGTCAGCTGATCGCTCAGGCGCATGCCGTCGGGCTTGAGGCGGTGATCAGTTCCTCTATCGAATCAAGTCTTGGTCTGACGCAACTGGCGCGTATCGCCCAGTGGCTGACGCCGGACGCCATTCCGGGGCTGGATACGCTGGATCTCATGCAGGCACAACTGGTTCGCCGCTGGCCGGGCTCTGAGTTACCGCTGACCGATGTGTCTGATCTGGAGTGTGTGTGGCAGAGCAAATGATCAAAGACTGGCCGTGGCGTGAAAGGGCAAACCTGTCGCCTTTTGCCGTGGCGCTTAAAGCCGGTGATATCACCTGGTGCTGGCGTGATTTGCAGCACCGCGTGGATACTCTGGCTGCCGGATTTATTCAGCAGGGCGTCGGCGAGGGCACCGGCGTGGTGCTGCGCAGTAAAAATACGCTGGATGCGGTACTCAGTTATCTGGCGTTGCTGCAAACCGGCGCGCGTCTGCTGCCGCTTAATCCGCAATTGCCACAGGCGTTATGCGAAGCATTACTGCCGCAGCTCGATATCGGATTTGTGCTGGATCTGGCGGAATCGCCGTTGCCACTGCCTATGGCTTCGCTCACCCTGCAAAACGCGTATTGCGTCCAGGCTGCACAGTGGCAGCCACAACGTCTCGCCACACTGACGCTGACATCCGGTTCCAGCGGCTTGCCGAAGGCCGCCGCACACACCGCAGCCGCGCATCTTGCCAGTGCGGCGGGCGTACTGAACCTGATCCCTTTCACCCGCAATGACAGCTGGCTGCTTTCACTGCCGCTGTTTCACGTTTCCGGGCAAGGCATTATCTGGCGCTGGCTGACGGCGGGGGCCACGCTGGTGCTGGCCGAAGGGCAACCGCTGGAAGCTGCGCTGGCAGAATGCAGCCACGCCTCGCTGGTGCCGACTCAGCTCTGGCGTTTACTCAGACAGCCTTCAGTGCCCGCAAAACTGCAACATGTTCTGCTCGGCGGCGCACAAATTCCGCCGGAATTAACCGAACAGGCTGAACGTCTGGGCATTCGTTGCTGGTGCGGATATGGCATGACGGAAACCGCATCCACCGTGACGGCCAAACGCGCAGAAGGCTCAGCGGGCGTCGGACAGGTGCTGGCCGGAAAAGAGGTCAGCATTGCCGGTGAGGAAGTGCTGATCCGCGCTGACAGTCTCGCCAGCGGTTACTGGAGAAACGGTCAGTTAACCCCGCTGACCGGCAGTGACGGCTGGTTTCATACCCGCGACCGCGGCATGTGGAACGGAGATGAGCTGTACATCGCCGGACGGCTGGATAATTTGTTTTTCAGCGGCGGGGAAGGGATCCAGCCGGAAGATATCGAGAAAGTGCTGGTCAGTCACCCGCAGGTGTCCCAGGCGTTTGTGGTGCCGGTTGAAGATGCACAATTTGGTCATCGTCCGGTGGCGATCCTCGATGCACAGGACAGTTTGCCGTATGACGAACTCAATCTGTGGCTGAGCCGTCAGGTGCCCCGTTTTCAGCTGCCGGTGGCGTATCACGCACTCCCCGCAGCCCTCGCGCAGGGCGGGATAAAAATCTCCCGTGCCAGCGTCAGGCAATGGCTGGAAACGCTGAGCGCATAAGCAAAAAGGGCCGCTCATTGCGGCCCTTGTCATTGATGATGGCAAAAAATCAGTCTTTCAGTGCCTTCTCAACCCCTGCTCCATAAGCCGGATCGACTTTATAGAACAGTGCAACCTGGCGTGCCTGCGTTTCCTGCGAGGCATGTTTCAGTTCGCCCGCGATACGCGCAAACATACGCTGGTGCTCTGCTTCAGACAGCAGATTGAACAGCAAACGCGGCTGAGTGTAGTAATCATCATCTTCACGATGATTCCAGTGATCGGCTGCACCTTCAATGCTCAGTGGCGGTTCGCTGAAATCAGGTTGCTCCTGGAACAGACCGGCGCTGTTTGGCTCATAGGTCACGCCGTTGCCGCTGTTGCCGTCCACGCGCATGGCACCGTCACGGTGATAATTATGGAACGGGCATTTCGGGGCGTTCACCGGGATCTGATGATGGTTCACGCCCAGGCGGTAGCGGTGTGCGTCGCCATACGAGAACAGACGGCCCTGCAACATGCGGTCAGGTGAAAAACCGATGCCGGGAACGACGTTAGCCGGGCTCATGGCAACTTGTTCGACTTCTGCAAAGTAGTTTTCAGGATTACGGTTCAGCTCGAACTCACCCACTTCAATCAGCGGATAATCACCGTGCAACCAGACTTTGGTCAGGTCAAACGGGTTGTAAGGCAGTTGTGAGGCTTCCGCTTCCGGCATGATTTGCACGAAGAGCTTCCAGCGCGGGAAATCACCGCGTTCAATTGCTTCGTACAGATCACGCTGTGCGCTTTCGCGATCGGTTCCGACCAGTTTTTCAGCCTCGTCATCCATCAGGTTTTGAATGCCCTGCTGGCTGCGGAAGTGGAATTTCACCCAGAAGCGCTTATTTTCAGCATTGATAAAGCTGAAGGCATGGCTACCGAAACCGTGGATATGACGGTATGACGTTGGCAGACCACGGTCACTGACGTCGATAGTCAGCTGATGCAGCGATTCAGGGAGATGAGAGAAAAAGTCCCACTTGTAAGCAGGATTGCGCAGATTAGTGCGCGGATCGCGTTTTACCACGTGATTGAGATCGGGGAATTTCAGCGGGTCGCGCAGGTAAAAAATCGGTGTATTGTTGCCGACTAAATCCCAGTTACCTTGCTCGGTGTAGAACTTCATCGAGAAGCCGCGGATATCACGTTCTGCATCTGCCGCACCGCGTTCACCGGCAACGGTGGAGAAGCGGATAAACATCTCGGTTTGCTTGCCGATTTCTGAAAACAGATTTGCGCGGGTGTACTTCGTAATATCGTGCGTAACGGTGAAGACGCCATAAGCGCCGGATCCTTTTGCGTGCATGCGACGCTCGGGGATCACTTCGCGGTCAAAATGCGCCAGCTTTTCCAAAAACCAGACATCCTGCAGCAGTAACGGGCCGCGACGGCCTGCGGTAATGACATTGTTATTATCGACAACGGGCGCTCCGGCAGCGGTGGTCAGTCCTTTCTTTTCCATAACCATAATTTCCTTGTATCGCGTAGATCGGGTGTGACGTGCATGATCAATGATCACATTTAACGGCAAATCCTGTGCATCCAGGCAGGTGGGTCCCTGTCCCTGGGACAATTTACCTTAACGGCTAGTGTGTACCCATTCGTTGATCATGGGCAAATAGGTGAGGCTTATTATTCTGATTAGGGCAATATAAATAACGAATATATATGCGTTTCTTTACATTTTATTTGCACGCTAAGGGATTTTTAACGTTCTGAAAGATGTCACCTTTCGGCAAATTAATTTAGACTGCGCACTAAATATTTCCCCACTGTTATATGAATGTCAGGAATGATGATGAAAAAAATTATTGTAGCGGGCGCAGCCCTTGGCATGCTGCTGACGGCAACGTCTGCCAGTGCGATCAGCGTGAACGGCGAAGTGGGTGAGCACTATACCCATCTGGGCGTCGGTTTCGGCACCACGTCGCCTGGTCTGGCGCTGAGCGGCGATTACACCCACAACGATGATGATGGTGATGTGGCAGGTCTTGGCCTGGGTTACAACATTCCGCTGGGCCCGTTCATGGCAACCGTTGGCGGTAAAGGTCTGTACACCAATCCGAAAGACGGCGACGAAGGGTACGCCGCGGCTGTGGGCGGCGGTTTACAGTTGCCAATCGCGAAACTGTTCACCCTTTACGGTGACTACTATTATTCTCCGGACTCCCTGTCCAGCGGCATCGGTAACTACAAAGAAGCCAATGCGGGCGTGCGTCTGACGGCGATTCCATTAGTGACCGTGAGCGTGGGTTACCGCTACATGGCGCTGGATGGTAAAGATGGCAACCGCGATAACATCGTTGCCGACGGCGCGTACGTGGGTGGCGCAGTCAATTTCTAAATCCCGTTCTGAATCAGAAAGCCTGCTTAGCAGGCTTTTTTTTCGTCTGCGCGATCACTTTGTGCCTGAGCGATTGTGTTTCTGCGTCAGCCTTTCTACAGTGGAAGGACAAAACGAGAGGAGAAAGTGATGCTTAGGGTTGAAATGCTCAGTACCGGCGAGGAAGTGCTTCACGGTCAGATCGTGGATTCAAACGCCGCGTGGCTCGCCAGCTATCTGTTTGATCAGGGTCTGCCAATGACCAGCCGTGAGACGGTAGGCGACAGCCTGGACGAACTGGTCAGCGTGATGAAAGAGCGCAGCCATATCGCCGATGTGTTAATCGTAAACGGCGGGTTAGGCCCGACCACGGACGATCTGAGCGCGCTGGCCGCCGCTAAAGCCTGTGGCGTGGAGCTGGTGGAAGATGCCGGGTGGATCGCCACCATGCAGGCTTTCTTCAACGAACGTGGCCGCCCGATGGCGGAATCTAACCGCAAACAGGCGCAAATCCCTGCCAATGCCGAGCTGCTGGATAATCCGGTCGGCACCGCCTGCGGTTTTCGCGTTAAGCTCAACCGTTGCCAGATTTTCTTCACGCCGGGCGTGCCTTCTGAATTCAAAGTCATGGTGGAACAGCAAATCGTTCCGCGTTTACATCAGCAATTCCCCGCGCTGGAAGCGCCGCTGTGTTTGCGCCTGACGACATTTGGCCGCGGTGAAAGCGATCTGGCGACCGAGCTGGATAAAATAGATATGCCGGAAGGCGTGGTGATGGGGTACCGTTCGTCGTCGCCGATCATTGAACTGAAAGTCACCGGACCGCGTTCGCAGGAAGCGTTGATGCATCAGATTTTCGAGCGGGTACGCGAAGTTGCCGGGGAGAGTACGATTTTCGAAGGTTTCGGCAGCTTGCCGGATCGTCTGGCAGAACGTCTGCTGACGCAAAATCTGCGGCTTGCGGTCAGTGAAAGTTTTACCGGTGGACTGCTGAACTGGCGTCTGCAAAGCGCGGGCGTGCCGCTGGCAAACGGGGAGTTATTGCCGCAGGGCAACGAAGCTTCGCCGGATAAATCCCTTGAATGCCTGCTGGCGCGCGCGCAAACCCTGGCCGAAACCACGGGTGCGCAACTGGCATTGGCTGTCGGCGCGCTGTCGGGCGACCAACTCAGTCTGGCATTGCATACGCCGTCGGGCACCAGTGGCCTGACTATCCGCTATACCGCAACGCGTCACGGTCTGGCATTACGGCAGGAGACGATGGCGATGGTGGCGATGGATCTTCTCAGGCGTTACCTGAACGGGTGGGAGCCGGTGGCGGATTATCCGTGGCTCGACCGAGTCGAGAAAGTCTAGTTATCATTCAAGGTCAACACCTTGGGCTGCCGCCCAAACCGGCCTTAAGATCAAGACCGTGGGCGTCGGCCCACACCGACTTGGGGGCGGCCTGTCGCCGCCGCCCCCAAGACCCCCGGGCTCTTTTAACTGCGCGCTGTCGCAGGCACGACGGACATGTTTCGTGGCTACAATTAGTGGCGCAAAATGTCATCGCTGCGCGATACCCTCATTTCAGGCTTCGAGCCTCAGGTCTCGAACCGTTCATTCGGTGCCATTTTTGATCACGCCAATCGACTTTTTAAAAGATGAAAAACTGTCTGCTGTTGAAGTTAAGATCGTGCGGGCGATTCAGAAATCTTACTGAATATAAGTGGCGCAAAATGTCATCGCTACGCGATACCCTCATTTCAGGCTTCGAGCCTCAGGTCTCGAACCGTTCATTCGGTGCCATTTTTGATCACGCCAATCCACTTTTTCAAAAGATGAAAAACTGTCTGCTGTTGAAGTTAAGATCGTGCGGGCGATTCAGAAATCTTGCTGAATATAAGTGGCGCAAAATGTCATCGCTGCGCGATACCCTCATTTCAGGCTTCGAGCCTCAGGTCTCGAACCATTCATTCGGTGCCATTTTTGATCACGCCAATCCACTTTTTTAAAAGATGAACAACTGTTTGCTGTTGAATTTAAGATCGTGCGGGCGATTAAGAAATCTTGCTGAATGAGAGGTTGCAGACCTAAGGCTGCAATCCCGAAATGAAGGCACCGCGCAGCGGCAAGATTTCCAGCCTGTCGCAGTGATACCTGAAACATAGCCAGCGCGCGGATCACGTGTTTTAAAAAAACGCGGGAGTCCAGAGGGAGAAGGTTTATTCTCCCTCTGGTCGGTGTGGGCCGACGCCCACGACCTTGACGTTGAAGTTGAAGTTGATTTTGAAGTGGTTGTTAAAGCAGATCTGCACAGAGGAGAGCGGGCCAAAACCCACTAAAACTCAATCTCAATATCCCCGACCGGCATACAGCAACACGGCAAAATCTCGCCGTCAGAGATGAACGCTAAGGGTTTTTCACTGTATTCCACCGCACCGCTCACCAGTTTGACCCGGCATGATCCGCAATAACCTTCCCGGCACTGGTATTCGACGTCGACGTTGTTGTGTTCAAACACTTCCAGCAGATTGCGATGGCGGCTTTCGCACACCAGCGGGGGGCCACCGGCTGAAAGTGTGATGGTTCTGTCTGTCATTTACAGCTCGAAATCACTCAGGTCGTCGGCGTGCACTTCTGAGTCGATCTGACCGACCAGATAGGAGCTGACTTCCACTTCCTGCGGCGCAACCTGCACGTTATCAGACACCAGCCAGGCGTTGATCCACGGGATTGGGTTCGAGCGGGTTTTGAACGGTGCGGTCAGGCCAACGGCCTGCATGCGGATATTCGTGATGTATTCCACGTACTGACACAGAATGTCTTTGTTCAGGCCGATCATTGAACCGTCTTTGAACAGATATTCCGCCCAGTCTTTTTCCTGCTGTGCCGCCAGTACAAACAGATCGTGGCATTCCTGCTCACATTCTTTGGCAATTTCAACCATTTCAGGATCGTCCTGACCTGAGCGCAGCAGGTTCAGCGCGTGCTGAGTGCCGGTCAGATGCAGCGCTTCGTCACGGGCGATCATCTTGATGATTTTCGCGTTGCCCTCCATCAGTTCACGTTCAGCGAACGCAAAGGAACAGGCGAAGCTGACGTAGAAACGCACCGCTTCCAGCGCGTTGACGCTCATCAGGCAGATGTAGAGTTTTTTCTTCAGCTCGCGCAGATTTACCACCACCGTTTTGCCGTTGACGGTATGCGTACCTTCACCCAGCAGATGGTAGTAACTGGTCATTTCGATCAGCGTGTCGTAATAACCGGAAATGTCTTTCGCACGCTTGAGGATCTCTTCGTTGGTCACGATGTCGTCAAACACAATCGCCGGATCGTTGACGATGTTACGGATGATGTGCGTGTAAGAGCGCGAGTGAATCGTTTCTGAAAACGCCCAGGTTTCAACCCAGGTTTCCAGTTCCGGAATAGAGATCAGCGGTAACAACGCCACGTTCGGGCTGCGGCCCTGGATGGAATCGAGCAGCGTCTGGTATTTCAGGTTACTGAGGAAGATGTGTTTTTCGTGGTCCGGGAGTGCCTGAAAATCGATACGGTCGCGGGACACGTCAATCTCTTCCGGACGCCAGAAGAAGGACAGCTGCTTTTCGATCAGTTTTTCAAAGATTTCATGCTTCTGCTGGTCGAAACGGGCAACGTTAACCGACTGGCCAAAAAACATTGGCTCAAGAAGCTGATCGTTTTTATTCTGGGAAAAAGTACTGTAGGCCATAACTTCCTCGACATTCTCGGCAAAAACCCCCTGACGGGGGTTTCAAATAATATAGTAATTTAAAACAGAGGATTAGATTTTGCAGGCACCGCTTTCGCAGTCGTCAGCTACCTCGGCTTTCATGTCTTCCTGCACATCATCGGCACCGTCACGGGTGTTCTGATAGTACAGAGTTTTCACGCCAAATTTGTAGGCTGTCAGCAAGTCTTTCAACAATTGTTTCATCGGCACTTTGCTGTTCGGGAAGCGCGACGGGTCATAGTTGGTGTTAGACGAAATCGCCTGGTCGATGAATTTCTGCATCACGCCAACCAGTTGCAGGTAACCGTCGTTGTTTGGCATATCCCACAGCAGTTCGTACTGATCTTTCAGACGCTCATACTCCGGCACAACCTGACGCAGGATCCCGTCTTTCGACGCTTTGATGCTGATGTGGCCGCGCGGTGGCTCGATGCCGTTAGTGGCGTTGGAGATCTGCGACGATGTTTCTGAAGGCATCAGCGCGGACAGCGTAGAGTTACGCAGGCCGTGCGTTTTGATGTCTTCGCGCAGTTTATCCCAGTTCAGATGCAGAGGTTCGCTGCAAATCGCGTCCAGATCTTTCTTGTAAGTATCCACGGGCATCACGCCCTGAGAATAGGTGGTTTCGTTGAACCACTGGCATGCACCTTGCTCTTTCGCGAGTTCGTTGGACGCTTTCAGCAGGTAATACTGAATGGCTTCGAAAGTTCTGTGCGTCAGGTTATTTGCACTGCCGTCAGAATAACGCACGCCGTTTTTCGCCAGATAGTACGCGTAGTTAATCACGCCAATACCCAGGGTACGACGGCCCATCGCGCCACGTTTTGCGGCTTTGATCGGGTAATCCTGATAATCGAGCAGGGCGTCGAGCGCACGAACCGCCAGCACCGCCAGCTCTTCCAGATCGTCGAGGCTTTCGATAGCGCCGAGGTTGAAAGCAGACAACGTACACAGCGCAATTTCGCCGTTTTCGTCGTTTACATCATCCAGCGGTTTGGTTGGCAGCGCGATTTCCAGACACAGGTTGGACTGGCGAACAGGAGCGATTGCCGGATCAAACGGGCTGTGGGTGTTGCAGTGGTCAACGTGCTGGATGTAGATACGGCCGGTAGAAGCACGTTCCTGCATCATCAGGGAGAACAGCTCAACCGCTTTCACTTTCTGCTTACGGATGCTGGCGTCCTGCTCGTATTTCTCATACAGACGCTCGAACTCGTCCTGATCGGCAAAGAAGGCATCATAGAGGCCAGGCACGTCAGACGGGCTGAACAGGGTGATGTCGCCGCCTTTCACCAGACGCTGATACATCAGTTTGTTGATTTGCACGCCGTAGTCCATATGACGGACGCGGTTGCCTTCAACACCACGGTTGTTTTTCAGCACCAGCAGGCTTTCCACTTCCAGATGCCACATCGGGTAGAACAGCGTCGCTGCGCCGCCACGAACGCCGCCCTGAGAACAGGATTTCACCGCGGTCTGGAAATGCTTATAGAACGGGATACAACCGGTGTGGAACGCTTCGCCGCCACGGATCGGGCTGCCCAGCGCACGGATGCGACCGGCGTTGATGCCGATACCGGCACGCTGAGAAACGTATTTCACGATGGCGCTGGAGGTCGCGTTAATGGAATCCAGGCTGTCGCCACATTCGATCAGAACGCATGAGCTGAACTGACGGGTTGGGGTGCGCACGCCAGACATAATCGGCGTAGGCAGAGAAATTTTGAAGGTTGAAATCGCGTCGTAGAAACGTTTGATGTAATCCAGACGGGTTTCGCGCGGGTAGCCGGAGAACAGGCAGGCCGCGACCAGAATGTAGAGGAACTGCGCGCTCTCGTAGATATCGCCCGATACGCGGTTCTGCGCCAGATATTTCCCTTCCAGCTGTTTAACCGCCGCGTAAGAGAAATTCATGTCGCGCCAGTGGTCAATAAAACTGTCCATCTGCTCGAACTCTTCAGCCGTGTAGTCTTCCAGCAGATGTTTGTCGTATTTACCCATTTCAACCATGCGGGTCACCTGGTCGATCAGTTTTGGTGGTTCAAACTGGCCGTAGGCTTTTTTACGCAGATGGAAAATCGCCAGACGCGCAGCCAGATATTGATAATCCGGGGCATCTTTGGAGATCAGATCCGCAGCCGCTTTGATAATGGTTTCATGAATATCAGCGGTTTTGATCCCATCATAGAACTGGATGTGTGAACGAAGTTCTACTTGAGAAACTGATACGTTTTGAAGACCTTCCGCAGCCCAGTCAATGACACGGTGGATTTTATCAAGATTGATGCGTTCAGTGCGGCCATCACGTTTAGTTACAAGCAGACTTTGGTTCATTCGGGACGATACCTCAAAGGTTTATAAAGGGTCCGACCTGGCCGCCAGAAACGGCGCGGCAGCACGACTCGATTCTAGTGTGCTGGTCAGGATATAAACACAATATATTGTGGGTTTGTTATTTTCTGATGACAAGATAGTGACTGAACCGTCCTTTGGCAAGTGAACAAAATCGTCAGATTTGTGGATAACTTGGGGAGAAATTTCTGGTCTGCGTCTGAGGAGTCCGTCATTGCTGGCGCGACAAACCTGTCAATATCTTCAATACGATTTTCTTATATTTTTGCGAAAAGTGATCGACTGCCGGTTTATTAAACGTTAGAAAAAAACGCTATATTGATCTGGATAACTATTCTAAAAAATCATGTTGCATCGCCGACGTCACCAACGCCCTAAAAACTAAGGTTTAAGTAAAACCCATCACGCTAAGCGCGGGCAGAATTGCACTTAATGTCGCCCGGAACACATTTTCCGGGCTTGACGTCGGCGTCATTTCCGGCAGGTCAGAGGGTGGTGCTCTCTTCCGACTGCGTATGAATCATGTAATTCACATCAACGTTCGGCCCGAGTTTGAAATGATCGGTCAGCGGGTTGTAATGCAGACCCATAATGTGACGTTCGGACAGCGACGTGCGATCGATCATGCCCAGTAATTCAGACGGCTTGATGAATTTTTTAATGTCGTGCGTGCCCTTTGGCACCATTTTCAGCACATATTCTGCGCCAAAAATCGCCATCAGCCAGGCTTTGTTATTGCGGTTGATGGTGGAGAAGAACACATGGCCGCCCGGTTTCACCAGACGCGCGCAGGCGTCAACCACAGAAGCCGGATCGGGAACGTGTTCCAGCATTTCCATGCACGTCACCACGTCGTATTGCTGAGGATGCGCATCAGCGTGGGCTTCGACAGTTTCCTGCACGTAATCGACTTTCACGCCGCTTTCCAGCGCATGCAAACGCGCGACCTGTAACGGTTCGCCGCCCATGTCCAGACCGGTGACTTTCGCGCCGGCGATGGCCATGCTTTCACTCAGAATGCCGCCGCCGCAGCCGACGTCGAGCACGTTCTTCCCGAACAGGCCGTCGGCACGCTCCAGAATGTAATTCAGGCGCAGCGGATTGATACGGTGCAGCGGTTTGAATTCGCCTTCCAGATCCCACCAGCGTGAGGCAACCGCCTCAAACTTGGCGATCTCTTCGTGGTCGATATTCTGTGGGGCAGCAGAGGCGGGTGTGGATGCGGTGTTTGTCATGAGCGTGATGGACTCCTTATATCTCGATAAAACCGATTATACCTATTTCGTCTGCTTTGGTTCAGTTTTGTGGTTCTGGCGAATCTTTATACGAAATGCGGTGCTTTGCGCAAAGGTTTGAAAGACGTTGGATAATACTCGCCAAAAGGGGGCGGTTGTTTTCCACGTTTCGCTGGTTTGTGGTATAGTTTTACACCTTTGCGCTATATATGCCTACGTGGGCAGCGGCCATGAATAATCAGTAGAGGGATAGCAGCTCCATGAGCGACCTTGCCAGAGAAATCACACCGATTAACATCGAAGAAGAGCTGAAAAACTCTTATTTGGATTATGCGATGTCCGTTATTGTCGGACGTGCGCTCCCAGATGTGCGTGATGGTTTAAAACCGGTACACCGCCGCGTACTTTTCGCAATGAACGTCCTCGGTAACGACTGGAATAAAGCGTATAAAAAATCGGCCCGTGTGGTCGGTGACGTTATCGGTAAATATCACCCACACGGTGATACCGCAGTTTATGACACCATCGTTCGTATGGCTCAGCCTTTCTCACTTCGCTACATGCTGGTGGACGGGCAGGGTAACTTCGGTTCAGTGGATGGCGACTCCGCAGCTGCCATGCGTTATACCGAAATTCGCATGTCGAAAATTGCTCACGAATTGCTGGCTGACTTAGAAAAAGACACCGTCGATTTCGTGCCAAACTACGATGGCACCGAGCAGATCCCGGCGGTCATGCCAACCCGTATTCCTAACCTGCTGGTGAACGGCTCGTCAGGTATCGCAGTCGGTATGGCGACCAACATTCCGCCGCATAACCTCACCGAGGTGATCAACGGCTGTCTGGCATTTATCGAAGATGAAAACATCAGCATTGAAGGGCTGATGGAACACATCCCTGGTCCAGATTTCCCAACAGCGGCGATCATTAATGGCCGTCGCGGCATTGAAGAAGCTTACCGTACCGGCCGTGGCAAAATTTCCATCCGTGCCCGCGCAGAAGTGGAAGCGGACGCCAAAACCGGTCGCGAAACCATCATTGTTCACGAGATCCCGTATCAGGTGAACAAAGCCCGTCTGATCGAAAAGATCGCCGAGCTGGTGAAAGAAAAACGTGTTGAAGGCATCAGTGCGCTGCGCGATGAGTCTGATAAAGACGGCATGCGTATTGTCATTGAAATCAAACGTGACGCCGTGGGTGAAGTGGTTCTGAATAACCTTTACTCGCTAACTCAGTTGCAGACCTCTTTCGGTATCAACATGGTGGCATTACACCGTGGTCAGCCGAAAATTTTGGGTCTGAAAGAGATTCTGTCTGCGTTTGTTCGCCACCGCCGTGAAGTGGTGACGCGCCGTACCATCTTTGAACTGCGTAAAGCCCGCGACCGTGCTCATATCCTTGAAGCACTGGCTATCGCTCTGGCAAACATCGATCCGATCATTGAACTGATCCGTGCTGCACAATCTCCGGCTGAAGCGAAAGCGGGCCTGATTGCGCGTTCATGGGATCTGGGTAACGTGGCGGCGATGCTGGCCAGCGCCGGTGACGACGCAGCCCGTCCTGAGTGGCTGGAGCCTGAGTTTGGTATTCACGAGGGGAAATACTTCCTGACGGAACAACAGGCGCAAGCGATTCTGGATCTGCGTCTGCAGAAACTGACCGGTCTTGAGCACGAAAAACTGCTGGATGAATACAAAGAGCTGCTGGTGCAAATTGCCGAGCTGATGTACATCCTGTCCAACCCTGACCGTCTGATGGAAGTCATTCGCGAAGAGCTGGAAGCGATCCGCGATCAGTACAATGATCCGCGTCGCACTGAAATTACGGCGAACTCATCTGACATCAACATCGAAGACCTGATCAACCAGGAAGACGTTGTGGTGACCTTGTCGCATCAGGGCTATGTGAAATATCAGCCACTGACCGATTACGAAGCGCAGCGTCGCGGCGGTAAAGGTAAATCAGCAGCCCGTATTAAAGAAGAAGACTTCATCGACCGTCTGCTGGTCGCCAATACCCATGACACCATTCTGATGTTCTCAAGCCGTGGTCGTCTGTACTGGATGAAAGTCTATCAGTTGCCGGAAGCCAGCCGCGGTGCCCGTGGTCGTCCTATCGTCAACCTGTTACCGCTCGAGCCGAACGAACGTATCACCGCCATTCTGCCTGTACGCGAGTACGAAGAAGGCCGTCATGTGTTCATGGCAACAGCCAGCGGTACCGTGAAGAAAACCGCACTGACCGATTTCAGCCGTCCGCGCAGCGCTGGCATCATCGCCATCAACCTCAACGAGGGTGATGAGCTGATTGGTGTTGACCTGACCGACGGTAAAAACGAAGTCATGCTGTTCTCTGCGGCCGGTAAAGTGGTGCGCTTCTCTGAAGAAGCGGTACGTTCGATGGGCCGTACGGCGACCGGTGTTCGCGGTATCCGTCTGGGCGAAGGCGACAGCGTTGTGTCGCTTATCATTCCTCGCGGCGAAGGGTGCATCCTGACCGTCACGCAGAATGGTTTCGGTAAACGTACTGAATCTGCTGAATACCCAACCAAATCCCGTGCAACACAGGGCGTTATCTCGATCAAAGTGAGCGAGCGTAACGGTCCGGTTGTCGGCGCGATCCAGGTTGATGAAGCCGATCAGATCATGATGATCACCGATGCCGGCACGCTGGTTCGTACCCGCGTTTCTGAAGTGAGTACCGTTGGCCGTAATACCCAGGGTGTTACGCTGATCCGTACCGCTGAACAAGAGCACGTGGTAGGCCTGCAACGTGTTGCAGAACCGGTTGAAGACGAAGAGCTGGATGGCGTTGCCACCGAAGCAGGCGAACTGGAAGCGGCGCAAGCAGCCGATCTGCCAGACGAAGCAGAAAGTGAAGACGAACAGCCTGCTGACGACGAAGAAGAATAAGTTTTCGTAGTCAGTTGTCAGAAAGGCATAACATGGCAACGTGTTATGCCTTTTTTATTTATTTGGGATTTTTTAGAAAGTCCTCCAATAGTGTATTCTGATTCACATTCCGCTCACCGAGCCGTTACACCGATGGTTACTCCTTGAAATATCTTGCTTCGTTTCGTACAACGCTGAGGATCTCCCGCTACCTGTTCCGGGTGCTGGCGCTTATGTTGTGGACTTTGGGTGTGCTGCTGACCACCTTTTATGTGCTGAATATCTTCCACAACAAAGAGTCGGAGATCCGTGATGAGGACAACCTCAATTACGATCTGGCGCAGAGCTATATCAAAAATTCCAACGACGTGATGCGCAGCATTAAGTTCATGGCGGAAAAGCGGCTGAGCGATTCAATGAACGGCCTCGACATCATCAACGGGATGATCAGTACCAAGAATACGCCGCCGTCCTACCTTTCGCTTTTCCCTGAGTCTGACTGCTCACAGCTCAATGGCAGCTACCGCAATTCGCTGGCGTCGCTCGGCAATATGATCCACTACTGGAAAGACAACTTTTCCGATGCCTATGATCTCAACCGCGTGTTCTTTATCGGCGGTGAGAATCTGTGTCTGGTGGATTTCGGTATCAGCAGCGAGCCTTTTGAACGGGAAAGTCAGGATCAGCTGAAATCGCTGCATGAAAAAATCCTGCAATACCGTAACGGCAAGAATCCGGATAAAGAAAACAGCCTGTACTGGGTGTCGCAGTCCAGTAATAAAGAATCCGGTTATCTGTATGTTCTGACACCGATTTTTGTCGGTAATAAGCTGGAAGCGCTGATGGGCATCCAGCAGAATCTGCGTCTCGAAGATCTGGTCACGCCGAGCGCGCAACATACCGGCGTGACGCTGCTGGATGAGAACGATCAGCCGCTGCTAAGCCTGTCCGAAGGTGACCGCTATACCGCCGCGCTGGGCAATTACCCGCAGGAAAGCTCCTACTTCGGCTACATGAACGGCTACAAAGATCTGATCTACAAAAAGCCGCTGTCGCCGTCCTCACTGAGCGTGGTGTATTCCATGCCGTTCAATATTGTGATCGAACGGTTCAAGATCATGATATTCAACGCCGTGCTGCTGAATATCTTCTCTGGCCTGTTGCTGTTCATTCTGGCGTGGGTGTTCGAGCGCAAGATGTTTTTACCCGCCGAACAGAATGCGTTCCGCCTGGAAGAGCACGAGCAGTTCAATCATAAAATTGTCGCGTCGGCGCCGGTGGGGATTTCGATTCTGCGCATCAGCGACGGCGTGAACATTCTGAGTAACGAGCTGGCGCACAATTACATCAGCATGTTGACGCAGGAAGACCGTCAGCGCATTACGCGCATCATCTGCGATCAGCAGGTGAACTTCGTCGATGTCATCACGAAAAACAACAACAATATCCAGCTGAGCTTTGTCCATTCCCGCTACCGTAACGAAGATGTGGCGATCTGCGTGCTGATTGACGTCAGTGCGCGCGTGAGAATGGAAGAGTCGTTGCAGGAAATGGCGAACGCCGCCGAGCAGGCCAGCCAGTCCAAATCCATGTTCCTGGCGACGGTCAGCCACGAATTGCGCACGCCGTTGTACGGCATCATCGGTAACCTGGATTTACTGCAAACGCAGGGGCTGCCGCAGGGTGTTGACCGCCTGGTGACGGCGATGAACAACTCCTCGGCGCTGTTGCTGAAAATCATCAGCGACATTCTCGACTTCTCCAAAATTGAGTCCGAGCAGCTGAAAATCGAGCCTCAGGAGTTCTCCTGCCGGGAAGTAATCACCCATATCGCCGGTAACTATTTGCCGCTGGTGGTGAAAAAGCGCCTCGGGCTGTACTGCTTTATCGAGCATAACGTGCCGCTGTCGTTTAACGGCGATCCGGTGCGTTTGCAGCAGGTCATCTCCAACATCCTGAATAACGCCATCAAATTCACTGATACCGGCTGCATTGTTCTCAACGTCAGAACCTGCGGTAATTATCTTGAATTCCAGGTGCGCGACACCGGTGTCGGCATTCCGGAACGGGAAATTACCCGCCTGTTCGATCCCTTCTTCCAGGTAGGGACCGGCGTGCAGCGTCATTTCCAGGGCACCGGTTTGGGGCTGGCGATTTGTGAAAAACTGATCAACCTGATGGATGGCGATATTGATGTCGAATCCGAGCCGGGTCTGGGCAGCTCCTTCACGGTGAGAATTCCGCTGTACAGCGCGGTATTCCCGTCCGAAGCGCCGCTGGATCACTGGCAGGATAAAACCGTCCTGCTGGATGTGCGCAACGCCTACCTCGAAAGCTACCTGATGCAATTGCTGCGCTATCACGGCGCGAACATTCAGCGTTACGAACCTGAGCAGCAGACCGGCGCGGAAGACGTGCTGATCACCGATACGCCGTTTATTCACATGGGCACCTTGCGCGCGCAGATTGAATTCTCGATAGACCATATCGGGCCGCCAGTGGAAACCCGGCCAGGGTATTGGGTACACGGCACCTCGACACCGCTGGAAATCGCCTTGCTGCTTAACCGGATTTATCAGATTGAGGCGGCCGGGGAAGAGGGCGGATTACAGGCACCGGCGGCTGACAATGCCGTGGCGCAGGACTACAGCGACATCCGGCTGCTGGTGGTGGATGACCATCCGATCAACCGCCGTCTGCTCGCCGATCAGCTGGGCACCATGGGCTATATCGTGGTGACCGCCAACGACGGGGTCGATGCGCTGGATGCGATGCGGGCACATGAGATTGATATCGTGCTCAGCGACGTGAACATGCCGCGTCTCGATGGTTACGGCCTGACGCAAAAACTGCGCGAGCTGGGGCATACGCTGCCGGTCATCGGCGTAACAGCCAATGCGCTGGCCGAGCAGCGTCAGCGGTGTCTGGAAGCGGGAATGGATAACTGCCTGTCGAAGCCGGTGACGCTGGAAACGCTGCGCGATACGCTCAGTTATTACAGCGATCGGGTGCGCAAAGCGCGGCCTGTACAGGAAAGCTGAGTCGAAAAAAAGCCATAAGAAAAGGCACCGGAAAGGTGCCTTTTTTTTGCTGTCAGAGTTGTCGCTGAAAGCCTGAAAACTAGTCTTTGTCGATCGGCATGGAGCTGATTGAGGACAGGTAGTTCAGCAGCGCAATATCGTTTTCCACACCCAGTTTCATCATCGCTGATTTCTTCTGGCTGCTGATGGTTTTGATGCTGCGGTTCAGTTTCTTAGCAATTTCAGTGACCAGGAAGCCTTCTGCAAACAGGCGCAGAACTTCGCTTTCTTTCGGAGACAGGCGTTTGTCGCCGTAACCGTTGGCACTGATTTTTTCCAGCAATTTTGCCACGCTGTCCGGCGTAAACTTCTTGCCTTTTTGCAGTGCGGCCAGCGCTTTAGGCAGATCCGTCGGCGCGCCTTGCTTAAGAACAATCCCTTCAATGTCCAGATCCAACACCGAACTCAGGATTGCCGGGTTGTTGTTCATGGTCAGAACAATGATCGACAACTGAGGATAGTGACGCTTGATGTACTTAATCAGCGTGATGCCGTCGCCGAATTTATCGCCGGGCATGGAAAGGTCAGTGATCAGCACGTGCGCATCAAGTTTGCTTAAGCTGTTTACCAGTGCAGTCGAGTCTTCAAACTCGCCAACGACGTTCACCCATTCGATTTGTTCAAGTGACTTACGAATACCAAAAAGGACGATAGGATGATCATCAGCAATAATTACGTTCATAGTATTCATGTGATTAGCTACCTTGCTGCAGCAGTCTGGAGACAAAAGAATCAATAAGATTGATGGTTTCAGTAATCTGTAATGCATCGCCATCTGCGATGTACTTTTCTAACTCTTCACACAATTGCTTGCCTGGGGTCAGGTTCAGCATAGCGAACACTCCCTTAAGGCGGTGTGCAGTTTGGGAAAGTGATGTGAAATCACGACGTTGGTTTTCATTATACAGTTTCTCAAGATCTTCCGGTACTGTCTCGACAAAAAGCTGATAGTAATCGCTTGATTTTAGCTGATTTTCATAATGGTCGAGAGAGTCTTCACCGGTTTCTTCGGATGAAACACTGTCATCAGGCACAGCAAATTGCTGCTCAATTAACAGTAGGGTTGCGTCGATCAGCGCACTGCTGATGTTGTAATTGACGCGAATATAATGCTTTTCAAGCGACTGAAAACCGGACTCATCGTCGGTCAGCAGCAGCGTAAATTTGTCACTGTTCTGCGGGTTATCCGTCAGCAGCACGTCATATTCCCGCATCAGCTGGCGTTCGTCAGCCACAATACACACGGCGCCATAGGCGTTCATGGTCCGGGTGACGATCCCGCGCACTTCGTCAGACGTGATGTCCAGCAGCGCCGTCACATCCGTCAACAGTTTCTCGTGTTCCGCTTCAATTTCCTGCGCTTCCGGGCGCTGTTTGACGCGCACCGTATAACGTGTGCCGATATTCAGCTTACTGCGAATCTCCAGCTGTCCGCCGAGCTTCTTACACAGCTGATTACACAGGAAGAACGTCAGGCCGGAGCCGTGATTAAAGCGATCAACTAACGTCTGACTCAGGAAAGGATAATTCAGATTGCTCAATTCTTCCTTCGAAATTCCGCTGCCGGTGTCAGTTATGTGAAACACCAGCTGATCCGGGCGATCTTCGTCCTGCTCGCTGGTCAGCGTGACCTTGCCGAGGGACGTCGTGACGATGGCGTAATCGAGCAGCAGCGACAGGATTTTTTTCACGGCCTGCATATCACCGACAAAGGTGGTTTCAGGCGCGATATGGAAATGATTCAGCAACCCGAGCCCTTTCTGACTTAAGCGGGGCAGGGCGTCGAGCAGCAGTTCATCGACCATCGCGGATAACACATAGGACTGACTGGCTGGCTGCCAGTCCTGCGTTTCCAGCCGCGTCAGCAGGGTGATGTTGTCCACCAGCGTCAGCGCATTGCGCGATTCGACCTGCAATTTGCCCTCAAGCATCTGGCGCTCGCGCGGTTCTTCAACCGCCACTAACGACTCGACCAGCCCGTTCAGTTCCTGCAACGGCTGATTCAGTTCGATGCCTAAATTGTGCAGCATCAGTTTGCGCGCCTGCAGATTCTTCTCGAACTCACGCTTCGCCTGTTGCAGCGTGCGGTTCACCATCACTTCTTTGTCCTGATCGTGCAGCAGGAACAGATAGGTTTCCGGCGAAATCTGGCTGCGGATCATGCGGATCTCATACACCTCATTATTGACGGTGGCCTGAATCGAGCCGTTGTGTTGCTCGGCCATATTGGCAATTTTATTCAGGCTGAGATGCGGCAGAAGCTGGTCGGCAATTTTATTACTGAGGATCACGCTGTGGTTGCTGAAATTGTAGACCAGCAAGCCAAGCGGCAGCCCGGATATGATTTCCTGGTTCAGCGCCTGCTGCATGTGCAACTGCGCCGCCATATTTTCACTCGGGCGGATGTACTGATGACGGATGAAGTAAATGCTGGTCATCGCCAGTGCGATCAGGAACAGATTGATGAGGATCAGCCAGAAGTTGTTTCTCGACAGATCAACCACCAGGCTAAACAGCGGCACGTGGTAAGTCAGCGACAGCGGCGAGTTGCTGAGCGGCACGTTAAACACCAGCGACCAGCCCTGCAGCGTGATGCTGCTGGTGGCGTTGTCGTCGCTCGGATCACCTTCATTGACGGCGGCCGTGCTGCCATTGAGCTGGAAGTTGTCCCGCGCCATGTTCAGCGGGATCAAATCACTCATCGGTATATCAAACGCGATGACCGTAGCCAGATGGCCGGGGTTATTGAAGGTGGTACGCAGGGAGAAGCTGTAGTCGCTGCTCTGCCGGGATTTACGCAGACCGGAATAGCTTTCGCGTTCGTCCAGCGTATTCGCCTGTTGCAGCATTTCAGCGCGTCGCGATTGCAGCGTGCTGGTGAAATAGTTTTCTTTGAGACGGGAATCCTGTTCCTCGAGCGCCACCGTCGTGATCAGCACCATGCTGTTATCCTGGCCGTTCAGATAATACAGCGAATAAGGCAGCGTTTTCGCGCCCCACTGTTCATCCAGGAAGGCGGATATTTTCAGGGTCAGATCCAGCGTGGAGCTGTCGTGAGTGCCGAAAATCAGGGCATCTGTTTTCTTGCGCGGTTTGGACACGTAGAACATGTCCTGACGCAGACGAATTTCCTGCGCAGACACGGCGTCCGGCGGCAGCGGCTGGCCGGTGAAATTGTCGTAAATCTGATAGGTCATGTAGCGATACTTATCGATACGTTTTTGCAACTGGTCGGCGGTGGTTTGCACCGTGCGCAGTTTGTCATTCAGATAAGCATTGGTGTAGTTATACCCGTAAAGACCCAGCCCCAGTGCCAGCAGCAAAATGAACAACCAAAAGAATCTCGTGATATTGGTTGAGGTCAGCGATAAATATTTACCTGACATGATGATGAGTCTTTTCCTTCATGAAAAAACACCTGAGATTAAACAGACCGCACAGTTTATCAGAAACGATAAGTTTCAGTGATTGCACGTAGTCTTAATTATTTTTGTACTCAATGCATTAAGCTCAAAAAAAACGATGTGTTCCCACAAAACTGGTAAGCCGTTTTGATGGTTTTTTTTATCTCTTTATGGTTGATTTTCTTGACAATGATCGCGCTTACCTTTTTGTGAATCCTCCATAAAATCATGTTAATTCAATAAATTAACAGAATAATCCCTCGCTAGGCCAGATTTTCACATCCGTCAAAAATTATATTTCATATCCATTTGATGAATAATTTTTATCTTTAAGATAACATTTTTTTAATACACTTAACTCAAATCATGCATATAACTTATGGAGTTTCCGGGATAAAAATGACGGAATCACCAAACAGAAACACATAAAAAGCATCACTATTATCATTATTTGTACGTTTTGCAGTCTGTGTACCACTCATCACCAGTTGGAAGTTAATCCATTACTTCAATGGTCTTCATGTTCGCCAATCGCTCTTCCCTGTGACGGGAGGGGTGGTTCGTGGCGGATATGAGCAACAACTGGATGCAGACAGGGGTACAACATGGCTCAGAACGGTAGCGTTGTTATTGATGTTCTTTCTCGTACAAATGGTGCGGTGATCTCCCAGGTTTCAAACGCCAGCCAGGACGTAACCCTCAATCAAATCAGCATAGTACGCGTGCATGCGACGCGTGACGCGGTCGTAAGCTACGAGCGCGTCGGGAACGATCTTGTCATCCACATGAAAGATGGCCGTACGGTCCGTTATCACAGCTTCTTCGATACCGATGGCAAGGGCCATCACAGCGAGCTGGTTTTCGATGATGGCGTGCATCCTATCGAACACGCGGCCTTTGTCGATACCGGCGCGACCGCAGGCGCTGTCCCGATCGTCCCTGCCTATGAAACCATTCCTGACGTCGGTGCCCTGGTCCTCGACTCTTCCAACTTTGACCCCGCTGTTTTAGGCGCCATTCTGGGCGTGGTTGCGCTCGGTGCCGGTATCGCGATTGCCGCAGGTGGTGGCGGTGGCGGCGGAGGGGGTAGCAGCAGCAATAACGGCGGCAGCGACGGTGGCGGTAATACCGGCGGTGGAAACACGGGCGGCGGCAATACCGGCGGTGGAAACACAGGCGGCGGCGATACCGGTGGTGGAAACACCGGTGGCGGCGATACCGGGGGTGGAAACAATGGCGGCGGTAACACCGGTCAGGCAGCAACCTTGTCGCTGAGCGCCTTTGCGGGCGATAACATCCTCAATGCGACGGAAGCGCGCATCGCGCAGATTTTCTCCGGTACCACAGGCAACGTGGCCGCAGGCCAGACGATTACCCTCACCATCAATGGCAAATCCTACACCAGCACCGTCGGTGCTGACGGCAAATGGGACATCAACCTGCCGTCGGTCGATCTGCAAAATCTGGCGGATGGCACCTATGTGATTTCGGTGACCGTCACCGGTACGGATGGCAATTCCGTTACGCAGGGCGTCACCGTGGTGGTCGACAGAACGCCGCCGGTGGTATCGCTTGACCCTATCGCCAATGACAACATTCTGGATGCCGTGGAGCATCAGCAACCGCTGACGGTCACCGGTACCGCTTCAGTGTCTGAAGCCGGGCGCACGCTGGTCGTCACCCTCAGCGGCGTCGATTACAACGCCATTGTGGGCGCGGACGGCAGCTGGTCGGTGACCATTCCGGCCAATGCCGTTTCTGCTCTGGCCAATGGCGACTACACGCTGACCGCTTCCCTGACGGATGCCGCGGGCAACCAGACCACCACTCCGGCTGAATTCTCGGTAAACGACAACGCCGGTATATTGACCGTTAACCCGATTTCCGGCGACGGACAGCTGAATGCGACGGAAGGGCAGTCTCCTCTGGTGATTTCGGGCACCGCGTCCAATGTGGCTGAAGGAACGACCATTACCGTTACGCTCAATGGCCAGACGTATACCGGCACCACAGGCCCGAACGGCGCATGGAGTGTGAGCATTCCGGCAGACGCCTTGCAGGCGCTGACCGACGGCACAACCACGCTGACTGTCAGCATGACGGATGCCGATGGCAATGCGATTTCGACTACCAAAGACTTCAACGTCGCAGTGCACCCGGGTGAACTGACGCTGGATACACCGTTTACCGATGGAACGCTCAACACACAGGAGTCGGGTACTGATCAGATACTGACTGGTAACACCGGCCTTAAAGGTGAAGGGCAAACTGTCAGCGTGATCATCAACGGACAGACTTACACCGGCACGGTGGCGGCCGATGGCAGTTACAGCGTCAGTTTGCCGGTGGCAGCGCTGGCAAGTTTACCGCAGGGGGACAGCGCGGTAGTCATCAATGTGACGGACTCCGCGGGTAACCACACTACGCTCAACACTACTGTTTCTGTCGATACCGTCGCGCCTACCCTGACGGTCAATCCGCTGGAAGGCGACGGTTACATCAGCGTGGCGGAAGCCGCAACGCAAATGACCTTGACCGGTACGGCGTCGGTATCCGAAGCCGGTCGTCCGGTGGTCGTCACCATTAACGGCGTTGATTATACGGGCGCCATTGTTCAGCCGGATGGCAGCTGGAGCGTAAACATTCCGGCGGGTTCGCTGAACAATCTTAATCAGGATGTCGTGGTCACCGCGACACTGACGGATGCGGCGGGGAACGCCATCACCAATACCAGCACCCTTCACGTCGCTTCTGATCCGACCCTCCCGCCGCTCATCACGGTGAATACCTTCGCGTCGGATAATATTGTCGATGGTGCTGAGCGCCAGACCGCGCAAACGTTGAGTGGTACCACCACGCGCGTTGAAGCCGGACAAATTGTCACCATCACCCTGAATGGCCACACCTATACGGCGACCGTGGGTGCCAGCGGCAACTGGAGCGTGATTGTTCCGGCGGCAGATATGATTGTGCTGGGTGACGGCCCGCAAACCATCACCGCGACTGTTTCTGATAAAGCCGGTAACGAAGCCGCGCCGGGCACTGACACCTTTAACGTGGATGCCTCGCAGAACGGTATCGCCATCGATCCGGTGACCGGCGATAACGTCATCAACGTCACTGAAACCAATGATGGCATTTTGATCACCGGGACCACGCTTGGCGTCGCGCCGTTTGCGCAGGTGACGGTAACTTTCGGTTCGCTGAGCCGCTTTGTGCTGGTTCAGCCAGATGGCAAATGGTCACTGGCGCTGTCATCCGCTGATTTGCAATCACTGGGTGCTGACCCTGCTGGCCTGCCACTTTCTGCCAGCGTGCAGGCGCTGGATGGCTCCACGCTGAGTAACAGCATCTCTGTTGGCCTGGATAATCAGGCTCCGGTGCCCACCCTTAACACGCCATTTGGCGACGGTTATCTGAATATTACCGAAGCGGCAACGGCTGAAACCCTCAGCGGCACCACCGGCAAAACCGGTGACGGGCAGACCGTCACCGTCACCCTTGGCGGGCATACCTATAACGCCACGGTGGATGGCGCCGGCGTTTGGTCGGTCAGCCTGCCGTCTGCTGATTTGCAGGCATTACCGGCAGGCAATAATGCGATTGTGGTGAATGTGACTGACAGCGCGGGCAACACCGCGACGCTCAGCGGTTCCGCCACTGTCGATTTCACCGCGCCAACCCTGACCCTCAATCCGGTTTCCGGCGACGGTTACATCAACAGCGCCGAAGCGGCGGCTGATATTAACGTAACCGGCACCGCGTCGATTTCTGAAGCCGGTAACACCGTGACCGTGACGATTAACGGCCAGCCTTACACCGGCATCGTGGCGGTAAACGGGCAGTGGACAGTGACCATTCCGGCAGGCGCTCTGGCAGGCGTGACGGACGGACAATATCCGGTGACCGTACAGCTTTCTGACGCAGCCGGTAACAGCACCACCATTACGTCCAATGTTCAGCTGGCAGCCGATCCGGCCTTAGCGCCGACCATCACCCTGAACGCCTTTGCTGGCGACAATATTCTTGATGGTGCAGAGCAGCAAACGGCTCAGACCCTCAGCGGGACGACGACGCATGTTGAAGCCGGGCAGGTCGTCAATATCACCCTGAACAACGTGGTGTACAACGCGACCGTGCAGGCCGATGGCAGCTGGAGCGTCAGCATTCCGTCTTCAGCGCTGGGCGCACTGACCAACGGCACATTACAAATTGATGTCGCGGTGCTGGATAAGGCCGGAAATCCGGCCACCGGCAGCGAATCGTTCACCGTGAATAACACGCTAAGCGGTCTGTCTGTGAATCCGGTCACCGGCGATAACCAGCTGAATGCTCAGGAAGCGGCAGCGGGCGTCACCATCAGCGGGACCTCCGTCAACGTGCCGGTCAACGGCATCGTGACGATTATCCTCAACGGCAAAACGTACACCGCGACGGTCGGCGTGGGCGGCGGCTGGAGCGCGCAGGTTTCTGCGGCTGATCTCGCTACCCTGAGTGACGGTCAACACACCATTACTGTCAGTGCCACCGATGCCGTCGGGCAACCGGTCACCGGCAGCGATGTGCTGAATGTCATCATTCACAATCTGCCAAACGCCACACTCGACACACCCTTTGGCGACAGCATTCTGAATGGCGCCGAAGCGGGCGTCAGCCAGACACTGACCGGGAATACCGGCGTTTCCGGCAGTGGCCAGACCGCTGTGGTGACCTTTGGCGGGCAGGATTACGCCGCCGTTGTCGCCGCCGACGGTTCGTTCTCGGTATCTGTGCCGTCATCGGCACTCACTGCCGTCGGACAAGGCCCGACCGCCGTGCAGGTGGCGGTAACGGATGCGGCAGGCAACACCAGCAACATTTCTGTGCCGGTATCGGTTGATACCATTGCGCCCGTTGTCACCATCACCACCCCGGTTGCAGGCGATGGCACCATCAATGCCGCCGAAGCCGGGGCGATTATCCCGGTCAGCGGTACGGCGGGCGCGGGTGAGACGGGCGATACCGTCACCATCGAGCTTGGCGGGCATACCTACAGCGGTACCGTGGGCGCAGGCGGCGCATGGACCGTTAACATTCCGGCCGATGCACTGGCGAATGTGGCGAACGGAACGTACACCCTGACCGCCACCGTCACTGATGCCGCGGGCAACGCAGGCACCGCGACCGCACCGGTCACCGTAAAAGCGGATCCGGCCTTACTGCCGACGCTGACTGTCTCGACGTTTGCAGGCGACAATACGCTTGATGGCGCGGAGCAGCAGACAGCGCAAATCGTCAGCGGTACCACCACGAATGTGGAAGCGGGACAAACCGTTCTCATCACTATCGGCACACTTCAGTACAGCGCAACCGTGCAGGCCAGCGGCGCATGGAGCGTTTCTGTTCCGGCGGTTGATTTGCAAACACTCGGCGACGGTCCGGCGACGATCAACGCCACCGTGACGGATGTGGCCGGAAACCCGGCGCAGGGCAGCGATGCGTTTACCGTCAACTCAGCGCTCGGCGGTATTTCCATTGATACCATCGCCGGTGACAACAATATCAACGTGACGGAAGCCGCGGCGGGTGTGAACATCAGCGGTTCGACGTCCAATGTGCCGCAGGGCACGATCGTCACGGTCAGTCTGGGTGGGAAAACCTACACCACCACGACCGACGCGCAGGGCAACTGGACCGTGCCGATCCCGGCGAATGACCTTACCAGTCTGGCCGATGGCACCAGCCATGTGATTGCGACCACGGTGTCTACCGATCTGGGTACCGTGACCACGCAGCAGGATATTGGTATTTACACCCAACCGCCGGTACCTACGCTGAACCCGCCGTTCGGCGATGGTCAGTTAGGCACTGATGAAGCGGCTGCCGCACAGACTCTGACCGGTTCTACCGGGCTGACCGGCGACGGCCAGACGGTGACCGTGATCATTGACGGCATCCCCCTGACCGGTACCGTTGCGACAGACGGCACCTGGACTGTCACCGTTCCGGCAGGCACTTTAACGGGCGTAACGGAAGGCCCGACGCCGGTGGTGGTTAACGTCACCGACGCCGCAGGTAACCAGGGCTCCATTACCGGTTCTGTGAATGTCGATTTCACACCGCCTCCGCTGACGATTAATGCGATCGCGACGGACAACGTGATCAACGCCGCCGAAGCGGGCGCGCCGATCACCCTGAGCGGAAACACGGATGCAGCGGAAGCCGGGCAGACCGTGACCCTGACCTTCAACGGACAAACTTATACTGCACAAGTACAGCCGGACGGGAGCTGGAGCACCACCATTCCTGCCAATACGCTGGACGGTGCGGCTGACGGCAGCTATCCGCTGACGGTTCAACTGACCGATGCCGCGGGCAACACTACCACGCTGCCGCCGGTCAATATTGAGCTCGCGACGCAGAACGTTCCGGTGCCGACCATCGAAACGCCATTTGGCAATACTTTCCTCAATCAGCTGGAAGCGGGCGCCGATCAGACCCTCACCGGGACCACCGGCGTGACGGGCGCAGGTCAGACCGTGGTCGTGAATATCGGCGGAGTGGATCATACGGCGACTGTCGATGCGACCGGGATCTGGACGGTTAACATCAGTGCGGCTGATTTGCAGGCGATAACGGAAGGCCCGCAAGACATCGTGGTGACAGCCACCGACAGCGCGGGTAATGAGGGCACAGTCAACAGTGCAATTACCGTGGACTACACGCCGCCGGTGCTGAACTTCGATCCGGTGGCGATCGACAACATCATTAATGCTGCCGAAACCTTGCAGCCGGTGGTGATCAGCGGCACATCTGACATCCCGGATGCCGGACAAACCGTTTCCGTGGTGCTCAATTTCAACAATGTGACTTACACCGCCGTCGTCCAGCCGGACGGCACCTGGAGCTTCACGCTGCCAAGTTCTGTGGTGCAGGCGCTGCCCGACACCACGTACACGCTGTCAGCGTCTATCACCGATGCGGCCGGTAACATCACCACAGGCAATCACAGCTTCAGCGTCGATGCGGCGGCGGCTGATTTGCCGACGCTGACCATCACGTCTGTGTCGGGCGATGATTACATTAATGCGGCAGAAAAAGGCGCGGATATTCCGATCACCGGGACCTCCACGAATCTTGAAGAAGGGCAGACGGTGGTCGTGACCTTTAACGGTAATGACTACAACGCCCTGGTGGGTGCGGATGGCACCTGGACGGCTACCGTTCCGTTCGCGGATCTGGCTACCTTGTCTGACGGACCGGTGACCGTGACGGCGACAAGTACCGATGTGAGCGGCAACCCGGCGTCTGCCACTCACAACGCCACCGTGATCGCTCAGCCGGGCGACCTGCCGACGCTGACCATCAACGCGATTTCCGGCGATGACTACATCAATATCGTTGAGCACAATCAGGGGATGACCGTCAGCGGTACCTCCACCCACGTTCCTGTGGGCGGCACGGTCACCGTGGTTATCACCGGCGAAGCCTATACGGCGACGTTTACTGCCACCGTGCAGGCCAATGGCACCTGGAGCTTCCCGATGACGGCAGCTGAGGTTCAGGCGATGCCGGCGGGTAATAACACCTTTACTGCCACCGCGAATGACGTGGCGCAAAACGTCGCCACGGCAACGCATGATGTGGCGGTGGATACCGTCGCACCGATCCTGACCGTGACGGTGGATACCGGCGGTGATGACATCATCAATCTGGCAGAAGCGGCGCTGGGTATTCCGGTCAGCGGAACCACGGATCCAAACCTGACCGTGACCGTCACGCTTAACGGCAAAGACTACACCACCACCGCAGACGGCACGGGTGTCTGGAATCTGACCATTCCGGGCGTGGATGTGCAGGCCATCACCACCGATGGCACGAAAACCATCGATGTCAGCGTGACCGATGCGGCCGGGAACAACCTCACCACGTCGGCTGATTTCACGCTCTCCTCGCACGCGTTACCAACGCTGACGATTGGCGTGATTGCCGGTGACGGGATCCTGAATATCAGTGAAGCGGCCGACGGTTTCAACCTGAGCGGAAGCAGCTCAGGTCTGGCGCCGGGAACGGCTGTGCTGGTGACGGTGCCGGGGCTGGTTGATCCGATTTCCGGTACGGTGAACCCTGACGGACTTGGCTGGACGGCGATCGTGGCGCCGGGGCTGCTCAACGGGCTGACCACCGGTATCGTACAGGTGACCGTGACGGCACAGGATGTTGCCGGTAACCCGGCGTCTTCCAGCGCCAGTCTGGATATCGAACTGTCTCCGCTACCGTTACCGACCATCAATACGCCGTTTGTGGATGGCGTTCTTAACGCCACCGAAGCGGCAGGTAATCAGCTGATCACCGGTTCAACCGGCATTACCGGTGCGGGTCAGACCGTTCTGGTCACTGTCGATGGCACACCGGTGCTGGCCACCGTCGCCAATGACGGCACCTGGACGGCGACCGTGCCTTCCGGCGTGCTTCAGGGGCTGACGGATGACACGCACACCATCAGCGTGACCGCCACCGACAGCGCGGGGAATACCAGTGCGTCCGGTACCCTTGATTTCACGTCGGTGACGCAGGTTCTGCCAGTGGCTGGCATTAACGTGCCATTCGGTGACGGCATTCTGAATCTGGACGAAGCGACCGCGGGCGGCAGCATTACCGGTACCACCGGTATCACCTCGCCGGGTCAAACCGTCACTGTGGTCATTAACGGTAACGCAGTGCCGGTGGTGGTGGATTCTGCTGCCGGAACCTGGACGGTTACCCTGACGCCAGCACAGTTGCTGGGCTTGCAGGATGGCACATGGCCGGTCGTGGTGACCGTGACCGACAGTGCGGGCAACACCTCGCCGCTGACGGCATCGGTTGATGTGCGGATCAATAACATTCCGCAACCGACGATTGATCTGCCATTCGGTGACGGCACGCTGAACATTGCCGAATCTGCGGCTGTTGGCGGCCAGACGCTCACCGGTTCCACCGGCGTAACGGGCACAGGACAAACCGTCAGTGTGGCGATCGCGGGCATGACCGGCAGTCCGTTTACGGCAATCGTGGATCCGGATACCGGAAACTGGACCCTGAATCTCACCCCAGTTCAGCTGGCATCGCTGGGGCAGACGACCGCGCTGCATGATATTACCGTGACGGCGACCGATTCTGTCGGTAACCATAACGATACGACCATCAGCTTCACGTCACATCTGTCCGGCCCGGTACCGACTATCGACACGCCATTTGGCGACGGTAGCCTGAATATTCCCGAAGCGGCCGGTGTGAACGTGATCACGGGTAACACCGGGATTACCGGCGACAACCAGAACGTTAAATTAACCATCGATGTCGGCGGCACCACCTATACCGCCACCGTCGATCCGACCACAGGTGACTGGACGGTCAGTCTGCCTGCGGGCGTCCTGAATTCTCTGGGCAGTGGCGCGCATGATATTAACGTGACGGTGACCGATGCCGCAGGCAACAGTACGCCAGCGACACTGCCGTTTACCAGCTACCTCACCGCACCGGATGTCACCATCAACACGCCGTTTGGCGATGGTTATCTGAGTGCCGCGGAAGCTGCCGCGGCTGCCACCACGCCAATTGTCCTTAGCGGGACAACGGGAGTGACGGGCACCGGGCAAAGCGTGGTCGTTCTTGTCGGGGGGATCCCTATTCCGGGCGCGACGGTGGATGCGAACGGTAACTGGACGGTTTCTCTGAACTCGGGCGAAATCGCCGATCTGCCGCAGGGCGCACAGCAAATCTCTGTCACGGTGACGGACGGTGGCGGTAATACCGGTTCGGCTTCAACCGATATCGGCATTGCCGTGACCCAGTTGCCAGCCGTTGCTGTGACTTCATTCGCAGGGGTGGGTTTCGACCTGACCTATGCCGAAAGTCAGAATCCGCAAACCATCACCGGTTCGACAGTGAATGTGCAGGCCGGACAGCAGGTAACGGTTTCAGTCGGCGGCATCAGCCATCAGGCAACCGTACAGGGCGATGGCACCTGGAGTGCCACCTTTACCCCTGCGGAACTGGCAACGCTGGACAGCGCGGACACGATCACCGCAACGGTAAATGACCTGGCAGGTAACACGGCAAATCTGCCGCTGCCTCAGGCCATTACGGTCAACCTGACGCCGCCAACATTCGCCATCACCATTGATCCGGTGACCGGCGATAACATCATTAACGTGGCGGATGGCAATCCGGCGAACATTACCGTTTCGGGTAAATCAATCAACGTGCCTGACGGTACGCTGGTCAACATCACCGTCGGAGGTAATCCGCATCTCGCGACCGTCGCAAATGGAATCTGGTCAGCATTGGTGCCTGCCGCTGAATTTGTCAATGGCACCACCACTGCAATCACTGCGTCAACACTGGTGCCACTGACCACTGCGAGCAGCAACGTGCTGGTGGATACCACCGTGCCAGCGGTGACCATCAATGCCTTCACCGGCGACGATGTTCTCAACAATACCGAGTCGAAATCTGCGCAGGTGATTACGGGTACGGCGGATATCAGCGAAGCGGGTCGGGTAGTGACGGTGACGCTGAATGGCAAAACTTACAACGGCACCGTGCAGGCGGGCGGCACCTGGTCGGTTAGCGTGCCTGCTGCTGATTTGCAGGCATTGCCGCAAGGAAACGGCGCGACCAACGTGATCTCCGCCACCCTGACGGACGCGGCCGGTAACGTGGGCACGGCGGTTCCGCACACCGTGAACGTCGATACCACCGCGCCGTTGCTGGCGCTGGATGTGGTGGCCGGGAATAACGTCATTAATCTGGCGGAATCGCTGCTCAACGTACTGGTGGGCGGTACGTCCAGCGGGGCAGACGGTCAGACGGTGAACGTCACACTGGGCGGTGCCTCCATCGGTACGGCACTTATTCAGCCGGGCGGGGCATGGTCGCTCAACCTGACGCCAGCGCAGTTGCTGCTGCTTAACGACGGCACCCTGACACTGGCGGCGACGGTAACGGATCAGGCGGGTAACACCACCAGCGTCAGTACCGGTCTGGATATCTTCTTCAACAAACTGCTCGCGCTCAACGTCACCAGCGGTCTGGGGCTGACGGATGGCTTCCTCAATCTGGCGGAATCGCAGGTGGCGCAAACCATCAGCGGGACGGCGATTGGTGCGGGCGTGGGGTCTGTGGTGTCCACTGTTATCAACGGCACGCCGCTGTCGGCCATTGTCGGGGCGAACGGTGTGTGGTCACTGAACATTCCGGCGGCATTGCTCGGTGCGCTGGGTGACGGTCAGCAGGTGCTGAACCTGAACCTCACCGATGCCGCAGGCAACGTGACCGCGTCCGTGCTGAATCTGGACGTGATTAAAACGCTGCCGGTGCTGGGCACGCTGGACCCTCTGTTTGGTGGCAACGGTCTGCTGAATGCCGCGGAATCGCTGCTGGCGCAAACCATCGGCGGCGTCGCGACAGCGGTTGACGGTACTCAGGTGACCGTGACGCTTGGCGGCAAAACCTACAACACTACCGTGACGGCGGGGACCTGGAATATTCAGATCCAGCCGGGCGATCTGGCGGCATTGCTGGATGGCAACCTGAATCTGGGCATTACCCTGAAAGATCCGGCAGGCAACACGTCAACCACCACTATTCCGGTGGGGATTGCCATCCACAATCTGCCGGAGGTGGTGCTCAATACCGTGTTTGGCGACGGCGTGCTGAATATCGCCGATCTGCTGGTCAATCAGACCATCAGCGGTACCGTCTCGAATGTGGCGGCGGGTACGGCCATCGCGGTGCAGGTCGGTACACAAACCATTGATGGCGTAGTGGATGCAACGGGGCATTTCCTGGTCACCGTTCCGCCGTCCGTGCTCGGCTTGCTCAGTGGCACGACCGCGGCAGTCAGCGTCACCGTGGCGGATGCCGCGGGTAACGTCGGTTCGGCAGTGGCCAATGCGGTGCTGGATCTGGTGAAACCGGTCATTAACCTCACCTCGGTACTGGGCGATGGCTTGCTGAACGCAGCGGATGCGCTGACCACGCAGGTGATTGGCGGGACAGTCAGCGGCGTGACTGCGGGTACGCAGGTTCAGGTCACGCTGGGCGGGAAAACCTTCCTCGGCGCGACCGACGGTACCGGCGCATTCAGCATCACCCTGCAACCGGGTGATCTGACAGCGCTGGGCGACGGCACCTTCCCTGTGGTGGTTTCTGTCACTGACAGCGGCGGTAATACCAGCACCAGCAGCAGTACGCTCACTTCCATCATCAACGCCATACCGAAAATTGTGCTGGATCCTGTTTTCGGTGCTGATGGCATCCTCAACGCGGCGGAAGCCCTGCTGACGCAAACCATCAGTGGTACGGTCACTAACGGGCATGTTGGCGAAACGGTCAACATCAACGTCGGCGGCGGCCTGATTAACCTGACGGCCACCGTGGGCAGTGACGGCAAGTTCTCTGCTGCACTGACACCGCTTCAGCTGGCCGGATTGCTGGACGGCAATCTGACCATCGTCACCACCGTGACCGATGAAGTGGGCAACACGGCGACGAATACCCTGGGGCTGAATGTCGGTATCCACAATCTGCCCTCGATTATTCTTAATCCGGTCTTTGGCGATGGCGTGCTGAACGTGGTTGACCTGCTGACCGGCCAGACCATCAGCGGTATCGCGACCAACGTTGCGCAGGGCACACAGGTGCAGATTTCCCTGAACGGCAAAAACTACCTTGCCAATGTGGGCGTCGGCGGCGTGTTCAGCGTGACGGTGCCGGTGACCGATCTGGGCGCCATTCTCAATGGTTCACAGTCGGTCATCGCCAGCCTGGTGGATGGCTCCGGTAATACGGCGTCGGTCACCAATCTGCTGAACGTGGTATCGCAGTCTCTGCCGACCATTACGCTTAACCCGCTGTTTGGCGATGGCCTGCTGAACGCGGCGGATGCGCTGCTGACACAAACCATCAGCGGTACCACCACCAACGCGCAGGGCTCAACCGTGACCCTGAACGTCGGCGGCAATACCCTGACGGCGCTGGTGAAAGCGGATGGCACCTTCAGCGTCGCGGTTCCGCAGCTGACGCTGGCGAGCCTGCTCGACGGGACGCTGAATGTCGGTGCTTCCATCACTAACGCCGCCGGTCATTCCACCAGCGGAAGCGCATCGGCAACGGTCGGTATTCATACTCTGCCAACGCTGTCACTCGGCTCACTGTTTGGCGGTGACGGCTATCTGAACGCCGCGGAAGCGGGCGCTAACACCAACATTACCGGGACCTCCAACCTGCTCAACGGCACGGTGTCGGTCAGTATTGGTGGCGTGACGCACACCGGCACCATCACTAACGGCGCGTGGAGTGTGCCGTTTACTTCGGCAGAGCTGAAAGGGCTGGCAGATGGCTCGACGCAGGTTTCTGTGTCGGTGGCAGATACCGTGGGCAACACCGCCATCATCTCTAACCCGCTGAGCGTGCTGACACACGCCCTGCCGCTGGTGGCGCTCAATCCACTGCTCGGGCTGACGCTCGGTGTGGTGGGCGGCATTCTCGGTGGTCAGGGTCTGACCCTGAGCGGTACCAGCCGTAACATCGCACAAGGGGGTCTGGTCAGCGTCACGCTGCTGGGCAATACGCTGGCGGGGACCGTGCAGGCGGACGGTTCGTGGACCGTTAAGTTCAGCAGTGCCTTGCTGAGCAGTTACGGGCTGACCGGGTTGCTCGCCGCGTTGCTCGGGGCGGTGATTGATCTGAAAGCGGTCGATGCGGCCGGTAACGGATTCGATGCCCACGTCGGGCTGACGGTCGGTTCGACATTACCGGCGGACAACAACGTTGCGCAGGTTCAGTCGCTGGCAGTGGACGATACCCATACGCTGGCGGCGGTTCACACCACCGATACCAGCACCACCACGGATACCTCAGTTACGCACGCCACCAGCACGCTGACTGCTCCGCTGGCAGCGACGGACACCAGCGCCTCAACGACGACCACGCACGATACCGCCACGGCCGACACCACCGCGCATGCGGATACGGCGTTCTCCATTGGCGGCGTGACCATCGACCTGACGGCAACTGACGGCGTGGCCATCGGCGGCGCGGGCAACGACACCATCTCGGTTCACACGCTGGACTTCGGTCTGATCGACGGCGGAACCGGTGTCGATACCTTGCTGCTGGCAGGCACCAATCAGCATCTGGATCTGACGCTGCTCGGGCTGAAAGTCGAGCATATCGACATCTTCGATCTGGGTAATTCCGGCACCAACAGCATCTCGCTGAACCTGCATGAAGCGCTGAATGTGAAAGACAATCCGTCCGATGAAGTGGTGATTAAAGGCGGTGAGGGCAGTCTGGTGAATCTGCAAATGGGCACGGACGGTGCATGGAGTGAAACCGGGCAACGCACGGTGGATGGCCTGACGTTCGACGTTTACCACAACGCATCAATGGATGCCTCGAACACCCTGGGGGACGTTCTGGTGCAACACGGTCTGCACGTACAACAGAGTTAATGTCTGTACGCCGCCCCCGGCAAAGGGGGCGGCGGGGGTGGGGTTTTACTGGCGACTGCGGTGCCATGAATTCCCCACCCCAACCCTCTCCTTCACCGGGCAGGGAGCTGTACCCAAAATTATAAATCGGCGTAATTAAGTGGTGTCGGTAATGAAGAAAAAAACAGTGACACGGCGTATCGCCGTCATGTTGGGCACCTTGTGTCTGACGGGTTTAACAGGGAATTACGGGGTCATCGCGGCAGACAAACAGCCGGAATTTAACTGGAAAGCGGCGCCAACCGAGGAGATGCGCGCCAGCATGACATTACGGGATGCTATCTTGCGGGCATTTGCGCGAAACCCGCAGATTTCAGAAGCATCGGCGCAAATCCGCGTGGGGAAAGGCAATCTGGATGAGGCGAAAAGCGCCTGGTATCCGCAGATTTCATTACAGGGCACGGCGGGAAAGTCGCATCAGACTGACTCGGCGGGCAGCCTGAGCAACAACGCGTCAGCCGGTGTGCAACTCAGCCAGCTGCTCTACGATTTTGGCCGCACCGGCGGCAGCATCAGTCAGCAGGAACATCTGTCTGACGCCTACCGTTATTCCCTTTACAGCACGATGACCGACGTGGCGCTGAGCACCATGCAGGCCTATCTCTCGGTGAAACGTTATCAGGCGCTCAGCGTCGCGGCCCGTGACAACATCGCCTCTCTGGAGCGCGTGCGGGACACCGCCAGACTGCGCGCCGATGCCGGTCTGAGCTCGCAGTCGGACGTTTTGCAGGCCGAAACCCGCATTGCGGGCATGCGGGCCACCGTCGAACAATACCGCGCCCAGCAACGTTCCGCGCAGGCACAGCTGACGGTGCTTACCGGCGTGGTCGCCGACAACTTACCGGATCTCCCTCAAAGCCTGCTCGATCAGAAAGTCACACTCGACAAAATCCCCTACGAAAACAGCACGCTGGTGCGCGCGGCGCAGGCCAAACAGCAGGCGGCGATCGAAGAAGTGAATCAGACCGAGGCGCAGCACTGGCCGACGCTGAAAGTTCAGGCAGGGCGCACGCGCTACGAAAACACCGGCGGCGGCGGGTCTTACTGGGACGATCAGGTGCAGCTGGCGGTGGATGCGCCGGTGTATCAGGGCGGCGCGGTCAGCGCCAAAGTGCAGGCGGCGGAAGGCCAGCGGCAGGCGGCGCAGGCCGAAGTGGAAAAAGCCAAGCTGGACATCAACCAGAAAGCCTCAACGGCCTATGCCGACATGATCGGCGGGCAGCAGCGCAACGTGGCGGGCGAGGAACAGTTTGCCAGCGCGACGCACACCCGCAGCGTGTATCAGGACGAATACAAACTCAGCAAACGCAGCCTGAACGATTTACTCAGCGTCGAACAGGACGTGTTTCAGGCGGACACGTCGCGCATTGGCGCGCTCTACGACGGCTGGGACGCCACCGTGCGCTACGCCGCCGCCGTGGACAATCTGGTCGACATGCTGGGCATCGATCGTCAGAAACAAACAGGTGACACCATTCCGACCCTCTGACATCCGGAGCCGTCGGGAGTTAGCCAGAAGCATTCGATACCGAGGTTGAAATGAGCAATGAAGCAGCAACACCTTTGTCGATCGACGTCTGGATAAGCGCCATGGGGCGCGTGGCCGAATCATTCGGTAAGCCAGCCGATCCGCTTTATCTTCGCCAGCAAATGCGCTGGTTCGAACACCAGCCACTGCGCCGCCAGCTCGACCGCCTCAGCGGCCTGATGGGGTTGCAGGTGGGCATGGTCAGCTGGAATCAGGTGCGCTGGCGCCAGGAAGTGCTGCCCGCCGTGGTGACGCTGGCGCAGGGCGGTATCGCGGTACTGGAAAATCTGCATGACGACGGCACGGTCGATTACTGGCTGAGCGACGGCGGGGATTTACTGCGTTCGGCGGAACTGGCGACGATGCTGGAACAAAGCAGCGGCCCGGTATTTTTAGTCGGCGTGGCACCGCGTGGCCGCGACCAGCGCATCGACCAGTTTGTTCAGCCGCACAAAAAACACTGGTTCTGGGCCAACTTCCGTGGCTCGGGGCGCAAAATCGCCGAAATCTCGCTGGCTTCTATTCTCGGCAACGTGCTGGCGCTGGCCGGGATTTTGTTCTCCATGCAGGTCTACGACCGCGTGATCCCGGCGCAATCTTACCCGACGCTGTGGGTACTGTTTTTCGGCGTGGTGCTGGCGGCGGGGCTGGAATATGTCATCCGCCTGATGCGTACGCTGGTGTCTGATTTAATGGGCAAGAAGGTCGATTTAAAAGTCTCCTCGCTGTTCTTTGTGCGGGCGATGAACATCAAAAACGATGACCGGCCTAAATCCACCGGTTCCTTTATCTCTCAGTTGCGCGAAATCGATCAGGTACGCGAACTGCTGACCTCCACCACCATCAGCGCGGCGGCAGACATGCCCTTCGTGCTGCTGTTCCTCGGCATTATGTTTTTCATCGGCGGCCCGCTGGTGATCATCCCGCTGCTGGCGATCCCGCTGATTGTCATTCCCGGCATTCTGATCCAGTGGCCGATGGCGAAACTGGCGAAAGAAGGCATGCGCGAAAGTGCACTGCGCAACGCGGTGCTGGTGGAAACCATCGAAGGCATCGAAGACATCAAAGCCTTGCAGGCCGAAGCCTATTTTCAGCGTCAGTGGGAACAGACCCATGAAGTGAGCGCGGCGGTCGGCATGAAGCAACGGGTGTGGGGCGCGCGCCTGACCGGCTGGGCTTCCACCGTGCAGCAACTGACTTACGGCGGCATGCTGGTGTTCGGCGTGTATCTGGTGCTCAGCGGCGATATCACGACCGGTACGCTGGTGGCGAGCAGCATGTTGTCCTCGCGCACCATCGCACCGCTGATGCAGCTGACCATGGTGTTCTCCCGCTGGCAGCACGCCAAAAGCGCCATGCACGGGCTGGATGAACTGTTGAAAAAACCGGTGGATCGCCCGGCGGATGCCGAGCTGTCGCACTGCCCGACGCTCAGCGGTCACTTCAACGTGCGCAATCTGCAATACACCTACGACAAAGAAAATGCGCCGAACGTACTCGGCATCGGCCAACTGGAGATTAAGCCGGGCGAGCGGGTGGCGATCCTCGGCAAAGTCGGCGCGGGGAAATCCACGCTGCTGAAACTGCTCTCCGGCCAGGCCAGCCCGTCGCAGGGCAAAATCCTCATCGACGGCGTAGACATGAGCAAAGTCGAACCGGCAGATATCCGCCGTCAGCTCGGCTATTTGTCGCAGGACTCGCGGCTGTTCTTCGGCACGCTGCGCCAGAACCTGATGCTGGGGTATCCGCATGCCACCGACCAGGAGATGTTGCAGGCGCTGCGCATCAGCGGTGCGTTGTCGATGGTGCAGGCCGACGCCTCCAGCCTCGATAAAATCATTAATGAAGGCGGGCGCGGGCTGTCCGGCGGCCAGCGGCAAATGGTGATGCTGAGCCGGATGATCCTGCGCAATCCGCAGGTGGTGCTGATGGATGAACCGACCGCCTCCATGGACGAACAGCTGGAAGAGTACGTGATCCGCCAGCTGCACACCTGGCTGGTGGGAAGGACGCTCATCGTCGTCACGCACCGTCCGGCGCTGCTCAAACTGGTGGACAGAATCGTGGTGATGGACAACGGGCGCGTGGTGGCCGACGGGCCGCGCGATAAAATTCTGGCGACCGCCGCCGGCAATACCCCCGCACCTGCCGTTGCGGCAGCCACCGATAACCGACAAGGCGCAGCCTGAGCTGCTGAGGATCCCGCATGGCACATTTAACATTGCATGATGAACTGGAAGCCGAAGGTCGCAAAGTCTCGTGGATTATCTGGGTGTCGCTTGCCAGCCTGCTGATTTTTTTCGTCTGGGCGCGCTTTGCGGTGCTGGATGAAGTGACGGTCGGCACCGGCAAAGTGACGCCGTCGAGCAAAGCGCAGCAAATTGATTCGCTCGACGGCGGCGTGATTTTAAAGCTGATGGTGCAGGAAGGATCGGTGGTGAACCGCGGGCAGTTGCTGGCGCGGCTCGACCCGACCCGTTCGCAGTCAAACTTTGGCGAGGCGGCCTCCCGCGTGCGGACACTGCGCGCCTCATCTGAACGCCTGAGCGCAGAACTGACCGGCGCGCCGCTGAAATTCAGCCCGGAAACCATGAAATCACCGGAGCTGGTGGCCCGTGAGCGGCAGCTGTATTTATCACGCAAACAGAACCGCGATGAGACGGTCAGTAACCTTCAGCAGTCGCTGAAACTGGTGAACGACGAAATCAATATGACCCAGCCGTTAGTTTCTAAAGGCGCGGCGGGGCAGGTGGAAGTGATCCGCCTCAAGCGTCAGGCCAGCGAACTGCGCGGGAAAATCGACGATGCGACAAATCAGTACGCGGTGCGTGCCCGTGAAGAGCAGGTGAAAAACAACGCCGATCTCGACGCCGAAACGCAGGTGATGGCCGGTAAAGAAGATCAGGTCACCCGCTCCGAGCTGTATTCGCCGGTGCACGGCATCGTCAAAGATATTCAGGTATCCACCGTGGGCGGCGTGTTACAGCCTGGCGGCAAACTGATGGAAATCGTACCGATTGAAGATCAGTTGCTGATAGAAACCCGCATCAACCCGCGTGACATCGCCTACATCCGCCCCGGTTTACCGGCAACGGTAAAAATTTCCGCCTACGATTCGTCGATTTATGGCGATCTGGAGGGCAAAGTCGAAGGCGTTTCGCCGGACACCTTACAGGATGAAGTGAAGCGCGATCAGTATTATTACCGCGTTTATGTCCGCACCGACAAAGCCTTCCTGACCAACAAAGCAGGCCGTCAGTTCCCAATCGTGCCGGGGATGGTGGCGAACGTGGACATCAAAACCGGCCAGAAAAGCGTGCTGGATTATCTGATTAAACCGTTGAATAAGGTGAAAGAATCATTGAGGGAGAGGTAGGGAGCAGGGCGCTTAAGGTCGTGGGCGTCGGCCCACACCGACCAGAGGGAGAATAAAACTTCTCCCTCCGGACGCCCGCGTTTTTCAAAACAGGTGATCTGCGCGGCCAGAGGCTTTTAAAGCGTAACCTCATCTTTTCAGATCTGAATAAACTGCCATTGGCCTGGCTTGATCAATTCAAGAAGTGGAGCACGTTCAAAAGCGTTTAACGCTTCTGTATATACGTCAGCGCCAGCGCCACGGCCAGCACCAGACCTTTGATGATATCCATCGCGTAATACGGCACCGACAGCATCACCAGCCCGTTCGACAGCACGCCTAAAATCACCGCGCCCAGCAAGGTGCCCAGTGCATTCGGCTTGCCGGAGCCGGCCAGCGAGAAACCGATGTAGGCGGCGGCGACGGCGTCCATCAGGTAGCCGCCCCCGGCGTTGACCTGCGAAGAGCCGATACGTGATGCCAGCAGGATCCCGCCAGCGCCCGCCAGCACGGAGGAAATCACATAAGCGATGACGCGGTAGCGCGCGGTGCGGATCCCCGCCAGACGCGCGGCCAGCGGATTGCCGCCGATGGCGTACATGCGGCGGCCATGTTTGGTCAGCGACATAAACAGTTGTACCGCAACCGTCACCACCGCCATCACGATCACAATCACCGGCACCTGGCCGAGCAGGCTGAACACTGCCGGTACCGTGCCTTCGGCCATATCGCCGCTGGGCAGGACCATGTTTTCGGTGATTGAACCGCCGTAGCTGTAGGTCATCGCTGCTCCCTGGATCACAAACAGGCTGGCGAGGGTGGCGAGCATGTCAGGGATTTTCAGGATGACGATCAGGAAGGCGTTGAACAGGCCGACCAGCGTACACAGTGCCAGCGTGATCAGAATGGCTTCGGTGGTGCCGAAACCGTGCCAGACGAACATCGAGATCACCAGCGCATTGGCGAGGGAGGCGGTCGAACCGACCGACAAATCGAAACCGCCGACCGCCAGCGAAATCGACACGCCAATCGCAATCACCGTCACGATGGCGATGGAGCGCAGAATATTAATGATGTTGGACGGTTCGAGGAAGTTGTCCGAGGCGATGCCAAAACCAGCGATCAGCAAAACCACGGTCAGCAACATGCCCCATTTATATAAAAATTCAAACAGCTGATGACGCCACGGCTGGCGGGCGTCGGGCAGGTTTTCTTTACTCACCACGGCTTTGTTCACGCGGGTGTTCCTCCGGTTGAATAGGTTAATAAGGTTTCTTCGTCGACGTTGGCGGCATCGAGTTCGGCCACAATGCGGCCGTCCCACAACACCAGAATGCGGTCGCATAAACCGACCAGTTCGGCGAACTCACCGGAAGCATAAATGATGCCTTTTCCCTGTTGCGCCAGGCCGTCGATCAGCCTGAACACGTCCGTTTTGGCCTTGATGTCTACGCCTTTGGTCGGTTCGTCGAAGATCAACACCTGACTCTCACTGCGCAGCCATTTCCCGATCGCCACCTTTTGCTGGTTGCCACCGGAAAGCCGTGCCAGCTTTTGCATGGGCCCGGAAGCGCGAATGCCCAGGCGGCTGATAATGTCTTTTGCCCACGACAACGCGTGTTGCCGGTTGAAAATACTCCAGCGTGAGAAGGTGTCGTCAGCGGTCACGCTCAGGTTCATCGGAATATCTTCATCAATGAAAATGCCTTCCTTGCGCCGTTCTTCCGGCACCAGCGCCAGCCCCTGTTCGACGGACAGATGCGGTTCTTTCGGTTTCCAGGGTTTGCCGTTCAGCTCACCGCTTTCCACCTGACTCGGCGTCGCGCCAAACAGCGCCTTGCACAGTTCGGTTTTACCGGCACCGGCCAGCCCGGCGATCCCGAGAATTTCGCCACGATGCAGGCGCAGCGAGATATCCCGCAGTTTGTCTTTATCGTGCATGCCGTGGATATGCAGCAGCGTTTCACCGCTGTGCGGCGGGCGGCGTGGCGGATAAATATCGTCGAGCTGATGGCCGATCATTTTCTCAATAATGTGCTCATTGCTCAGGCCGTCCATGCTGTCATCACTGACCAGACGCCCGTCGCGCAGCACCGTCATGCGGTCACAGATATCGCGCAGTTCATGGATGCGGTGGGAAATAAACACAATCGCCATACCGGCGGCTTTCAGCTTACGCACCAGCGCAAACAGCCGCGCGCTTTCCGCCTGATCGAGCGGGGCGGTGGGTTCATCAAGGATCAGGAACCGGCATTTATGCGATAACGCCCGCGCCAGCAAAATCAGCTGTTTCTCCGCCAGCGTGCAGCTTTCGATACGCGCACGCAGGCTGATGTTCAGCCCGAGCTGCTCAGTCAGCAACTGCGCCTGACGGTAAAGCTGCGGCCAGTTGTGCAGATGGCCCGGTTCGGAAAGGCGGTCGAGCATGATGTTTTCCGCGACATTCAGCGTCGGCACCAGCGCGACGTCCACTTCCTGTTGTACCAGATGAATGCCGTGCTCGCGGGCGTGATGCGGCAGGCGCAGATTAACGGTTTCACCGTCAATGCTGATTTGCCCGGAATAATGGTCGTGCGTGCCGGAAAGCACGGCCATCAGTGTCGATTTACCCGCTCCGTTTGCGCCGACTAACGCATGGACGGATCCGCCTTCCAGCGTGAAATCCACCTGGCGCAGGGCGGGGAAACCCGCAAATGAAATCGAGATATTACGCATCTCGAGAATAGAGGATCTCACGCTAGGGGTGCCTTTTCAGATGTCCGGGAGGATGCTTAGACGTTTAGCCGTCCAGATGCTTTTTGATTGCAAATTTTTAACATATCGGGGGGATTAAGCAAGGGATTAAATGGGATAAGTAAGAGAGAAAAGTTCTAAACAGGTGGGATTGTGGGGTGGTGCCCATTTCGGCTTTAAGGTCAAAACCTTGGGCTCGCCGCCCAAACGGGCCTTAAGGTCAAGACCGTGGGTTGCCACCCATTTCGGCCTTAAGGTCAACACCGTGGGTTGCCACCCACACTGGCCTTAAGGTCAAGACCTTGGGCTCGCCGCCCAAACGGGCCCAAAGGGTTTTAAACGAAACCCTTTGGAATCCTGCGTTTTTTTAACTGCGCGCTGTCGCTTGCTGGCTATGTTTCAGCGGCTCCGGCTATTGCCGCAAAATCCCGCCGCTGCGCGGTGCCCTCCGGTCGGGTTACAACCCGCGCAAAAACACGCGCGGTTTTCCACCTCTCCCTTCGGCGTGATTTTTGAGCGCGGCCAATGGCATTTTTAAAGTCGAAGCGATGTGTTTGATTCGGCTTTCCTCCTTCCACATCGCAGGGGGAGGAGAAAAACATTTGTTTTACATAGCCTTTGGCCGCGCTCAAAACGACGTCGAATGAACGGTGAGAAACCGCGAGGGGGTTTTTCCGAGCGGGTCCGAACCTGAAATGAGAGGACCGCGTAGCGGCGGCGTTTGCGGCAATAGCCGGAGTTTCTGAAACATAGCCAGCGCGCGGATCACGTGTTTTAAAAAACGCGGGAGTCCAGAGGGAGAAGGTTTATTCTCCCTCTGGTCGGTGTGGGCCGATGCCCACGACCTTGAATTGGTTTTAACGCTTTCCAAGCGTAAGAACCATAACCCGATGCCCACGACCTTGAATTGGTTTTAACGCTTTCCAAAGCGGAATTAGGCCGCCGCCTCATCCGCCTCTGCGGTTTCCTGCGCCTTCAGCCAGGCGATTTCCTCGCCCCAGATCTCCGGTTCTACCGTTTCAAGGATCATCGGGATGCCGTCGAAACGCGGGTCGCGCATGATCCAGCCGAACACCGTTTTGCCGATGTTGCCTTCGCCCAGGCTGTGATGGCGGTCAACGCGGCTGTTGAATTCACTTTTGGCATCGTTGAGGTGCATGCCGCGCAGGTACTCAAATCCGACCACATCGCTGAAATGTTTAAAGGTGTTTTCACACGCTTCCACGGTGCGCAGATCGTAACCCGCCGCGAAGGCGTGACAGGTGTCGATGCAGACGCCAACGCGGCTTTTGTCTTCCACGCCTTCGATGATTTTGGCCAGATGCTCAAAGCGGAAGCCGAGATTGCTGCCCTGACCGGCGGTGTTTTCGATGACCGCCGTGACGCCCTCAGTCTGCGACAGTGCAATGTTCAGCGACTCGGAAATGCGTTCGAGGCATTTGTCTTCGTCGATTTGCATCAGGTGGCTGCCCGGATGGAAGTTCAGCAGCGAAAGCCCCAGCTGTTCACAACGTTGCAGTTCGTCGAGGAACGCCTCGCGGGATTTCTCCAGCGCGTCGGTCACCGGATGGCCGAGATTAATCAGATAACTGTCGTGCGGCAAAATCTGATTGCTCTGGTAACCGTATTTCTGACAGGCCGCTTTGAATTTTTCGATCACGTCTTCCGGCAAAGGTGCGGCTTTCCACTGACGCTGATTCTTGGTGAAAAGCGCAAAAGCCGTGGCTTCCAGCTCGTGCGCCCTCAGTACGGCCTGATCAACACCGCCCGCCGCACTTACGTGTGCTCCCACAAACTTCATTTTTGCTCCTCAGTTATTCATCGCGTTAATGAAAGGATGATAGCGCCTTGGCGAAGGAGGCGCAGCACTGAAGTGTAAAAGCCGTCACATCCGCGCAAAAAGATGATGCACCAGCTGGTTAATGCCCGCGCCACCGACAATCAGCCAGATGAACAGTATCGCGGCCAGCAGCATCGGTTTCAGCCCCGCCTGACGCAGTGCGCTCAGGTGCGTGGTCAGACCGAGGGCCGCCATCGCCATGGCCAGTAAAACCGTGTCGAGCGTAATCAGTGCCGGGATCCAGCTGTGCGGCAATATATCCAGTGAGTTAAACGCCGCCACCAGAATAAACAGCAGCGCGAACCACGGAATGGTGATGTTACGCATGCCAGGGTTCTGGCCGCCTTGTTGCACGGCACTGCGGGATTTCCAGCCGGAAAGCAGCAGCAGGAAAGGGGCCAGCATCATCACGCGGATCATTTTGGCGATCACGGCGGCGTTTTCAGCTTCCGGGCTGACGCCCTGACCGGCGGCGACCACCTGTGCCACTTCATGCACCGTTGAACCGGTATAAATACCGAACTGCGATGCCGTGACATTCAGCCAGTGATAGTGCGCGTTAAGCTGCCACAACCACGGATACAGAAAGATAGCCGCCGTGCCGAAAATGACCACGGTGGCGACGGCGACCGTCACTTTTTCCGCTTTGGCGTTGAGCACCGGCTCCGTCGCCATCACGGCGGCGGCACCACAAATACTGCTGCCCGCGCCGATCAACATGGACGTATCGCGGTCTAATTTAAATACCCGCTGTCCCAGCCAGCAGGCGAGGGCAAAGGTGGAGCACAGCATCAGGGCGTCGATCACAATCCCGGTCGCCCCGACGTCGGCGATTTGCGCGAAGGTCAGCCGCAGGCCGTAGAGGATGATGCCGAGGCGCAGCAGCCGCTGTTTCGCCAGCGTCACCCCCTCTTCACACCAGGGTTTCGCCGCCGGGTACAGCGTATTGCCAATCACCATGCCAATGACAATTGCCAGGGTCAGCGCGCTCAGGCCAAGATGGCTCAGGGCGGGGAAATCGCTCAGCCAGACCGACAGCGCGGTAATAGCGCCGGTCAGGGCCAGGCCGGGTAACAGGCGATGTAGCCAGGTGTGTTTCTCAATGCCGGGCTTCGGGAAATGGGGGGTAAGCGTCTGGATTTTGTTCATCGTCCTTTCCTCGTTGAGGCGTGATGAGACAAGGCTACGCCGCCCTTATATAAAAATGAAATTGATTATAACTTTATAACCTATCGCTAAAACTGGTATAAGAAAGGCAGACGAAAGGGGCGGGCTGACCGACGGTCTATACTGAATAAAGCAAGCGCGTTGTCAGGCGCGTGAGAAGAGCGGGACATTTATGCACATTACATTGCGACAACTTGAAGTGTTTGCCGAGGTGCTGAAAAGCGGCTCGACCACACAGGCATCGGTTGTGCTTTCACTTTCACAATCTGCCGTCAGCGCCTCGCTGGCCGATATCGAAAACCAGCTGGGCGTACAGTTATTTGACCGCGTCGGTAAGCGACTGGTGATTAACGAACATGGCCGGCTGCTCTATCCGAAGGCGCTGGCGTTGCTGGAACAGGCGGGCGAAATCGAGCGCCTGTTCAACCATGACAACGGGTCATTGCGCATCGGGGCCAGCAGCACCATCGGTAACTACATGCTGCCGGCGATGCTGGCGGAATATCGACTGGACTTCCCGGCGACGCCGCTCGAACTCAACGTCGGCAATACCAATGATGTGATCAACGCCGTGGCGGATTTCCGTGTCGATCTGGGTTTGATCGAAGGCCCGTGCCAGATGCCGGAACTGATCACCCAGCCGTGGCTGGACGATGAACTGGTGGTGTTTGTTGCGCCGGAGAACCCGCTGGCAACGCATCCGGTGACGCTGGATGCGCTGGCCCGTGAGCCGTGGATTTTACGAGAACGCGGTTCCGGTACGCGTGAAGTGCTGGATCACCTGCTGCTGCCGCAACTGCCCGATTTTAATCTGGTGATGGAACTGGGCAATTCCGAAGCGATCAAACACGCCGTGCGCCACGGTATCGGCATCAGCTGCCTCTCGCGGCGGGTGATTGCAGAGCAACTCAGCAGCGGGACGCTGGTGGAAATTCCGTTGCCGGTCGGGCCGCTGGTGCGCAAACTCTACCTGATCCACCACCGGCAGAAGCATATTTCCAGCGCGTTATCGCGGTTTTTAACGTATTGCCGGGAATCGCAATAACGGTCTTTCGCTAATGATCTGCGGCCTGTTATGAAGGTGTCTTATAACAGGTCGTTCCTGCTATTCAGAGCAGCAGGTTTTGCTACAATCCGCGCTTAAATTTTATAATGACGAGCGGATATAGGGAAAAAATGGCTCAACAACCTACAAAAACTACGCAGGTAGCACCTACACTGCGTCGCGAGCTGAAGGCACGTCACTTAACGATGATCGCCATTGGCGGCTCGATTGGTACAGGGTTATTCGTTGCCTCCGGCGCGACGGTTTCGCAGGCAGGCCCGGGCGGCGCACTGCTCTCCTACGCGTTAATCGGCATCATGGTGTACTTCCTGATGACCAGCCTCGGCGAGCTGGCGGCGTTTATGCCCGTCTCAGGCTCATTCTCCACCTACGGCTCCCGCTATGTAGAAGAAGGGTTCGGTTTCGCACTGGGCTGGAACTACTGGTACAACTGGGCGGTGACCATCGCCGTAGACCTCGTGGCCTCGCAGCTGGTGATGAACTACTGGTTCCCGGACACGCCGGGCTGGATCTGGAGCGCCTTGTTCCTCAGCCTGATCTTCCTGCTGAACTACATCTCGGTGCGCGGTTTCGGTGAAGCCGAATACTGGTTCTCGCTGATCAAAGTGGTCACGGTCATCATCTTTATCGCCGTCGGCGTGTTGATGATCACCGGTATCATGCGTGGTGGCGAAACGGCGGGCTGGCACAACTGGGCCATCGGCGATGCGCCGTTTGCCGGTGGATTTGCCTCAATGATAGGCGTGGCGATGATCGTCGGTTTCTCCTTCCAGGGAACTGAGCTTATCGGCGTGGCGGCGGGCGAGTCTGAAAATCCTGCCAAGAATATTCCACGCGCGGTTCGTCAGGTCTTCTGGCGCATTCTGCTGTTCTATATTCTGGCGATTCTGGTGATCAGCCTGATCATTCCTTACACCGACCCGAATCTGCTGCGTAATGAAGTGGGCGATATTTCCGTCAGCCCGTTCACGCTGGTATTCCGTAATGCCGGTCTGCTGTCGGCAGCGGCGGTGATGAACGCCGTGATCCTGACCGCCGTGCTCTCCGCCGGTAACTCAGGCATGTATGCGTCAACCCGTATGCTGTTCACGCTGGCCAGCGAAGGCAAAGCGCCGCGCATATTTGCTAAATTGTCCAAAGGCGGCGTGCCGCGCAACGCGCTGTATGCCACCACCATCGTGGCCGCGTTGTGCTTCCTCAGCTCGATGTTTGGTAATCAGACCGTTTACCTGTGGCTGCTGAATACCTCGGGGATGACCGGCTTTATCGCCTGGCTGGGTATCGCGATCAGCCATTATCGTTTCCGTCGGGGTTATGTGTCGCAGGGGCGTGATCTGAAAGATCTGCCGTATCTCTCTGGCTTCTTCCCGTTCGGACCGGTATTCGCCTTTGTGTTGTGTCTGATTATTACTCTCGGCCAGAACTATCAGGCATTCCTGAAAGACACCATCGACTGGTACGGTGTTGCCGCGACCTACATCGGGCTGCCGCTGTTCCTCATCATCTGGTTGGGTTATAAGCTGACCAAAGGCACCAAAGTGGTGAAATACAGCGAGATGGAATTCCCGAAATACGTCGAGCCACCGCGCAAAGACGCGAAGTGATATTCACTCCTTTCCTGCGGTGATTGAAGCGGAGCTCAGGCTCCGCTTTTTTTATGCCGCTTATCGCGGCCCCCTCGCCACATCGCGTAATGCTTTGTTACCTCAGCATTGTTTCGTTTCGCAGCAACTATAGGTAGGCTTGATAGGTTGTGTAAACTGCATTGATAATCGTTATCATTTCTTTTATTGTTAGCGCCTCTTCAGGGAAACGTAAAGGAATCGGAAGAAGATGAATTATCAGCAGAAATGGGTGAATGCCCGCGTTGCAGGCGGTCTTTTTGCACTGGCGATGGGCGTCATGAGCACAGGCGCACAGGCGGTCACCGTCACCGATATTGCCGGACGAACCGTCACCGTGCCGGATGATGTTCAGCGCGTGGTTCTCGGAGAAGGGCGGTTGTTCTTTGCCGTTTCTCTGCTGGAAGGCCAGAAGCCTTTCGACCGCATTGTCGGCTGGCAGGGAGATTTCCGTAAGCTGGATCCGCAAACCTATGCCACCTATCAGGCTAAATTCCCGCAAATCGACAACATCCCGCTGATTGGTAACACCAGCGCCGACAGCATCAGCCCGGAAAAAGTGCTGACGCTGAATCCGCAGGTAGCGATCTTTGGGTTGTCGGGGCATGGTCCGGGCAAAGAAAGCGCACTGGTGACTCAGTTACAGAAAGCCGGTGTGCCGGTGGTCTTTGTTGATTTTCGCACCTCACCGCTGAAAAATACCCTGCCGAGCATGGAATTGCTGGGCAAAGTGCTGAACCGCGAAAAGCAGGCGCAGGACTACATCAGGTTCTATCAGGACAACATCAAACGCGTTACCGACATCACCCAACACATCCCTGAACAGGACAAACCGAAAGTCTTCATCGAACTGCGTGCGTCTACCGCCGATGAATGCTGCCGGTCTGCCGGAAAGGGCAATATGGGTGATTTTATCGATCAGGCGGGTGGCGTAAACATTTCCAAACCGTTGCTGCCGGGGCCGCTGGGGCTGGTGAATCTGGAAAAAGTGATCGCCTCACAGCCTGATGTGTATCTGATAAGCGGCGGCGGCAAACCGGCCAAAGCAGGCGATCCGGCACCGACCGGTCTGGTGCTCGGTGCGCAGACCACGCCGGAGCAGGCGCGCGCCAGCATGACGCCGCTGTTGCAGCGTAAAGGCATCAGCACGCTGAAAGCCGTGGAAGAAGGGCGCAGTTTCGGCATCTGGCACAACTATTACAATTCGCCGTATAACGTGCTGGCGGTACAGGTGTTTGCCAAAGCCTTCTATCCGCAGAAATTTGCGGATCTCGATCCGCAGCAGACGCAGAATCAGCTTTATAAGCAGTTCCTCGCCGTTGAGCCAACGGGGACCTACTGGACGGATGCAGTTAAACCGGAAAGCGGGAAGTAAGTTATCCTGCTGTAAGTTTTTACGTTAATGAGATTGAAGCGAAACATGAGTGCAACTACCGAACCCGCGCTGACGGCAGATAACAACGCCGGGCACAGCGTCATGGGGCAATACCAAAATATTGTACGCCGCCGTTTGTTGATTATGCTGATCCTGGTGTTGGCGATCCTCGTCTCACTGGTGATTGATTTCATTATGGGGCCTTCGGGGTTGTCACTCTCCACGCTGTGGAAAACGCTGTTTGATGCGGCCGCGGCCGATCCCGGTACACGGGTGATCGTCTGGGATATCCGCCTGCCGTATGCGCTGATGGCGATCGCCGTCGGCATGTCCCTTGGCCTTGCCGGGGCGGAAATGCAGACCATCCTTAATAACCCGCTGGCGAGCCCGTTTACGCTCGGCGTGTCGTCGGCGGCGGCCTTCGGTGCCGCGCTGGCGATTGTGCTGGGCATCGGTATTCCGGGGGTGCCGGATCAGTGGTTTATCTCCGCCAATGCCTTCATTTTTGCCCTGCTGGCGGCGCTGATGCTTGACGGCATCACCCGCTGGACGCGCGTCGCCAGCTCCGGCGTGGTGCTGTTCGGTATCGCGCTGGTCTTTACCTTTAACGCACTGGTGTCACTGATGCAGTTCATTGCGACCGAAGACACCTTACAGGGGCTGGTTTTCTGGACGATGGGCAGCCTGGCGCGGGCATCCTGGGTGAAACTCGGCGTGATGATGTTCGCGTTTCTGATCCTGCTGCCGTGGTCAATGATGAGTGCCTGGAAGCTGACGGCGCTGCGTCTGGGTGAAGACCGTGCGGTCAGTTTTGGTATCGACGTGCGCCGTCTGCGCCTCGGCACCCTGCTGCGTATCAGCATCCTTTCCGCGCTGGCGGTGGCGTTTGTCGGCCCGATCGGCTTTATCGGTCTGGTTGCGCCGCACATTGCCCGTCTGATGTTTGGTGAAGATCACCGCTTCTACCTGCCGGCCAGTGCGCTGATCGGTGCGCTGGTGCTGTCGATGGCGTCGGTTGCCTCGAAAAATCTGGTGCCGGGTGTGATCATTCCTGTGGGTATCGTGACCTCGCTGGTCGGCGTGCCGTTCTTCCTGAGCATTATTCTTCGTCACCGGGGGAACGTCTGATGTCTGCCATGCTGGAAACGCGTCCTGAAGAGTTCCTGAATGCCGCCACGCAGGGGCTGCAAATCCGCGATTTTAACGCGGGGTATCCGAAGCGCCCGGTGATCCGCCATCTCAACGTGCCGATGCTGCCGCGTGGGAAAATTACCGTATTGCTCGGGCCAAACGGCAGCGGGAAATCGACCCTGTTGCGCTCGCTGGCCGGGCTGAACCGGGCGGAAGGGCAACTGATGCTCGACGGCCACGATCTGATGCCGATGCCGTTTGCGCGCCGTGCCGAGCAGGTGGTCTATCTGCCACAAACTCTGCCTGCCGGTGTGCATCTGCATGTGCTCGAGTCGATTATCGTGGCGCAGCGCGCGTCCGGCGGCAAAAGCAAAGTGACCGATGGCACTGATAAGGTGATGGCGCTGCTGCGTCAGCTGGGCATCGAACATCTGGCGCTCAGCTATCTCGATCAGCTTTCCGGTGGTCAGAAACAGCTGGTGGGTCTGGCGCAGTCACTGATTCGTCAGCCCTCTTTGTTACTGCTCGACGAACCGCTCAGCGCGCTCGACCTTAATTATCAGTTCCACGTTATGGATCTGGTGCGTAAGGAAACGCAAAAACGCAATATTGTGACCGTGGTGGTGGTGCATGACATCAACATCGCGCTGCGCCACGGCGATCGTGTGCTGATGCTCAAAGACGGGCATCTGATCGCCGATGGTGAACCCGAAGCGGTGATCACCGCTGACAGTCTGGCGCGCGTTTACGGCGTGCGCGGACGTATTGAACGCTGCTCGCAGGGAACGCCGCAAATCCTCATCGACGGACTGGTTGGCGACCCCTCGATTTAAATACATGACGTAGTAAAAAAGGACGCAGCCAACGTAGCGGCGTCCGCCTTTCACATTGTGAGCCTGAAACATAAAAGAAAATCCTGATAAACCGGGCGATTCCGTTCGCACTTTTTTTGACGGTTTGATGGAAAAAAATACAACGTCCCGCAGTGCCGGGGTTGTTTTATCCTCATGGAGAGAAGAAATGGTTAAGGTTAAATTTACACCGGCACTGAAAGCCGGGTTATTCGCACAGCTGTTTGCCGCCGCGTTTCCGGTGATGGCAGAAGAGACGACCGACGTAAAAGAACGGGAAGACCAGATGGTGGTGACCGCCTCCGCCGTCGAGCAAAACCTCAAGGACGCCCCGGCAAGTATCAGCGTGATCACCCGCGAAGACCTGCAAAAGAAACCGGTTCAAAACCTCAAAGACGTGCTGAAAGACGTACCGGGCGTGCAGATCACTAACGAAAGCGACAACCGTCAGGGCGTCAGCATCCGTGGTCTGAGCAGCGGTTATACCCTGATTCTGGTGGACGGCAAACGCGTGAACTCCCGCAACGCCGTCTTCCGTCATAACGATTTCGATTTGAGCTGGATCCCCGCTGAATCCATCGAGCGTATCGAAGTGGTGCGTGGCCCGATGTCCTCGCTTTATGGTTCGGACGCGCTGGGCGGCGTGGTCAACATCATCACCCGTAAAGTCGGCAAAGCCTGGCACGGGACGCTGAGCGCCGATACCACCGTGCAGGAACATCGCGATCGCGGCGACAGCGGCAACGGCAACTTCTTCGCCAGCGGCCCGCTGGTTGATGACCTGTTAGGGGTGAAAGTTTACGGTGCGCTGGGTAAACGTGAAAAAGATCAGGCCAGTTCCTCCAGCGGCAGCACCGGCCAGCCGCGCATTGAGGGCTATACCTCGCGCAACGCCAACGTCGAGTTCTCCCTGACCCCGGACAAAGATCAGGACATCACCTTCGGCTACGGCCTTGATCGTCAGGATCGCGATTCCGACACGCTGGATAAGAACCGCATTGAACGTGAAAACTACTCGCTTGGCCACAATGGCCGCTGGGGGCTGGCGAATACCGAACTGCGTTTCTACGGCGAAAACATCGAGAATAAAAACGCCGAAACCATTACCTCGAAAAACAACTCTCTCGACGGCAAAGTCGTGATCCCGCTGGGTGATTACAACCAGTTGCTGACTTTCGGCGGTGAATACCGCAACGACAAGCTCGAAGACGGCGTGAACATGCAAAACGGCGGCAGTACGCAGGCCAATCAATATGCGCTGTTCCTCGAGGACGAGTGGCGTATTTTTGAAAACCTGGCGCTGACCGGCGGCGTGCGCATGGATGATCACCAGAACTACGGCGTCAACTGGAGCCCGCGTGCTTATCTGGTCTACAACGCCACCGACACCGTGACGGTGAAAGGCGGCTGGGCATCGGCCTTCAAAGCGCCTTCGTTGCTGCAACTCAGCCCGGACTGGCAAAGTGCGTCCTGCCGTGGCAGCTGCAATGTGGTGGGCAGCAAAGATCTGAAAGCAGAAACCAGCGAAAGCGTCGAATTCGGTCTGTATTACGCCGGAGAAGAAGGGTGGCTGGAAGATGTGAATGCCAGCGCGACGGTGTTCCAGAACGACATCGACGACATGATCACGGTTATCCGCACCGCGAACCGCAATCTGGCGCAGACGTATCAGAACTTCGTTGGCTTCGACGCCAGCGGTAACCCGATTTTCCGTTACTACAACGTCAATAAAGCGCGCATCCGTGGCCTGGAAACGGAGCTCAGCTTACCGGTCACTGACGTGCTGAACCTGAAGCTGAACTACACCTATAACGACGCCCGCGACCTGAGCAACGGCGGCAATAAACCGTTGTCCGAGTTACCGTTCCACACGTCGAATGCGACGCTGGACTGGAAACCGCTGGAGGACTGGAGCTTCTATATTTCCGCCAACTATAAGGGCAAAAGCCGCACCGTCACCGACGGAAACGCCACGCCGGGCGGATATACCGTCTGGAACACCGGCGGTTCCTATCAGGTCAATAAAGCCGTGAAACTGCGCGCAGGTGTGCTGAACCTCGGGGATAAAGATTTGAACCGCGATGATTACAGCTATAACGAAGACGGAAGAAGGTATTTCGCGGCGGTTGACTACAGTTTCTGACAGACGGTGCTGAGAGGGTGAGGCAGGGCGACTGACCCGCGCAGCCGACATGCAGGAGAGTGCCACGAGAGGGAAGAGGTTCCCTCTCGTGGCCGGTCAGGGTACAGAAAGCCGGGAAATCACAGCCATTGAGTCACTGAAAATTTCACCGCTTTCTGCCCGCTGTTACTTACCGTTCCACGCTTTCAAATTCTGATCACGCACGGACAGTTTCTGCTCCGGCGTTAACTTGTTGTAATCCTTCGCCAGTCCACTTTCCCAGTCGCCGTACAGCGGGTTAGGCAACACGATGTATTGGGTGCCGAACTGCTGATGGTTCTGATTCACAAAAGCGCGGCGCTGTTCGTTGCCTTTATGGTAGGTCGCGGCACCGAAATCGTTCAGGTTGTCACCGACGAACAAGACGATGTGGTAACCCGCGGCTTTAATGGAATCGAAACGCACCTGTTTGTTTGAGGTGTCGGAGCTCAGCAACATGGTTTTATCATTCGCGCCGGAGAAGCCCAGACGGTTCATGTTGTCCAGTGTGGCAGCGTATTCGCTGGTTTTACGGTTGGAGACATAGAACATCGTGCCGCCGTGCGAATTGACGTAATTAGCAAATTCCACTGCGCCCGGAATGGCGGTCGCCTGACGTGCGGCGGTCCACTGTGACCAGGTTTTGCTGTCGAATGGCTTGTTCGCTTTGACCTGCCACGCGCTGTAAGCGCTGTTATCGAGCATGGTTTCATCCAGATCCACCACCACGGCTTTCTTCTGACCTGCCAGCGGCTGCGCCTGATCAAAGGCCATTTTGGCCGCGTTGAATGCCTGATAGGTCAGGGCATGATATTCACCGGATTGCTGGAACCAGTTCAGCGCCATCACGGACTGATCGTTCAGCGTTTGCTGGGCATCGTTCTTTTGCTGCGCACAGCCGCTCAGGGCCAGCATAATCAATGCACTGGTGGTACAAAGCGAAACTTTATTCATTGGGTATCCCTGTTTTTGTTAAGAGAAGTTCTCATTCGTAAAATTCCCTGAAACTTTAGCAGATTCAGCGGGCTGCGAAAGAGGAAAAGGCAAATTACGCGAGATGGCACGAAAAAGGACAAAAACAAAAAAGGCCGGAGGGTGAGTCCGGCCGAAAAAAATTAAGACAGAGAATAATAACAATGAGGTGGTATTTGACTTAAATCAGAACTGATAAACCAGGCCAACGGCAGTAACGTCGTCGTTATTCAGACCCAGTTTATTGTCGTCATCCAGTTGGTTGATTTTATAATCAACATAGGCTGACATATTTTTGTTGAAATAATAGGTGGCGCCCACGTCGAAATATTTAACCAGGTCAACGTCGCCGATGCCTTCAATATCTTTCCCTTTGGTCTGCACATAACCCAGAGAAGGGCGCAGGCCGAAGTCGAACTGATATTGCGCGACCGCTTCAACAGTTTGTGTTTTATTGGCAAAGCCGCTGCCAGCCGGTGCGCTTGCAATACCCGCCGGAACGGTAATGGCAATCATATTACGGGTTTCAGCATACATCGCCGCTAAATAAACCCCGTTAGCGTCATATTTCATGCCGCCGGTCCATGCGTCAGCTTTATCACCTTTGCCGTAAGCGGAGGTGCTCTGGCCGATGGTGCGGTCAGAAGACGCGTAGGCACCGCCAACGCTCACGCCGGTGTCACCCAGTGCGTAAGTGGTAGAAAGTGCATAACCGTCGCCGTTTGCTGTGCTGCTGCTGCGACCGTCGTTTTCGTTTTTGCCCTGGTACTGTAACGCCACGTTCAGGCCATCCACCAGACCGAAGAAGCCGCGGTTACGGTAGGTCGCCACGCCGTTGGTACGGCCTGTCATGAAGCGGTCTGCTTTGGTGTAACCATCGCCACCGAACTCAGGGAACATATCGGTCCAGGCTTCGACGTCGTACAGTGCGCCGTAGTTACGACCGTAGTCGAATGAACCGTACTGACCAAATTTCAGACCGGCAAAGCCCAGACGGGTTTTGGTGCCGGTGGTGCTTGGGGATTTGCTGTCGGATTCGGCGTGGTTAGCCTGAACGTTATATTCCCACTGGCCGTAACCGGTGATCAGATCGTTAATTTGTGTCTGACCTTTAAAACCGAAACGCACATAACTCTGGTCGCCGTCATTGCCGGGAGCATCAGAGAAATAATGCAGACCTTTTACTTTACCGTACAGGTCAAGTTTGTTGCCGTCTTTATTATAAACTTCTGCTGCGTGCGCGCCTGATGCAATCAATAAACCAGGAATTAAAAGTGCCAGAATATTACGTTTCATGAATTTTTACCCTGCATTCTTTATTAAAAGCTTTGGTTGGAAAGCTTTATATGAAGTCTTGTGGAAAGACGCTATTCATCATTTTTGCTATGCATTCCGTGTGTGCTCGGAATTTTCTCAGCGAGGGTTTTTTACCTTAGATATGTGATCAATTTATGACAATTGAAAATGAACTTTTACTTTATTTAATAAATGACTGACGTAAATTTGTGCAGTCGCCCTGATTTCGGGCTGCGCCATCAGCCGGTCTGTGGGACAATAGCCGCCACACTTCGGTCCTGACCCCCAACAAAAAGAGATGCATGGCGCTTTCCCCCGCAGTAAAAAATCAGATCAGCCAGTGGTACAAAGCCCTGCAAGAGCAAATCCCGGATTTCATTCCCCGCGCCCCGCAACGTCAGATGATTGCAGAGGTGGCGAAGGCGTTCTCGGGTGACTCAGCGCGGCATCTGGCCATTGAGGCGCCGACCGGCGTCGGGAAAACGCTGTCCTATCTCATCCCCGGCATTGCCGTCAGCCGCGAAGAAGAAAAACCGCTGATTGTCAGCACGGCCAACGTCGCGTTGCAGGATCAGATTTACAGCAAAGATTTACCGCTGCTGAAAAAAATTATTCCCGATCTCAAATTTACCGGCGCGTTTGGCCGCGGGCGTTATGTGTGCCCGCGCAATCTGGCGGCGATGAGCAACGAAAACGCGCAGGGCGATCTCGGGTTATTTTTGGGTGACGAACTGGCGCCCTCCAGCGGCGAAGAGCAGAAACTGGCGAAAACGCTGGAAACCGCGCTCTCGCGCTATGAGTGGGACGGACTGCGCGACCACTACAAGAAAACCATCGACGATCCTTTGTGGATCAAAATCAGCACCGATAAAGCCAACTGCCTGAGCCGTAACTGCCATTATTTTCGCGAATGCCCGTATTTCGTGGCGCGCAAAGAGATTGAAAGTGCCGATGTGGTGGTCACCAACCACGCTTTAGTGATGGCTGCGCTGGAGTCGGAATCGGTGCTGCCACCGGCGAAAGATCTGCTGCTGGTGCTCGATGAAGGGCATCACCTGCCGGAAGTGGCACGCGATGCGCTGGAAGTTGATGCTGAAATCACGGCCATGTGGAACAGCCTGCAACTGGACAATTTTGTGCGCCAGATAGAGCAATGTCTGTCGCTGTTTACGCCGAAAAATCCGCCGCCGCTGACCAACGCCGAGCGCCTGCACAATCACTGCGCCGAGATGCGCGAGCTGCTGCTACTTATCGAACAATCGGTCAGTCAGTATCTGCCGCCGGACACCCCGGAAGCGGAGCACCGTTTTGAACTCGGCGCCTTGCCGCCGGAACTGACCGAACAGTGCAGTCGCCTGTTTAAACTGACCGACGGGCTGCGCAGTCTGGCGGAATACATGGTCAACGATCTCAGTGAGAAGACCGGCAAGCACGACATTATGCGTCTGCACCGCGCGATCCTGCACATGAGCCGGATGCAAAGTTATCTGGAAACCATGAGCAAGCTGTGGCGGCTGGCGGCGCTGGATAAAGCCTCGAACGCGCCGATCAGCAAATGGGTGACGCGGACGTATTTCGATAACCAGACGCATCTGGTGTTCCACTGCGCGGGGATCCGCGTGAGCGATCAGCTGGAAAAAATGCTGTGGCGCAAAGTGCCGCACGTCGTTATCACCTCCGCCACGCTGCGTTCGCTGAACAGTTTCTCCCGTTTGCAGGAGATGAGCGGCCTGAGCGAAAAAGCCGGTGACCGCTTCGTCAGCCTGGATTCGCCGTTTAACCACGTTTCGCAGGGCAAACTGGTGATCCCGCAGATGACCCTCGAGCCGCTGATGGCGAACGAAGCGGCACATTTGCAGGAGATGGCCGATTTTTTCCGCAGCGAACTGGCGAAAGGGCAACACACCGGCCAGCTGGTGCTGTTCGCCAGCAACCGCGCGATGCAACAGTTTGTCTCGCTGCTACCGGATTTGCGTCTGATGCTGCTGGTGCAGGGCGATCAGCCGCGCTACCGGTTGGTGGAAGAGCACCGTAAACGTGTTTCAGCGGGCACCACCAGCGTGCTGATTGGTCTGCAATCGTTCGCCGAAGGGCTGGATCTGAAAGGTGAGCTGCTGACGCAGGTGCATATCCATAAAATTGCGTTTCCGCCGGTCGACAGCCCGGTGATCCTCACCGAAGGCGAATGGCTGAAAACCCTTAAGCGCTATCCGTTCGAAGTGCAAAGCCTGCCGAGCGCGTCGTTTAACCTGATCCAACAGGTCGGAAGGCTGATCCGCAGCCATGAATGCACCGGCGAAATCGTCATTTATGACCAGCGCCTGCTGACCAAAAGTTACGGTGCGCGCCTGCTGGCGGCGTTGCCGGTGTTCCCGATTGAACACCGCGAAATGCCTGCGCCCGGATCAGTGAAACGTCCTGATATTCTGAAAACGGCAAAGAAAGATCCGGTTCGCCGCCGCACCCGCCGGCGATAATTATTCCTGAAGAAAAGTCATTACACCGAGAAGGTAACGCTACGATGGATTACACCAAACTCATTAAAGAAGTGGGGCGCGGAAAAAATCACGCCCGCGATTTGGACCGTGAGCAGTCGCTTGCGCTTTACCGCGAGATCCTGGCCGGTGATGTGCCGGATTTACAGCTCGGCGCGCTGCTGATTGCGTTTCGTATTAAAGGCGAAGCGGAAGAGGAGATGCTCGGCTTTTATCAGGCTATGGAAGAGCGCGTGATGCGCCTTCAGGCGCCCGCTGATCGCCCTTTGCCGGTGGTGATCCCAACCTATAACGGCGCGCGCAAACAGGCGAATCTCACGCCGTTGCTGGCGATGTTACTGAGCCGTCTTGGTTTGCCGGTGGTGGTGCACGGCGTTGATGAAGATCCGACCCGCATCACCAGCGCTGAGATTTTCCGTTCGCTGGGCATTGAGGCGGCACACACCCAGGCGCAGGCGCAGCAGCAGCTCGACGCCGGTTCCGCTCCGGTGTTCATCCCGGTTTCAGTGCTGTGCCCGCCCATCGACAAACAGCTTTCACTGCGCTGGCAGATGGGCGTGCGTAACAGCAGCCACACGCTGGCGAAGTTAATTACGCCCTTCACCGGGCAGGATGCGTTGCGCTTATCGAGCGTTTCACACCCGGAATATATCCAGCGCGTCTCTTCCTTCTTCCGCCAGATCGACGGGCGCGCCTTGCTGACCCAGGGCACGGAAGGCGAAGTCTATGCCAATCCGCAGCGGTTCCCGCAGACCCACTTTATCGCCGGGGGTGAGCTGAGTGTTCTGGCCGAAAAAGAAGAGATTTTTGCCGCGGATCTGCCCGCGTCCAAAGACGTCGACACTACCGTGAACTACATTCAGCAATGCCTGAAGGGCGAACGCGCTATCCCGCAGGCACTCCTCACCCAAATGGCATGTTGTCTGGTGGCCGCAGGGGTGTGTGCCGATATGCCCGAAGCCAGAATGATTGTGGAACAGGTGTTTTAACGCCCTTACCCGTGAAGGGGGGGATTAAGCGCAAAATCAGGCGTTAAAGCCTGCCTGAACATTCATTTCGTCTTTTATCCCCCGTCCCGGCCTCCCTCTTCGCAGGGGAGGCATAAAAAAAACACCCCCGCATCACGCTGTAAATTCTGCGTTTATATTCATCTCAGCGCCACAAAAACCCTCTTACCCTGTTCAACAGTGTGGTTAAAGGCTAAAATAGAGGAACTACGAAATCTATTTCATGATTTAATTGGTTTTTTTATAAAATTTTATGGAGATTTAACAATGGAAACTTTACCGGCTTGCCCGACGTGTCACTCTGAATTCACCTGGCAGGACGGTGAAATGCTCAATTGCCCTGAATGTGGACATGTGTGGTCCATGAGCGGTGATGCAGCCGCGGAAGATGACGTCCTGAAAGTGATCGATGCCAACGGCAATCTGCTGGCAGACGGTGATTCTGTTACGGTGATCAAAGACCTGAAAGTGAAGGGCAGCTCTTCCATGCTGAAGATCGGCACCAAAGTGAAAGGCATCCGTCTGGTTGAAGGCGACCACAACATCGACTGCAAAATTGACGGTTTTGGTCAGATGAAACTCAAATCCGAGTTCGTGAAGAAAAACTGATCCCCTCCCTGGTGGCCCGGCAGTGACGAGCGGTTTTGCCATATCGACAGAACCGCTGTCTGAACATACACTCAATGCATAATCTCGTTAACTTTCAGCAGAGAAGATTGCATGAAACAGGCTCAGGACTACTTTAACGCCCTCAACCGCGATTACCTTAAAGTGCATCAGGACAAAGAAAATTTGTTCTGGCAAAACTATATGGGCATCGGTGATGACAATGTCTCCGCGGCTTTCTCCGCCGCTGAAACCGCCTACAAACGTTTTATCGCCGAACCTTCCCGCCCGGCAGAATTACGCGAGTTAATCGCACAGCTCGATAATCAAAAACGCGATCAGGACGGCGAAGCACTGCTCCACGGCCTGCGCGGCTGGCTGAGTTTCTTCGACTGCAACGTGATTGAAGATCCCAAAGCGCAGGCGCTGCTCGACGAAATCATTCAGGCTGAATCCGTGTTGTTTGGTAAACGTAAGCAGTACCGGATGACGCACATCAACAGCAAAGGCGAGCGCGTCAGTGCATCGCTGGGTGAGTTGCTGACCAATCAGGCAAACAACGAAAACGAAACCTATCGCCGCAGTTCGCAAAATGCGCTGCGGGAACTGGAAGAGTGGCTGCTGCACAACGGGCTGCCGGAGCTGATTGGCCTGCGCAACCGCTTCGCCCGCCAGCTCGGTTACCGCAACTATTTCGATTATAAAGTGAATAAAACCGAGCGCATGACGCCGGAACAGTTATTCGCCATCCTCGATCGTTTCGAAGAACAAACCCGTGAAAGCAACACGCGCAGCCTGAATGAGCTGGTCGCGCGTGAAGGCGATGCCGCACTGCTGCCATGGAATATCCGTTTTGCCAGCGCCGGTGATGTCACCCGCCAGCTCGACCCTTACTTCCCGTTTGCCGATTCCCTGCGCCGCTGGATCGACAGCTTTAAGCGTCTGAATATCGGTTTTAACGGTGCGGATATGCAGCTGGATCTGCTGGTGCGCGAAGGCAAATACGAAAACGGTTTTATGCATGGCCCGGTTCCGCCATTTTTCGACAACGGTCAATGGGTGCCTGCGGTGATCAACTTCACCAGTCTGGCGAAACCCGATCAGGTTGGCAGCGGGGCAGGTGGCCTGAATACCCTGTTCCACGAAGGCGGCCACGCAGCGCATTTCGCCAATATCCGCCAGAATGCGCCGTGCTTCTCGCAGGAATTCCCGCCGACCTCGATGGCCTATGCCGAAACCCAGTCAATGTTTTGCGACAGCCTGCTTGATGACGCGGACTGGCTGAAACGCTACGCGAAAAACGCCGCCGGAGAATCCGTTCCTGACGAACTGATCCGCGCCACCATCGAAGCCCGTCAGCCGATGCGCTCGTTCAATGAGCGCCATATCCTGCTGGTCCCGTATTTCGAATGGCAGCTCTATCAGTGGCCTGATGAAAAACGCACGCCGGAGGCGATGATCGCGCTGGCGCGTGATATCGAAACCCACATTCTGGGCGTGACCGGCAGCCCGCGTCCGACGCTGGCTATCCCGCATCTGCTGTCGATGGAATCAGCCTGTTCTTATCAGGGATATCTGCTGGCAATGATGGCCGTTGAGCAAACGCGCGCGTTCTTCCTTAAACGCGACGGCTACCTCACTGATAACCCGGCCATCGGCCCGGATCTGGCGAAGCATTACTGGACGCCGGGCAACAGCGTCAGCCATGACGATACGTTACGCAGCCTGACCGGTGAGGGATTCAATCCGGCGTATCTGGCGCAGGCGTGTAATCAGACCATCGATGCGGCGTGGCAGGATGCGCAGCACACCATTGAACTGGCCTCAACACGCGAACAGCCGGCAGCGGATTTCGATCTCAACGTGCATATCCGGGTGATCGACGGCAAGCGCATTCTGGCCGACAGCGCAGACGGTGATGATGCCATGTGTCAGGATTTTGCAGATTTCGTGGAACAGAACTACCCGGTCAGATAATCCGGGCCGTTCAGCTTCAGACATAAAAAAAACCGCCGCCGGGCAGAATTCTGGCGGCGGTTTTTTTGTGTCGGTCAGCGGGCGTCGGGGCGGGTTAAATCGAAACGCAGCGCTTCAGAAATGCCGTAATAGGCGGAAGGCCCTCCGGCACGTAACACCGGCTCGGCGAGGGCGGTCTGGTAAACGCCCTCCACCAGTAAATGTTTCGCGATATGCACAGCCACCACTTCACCGAGCACCAGCCAGGTATCAATATCCCCGCCGGTGGCCGTTTTCAGCTGGATGCATTGCGTCAGTTTGCATTCAAAATTCACCGGGCTTTCCAGCACGCGATCGGCGGCGACGATGTTGCCCGGCTGCGGCGTCAGACCGGCAAACGTAAACTCATCGTTACCGCGTTCCAGCGAGGCCGAGCTTTCATTCATTTGCACCGCCAGCGCGCGCGTCGTCAGGTTCCAGACAAATTCGCCGGTTTCGACAATGTTTGCCACGCTGTCTTTCCAGCCGCTGCTGGCGAAACCAATGATCGGTGGACGATAATTGAAACAGTTGAAGAAGCTGTAGGGCGCGAGGTTACGCTGGCCCGCCGCATTGCGTGAGGAAATCCAGCCAATCGGACGCGGGCCGACGATGGCATTCAGCGGGTCGTGCGGCAGGCCGTGACCGGCAGCGGGTTCGTAATAGTAGCGATCATCAGCGTTCATGGTATTCCTCGGTCAACATATTGATTTCAATTTTGAATGCCAGATTACCCATTTTAGGCGGGAAGTGACGGTTTTTATGTGCCCCGGCCAGTGAGCATCCGGCAGGCGGCGACGGTTTGTGGTATCTTGTGCGCCAATTCATGAACATCCAGCGTCCCCGCGCATGTTGTATGCGTCGCGCACACCTTTTCGGAGAGTCACTCAGGTGGAAAAAAAGAAAGTCTTCCCTCAGGAAAAAAGCGGTCTTCACCCGCGAAATCGTCATCGCAGCCGCTATGATTTCCCGGCCCTGATTGCCAATAACCCCGAACTGGCGCCGTTCGTCACAGAAAACAAGTGGGGCGATTTGTCGGTAGATTTCGCCAATGCTCAGGCGGTAAAAGCGCTGAACCGTGCCTTGCTGCATGACTGCTATCAGATTGCTAACTGGGATATTCCGGCCGATTATCTCTGCCCGCCGATCCCTGGCCGTGCGGATTACGTGCACCATCTGGCGGATTTGCTGGCCAGCAGCAACAACGGCAACATTCCGCAGGGTAAAGACATTTCCGTGCTGGATATCGGCGTTGGCGCGAACTGTATTTACCCGATTATCGGCCTTCGTGAATACGGCTGGCGTTTTACTGCCAGTGAGATCGACCCGGTTTCCATGGCGGCAGCCAAGAAAATCGTTGCCACCAACCCGCAACTGACCAATCAGGTGCGTTTCCGTCTGCAGGCCAAACCGCAGCGTATTCTCGATACCATTATCCGCCACGACGAACGCTATGACGCCGTGCTGTGTAATCCGCCTTTCCATGCGTCAGCGGCCGATGCGGCCTCGGGCAGCCAGCGTAAACGCCAGAATCTGGGGTTAGATCGCCGTGGCACGACCGAACTGAACTTTGGTGGTCAGCACAACGAACTGTGGTGCGAAGGCGGCGAAGAAGCCTTTGTGGTTCACATGGCCGAAGAGAGTGCGGGCAAAGCGCAGAACTGTTTCTGGTACACCGTGCTGGTTTCCAAAAAAACCACCTTGCCGCTGCTGTATGACACGTTAAACGAAGAAGGCGCAACCGACATTCGCACCATCGAAATGGTGCACGGGAACAAAATCAGCCGCTTCGTGGCCTGGACTTTCCTGACGCCATCACAGCAAAAAAGCTGGGCAATTAAACGCTGGTCAGTCTGATCACGTCGTGAAATGAATGATTCCAGCGTGTTCATCTGTTGATGCGCACGCTGGAAAAATAGTCCGGTCGTCCCCTTTCTTTTTGAGTGGATTAAATTATGCTTAATTCACTATAAAAAAAGCTTATTCGTTTTCACTGTAATCATTATTTGCCTTATTTGTTTATCACAGCATTGTTGATTGTGTTTTCCTGCCTGCAACCCACCCAGGGGTCAGACTACGGTTTCGCTGTTTATTGGTTTTAACGCTAATAACCCGCGGGATGTAGCACGTGTTTATTTCAATTAATTGCGGTCACGCATTAATTCACGTTATCAGCCACAGGGTGTCTGTCCTATGCAATTATTTTCTCATCAGTTTAGTACGGCATGGCGTGAAAAATTCTCTGCGATCCAGCAGGCGGTTCCGATGATAGCCTTCACGCCAGACGGCGTGGTACTTGAGGTGAACGATCTGTTTCTTAAGGGCATGGGCTACAGCAGACAGGAAGTCGTAGGCCAGCCACACCGGATGTTTTGTACGCCGGAGTTTGTCGTCAGCGATGCCTATCGTTTGCACTGGGAAGGTTTACGGCAAGGGAAATCCATCAGCGGGAATATTAAACGGGTGCATAAGAATGGCAGCATTCTCTGGCTTGAAGCGACCTATGTACCGGTGAGAAATAAACAAGGTAAAGTCACTGAAATAATTAAAATTGCCAGTGACGTCTCTGAACGGGTGAATGAATCTCACGAACATCACGGTATTTATCAGGCGCTCGAACGTTCGATGGCGCTCATCACCTTTACCCCTGACGGTCACGTTATTTCTGCAAACAATAACTTTCTGAAAGTCATGGGCTATTCCCTTCAGCAGATTCAGGGCCATTCCCACGGTATGTTTTGTTTACCCCATTATCGTGATTCCCATGAATACCGTAATCACTGGCAGCGTCTGAAAAACGGCGAATTTATTCTGGGGCGTTTTGAGCGCATGAATGGCCGGGGGCAGAGTATCTGGCTGGAAGCGAGTTACAACCCGGTGATGGATGACGACGGCAAAGTGCTGAAAGTGGTTAAAATCGCTCAGGACATTACCTGCCAGATGGACCAGCAGCGTCAGCAGGAAAGCATGATGACGCACGTCCACGCGTTGTCGCTGACCACCGATAAAACCGCCGCCGAGGGTGTCACTATCGTCCAGCAGGCGGTCGAAGACATGCAGGAGGTTGAGGCGTTAGCGCGCCGGACCTCAGACATCATCGGCCAGCTCGGCCAGACATCAGAACGCATTGGTGAAATGGTCGATACCATTCGCCGTATCTCCTCCCAGACCAATTTACTGGCGATCAACGCCACCATCGAAGCCGCGCACGCCGGTGAACAGGGCAGGGGATTCGCCGTGGTCGCCGGTGAAGTGCGCTCGCTTGCCGATCAGTCCCGCAAAGCCGCGGTTGAGATTGACCAGCTGACGCAACACATCCGCGAAGGCGTCATGGCGGCCATTGACGGCATGGGTAACTGCGTCAACCGCGCAGGCGGCGGCGTCACACTCAGCCGTAACGCAGGCGAAGTCATCAATCAGGTCAATCTGGGGATGCAGGATCTGGTGCGGATGATGGCGGAGTTTTCGGTGATCGCGGGGGAGCGGACCAGACAGTAAAGCGGGGAGCCGGACCGGTTTTGCCATTTTTGGGAAATGCCGGTTCCTGAGTCACAGCGATCCCTTGCCCGGTTTCGGCGCGAAAGGCCAGGGATCGCTGCAATTAAAAACCGAAATTTTCACGGTCATTATTCAAGCCACTATGGCGCGATACCCGTATTGATCCCAGGCTGCGGCACGCCGCCGTTGTAAATCTGTACTGCCTGCTTGGGCATTTCGATCCCCGCCTCAGCAAAGTGATTCTTCACCAGCCGGTCAAGCGCGTACTGCACCGTCCATTGTTCCAGCGCTTTGGTGCGCACCAGCACCCGCAGGGTGAAGAACTGATCTCCTAATCCCACCACGCCCTGATAGGTTGGCTCACCGAGCAGCAGCGGTTTGATGGCTTCATCCTGTTGCAGGGCTTCAACCGCTTTGCGCAGCACGGCGTTGGCCGCATCCACATCTTCCTCGCGGCTGACGTTATAGCTGGCGCGATACACCCCAAACTCGCGTTCATAATTTGAAAGCGTGGTGATCGAAGAATAGGGCACGATGTGATAGACGCCGTAAATGTCGCGCAGGCCAATCGAGCGGATCGTCATGCGCTCGACGGTGCCACTGATGCCCATCACCGTGACGTATTCCCCGGTATTCATGCCGTTTTCGAACTGGATGAAAATACCGGTGATCACATCTTTAACCAGCGTCTGGGCACCAAAGCTGACCGCCAGACCGAGCGCACCCGCACCGGCCAGCAGCGGCGCGATGTTCAGCCCGACCTGCGACAGCATGATCATAATGGTGATAGTACAAATCACGATAGCCAGCACGTTGCGAAACAGCGTCAGCAGCGTGCGCTCACGGGCGCTGGGACGCGCACCGTTGCTGAGTTCCTGCGCCAGCCGGTGCTCAATCACGCTCGCCAGCAGCGTCCAGGCGACAATGGCAAAGCACAGAATAAACAGCATGTGGCCCAGTCCGCTTATCACCTTCTCGCCCGTTTCCGTCATAAACCATTTGTTCAGATTGAAAATCTGCCAGGCATCAAGCAGTGAGAGCGTCACGCTCAGGACCACCAGCACGCGAATGATTTTCAGACCTGCCGGAATGTAAGAGTTAATCCGCTTTTGCAGCAGCGGATAACGACGGTTGACGTCATCAGGCAGGGTGATCCGGCGGCTGATCCAGCGCGAGAGCAGGCCGGAGATCAGCGCGCCAAGGCCGATGATCACCAGACTTTTGATGGTCGCCGCCATCATAAACCGCAGGCTGCCGGCAAAATCAAACTGCGAGAGGAAGAACAGCACAACGAAATAACTGACGGCCAGCAAATGCCAGACGTGGCCGAGCGCGCGCAGGATGACGCTGAAGAACGCCATTGACCGCTCAGCCAGCTGGTTAAATTCATGGTGGATGGTGCGGCGGTTATGCAGAATCAGCCAGCTGGCGTAAACCGTCAGCGCCAGCATCACCACAAAATTGACCACGGCGGCGGTGGTGTAATTGATTTGTGTGGCGACGACCGGCACGCCCACCATCAGCGCATACCCGATCAGGCCGCTGACCCACGCCAGACGGGTGTTCCAGTAACGGGCGGTCACGTCTGCCAGCGGGAAAGGGCGCAGGTAGCTGAAACCGGGGGAAAAAATCAGGCGCAAAACCGCTTTAAAGAATTCTATTACCGCGAACGCGCTGAGAAATAGTGCCTGCAACCGGGCGATCAGCGGGCTGCCGCCGTTGACGTATTGCGCAAACAGGTTACCGGCAGCAACGGTCAGCAGCAAAATACCCAGATCGACGGCGAACGCCCCCAGGATGCTGGCGGGCAACTTGTACCAGTGCGTTTCCCGCATCCGCGCATGATTTCCCCAGCGGCCAAGGCGCATATAGAGCGGCCCGATTAACCGGCGGATCAGGTGGAAGAAAGCAAAAGTCACTGCCACGGTCAGCAGAAAATAACCGACCGCCGGGAAGAAACGGGCCGGGTTAAAGTGGCGTTCTGGCCCTGAATTGATGGTGTCTTTCAGCGTCTGAACGCGCTTCATGATCCCGGACGCTGTCTGCTGGGTGGTATCGACCAGTTGATCAATCAGCGACAACTGTTCGGCCTGCGGTGGCGTATTTTCGCTGGCCGTTTTAGCCGCCTGCGGCGCTGTGCGGGCAGCGTCACGCAGATGGGTAATCAGTTCGGCGCGGGCTTTATCATCCTGAAGAATATCGGCCAGTGCGGCGTATGAGGCTTTTTGCTGATCTGCCGCAGCGGGTTTCTCATCAGCCGCGTGGCTGAAAGCGCTGAACATGGCGAGGGTGATGAACAGCAAAACCGAAAATAGATGTGTCTGGATGCGGTGAGCCAACGGAGTCCTGTCGTTATGCGGCATTGTTCCTCTCTCAAAATGGCGGTTAATGGGGGTGTGGCAGCCCTAAGGGTAAAACAAGAGTGACCGTATTGTAGATAATTTGTGGCAAAACGTTGTGGGGTGACGTGCCATAGGCGGTTGAGTGGGACATAGCCAGCAAGCGACAGCGCGGAGTAAAAAAGCGAGGGGAAATCCAAAAGGGGAAAAGCTTTTCCCCCTTCGGGCGGTTCGGCACAGCGCGTTAAGTGATCAGCGCACCTGAGAAACCGACATCATTCCGGTCAGCGTTAAAAGCCGCGCTTGCCGCGGCCTTTGGCATCAGGAAACGTGTTGCAGGAACTCGCGCAGACGTTCGCTCGGCGGGTTATTAACCAGATCGGCGGGTTTCCCGTCTTCCGCAATACGGCCTTTATCGATGAAGATCAGACGTGATGCCACTTTTTCCGCGAAACCGACTTCGTGAGTCACGATGACCATCGTCATGCCTTCGTCTGCCAGTTGCTTCATCACGGTCAGCACTTCATGACGCAGTTCCGGATCGAGCGCAGAGGTCGGCTCATCAAACAGCATCAGTTTAGGTTTGACCGCCAGCGCACGGGCAATCGCCACACGCTGTTGCTGACCACCGGATAGCTCGGAAGGGTAGTGATGCGCGCGCTCGGACAGACCGACTTTCGCCAGCAGTTCTTTCGCCAGTTTATTGGCTTCTTCTTTCGACGCGCCACGTACGCGGATCGGGCCGAAGGCCACGTTTTCCAGCGCGGTCATGTGCGGGAACAGATAGAACTGCTGGAACACCATGCCGGCTTCCTGACGGATCAGGCGTTCATCGACTTTCGGGTCATTCACTTTCAGGCCATCAACGATCAAATCGCCGGAGGTGATCTCTTCCAGCTTATTGATGCAGCGCAGCAAGGTAGATTTGCCGGAGCCGGACGGCCCGATAATCACCACCACTTCACCCTGAGAAATGTTCAGATCGATGTCGTGGAGCACCTGGGTTTTGCCAAAGTGTTTTGAGACGTTCTTGAATTCAATCATATAATTTTCAGTTTGCGTTCTAAGCGGCGCAGAACAAAGCTCAGAGCCAGCGTAATGATCAGATAGATAACGGCAACCGCACTCCAGATTTCCATGGCGCGGAAGTTACCGGCGATGATTTCCTGGCCCTGACGGGTCAGCTCGGCGACACCGATGACGATAAACAGTGACGTATCTTTGATACTCACAATCCACTGGTTACCCAGCGGTGGCAACATGCGGCGCAGCGCCAGCGGCATGATGATGTAACGCAGGGTCGCACGACGGGACAGACCCAACGCCAGACCGGCTTCGCGAAAACCATTGTGGATAGACAACACCGCGCCACGCGTAATTTCAGCGATATAGGCACCGGAGTTAATGATGATGGTCACCACCGCGGCGCTGAACGGGTCGATACGCAGATCGGGAACCATCATTGGCAGGGCGAAGTAAATGAACATTACCTGTACGACAATAGGCGTACCGCGAATGAGCTCGATAAATACCAGTGCGACGTTGCTGCTAAACCAGCCACCAAACGCGCGGGCAAAACCCGCAATCACACCAATAATCAGACCGCCAACCAGACCGAGGACCGAGATCCACAATGTCATCTTGGCGCCTTCGAGCAGGATAGGCAGAGCGGGCCAAATTACGCTCCAGTCAAACTGCATGAATTATCTCCTGGTCAAACAACTTACTGCGCCTGCGCGGAATAAATCCCGGCAGGCGCATAATATCAAGTCAGCTTTCTCTAAAAGGGAACGACTTAAATGAACAACGCTTATTTAGGTTCGGTATCGAACCATTTTTTATAGATGGCGGCGTAGGTACCATTCTCTTTGATGGTTTTCAGCGCGGCGTTGGCTTTCTCACGCAGTTCGCTGCCCTGAGGGAAAGCGATACCGTATTGCTGGCCAGCCAGTGAATCGCCAACCGCTTTGAACTGACCTTTACCGGCCGTTTTGATGAAGTACAGGATGTTCGGGGTGTCATGCATTACCGCATCCGCACGGCCTGTACCCAGTTCCATGTAAGCGCTGTCGATGTTCGGGAACTGACGCAGATCTTTGGTCTGTACGTTGGCTTTCATGTAATCCACGGAGCTGGTGCCGCTTTTCACTGCCACGGTTTTGCCTTTCAGATCAGCCACGCTTTTGATGGCGTCGTTGTTGCTTTTGACCATGACCATCAGACCGCTGTTGTAATAGCCGTCAGAGAAGTCGATGGCTTTCTTGCGCTCAGGCGTGATGGTGATACCCGCCAGCGCCAGATCGATGTTGTGTGTTTGCAGGGCAGGGATGATGCCGCCGAAGTCCATTGGTTTCAGTTCATAAGAGACTTTCATCTCTTTGGCGACCGCGTCCCACAGGTCGATATCGAAGCCGACGTATTTGTCACCTTGTTTGAATTCAAACGGGACAAACGCTGTGTCAGTAGCAACGATCAGTTTTTTGTCTGCTGCGTGTGAGCTTACGGCAAAGGCCAGAGTCAACGCGGCCAGGGAAACTTTTAAGAGTGACTTCATCAGTGAATTTCCTTTGTACATATTATGGGAACGATCTTATGTTACGACGCTTCACTGCAATATTCATGCCAAAGTTCATGCATGCTAAAATTCAATGGCTTAACGGCGTGCTGAACCGTTCAAGCAAAAAATTTAACATGGGGCGCACTGTGATGGTGCATTGTTACACTTTGCAATGTTCTCTCGTGGTGCAGCGCTTTATCATTAACCAGATGTTGTCTTTTAAACAATCATTAATTAACAACTACGCCGCGCAAATGATAACTCGCTCTAACTTTTGCGGAACGAAAACAAAACCTGTGCTCAATTTTGAAGCAGATGTAAAGAGGAGGAACCGGATATTCACCTGCGAAATGACTTTTATTGAACCATAATGGTGCAATGGGTCATAAGCATAAAAGAGGAGGGAGGAGGAGGCGTTAACGAAGCTGACTGTCTTTACTGCCGCGACGATTATACCCGGCGTGATCCTGCTGTTTTTTATCCAGCGCGGCCTGGCAGGTGACACAATATTGCACGCCCTTAAGCGCCTTTCTGCGTGCCAGTGGAATAGGTTCACCACACTCGTGGCAGAACTCCGCACTTTCACCCTGGCCGAGTGACTGACGTGCGCGATCAACGGCATCATTCACCGTGGAATCTATCTGATCTTGTACTGCGCCATCTTGCGCCCATCCGCTTGCCATAAAACCTCACACTATGTCTGTCTTTATGATTAAGAATAATCCATGTTGATTGATTCTTCGCCGCCTCTGTCTTTGTCATATACAAATAACTATTTGTTATATAACAATCTATTGAAAACATGATGTGTCTTAGCCTTCACTGAGTATAGTCGGGATTTTGATAAGAAAACTCCGATACAGTTTGTGTTATATCGTGCTGTATGTTAAAAAATGCATCAATTGAATGAATGTGTTTCGATTGTTTATAGTTCGCGTGAATTTGTATATTTTTTCGCTAATGTGTAACTTTTTCAGCCCGCTGAAAACTCACTTTACCGGCGCTGATTTCCGGTCACTCCTCATTCAATTTCTCATACTGCGACGCAGTAGCGACCGGCCAGACCATGAAATGGACTTCTTCAGGGCACATTTTACTTGATCGGCTAACCATAATGAGTAACCACTTTGGCCGTGGCGTCTGAGTGTGTCTTACCCCAATCAGGGCATTAATGTGGCAGATAATCAGGTAATTGGCGGCACCACGGGCGCGTCTGTACAACCCGGTCTGATTGACTCAGTGCGCAGTACGCTTTCTGAACAGGCTGATGCACTGCATCACCTTTCTTCGCATCTCGACAGCGGGCAATATCAGACAGCCCTCCGGCTTATCATTGAATGCCAGGGCCACGTGATTCTGTCCGGTATGGGCAAATCCGGCCACGTGGGCAGAAAGATCTCCGCGACGCTGGCTTCCACCGGTACACCAAGCTTCTTTATTCATCCCGCCGAAGCCTTTCATGGCGATCTCGGCATGATCACCCCGTACGATTTGCTGATCCTCATTTCAGCCAGCGGGGAAACGGATGAAATCCTGAAATTAATTCCGTCACTGCGCCAGTTCGGTAATCGCATCATTGCGATCACCAATCACAACGCGTCGACGCTGGCAAAACATGCCGACGCCACGCTGGAACTGATGATGGAAAGCGAAAGCTGCCCGAACAATCTGGCACCGACCACCTCGACCACGCTGACCATGGCAATTGGCGACGCGCTGGCTGTGGCTTTGATCCGTCAGCGTAAATTCCTGCCTACCGATTTCGCCCGTTACCATCCGGGAGGTTCTCTCGGCCGCCGTCTGCTCACCCGCGTGTCAGATGTGATGCTGCCGGTTGTGCCGACCGTGCGTGAAGATACCGGATTCCGTCAGGTGATTTCTGCCATCACCTGCGGGTGTCAGGGCATGGTGGCGGTGAACAATCAGCAACAGCAACTGACGGGCATCATTACTGACGGGGATTTACGCCGGTATATGGAAAAAAGTACCCAGCTCGAGAATGCCTGTGCTGCAGACATGATGACCCGTTCGCCGCTGACGTTACCGGCGGACATGATGATCACCGATGCCGAAACGCTGATGCAAAAGCACCGCGTTTCCGTGCTGCTGGTGACAGATAAAGAAAACAACGTGGCGGGTCTGGTTCGTATTTTCGACTGAAAACATTGCGCACCGTGATCTGATTGCAGGGGAAAGACACGCAGGATCACGGTACTTTTAATAAAGCACGATGATAAAAACGTGCGATTTGTCATGATGATAAGAAATGTTTATTGAAAAACTGAAGTCTGCATGGCCCGGCGAACACATTGCCAGGGTTCGTCGATCACCTTTTCTGAGTATGGCAACGCTCAATCAGAATCTGGGCAAAATCATCATCGGCCTGCCAATGGCCTTGCTGATCGTCTATCTGCTTATTTTCAGCCATCCGCGCTATCTCAGCGAATCAACGGTTGCGATCAAAAGTTCTAATGACATCAGCGGCAGCAGCCTGAATGTCGGCCTGCTGCTGGGTGCCGCCAATCCGAGCACCGCAGAAGACGCGATGTACCTGAAAGAGTATATCAATTCCCCCGATATGCTTGCGGTGCTCGATAAACAACTGAATTTCCACGAAGTCTTTGGTCAGAGCGGTCTGGATTTCTTCTACCATCTGCCGAAAGATGCCACGCGTGAGCAATTCCTCAATTATTACCGCGACCGTATCGCCGTCACCTACGACGATAAAACCGGCCTGCTGACCATCGGAACGCAGGGTTTTACCCCTGAATTTGCCGAGCAGTTCAACAAAGCGGTACTGAAAGAATCCGAGCGCTTCATCAACGAAATCTCGCACAAAATTGCGCGCGATCAGCAGGCGTTCGCCGAAAACGAAATGCTGCAGGCGCGGGCACGCCTGAACACCAGCAAAACTCAGTTACTCGCGTATCAGAACCAGAACAACATTCTGGATCCGGAAGCGCAGGCCATCGCGGCCACGACGCTGGTGAACACGCTGGTCGGTCAGAAAATCCAGATGGAAGCGGAGCTGCGTAACTTACTGACCTATCTGCGTGAAGACGCGCCGCAGGTGATCAGCGCGCAGAACGCCATTACCTCGCTGGGCAAACAGATTGATCAGGAAAAAAGCAAAATCACCGCGCCGGACGGCCACAAGCTCAACAGCATGGCGGTGGATTTTGAAGAGATTAAAGCGAAAGTTCAGTTTGATACCGATCTCTACAAGCTCACGCTGACCTCTATCGAAAAGACCCGCGTCGAAGCGGCGAGAAAACTCAAAGTGCTGTCGGTGATCAGTTCCCCGCAGCTGCCGCAAGAGTCCAAATTCCCAAATACGCCTTACATGATCGCGAGCTGGCTGCTGATTTGCTGCCTGCTGTTCGGCACCGTCAAATTATTGCTGGCGGTCATTGATGACCATAAAGATTAACGCGGTTTGTTCCGCTATCCCTTTTAGCCTGAAGAATCGCACACAGAGCTTGTTATGAAATTATTGAAGTCCGTTTTGATTTTGCTCGCCTGCCAGTTTACGCAGGCACATGCCATCGGGATTAATGCCGATCCTGAGATGACCGGCGCTGCGCCGTTGCCTGCATTTTTGTCCGGCCAGACTCAGCAAACCGGTTCTGACAGCGGTTTCGACGATACCCCGCGTCCGGCGGTTCAGGCGGTTATGAGCCGTATGTTTGGCGCACAGCTCTTCACCGGCGGCGCCGCGGCAGACAACGCCGCCAGCATCGGTTTCAACCCGAACTACATCATCGGGCTGGGCGATCAGGTGCAGATCCGCCTGTGGGGCGCGTTCAACTTTGATGGTGCGCTGACCGTCGATCCGAAAGGCAATATCTTCCTGCCTAACGTCGGCCCGCTGAAAGTGGCAGGGATTTCTAACAGCCAGCTGAACAGCGTGATCACCACCAAAGTGAAACAGGTTTATCAGGCAAACGTGAATGTCTACGCCTCGCTGTTGCAGGCGCAGCCGGTGAAAGTGTTTGTGACCGGTTATGTCACCAACCCCGGCCTTTACGGCGGCGTAGCCTCTGACTCGCTGCTCTCGTACCTGAGCAAAGCCGGTGGCGTGGATACCGAGCGCGGCAGCTACGTGGATATCGTGGTCAAGCACAACGATCGCGTGCGTTCACGCATCAACCTGTATGACTTCCTGCTCAACGGCGATCTGCGCCTCTCGCAGTTCTCTGATGGCGACACCATTGTGGTTGGGCCGCGTCAGCATACCTTCAGCGTGGATGGCGACGTCTTCAACAGCTATGACTTTGAATTTCGTGACAGCACGATCCCGGTCAGCGAAGCCCTGAGCTGGGCTCGCCCGAAACCGGGCGCGACGCACATGACCATTATCCGCCAGCAGGGCAGCATGAAGCGCAGCGAGTATTACCCGCTGAGCTCGGCACCGGGCCGGTCATTGCAGGACGGCGACAAGCTGATCATCAGTTCGGATCGCTACGCCGGTACGATTCAGGTTCGTATTGAAGGTGCGCATTCCGGCGAGCACGCGGTGGTGCTGCCTTACGGCGCAACCATGAGCCAGCTGTTGCCAAAAATTCGTACCAACAGCATGTCGCAGATTAACGCCATCCAGTTGTACCGCCGTTCTGTCGCCCTGCGTCAGAAAGAGATGCTGGATCTGACATTGCAGAAACTCGAAGAAGCTTCACTTTCCGCGCAGTCTTCGACTCAGGAAGAGGCCCGTTTGCGTACTCAGGAAGCCCAGCTGGTCAGCCGCTTTGTCAATAAAGCGCGTCAGGTGGTGCCGAAAGGCGAAGTGGTGCTCAGCGAAGACAACCTTAATCAGGTGATCCTGGAAGATGGCGACGTCATTAATATTCCGGAGAAAACCTCGCTGGTCATGATCCACGGCGAAGTGCTGTTCCCGAATGCGGTGAGCTGGCAGAAAGGCCTCAGCCCGGAAGATTACATCGAGAAAGTGGGTGGCTTTACCCAAAAATCCGGCAATTCGAAAGTCATCCTGATCAGACAAAACGGCGAAGCGGTGAATGCCGAAGACGTCAAAACGCTGCAACCGGGCGACGAGCTGATGGTGCTGCCGAAGTATGAGTCGAAGAACATCGAAGTCACCCGTGGCATTTCGACCATTCTTTACCAGCTGGCCGTGGCCGCGAAAGTGGTGCTGACCCTGTAATGCTGGGGATTTTTTCTGGCGGGATCTACCGGATCCCGCATCTGACGGCGTTTCTCGGCGAGCCTTGCTGCAAGGTGTCGCTGGTGCGGCCGCTGCCGGATGACATCACGCGGATTGCTGTCTGGGGCTATCGCCCGAGCGGCACCAAAGCGGTGGCGCTGGCAGAGAAAAAAGGCCTGCCGGTGCTGCGCCTCGAAGACGGTTTTATCCGCTCGCTGGGGTTAGGGGTGACCGGTTCGCCGCCGCTCTCCATGGTGCTCGACAGCGAAGGCATGTATTACGACGCTTCGCGCCCCAGTTCGCTTGAAGGGCTGATTCATCAGCACGAAGAGAATCAGCTACTGCATGACGATGCGCGCCAGGCGATGCAGATGATCGTCAGCGGGGATTTATCGAAATACAACCAGGCACCGGCGTGCACGCTCACGTCACCGCCGCAGGGCGCGGTGCTGGTGGTGGATCAGACCTTTGGTGATATGGCCGTGGTGTACGGCAACGCCGGCGCGGAACAGTTCGACAGCATGTTACAGGCCGCAATGGCGGAGAACCCGGAAGCGGAGATTTGGGTGAAAATTCATCCCGACGTGCTTCAGGGAAAAAAATCTGGCTATTTCAGCCAGATAGCGCAACTGGCGAAGCAGAACCCGCGCATCAGACTGCTGGCGATGGATGTCAGCCCGCAGTCGCTGCTGCGCCGGGTGAGCCGCGTTTATGTGGTGACGTCGAATTACGGTTTTGAAGCGCTGATGGCCGGTAAGCCGGTCAGCGTTTTTGGCCAGCCGTGGTACGCAGGATGGGGGCTGACGGATGACCGCCACGCGCAGTCGTCATCCCTCAGCGCGCGACGCGGCAGTGCCACTCTGGAAGATTTGTTCAGCGCGGCCTGCCTGCGCTACACGCGGTATATCAATCCGGCAGACGGCAAACGCGGCACATTGTTTGACGTCCTCAGCTGGCTGCTGATGCAACGACAGCATCACCAGCAGCGCGCAGGACGTTTATGGTCGCCGGGGCTGACGCTGTGGAAGCGCACGATTTTGACGCCGTTTCTGCGCACCACCGGCAACAAGGTGAATTTCAGTAAGCGCTTCGCCGGTGAGTCTGCCTGCGTGGTGTGGGGCATCAAAGGTGAGGCTCGCTGGCAAAGTGCCGCCGTGCAAAATCAGCTGCCGCAGTGGCGTATGGAAGACGGTTTTCTGCGATCCGCCGGGCTGGGCTCAGATCTGCATCCGCCGCTTTCGCTGGTGCTGGATAAAACGGGCATCTACTACGATGCCACGCGCCCGAGCGATCTGGAACATCTGCTCAGCCACAGCCACCTGACGGCGTATCAGCAGCAACGCGCCGCCGCGCTGCGTCACCGGCTGGTCGCCAGCAAAGTCAGTAAATATAACCTCGGCGCAGCGTTCACGCTGCCCGCCGACGCCGCCGGAAAGACGGTGATTCTGGTTCCGGGGCAGGTGGAAGATGACGCCTCGATCCTGACCGGCACGCTGTCGGTTTGCACCAACGGCGGGCTGTTACGGGCTGTGCGCGAACGCCATCCGGATGCATACATCATTTATAAACCCCACCCGGATGTTCTGGTGGGGAACCGGCAGGGGCAGATCCCCGCCGAAGATGTCAGCCGCTGGGCAGACAGTCAGGCATCAGATGCCGACATTATTCAATGCATTCAGGCCGCCGATGAGCTGCATACGCTGACCTCGTTGTCGGGATTTGAAGCCTTATTGCACGGTAAAAAAGTGGTGTGTTACGGCATGCCTTTTTATGCCGGATGGGGGCTGACGCAGGATGAACACAGGTGTTCACGCCGTACGCGCCGCCTCACGTTAGACGATGTGGTTTATCAGGCGCTGATTGCCTACCCGTCGTATATCCACCCGCACAGTCGGGAGCCCATTTTAGCGGAGCAGGCGGTTGAACTTCTTGCTGCAACGCCGAGGGCAGAGTTGCAATTCACACGAGTTAAAGCGGGCAGGATAGTCCGGTATTACAGAAAATTGCTCATGCTGATTCGCGTGACCTTTTCCCGATGAATCAGATAATTACTCAAAGTTTGTAGCGTGGACGAAAATGGACAGTAAGGCGCTTACTACATTACTTTCTGGAAAAAAGTATCTGCTGTTGCAGGGGCCGATGGGGCCTTTCTTCAGCGATCTGGCGCAGTGGCTTGAGTCTCTGGGGCGGGAAGCGGTGAACGTCGTTTTCAACGGCGGCGACAGGCGGTATTCGCGTAAACGTGAATACCGCTTGTTTCAGCAGACCCCGAAAGAGTTTCCGACCTGGCTGAAAGAGACGTGGCAGGATTACGACTTCGACACCATTGTGTGTTTCGGGGATTGTCGTCCGTTGCATCAGGCAGCTAAGCGCTGGGCACAGGCCAAAGGTGTGCGCTTCCTCGCATTTGAGGAGGGCTATCTGCGCCCGCACTACATCACGCTGGAACAGAACGGCGTGAATGCCTATTCCAGTGTGCCGCGCGAGGCGGAGTTTTACCGTAACCTGCCACCAATGACTATGCCGGACATTGAGCAACTCAAACCTTCGGCCTGGCAGCGCGTCCGTCATGCGATAACCTACTATCTGGTCGGGTGGGGCTCGCGCCATGATTTCCCGAAATACCGCCATCACAAATCCTTCTCGCCGTGGTATGAGGCGCGCTGCTGGACCCGTGCTGCCTGGCGCAAAAAGGTGTATGCCTTCCGTCAGCGCAATGTGTTGCAGCAACTCCAGACGGATCTGGATCAGCGCTACTTCCTGGCGATTTTGCAGGTCTACAACGACAGCCAAATCCGCAACCACAGCCCGTATAACGACGTGCGCGATTACATCAACGAAGTGATGCATTCCTTCGCCAAGAAAGCGCCGCCGACCGAGTTTCTGGTGATCAAACATCACCCGATGGACAGGGGGCACCGCTTATACGGGCCGCTTATCCGCCAGCTCGGTAAAAAATACCGCATCAATAACCGCGTGATTTACGTCCATGACCTGCCGATGCCGGAATTGCTGACCCACGCCAAAGCGGTAGTGACCATCAACAGCACAGCGGGGATATCAGCACTGATCCATAACAAGCCGCTGAAAGTGATGGGCAATGCGCTGTACGACATTAAAGGCATTACTTATCAGGGGCATCTGAACCAGTTCTGGACCTCAGGATTTAAGCCCGATATGAAGCTTTTCAAACAGTTCCGTCTATACTTGCTGCAGAATACGCAGATCAATGCGGTGTTTTATGGCGGGCATAAAAAAGACAAAGCCGCGATTGCCGATGCCCAGTACAAACCCGTCTTCATCAGTCAAAAACTGGTGATGAACTACATTAAACGACAGCCTTCCTGAATGAATTGAGGACCATGCACAGATGCCAGCAAAACGGATGTTTACACCCTGTGCCTGTTTCTCTTTCATCATCCTTCTGCCTCTTTCCCTGACGGCCTGCGCGGTTGCTGATTCAGCATTCGCTTCCCACGAATGCCGGTTACCCGCCATGCGCGGTAACGTCTCGTTAGTGCCTTCCTGCGTTTATCACCAGGAGATGGTCATCACCGCCAGTCACACCACGGTCGATTGCCGTGGTGCGGTGCTCGACGGCGATAACGAGAAATCATTTGGGATATTCATCAACGGCAAAGGCAAACCCATGTCTGATGTGACGATCAGAAACTGCAAAGTGCGAAACTACACGCACAGCGGTATCCGCGTCACGTCTGACATAGCGGCAAACAAACTCAGCTCAGACCATGAAGAGAATTACCGCAGAACACCGACGCGTATCACGCTTGAGAACGTCGAGGTGAGCGGCAGCGGTCGGGTGGGGATCTACTTTGATGATTACGTCACCCACTCAACGCTGAAGAATTCCGTGGTTCGCGATTCGTATATGTCGGGCATTTATCTGGAACACTCATCGCGAAATAACAACATTGTGAATAACCAGATAATCAACAATGGGCATGAGAGCTTCGGCAAGGGAAAACGTGAAGGATTAGCGGTGGATTCATCGGCGTACAACCTGATCGAAGGCAACCGTTTCGAATCGAACGGGGCAGGGGGCGTGTTTCTGTATAAGAACTGCGGTGAACATTTCAGCACCGGCAAATCCGTGATCCGCTGGCAGCACAGTGATCACAACGTCATCCGTAACAACACCTTCATCAACGAACCCGTCGGCATCTGGCTGGCATCCCGGCAGAACCGGGATTTATCAGGATTTGACTGCGGGGATAAACCGAGAGAGGGATCGGGTAAATATTTTGCCGATTATGCCGATAACAATGTGGTGGAGGGGAATAGGTTTGCGGGGGACGGGGTGAAGATCAGGGATGAGGGTGAACACAATGAGCTGAGCATATAACTATAAATAAACACACCAAAAAATGTGTTAGTAGTTAATGGTTGCGTATCATTAGACTTATTAAAAAGTATTAGTTAAATTTATTTATTAGATCTTGCATAGATGATTTGAAAATTACAATACCCTCATTTTTAGCAATAGATGGATGCTTTCTATCACTGTAAATAAAGATGCTGAATAAATTTCTACCATCGCTAGAACATGTAACACCTTCATTTTCAACTCTTGTTGCTTTTAATCCCATGTTAGAGAATGATGAAATCAATATTTTGGGGTTGTACATAAACTGTGATAATTTATTCCCGTTTGTATCAAATAATTTTATACCTTGATATGTATTAGTAGTATCATGTACCACTTTAGAATAGTAAGCACCATATCCTGCAACTAAAAAATCACCGCAAAGTCCCAATCCCTGCCTTTTGTTATATTTTTTAGCGTCGCGTGTGGTTTTATCAGTTATGTATCCAGAGTCTTGAAGTTCAAGACTGATCTTATTTAATGGATTAAAATCTAGATCTAAGTATATTAAATTAGTTCGGGATGTTACGTTATCTGAACGATCAATGGATTCGACTAACCACTTTTTATTATAGAATGTAAATTGATTGTATAAACCTATGGCATAGCTTTGATACATTTTCAGTAAATCGCCATATTTTGCATGCGATAAAATATAGGCTTTCATAACACCATTTGTCGAACCTGCGTAAACTGTCATCTCATTGTCTTTATTCTTTTTAACAATGAGGCCCTCACCAGCAACACCTTGGCCGCCATTTGAAATGAGGTAGTAACCCTCATAAACACCTTTAGCTGAATAAACCACAATGACGTTATTAGTGGTTTTAGGGTCAAAAACATACTGTATGTAAATTTTGCCATTACTAGAAATATAAAATGAGCCAGGGTAAATATAATTAGCAGTAGGTTCATTATCTAATAGTTTATTGTAATCTTTAAACATCAACGGAATTTTTAGATATAAACTTTTCTCGTTAAATATATTTGGAGATTCTGGAACGGATTGAATGCTGTTTGCGTTGGAAAAAAACGAAAACAATAAAAAAAAGCATGAGGCAGTTTTCAAAAAAATTGACACACTATTCATTCTATTTTCTCATCAAAAGCAGAATAGCCGGACATCAAGCTTTTAAATATGTGTCCGGCAAGCCTTTTATATCAGAACAAAACTACGGTAAACCTTCTACAAGAAAACCTGATAGTTTGGGGTCATTGGTAAATTAATGAGGCTAGCATTAATTAACGCCGTTGTTGCATGAATAGTATACGGTCCTACATCAGGATGTTTTTTGATCATAGGATTTATGCAATTTAGAAGCGTTATATACGGTATTATTGGTCTCAAAAAATTTTCAATGTAAGGAAATTGTTCTGAATTTTTAGATGTTATTACTTTAATATCAGGCAATTCATTGATTTTATCGTTCAAAAGCATACTAAATTTATTTTTTTTAGTATCTGGGAAAATCCCATTGATCATATGGAGATCATTGTGCTCAGATAGATAAAACTCGTCATCAAAAATAGGGTCAACCGCTACTACCTTAAATTTGCAAGATAAACCGTGATACATTGCAGCGGTGCCTCCTTTAGAAGCACCGTAAAGGACTATATTTTCTTCATCAATATTATTATTAGATGCAATATTTTTAATTAATGATTGTATGTTATTTTCATTATTAGGAAGGCCAATGGTGTTTAAATAGAATGCACCTGTAATTCCGCCAATGTCAGCTATTCTTAAAATTGATACATTTTTTCCAACGTATTTCTCTAATGTAGAAAAACTACGACTGAAATATCTATTTAGACTTGATGAGTGGGGATCTAATGGTATTTGAGAGAATATAACAAGCATCTTTTTATCAATGTTATGCTCGGAATTAACATATTCATAAACAATGCCTTTATCGGAAATGCTATATTTTTTTTCTTTTAAAGGGATCCACAGTTTCTGTAATTCACTTATATTAACAAAAGAAGATACTCCCTCCCTCAGAACGTAAGTAAAAAAACCATGATTCGTCAATGAAACAAGTTTTCGCCAGATATCCAAATTTTTTCGTGCGAGGTTGATTATATTTTCTTGATTTACAGTTAAGCTTGAATGATCGATGTGAATGTATCTATAGATACCACTTGCAAGAATCTCATCGAGTTCTTCAATACTAATATCAGCATTTATATTTAAAACGAAAGAAGACATTTACAGCCTCAAAAATTAGTTGATGTGTTCATAGAACATATTCATAGCATTATTTTGATATGTCATTATGTCAAAATTATCTGTGGCTAATTCTCGTCTCATGCTCTTTTTCATACCATCGACCAAGCCATTGATACTGTTGTCAACAAGTAGGCCATAATCATTTCCTAATATGCCCCTGTTACCAACAATATCCGTTGCTACTATTGGTTTTTTTAGAATCAACGCTTCAAAAAGAACCATTGGTTGACCTTCATGATTAGAAGATAAAACAAAGCAATCAGACCTTTTAAGATATGGGAAAGGATTGTCTTTCCTGCCAAGCAGTATAACTGAATCATTCAATTCCAATTGATTAATAAGAACAGTTAAATGAGACTTTAATGGACCATCACCTAATATTATCAACTGTGAATTAATGTTGAATTCGTGCACAATTTTAAATGCTCTGATCAGTTTCTCGTGATCTTTCTCTGGAGATAAACGTCCGAGGGTAACGAAAGTATGCCTCCCATTACTAAAGATAGAATCATCAATATCTTCACGTGATAAATGGATAACACTGTCAGGATTTTGTAAGTTATCAGAAAAAGAGAATTTTTCTGAGGGAATACTATAGTTATCAGTCATGTTGTTACAGTTTAAATCTCTAGTAGCAGATGAAACTGAAATGATAGAATGATAATCATTATATAAATTGAAATTACATTCAAGATAAGGGAAACGTAATTTAAACTCAGAACACATGTCATTGTGCTGATATATTATGCTTTTATTTTCTTTAGAGGAAATAGATGCAAATAATGAAACCCATTTTTTATTGTATCCTTCAAAGTTGATTATGGCGTCAATTTCTTTCCTCCCGAAAGTCCGATAAAAATCACGTTGATAACAATTCAAATAGGTTTTTTTCATTTCATCAGAAGAGAAGTATTTGTAAGTGTCAAATTTCCCTGAAACCCATTTTTCCTCCGGTGTGAAATAAATAGCACCACTATGGCCTATTATCCTAACCTGTTTAGGTATTTTTTTAATCATATCTAAACGTTCGGGATGCCCATTTAACGCAGAGATATCAACGGCTAAAATGACGTTGTATTCTTCATAATTTATTGCGTGCAGGAGATTTATGGCTGATGTTGCAATACCATTCGGCATAAATGGACCAGCATAAATGAGTATATTCTTCTTCGTGAAAGTCCTAGAAAAATTGACATTATACATTTGTTCGAAAAAGAACATATCAATTACTCTTGATGAAGAATTACCATCATCAAATGGAACAAAATAATCAACCTTCTCAAGATATTTTTTATCAAAACCAGCTTCCATTGCGGAAACAATAGCGTCAGAAAGCTCAGTTTGCTCATGACAGATTCTGCCAGGGAAATCCTCAGGCGAAATGTATAAACCTCGCTCAGACTTATAGTCTTCAATATCATAAGTATAGAATAATATAGGACGTCTCAGCGCTAAATAATCAAATGCAATACTAGAATAATCCGTAATTAATAAATCTGCTATTGATATTAATAAGTTAGTGTCGATATCTCCAGGTGCTACAATTGCAGGTATTGAAGTATTAGCAATCAGATTTTCCATCAGATGGTGACCGCGAAAAACTATCTTATATCCACTCTGGGACATGGTTTTAAGATCATCTAATAAACGAGTAGTATCAAATTTTGCTTTACCATGTACACCTCTCCATGTTGGAGCATACAAAACAATTTTTTCCAGAGGAGATATATTAAGCCGTTTCTTAACTGCTAATAACTCTTCTTTTGTAGCATTTAAAGTAATATCTGTTCGTGGGTAACCTGTTTCAGCTACAATGGCATCTGATAAACCTAAAACATCGTATCTCTCAAGCAAAATATCATTTGTATAGCTGTTTTGGCTAATTATATGAGTCGCTTGCAGAAGGTTTCTTGCAACATTTGCATGAGAAAGATAACTATCCTTGATATCTTTCCCAAGGTATTTCATTGGAGTGCCATGCCATGTGTTTAAATATTTTTGACCTTCTTTGCGTAAGAAAAAGTTTGGGAATGATACATTGTTAATCAGATATTTAGCACTGGCTAGATATCTTAAGTAAGCATCTGAATTTCTAATGACAACGATTACATTTCTTTTTCTTAATAAGTTGGTTGGGGTTTTAATTCCATTTTTTATAACCCAAACAAATTTGAAGTTTTTGAACTCAGTTCGTTTGATCAAATTTGAATATATGGCATATGGGTTACAACTAGCAGATGCGCCATGAAAACTTTCTAATAAAATATAATCTTCTTTAATTTCAAGTCTGTCATAGTACTCTAAGTAGCTTGCCGAAAATTTTAGTTGTTCTTTTGATTCATATTCTTCAAGGGGTACCCCATATGCTTTTGAGAAAATCCTTGTATCAAGAAAAGCTTTACATGCTTCGCTAAATTTTTTGTTTTTGAAATATGAGTAGCCGAGTTTAAAGTACCACTCAGAGTTATATGTATTCTTCCGTTCTAATGATTTTTTAAATAAATCATTAGATTTTATCAAATCACCTGATAGTTCAAGTTCTGAAGCCCTCTGATGATATTCATCTGCAGTCCATGGGTTAGTTGAAAACAATTTATGTGAAAAAGATTTATTAATGAAAGTACGGTCTGTTCTCATCATTAAGAAAGATAAACAAGATTTTTCAAATTGCCCGATCTTATATAAAGCATACCCTAGTCGATAGAATACGTGTGAATTGTGTTTAATATTTGCTCTTGAAGCTATCTCATAATATTTAGCGGCATCCTTAAACCTCCCTTGTCTTTCTAGAACAAAACCCAGCCTGAAATTCCAATTTGGATTTCCGGGTTTAATTTTAAGTGCGATTTTGTAATTCGACTCTGCCTTTTTCCATTGATAACTTCGATCATAAGCCATGCCCAAATTATAAAT
>NZ_JAFMOX010000050.1 GCF_019049655.1 Rahnella rivi
CCTTAGTCTACTTTTCCACTTTCTAAACTAAAAGTTTTATAGATCAATTTTATTAAAAAACTAATACTTGCTGCATTTGTAAATGATTTAAAATTGCTAGTTAATATGTACGTGTATTCAGACAAACCCCATAATTTGTTTCCATTTTAATCCGAGTCACTCATGCCCGTTAAACTCAATACCGTCCCTGCCGCGTCTGTGCGTCCTGCTCCACCAAAACCTTTACGCTGGTTAAGTGCATTGGTTTGTCTGATTGGAGCAGGAGTATTACTGATGCGCTTTTTTGGAAATCTGGTGGGAAAAACGTCTTTCTGGTGGTTTGCCTTAGGCATTCCTGCGGTTTTCTGGTTTACGCTGATGATTTTTCGTCTGGCTATTTATCTTATGCAACAAATTCAGGCTAATGCCTGGGATAAGAGGCGTGAGCAAGTCATTTTGCACGGAGTTCGCCGTGGGCGTCGGGCGTTGCAGATTTTGGCCGCTGATTGTATTACCGCGCATAGTAATGATGAGCAATTTGTCACAGTGGCGGATGCGTTACTCAATAATGAAAACAAACTCTTTCCTCAGACGTCGTGGGAGGAAGAAACCAGCATCCGCCATAGCCGCCTTCCTGTTTCTGAGGAAATGTCACAAGAAGCGCTGATCTCGAACTCTTTTGATCGTCTCCTCATTAATCTGGCTGAGCAGTTTTCTTCCCTGCCGCCTGAAAACCCTGTGGTCATTTTATTTGAAACTTCCTGCTCATTGCCTAAAGAGCATGTGCAGGAAATTTGGATGCAAGCTTGGCAGGCCAGTGAGATCTGCCAGCCTGTCAGCTTCATGTCAGGCCACGGCCTGAGTGTCATCGATCACTGGTTAGATCATCGCATTAAAAGTTATGAACTGCTGCTGATTATTGCCGTGCAGATTGCGCCAAAGACATCGGCAATGAGTGCAGAATCTGTCGTGAGTCTTTTGCTGGGAAATCGCCTCACCCAGAAAACGGTGTGCCCGCTCGCGCTGTTACACCGTCCGGAGGGCTCTGCACCACAGCAAACACCGTTACAGGCGGGACTTTTGCAATCCGCCGACTGGGTTCCCTTAGTTCCTGATGAAATACAGCACCTCTGGATGGCTGAAATATATCCAGAAACTGATGCATATCTTAGTGCAACTGCCGCTCAGGGAAAGCCGCCGTTGCTCAATATTACTCAAGCTTCATCAGTACATGATTTTAATTCATTTCTGGGTGATCCCGGTATCGCTGGCCCCTGGCTGGCTATCGCCGCTGCCGCTCTGGCCATGAGGAGTCATTCCGCTCCACATATGATCCTCAGTGGCGAACATGGCAGTGACACTGTCTGGAGTACCGTCGTATCCCCTGTCGCTTCTCACAAGGAGAATAAAGCGTGAAGCGTATTGCCCTGCCTGTTAAAAAACCAGAAATTGGGTTCTGGACTGTCATTCTGTTGTTCTTAGTCGCTGGCATGGTTCTCTGCTGGCTGGCCTGGCAGCACCCGGAACATATAGGTTTAGTACAGGGAACGCCTGAGCGCGATCTTTGGCTGACCGGTCTGATAGTCGGAACCTCCATCCTTGCATGTTGTGCGCTGCTGTCGTTTTTTGGCACAAGACTCGCAGGAAAAAAGCATTTTGATGAAATTCTCAAACAAGCCCAGGGAGATGATAATCCTTCGCCTGAAAAAACGATTACACCGGAAGAGAAATCTGTCACTGCGCTAACTCAACTCAAAACCCGCCTGCGCCGCCGTTATGGCCTGTTCTGGCGTTACAAAGTCCGCCTGCTGATGGTCGTCGGTGAACCGGAGCACATTACAGCACTGGCACCTACTCTGGCACTTCAGGGCTGGCTGGAAGGTCAGCGCACCGTACTTATTCACGGTGGCAGTCTGCATGAAGCCGGTGATGACTCTCGTCTGTATGAATGGCGGAAACTGCGTCACAACCGTCCGCTGGATGGCATTGTCTGGGCCGTCACCGGATCGCAAAGCAAAACGCCTCAGTGGATGGATGACGGACTGCGTTCGCTTGAGAAAACTGGCGAAGCTTTACGTTATCAGCCGGCAGTGTATCTGTGGCAGGTTTGTGAAAGCGACTGGCCGCAGGACGAACGTATTGAGCAGCCGGTCGGGGTTATTTTCCCCGCCAATGCCACTTCGCAGGCGGTAGAAAGCCAGCTGAAATCGCTGATCCCCCTTCTTCGCCAGCAGGGGATGCAGCAGATATTCACCCGACAGTCACACGATTTTCTGCTGCGTCTGGCGCAGTCGCTCGGCGAAACCGCTGCTGCCCGCTGGCGTCAGTCCCTGACACCGTGGTTTGCCGACTATGCCGCACGCATTCCCCTGCGCGGCCTGATGTTCAGTCTGCCACAGGCTTTAAACGTTCCGGCAGTCGTACACGAGAAAACCTGGACACCGTCTGCCAGCTGGCAGAGCGTGATGGATGACTGTCGCTCCGCTCGCGGTCGCCGCGTCGGTCTGCCGTGGGAGCAAACGCTCTGCTACGGTGTGCTCGCGCTGATCGTCCTGTGGGGTATTGGCAGCGTGGTGTCGTTTTCTGTGAACCGTCATCAGATGGTCAGTGCAGCGGAACAGGCGCAATACCTCGCCACACCTCACCCTGTGTCCGATGAGCAGCTGATTGCCTTGCAGGCTCTGCGCAATGATATCGGTCGTCTTCAGACTCGCGTGACTCAGGGCGCACCGTGGTATCAGCGTTTTGGTCTGGACCACAACGCGCAACTGCTCACCGCTCTGCTGCCATCGTATGGCAACGCGAATAACCGTCTGATTCGCGATGCCGCGGCTGAAAGTTTGCAGCGTAAGCTCAACGAACTGGCCAGCCTCCCGGCTAACAGCCCGAAACGGGCTGCGCTGGCTAAATCAGGTTATGACCAGTTAAAGGCCTATCTGATGATGGCTCGCCCGGAGAAGTCCGAGGCCGCGTTTTACGCCCAAGTCATGAAAACCGCCGAGCCTCTGCGAACAGGGGTATCCCCTGGGTTATGGCAAAGTCTTGCACCCGACTTATGGCAATTTTATGCCATTAACCTGCCCGCTCAGCCGGGCTGGAAGATTCAGCCGGATAGCTCACTGGTTTCCCAGTCACGGCAGGTTCTGCTCGGGGAGATCGGTCAGCGTAATGCGGAAAGCACGTTATATGAAAACATGCTGCTATCGGTGCGCCGTAACTATGCGGACATGACGCTCGTCGATATGACGGGCGACACTGACGCACAGCGCCTGTTCCAAAGTGATGACGTGGTACCCGGGATGTTTACCCGCAAAGCATGGGATGAACAAATCCAGCAGGCGATCGATAAAGCCGTCACCGCACGTCGCGAGGAAATCGACTGGGTATTAAGCGACAACCGACGGGCAACGTCTGAAGACATTTCTCCTGAAGCGCTAAAAAAACGTCTTACCGAGCGGTATTTCACTGACTTTGCCAGCAGCTGGCTCAACTTCCTCAATGGCCTGCAATGGAACGAAGCGAAAAATCTGTCTGATGTGATTGACCAGCTTACCCTGATGAGTGACGTACGCCAGTCACCGCTCATTGCCCTGATGAATACACTGGCATGGCAAGGTCAGACGGGGCAGAAAAATGAAGCGCTCTCAGACTCGCTGGTGAAATCTGCTAAGGCGTTGATGAACAAAGAAGCTCAACCCGCTATCGATCAGCACGCAAGCGGTCCAGTCGGCCCCCTTGATGAAACATTTGGTCCCCTGCTCGCCATGATGGGCAAAGGCAACGTGCAAAATATGATGTCATCAGACATGTCGCTTAGCCTTCAAACCCTGCTGACCCGTGTCACCCGAGTACGTCTGAAACTCCAGCAGATCGCTAACGCTTCAGATCCACAGGAAATGACGCAGGTGCTGGCACAAACCGTATTCCAGGGCAAAAGCGTAGACCTGACTGATACACAGGAATACGGCAGTCTTATTGCCGCCAGTCTGGGTGAAGAATGGAGCGGATTCGGCCATACCCTGTTTGTTCAGCCACTGACTCAAGCCTGGGAAACGGTGCTTCAGCCCTCCTCTGCCAGTCTGAATGAACAGTGGAAAAACGCCATTGTCGCCAACTGGAAATCGGCGTTTGATGGACGCTACCCGTTTGCAGCCAGTAAAAGCGATGCTTCCTTGCCGATGCTGGCCGAATTTATCCGCAAGGACAGTGGCCGCATCGACAGCTTCCTGACCCGTGAACTCAGCGGGGTTCTGCACAAGGAGGGGACGCGCTGGGTGCCGGATAAAGTCAACAGTCAGGGGCTGACCTTCAACCCTGAATTTCTTAACGCCATCAACCAGCTGAGCCAGATCTCCGACATTTTGTTCACGGACGGCAGCCAGGGAATGCGCTTTGAATTGCTGGCCCGCCCGGTACCCAACGTGGTGGAAACCAACCTCATGATCGATGGACAAAAGCTTCATTACTTCAACCAGATGGAAAGCTGGCAAAGCTTTCGGTGGCCGGGGGATACCTATAAACCGGGCACCATGCTGACCTGGACTTCAACCTCCGCCGGTGCCCGCTTGTACGGGGATTATCAGGGAACCTGGGGCCTTATCCGCTGGCTTGAGCAGGCTAAACAACAAAAGCTGGATGAAGGCCGATATCAGCTGACGTTCAACACCTCAGACAAACAGCAACTGCAGTGGATACTGCGTACCGAACTGGGTAAAGGCCCGCTGGGTCTGCTGCAACTGCGTAACTTCACGTTACCGGCGCAGATTTTCCTGATTCAGGACAATCCCTCCGTTTCTGAACAACCTTTTGATCCCGATGCAATCGCCGAGGAGCCGTAATGGCCACATTAACTACATTGCTTGCCGCCTGCGCGGCAAAGCCTGAATCGCTTTTACCTCAGGCAGAAAAACAGGCTGCCCTTTGGGATAAATGGTTGCAGCCTGTTACGCCGGATCAACCCGCAGGCGAAGATCCGGGTTACGACGACGACTTCCAGCAGATGCGCGAAGAGGTCAATAAACTCTCCGGGGCGGATACGACCCTGACCTGCGAACTGGCAGAAAAACTGCTCGCCAGTCAGTGTAAAGACGTCCGCGTTGCCACGTACTACATCTGGGCGCGCCTTCATCGTGATGGCGAAGCCGGTCTGGCTGACGGACTTTCCCTGCTGGCCGGGCTGATCGCCCGCTTCGGGGAAACGCTGCATCCGCTTCGCGCAAACAGCCGCAAGACATCACTGGAATGGATCGCAGGATCCCGCGTGCTGGACAGCCTGTCGCTCTATCCTGAAGTCGATAAAACGGATTTTGCCCGCATCGTTGGCGCACTGGCGTTAATTGAACAGGGTGTTAGCACCTGGAATGACTCTTCACGGCCAGAACTGGGTGCGCTCTATGCCGCACTGGAAAACCGCCTCGCTCAGTCGGGCGGGATGAACGCCGTCGTCCCGCAAACCAGCGCCTCGTCATCACAGTCAGAAAGTGCGGGATTATCCCCTTCCCTGCGTGCTGTACAGTCAGGACGGGACCTGCTTGATCAGGCAAAAATGCTGGCAAAATACCTGCGGGATCAACCGCAAGGCTGGCTCTCAGGGCACCATCTTATTAAGAGCGTTCGCTGGGACACTGTGCACGAACTGCCGCCGCTGGATGCCAGTGGCCGCACCCGTCTGTTGCCGCCCCGCCCTGAATATCGTGCACAGCTTAAGCGTTTGTATCTGCAACAAAGTTGGGTGGAGTTGCTGGAGCAGGCTGAATCGATGTTTGCTGAAGGCGTTAACCATTTCTGGCTCGACGTGCAGTGGTATTTGCACCAGGCACTCAGCAAAGCCGGCGCACCTTATGAAGGCTGGGCTACCTGCATCACGCAAGATCTGGCGCTGTTCCTCACCCGTTTGCCGGGTCTGGAAAGTTTGTCATGGAGCGACGGCACGCCGTTTGCCGATGAAGTGACGCAGGGCTGGATTAACCAGCAGGTGCTGGGATCCGTCTCTGGCTGGGGAAATGAACCCGCGGCATGCGTCGCGTCCGGTGAGGATGACATCCTGCTGCTGGAACCCGAAGCCCTGGCACAGGCAGACAGCGACGGGGTGGAGTCGGCTCTGACCTGGCTTCAGACCAGGCCAGGCATCCACACTGACCGCCACCAATGGCTGTTGCGCTTAGTGATGGCGCGTGTGTCGGAGCAGTACGGTAAAAATGATATGGCGCTGCATTTGCTCAGCAGCCTTGACAGTGACAGCCTCTCACTCACGTTGCCGCAGTGGGAGCCGGGGCTGGTATTTGAAGTCAAAGCGCGCCGGCTGAAATTACTGCGTATGAAATCGCAACGAGGCGACGGAGATAAAAACCGCATGCTGAATGACATGGACACCCTGCTCAGCGCACTGATCGCCATCGACCCTGCCCGCGCCGCCGTGTTGTGCGGTTAGAACTCAATAAAGGACTTTCACTATGGCAAAAGGTTATTACTTAGTTTTGGGGGATAAAACCACCTGCGGAGGAAAAATCCTCAGCGGTGAACCTACTCACACCATCATGGGCAACCCCGTTGCCCGGGAACAAGACCCTGTCACTTGCGGCAATCATCCTGGAATTTATAAGATCATCGGGCATATTCCTGGTGATTCAATAATGGGCCGAAAATTTGCTGGTACGTTACACAGCAAAAGCAGTTGCCCCTGTCAGGCTAGATTTGTTCCGTCGATGGTGAATGATGCGTATGACTTCTCAGGTAGTTCATCGGCAGAAACTAAAAATCCTTCCGACACGAAAAAATCAGTGCAGTCCTCTTACGTCACTGGCGAAACCACTAAGTCGGGATTTGTTCCTGATTACCCTGCTACCTCATTGATAAATACGCATACGTTGCCTGATGATCGTGTCCGAGCCATGCTTGAAGCAAGAAATCAGGACGTGATGTTACTTACCGCAACAGAAGGTTATGAAATTTTAGTATATTGGAATGTGTTTAAAGAAGGATGGGTAGATATCACTCAATCAGGACCAGGGCAAATTTTAGTCAACTATGGACTAAATGGAAGAGATGCAATAAATACCTCTTTAGTAATATCAAAATTAGGTAGTTTTGGCCTGCGTGCTACGACTTTTGTCAATGAAAAAGGAACAGAGCTAATAAAAATTTCAGGCTACGCTGGCATTCGAAAAATATTGAATGCTCCCTTGTTTTCGCTAAAAAACCCAAAGGTTGTAGACATTGGCATCGGAAAGTATGGGCTGGCAAAATCAGTAATCGAAGGTGCAAGGCTAACTATATATGTTGCTACTGCATACAGAACGGTTGATTTTATTTTAAATGATCAAACGACTTTAGCGATGTTTATTGGTAGTCTTGCTACCGATGTTGTAAAGGTTGGTATTGTTTCTGCGACTGTATGGGGGGTAGGGGCCCTTATTTCAATGACACCTTTCGTTGTTGGACCCTTAGTTGTTGTAGTTGTTATCGGCTTTGGGACTGCTTGGTTACTCAACTTTATGGATGAGAAGTTCGGTATAACTGATAAAGTAGTTAAATATATCGAATCAGCTCAGCAAGAGTTCGTTTGGAAAGCAAGGCAAATAGAAAAAGGCATTTGGGATTTAGGAACAATGTATGCCGAAGAAATGCTTGAAGTCGGAGTGGAAGTCATCGAAGAACAAGTAATAAAATATTTGCGCTCAACCATTCACAATGTAAATCCTCAGGTGTATTGATCATGTATGATGCTAAACACAGATTTTTCGCTTTTTTGGGATTGCTTTTTTTCTTATTGCTTACCTCAACGATCTCTTTTTTTGGATTTGAATCGCTCCTGGGATATTTTGATAATTTGCCGACTTTCACTTTTTCCTCATGGAGTGTTTTCGCAGCGCTATCACCTCTCGTCATAATTCCATTTCTACTCATGATAATACCAGTAATTATAAGAGGAAAGCAGATTGAAATTAAGGCAGGTAAAAGGCTATTGATTTTCTCACTAACATCATTAGTTCTAATTATAATTATAATGTTTGCCTTTTCATTTATCTATAAAACTTTTTTAAATAACAAAGGTTATGTAGAATGCATTGAGACTCCAATGGGCTGGACACCAGGAATGGCAACTAAATACTCTATCAAAAAAAGTTATTGTGTAAAGTAACCTACGGACGGGATAACCATGGTAACAGTTGAGATTATTTTTATAATGTTCTTCTACACTAGAAACTGATCGATTATTTTCATGGCTATCTCTTTCGGATTTATTTAACTCATTCCCTTAAAATTACATTGTATATTGTGGCAGCATACAAAATTCTTGATTGTATTTAAATAATTAAAATACACTTTCAACATACATTTATTCTCTTACAGCTGATGTATTAAAATCGCAATAGCACCTACCATTTCATTTATGGTTTGTTGAAAAGCGCGAGAAATGGAAAATGGATTTTGGGACTTGGGAGCCATGTTTGCCGATGAAATACTTATAAAAGGTACAAAAGTCATTGAATCAGAAGTTAGAAATTACCTAAGATATGCTCTTAGTGGAATAAACCTTAGAAAATATTGAAATGAAAACAAGATCGGCCGCATCATTGTATATAATATTAAGCACATCTTTATTATCTCTGTATTTATGGGTTCATGAAATAATCGATTATCTAGAATTTAGGCATGTAATCACTTTTTCATGGATGTCTATTGGTTTGGTATGCATCCCTATTATTTTCTCTTTTCCAATTTATTGGTTTTTTTAGACTGTATCTATGAAAGAAAAGTAGCAATCGAGAAGATGGAAAGGATAATTCCCTATTTTAAACAGTTATGTATGCTCCCTTTCATTTTAGTCATACCCGTTTCATTGGGGTATATCACTATCTTAAAAAACAAAGGGTATGCTTCATGTCAACAAACCCCCTCAGGCTGGATGCCTGGACTGCTGAAAAATATGCTATTAATAAGGAATTGTGTGGAAAGTGAACTAGTAAGAGAGCGTTAGATTATTTTTTCAATGTATTGCGAAGGAGAAGCGGAAAGAAAACACAAGAAAAGCAAACAAACAAGGATATTGAAGGAAAGGATTGAATAATAAAAAAAATACGGCATAACACCGGTGATTTATTTATTATATGCAATAATAAAAACTTTCCTTTTTTGAGATTTATACTTTCCTCAGGATTGTTTGCCTCTGTTTTTACACTGTGATTTATTTACAATCTTCATTGATGGGTTTAAACTTCTTGAAGAGTCTTAAGATACAAACTTCAAAATTGAGATTCTGAAGTTGGGGCACTTGGTGACTCTTTATCACTTTATTCTGTTGGAACAGTAGATGAGTATCTTGGGGGGTTTTATGAGCTTTAATAAAAATAATAAATACATTATTCGTTGGGGGTTTATTAGCCTTGTTGTTATATGCTATTTTTTTGGTCTAATAGGAGCTTCATTTTCATTATCAGCTTTCATAGAAAATCAAAGTATGCAGATTTCTGGTCCTGTTAGCGTAGGTGAATACTCAGAAACAATAGATTCTTTAATGAAAGCCACCGATAATATATTCTATGTGGCCACCATTGGATTCATTATATGCGTGCCTTTGATCCTATTAATTTTTAATCGAGTTAGATGATTTAAACGCATTTTTACTGGGGGCATTTTTATGCCGAGCCTATTACCGATTAACGGCAAATAATATTTTATTATTTAAATACCCCTCCAAAATTTGTTAACGCAAAAGAGCCGTTCTCTATCGTCAAAGAATGTTATTAAGATGACTGATGAAATTTAAAAGATTATCCGAATGGGAAAATGTTGACCATAAAGGTCTAAGGATCTGTAACTAACGGTGTGTCAACAAGTAGGAATTACTGGAAGATGACGGATGCTGATCCCAATGAACAACTTACTTAACGCATTAATAGCCATCGACCCTGCCCGCGCCGCCGTGTTGTGCGGTTAGAACTCAATAAAGGACTATCACTATGGCAAAAGGTTATTACTTAGTTTTAGGCGATAAAACCACCTGCGGAGGAAAAATTCTTAGCGGTGAACCTACTCACACGATCATGGGCAACCCCGTTGCAAGGGAACAAGACCCTGTCACTTGTGGCCAACATCCCGGAATTTATAAGATCGTCGGGCATATACCTGGTGATTCAATACTGGGTCGAAAATTTGCTGGTACGTTACACAGCAAAAGTACTTGCCCCTGCCAGGCAAAATTTGTTCCGTCAATGGTAAATGACGCGTATGACTTTTCAGAAAATCCCTCTTCAGCAACGCAATCTTCAGCACAGTTGAAAAATCCGGCCCTGTCTTCATATGTCACTGGAGAAACCACAAATTCTGGGTATGTGCCAGATTATCCTGCGACTGCTTTGATTAATACACATACGTTGCCTGACATGAAACTTAGAGGAATGCTACAAGCGAACAATCAAGACATAGCTCTGCTAACCCCTGAAGAATGTATCGAGGTACTAAGCTCATGGGGAACATATAAGAGCGGATGGCTTCAGATAACACAGTCAGCTCCGGGGGCATTTATAGTCAACTATGGTACAAATATGAAAGATGTAGTCACTACTTCTATGATTATTTCACAACTGGGTAGTTTTGGCATTAAAGCAACAAACTTTACTAATGCTAAGGGTACTGCGTTGATTAAAATAAGTGGATATCCGGGTGTTAGGAAGATATTGAACGCTCCTGTTTTTGCTGCTAAAAATCCTAAAATTGTAGATTTAGGAATCGGCAAATTTGGAGCTACAAAATCAATTATAGAAGGAGCCAGAGTTACATTTTATGTGGCTGCAGCTTACAGGATTATTGACTACATTTTAAACGATGAAACTTCACTTTCTACTTTCATAGGCTCTCTGGCTACAGATATCGCAAAAATTGGAATTGTCTCAGCCATTACCTGGGGAACACAATTAGCCGCTGCTTCCCTAACAACTTTTGTGGCAGGGCCGTTAATTGCTGCTGTAGTTGTAGGTTTTATTACAGTCGTTGTCTTGAATGAATTAGATAATAAATTCGGCATTACTGATAAGTTAGTAAAATATATAGAATCAGCCCAACAAGAATTCGTTTGGACGGCAAGGAAATTAGAAGAAGGCATCTGGGACATCGGCGCGATGTATGTAGATCAAATGCTTGAAAAAGGTGTGGTGATTATAAAATCAGAAATAATGAGATACTTGCGAGCATCTCTTCAAGAATTAGCTCCCCAAACTTACTAAACAAATGGAATTGTATGAAAAAAAAATTGATTGCACTTTTAGTTACTTTAATTTTTGTGATTGTTATACCAACAATTTCATATTATCAATTCATTGAATGTGCCCAATACTTTACATATAACACAGAGATCATATACAGTAGATTTAGCATAGTGGTTATTCTTGCTCCAATTATCACAATTCCTTTTTCCATTCTAGGGTTTTATATTATTCTCACTGGAGAACTAGCTCCTGAAAAAATACAAAGAAATATAAACACCTTCGTTATTTATGCATTTATTTTCATTTTTTTATCAACTATCATTGCTTCAATGCTGTACACCCATTACATTGAAAGCAAAGGCTATTACAGATGCAAAAGCACTCCTATTGGATGGTCTGCAGGAACTGCCATTAAATTTGTAATTGATGAGAAACTTTGCTTCCGATAGATAATACATTAAAAAACTCAATGAGTTTAAACGCATGAAAATCATGTTATTTAAATGAAATAGGCATGTTCTTCATTTTCAATAACTCAGACATTCTTACTCGTATAATACAGGTATACTAATGACATATAACATAAAACAGCGGGTGTTATCATTATGTGGTTTTTTGTTTCTTGTAATAATATCTATTTCAGTTTTTTATGCTGGTGTTTATTTAATCTCAAAATATAATAATTATTCTCCAACTATCATTTTTACTGAATGGGGGGTTTTTGCAGTATTCTTTCCTCTTTTTTTTATGCCCTACGCCCTTATGTTAACCCCTGTTTTTATTAATGGTAAAAGCATTTCTGAAAAAAAAGCAAAAAAGCTAATAAAAACATCCCTCTGCTTTTTGTTACTCACCGCAATATCAATGGTTTTATTCTCCGCTTACTATAAGGAATCATTAAAACAAAGAGGATATGTTGAATGTCAAGGAACGCCTTCTGGATGGACTCCAGGTATGGCGACCAAGTATACGATTAATAAAAATTATTGTATAAAAATAGATTAACTATTGAGTCTTTGATTCATCACGCTACTCGACTGATTTTCAGCAAAGGAATATTGACATGGCAAAGGGTTATTACTTAGTTTTGGGCGATAAAACCACCTGCGGGGGAAAAATCCTTAGTGGTGAACCTACTCACACCATCATGGGCAAACCCGTTGCACGTGCGCAGAAACCTGCGACCTGCGACCTGCGACCTGTGACCTGCGGTCAGAATCGCGGAATTTATAATAAAATCGTGCTGATTCCGGGAGATTAGATAATGAAAAATATCATATATTTGTTATTTACTGTCACGGCGATCTTCTCAATTATACAGTATGGGAAACCCAATATTGTTGTAAGAAACGATACGGATAAGGTAATTTCTGTTTATTTAAGCATGGGTAGACTCGGGGTTGAACCTGATGTAAGCGAGGCCAAATCAGCTAATCAACCCCAAAAATTACTCGCTGGCGAGTCTCTTCAGATACCCCTGTCACTTTCCGATTTACTTACAGATAATGAACAGATCTACCTGGGGTGGAAAGTCAACGGGATGATTAATTCGTCAAAAAGAGTTGGTTACAAAATTTTCGATTTCACCCAATCAGAAGGGAGTTGCGCAGCAAAAATATTAGTAGGCAAACATGAAGAGACCCTAGAGTATACTCCCCGTTATTTTTGTTTTAAATTCCTTAAATTAACATCGAACTAGTTTTGGTTAACTGAGGGCTTAATGGACGAGATGCAATAAACACCTCTATGAGGGTAAAAGATTTTTAATCTCCGGGACGCCCTGCGTGATTTACACTTAACATAGGATGTCAAATATCTCATTTAGTGCTGTTACCATCAGGTTATACTTTTCGTTAATTAAAAAATGAATCAGTTAAACAGCATCGTAGAAACACTCCGGAAACAATGAGTGTATTAATACAAGTCTTTTTTATAACAGACATGTGGCGTAACCATTAACAATGTATAATCCTTGAGAAATTTATTCTATCTCTCTGCGATAGAAAATGAAGCGTGAATGTTTTTGCAATGAAGTTAATTAAATTATTGATTGGCATTATCAAACCAATTTAATATTATTTATTCTAATTCACACTCTCACAATGCAATGCATAACGAAAAAACATGAAACATAAACATCTATATTTGGATAATTAGATTTACTGAGAATCTTATGGAAGACTTAACCCTGCGTTATTTTGACGCTGAAATGCGTTATTTGCGTGAAGCGGGCGAAGAATTTGCCCGTGCGCATCCTGACCGCGCTGCCGGATTGAATCTGGACAAAACCGGTGCCCGTGATCCTTATGTAGAACGCCTGTTTGAAGGTTTTGCCTTCCTGATGGGACGCCTGCGTGAAAAACTCGACGACGACCTGCCTGAACTGACCGAAGGTTTAGTCAGCCTGCTGTGGCCACATTACCTGCGCACGATCCCTTCCCTTTCTATTGTTGAATTCACCCCTGAATGGCGGGGAATGAAAGAGCGAATGGCGGTGAATAAAGGGTTCGAAGTGCTCTCCCGCCCTATTGGCGAGCGGGCTACGCGTTGCCGCTACACCACGACGCAGGACATCGAACTGTTGCCGCTGTCGCTCAGTCGCGCCGTGCTGGATACCGAACCGGATGGCCGCTCGGTGGTGAGATTGCGCTTTAACTGTGGTGAACTGGCCGACTGGAGCAAAATCAACCTGAGTCATCTGCCGCTCTATTTTGATGCCGATGCGCCGCTGGCCTGCGCGTTACATGAAGCGCTGACACTCAACACTGCAAAACTGTGGATCCGCTTGCCGGGTCATACCGACCGACAGCCGCTGGACGCTTATTTTGCTCCGCAGGGGTTCAGTGAGCAGGATCAATTGTGGCCGAAAGGTGACAGTGCATTCAGCGGCTATCAGCTGTTGCTGGAATATTTCACCTTCCGCGAAAAGTTTATGTTCGTCGCCCTTAAGGGTCTGGAAAACGTCGAATTACCCGCTGAACTCGCCTGGTTCAACATTGATGTGGTGCTGGAAAAACGCTGGGATCACGATTTCTCATTCTCAGAAAAGCACCTGCGCTTGCACTGCGTACCGGTTATCAATCTGTTCCCGCTCGAGTCCGACCCCCTGTCACTCTCATCGCTACAGACCGAATATTTGCTGCGTCCGATGCGCATTCAGGACGGTTATACCGAAATCTACTCAGTGGATTCGGTGGTGTCGTCTAAACATTCCGGTCATCAGATATACGTACCTTTCACCAGTTTTCGTCATAAAGGGGGAATGCTGCGCCATGATGCGCCGGAATATTATTACCACACCCGCGTCAAGCGCGGTCCTTCTGGCCTGCACGATACCTGGCTGGTGCTCGGCGGCGAAGCCTTTGATAACCACACGGTGCCCGATAACGAAAATCTCTCTCTGAGCCTGACCGGAACCAACGGACAGTTGCCGCGCAAATCATTGCAAAGCACCGTGCTGGACACTGCCGTGAAATCAACCGGCGCCAACGTTCGGGTGCGCAATTTGTCCGTGCCATCAATGCCGTGCTACCCGCCTAACCGTGACCGTTTTCACTGGCGGGTGCTCAGCCATCTTGGCAGCAGCTTCTTATGGATGATGGACAGCGCGGAAGTTCTGCGCGGAACACTTGCCCTGTACGACTGGACCGAAAGCGAAATGAACCGCCGTCGGCTGGAAGCCATTGCTGATGTTAAACACAGCGAGATTGAGAGGTTCGAACGCGGGTATCTGCTGCGTGGCGTACACATAGAAATTACCCTCGACAGCAACGGTTTTGCCGGTACCGGCGATATCTGCCTCTTTGGTGAAATGCTCAGCCGATTTTTTGCGCTTTACACAGATATTCATCTGTTTAACCGCCTGACCCTGATACTGCAACCCACAGGAGAACGTCTGGAATGGGAAGAGAATCACAAACCCCGCATTCCCAGTTGAATGCCCGGCTTGCAAGGGATATCGCAAAGATTAACTTCTTTCGGTTTTGCCAGTTACTCGAGAAATCCGGCACATCTCCCCTCGGCGGCACCGCGAATCCGGCGGACGACCGGGTGCGTTTTCGGCCCCATCCGGGGATGGGGTTCCCGGTCAGCGAACTGAAGTCGCTGGAAACCGATGCAGCACATGTCGATGCGCCGCCGACGGTACGCACCACCTTTATGGGGCTGTACGGCGTCGATTCACCTTTACCGACATCCTATATCGATGACATCACCCAGCAACGCGAAGGACATGAGGCGCTGGAAGGTTTTCTCGATATTTTCAACCATCGCATCATGACGCAGTTTTATCGCATCTGGCGCAAATACTCTTATCCGGCCACGTTCGAAGCAGGCGGTAAGGACAATACCTCGCAAAGCTTGCTGGGGTTGATCGGGATGGGTATCCCCGGTTCCCAGCAGCATTTTGCAACACCTACCTCTCGCTTTCTGGCGTTGCTGGGTGTCATGCGCCAGCCGGGGAGAACGGCTGAAGGCGTACAGGCGTTGGTTCGCTTGCTGGCACCTGAAACCCGGGCTGACGTCACGCCGCATTGCCTGCGTACGGTACGCATTACTTCTCCAATGGCGTTTGCAGATGAAGGTGCGCAATGGATGGAAGGCGACACGGTGATGGGAGACGAAGGGACAGACGCCAACAGCCAGTTGCTGATTTCACTGCATACCTCAGACACCACTGAAGCCGCCGAATGGCTGCCGGATGGCATGATACTGGCTGATTTTATGGTGCTGTTGCGCGTCTATTTGGGCTGGCGTTACAAGGCCCGCATACAACTGACAGTTCCCTCTCATCTGCTGCCTGCACCGATTTTAGGTGATTCGCCAATCAGGCTGGGTCTGACCGGCGTGCTTGGGCTCGGCGATGGGCCCCCGTCGGACGATATACCCGAATATTTTACCGTTGAATTGGGCCACTACCATGGAATGGCTCCTTATTTGCATCAGGAAGGAAAGCAACGTGTTATTAAATACCGCGTGGAAAAATAGAATTGTCCTGCCAGCATTCGCCTTAGTTCTGGGCGGCTGCGGGCTGACGCAGACTGTGACTGACGGAACGGTATCTGCGACGAAATCCCTCTTCTATAAACAGATCAAAGTTCTGCATCTGGATTTTACTGCCCGTGAAGCCCTGAATACCGACGCCCAGGAGGCAAACTCAGCGTCAGAGCCGGTATTAGTGCGGATTTATCAATTGCGCGACGATAAAAACTTCCAAAAAACGGTATACCAGCAACTGGCCGTTGACGGTGACGATGCCTTAAAAGATGAACTGCTGGCCAGCCGTAATGTGGTGGTTAAACCCGGCACCGCTGCATCGTTAGATATGCCGATGGAAAAAGACGCTAAATTCGTCGCCGTCGTCGCCCTGTTCCGCCACCCTGATATGGAAAAAAATCACTGGCGTTTGATTCTCGCCCGTGAGGATTTAGATCCAGATAAAGCGCGCATCATTGAATTGGGTGAAAACCACCTGACGCTGCAGGCGGTGAAGGACTGATGCCACTTTCCCGCTCTCCCTCACTCTACGAAATGCTGCTCGGCAACTTTGCCGGTGGCCTCGACCTGCATAATGTCAGCGAAGAGAATCAGGTGATCCTGTCGGTACTCGATAATATGCAGCGCATTCTTAACTGTCGCGCCGGCACCCTCAGCCATCTGCCGGATTACGGCCTGCCGGACATGAGTAAGATCCTGCAAGGGATGCCGGGTACGGCGCATTCATTGCTGAACGTCCTGTCAGAGACGCTGCTTAAGTACGAGCCACGCATCAAAAAACTGCACGTCATTTTACTGCCGCAATCCACACCAGGACATCTGGAATACGCCATCGACGCCGAGCTGAAAGAGCTCGGCTTAGTGCGTTTCGGCACAGAATTTATGCCGGAAGGCCGGGTGCTGATGCGCCACATGAAACAGCAGAATTACGTCAGTTAAGGAAAACAACCATGTCTATTGAACGCCAGCTGCGCACCGGGGGCGACCCGCGTGCGCTGCCTGATTACGCCGTTTTACGCGAAGAGCTCAGCAAATTAACCCATCCGGCGCGCCCTGATGTGAACTGGAAGAGAGTCGAACAGCTGTGTCTGAACCTGTTCCAGCAAAACGGTATCGAGTTGCAAACCGCGTCCTGGTATACGCAGGCCAGAACGCAGCTTGTCGGGCTGTCCGGGCTGAATGAAGGACTGGCGATCCTCGAGGCGCTGATCTCCCGTCAGTGGCCCGGACTCTGGCCGCAGCCGGTTCACGCACGTATGGAAATCCTCACGGGTCTGAGCCAGCGCCTGCAGCAGATTTTGCGCAGCATGACGCTGGAATATGGCGATCTGCCGCAAATCTATCAGGCAGAAAAACTGATCACTTCATTATGTGACGCCCTGCAACGCCTTGAACTGAAACATGCCAGCCAGCTTGCTTCGCTGATTACGATTATGCATGGCGCGGCGGTGCGGCTGGAGAACATGCATGCCACCACCGATGCACCAGTGGTCCTTCCGGCAACGGCGAGCCTGACACCTGATGACCTGTCCCACAGAGCATCTGAGCCCTGGGTGTATGTCGCGCAGGCTGAACCCGTTACGCCGCAGGTGGTGATCTCTCCGCCACCGGCACCTCAGCGCCCGATCCAATGGAAAGGATTTATCGCAGGCGTGGTGATCACCGTGCTGGCGGGCAGCGGCGTGAAGGCGGGCATCAACGCCTTTTATTCGCCTTCCACCAGCGAGCAACTGATGGCGACCTTAAAGGGGATGCCGAAACCGTTGAACGCGCCGTCACTCAATGCGCTTAAACACCGCGAGGCTGAGATGCTGCGCCGCGAAGCCCCGCAGATTATTGCCGCAACGCAGCAGCAAACCCGCCAACTGGCATCCCTGTCGCCGGTCTGGGCGCAGGATACCGGTGCGCAGCTGGTACATCAGACACAGGTACTGTTGCCGGACAATCCGGCGGCAAAACGCCTGGCGCAGGAATGGGCAGATAACCTTAACGCCCGTGCCTTCCCGCTGGAAAATCTGACAGGCTGGAACTCGGCCAACACCCAGTTGCAGCAACTGGCAGACAAACTCAACGGCCTTGATGAACAACGCGGCAAATACATGACCGTCTCACAGCTTAAATCCTCGGTGTTTGCTATCCAGCAGGCGCTGAACAGCTCACCGCCGGTCGAAGAATCGCTGCGCAAACTTGCCGAGGCAAAACAGCAAAACAAGGACGCGTCTGCGCAGCTGGTCATGCAGCTGGATAACCAGTTCACGCAGTTGCTGAACCGCTATGCGTTGCTGACGCAAACCCCGCCAGAAGCCGATAAAAAGGGTAACGGGGCTCACTGAAGCACGGGCGCTGTTGCAGTAGCAAAACATATGATGATGAGCCATTTTAAATTACAGAGGATGTATGTCAGCAAAAGAGCGGTTTTTAAAGAAGTTGCAAGACAGTCAGCCGCGCAGCGGCTCATTTGCCAATAAAGGTCAGGCAGATATTGCCGAGTTCCGGGAACGGATGAACCTGCTTCAGGAAAACATGGAAGAGTGGCTGACGGGCACCGGCATCCGCGTTGAACGCACCGATGTCTCACTGGTAGAACTTCTGATGGGAGGCAAAACCTTCAGCGTTCCGGGGATCCGGCTGCAATACGAAGATAAACTGGTGAAATTCACGCCTGTCTTTTTGTACGGGCAAGGCGTGACAGGCTGTTTGGAAACCAGCCTCAGCGATCAGGGCCACATCTCTATTTTATGCCGGTTGTTTATGCGGGCGGGCGAAGTCAGCCACTGGACCTGGCGCCCGGCAAACGCCTCCACCGGGCCGGGTGGTACATTCGATGAAGATGCCTTTTTCGAAATGATTGCGGGTTTACTACCATGACGCCTTCGGGCGTCATTTTTTTTAGCAGCACTCACTGAGTCAGTCACACAAATGTAAAAAAATGCTACAACCGTTACCCCTTTTGATGCGAATATCATCAAAACCGATGACATAAATTTACATTGCATTAAAATCAGAATGCGCTGAGGCCCCTGTTGATTTAACTTTTTTGTTACCAATTTTGCACACAACAAACCATTACAGGATGCAGGGAAATTACATTTGAAAAACATCAAAACTTTTTGATCCAGATCAATGCAACAACATGCCCTCTTCCTTTTTGTGGATAATCCCCCCTGCTGCCCGTTTCCCTCTCATTTAGTTTTTCTGCCCCGGCGTTTTAACCGCCGCTAAAGTGTTTCAGCGACTACTTTCCCTGCGAAACCGTCCCTGTTAATGCCTTTGTTCATTGTGGTTAAATCGCCCTCTCGCAAAACCCCGTTGTACTTTCCTTTCATTCAAGACTTCACCTGCGAATGTCAGACATCGCCGGTTCCCGTGCCGGTGCCTGTGTTTGGAAGGAATACCTGACGCACAAAAAGAGGTTGTTATGTTTGGTCTTGATGCGCTTGAACTGGCCCGGATCCAGTTTGCCTTCACCGTCTCTTTTCACATCATTTTTCCCGCAATCACCATCGGGCTGGCCAGCTTTTTGGCGGTTCTCGAAGGGATGTGGCTAAAAACCAAAAAAGAGGCTTATCGCGATCTGTACCATTTCTGGTCGAAGATTTTTGCCGTTAACTTCGGTATGGGCGTGGTGTCCGGCCTGGTGATGGCCTACCAGTTTGGTACCAACTGGAGCATGTTCTCCTCGTTTGCCGGCAGCATTACCGGCCCGCTGCTGACTTACGAAGTGTTAACCGCGTTCTTCCTGGAAGCGGGTTTTCTCGGCGTCATGCTGTTCGGCTGGAACCGCGTCGGCCCCGGCCTGCACTTCTTCTCCACCTGCATGGTGGCGCTCGGCACGCTGATGTCGACGTTCTGGATCCTCGCCTCCAACAGCTGGATGCAGACCCCGCAGGGCTATGAGATTGTTAACAATCTGGTCGTTCCGGTCAGCTGGATGAAGATCATCTTCAACCCGTCGTTCCCGTTCCGCTTAATGCACATGACCACGGCGGCGTTCCTCGCTTCCGCCTTCTTCGTCGGTTCTGCGGCGGCCTGGCATTTACTGCGCGGTCGCGATACACCGGCAATCCGCACCATGTTGTCGATGGCGATGTGGATGGCGCTGATCGTCTCGCCCATTCAGGCATTTTTAGGCGACGCGCATGGCCTGAATACGCTGAAATATCAGCCGGCTAAAATCGCCGCCATTGAAGGCCACTGGGAAAATAAAGACAACAAACCGACGCCGCTGGTGCTGATTGGTTATCCGGACATGAACCGTGAAGAAACCCGCTACGCGGTTGAAATCCCGTATCTGGGCAGCCTGATCCTGACGCACAGCCTGACGCATCAGATCCCGGCGCTGAAATCTTTCCCGAAAGAAGACCGCCCGAACTCATCCGTCATCTTCTACACCTTCCGCATCATGGCTGGCCTCGGCATGCTGATGATTTTACTGGGTGTGCTGAGCCTTATCCTGCGTCGCGGCGGCAAAATGTATACCTCTAAAGCCTTCCTGCGCTTTGCTTTTCTGATGGGGCCTTCCGGTCTGCTGGCGTTACTGGCGGGGTGGATTACCACGGAAATGGGGCGTCAGCCGTGGGTGGTGTATGGCCTGCTGCGCACCAAAGACGCGGTATCCAACCATAACGTGCTGCAAATGAGCGTCAGCCTGATCCTGTTCATCGTTATTTACTGCTCGGTGTTTGGTGTCGGTTACGGCTACATGATGCGTCTGATCCGCAAAGGGCCACAGGCGCATGAAGGCGAAAGCGTTGACCACGGCGGTCCGGGCCAGCACCGCACGCCTGCGCGTCCGCTGTCTGCCATCAAAGAATCACTGACCGACGACACTAAGGGAGCTTGATAATGGGTATCGACTTACCGCTGATCTGGTTTTTGATCATCATCTTCGGCGTGATGATGTATGTGGTGATGGACGGCTTCGACCTGGGTATCGGTCTGCTGTTCCCGCTGGTGAAAAAAGAACACGACCGTGACGTGATGATGAACACCGTTGCGCCAGTCTGGGACGGCAACGAAACCTGGCTGGTGCTCGGCGGCGCGGCGCTGTACGGCGCATTCCCGCTGGCCTACTCGGTGATTCTGGATGCGCTGACCATCCCGCTGACCCTGATGCTGTTCGGCCTGATCTTCCGTGGCGTGGCCTTTGAATTTCGCTTCAAAGCCAGCCCGGCCAAACGCCACGTGTGGGATAAATCCTTTATCGGCGGTTCCGTGCTGGCGACGTTCTGTCAGGGCGTGGTGCTGGGCGCGGTGATCAACGGTATCCCGGTGGTAAACCGCACTTATGCCGGTGGCGCGCTGGACTGGCTGACGCCGTTCACGCTGTTCTGTGGTTTCGCGCTGGTGGTGGCTTACGCCCTGCTTGGGTGCACCTGGCTGATTATGAAAACCGAAGGCGAATTGCAGGAAGCGATGCATAAGATCGCCAAACCGCTGCTGGTGGTATTCCTGCTGGTGACGGCGGCGGTCAGCCTGTGGACACCGCTCTCTCACAGCGACATCGCCACCCGTTGGTTCTCGCGTCCTAACCTTTACTGGTTCCTGCCGGTCCCGGTGCTGGTGGTGCTGGTTTCTGCGTGGATGTTCCGCGCCATCAGCAAAAATGCGCACCACGCGCCATTCTTGCTGACGCTGGCACTGGTGTTCCTGGGCTATACCGGTCTGGGTATCAGCATCTGGCCGAACATCATTCCACCGTCCATTTCCATCTGGGAAGCGGCTTCACCTCCGCAAAGTCAGGGCTTTATTCTGGTCGGCGCCCTGTTCATCATCCCTATTATTCTGGTGTACACCTTCTGGAGCTACTACGTGTTCCGCGGGAAAGTCACACCGGATCAGGGTTATCACTGAGGAGTAACCTGATGAATCTGATTCAAAAGATGGATGAGAACGTCATCACCAAAGCCCCGTTCTGGAAACGCGTCGGCTGGATGGCCGTCATCTGGGGCGGCAGCGTACTGGCGCTATTTGTTGTGGCAACGGCGTTTCATCTGCTGATGTTTGCAGCGGGAATGAGAAGTCATTGAGTGAACAGAGTCCGGCACTGTGCCGGACTCTTTTTTTTAGCATGGCGTTCTGCCGCCCGTTAAGACGCTGAACAATACCTAATCACCGGTTCACACAGTACCGGGAAGTTCAGCGAATTCGCGATAAAGCACAGTTCATGTGCGCGGTGATGCAGTTCCTTCGCGAGCTGAATATCATCACCGGCACGGATCGCAATGTCGGGTTTGAGTGTGATACTCGTGAAACACCCTTTCTCACCGTCTGTCATGACCCCTTCAGCCTTATCGGTATAAGAATCAACACTGATACCCGCCTCGGCGCATAAATGCAGATACCAGAGCTGATGGCAGGCTGAAGCCGAAGCCACCAGCAGGTCTTCAGGGTTCCAGCGCGCGGCATCACCCAGAAATGCCGGGTCTGATGAACCGGCAATGCTTTGTTTCTTCCCTTCTGAAATTTCATAATCGCGGCTGTAAGCTTTATAGGATTCGGTTCCGCGCCCCTTGTTGCCTGTCCATTCAATGTTGACCTGATAATGATGCTCGCGATGTGCCATAGCCGGTGCTCCTGTCGTTTCTAAGTGGGGATACTGAGGGGTGGAGAGGGATAGTTCTCCCTTTAATGCCAAAAATGGTATACCATTATTCCATAATGTACAGGAGAAAATGATGACGCTGAAACCCCAATCCACCGCCGAAATGCTTGCCGGATCACTCAGGAAGATGATTAACAATGGCTCACTGCCTGATGGCTCGCGGCTGGTAGAAAGGGATCTGGCCAGCCAGTTTGCTGTCAGCCGTGTTCCGATGCGGGAAGCTATCCGGCTGCTGGAGCAGGAAGGCATGGTGGATATTTTCAGAAACCGCGGGGCGGTGGTCAGAACACTGTCTGTTGAGGATATCGCTGAGATTTATGAACTGCGGGCTTTACTGGAGGGGGAAGCGATATTTAACAGCGTGCAGAATATGGATGCCGAAACACTGGCCAGAGCGGAACTCACGCACACACTGCTCGGGAATGCCGAAGACGCCGACAGGCAAGGAGAGCACAACCGTGAGTTTCACGGTCTGCTGTACCGCGGATGTCAAAATAAGCGCCTGCTGGCGATGATCGACGAGTTACGTAATCAGATAGAAAGGTACGAATATTTTCAGCGCAGACTGCTTTCAGACACTCAGGCATTTCAGCACGAACATGAATTGATTCTTAATGCGTGCCGGGAAGGCAATGCAGAGGCGGCACGACAGGAAACCTTCCGGCATATTGAATCTGCCGGAAGAGTGCTAAAAGAGTTCATCAGTAAGGGGATTTCGGCTCAGAAATGAGTGACTGCCCGAAGCCGATGTTCCGGGCCACTGCGGTGGAAGAAGCCGCCTGGGAATGGGGTTATTTCTCCAGCACCAGCGCCACAAAATCCAGAATATCGTCCATCGCTTCCTGTCGGGCTTCGGCAGAAGGCATGACGATCAGCTGATCGGAATAGCCATTCATGATCGCGGAAAGCTGGCGGGTGACCCGATCTGCGTTGGCCGACCGGAAAACCCCTGCCTCGATCCCCGCGCGGATAATTTCCGCCAGCAGTTCCAGCCACTTATGCACCATCAGCCGCGCCAGTTCGGCATAAGCCTCGTTATGCGCCGCCAGTTGCCACAGCGAGCCGTAAAGCTGCCAGATATCACCCTGCGTATCCGGCAGATAATTACGCACCAGCGTATGCAGTTTTTCCTGCGGATGCAGCGTCGCAATTTCTGCGGTGAACTCTTTCAGTTCCGCCAGCATCACCACCGATAACGCTTCAATACACAGCGTCTGCCAGTCACGAAAATAGTGATAAATATGGCTGCGCGAAATGCCCACGTGCTCGGTCAGTTCGCGCGTCGTCACTTTCTCAATCCCCTTTTCGATAAAGAGACTGATGGCACCGTCAAGAATTTTAGCCCTTAACGCCTCCTGATTTTCTTTCATCATCCATCCTGTGCTGGCCCTGAGCAACCGCTCTTGCCCGCATTTTATCAGGAAGGCAGACGTGCGCCCAATGACTTACGTAATACGATTTTCACCACAATCACGGTGGCGATCACCAGCAGGGCAGCCGACACCAACACGGCCATAAAGGCCTGGTCGAACGCAGCGCGGGCGAGGCTGCTGATTAAGGAGGCGTGTTCCGGGCTGAGATGGCTGGCCAGCGCCAACGCTTCGTCGAGGCTGTCATACGCGGCATCACCGCTCACCAGCCCTGCCGGCAGTTCCAGGCTGCGGCTGTAAACCGCGGTCATCAGGCCGCCCAGCAAGGTCACGCCCAGCACACCGCCCATTTCCCACGACACATCTTCGATAGCGGCGACCATGCCGGCTTTGTCTTCCGGTGCATTAAGCATGATGGACGTTGAGGCTGCCGTTACCGCACCGCCCAGACCAAAACCGAGAATGAACAGGCTGATGAGTTGCAGTAAGGTTCCGGCATCAAACACCAGCGCATGCATCACAATCCCCAGCGCCGACAGCGCAAAACCGCCAACCATTATCCTGCGCACACCCACTCGCGGGATCAGCATACCCGCCAGCGGTGAGGCCAGCGCAGAGGCCACCGGGATCGGCAGAATAAACATGGCGGCCATAAACGGCGACAGCCCGAGCACCAGCTGCAACCGTTGGCTGAGCACCAGTTCGATACCGATCAGCGCAATCATTGACGTGATCGCAACACCCACACCACAGGCAAACGCCCGGTTACGGAACAGCGAGAAGTCGATCATCGGCTGCAAGGCCCGCTGCTGTCTTCTGGCAAAGAAGCCGAGGAATATCACCCCTGCGGCCGCCGCGCAGACGATCACCAGCCATGAAGAGTTGATATGGCTCAGCTCTTTGAGCGCGTAAATCACCCCGACCAGCCCCGCCATCACCAGTGCGGAGCCGATAAAATCACAAGGCCGTTGTTTATTACCTTTGCCACGCGGGATCAGCGCCAGCGCGAACGGGAAAACGGCCAGCACAACCGGCACGTTAATCAGGAATACCGAACCCCACCAGTAATACTCCAACAATACGCCGCCGATCACCGGGCCGAGCGCAGCGGCACCGGAGGCAACGGCGGACCAGATGCCGATCGCCAGCGCCCTTTCGCGCTCATCGGTAAACACATGGCGCACGATCGCCAGCGTTGCAGGCATCATCATTGCCGCCCCCACAGCCAGGAAAACGCGCGAAGCGATCAGCATGTCAGCGGACGAGGAAAACGCCGCGCACAGCGAGGCCACCGCAAACACCGGCAGCCCGCACATAAACAGATTTTTGTGGCCCAGCCGGTCGCTGAGCATTCCCGCGCCGGGTAACAGCCCCGCGACGACCAGCGGATAGGCATTCACTATCCATAATTTTTCCGAGGACGATGCACCCAAAGCCAGCGTGAGGCGCGGCAGTGCGGTGTATAAGACCGTCATATCAATGATGATCAGGAAAAGTGTACTGGTGACAATGGCAAGGATCAGCCAGCGGTTGTGGGAAAACATAAAAGCCTCTGAAGTTTTTGAGCACTTGCTCAAGCGCGAAAGGTACTTGAGCGCCCGCTCAAAAGCAAGGGTATCAGCCGGTCCGTTGATGAATGATTTACCCTGCGCAGGGTGCGCAAAGGCAGATACCTGACACGAAAAAGCCCACTCGAAAGTGGGCTAAGGGGGGTACAGACTGACTTTTTTAAGTGCTACTTATTTTCCCTGGTGTGGCAAAAATTACTCTTTCACCGTTTCCTCTAACGTGAAACGGCCTAACGGATTCTGATGGAAGTCTTTGATATTTTTACGGGTCACATTGCGGTACGGGCTGTAATAGAGATCAATCCAGTTCACGTCGGCTTTCGCCATTTTCTGCAAATCGATATACATCTGTTCGCGCTTCTTCGGATCCATTTCAACGCGTGCAGCCGCAACCAGCGCTTTCACTTTTTCGTTGTGGTAGTGCGTCATGTAGTTGTTGTTGGAATCATGCCCCAGCGTAAAGGTGGTTTTCTGGTCCGGGTCAAGAATGTCGTTGGTCCAGTACATCACCGAAATGTCGTAATCTCCCGCCACCAGCATGTCCCAGCTCTGGCTCGGATCCACCTTTTGCAGACTGGCGGTGATGCCCGCTTTTGCCAGCTGTTGTTGCAGCAGAACCGCGATCTGCTCGTCCACTTCATCACCGGCGTTGACCAGATACTTCAGTGTCAGATTTTTGACACCAGCCGCCGCCAGCAGCTGTCTGGCTTTTTCCGGGTCATACGGGCGTTGCAGGTTAGCGGCGTAGTGATAGAGCGCGCCGTCAGGAATGTAGGAGTTAGCAATTTTGCCGTAGCCGAAGGTCACGGTGTCGATGATGGATTTCTTATCGATTGCGAAATCCAGCGCCTGACGCACTTCCACTTTTGCCAGATCGCCGTGGGCATGGTTGATCAGCAGATGATCTTCGCGGGTTGAGGTGTCCAGCTCCACGCTCAGTTTCGGGTCTTTTTGCAGCGAGGCGATGCGCGAGAACGGAATCGACAGCGCCGCATCCAGCTCGCCGGCCTGCACCTTCAGCATACGGGTATTATCATCCGGCAACGTCAGCCACTCGACGCCGTCCAGTTTTACCTTGGCGGCGTCCCAGTAATACGGGTTCTTCACCAGCTCGACTTTTTCGCCGCGTGTCCACTCTTTCACACTGAAAGCGCCGGAACCCACCGGATGCTCGGCAAAATCATCCGCGCCCTGTTTGGTGAAGGCCTGCTGAGAAATTACCGAGGCATTAGGCAGTGCCAGTTGCGATAAAAAGGCCGCCGACGGGGTTTTCAGGGTGATCACCAGCGTACGGGCGTCGGGCGCTTTAAGGCTTTCAATAATGCTGTAAGAGTCTTTCCACATGGAACCGGCATCATCGCGGATACGCGTCAGGCTGAACACCGCATCGGAAGCGGTGACCGGCGTGCCGTCAGAGAACTTCGCGTCGCGTAATTTCAGGGTATAGGTTTTGCCGTCCGGTGAAATCGTCCAGCTCTCCGCCAGCCCCGGCAGCAGTTTGGTGCCGGTATTATCGACCCGCACCAGCGGATCGAACACGTTGGAGAACACCCAGTTATCTGCGTTTTGCGCGGACTTGATCGGGTCAAATGTGGTGCTGTCTTCACGACGACCAATGGTTAAAACTCCCGCCGCCTGCGCCATTTCGCTGACCAGGCTCAACGCCAGCAGCACCCCGGCGGCCACAACGTTAAAATGCTTTTGCTTCATGTCACATTCCTTCAGTCATCGGATAGACGCCTTCGCGTTTGTGGCCGTCAAGCACACAGGCGAAAGCATGATCGGCAATATGCCGGGTTTCTGGTGCCGCGCCTTGCCTGCACGCGGCAAGCGCAAAGGCACAGCGAGGATGAAAAGCGCAGCCCGCAGGAAGAGAAACCGGGCCAGGCGGCTCCCCCTGTAACGGATGCTCCGGCAGCGGCCGGTTGGGGTCGATTTCAGGGATCGCCGCCACCAGCGCAGCGGTATAAGGATGGCGCGGCGCGGTAAACACCGTTTGCGTCGGGCCGCTTTCGACAATGCGCCCGAGGTACATCACCGCCACGCGGTCACACAGGCGGCGCACAATCGCCAGATCGTGCGCGATAAACAGGATCGCCAGCCCCATGCTTTCGCGCAGATCCATCAGTAAGTTAATGATTTGCGCCTGAATCGACACATCCAGCGCAGCCACGCATTCATCCGCCACGATCAGACGCGGTTCGATCGCCAGTGCGCGGGCAATACCGGCTCGCTGACACTGTCCGCCACTCAGCGCCTGTGGCCGTTTCGCGGCGTGTTCCGGGCTGAGGCCCACGCGCATCAGCAGTTCACTCACCCGCCCCGCGATGTGCGCTTTCGCGACTTTCTGGTGCACCCGCAACACTTCGCTGATGCTTTCACCCAGCGTCTGGCGCGGGTTGAGCGAGGCGTAAGGATCCTGAAAAATCATCGCGGTTTGCTGGCGCAGACGGGCGATATCGGGCCTGACGCCGTCGGTGATCAGTTGCCCGCGAAAACGCACCCGTCCGGCACTGGCCGTTTCCAGATGCAACATCGCCCGGCCCAGCGTGCTTTTGCCGCTGCCTGATTCGCCCACCAGCCCCAGCGTTTCACCTGCTTGAATGTGCAAAGACACGCCGTTCACCGCCTGAACGTGGCGCTTTTTCAGGCCAAATCCGGAAACCGGAAACGTCACGGACAGATCCTCAACTTCCAGCAGCGGATATGGCTGCGAACTCAGTTCAGATGGCAGATTCATTTTCTCTCCCGGGGGTCAGCGGATGGTGGCAGGCCGTCGCGTGACTGCCCGCAACCATGGCGGGCTGGGTGGCACGGCACTGTGCGGACGCCCGTGCGCAGCGCGGATGAAACCGGCAGCCCGCGGGGAAACGAGCCGCCACCGGCGGCTGGCCGGGCAGCGTGATCATTCGTCCGCTGCCGCCGTCGCTGGCGGGCTGGCAATCAATCAGCCCGCGCGTGTACGGATGTTGCGCCTGCGCCAGCACCTGACGTTTTTCGCCGGTTTCACACAGGCGGCCGCCATACATCACCGCAATGCGGTCACAGGTTTGCGCCACCACGCCGAGATCGTGGGTGATCAGAATAATGGCGATGCCCAGCCTGTCGCGCAGATCGCGCAGCAGCCGCAAAATCTGCATCTGCACGGTGACGTCCAGCGCCGTAGTCGGTTCGTCGGCAATCAGCATTTTGGGTTCGCAGGCCAGCGCCACGGCGATCATGGCGCGCTGGCGCATACCGCCGGAAAACTCATGCGGATAGTTATCTGCGCGGCGCTGCGGATCAGGAATACCGACCTGACGCAGCAGTTCCACCGCCTGCAAATGCGCGTCGCGGCGGCTGGCCCCGAAATGCAGGCGGCGGCTTTCGGCAATTTGCTGACCGATGCTCATCACCGGATTCAGATGGCTGGCCGGGTTCTGGAAAATCATGCCGATTTCACGCCCGCGAACGGCGGTCATGCGTTTGTCACTCAGCGTCAGCAGATCTGTGCCATTCAGGCGAATTTCTCCCGCGCGGATGTTCAGCCCTTCACCAGGCAGCAACCGCATCATGGCGCGGCAGCTCAGGGTTTTTCCGGAGCCACTTTCGCCCACCAGCCCGAGAATGTCCCCCGCGTTCAGCGTCAGCGAGAGCCTGTCCACCAGCGCCACGCCCTGCCGGTCTTCAATGGTTAAACCGGACACCTGCAATAACGTCATGGCCGCTCTCCCAGTTTGTCGCCCAGCCCGTCGGCCAGCAGGCTGAAACTCATCGCCAGCACCACAATGGCCAGGCCGGGAAAGGTGGTTATCCACCACGCCGTGGTAATAAAACTCTGGCCTTCGGCAACCATTACGCCCCATTCGGCAACGGGCGGCTGAACGCCAAGGCCGAGATAACTCACCGACGCGCCGCTGAGTAACACCAGCACGCAGTCGGACATCGAGAACACCAGCGAACTGGTCAGTGCGTTGGGCAGCAGGTGTAAAAGTAAAATGCGCGGGTGGCTGTAACCGAGGCTGCGCGCCGCCAGAATGAAATCCCGGTGTTTCAGCGTCAGCACCTGCGACCGCACCAGACGGGCATACGACACCCAGCCGACCATTGCCATCGCGATATAAAAACTGCCCAGCCCCGGCCCGAGAATGGCGATGATCGACAGCATCAGCACCAGAAACGGAAACGCCAGCACCACGTCGATTACCCGCATAAAGACAGTGTCCACCGCGCCGCCGAGATACCCGGCAAACGCCCCCGCCAGCGTGCCGAAGGTGAACGGGAAAATGACGCCAATCAGACAAATTTGCAGATCCACCCGCGCGCCCCACATCACGCGGGAAAGGATGTCGCGGCCAAAGTTATCCGTGCCAAACGGATGGGCGAATGAAGGCGGTGACAACGTCACGGATGCATCCTGCGCAACCGGGTCAAATGGCGCGATCCACGGGCTGAGCAACGCCACTAATATCCACACCAGCAACATCAGAATGCCCAGCCGCAGCGCCTGCTGGCGTGGCAACCAGCGCAGAGGAAAGTACACCCGCCGCTGCGTGATTAACTTTTCTGTCATGCTCATAACGTCACCCTCGGATCCAGCGCCACGGTCACCAGATCGGCGATCAGATTCACGGCGACCGTCGCCAGCGCAAACACCAGCACCACGCCCTGCACTACCATGTAGTCACGGCTGATAATCGCTTTCACCAGTAACTGCCCCATGCCGGGAATAGCAAATACGCTTTCGATCACCACCGTACTGCCGATCAGCCAGCCGATGTTCACCGCCAGCAGGTTGACCGTGGGCACCAGTGAATTGGGCATCACGTGCCGCCAGAAAATGCGGTTTTCGTTCTGACCACGCGCCCTGGCGGCCGTCACGTAATCATTCTGTAATTCCATCAGCAGGCTGGCGCGCAGGTTGCGGGTCAGCACCGCCGACAGCGCCAGCGCGACGGTCAGACAGGGCAAAAACAGATGACGGAGACGTTCACCCGCGTCACTGCCGTACCCCGATACCGGAAACCAGCCGAGCGACAGGCTGAACAGCAAAATCATCATGATCGCCAGCCAGAATGCGGGCAGGCCGAGGCCGACGGTGGAAAGCAAACGGATCACCTGATCGGCCAGTTTTCCGCGCTGTCTCGCCGCCGCGGCGGCCAGTGGCACCGCGATCAGCAGCGCCAGCAACACGCTGCCGAGCACCAGATACAGCGTCGGTTCGATACGGGTCGTGACCAGCTTCAGCGTATCGACACGGTAAATCAGCGATTTACCCATCTCACCGTTAAGCAGATTGCGCAGAAAATAGAGGTATTGCTGCCATATCGGCAAATCCAGCCCAAACTGGGCGCGGATACGGGCGATGGCTTCCGGCGAACTGTGCACCCCAAGCAGGATCCTCGCCGGATCGCCGGGGATGGCGCGGACCATAATAAAGGTCAGAATGCTGATCCCCAGCAGCACCGGCAGCAGTTGCAGCGGTCGCCAGAGCAGAAAACGATAACGGTGCATGGCAGTCCCCTTCATGGCGTGTAACGGTGCAAAAACGGACGTGGCGGGCGACATTTGCACCAGACCGGTGCAGCGTGGCTGCGCCGACCCCGGCGTTTATCCCCTTTTTTCGGCACGCCTGCGATGGCCTTTTGCCCTGTCGCCCTACGTTAGCCGCAGTGGTGCCGCACCGGTAGTTAGCAAAAATACTAGTTTTGCTATCACCGTGATCTGGCACCGCGATTGCATGTTTTTCAGGCACAGGTTGGGCAACGCAGGAACCGTGCCGGAGGGGCAAATGCCGTTTTTACGTTGAAGCATGGCGGAGATGAATTCATGAAACTCGCAGTGACAGAGAGTGCGCAGGGGATGCGGGAAAGTACCGTGGAAGGCGCGTTTGCCCACCTTTTCGCCCAGACATCGCGCCTGGGATTTGATGCCCTGATTTACGATTTCACGCCGGTTCCCCGTTCGCTGGAAGGGGATCTGATCACGCCTTCCCTGTTGCAGATGTGCAATGTACCGGGAGATATGCAGCGGCTGTGGCTGGAGAGTGGATATTATCAGGTGGATCCGGTGCAGCATTATGCGCTGGAGAGCTGTGCGCCGTTCGTCTGGTCTTATCAGCGGCCAGACAACACCTCGCTGCAAAACCGTCTGAGTGACCTTAATAAACCGGTCACCCATTACATGTGCGATAACAATATGCCGAGTGGCGCCACCGTGCCGCTGCATCTGCCCAACGGCGGATTTGTTACGGTGACCGGGATCCACACCGGCGCCGGGCACGAGCTGGATATTCATGACGTGCTGGGCGATTTCAGCCTGCTGGCGCTGACCTTTCAGGAGTGCGTGTTTCCGCTGTTCGACAGCAGCGTGCTGACCTGTCAGCACGTCAGGTTAAGCAAACGCGAACGTGAATGTCTGGCGTGGGCGGCGGAGGGATTAACCGCCAAAGAGATTGCCCGTAAGCTGAACCGGTCAATCGCCACCGTCACGCTGCATCTCAACACCGCCGGCCGCAAACTGGGGGCCAGCAACCGCGTGCAGGCGGTGGTTCGCGCCATGCATTACCGCCTGCTCGACAGTTGAGCTTTCACGTTTTCTATCTTTTTTACTAGCTGTTCAGCGCCGCCGCGATGTTTACCCTGTGAGGATTATTCACCGACAGGGGAAACAACATGGTCAAGCTCACTGAAGGCTTTGCGCCGTTTCAGGAATACCAGACCTGGTACCGCGTTTGCGGCGATTTAAACAACGGCGTCACGCCGCTGGTGATCGCGCACGGCGGGCCGGGCTGCACCCACGATTACGTGGATGCCTTCCGCGATATTGCCCAAACCGGCCGGGCGGTGATCCATTACGATCAGATTGGTAATGGCCGCTCCACCCACCTTCCTGATAAACCGGCAGATTTCTGGCAACCGTCGCTGTTTCTGGCGGAACTGGACAATCTGCTGCGCCATCTGTGCATCGAAAAAGATTACGCGCTGCTCGGCCAGTCGTGGGGCGGTATGCTCGGTGCCGAACATGCGGTCACCCAACCTGCCGGACTGAAAGCGTTGATCATCGCCAATTCACCAGCCTCGATGGCGCTCTGGTTGCAGGCCGCCGCAAGGTTGCGCAGCGAACTGCCGCCGGACGTTCAGCAGACCTTACTCACCCATGAACAGGCCGGAACGATCGACAGCCCCGAATACAAAGCCGCGTCGCAGGTGTTTTATGCCCGCCACGTCTGCCGCCTCGATCCGTGGCCGGAAGAGGTGAAACGCACGTTCGCCGCCATGGATGCCGATCCGACGGTGTACCTCGCCATGAACGGACCGACCGAGTTTCACGTTATTGGCAGCATGAAAGCGTGGACGGTGATCGACCGTCTCGCGGCCATTAATGTGCCGGTTCTGCTGATATCAGGCCGTTACGACGAAGCCGCACCGGAAGTTGTGCAGCCCTTCGCCGACCACATCAAAGGGGCAGAATGGGTGATTTTCGAACACTCCAGCCATATGCCGCACGTGGAAGAACGTGAGGCGTGCATGGCGTGCGTGGGGAAATTTTTAGCGTCGGTTACGTGATTCACCTCAACAGCACAGCAAACCACGCCACACGTTGCCCTCAGGTGGATGAATAAACGCAAATCTCAGTGCATTTATTCATTCACTTTACTTAGCCCATCACGCCGCATTTCTTATTTGCACAGAGTCTTTACATTCCCGCGCTGTTATTTTCATGATGATAACATTTCCGCCAGTCACACCCCGCCGTTGTGGTTTTGTTTAATTTTCACTGAACCTCCGTATTTATTATCGTGCCCTGAGTCAGCAGAACCTCATTCAACGATCCGGTTTCAGAGAAAATAATGAACGCTACGTGCATCCGAAATTATTTCATTCCCTTCCTGATATTTCTTTGCCCTGTTATCAGCCATGCTTCACTGATGCTGGATGAAACGCGGGTAATCTATCCGGAGTCAACCCCGCAGCAGTCGGTGAAAGTCAGTAACCCTTCCGGCCTCGATTTTCTTGCGCAGGCGTGGATTGAAAATGAATCCGGCCAGGAGGAAGGACGCTTCACGGTTTACCCGCCGCTGTCGAAAGTTACCGCCAATAACGTCACCACCTTGCGCATTGAGAAAATCGACAACACCGGCCTTCCTGCGGATCGGGAAACCATGATGTGGTTGAATCTCAAGGAAATCCCCCAGCGTCAGGTGGCCGACGGTGCGCAGCTGGTGGTGGCGTTTAAAACCCGGATCAAGATCTTCTATCGTCCGAAAGGGATTGACCCCGAGCTGCACGAAAGTTTTACCACCATGAAATGGCGTGCCGAACCCGGAAAACTGATTGTCACTAATCCTTCGCCTTACCATATTACGTTTAATAAAGTCTGGCGGGATGCAGCCAATAATTCAAAGAATGAACTTCCAGCCAATATGCTGGCGCCCTTCTCCTCATTGACGATTTCTGTCCCGGCCGGTTCGACGGTTCACACCGTCTATTACAACATCATTAATGATTTCGGCGGGCTGTCAGAAATACAACACGTCTCTTTGCAATAACGGTTATTTAACGCCTGTCACGTTGCTCTGAGTAAAACTTCCCGTCAACGGGAAGTCGTTATCCATGATGTAAAGAAATAAAGGCAATAAAATGATTTTGAATAAACGTATTTACGCGGGATTACTGGCCGCCGGTCTTTTGCCGGTGATGCATTGTGCTATGGCGGAGGATGCGGCACCCACTGACATCACGATCGAATTTACGGGTTCCGTGAAAGCCCCGACCTGCACCATCGACAGCAAGACGCTCCACTCGGTTCCTTTAGATGAAATTAACCTGAATAAAATCAGCACCCTGCCCGTCGGCGCAGCCACTGATGAAGGCGAAAAACGCTTTTCTATTTATCTGAACTGCCCGGATCAGATTAACCAGAACAACGTCAGCCTGAAAATTGAAGGGGGAACAGACTCTTCGTCTCCGACTCTGCTCACCAATACTGACACCGATACCGACGGGGCGAAGGGCCTGGGCTTTGAGCTTTTCAGCGCCATGGATGGTTCAGCAACAGCGCTGAAGGTGGATAACAGCGAAGTTCCGTCTGCTGACTACGCGTCACGCCTGAATAATGGCAATGATAACCTTGATTTCATCGTCAAATACGCCAAAGAGGCCAGCACCGTGACAGCAGGCGACGTGGCCTCTAAAGCCACGTTTACCTTCACCTATAAATAAACTGAGCGGAAATAATGCCTGACGCACTTCACCTCATCTCCGCCAGGCATTACCGGACCGCAAGGTCCGGGTTCCGGCTTGCCCCATGACGCGCCCCCGGCCTTTTATCACCCGCTTCCTGCTTTTTTTCTGCTGTTCATGTGCCGCCCACAGCGAGGAGTTCGATATGAATCTGATGGAGAAAATGGGCAATCTGCAGGGCATCGATGCGTCCGTGCTTGAAAAAGGCAGCCAGGTGATAGCCGGTGATTATCCGGTCGATCTGCTGATCAATGCGCAAGACGCCGGTCAGATCACGCAGCCGTTTCGTTTAACCGACGGAACGGTTCAGCCGGTGTTTACGTTGACGTTGCTGCGCATGTGGGGCATTCGCGCAGACCGAACCCCGCCGGGCCTGCACCCTCTCAGCGCATTTGTCGATAACGCCAAAGCCAGTTATGACGCGGGCAGCGAAACGCTCACGCTGACTGTACCGCAGGCCAGATTCAGTGCGCCTTCCGACGATATTGCCCCCGAGCAGAACTGGACCAGCGGCCTCAATGCCGCCCGCATCAACTACAACATGAACATGCAACGCAATACCGGCAGCCAAAGTCGTCATGACAGCAGCCTCAGTTCTACCCTGAACAACGGGCTGAATCTGGGCGACTGGCGGCTGCGCAATGACGGGTACTTCAGCGATAACAGCCGCGAACGCAGCCATTACCAAAGCAGCGCCAGTTACCTCACCCGTGATATCCGCTGGCTGAAAAGCACGTTTCGCGGCGGCGATTTTTTTACCGACGGCAGGATTTTTTCGTCGGTGTCGCTGCGCGGCATGACGCTGTATTCCAGTGAGGAGATGCGCCCGGACAATCAGCGTTTTTACATGCCCGCCATCAGCGGAACGGCACGCACAAATGCCACCGTGGTGATCCGTCAGAACGGATTTGTCATCGACCAGCGGCGGGTGACGCCCGGCCCGTTTCTGATCACGGACATCCACAGCGCCAGCAGTTCCGGCGATCTGGACATCAGCGTCGTTGAAACCGACGGCAACGTGCAGCATTTCACGCAGGCGTTTAATACCATCGCCGCCCTGCTGCCGCCCGGCGTTTTCAACTATGAAATGTCGGGCGGCCGCTTACGCAACAGCGGCGCGCCTGACACCGCCCTGCAGCCCACCCTTTATCAGGCCAGCGCGTTTTACGGGCTGGATAACACTTTTACCCTGCTGGCCGGTCAGCAGATGGCGCAGCAAAACACCTTCCGCTACCAGAACAGCGCGGGCGGTGTGGTGGCGAATATGCCGGTGCTCGGCGGGTTGTCTTTGCTGCTTAAACGCAGTCAGTCCAGGGCGGCTTCCCGCCCTGGTGTGGAACAGGGTAAACAGCTGGAAACGCTGTTCGTGCGTTCGCTGAATCAGACCCGCAGCACCCTGAACCTGAGCTGGAAACACAGCTACAACCCGCACTATCAGGAAGCCGGAGACGCGGTCAATGCAGTGAAAAACAGCCCGGCGAATGCCCGCTATCGTGACCGGTACAACCTTCAGCTGGATCAGAGCTTCGACGCCCTGACCCTGATGCTGCGCTATACCGAAGACCACACCTGGCGGGGCAACAAACAGCACAGCATCCGCTTTGGCCTGAGCCTGAATTACTGGCAATCCCAGTTTCAGGTGTTCTTCGCGCATCAGCATGACCTGCAAGGCGTGGCCGATAACAGCATCACGTTCAGCCTCGATATTCCGCTGGGCCGCGATCAAAAACACCGCGCGGGATACAACTTCAACAGCGATTCCCGCGGGGGGCATCAGCAAACGGCATCGGTAAACGGGGCATTTATGGATGATGACCAGCTCACTTACGACGTGAACATGTCCGGGCAGGACAGCCCGCAAACCAGCAATATGTCAGGCACCTACAGCGCCTCGGGCGGGCTTATCAGCGCCGGGTTGTCTCAGGGAAGTGGCTATCAGCAAACCAGTTTCGGCCTGCAGGGCGGCGTGATTATGCATCACCACGGCGTGACCCTGAGCCAGCCGCTGGGGGATACCGTGGTGCTGGTGCATACGCCGCAGACCCGCGGGCTGAAAATCGAGAACAGTCAGAACGTCTATACCGACAGGCAGGGTAACGCCGTCATCAGCTATGCGGTGCCTTACCATGTGAACGATGTCGAGCTGGATCCCAACTCGCTCGACCGGCAAATCGATCTGCCGTCCACCATCAAACGCGTGGTGCCGACCAGCGGCGCAGTGGTGGAAGCGGAGTTTAATGCCATCCGCCACGATCGCCGGTTCGCCCGTATTGTCGATAAACACCAGCACACTTTGCCGTTTGGCGTGACGGTGCAGGACGCCAGCCAAAAACCGGTGGGCACCGGCGGCGCCGCAGGCGTGCTGCTGGCGGATTTCACCGCGGTGCGCTGGCCGCTGACTGCCCTGCTCAACGGCCAGGTGCTGTGCCATATCCCGCAACCGGCGACAGCCTCCGACCCTTCAAACTTGTGGAAACTCTCATGCATGTAAGCCTTCGCGCCCGGCCTTTGCGGCTGACGGCCCTTCTGCTGTTACTGTTTTTCGTCGCGGCCAGCGCATCGGCGACCAGTACCTTAATGCTCAAAGCCGGTACGCTGCCGGTCAGACAAATTCAGGCCAACGGTTCGCTGCTTGCCACCTTTCCCGCCGCCCCGCTCAGCCGCGTAAATCTGCCTGCGCAGGCCCTTCAGGTTGCGATGAGCTATCCGGTGTGGAATGAAAACCGGGGCATTTATCACACCGGCATCCCGGGCATCGGCTTCAGCTTCTGTACGCAGGAAGGCAGCGGTTGTCTGCATAACGGCAGCGCTTACCGCCTGGATCCCGCGGGCGAGGGGATCAAAAACTTCGCCATCCGGCTGTATAAAACCGGTGATGTGCAGGCGGGAGATTACGACCTGCCCGCGCTGTTTACGCTGAGCCTGAACGGAGCCCCGCTGCTGGCACCGGGTCTGAGTGCGCTGCGCCTGAACGTCAGCCAGTGCAGCGTGACCCGTGAAAACCTTCGGGTCACGTTTCCGGACGCGGTCATCAGCGCTGCGCCGGTGCTGTCCAGGGTGAGTTTTCACCTGCCGGTGAGCTGTAAAAATGCAGCCGATTACGACAATCTCGCCATCCATTTCAGTTTTAACGGCACACGTCCGGATGCGCAGCACATCGCCACCAGTTTGCCGGGGATCAGTTTGCGGGTGAAAAATGAGGAAGGGAGATACGTCGATTTCAGCGCGCCCGCCACCGGGCAGAACGCCCGGTTTCATGATACGGACTATGTCGCCGAACTGACACGCAACCCCGGCGAGCAGCCCGCCGCCGGAACGTTTGTGGTGAGCATTACCGCAGAAGTCGAATTGCGTTGAAAAACCTGTGGCGGGGGTCAGCCCGCCTGAGCGCAGGCCAGTTCACCCAGCCGCGCCAGCCCCTGCACATGGCTGTCATCAAGTTCCACACACACCGCGAGACGCAGGCAATGGCTGTAGGCCTTACTGCCGGAACAGAGCAAACCGGGCATACAGAGTATTTTTTCATCCAGCGCGGCGTGGAACAGCAGCAACGTATCGAGGTTTTCCGGCAGCTCAAGCCAGAGGATAAAGCCACATTCCGGGCGGCTGACGCGGGTGCCCTGCGGAAAATGACGGGCGATGATGCCGCGCACGGTGTCAATCTGGCGGGTGTACAGCCGTTTCAGGTGGCGCAGGTGAAGTTCATAGCTGCCGTTTTCCAGAAACATGCCCAGGGTTTCAGACAGCAGGGCGGGTTCCGCTACGGTCGAGGTGAATTTGAGCTGACGGACGACATCGCGGAAGCGCCCGGCCTCCAGCCAGCCGATCCTGAAATCCGGCGCGACGGTCTTGGTGTAACTGGCACAAACCAGCACCCAGCCCTCTTCATCGAAAGCTTTGAGGTTGGGCACGGCGCGTTCGCCGTATTGCAGTTCGGCATACATGGCGTCTTCGATGACCGGGATGTGATGGGTGTTGGCCATTTTCGCCAGACGCTGCCGGTGTTCCTCGGGCATGGTGAAACCCAGCGGGTTCTGCCCGCTGGGCACGGTGATCACCGCAGCGACTTCGCCGTCGTCAATGCGCTTTTGCAGGGTATCAAGGCACATGCCGGTGTGAGGATGGGTGGGGATTTCAATGACGCGTCGCCCGAGATCTTCGAGCATCGGGTAGAGGTTATAAAACGTCGGGGTTTCCAGCGCGACGCCGTCTCCGGGGCGGGTCGAGGCCCGCACAGCAAGGCTGAGTGCTTCCATGGTGCCGTGAGTGATCAGAATATCCTCGGCGGACAGCACCATCCCCAGATGCACGCCACGGCGGGCAATTTGCGATCTCAGGCGAAGGGAGCCCGGAGGAAGTGCGTAAGACGTCAGGCTGTGATTGTTGGCGCGCAGCAGCTGCGAGGTGAGCTTGCGCAGCCGCGTGGCCGGGTAAAAGGCTTCACCGACCGGGCAGGCCAGCGCCAGATCGAGGAAATCCTCTTTGGCATGGTTATCGAGGATCACCGAAAGCAGCCGTTTGATTCCGCTCAGTGACAGCTTTTCAGGTGCGTGGGTCAGCGCCGCTGGCGCTGAAAGCACGGGGATGTTGTTACTCACAAAATAGCCCGCCTGCGGGCGCGCGACGATAAGCCCGCGATCTTCCAGCAACCGGTACGCGGTTTTCACGGTATTAACGCTGACGTTGTGGCTGTTGGCGTATTCCCGGATGGAACGGATACGGGAACCGGGCGGTAACTGACCGTTGGTGATCGCCGTGGCGACCTCTTTGGCTAAAATTTCATAGGTAAACATGCTTAATCTCCACAACGTAATGGTCACAGTTTACCGCGTTTTTACAGGCTTTAATACCGGACCTCCTCACGGAATGGCCCGGCTGAACGCGGTTATTGTGTCCTTTGATTCAGACTTATACTGTATCTGTACCCCTTATTCTGAAGGGTGTAGCATCTTTCTTTATACAGCTGACTTTTATTTATGGTCCGGGAGACTGTGATGGAACTGAAAAATCATTCGCCACTTCAGGTTGGGATCCTCGTTTGTCCGGGGGTTGCCATCATGGATCTGCTCGGCGCTCATGCCGTATTCGGTATGACGCCGGAGGTTGAGTTGCATATCCTCTGGAAGAATAAAGATCTGATCGAGGCCTCGCCCCGCCTGCCTCTGGCCGCCACCACCACGTTTGACGAGTGTCCGCCGCTGGATGTGCTGGTCATGGGCGCGGTGCCCGCAGACATGAACCGCAACCCTGACATTCTGGCGTTCATTGCCCGTCAGTCGCAACACGACCCGTACCTGATGGCAATCTGCGGCGGCGCGCTGCTGTTAGGCGCCGTGGGCCTGCTCAAAGGGCGCAAAGCCACCACCAATTTTCATCTGCTGGAAAGCCTGCCGCTGTTTGGGGCTGAAGCGGTGCCGGGCGGCGCGGTGGTTCAGGATGGCAAATTGCTGACTGCGGGCCCGGCCACCGGCGGGTTTGAAGCTGCGCTCAGGGTACTGGCAGCGTTGCGTGGCGAACATCAGGCAAAACTGGTTGAGCTGACGATTGAATATCATCCTCAGCCGGTATTTGGCGTTGGCACGCCGGAACGTGCAGGCGAGGAATTAACCCGTCAGTCGAAAGCCTTATATAAAGATCATTTCGGTGCCTGCCGTGATGCCGCGTTGTCGTATTACCGCGCGCGTTAAACGCCTGATGGCACACATACGCTGTTCTTTTCATTCCGGCACACAGATGCCGGATAGTGTTTTTTATTAATCCATACTTTTTTAAACCCCAGGAAATAAATCAATGAAGATGTTAATGATTATCGTCACCCTGTTTGCACTGACCGGTTGCGTGGAATATAAATGGGTCAAAGCCGACAGCACAGACCAGCAGGAATTGCTGGCCGAAACAGAGTGTCAGGCTAACGCATTACGGGATCTGCCACCGGATAATATCGTGACCGATAAATACACCTCCAAAGATAAGAAAACCAAAAAAAGCGACACCAGCTATACCATCGAAGATATCAATCAGGATAAACGCGAAATTCTGGTGAAAAGCTGCATGCTGAATAAAGGCTGGAACCAGATTGAAATTCAGCACTGATATTCTTCCGGCAGGTTATTCCGTTACATCATCATGAGATAAGATTATGCAGCAGATTAATTTCAAACAGGTTGATGTCTTTACCTCCGCGCCTTATAAGGGCAACCCGGTGGCCGTTATTATGGATGCCCGCGGGCTGAGCGACAGCCAGATGCAATCCATTGCCAGCTGGACAAATCTTTCTGAGACGACGTTTGTTCTTCCCGCTGAGGATCACAGGGCCGATTATCGGGTACGCATATTTACTCCCGTCAGCGAATTGCCTTTTGCCGGGCATCCGACGCTCGGCACGGCGTATGCCTTGCTGGAATCCGGCTGCATTACGCCACGCGACGGGGTTCTCATTCAGGAGTGCGCCGCCGGGCTGATTGAACTGAAGGTTACCGCACCAGACGCCGCGGCGATGTCCATTTCATTCCGGTTACCTGAGCCGGTGATCACGCCCCTGACTCCGGGGCAAACGCAGGAACTGGAAGAGATCCTCGGCTGCCCCATTGACCGCAGCCTCGCACCGGCACGGGTGGATGTCGGCGCGCGCTGGGTGGTGGCAAAAACCACCGATGCCGCGCAGGTGCTGGCCACCACGCCGGACTTTGCCCGGCTGGCGCAGCATGACGCGGCCATGAACATTACCGGCATCTGCCTCTACGGTTTACACGCGGGCGCATCAGATATGCACATTGAAGCCCGGTCATTCGCTCCCTCCTGCGGAGTCAATGAGGATCCGGTGTGCGGCAGCGGTAATGGCAGCATCGCGGCGTTTATGCGCCATCATCAGGTCGCATTGCCGGATGACGGCATCGTCAGATCCTCACAAGGTCAGAAAACAGGGCGCGACGGAAAACTGGTCCTGCGCATCACCAGGGACCATATCTATGTCGGGGGCCATGCAGTGACGTGCATCAGCGGGAAAATCTGCGCATAACGGGTCGCTGCCCGGCGCAGGTAACAACAAGGAAAGACGTTTTGCCCTCCTTCCGCCGCGCTGACACCTGACCCCGCCGTGCCGGTCTGTAAAAAACCCTTTATTGTTCGCCGCTGAATGGCTGAACAATAAAGGGTTTTTTTATGGCTTGCGATGGCAGCCCTTCAAAGAAGATGCCCTTTATCGAGCGACAGGACGCCATCATCCTGAAGTTTTTTCAGCACGCGGCTGATCGAACTTTTGGATAAATGCGTGGTTTGCCCGATCAGTGAAAGGGCAGAAAATCTCTTTTTAATATGATCGGGCAAATTTTGCAGACGAGTAATCGCATTGCACACCTCTTTGGTGGCATCGCCATTATTATCTGAAATAAAATAGATCATATTGGTGAACCGCTGGGATAAAATATAGAGCACATCCCCCATCATCTGATGAGAGAAAATAATTCGCATACAGTTTTTTAACGTGATGTAACTTATCTTGCCATAATCGATCCGCTCGAGATAAATCGGATAATCTTCACGTAAGGCGGGTAAGAATCCGATCACCGAAGGCGAGGTAATAAGTTCAATGACTTTGTCGTCTTGTCGTCGCTTGACAAAATAATCACCCTCTTCAATAACAAAAACCAGCTGTTCTCCTTCTTTATTAAAATTGTACCGTCGCTTACCTTTATAAACTTCATCAGGAGTGGCTGTTTGACAAAAAGGCATTATTTCTTTGATGACCCGGGCGTAACACCGGTTGATATCAATACTTTGGTATTTCATGGCGTGTCTTGTATTCAATAATCGGGGTTAATGGCTATTAACCCCGTGGATTGACTCTATTTCTTTTTGACAATAATGGAATTAAGCAATGTCATTCGTAATTAAAATAAAGCATGGCGGTGGCGATGACCGTGCCTGCCGAAGCAGTCTGGGTATCAAATATTTTGTAAAAGGCGTTAATGTCTATCACGACATTACTGCTGTCTCCCCCTCTGACAATGTTTAAAATGGACGTCGCGGTGTTTTGTGTGGTGGCAGCCGATAATGAAATATCACTGCCCGCACTGTTTTTCAGCGCGATGCCAATCCCACTGGAGGTCGATGAACCGTTTCTCATCACCAGATTGTTGCTGTCCACGATATCTGCGCTGTACAACCAGGCGGAAATTCCCCGGGTGGACACATTGACCAGCGTGTTGGAACAGGTCACCGGCAGCTGAACCGGCGTTGAACCGGTATCCATTCCCAGTTTTAAGTCGCTTAATGAGACTTTAGGTAAATGGACATTTTGATCTGGCATGTCACAGGTGGTTTCCGGCGGGTTAAAGGTCACCGTCAACTCGTTGTAGGCCAGATATTTTGACGTCCAGGCTTTCGATGCCACAATCGCGGCGACCTGATCGACCGTCGGGATCTGGACGAAAATTCCCCAGTTGGTGTTCTCCAGTACTAACGGGGTCAGGGTCGCGACCCCCGTGGTGGTGCTCTGACTGAAGTTAGCGTTCACTGCGCCGGGCACTCCGGACAGTAAGGTGGCCGTCAGCGTATAGCTGACGGCTGTTGAGGTTTGATTGCCTGGGCCGTATTCCTGTCTGCTGATGAAATCGGACACCACAAATTTTACCCAACGCGAAATTCCGGCGGGGCTGATGTATTCCACCCAGTAACCATTTGCCATCGGGCTGATGTAGTTAACGCTGGAACTCCCAACAACGAGGGTCGAACAGTTCAGACTTATATTGGCAAAGGTACTGCGCGATTCCGTCGCCGTGTCTGTGGTGGTAAATAACGACGAAAGATCCAAACTTTCTGAAAATAATGTCGGAGTGCTACCGCCATTTACCCTCACGCAATCCGCCCACGCGGCAGGTGCCATTAACGACAAAAGAATAATGATTATTTTTTTCATGTTAATCCTGTTTACAGTACGCAGATATTTCTTTGCGACTCCGACGGGTTAGTAACTTTACATTTCTGCTGTTTTTCATCTTGCGTATATTTCACAAAAATAAACTTCGGCAAAACGTCAGCTTTGATATACATCTGGCTGCCCTGGGAAACATATCCCAGCGCTGCATTTTTTTTATCGAGCAGTTCAGCGCCAAAAGGTAAAGGTTGCCCGTCGCTCTTGTACGCCTCAATAACAAAGACCTTTCGGGTATCGGTATTGTATTTCACATAACTGATACTTCCTGCCCAGGGAGCTACGTGGCGAATATTGCCTTTCACTTCCGCATCGGCATCATTATTTTCCAGCCGGAAATTATTCATACGATAAGGCGCCGCATACGGATAAAGTACCTTGCCGCTTTTATTGGTTTTCATCGCCGGATTACCATTGACCACCGCGTTAGCCACGCCGGGCGAATCCAGAATAACAAACGTCGTTCCGCTGGATCCGGAGGTCAGTAAACCGCCGCTCCATAACACCGCGCTGCCGCTGGCACCAAAGCCTGCCTGACGGTAGTCGTTTGATTCACTGTAATTCCCGGTCAGTTTCACCGCCGAGGTGCGCATCGCCCCCCAGGCGTTAAGGGTGGAGGTGCGGTTGGTGTTATCGTCGGCCATACTCAGGTTGTAATCGACGTTGTCCGTCGAGCCGTTGAGCCCGATGTCGCTGTTCGCATATTTGCCGTCTTTCATACCGCTGCGGGTCACCAGGCTGGCATTGGTATCAAATATTTTCAGCGGGATAGTAATCGACAGATCGATGCGATTTTCATCCTGGCTTCTGCTCCTGCCATAATGACTTTCGTCATACTGGTTGCTGGAATCGTCCGCATCATATTCATAATGTGTCCGCCGCGCGGAAATACTCCAGCTGATATCACGCCAGAGATTACTGTAAGTCAGGCTGTACTGCCGCGTGGACTGATTGCTATTCCAGTAATCACGCCAGTAAGCATCAAGCGCAATACGACCCCAGCCATCATCAAGGGTTTGATCAAGGCTGATACTGTAGGTCTTTTTACTTCTTTTATAACCTGACGTGCTGTTATCTTGTTGAATGAGCCGGTTGATATAAACGAAGTCATTAAAAGATAAATATTCGGCAGAATTATAATAATAACTGGCGATACTGATGTTGGTTTTGGTCGGCAAATAGCGGCTCCACGAAAACTTAATTCGCTGACCGTCTGACGACTGACCATTTTTCAGCGTTGCCGAGGCCCGCTCAATATTGGATGACACAGAACCTAAATACGGCACGCTGACGGCTGCGCCCGCCAATAATGACTGGTAATCATTATTCAGCGTGGCCCCGCCGTACACTGACAGATAGTTATTCACCCCATAGGAATAACTCCCCTGCACAAATTCGGGGTGAAAATCGACATTACTGATTTGCACCTTACCGGCATTCAGCATCCACTCCGAGGAGCCAGGGCGCAGCATGTCGCTGACCGTCGAAAACGGCACGATAAAACTTTCTGTCGAGCCACCGGCGTTGACAACATCGACCTGAAAATCGCTTCGCGAACCGGTAGGCATCAGATCTTCAATGGAAAACGGGCCGGCCGGCACGTTGACCTGATGAATGATCTGTCCATTCTGATAAATTTTGACCACAGCATTACTGTTAGCCATACCCCGGATAACCGGCATATAGGTGCGGTAACTGTCCGGGTACATGCGCAAATCTTGCCTGAGGCTCACGCCGCGAAAACGCATGTTGTCGAACCACGGCGATTCGGTATAGCTGTCCCCCACCCTCAGCAACGCGTTCATCCCCGGCAAAGGGCGCTCGAGGTAACGGGTGCTGTTCGTCCAGTAGCCACTTTTATTGCTGCGGTTACGCTGAAAGGTCGAGTTATCCAGCAACGACCAGCCCGCCAGATTCAGACCGCTTCTCATTGAGAGATAAATATTATCGGCATCGCTCACATCGTCTTTGCGGTGTGAGTTGTAATAACTGAAGTTGTAGCTGGTGTAAGCCCCGTTAATGCCCGGATCCCACATTTCTGGCGCCACCCAGCGCTGATCTTTGCTGATCACAAAAGCCTGAGGAATAACCAGGTTCAGTTCCATTTTACCGGTATTTAATGTCGTGCTGCCGCCGTGTAAAAAGGTGCTGGCGGGCAACCATTCTTCTGTTGTGTCCTTCATTTCCGCCGGTTTCTTGACCAGCAAAGAGCCGAAAACGTCCGGCTTCATAAAAATGTTGTTCTTTTCATCCACCTTGACGGGGAATTTTCCTCGCCATGCGCCGTTAACCGACACATCCAGATCGTAAATACCGGCGGAGATGACCTTACTGCCGCTGCTCCAGTCGGCGCTGCCGATATCGCCCATTAAAAAGCTGCTGTTAAAAGCAGCGGCGTGCCCCTGTTGGGAATATAGCGCGGCTAAAAGTGCGTAAACGAGTTTTGACTTATTGAATACTCCAGAAATGGTGACTGACTTCCCGTTCATAATCCAATCCTAACAAATCATTTATACTCAACAACAAAGGGAACCCGGCTGCCGTAATCGTCCACATGCACCATCTGATATTTCCCTGGTGTCGCTGGCATCTTATTAATAGGCTGGCAACTGAAAGGAGAAAGCGTCATTGCGCCGTCAAGCAGATTCCCTTTTATATTGTTCTGTACGGTCCGGCTTTTCCCATCCCATTTCATGACCTGCGAAACGGTGACGTAATAAGGCGTCGGATTATCAGCACATAACTTGCCATTTCCTGAACGCTTAAGGCTGACAAGATCAGAGATTTTATCAGCTGATATTTTTAATGATGCCGGGCGCCAGAAAAGCTTAATTCGGTTTCTGATCGCGACCTGGAGATAGTTTCCATTATCTGCGGCATTCTCAGGTTCAGGCGGAACGTCAATAACGTTCAGCCAGAACAGACTTTCACGGTCTTTAGGTAATGCTTCTGACAACGTATTTTTACTGATGCGTAATGTCTGTCCGTCATTGGCATTAATTTTCACAACCGGCGGGCTGATCATGAACGGCGTATTTAATTCTTCAGGTTTAGCCTCCGCCCTGCCGTCATCGATCCAGGATTGGACAAGATGTGTATTCTTGCTTTTATTCACCAGCTGGACAGAGACACTTTTCGATTCAGAAGGAAATATAACGCGCGTGGAATTAAGCACGACGCTGGCTGTAGAAGAGAAACAAATAAAAGACAAAACAGCAAAAAGAGAGATATTCCTCACAACTAACCCCGGTGAAAACTGGCATTAAAAAAAGGAGGGTGCATGACACCCTCCGTATTCATTACTCGTAGGTGAACATATAAGTTGCTGTGGTCACAACGGTACCGACAGAAGCGCTTGCGCCGCCATAGTTGTAGTAGTTTGCATAAAGAGTGATATCACCCTCTGCGCCATTGTCGAATACTGTGCCAGCAGTGCCATCAGTAGTAGTGGCAGAGGTTGATAAACCCGTAGAGATGTAGTTAGCCAAATCTACGGCGGTGCTGCCATCAGTGGTCAGGGTAATACCCACGCCTGACGCTGTACCTGTTTCATTTTTCAGGTAAGTAGAATCATCAGAAACATTAGCGCCTGACACTTTCATTTTTAATTGCTGAGCCACTGTGCTTGTTGCATCAAAACCAGTACAGCCGCTTACAGCCATAGTGAAAGGTGTGGAACCTGCAGTCACGACACCGGCGGTATTGCTTAAATCAGTCAGCGCGATAGGCGCCAGGTTCACTGTGAAATCTGAACCGTTATTTGTGGTAACATTACAGGTCGCATCACTGACTGCGCCGCTGAAAGTAATTTTACCCCCTCCTACTGATTCAGTAGTAGCAGCGAATGCAGAACCCATTGTCAGTGCACCAGCAAATGCAGCAGAAACAACCAAACTCAGTTTTTTAATATTCATAAGAATCTCTCGAAAAATAACATCCATTTAAAGTAAATCCCGGCAATGCAGAAGAATTCAATTAAGCGATATAAGAAGTTCTCCCTGCCGAGCCATTACATTCTTGTTTTATTCCCTTGCTAAGGAAAGGGTTAAAAACAATCCGTCATTTAGAGAAATACTCCACAATTTGTTACTGAATTGGATTTACATACTGCCTTATTGTTAATTTGTGGTGATTAATTTCAGGATAAGATGATTTTTCGGTGTAAATGAAAATGCTAATTATGTTGTGTTATTTGCATCATCTGACCGCCAATGTTTAATTATTGTTAATTTTAGTGACTTGTTTTGTTTTCCTGACAACTTAAAGCGCATTATTTTTGTGATTATCTTCATCGTCCGGAATTAAACGTTTAGCCCGCTGCAAAATCCGCTTCTAAGAATAATCTCACCGAAGTCAGCTTATCACCTAATATGAGGCACTTGTTAAACGAACCAAATACAAGAGGCCATAAGAATAGTGCTTTTCGGTATTTGTTAATGGAGGTGTTTTCAGAACGAAGGGTAATTCACTGTGACCATGGAAATGGCGTGCAACTGGGGCTGTACGAAGAGAATGTTATTTAATAAAATGATGACTTTGTCCGGACGAGATATATTGGCAGGAAATAAAAAAAACGTCATTCATAATGAAAGACGTAAAGGTAGTGATTATATGTGTAAACCGGGATAGATAAGGCAGTCTGATTTTCTGGTGAGGTTGAATCTCAGCAAGACATACAGTTCCTGATCGCTTTTGATGTTAAAGTTTCTCATTATCTTGAGTTTGTGCGAATACACCGTTTTGGTATCACACCCTAAATCTCCGGCCATTTTTTTGACCGAACAGCCGGAAAGGTACAAATGACTGAAATAGGATTGCTGGGGTGTGAGCGTCAGCTGTTTACAATGAAAGCAGTTCTTATTCTGAAACGTGAATTCATGTTGTTCCTCATTGCTGATTTTGTCGAACATCTGACTGACTTGTGCAACAGAGTTTTTAAGGGACAGGGTCTGCATCCCGGCATGACAATACAGAGAAGTCGTTGTAACCGGATCATCAGAGTCACGTTCAAGTCCGATAACGATACTGTCTGGCTTTCGTATTTTATGCAGGGTATTACAGATGGAATTTCTGCCACATGAAATATTCATCACGATCACATCCGCTTTGCTGGCTTCATTCAGTTCGCCATCCTCAATATGAACTACTGAGGTTTCCCGTAATGTCAGACGGCTCAGGATTTCTGCCAGCCCGGTTGAAAAGTAGATATTATTGTAGTTTATGACAGCAATAGATAATGGGGCAACTTCCGACATTCTGACCACCTTCAGGTATAAAAGACTGACAGTAAAAACATAAGGCTACACTGTGGGCGAATTGCTTCTCATTTAAATAACACCCGGACAGTAACATGAATATAACAGCCTATATCCGCCCGACAACGTGAATAGCCTTCGCTGTGCCAGATAACAGGATTCATTTACACCTTCATGTTAATAAGTGATTAAATAAAAACCATTTATTGATGAATAAATAACATCTACTCCTGAATGGTGAGCCATATTATCCGGTTGTTATGCGTTAACTGTGGAATATCAAAACACCGGCAATGCCTTCGCGTTAATATAGCTGGCAAGAGCCTCCACGATACCGGCGTCCAGACAGCCGGAATTTGCGCTTTCCTGCATGATCTTCATACTTTGTTCATGCGACAAAGCAGAGCGGTAACAACGGTTTTCACGCAGCGCGGCGTAATTGTCCGCCACGGCAATAATACGCGGACCTAAATCAAGCTGCGGTGAACGCAGATGAAACGGATAGCCGGAACCGTTTGGCCGCTCATGGTGGAAGCTGGCCATCTGCATGATGTCGTGCATACCGTCGATACGGGAAAGGATTTTACAGGTGAACTGTGGGTGTACTTTTATCTGCCTCATTTCGAATTCTGTCAGCGGCTGCTTTTTGCCAAGCAACGCGGCAGGCAGTGCCAGTTTACCTAAATCATGCAACATCGCTGCAATGCGGACACGGGTTATGCCTTTTTTCGAAAATCCGTACAACTCAGCCAGGGTGGCGCTGTAACCGGCAACGGAGAATGAATGCGCACACCCCTGATGACAGTGGCTGTCAATGACCTGCGCCAGCAGCGAAGACAGCGTTAATAACTCGTCATCATTAAGGTGATGGTCTGGCAGCGGCGACAGCGTTTGCAGGGTTTCGGGCAGTTTTACAGAAACATGGATTTTCCAGAACTCACTGTCCAGGCTCAGTTCACGCAGAGCAATCGCATCATCGAGGGAGTAGCGTGAGCCGATAGCATCACACAAAGTTTCGATAGCCTGCGCCGGGTAATAGCCGCGCGGATACTGGTTTAAGGTGAGTAAATCCAGCGAGTCGGCCAGATCCAGCAAACGGTTTTCCGGGTGATGGGGATTATCTCCGGTGATCAGATCTGCGCAGTCAGCCAGCAACGCCGTATTTTTAATCCGCGCGTGGCAGTCAACCGGGGAATGCCGCCCTCTTCCCATTTCGCGCAACAGTGCGGCGACAAACACGCGTCGTTGTGACAGTGGGCTAAGATGACGATGAAGGGCAATACTGAGCGCAATCCAGGCGCGGCGCGCACCGCGATTGCCCTTTTCCGGATCCAGAAGGTCAAGTGCAGCAGAAAAACCAAGCAGAAACTGAGTGAAGGTGGTGTACAAGAAAAACTCCCCTGCAGGGAGCGGTCAGGGTTTCAACCTCGTAAGCCTGCGGATAAATGAACGATACCTACAGGGAAACGTAATTTATCATGGCAGACAATTTAATTATAAAAGCATCGTATATATAGGTTTTTATCTCGCTAAAATTCAAATTTAAAGCGAATAAAATCAGATGTGTTATACCAAAATGATTCACCGTCAAAACATCCGCAGGGATGACCGGAGGAAGATCTGGCTTTTTCAACCCGGATCTCAGACGGAATTGTTTTTACACGTTTTACCAGGGCTTTACTGATATTAAACAGGGTCAGATGAAATATCTTATTGATAATACAATAGAATTTAATACCGATGACGGCACGCTGTTCTACCCCGCCAGCCAGGATGTGATCAGGTTAACCTTACCTGCCGCCCGTTTGCTGGAAGAGTTCCTGTCCTCCGGCGGGCATGAGCTGACGCGCGAGTATCTGCTGGAAAACGTCTGGGATAAGTATGGATTGCAGGCTTCAGGCAGCAATCTGAACCAGTACGTCAGCATTCTGCGGCGCAGCCTGGCAACCTTTGAATGCAACGAACTCATCATTACGCTGCCAAAAGTCGGCTTTAAACTGAATACTGCGGTGAACGTCACAGCGCTTCCTTCTGCGCCAGCAGAGAAGTTCGCCGTGATGACAGAGCCAGAAATCACGGCGGGTCGGCCACAACCGCCCGCGAGATCTCTGTGGCGAAAAGCGTTGCCCGGCCTGATATTTCTGCTGGCGGTCAGCGCGGGTGCTGCGCTGGTGTGGGAATACATTGATGCCACCAACGGCGTGACTGAAATCAGACGGCCTGAGATCGGCTGTGAAATCCTCTATCTGAAAGATATCCCCGCAGACGAAGAGACGCAGGTGGTTGCACAGGTGAGTCACGTGATGAAAGAGAATCATCTGACCTGTAACAACGAAAACATCATTATCTACAGCAGTGAGCTTTCCTCTTCTTCGAAAAATAATGCCAGAACCTTACTTTCCCTGTGTTCGACAGGTAAGAAGAAAGAAATTCTTTCCTGTGACAACTTCTATCATTACTCGTGGATCAGACCATGATCGTCATTAAGAAATCGAAATTCTATCTCGCCACTTTCGTCATTCTCGCGTCAGCCGCTGCCTTCCTGTTCTTTCCCGCCCGGGAGGCAATCGAGCCACTGAAATGCAAAGCGTTTGCCAGGGTTAAAATGGATATCGGCCAGGATCAGCTGATCTTCTCCGTGATAGAAAGCGTGCAGTTTTACGATAAAAATAAAGGCATTATTCAGTACGAGGGGGACGTCACATCCGCAGGGAAATCCACCTACCTCGCCCGCACGGTTTACCTCAGTCACGGCGTAAAAACCGACAAAAACACCTATCTTTTTACCGTCGACAAAGTGACAGCGTCACCTCTTAGCAATACCCCGGATTCCGACTTTAACCAGATGTGGCTGGAAAACAGCGGCGATAATGCCTCGATTGATATTGGCGTGAAGAAAATTCGCGACCAGGCATACGTGATCAGCAGTACCTATTCTCCGCAATTTGTCTGCGCAGCGTACTGATGCGGACGCGCCTAAACAGCATAAAAATATGCATGGTGATTAATTACCCCTATAAAAACCTATATGCGCGGTCATTTCAGATATAAATTGATGGGCAAGGTCGTCTGACGTTTCATACCCCCTGACAAAATGTCTTTCGACCTGCAAGCAGTTTCGGCGTTAGCCGCAGCTTGCTCATTACATAATTAGGTAAACAAATGCGTAGCAACAAAATTAAATCAGCCATCGCGGCAAGTGCTTTAGTGGTGATGATGGCGGCAGCCGGTCAGGCTCAGGCCCTTGAGCTGGGTGCCAAAGCAGGCAGTGATTTCACCGAACTGGATGTCGGCATGGGCCGTCAGACCTCCGGTTTATACCTCAGCGGAAACTGGGCTAAAGACACTAAAAATGGCCGTCAGGTTGGCGGTATTGGTGCAGGTTTTAATATTCCTGTTGGCCCGGCGATGATTAATCTGGGTGCAAAAAGCGTTTATTTGCAGGGCACCACATCTGATAACGAAGGCGTTGCGTTCCCGGTTGGCGGCGGTATCACGATCCCGTTCACTGACAGCCTGGCGTTTTACGGCGAAGGCTATGTCGCACCAGACGCGTTAAACAACAGTGTCAAAAGTTACATTGAAGCCGATGGCGGCCTGAGCTGGGTTCCGTTCCGTCCGCTGAAACTCAAAGCCGGTTATCGTTATGTCGGTATTGATGGCACGGCGGGTAATCCTAACGAACGCATTATCGACGGTGCGTATTTAGGTGCCGAGCTGGATTTCTGATTGAAGGGCGTAATACGTAAAACGTCCACGCCATGATCAGGCGAGCAGTCATTTTTTACTTCAAAGAATGACTGCTCTTGCCGTGAATACCGCTAACCCCGCCTTCCCCCTTTCTGAATCATGTCAGCCGCCATTCCGGTAGCGTCAATTCTTACTTTCAGGGTTCACCAGCACGGGCTGCTCGCGGTAATTCGCCGGGAACACCTGTTGCAGATCTTTAATTTTCGGCAGATCGTTCACCACAATGTACGGATAGTCCGGGTTATCGTTTAAGAAATTCTGGTGATAGGCTTCCGCCGGATAAAAGTGGGCGTTGTTTTCAATTTTTGTCACCATCGGTTCGCTGAAACTTTTGCTGGCATTGAGTTGTGCGATGTACGCTTTTGCTACTGCGGCCTGCGCGGCATTTAACGGAAACACCGCCGAGCGGTACTGACTGCCGGTGTCCGGCCCCTGACGGTTCAGCTGAGTCGGGTTATGTCCGACCGAAAAGAAGATATGCAGCAACTCGCCGTAGGTCACCTGTGTCGGGTCAAACGTCACTTTCACTGATTCGGCATGGCCGGTTTCACCGGTGCTGACTTCCTCGTAATTTGCCGTTCCTGCTGCCCCGCCGGCATATCCGGATACCGCGCTGGTGACGCCTTTCACATGCTGGAACACCCCCTGGATCCCCCAGAAACACCCGCCGGCAAACAGCGCGGTTTCGCTGTGCGATGTGGCTGCCGGTTCATCTTTTGCCGGGGCGGCGATCACCACGGCGGGCTCTGCTCCGCCCCATGACCAGGCGTTATTCTGAAACACAAACGCAGAGGCCAGCACCAGACCGGCGATCAGGCTGTAATTGCGTAACGACTTCACTCTTTTGTCGGTAATTTTCTTCATGGTGAATTTCCTGCCTGATTAAACGTTGGGGGTGAACGTCATTGCCAGCCCGTTCATGCAATAACGCAGGCCGGTCGGCTGCGGGCCGTCGTCGAAAACATGACCGAGATGCCCGCCGCAGCGGCGGCAATGGACTTCATCGCGCACCATGCCGAAGGAGGTATCCCGGCTGGTGAGCGCCGAATCTGGCAAGGGTTTCCAGAAACTCGGCCAGCCGGTGTGGCTGTCAAATTTGGTCGCTGAGGAGAAAAGAGGAAGATTGCAGCCCGCACAGGCAAATTCCCCCGCCCGGTGCTCGTTGTTCAGCGGGCTGGAATAAGGCCGCTCGGTGCCGGCTTCGCGCAAAATGCGGTACTGATCGTCGTTCAGGCGCTGATGCCACTGAGCATCCGTCAGCATGATGTCGAATTTAGCGGATTTCGCCTGCGCGTCGGCATTGCGGGAAAACAGTGACGGGATCAGCCCCATCACCGCAGCAGCCGATACCGCGCCACTGCCCAGCAAGAAATTACGTCTGTTGATCATTGTTGCCACCGTTGCGGTTGCTGTCGATGGCACCAGAGTACAGGGCGAGGGATTACGGAATCCTCGCGGAGAGTTAACAGTTTTGTGATAAGTCGGGGGCAGGAGGCCGCGGCATGGCGCGGCTTTCAGGTACAGATAGTGGAAGGTTTGGGTTTCTTCTCTGCGGTGATCCTCTGACGTTACACGCTGAGCGACCACCGCATTTGAGAAACCGAAACGGTTACAGTCCGGTTTACAGGATAGCCAGTGCAGTCGGGTCAGCACCTTCCCGCACAAATACCGGGATCTCACTCATCGGTGCGGCGACACTCACCGCCCTTCCTCCTTCATAGCGTTCGCCATTAAGCGCCACCCAGGTTTCTCCCGCCGGTAACCACACCTCGCGTTCGCGCTGGCCCGCATGCAAAATAGGCGCGACCAGAATATCGGCACCGAGCAGATACTGGTCTTCCACCTGCCAGCTTTCCGGCTGAGCGGGATACTGATAGAACATCGTGCGCATCGCCGGATCGCCGTTTTCGTGGGCTTGCTGCATGACGCGGCTGATGTACGGACGCAGCTTTTCACGCAGGAATAGCCCGCTTTTCATCAGGGCATAATTCTCTTCGCCATAGCTCCAGACTTCATTCGGCGCGCCGCTGTTGCACTGCGCGATGCCTTCACGCCAGGGTTCTGACGGCTGAATTTGCGGTTCGCGGTAGCCGTGCAGGCGCATCACCGGGCAGAACACGCCCCACTGGAACCAGCGGATCAGCAACTCCTGAAATGCCGGATCGTTGACGTTGCCGCCCTGAAAACCGCCGATGTCGGTCGTCCACCACGGAATACCCGCCAGCCCCATGTTCAGGCCAGCAGCAATCTGATTGCGCAGCGCATGGAAGGAAGAGTGGATGTCGCCGGACCACGCCAGCACGCCGTAACGCTGGCTGCCCGCCCAGGCGCAGCGCACCAGATTGACGATCTCGTTTTCGCCTTCCTGCTGCAATCCGTCGTAAAAACCCTGGGCGAATTTCTGCGGATAGATATTCCCCACTTCCAGCACCGGGCCAAGGTGATAGCGATAGTTATCAAAATCATACGCACGGTATTCCGGTTCGGCTTCATCCAGCCAGAAAGTGCGGATGCCCAGATCGAAATAATTTTGTTTCACTTTGTCCCAGACAAACTGTCGTGCGCCGGGATGCGTGGCATCGAAGAACGTACAGTTGCCGAGGAAATCCAGATTCACTGACACACCGCGATCGGTATTCACCAGATAACCTTTGGATTTCATCTCTTTATAGTTATCGGTGCGGCTGTCCACCGTCGGCCACACCGACACCATGGTTTCGATGCCGAGGGATTTAAGCTCTGCCACCATCGCTTTCGGATCCGGCCAGTCCACCGGATCAAAACACCAGGTGCCCTGATTCGGCCAGTGGAAGAAATCGATAACAATCACCGAAATCGGCAGATTGCGCCGCTTGTATTCACGCGCCACCTCCAGCACTTCCTGCTGGGTGCGGTAACGCAGTTTGCACTGCCAGAAACCGGTGGCGTATTCCGGCATGTGCGGCGCGGTACCGGTCGCGCGGCCATACTGGTGCAGGATGTCAGCGGGCGTATCACCGGCGGTTATCCAGTAATCCATCTGCTCGGTGACCTGCGCTTCCCAGCGGGTAATGTTCTTGCCGAACGTCGCCTCGCCAATCGCCGGGTTATTCCACAGCAAACCATAACCGAGGCTCGAGAGCATAAACGGCACGCTGGCCTGCGAGTTGCGCTGCGCCAGTTCCAGCGTGCAACCTTTGAGATCCAGACAACTCTGCTGATACTGCCCCATGCCGTAGATTTTCTCGTCCGGACGGGATTCAAAACGCACGGTGAGCTGATGTTTGCCGCCCGGAATGGCTTTGAATTCGCGCGCATCCATCTTCAGCGCGCTGATGTATTTATCCTGACTCTTCTCTGTCGCGCCGATCCCCACGGTCGAACGCTGACGCCAGAACTCTTCGAGGATAAGCTCGCCGCGCTGGTTATAAAACGCCAGTTGCCCTTTGATGTTCACCGTTGCCGTGATATTGCCGTTGCGCAGCGTGAGGGTTTCGGTGCCGTGGCGGATGTCAGCCTGTGGCTGTGTGGAGGGCGGCAACAGCGCCCACAGATGATCATTCAGCGCCGGACGGCAGGTGGCGCGCACGCGCAGACTGTTTTCGCCCCAGGGTTCAATCACCAGCGTTTGCTGATCGAAATGCCAGAGGATGCGGTTTTTTTCGGCGATTAATTCGCTCATGCGGACTCCTGTGTATGCAAGATGGCCTGACGTTCAGGCTCGCGTTCCTGAGAAATTTTGGACTGGTTGATCTGTTTCATGGTGGCGTCATTGAGCTTGTACCAGCGCATCGACAGCGCGCTGAACATCGACAACACGCCCGGCACCAGCGAGAACAGCGCAATAATCGACAGCATCGCGGCGGTATTTTGCTGGGCGGCATGCGGCACGTAACCGCTCATGCCGAGCGTCCAGCCGACCACCGCCCCGCTCACCGCCATCCCCATTTTGAGGATCGCCAGCAAGGTCGAGAACACGGTGCCGTCCATGCGTTTGCCCTGTTTGTATTCACCGTAATCCACCACGTCAGACATCATCACCCACATCAGCGTGGTCGTGACCTGATAGAAGGTGGACACCAGCAGCGTCATGCCCACCAGCAGGGAGATCCACGCCGGAACGAAGAAGATCGCCGCGCTCAGGATGCCGGTCACAATGGCGCAAAGCGTGAATGCCGTAAGCTTGCTGCGATTGCGGGTCAGCGGTTTGACCAGCAGGCTGCCGAGGCTTTTACCAATAATGTGCGCGGCCAGCAGCCACATAAAGTAGCTGGCGTTGCCGAGATAATAGGTGACGTAATACATCATCGCGCCGAGACGCACGACGCCGAAGGAGATGTTAAAGAAGATCAGCGCCGCGACCACGCGCCACTGGTCGTTACGCACTAAATCGCGCAGATCGGAGAGGAAATTTTCATGCGTCGGCGGTGCGCTGATACGTTCTTTGGTGTTGAGAAAACACAGCAGGAACATGACCACGGCCACCGAGGCCATGATGGCCATCGCGCCGAAATAACCGTCAAGCTTATTGCCGCCGCCCAGCATTTCCGCCAGCGGCATCATCAGGAAGGTGGACATCGCGCCGCCCAGGGTGGCGAGGAAAAAGCGATAGGATTGCAGGGAGATTCGCTGGGTATTATCCGGCGTAATGATCGCGCCCATCGAGCAATAAGGAATATTGATGGCGGTGTACATCAGCATCATCACGCAGTAGGTCACGCTGGCATACACCATTTTGCCGCCCAGCGTCAGGGATTCCGGCACGGCATACACCAGCAGGCAGCTGGCACCAAAAGGCAGTGCCAGCCAGAGAATATACGGGCGGAACTTACCAAATCGGGTCTGCGTGCGGTCGGCAATCAGCCCCATCGCGGGGTCAACAATCGCATCCGCGACGCGCGCCACCAGGAACATGGTGCCGACAAACACCGCCGGTAAACCCACCACGTCGGTGTAGTAAAAGGTTAAAAATATAATGACGTTATCCAGGCCAATATGGCTCGCCATATCCCCCAGACCGTAACTTACTTTCTCTTTGACGGATAATTTTCCACTCATAACTCGTTCTGCCTTTTGTCCGGTTAAACAAAAAAGTCAGTCCGTCCGCTGGGCTGAAGAACTGTTATAGAGAGGTTAAATGCCGGTCACAATTGCGAGATGTTGTAAATTTCTTACGATATTTAGCTTCTGTGATACCGGTAACATCGTGGGGAAAGGATGTATGGATGGGTAGGTTTCGGTTTCTCAGGTGCGGTGATCGCTTAACATTTTGCGCCGAAACCGACCAAAAGAGGCCAGGACGGGCCTCTCTTGGATCTCTCGCGTCTTTAAACTGCGCGCTGTCGCTCGCGGGCTATGTTTCAGGGGCTTTCGCTATTGCCGCAAATCCCGCCGCTGCGCGGTGCCCTCCGGTCGGGTTACAACCCGCGCACACTGACGCGCGGTTTTCCACCGCGCCTCCGGCGTGATTCTTGAGCGCGGCCAGTGGCAGTATTGCGTTCTCATTCGTGTGGCAGCGCAGTGAGTGAAGTGCTCACCGCATTTAAGAAACCGAGACTCACTCAGTCCCGTGGTGAAAAACACTACTCACCTGATCATTACAAAATGAACTAACTCAATCTGTGAATGTATCGATCGTTAATCACACAGTACTATTCGTGCTGTTTTTGATTGCTAGCAACCGGTTATTAAGATATTTCTCACCCAAAACTGTACAAATCTGCAATCTTTGTATAACTTCTTTACACCCCTGCTTTATCATTAGTCCGTCATTTACGGGCATATTCAGCCTGGTTTTTGGAGGAGAATGTGGATTTCCCCTCCTCCAAAAACTTTTTTTTAATGCTGGCCTTTTTCTTTTGCAAAAAAGGCATGGGATGAAACAGGGAAACGAATTGTGAAGCATTGCTAAACAATACTATGTTTTCTCACTCGCAACAGACACTTCTCATGTCATGATTTACCATGCGAAGTATTAAGGAGGTCTATATGCAACTCGAAGAAGAACAAACAGTTACTGAAATCAGCGAATACTTCAAACCGCAGGAATCCCAGACCTTAAGTGAAGTGGAAATTTTGGGCAGAGTGGTGTCCAGCCTGTTGTGCAGCCGCTTCCCGGTAAGCAATAAAGCCATCATCGAAGGTTTGATCCGCCAGATCGAAATCGATTCCAACATCAGTAATCAGCAGGCCTGTCGCAATCTGCTTGAGCTGGTCTTGTTATCCACGCAGGATGATGTGATTTAAATAAAAATACGGCCTGTTAAGCGATGCTAACAGGCCGTAAACTTTATGATAACAAACCGCGGTCGCGCCTCAGAGAGACTTCAGCGTCGCAGCAATCACCTCTTTCGCAGACGTTGTCGGGCGACCAATCAGTTTGCTCAATGTATGTGAATCATCAAACAGCCCGCCCTGCGCTGCGCCTGCATCAGAATCTGCCAGCATCTCCGCCAGCCAGTCCGGCAAACCTGCACCGGTCAGTGCTTTTGCGAAATCCGCCTGGGTCATGTTGATGTAATCCACTTTTTTACCTGACAGTTGCGCGATCTGCGCGGTAAATTCTGCCAGCGTGTAAGCCTCATCTCCCGCCAGTTCGTATACTTTGCCCGCCTGATTATCCAGGCTCAGCACCGTTGCTGCCGCTTCGGCGTAATCTTCACGCGCTGCCGAGGAGATACGGCCTTCACCCACCGCACCAATAAAGGCATTGTGCGCCAGCGCCGGGGCGATGCTCGCCGCGTAGTTTTCCGTGTACCAGCCATTACGCAACAGCACGAAGGGAACGCCTGATTCACTTAAAGCTTTTTCGGTCGCGCGGTGTTCTACGCCAAGCCCCAGCGGGCTTTTGTCTGCGTGCAGCAGGCTGGTGTAGGCCAGCAGTTTTACGCCTGCGCGTTTTGCCGCATCAATCACTGCGCCGTGCTGCGCTTCGCGCTGACCGACTTCACTCGAAGAAATCAGCAGCACTTTTTCAACACCTTTGAACGCGCTGTCCAGCGTCGCTGGCTGGCTGTAATCGGCCTGACGTAACTCCACGCCCAGCTCCGCCAGATCTTTGGCTTTTTCCGGGCTGCGCACGGCGGCAATAATCTGATTCGCCGGGACTTTCTTCAACAATGCAGCGATAACGAGGCGGCCTAACTGGCCGGTGGCACCGGTAATTGCGATCATGTTGTTTCTCCAAAAAGTGTAAGACACGAGATTTATGTTCTGAAGGGCGCGAAATGCGTCGCCGTTGAAACATCCTATGCGATATACTTTCTTTTGGTAAGTACGCACTAAAAGGTAAGTATGAAAATAATATCGTCCGATAAGTCGGCTGACGCATTACCGCTCACGGAGCAAATCCGGCGTGGCGAGGTGCTCGATCCTAATTGCCCGTCACGGGAGATTTTGCGTCATATCACCAGCCGCTGGGGATTACTGGTGCTGATCGCCCTGAGCGAAGAGACACTGCGCTTTAGCGAACTGCGCCGCAAAGTGGGTGGCGTCAGTGAAAAGATGCTGGCCCAGACCTTACAGGCATTTGAAGAAGATGGCTTTATTGACCGCCGCTCTTATCCGGTGGTGCCGCCGCATGTGGAGTACCGGCTGACGCCGCTGGGTATCGAAGTCAAAGACCAGATTGCCGGGCTGGCTAACTGGCTGGAATCAAATCTGCATCGCGTGATGAAGCAGCGCAATCTGCGCGTGGTGGGCGAGGAATGATTCACAAAAAAATTTGATAAGAACCCCAAAATTCTCGCCTATCATTGCTCCGTTCCGGCAACTAACATCATTTCATTGATTCGTTAAATTCTTTAATTCAATGAGGTGATGTATGCCGCAGTCCCATCAGCAACATGTAACACTCGTCATTACTCACAGGATCGCACCCGCCAGCGAAGCACGCTATGAAGCCTGGTTGAATAAAATTATGCCGCAGGCCGGCAGCTTTACCGGGCATCTGGGCGTGAATGTGATCCGCCCGAGCCGCAGCGGCGATCCTTACACCATTCTGGTGCGCTTCGATACGCTGGAAAATCTCAACGCCTGGCATAATTCTGAGTTGCGTAAAGAGCTGGTAAAAGAAGTCAGCCCGCTTTTACTGCAAAACGACAATACCGAAGTGCGCCCCGGTGCCGAATTCTGGTTCACACCGCCCGCCGCCAACGTCCGCCCCCCTGCCCGCTGGAAACAATATCTGCTGACCCTGCTGGTCATTTACCCGTCGACCCACATTGTGCCCTGGTTCTGGGGGCAGATTTTACCGCACCTCAAAGGCACCGAAGTCGGCCATATCCTGAATGACGCTTCCGTTGTCGGGCTGGTGGTTTTCCTGTGGATGCCCGTTATCACCCGAGTTTTTCATTCATGGCTGACGCGCACTTCCGCGCAATGACAGGAGCTTTCCCAATGAACAGTTTCGCATCCCTGATCCTGATAAATGGACAATTCCACACCGTCGATCGTGAAAAACCACGGGCGAACGCGGTGGCGATAAAAGACGGTAAATTTCTGGCCGTCGGTACTGAAAATGAAGTGATGCAGTTTGCCGATGCGCAGACGGAGGTTGTGGACTTAAAGGGGCACACGGCGGTCCCTGGCCTCAATGACTCGCACCTGCACCTGATCCGTGGAGGGCTGAATTACAATCTGGAGCTGCGCTGGGAAGGTGTTCCGTCGCTGGCGGATGCGCTGCGAATGCTGAAAGATCAGGCAATGCGCACACCCAGCCCGCAGTGGGTTCGCGTGGTCGGTGGCTGGACGGAATTTCAGTTCGCCGAACGGCGGATGCCGACGCTGGATGAAATCAATCAGGCCGCGCCCGACACGCCAGTCTTTATTCTGCATTTATATGACCGTGCCCTGCTCAACCGCGCGGCGCTGAAGGTGGTCGGTTACACCAAAGACACGCCCAATCCGCCGGGCGGTGAAATTCAGCGCGACAGCAATGGCAATCCGACCGGGATGCTCATCGCCAAACCGAACGCCATGATTTTGTATTCCACGCTGGCAAAAGGGCCAAAACTGCCGCTGGAGCAACAGGTGAATTCCACACGTCAGTTTATGCGCGAGCTAAACCGCCTCGGGCTGACCAGTGCCATTGATGCGGGCGGCGGCTTCCAGAATTATCCCGAGGATTATCAGATCATTGATGAGCTTCATCAGAAAAAACAGCTGACGATCCGCATCGCCTACAACCTGTTCACCCAGCGCCCGCAGCATGAGCTGGAAGATTTCGAACTGTGGACCGACATGCTGAAACCCGGCCAGGGCACCGACTTTTATCGCCATAACGGCGCGGGCGAAATGCTGGTGTTTTCCGCCGCAGACTTTGAAGATTTCCTGCAACCGCGCCCGGATTTACCACCGGGGACTGAAATTGAACTTGAGCGCGTGGTGCGCCATCTGGTGGAACACCGCTGGCCCTTCCGGCTGCACGCCACCTATGACGAGTCGATCAGCCGGATGCTGGACGTATTTGAAAAAGTGAACCACGACATTCCGTTCAACGGTTTGCACTGGTTCTTCGACCATGCGGAAACCATTACTGAACGCAATATCGAACGCGTTAAAGCGCTGGGCGGCGGCATTGCGGTGCAACATCGCATGGCGTTTCAGGGTGAATATTTTGCAGAGCGCTACGGCGCTGAAGCCACAAAACATACGCCGCCGGTGGCGAAAATGCTCTCTGCCGGATTACCCGTCGGGCTGGGCACGGACGCCACCCGCGTTGCCAGTTACAATCCGTGGACCGCGCTGTACTGGCTGGTGTCCGGCCGTACCGTTGGCGGCATGGCAATGTATGACGACGATGCGCGAATCGACCGCGAAACGGCGCTGATGCTGTGGACTCAGGGCAGCGCCTGGTTCTCCAGCGAACAGGGTAAAAAGGGGCAGATTAAAGCCGGGCAGCTGGCCGATCTGGCCGTTTTATCGGAAGATTTCTTCAGTGTTGCGGAAGAGCGCATCAAAGGCATTGAATCGGTACTGACCATGGTCGATGGTAAAGTGGTTTACGCGGCAGGAAGTTTCTTGCCGCTCTCGCCACCGGCGATCCCGGTATTGCCGGACTGGTCGCCGGTCACCCGTGTGCCGGGGCATTACCGTTCTGCTCCGCCAGAAGGGGCGGCACGGGTCGGGCAGATCCGGCAGATGCATCAGTGCGTCGGGCCATGCGGTGTGCATAAGCACAGCCATGACCTTGCCCGCGGGGCCGATGTTCCGGTATCCGATGACAACGCCTTCTGGGGCGCACTCGGCTGCTCCTGTTTCTCGTTCTGATCGTTTCTCCGTGATGTAAAAAAGCCCGCAGTTCATTTGAATTGCGGGCTTTGCGGTTCCCCTTTTCCCGGCCTGTTGTTTCTCTCGTCGCAATAAACAGACATACCGGTGCGGGCGCAGGATGTTTTCATACTCATCCTTGTGATCCGTTCTGACGGCAAAAGCCTCCCCGGCTTTGTGCCGTAAAAATCCGTGCATGTTTTGGTGACAGGTGAAAATCCGGTCTAAACTAAATCAGCGTGAAGCAAACTCTTACCTCTAAAAAGGATGATGTAAATGAAAAAAATCATTTTAGCTGCCTCTCTGCTTATCACTGCCTTTTCATTCAGTGCATTAGCAGCTGACCAAGTCTCTAAAGAAGAGGTCACTCACTTCAAACTGGTAAAAATTGGCAACGTCACCGTGTCGCAAAGTGGCGGGCAGGTAGGTTCTCCAAGTGAATTGCACGAAGAGCTTTCCAAGTTAGCGGATGAGAAAGGGGGTAAGTATTACCATATCATTGCAGCAGGGCAGAAAGGCCCAAACTTTGAAGCCATCGCCACTGTCTATAAAGACGCGGATAAATAATCACGCGTGATTAACCCGCAAAAAGGCCGCCGTGAGCAATATGCCCGCGGCGGCCTTTGTGTTTTTACAGGGCTTATAAATCCTTAAATGATCCCAGCCGGAACCCGCGCTGAGTAATCGCGGATTTAAGCGACGCAGATGTCAATACATCCAGCTCTGCCAGCCTCGGGTAACAATATTTACTGGCCAGAAGCGTGTTATCGATAAACGAAGGGTGCGTCATGATCTCAACGGAACGGTCGCCGCGCTGTGTGGCGTTGTCCAGCGTTTGCAGAAACAGCGCTTCTGAAATCGCCTCTCCGTAAAACGTGCTGTCGAAACCGTCTGTACTCTTCGCGCCGCGCAGAGGAATGTCCGCTTTGCGGATTTCGTCGCGGTCAATGCGCAGCGGCACGCCCTTCTGTTTCGCAAACGCCTCCACTATCGGGAAAATCTGCGGGAACATGTGCACGTGATGATGGCTGTCGATATGCACCGGCGCTTTGCCAAACACGTCGATAAAGCGCGCGAACTGACATTCCAGTTCATGCGCGATTTCATGAAGCGGCAGCGTTCCGGCCTCCGCCATTTCCCAGATCCATTTGCCTAGTTCACCGTTTCGGACCAAACCTGGCATGGGTGAAAGCGGTTTTCCCAGCGTCAGGACAAAATGCATCCCGACGGCAAGCTGCGGGTGGGATGCGCTTAATACGGCGGCATGTTCCGCCGCCGCCATCGTGACCATCGCCGTAGTCGATCGCACAACGCCGTTATTGCATGCCTCGATAATGCCGTAGTTTTGCGCCTTGCAAAGTCCGAAATCATCGGCATTCACAATCAGTAATTTATCCATGATTTTCCCTTTTGCATCGCCTTCCCGCACCGGGAAGGAGGCGGGTTATTTCAGTGCGGCAATCGTTTCTGCAAAGTTTGGCAGCAGCGCCTCATGCGCCAGCAACATTTCCCGCGCCAGCACTTCGGCATCTTTATCTGAATGGATCAGCGGGCTGAGGTTCAGCGCCAGCAGCACATCATTAAATTTGCCGCTCAGTGCCGCTTCGCTGGCCGCGATTTCAAAGCCTTTAATGGTGTGGATCAGCCCGAGGACTTTATCGTCGAAATGCGTCAGACGCGGATGCGGTGTCGCGCCGTCGCGCCCGATGGTGCAGGTCATTTCGATTGCCCACTCCGCCGGAATATTATCAATGTGCCCGTTGTGCGGGAAATTGACGTACTGCTCGGTTTGCTTATCGTTATAAATCGCGCTGATCACTTCGCAGGCCGCATCGGAATAGTACGCCCCGCCCCGCAACTCCAGCTCTTTAGGTTTGACGCTCAGCTCAGGATCTTTATAGAGATCGAACAACTGCTTCTCAACTTTTTGCACCACGGATGCGCGCGCCCCGCCTTTGTAGAATTCACCCATTTCAATCGCCAGCATCTCTTTCTGCTTGAAGTAATACAGCAGGTAAGAGCACGGCAGCAGGTTGAGCGAGCGGATCAGGCCTTCGCTGAAAGGTAAATCAAAGATGTTTTTCACCGAGCCGGCGGTAAGCGTGCCGGAGGCTACGCCGTCGAGCAGTTCAGCAAAGCGTGATTCACCGTTAACAATCACATCTTTGATAAACACCATATGGTTCAGGCCGAAAAGATCGATAGACAACGCGTCCTGTGGAGTCAGTTTCAGCACATCCTGAATGAACATTTTCATGCCGACAGGAATATTGCACACGCCAATGAATTTCTTGAACTGAGTGTGACGGAAGACGGCTTCCGTGACCATTCCCGCCGGGTTGGTGAAGTTAATGACCCAGGCGTTCGGGCAAATCTCTTCGACGTCTTTGATGATGTCGAAAATGACCGGGATGGTGCGCAGGCCTTTGAATAAACCGCCTGCGCCGTTAGTTTCCTGCCCCAGATACCCATGGCTCAGCGGGATACGCTCATCAAGCTCGCGCGCCTTTAACTGACCGACACGCAATTGCGTGGTAACGAAATCCGCATTTTCCAGCGCTTCACGGCGGTTGAGGGTTTTGTGGATCGCAATCGGCACACCGGCGCGTTTCACCATGCGCACACAGAGATCAAAAATAATATCCTGCTTCTCTTTTCCGGCCTCGACATCCACCAGCCATAATTCAGAAATCGGTAATTCGTCGTAACGTTTAATAAAGCCTTCAAGTAATTCCGGGGTATAGCTGCTCCCGCCACCAATGGTGACGACTTTCAGTTTTTTGCTCATAGGGACTCCCGTGCAAGTGATTGCACTGCAAATTTAAACAGAAATATAAAATAAACCTGAGCGTTAATTAATACTGCACAATTTCTTTCGATAATGATTCGGTGTAAATGATGTCAGCTTTTTAAAGTTCTTGATAAACATACTCGGGCTGCTATATCCGGATTCAAAGGCAATATCCGTGACCGAGTAATTGGTAATTTCAAGTTGCTTTTTCGCGAAATCAATTCGGATTTCATTGATAATCTGCATCGGCGTCATTCCATAATGACGCTGCGTGGCGCGGGTCAGATATTCCTGCGACTTACCGGATAATGCCACCATGTTCGATAAGGCTTTATCACCGAACTGCGTTTTATCATGCATTCTCTCAACCGCCACCTTTAACCAGGCTGGCGCATCCGTTGTGGCTTCTGATTCTCTGTGGTGACGTAACCGGTTCACGATATAAAACGTCACCATCTCCAGAAATTCATTAAATTCCCCGTTGCGGAAATTGAGCGAAGCCACCACCGATTCAATATAAGTCAGAAATTCAGTTTTAATTTTGTACACTTGTGAGGCAATAAAATGTGCCGGTAATAATGAGGCGTAGTGTTGTTCGAAAAAAGCTTTGCTGATCCCGACATTTAATATTCGGGTCGCGCCAAATTCATAAAAGCTCTGATGATTCGAACCCAGCGGAATGAAGACAAAATCGCCGCGCTCTAACAGCACCCGTTTGCCATTCACACTCTGGTAATACCGGCCCGTCAATACCACCGTAAATTCGTAGTAATCATGTTCATGCAACCCGGAAATGCTTTCTACTTTGTTGTAGATAAACATATGGAAATTCTGACCGTCGAAGAGTTGATTTTCGCGTGCTGTCTTGATTTCCATGCTCAATACCGGTGGCTGCATTATCACTCCCTACGTTATTTTATTTTCTCGTGAAGCTCAATGAGTTCCGTGATTAACTCGCGGGCCAGCATCGAGGTCATCAGGTGATCCTGCGCGTGAACCAGGATCAGGCTGACTTTCATTTTGCCTTCGCCCATATCGTCTTCAATCAGCTTCGTCTGCACCAGATGCGCTTCATTGAGCGATAAACGTGACTGATCCATTAACGCTTTGGCTTGCTCAAAATCGCCTTCTTTGGCTTTTTTCAGCGCACCGTAAGCCAGGCTGCGCGCTTGTCCGGAGTTAATAATTAACCCCATGACCACTTCTTCGAGTTCCTGCATCTCGTCTTGCGTATCCGCGATGCTGTCTAAATCAATCATCTTAATCTCTCCTTGATAGCCAGTGGGCAGAGGGAAGGACGCGCCCGCCCTCTGCGGGTCAGATTAGAATTTCAGTGCGGCAGCGATATCTTCTTCGCTTTCTTCTTCTTCAATAATCTCCTGCGCTTTGTTCGACAGGATAACGAAAGGCATGTAAACCAGCGTGGCGACCGCCAGGTTAAACAAGGCCACTAACAATGCCGCGATGCTGCCATTACTGTTAAAGAAAGCGCCAAGGCCGGTCGGCATGGTCCAGGGCGCCAGGTTAGTCACCGGCGGAATAATGCCCATGGAGTAAGCCGCGAGCGTGATGGCCGCCAGAATAGGTTGCACCAGCACGAACGGAATAAACATGACCGGGTTCATGATGATCGGTAAACCAAACAGGATAGGCTCGTTAATCTGGAAGATGCCTGACGGCAGCGCCAGTTTTGCCACCTGGCGGTGATCCGCGCGGCGTGAGGCAATGAAAATGGCGATAATCAGACCTAACGTCGCACCGGAACCGCCCAGCAGGATGTAGGAATCGAGCATCGGTTTCGCCCAGAAGTGGAACGTTTTACCCGCGTCAATGGCAGCACTCACTGAACCGTATTCGGTGTACAGCGCGATATTTTCCAGCGCCCACGGGGTCATGATGCCGTTGTCCAGCGCGGTCAGCGCAAGAGAACCGTGGACACCAAAGAACCACAGCAGGGAGTTGAAGATCACGTATGCCCAGCCCACCACGCTGCCCATAGAGGCCAGCGGTTTGGAGATGGAATCCATAATAATCTGGTGGAAGTTGTGGCCGTATAATCCCAGCAGCCAGGAAATCACACCGAAAATAAACAGAATGATAAAGCCGGGAATTAATGCAGAGAATGAGCGGGCGACAGAGGTCGGCACGCTTGCGGGTAAAGTAATCACCCAATTTCTGCGGATAATAAACGTAAACATTTCGGCGACCACTAATCCAATCAACATACCGGAAATAATGTTCGCACCGCCTAACCAGTTCGCGCCTACCGCATAGGCTTCACCTACGCTGTAAGGTGTGACGGTCATAAAGGCGGCAACGGCTAATAACCCCGCGGACAGGGAATCCACTTTGCGTTCTTCGGCTAAAGCCATGCCGATAAAGAACGGCGCCATCAGCGACATAATACCCAGCGTACCGTTGTAGACATTAATACCGATGGTTTTTAAACCACTCAGGGTTTCAATCGTGGAGGGGTCTAAACGCACGCCTAAGGAATAGAAGAAAGAACCGGCACCAAAATTCAGGAAAACGTTATTAATTAAAACGAACATGGCACCGGCAAGGGTCAGCGGCATTAATTTAATAAAACCATTTTTGATGGCATTAATATGCGGCTGCTTACCAATTTTAACGGCAAAAGGAAGAAGTATCTTCTCCAGGGAATCAATAACTTTACTCATTCGCGTGTTCCTTTAATGCCGCCCTTCGGCGGCCAGGGTATGAAATTCGCTCTTTGACTGGATTTCTCTTTGACTAAAGTAATTCAATGTAAAAAAGGACAAGGTATCGCTAAAAATTTACGCTTACTGAGTGGCGGCGGCTTTTTTGATGGCAGCAACGGCGGCTTTCAAAACACCTAAACCATCGATTTTGCCGTAAAGCACAGAATCGATCACTTCAACCGGTTTACCCGGTAATACTTTTTGAATCTCAGGCAACATATAAGCAATCTGCGGCCCCAGAAGTACCACATCCGCCGCATGCCCTTTTTCAGCGGCCAGTGTTTCCGGGAATGCTTCAATAATGACCGGCACTTCGTATTTTTCGGCCTGCACTTTCATTTTAGTCACCAGCAATGAAGTGGACATGCCTGCCGAGCAAAACAAATAGATGACTTTCTTTTCCATAATGAAACCCTCATATCCAGTTATGATTGCAGGCCAGACAAGCGTTCCTGCATTGCTGCCAAATGGGCATTTAAACGAAAAAAGATGTAATACGAATTGTCTCTGCTTGAGTCGAGTATACGGCATCACTTTAGCGGGTGATAATTCTGAGAAGTTAAAAATTGTCTCTCCTTGACCATTGCTTATGACTCCCTTCACATTTTGGGCAAATAACTGACGATGGAAAATAACACCGCAGCCCTGAACGCTCCTCACGCGCCAAAGTGTGCGGCAGATCCCTGCGCAGACCGGCGGGGTGATTTTTTCAGCGCCGGATGACGACGCGCCCCGGTGCGGCTAAGCTTGAAGTCATCTCACAGGAGGAAAAACGTCACTATGATCATTGAGACATCGCGGTTATTGCTGCGTCCGGTTGCAGACGCTGACCTGTATTCCCTCTTTGCCATTTACGGCGATCCGCAGACCAATCTGTTCAACCCGCGCGGCCCGCTGCCGGACAGGGCGGCGGCACAGGAAAAACTGAGCGGCTGGTTACGCGAATGGCCGGAGCACGGCTTCGGCCACTGGGCGATTACGCTGAACCATAAACCCGATGAGGTCATCGGGTTTGGCGGGCTGGGAGTCCGTGAAGGCTACGAAAATCACCGGGTGTTTCTCGGCTACCGCTTCGCCACTACGGCGTGGGGAAAAGGGCTGGCGACCGAGTTTGCCAGCGTGGCGCTCAATACGGGTTTTGAGAAACTGGGAATACCGCGGATCTCCGCCACCGTGCGCGAAAACCATCTGGCTTCCCAGCGCGTTCTGGAAAAAATCGGGATGCAAAAAGTCGGTTTTGAGGGCGACCCTCTGCACGGCACGGGCAGTTATCTTTACCGGCAAACCGACCGGCGCACGTTGCGCTGACCATTAAGAGTCATGGCGCGGGGGAGATTTTGGAGGATAATCGCTGGCAATCGATCTCACTTTAAGGAACACAGGGCATGACCCAGCAACCTGCGCCAGAAGATTACTACACCGAAAAATACGGCCTTACCCGCACCCATTCAGAAATCATTCATGCAGCCGGTTATGTTCAGCCGGGCAAAGCGTTGGATCTGGGCTGTGGCAGCGGGCGCAACTCGTTGTATCTCAACCTGAAAGGCTTTGATGTGACGGGATGGGACAACAACGCCATGAGCGTGGCGAAAGTGAATGACATTATTGCGGCGGAATCTCTGCGCAATATCGCCATCAGCGAACAGGATCTGAACACGCACCGTTTCAGCGGCGAATACGATTTCATCTTTTCCACCGTGGTCATGATGTTTTTGCAACGCGACAGCATCCCGCACATTCTCGAAGACATGCACGCGGCCACCAAAACCGGCGGCTACAACCTGATTGTCGCCGCGATGGACAGCCCGGATTATCCTTGTCCGCTGCCCTTCCCGTTTACCTTTAAGCCCGATGAATTGCGCCACGCTTATCGTGGCTGGGAAATCGTGAAATACAACGAGGATATTGGCGAATTGCATAAACGTGACGAAAACGGTGACCGCTACAAGCTTCGCTTTGCCACCTTGCTGGCGAAGAAAATGTAAGACGGATAACGCTGGCGCACGCGTCGCCAGCCCTTATTTCCCCGGTGATCCCTGCCAGAATTCTCGCCTGAACATTCTTGCCAGAGTGTTGACGTCCGTGTGATAATACCGCGCGTCAATTCTTTAAATACTCTGTAAAATCATACCATTAACGTTTAATGACTCTGTTTTTCTCGCGGCCAAAGCGGTTCAGAACAGGGTTTCTTTTTATTATTCGTCGCCAAGCGCGGCAACATTCAGAGATACGTATGAACTGGGACGTCATGAAGTGGTTGATCGGTATTTATCTGGGCTGTTTTTTAGGTCTTCTTAAGATGGCTTACTCCGACCCTAAGTTTTACCTTGAATATATCGACAAGAAATTCACTTATGTCTGTTACACCTGCTTTATTGTCTGCGGCGCATTATGGTTTGGCCTCTATTCAGCCAGGGGATATGCCATTGACAATATTGATTTAATTTCAGAGCAACTCACATTGATAGACAAAGAATATAATTACGTCACCTCATATCTTCTTTCAATGATAATTGGTTCGGGGATCTCTTTTGCTTCCAGCATTTTGTTTATCGATATTGCCCGCAAAAAGATCGCCTCAGCCACGGCAGAATAACTCTCTCTGATGATGCTTCAGCAGGGGGCGGCCCACTCCCTGCTTCATCAACACCTCGTTTCCCTACCTGCCGTTATCCCCTTGCACCACACCACGGGCGCGTTCGATCGCAACGACTTCCCGTTTACCGAAAACTGAAATATCCCCTTTCAACTCCCCATCCTGCTGCGGCGAATACACATAAAGCATGATGTCTACGCCCTCTTTCGGTGAGTAGTCGCCAAAATGGCTGTACACGCCGCCGACATAACACTGCTCATCGATCCACACCGGAATATCGCCGATAGCCTGTACTTCATAGCCCGGCACAGGTGAACGGCCATAAAACCCGGCTTCATTTTGACTCAGAGACGGCGGCACCGGACAGACCGAAACGGCTGGCGAAGCAGGACTTCCTGCATTGGGCTGATGCGCCTGCAAAGCGGCTAAACTTTTCCCGACGCTGACTTTTTGTTTATCCGATAACGTCAGCCAGGGCGTTTCTTTATCCCGCGGATCCGGGGAGGTAACCGACAGCGCATAGCGGTATGTGACCGTTATTTTTGCCACGCTGGCGTTGTGGCTGAAGGGGCGAAGCAGGTAAATATTATCCACGCCGAAATAGCTGACCCGGTAGGCGAGATAAATCTGCTTATTGAGTCTGACCCAGTAGCCCGCCTGATTTGCGCCGCGTGCGTTGGTTGAATACAAATAACCGGGCACCGAAGCATCCGGATCTGCCTTCACGGTTGAATAAAAGGTGCCCTTTCCTCTTTTCAATATCCCGGTATAGGTGAATATGCCGGTGCCCCCGATATAGGCATCAATAATGAGATCCCGTTTACCATCCCCGTCGAGATCCACCAGCGTATAACTGGCCGTTTGGTTTTCTGTAAAGACGACCACGTTAGATTTCTGAAATGCCTGCCATTCGTCATCTGTGATATCCGCTGAGGGCTTTTTCTTTGGCAGCTTGTTCTTTTCCTCCCCCTCGTAGGTGATATCAAACCGGGTCACCTGCGTTTCCGGACTGGCGTAACGACTCATCAGCGTTTCGACAGGCATCTGATTGTTCTGGTTTTTTTCCTTTTGCAGCGCGGCGAATAATTCATCCTGCGCGGCACTGTCGTCATCCGGTTTTGATGTGGCGTCGGCTCTTTGCACAAAGGCGGCTGGCGTATCCAGCAGCCCCTGGAAGTCATCCATTTTAAGCAAGACGGCGTTAACCCCTTCACCTGAGAGATCAGCAGCCTGATCCGGCTGCGCAATCTGAATCTGCTTATCGTGAAGAAGCGCCTGTAACGCACCACTGACCTGTGATGCGGTGAAGGCAAACTGCCCGTTCTCTTCGCGGGTTAAGATACCGGCAGCCTGACCGCCGAGAATCAGCTGCGGGGAATTGTCTGAGGGGTGAGTGTCGGAAAAAATCAGGCTGACGCTCGCCTGCCCGGCGGCGTCTGTTTTTCGCGTGAGCATAACGGACGCCGTGCTGCTCCCTTTCATCCTTCCCGTGGCATGACAGAGATGCACATTCTCACACACCAGCGACCAGTCTTTATGAGTAAAACGCAGACCCTCGTTATCCTGGGCAAAAAGAGAAACTGAAAAGGCGCTTAAAAATACGATGAGTGCCGTGCGTAACATGGTCGTCCCTGAGGAAAGTTTTTTGTGCGAGCCATACTAGTTGAAAAGTAACGACTTTAGAATCAGCGCCTCCGGCGGGTGATACATTCCCTGTCCGGGCGGCGGCATCACAAACCCAAACCAGTCATCGTATGCCTGACCCAGCCAGAATCATCCGCCGTGCACCTTTAGCCGTTGGAAGAACATGTATGTACCCGGCATGATGTGATTGCGAGTCTGTCCGCGCAACACAACATCAAATCCCAAATCTTTGCCACCCATAAGCCACCCCACAAAATACTGATTATGCATACAGCATAAGCATGAGTAACATGCTGAAGAAAGTCCGGTCGGAGACACTTCTGTTATACCGCTGATCGGCAAGGGGTTTGTATATTAAGCACGGCATCAGGACCGGATCAGCAACCCCATAGCCATTTATTGTCGCAAAGAATCTTAGCCCTTATGGCACGGAAGCCTGATGCTATAATCGATGCATATAAATTTGAAAGGAATCTCAATGCGTATTTCACCATTAGCTTTAATGCTTATACCCGCCCTGTCTTCCGCCTCTCTTAAAGATTTTGATTTGGAGGTAAGGGGTCAACACCTCACCATTCCAGCCTCTTGCATCAAGCAAGTTCAAAATAATGAAAATGAAGAAACGGTCAATAGTGGTGTTTATTTAGAGATTATGTCGCCGTGCTCTCAACCCTTGTCTGAAATCACCACAATGAACATTGGCAAAACAATGACAATTTCTTATGGTGGTCAGATTGTACAGAAAGCAACCATAGCCTCTCGATTGTCAAATGGATTTATGTTCAACACGAACGGCGGCAACATGATGGTAATTCGTCAAATCATCGCTGATTCTGAGGCAAAGTAATGTCATACAATCTTGCTGACCTACCCAAAGACTAAATGGACAAAATCAACGTGGATTAGCTGCGGGAGGCGTTGCTTTCAAAGAGCGATACAACCAGCCGGTCATCGCTGATGATCATCGAGCGTGAACAGCCTGAGCATCTGCGTGAGTACCTCAGGGAACGTTTTGGCTGACATAAACACTCCTTCATTAAGCCTCCGTTATGAGGCAAAAAAGTGTCTACGAAACCTGGGTCTATTCACACCCGGCAATAAATGCGCTGAAAAGCCAGATGCAATTCACACGCATGCGGGAGCAAAAGGAGGGTGTTGTGAACCTAAGGGAGTATGGAAAGCATCGAACTGATATTTGCACGTTTTTCTTCAATTCATCCGTGACCGGGGTTCATCCGACAAAGAGCATTTGCTATGTGCCGGAGCCAACCCAAGTTTCATTGCCAGCCAGATGGGGCACACAAATGCGCAGATGGTATTCAGCGTTTATGGGAAATGGCTGGTTGAACAAAATGGCGACCAAATCGCCCTCCTCAATCAGAATCTCGACTTCAATGCCCACAGATGCCCCATAAGAAACTGGCCGGAATAGAATAGTTAACTATTACAGCCAGTTATCCCCTTTTCAGTGTTTTATCATCACATGCCGGATCGCCGTGTAATCTTCCAGCCCGTACATCGACATATCCTTTCCGTAGCCGGATTGTTTTTGTCCCCCGTGCGGCATTTCACTGACCAGCATGAAGTGGGTATTCACCCAGGTGCAACCGTATTGCAGACGCGCGCTCAGGCGGTGGGCGCGACCAATGTTTTGCGTCCAGACGGAAGATGCCAGCCCGTAGTTGGATTCATTTGCCCACGCCAGAACTTGCTCTTCCGTATCAAACTCGGTCACGCTGACCACCGGACCGAACACTTCGCGTTGCACAATTTCATCTTCCTGACGCGCACCGGCAAGCACCGTAGGCTGGAAATAATACCCCTCGCCGCGCACCCGTTCGCCACCGGTGATGACCTGAATATGCGCGACGTCTTTCGCCCGCTGCACAAAGCCTTCCACCCGCTCTAAATGCGCCGCTGACACCAGCGGGCCCATTTCGCTGCTTTCATCGGTGCCCAGTTTGAGGGTGGAAACGGCCTCGCCCAGCGCTTTCACCAGCTGCGCATACACCCCTTTTTGCGCGTAGATGCGGCAGGCGGCGGTGCAATCCTGTCCGGCGTTGTAGAACCCGAACGTGCGCACGCCTTCCACCACTTGTTCGATATCAGCGTCATCGAAAACGATCACCGGCGCTTTGCCGCCGAGTTCCATATGCGTGCGTTTGATGCCGGTGGTCGCCTGAGCGACAATTTTCTCGCCGGTAGAAACGGAACCGGTCAGCGAAATCATCCGCACTTTATCGTGATGGGTCAGCGCGCTGCCGACCGATTTACCGTCGCCAAACAGCACGTTCAGCACGCCAGCCGGAAAGATATCCCGCGCCAGTTCGCCGAGTTTCAGCGCGGTCAGCGGGGTGATTTCGGAAGGTTTGATCACCACGCAGTTGCCTGCCGCCAGCGCCGGAGCGATTTTCCACGCGGCCATCATCAGCGGGTAATTCCAGGGGGCGATGGAGGCCACCACGCCCAGCGGATCGCGGCGGATCATCGACGTATGCCCGGCGAGATATTCGCCGCCGGCTAATCCGCTCAGGCAACGGCTGGCACCGGCAAAGAAGCGGAACACGTCAACCACCGCCGGAATTTCATCATTCAGCGCCAGATGAAAAGGCTTACCGCAGTTCAGCGACTCCAGCTTGGCCAGCGCTTCGGCGTTTTCTTCGATGCGGTCTGCCAGCGCCAGCAGCAGTTCCGCACGGGTTTTCGGCGTTGTCTGGCCCCAGTCGGTAAAAGCGCTGTGCGCCAGATCGACCGTCTGACGGGTTTGTTGTTCACTGGCCTGCGCCAGACGGACAATTTCCTGCCCGGTATGCGGGTTGAAAACCGGCAGTAACGTTCCTTCTCCGGCCACCAGTTCACCGTTAATCAGCATGTTCGTTTGCATCAGTTATTCCTTATTATTTGCCGTCACCGGCCACATCTGACCCGTTTCTTGTGAGATACCACGCGCCCAGAATCGGGATCATGGTGAGCACCATCAGGCACAGCGCCACCACGTTGGTCACCGGCACTTCGCGCGGCCTGCCCAGCTGGTTAAGCAGCCAGATGGGTAACGTGCGTTCATGACCGGAGGTAAACGTGGTGACAATGATTTCATCGAAAGAGAGCGCGAACGCCAGCATGCCGCCTGCCAGCAGCGCGGTGCTGAGGTTTGGCAAAATGATGTAGCGGAAGGTCTGCCAGCCGTCTGCGCCTAAATCCATCGAGGCTTCGATCAGGCTGTGCGTGATACGGCGAAAACGGGCGATCACGTTGTTATAAACAATCACCATGCAAAACGTCGCGTGGCCGATGACAATCGTCAGCATGCCCGGCTCGATGTGCGCCGCGTGAAAAGCGTTGAGCAGCGCCAGACCGGTGATGATCCCCGGCAGGGCAATCGGCAACATAAACAGCAGGGTTATGCTGTTTTTGCCATAAAATTCACGCCGGTACAGCGCCGCGGCAGCCAGCGTGCCGAGCACCATGGCAATCAGCGTGGCGCAACAGGCGATTTGCACCGAAAGCCAGATGGCGTCAAGAATGTCGTGACGCCCTGCCGCGACGGCAAACCAGTGCAGCGTGAAGCCTTTCGGCGGAAAGCTGAACGCCGCATCTTCGGTGTTGAAGGCATACACCGCGATGATCAGCAGCGGGAAGTGCAGAAAGACCAGTCCGCCCCACGCGGAGAGTTTGAGTAACCAGGGTGCGCGTTTAGAGTGCATCGAAAGCTCCCAGTCGTTTGACCATCGATAAATACAACGCAATCAGCACGATAGGCACCAGCGTGAACGCGGCGGCCATAGGCATATTGCCGATCGAACCCTGCTGCGAGTAGACCATATTGCCGATGTAATACCCCGGCGGGCCCACCAGTTGCGGAATGATGTAATCACCCAGCGTCAGCGAGAACGTGAAGATCGAACCGGCGGCGATACCCGGTACGGCCAGCGGGAAGATCACGTAGCGCAGCGTCTGCCAGGGTTTTGCACCTAAATCTTCTGAAGCATGAATCAGCGACGGCGGCAGACGTTCGAGTGCGGCCTGAATCGGCAAGATCATAAACGGCAGCCAGATATAGACGAACACCCAGAAGCGCCCGATGCCTGAGGTTGACAGCGTATTGCCGCCAATGCCCGGCAGGCTCAGCATGGCCGTCAGCAGCGGTTGCAGCCCGAGGTGTTCGAGGAACCATTGCAGCACGCCGCCTTTGGAGAGCAGCAGGGTCCACGCATAGGCTTTGACGATATAACTGGCCCACATCGGCATCATGATGGCGATGTAAAAGAAGGCTTTCTTTTTGCCGGTGATATAACGCGCCATGTAATAGGCAATCGGAAACGCCAGCACCGCGCTGAAGAAAGACACCAGCAGCGCCATCGTCACCGTGCGGACAATAATGTCAGCATTCACCGGGTCAAACAGGGCGCGGATATTGGCCGTCGTCAGCGTCGAGGAGACGGTCATGGTGAAATCGTCAAAGGTATAGAAACCCTGCCACAACAGCGCGAACAGCGAACCTAAATAGATCGCGCCAAACCACAGCAGCGGCGGCACCAGCAGCAGCGCCAGATAAAATCCCGGCCTGTGATGCAGATAAGTCACCAGTGCGCGGCCACGCCCCACACGCTTTTCATAAGGAGTCATACTGATATCCATCTTTTAGCCCTCAAGCAGCGTGACCATGGCATCTCTGTCCCAACACGCCACCACCGGCTGACCTTGCCGGAAGTGGTGTTGCGCACTGGCCGCCAGGTTGTTGGGCTCACTGACAAACAGACGCTCGCCGCCTTCCAGTGCCAGTTCGTAGCGTGTCGCCGCGCCCTGAAAATGGATGTCTTTGAGGATGGCGTTAACCTGCACCGCCTGGCTGTCTGCCAGCGGCTGCGGCGCAAGGCGGATGTGTTCCGGACGAATAGAACGGCTGCCGGAGACACCGGTGATTTTGAAGGAGAGATCGGCGGTCAGGACGTTCGCCGTACCGACAAACTGCGCAACGAATGCGGTACGCGGATTGAGGTACAGCTCACGCGGCGTATCAACCTGTTCGATACGGCCATTGTTGAACACCGCCACGCGGTCAGACATCGACAGCGCTTCGCTCTGGTCGTGGGTGACAAAAATAAAGGTGATGCCCAGTTCGCGTTGCAGCTTTTTCAGCTCACCCTGCATCTGCTCTCGTAATTTTAAATCCAGCGCGCCGAGGGGTTCATCCAGCAGCAGCACGCTGGGCTGATTCACCAGCGCCCTGGCCAGCGCCACGCGCTGACGCTGTCCGCCGGACAAAAACGCCGGTTTGCGCGCAGCGGTAAAGCCAAGCGCCACCCGCTCCAGCGATTCCATCGCGCGGATTTGACGTTCCTTTTTCCCCACGCCTTTCACCATCAGGCCATACGCGACATTTTCCAGCACGGTCATGTGCGGGAACAGCGCGTAATCCTGAAACACGGTGTTGACGTCCCGCTCATAGGGGGCGAGCTGCGAGGCTTCTTTGCCGTGAATGCGCACCGAGCCGGAGGTCAGGGTTTCAAAGCCGGCAATCAGACGCAGGCAGGTGGTTTTGCCCGAGCCGGAAGGCCCGAGCATGGAAAAGAATTCACCGTCCTGAATGTCAATTGAGACATTATCGACGGCTTTGGTTTCCCCATATAATCGGGAAGCATTAATAAATTGTACGGCGGCCATAACGGACTCCCGGATTCGGTTTTTAATAAAAGGGCTAAACGCAACCTCTGACAGCGGATTACCGGCCGCCCATGATGGCGATATAGTCCTGAGTCCACTTGCTGTACGGCACGTATTTACCGCCTTCGGACTGAGGTGTTTTCCAGAATGAAATCGCGGTGAATTTATTAAAGCCGTTCGTTTCGCAACCTTCCGCCCCTAATAACGGGCTGGCTTTACACCCGGCCGGTACGCTTGGCACGGAACCAAACCATGCCGCAACGTCGCCCTGCACTTTCGGCTCCAGCGACCAGTTCATCCACTGATAGGCACAGTTCGGGTGTTCGGCGTCGGCAGCCAGCATGGTGGTATCCGCCCAGCCGGTGACCCCCTCTTTCGGGAAGACGGTGGCGATCGGTTGTTTTTCGCCTTTCAGCGCATTGGCCTGATACGGCCACGAGCTGCTGGCGACCACGCCTTCGTTTTTGAAATCACTCATTTGTACCGATGCATCGTGCCAGTAGCGGTGGATCAGCGGATGCTGACCGCGCAGAAATTTCAGCACGGCCTGGTACTGGGTTTCGTTGAGCTGATACGGATCGTCGATTTTCAGATCAGGCTGGGTGCTTTTCAGGTAAAGCGCGGCATCCGCAATGGCGATCGGGCCGTCATACGCCTGAACGCGTCCCTGATTGGGTTTGCCGTCAGGCAAATTTTGCGGCACGAAAATCACTGACCAGCTGTCAGGCGCAGTGGGGAAGGTTTTGGTGTTGTACATCAGCAGGTTCGGCCCCCACTGGTAAGGCGTGCCATAGACTTTTCCGGCAACGTTAAACCATTCGCCTTTCAGCAGGCGCGGGTCGAGATTCTTCCAGTTGGCAATCAGCGCCGGGTTGATCGGCTGAACGCGTTTACCGTAAATCAGCCGCAGTGAGGCATCTCCCGAGGCGGTGACCAGATCATAGCCCCCCTTCGCCATCAGGCTGACCATTTCATCTGACGTCGCCGCGGTTTTGACATTGACCTTACAGCTGGTTTGTTTTTCAAACTGCGTCACCCAGTCGTAATTCTTGTCACTTTCGCCGCGTTCAATATATCCCGGCCAGGCGACGATATTTAATTGCCCTTCGCCTTTTCCTACCGCTGTCGGTAAGTCTGCGGCCACAGCCGTATTAAGAAAACTCAGCAGACCTAAACAAACCGCAGATAACTTTTTATTGCCAGATGGTTCTTTATTGAAAATAAGTGTTTTCATTGGATACCCCTGTCCTGTCGTCGTATTTGTCTGTTATTAGAATTGTGGTTTGAACTTCGCCATGATGTGCCTGACTACGCTGTAATCCTGTAACGAATAACTCGAGAGATCGTTGCCATACCCGGAGCGTTTTAATCCGCCGTGGGGCATTTCGCTGACTAAAGAAAAGTGCGTGTTAATCCAGGTGGTGCCGTATTGCAGATGGGAGGAAATTTGCATCGCCAGATCGATATTTTGCGTCCAGACCGAGGACGCCAGCCCGTATTCTGATTCATTCGCCCAGTCCACGACCTGCTGAACGGTGTCGAAGCGGGTGACGCTGACCACCGGGCCGAACACTTCGCGCTGGACGATTTCATCACTTTGCAGACATCCCGCCAGCAGCGTGGGCTGGTAATAGAAGCCGGGGCCGGAATGGGACGCCGCGCCGGTGATACGCTCGATATGCGGCTGACTCAGCGCCCGTTCGACAAAGCTCGACACGCGATCCCGCTGGCGTGCGCTGATAAGCGGCCCCATAAAGTTTTCGCTGTCATTCTTTCTGGCGAAAGAGAGTTGCGATACCGCCTCGCCCAGCTTTTCCACCAGCCGTTCGTAAATCCCGGCCTGCGCATACACGCGGCAGGCGGAAGTACAATCCTGCCCCGCGTTGTAATATCCCCAGCAGCTGACCGCCTGCACCACGTCATCAATGTCGGCATCGTTGCATACGATCACCGGCGCTTTGCCGCCCAGCTCAAGATGAGTGCGTTTCACCGTTTTCACCGCCGCCTGCAAAATGCGCTGCCCGGTGACGATGTCGCCGGTCAGTGAAATCAGACGGACATGCGGATGACTGACCAGCGCATTACCGACCCCTTCACCGCTGCCGGTAATGACGTTCAGCACGCCCGGCGGCAGGATCTCCTGCAACGCGGGCAGCAAGGCCAAAATGGTCAGCGGAGTATGTTCAGAGGGTTTAAACACCACGGTGTTACCCGCCGCCAGCGCGGGAGCAATTTTCCACGCCGACATCATCAGCGGGTAATTCCAGGGGGCAATCGAGGCCACCACGCCCAGCGGGTCGCGGCGCACCATTGAGGTGTGGCCGGGCAGATATTCGCCGGAAAGTTGCCCCTGCTGGCAACGCACTGCCCCGGCAAAGAAGCGAAAGACATCGACAGCGGCAGGCAAATCGTCTTTCAGCGCCTGATGCAGCGGTTTACCGCAGTTGATGGCTTCAAGCTGTGCCAGCGAATGCGCCTGTTTTTCGATGGCGTCGGCGATACGTAAAAGCACGGAGGCCCGTTCGGCTGGCGTGGTGCGTGACCAGCGGCTGAAAGCGGCATTGGCGGCATTCACCGCCAGAGCGACTTGTGCCAGAGAGGTTTCGGCGACCTCGGCAATCACTTCACCGGTCGCAGGATTGAAAATGTTTTGCGTTGCGCCTTCGCCGTGCAGAAGGTCGCCATTGATCACATGCTTTTCAGAAAAACTGGCAACAAATTCTGCATCCGACATTGCACTGCCCTCAGTTCAGAGAATCATCCTTAATTAACAAAAATGTTATTAGTTAGTAACAAACCTGCTAATTCACAGTAGGTAATTTCTCTGAGGGCAACAAATAGCAATTATTGAAGTCTGCGTTCGGTTAAACCGAATGCTCCTTGTCAGGGTCTGCGCTTGGCGCTGTTTTCACGTGCAATGGTCAGGAACGGCGTAACCAGCTCCGGCCTCGCGCTGCCGCGCCGCCACGCCAGCCCGATATCCAGCGGTTCGATGGAATCCTCCAGTTTGCTGGCTTCGATCATATTGCCTTCCAGCGACCAGGCACGGTAGGCCATGTCCGGCTGAACCGAAACGCCCAGACCGGCCGCAACCAGGCTGCGTACCGCCTCGGTGGAGGCGGTTTTCATCGCGATATTGGGTTTCAGCCCCGCCCGTGCCCACAGCCGCTGCGCATGTTTCTCCATTTCATCGACGTTGAGCTGGATCAGCGGTTCATTCGCGATATCCGCCAGCGAAATACTTTCGCGCTCCAGCAACGGATGCAGCGGCGGCAGCCACAGGCGGTAGGAGGAATGGGTCAGCACTTCGGTTTGCAGCGCATCGCGATCTTCCAGATTGGAGAGGATCAGCACGCCGATATCGATTTCACCGCTCACCAGCAGATGTTCGATGTACTGACGCTCATCCTCCACCACTTTGACCTCTACATTCGGGTAATACGCATTGAATTGCTTGAGCAAATCCACCAGAAAATAACCGGCCACCAGGCTGGTCACGCCAAGCGTGATCTGACCAGTGACGCTTTCTGTCCCCATTTGCAGGCTGCGTTTGGCGTTATCGACAGTGGCGAGGATCAGATAAGACTGGCGTAAAAACTGATGCCCCTGATGGGTCAGCGTCATGCCTTTCGCATGGCGGTCGAACAGCCGCGCTTCGGTTTCCACCTCAAGCTGCTGAATGGCCTGCGTCAGCGATGACTGAGACACAAAGGAGGCCTGCGCCGCAGCGGAAATCGAACCGGTTTCAGCAACGGCAATAAAATGGCGGATCTGGCGTAACGTCAGCATGGGGCACCTCAACATCTCATTAAAAAACCGAACAGCATCAGGCACCATTCGTTTTAAGGGAATGATTGAGTTAAGGCAGGCAGGGATTTTTTGTCAAATGGCAGGACAGAAGGATGACAGATTTGGGATCAGAAACACAAAAGCCATGCAAAATTTGCATGGCTCATTGTTCTGAGAAAAAGAATCAGAATTTGACGATCAATTTTCCAGCTTGTACGTCAGAGTGATTTCCGCGTTAAGCACTTTGGAAACCGGGCAACCGGCTTTCGCCGCTTTGATAATTTCGTCGAATTTGTCTTTATCAATGCCGGGCAGTTTGACCGTGCTGTCGAGCGCGATCTTAGTAATGGCGAAGCCGCCATCGACTTTATCAAGAGAAACATCTGCCACGGTATCAATGCTTTCAGGGACATGCCCTGCTTCGCCGAGCATCAATGACAGCGCCATTGAGAAACAGGCGGAATGTGCCGCGCCGAGCAATTCTTCCGGGTTAGTCCCCGGTTTACCCTCGAAGCGGGTATTGAATCCGTAAGGCTGGTCTTTCAGAGCACCGCTTTCAGAAGAGATATAACCTTTTCCGTGTTTGATGTCGCCTTCCCAATGCGCCTGTCCTTTCTTATGAATGGTCATGTATTCCTCCGGTTTTTTTAACATTCACCTTAAGTATAGACGCTGATGCTCATCCCGCAACGATGCCGCCCTTCTCAGGCACTGATGGTTTATTACTCAGTAACAAAAAATCTTATTTAAATGCAATCCTGGGATCATATGATCACAGGATTCATGATCCGAAATAGACACAGATTGGGAACAAAGGGTTTATTTAAAGAATATTCTTATTCGACTTTATGTTTGTGGTGGCAGGTCTGTGTATGAAAACAGATGAAGAATTCGCCTTCGGGACAGGGGAGAACAAATAGAAAAAAGGGCCGGTGGATCTATCCAGGCCCTTTTAACATTCGTGCCAAATTATAACATTCGCCAGATTAATGTATGTCCAGTTCCACAGCCCACTCGGAAACCATGTCACGGGAAATATAATTTACCTCGCAATTACAACCTGTTGAAGAAAAAGTTAAATACCCAATACACGGGAAAGACTCTGGGTGCAATTCGGTCAGTACCTCTTTAATCTCACCATCACTCATTAACGGGGATACCGTTGCCTTTGACAGCTGAAAGTAGTTGTCGAACATCCATGTAATATAGTCCGTCTCGTTTTTCAGCACTTTCATTTAACATCCTCCTGTCCTTTCACTCCGATTATAAAAAAGTAGCAGGCGACTGCAATTGTGGCGAATAATAAATCATTAAAATTGCCAATTGTCTATTTTATATCAAATTTCCCCACCGCAGAGGGCGTGGGGAATAAGGGGAAAGTGCTTATGTGGAGAGATTTCCTGATGACTGACGCGATTATCTCTTCCCACCCTGCACGTTTACCGGCTGCGGACGTGACAGATAAATGGTGATCGCCGCCAGCAAGGTCAGCACTCCACCGAGCAGGAATGCGCTGCTGACACCGGCGTTATCCGCCAGTACGCCGCCAAACAGTGCCCCCAGCGCCAGCGATGTCTGGAACACACAAACCAGCAGTGCTGACCCGGTTTCAAACAGCGCGGGCGATGCCTGATACGTCCAGATATTCAGACATACCGGCAATGCCCCGAACGCCAGGCCCCAGAGGATCACCAGCGCACTGGCCAGCACCAGCGGAAGATGAAATGTTGACAGCACCAGCACCGACAGGCTGAGTAACAACATGTTGAGCATAAACGCCCGTTTCACACCGAATTCCCGCACGGTGAATTCCGACGCCAGCGTACCGATAAGCCCCGCAATACCGTATCCCATCAGCAAGAGAGAAATACTGCTGGCGGAGAGGTGCAAATCAAAACGCAGCCAGGGTTCAAGATAGGTATAGGCCGCGAAATGCCCGCCCGCCATAAAGACGCCGATAATCAGCGCGTAGCGGATACCCGGCACTTTGGTCACGCCCAGCATGGCGCGCAGCCCAATCGACTGCTGCGCCGGAAGGGACGGCAGCGCTATCCATTGCAGGACAAAAATCATCAGCGCCATGACCGCGTTAAGCGTGAACGCCATTCTCCAGCCGAACACATCGCCGATAAAGGCGCCGGCGGGCACGCCGGCCACCGTACCGACCGCCACGCCAGCGGTGATCAGCGAAATCGCCCGCGCGCCCTGCTCTTCCGGCACCAGACGCCGCCCGGAGGGGATGGCAAAAGACCAGAATCCCCCGACACCGACGCCGAGAATAATGCGTCCGATCAGCAAAACGTTAAACGAGTCCGCCATCACCGCAATGCCGTTGGCGAGGATCACCGTGGCAGAGAGCAGAAGCAGGAGTCTGCGACGATCCATACGTTTGGCAAACAGCATAATCAGCGGAGCAGAAATCGCCGCAACCAGCCCCGGCAACATTACCGCCAGCCCGGCATGGCCTTCGGTCACGCCCAGCGAACGGGCGATCGGCGAAAGCAGGCCGATCGGCAGAAATTCTGTGTTAACCAGCACGAATGTGCCGCAGGCGAGAGAAAATACCGCCAGCCATCGGCGGAAAGCAGAAGTCTGTGGCCGGGTGTCCAGCGATGCGCACTCAGTCATTATTATTATCCTTAGCAGGTGAATTAACGGGTGTTCGGCTGCCATAAAACGTGATCACCGTCACGCGGTCAAGATTTTTGCTCAGGATCGAAAAGTTATAACCCATAGCGAAATACACTAAGCCAGTCCCCGCCTGCCATGCGGCTTACAGAGGGATCGGAGGTGACACATTTGCAGGGCACATACAGATCCCCCGATCAGGAAATCCCTCCACATATAAGTATGTTGTAACTAAGTTGGTACGCTAAAGCGTTGAGCGAAAAGACGGGCGAGAAAATCAGGAAATTTGGACGAAATGGCCGTTGCTGACTTCGCGATAATGGCGGGCAAGCGGCTGATACGTGGCCGGGCGTAACGGGCTGGCGAGTTCATCCGGGATCACAGTGCGTTTGCGGTGAACGGTGGGATCTGGAACCGGCACGGCGGCCAGCAATTTGCGGGTGTAAGGATGTTGCGGATTGTCGAAAATATCGGCGCGGGAGCCGATTTCCACGATTTCGCCCAGATACATCACGGCGACACGGTGGCTGATGCGTTCTACCACCGCCATATCGTGGGAAATAAACAGATACGCCAGCCCGAGCTGCTGCTGGAGATCAAGCATCAGATTAATCACCTGCGCTTTGACGGACACGTCCAGCGCAGAAACGGCTTCGTCAGCAATAATGAGTTTAGGTTCCAGCGCCAGCGCGCGGGCGATGCAGATCCGCTGACGCTGGCCGCCGGAAAACTGATGCGGGAATCGCGTCGCCATGCTGCTTTGCAGGCCGACCTGCTCCAGCAACTGCGCCACGCGGATTTTCGCACCGGCATTATCGTGCAGCCCGAGGCTGACCATCGGTTCGGCAATGGCCTGGCCGATACGCATCCGCGGATTCAGGCTTTCGTAAGGATCCTGAAAAATCATCTGCGCCTGAGTGCGGATATCCGCAAGCTGGCTGCGATCGGCGCGGCGGATATCCTGCCCGGAGATCAGCACCTCCCCGGACGTCGCTTCGGTCAGTCGTAAAATCGTGCGCCCGGTGGTGGATTTGCCGCAGCCGGATTCCCCCACCAGCGACAGGGTTTCGCCCGGTTGCAGGCTGAAAGAGAGATCTTCAACCGCATGAACGCGCGAGGAAACCCGGCGCAAAAAACCGGATTTCACATCAAAGCGCGTCACGAGGTTTTTGACCTCGAGCACCGGCTGGCCGGCACGCAGCGTATTGACGGAATCTGCTACCGGCTGCGGTTCGCCGGTGTGCAGGTCGCGCAGCGGAAAACGCTGCGGCAGGGCAATGCCGGTCATCGCGCCGAGGCGCGGCACCGCTGCCAGCAGCGCCTGGGTATAGGCATGGCGCGGACGGTGAAAAATCTCCCGCGTGGTCGCCTGCTCAACGGATTCGCCCCGGTGCATCACCAGCGTGCGGTCGGCCACTTCGGCCACCACGCCCATATCGTGGGTGATGAACAGCACCGACATCCCCTCTTCTTCCTGCAAAGATTTGATGAGCGCGAGGATCTGCGCCTGAATAGTGACGTCCAGCGCGGTGGTCGGTTCATCCGCAATCAGTAAACGTGGATTACACGCCAGCGCAATGGCGATCACCACACGCTGGCGCATACCGCCGGAAAAACTCAGCGGATATTCATTCAGCCGCGACGCGGCGGCGGGAATACGAACTTTTTCCAGCAGGCGAACCGCCTCGGCGCGGGCGGTGGCGTCGTCCATCCCACGGTGGCGTTTCAGCACTTCGGTGATTTGCACACCAATTTTGAGCACCGGATTCAGACTGGTCATCGGCTCCTGAAAGATCATGCCGATACGGTTGCCGCGAATGCTCTGCATCTGCCGCGGGTTCAGGGTCAGTAAATCCTGGCCGTCGAACAGGACGCTGCCCGAATAGCGGGTATGCCTCGGGTCCAGCAGTTGCATGATCGACATGGCGGTGACGCTTTTACCGGAGCCGGATTCGCCCACCAGCGCCAGCGTTTCTTTTGCGCCAAGCGTGAACGACAGGTCACGCACCACATTCAGCCATTCGCCCTCCACAGAAAAGGCGGTATTGAGCTTTTCGACCTGTAACACCGGATCGCGCATCATCAATCCTTATTCCTGGGGTTGAGGATGTCACGCAGCGCGTCACCGACTAAGTTGATAGCGACAATCAGCACCAGCAATGTGACGCCGGGAAAGACGCTTATCCAGTAGTCGCCGGACATCAGGTAATCGAAACCGTTGGCGATCAGTAACCCCAGCGACGGTTCGGTCACCGGCAACCCGATGCCGAGAAACGACAGCGTGGCCTCGAGCATGATGGCGTAGGCGATACGCATGGTGGCGACCACAATCAGCGGCGGCAGACAGTTGGGGAAAATGTGGCGCAGAAGAATGCGCGGAGTTGACAACGCCATGCTGCGCGCGGCGTCCACGTAGCTGCGGCGGCGTTCAAGCAGCGCCGAACCGCGCACCGTGCGGGCGTAGTACGCCCACTGCGTGACCACCAGCGCCAGGATGATTTTATCCACGCCCTGCCCGAGCACGGCCAGCAGGATAAGCGCGATCAGGATCGGCGGAAAACTCAGCTGGATATCCACGATACGCATGATCAGCGCGTCTGTTTTGCCGCCCGCCCAGGCGCTGGTCATGCCGAGGATTGCGCCAATGGTCAGCGCAATCACCGCGCTGCATACGCCCACCAGCAGGCTGGTGCGCATGCCGTAAAGAATGGCGCTGAATAAATCACGGCCCTGATCGTCGGTGCCCAGCCAGTAAACCAGGCCACTCAGGCTGGCCGAACCCGGCTTAAGGCGGCCATCCATGATGTCGAGCTGCGATAAATCGTACGGATTTTGCGGGGAAATCCAGGGTGCCAGCACAGAGAGCAGCACCGCGATGCCCAGAATAATCAGGCCGCACAGCGAGAATTTGTTACGCAGCAGCGCGGTGAGCGTGTTGTAAAACGCCGTGTGCGGTGTCTGCGCGGCGGCAATGCGGGAGTGAACGGAATCCGGTGGCATCACGCCTCTCCTCCCAGCCGCACGCGCGGATCGACCAGCACATACAGCACGTCGACCAGCAGATTGATCAGGCTGAACATCACCACGGTAATCATCAGATACGCCAGGATCACCGGGCGATCCAGCACGGCGATGGAATCAATGATCAGCTTGCCCATGCCCGGCCAGGCGTAAATGGTTTCGGTGACGACCGCAAAGGCGATAAGCGAACCGAGCTCAAGGCCGATCACGGTAATCAGCGGGATCAGGGTATTTTTCAGAACGTGAACCAGCACGATGCGGCTTTCAGATAACCCTTTGGCGCGGGCAAACCGGATGAAATCTTGTTGCAGGCATTCGAGCACACCAGCGCGGGTCAGCCGGATAATCAGCGAGATTTTAAACAGCGCCAGATTGAAGGCCGGAAGGATCAGATGCGTCAGTCCGTCGGCGGTGAAAAGACTGACGGGGACGCCGAAAACGTCCACCGTTTCGCCACGCCCGGAGGCAGGCAGCACCCCGAGTTTGACACTGAACAGCATGATCATCATCAGCCCGATCCAAAACGTCGGCAGGCTGAAGCCAAAAATGGAGACGGTCATGATGGTTTTCGACAGCCAGCCCTCGGGGCGTAAACCGGCATAGACGCCAAGCGGAATGCCGATCACCAGCGCCAGCACGAAGGCCACCAGCGCCAGTTCAAGGGTGGCGGGCATGCGCTGGAAAATCAGGTGTAACGCGGGCTGGTTGTAAATAAAGGAGTTGCCCATATCGCCGTGCAGGGCGTTCACCACGAACAGGCCGTATTGTTCCCACACCGGTTTATCCAGGCCGAAAGACTGGATCACGTCAAGGCGTTCGGCCGGCGTCGCACTGGTGCTGAGCAACAGATCCACCGGATTGCCCACCAGATACACGCCACCAAATACCAGCAGCGACATCACGAACAGCGTCAGCAGCGTTTGTCCGAAACGTCCCAGCAGGTAGCGGCTCATGCGCGCGCGTCGTCTTGCTGCGCGCCGTAGCGGGAAAAGACGCGCCGCAGCAGGCTGAAGAAGCCGTATTCATCGACGTTCTGCATCACCATTGCGTTCGGCGGCGTCGCCAGTTTGTGCCAGAAATCGGCGTAGGTGTAACCGGCGGTCTTGCCGGACACCGCCACGCCGACGCGGGCATTCTGGCCGGAGAATAGCCCCGGTTGCAGCAGCCAGGCGATGGTGGTCGCATCATGCACCGGGCCGCCTTCGCGACCAAAACGGCTGAGATCGCTGCGATCAAAGGCGCCCAGCAGCGCGGCGACAGAGGCTCCCGGCAGACCGCCGTCCTGACGAATTGCCTCGATGTCATCCGCACCGATCAGCGCCTGAAAGGTCATATCCAGCGGCATGATCACCAGCGGAACGCCGCTGTTAAACACTTTTTCCGCCGCGTGGGGATCGGCGTACACATTGAATTCGGCCCAGGGCACGCGGTGCCCCAATGCCGTAAAGGCACAACTCATGGTGACGATGTGCCTGATGCCACGCGCCACGTCCGGATGCATTCCCAGCGCCAGCGCCAGATTGGTCATCGGCCCGATGGCGCATACCGTGACAGGGTCGTTATCCTGCGCCGCCTGTCTGAGGGTGCGCACCAGAAAATCCACCGCGTGTTCTTTCTGCGGTTGCAGTTCGCTGTCCGGCACCAGCTCGTCGCTGAAGGCACCGATATGCGCGTATTTACCATAAACCTGCTCGCGCACCAGCGGACCGGGCGCACCGGCAAAGACCGGCGTGTCGGTTTTACCCGACAGCGCGACGATTTTACAGGCGTTGCGCACGGTGTCTTTCAGCGCCACGTTGCCCGCCACCACGGTGATGCCCAGCACGTCCAGCTCCGGTGACGCCAGTGCCAGCCACAATGCAATGGCGTCATCCACGCCGGGATCGGTATCAATAATGATGCGCTGGCTCATAAGATCAGTTCCCGGCATAGCGTGATAACAGTTCATAAAACAGGGTGAAGACTTTTGCAGTGTCCACACGCGTGACGATATCGACATTGGCAGTCTGTCCGGATTTGCCGTACCAGTCGGCCACGGTTTGCCCCAGACAAAGTTCGCTGTCGTACTCAACAAACACCCGCGCTTTCTCGGTGCCAAATAACTCCGGCGCCAGCACGTAAGCGATCACCAGCGGATCGTGCAGTGGCCCGCCACGCGAGCCGTAACGGCGTACGTCATTGCGATCCCAGAACGCCATCAGCTCACCCAGCGGCGCGGAAATCCGCCCTGAGATTTTGATAAATTTCGCCACATGTTCCGGCGTAAGGATCACCTGATGGGTGGCATCGAGCGGCAGCACCGTGATGCGAAGATCGCTGGAAAACACGATGTGCGCGGCATGGGGATCGGCCAGCATGTTGAATTCAGACGTCATGGTGCGGTTACCGGCTTCCCGGTACGCGCCGCCCATCAGCACCACCCGGCCAATACCGGCAGCAATGTCGGGTTTCATGCGCAGCGCCGTTGCCAGATTGGTCAGCGGCCCCAGCACGCACAGCGTCAGCGGCTGATTATCGTCGATCGCCTGCTGGCAACGGTTTATCAGGAAGTTAACGGCGTGCAGTTTTTCGGGCGTTTTTTGCGGCGCGGGAAACGCGGTGTTGCCCAGACCGTTTTCGCCATGGAACTGGCCGTGGATCGGCTCACGGAACATCGGCTCATGGCAACCGGCAAACACCGGGATGTCGGTACGCTGACCGAGTTCGGTGATTTGCAGCGCATTACGCAATGTATTGGCTAAAGGCTGATTACCGCACACGGTGCAGATGCCGAGAATATTCAGCTGTGGCGCGACAAACGCGCTGAGCAGCGCAATGGCGTCGTCGATACCAGGATCGCAATCAATAATGACAGGCAGCGTTTTCACAGGGCACCTACGGAACGTAAGACTTCAGCGATTTCCTGACGCGCAGCGGCATCAAGCGGAACCTGTGGCGGCAGCGGATCGCCCACGGCGAACCCCTGCAACTGCAACGCCGCCTTGATGCATCCGGCGATGGAGTATTTGGCGAAGATTTCATTGATGCGCCACAAAGGGCGCTGTAACGCCATGGCCTGCGCCCAGTCGCCCTGCTTTGCCGCTTCGTACAGCGCCAGGCTTTGCTTCGGTACGATGCAGGCCGGACCGGCCATCCAGCCGACGCCACCAATCATCATCACGCACACCGGGATGTGTGCCGACGCAGCAAACACCTGCATCCGCCCCTGCGTGCGTTCGATGATCGACAGCAACCGGCCGGTATTGGTCGAGGCATCTTTAATATAGTTGATATTCTCCACGTGACTCAGGCGCTCAATGACCGGCAGGCTGAGGTCGGCGCGCTGAAACTGTGGATTGGTGTACAGCACGACCGGCAGTTGACCTGCGGCAGCCGCGATGGCACGGAAATAGTCCTCGACGCCCTGATCGGGCACCGGGAAATAGGCTTCAAGAATAGCCAGAATACCGTCGACACCCAGAGCGACATAACGAGCGGTTTGCGCTATGGCGTCCTGAATGGTGGTGGCTGCGACACCGGCAATCACCGGAACGCGGCCTCGAGCGGCGTGGACAACCGTTTCGACCACTGCGGTGCGCTGTTCTGCACTGAGATAGGCGAATTCACCTGTACTGCCCAGCGGCGTCAGACCCTGCACGCCACTGGCAATCAGGTGTTCAACCAGTGCGGTTAACACCGGTTTGTCTATCTGGCCACCGTCAGTAACGGGGGAAACCAGATAGGGAAATACACCGCTAAAAGAAGTCATAGCTTCTCTCTCTTTTCTAAGAACAACCCTGGTGATGGCGCTCTATTCCCGCGTGGGTTCGGTATGTGCTTTGCGCTTACTTACTGTTTCTCATGCACAAAGTACGGCAACGTGTAGCCGTCGGAACGGCCAACGTAGGTATAAGGTGTTTTCATCGCCCAGGTGTAGGAGAGGAACAGCAGCGGGATGGTGCCCTGATCCTTCATCGCTATCTCTGTGGCGTGTTGTAACAGTGTTTCGCGTTTGGCGTCGTCGAGGGTCGAACGCGCCTGCGCCAGCGTTTTATCAAATTCAGGGTTCGAATAACGCCCGCGGTTGCCTTGCCCGCCATTCGGCCCGAAGGTTTCCAGCAACGGTCCCAGCACGCCGGAAGCTTCACCGGTTTCAATCGCCGCGCCGCCCATGATCAGGCTGAAATCGCGTTTAGAAGCCCGTGAGAAATAGACGCTGCCGGGCATGGTCACCACGTCGGTTTTTATGCCAACGCGGGTGAACATCTGGCCGAGGGCCTGAGCAATTTTCGAATCGTTAGGATATCGGTCGTTCGACGCATGGAAGGTCAGCGTAAAGCCGTTCGGATAACCGGCCTGCGCCAGCAACTGTTTGGCTTTGGCCGGATCGTATTCCGGTGCGCCAATCGACGGCGTGTAGCCGAAGTAACCTTTTGGCACCAGCTGCGAAGCCGGAACGCCCTGGCCGTCCATGATCCTGTCCACGATGGCCTGACGGTTTATCGCCAGCGACATCGCCTCACGCACTTCACGCTTTTTCAGCGGATTGCTGCCATCCGGGCCTTTGGCGAACGGCGAATCGTCACGATCCTGATCCGGGTGTAAATAGAGAATACGGTTACCCGCGACGGATTCCATGTGCAGAACGGCCTGTTTCGCCAGGTTGCCACCATCTGCCGTCGGGACACTTTCAATCACGTCGACGTCGCCGGAACGGATCGCCGCAACGCGCGCGCTGGGGTTTTTAAACACACGCAGGGTCACGTTATCCCACTGCGCTTTTCCGCCCCAATACTGGTCGTTACGCGCCAATACCACGTTGTCATCCGGCGTCCAGCTGACAAATTTGAAAGGTCCGGTGCCGATCACCTCTTTCCCTTCGTTAAGGGTTTGTGACGGAACGTTTTCAAGCCGTGCCGGTAAAATAGCCACACGGCTTAAATTGTTGAGTAACAGAGGCGTTGGCGCTTTGGTGATAATTCTGACCGTTAGCGGGTTCACTTCAACGACGTCAGCGATGTCATTGACGTAAGGCGTGTAGGCGCTCGGGCTATTTTTCGAAGCCAGCGGCACACGTTTGATGCTGGCGATCACGTCTTTCGCGGTGAAATCGCTGCCGTCGTGGAATTTCACACCGGGACGCAGGGCAAATTCCCAGGTGGTGTCGTTAATGACTTTCCACGAGACCGCCAGCGCAGGCGTAATATGTTGTTTTTCGTCCTGATTGACCAGCCCGTCGAAAATGTTACGCGCCATGGCGCTGTTCGCACCCCCCACGTAAAACTGCGGATCCATTGACGTCGTTGAAGCGGCAAGACCGATTTTAAGATCGGTAGCCTGTACAAAAGAGGCGTGTAATACAAAAGGCGTGGCCAGTGCTGAGGAAAGCACTCCTGCCAGAACGGACTTCTTCATTCATTTAACCCTTAATTATTTTAGATTTTCAGGCAATGTGTGTCAGATCGTAAACCGGAGTCTAGGGGGTGGACATCTGAATTGAAAATTGTATTTTGTGTTACATCCATAAACAAATGTTATGGATCATGAGGACATATTATGAAAATTAATCCCCGACAGGTAGAAGCTTTTCACAAAGTGATCCTCACCGGCAGCATTACGGCAGCAGCAAACATGATGAACATTACCCAGCCGGCGGTCAGCAGGCTGATACGTGATTTCGAATATGCGGTGGATTTGAAGCTTTTCGATCGTGACGGACGCGGGCTGATCCCGCGCGACGACGCCATTAAGCTGTACCGTGAGGTGGAGCGTTTGTATCTCGGCCTTGAACATATTTCACGCATTGCCGATGAAATCCGCCATTCCAAAGGCAGCGTTCTGCGCATCGGCACGGTGGCGGCGTTGTCTGCGCTGTGCGTTGAGCATATTTTGCCGCCGCTCATTGCAACCATTGACGATATCTCCCTGTTTCTGGATATCGAAAGCACCACGCACATTATGGATGTGGTCACCAGCAATCAGTACGACGTCGGCTTTGTTTTTGGCAAACCCGATGTCAAAGGGCTGGAAGCGGAGATGCTGGCGCGGGCGAATGCTGTCGCCGTGATGTCGCCGCGCCATCCGCTGGCAAAGCAGGATGTGGTCACCGCGAAGGATCTGACGCTGTACCGCCCCATTATTCCGGGCCGTAAAACGCCGCTGCGGGAACAGCTGGATCAGGTAATGAGCCGTCAGGATTTATATATGAACAATCCTATCGAAACGTCGCTGAACAATTGCTGCATCATGGCGGGCAATAATCTGGGTGTCGGCGTGGTGGATTTCATCACAGCCCGCAGCCACCGGTGCAATCTGGTGATCAAACCTTTCACTCCGGACATCAGCATCGCCTATCTGGCCGTATTCCCGCCGCAAATTCCGAAAAGCCGTCTGATAGAACAGATCACCAAAGAAATGAAGACGTTAATCGAAGGCTATTTGTAAAACGCCCCATCAGGTTCGCCCGTTTCGTACCAGCGAGTTCAAAATAGTCTGTTTCAGTTTTATGACCCTAAATAATTGGACACTTGGTGCGATCGGTTAGATGAAAAATGTATATTAATCTCAATAAACATTTAAATAATGAATAACACACTTTATTTTATTCTTTAAAATCAACGCGTAAAATTTCCCTGCATAAATAATAATCTCTTCTATAATAATTTACCTAATTTCAAACTCTTCGTTACACATTCACAACCCGGATGGGAAGTATTACTATTTGCGCGAAATTGTTCTATTTGGTTCATTTAATAACGGGTGCTCACCACGTGTTACCCGCTTTTCATCAACAGTTGTCTAAAACCATGCAGTGAGATAAATCATGCCAACAACAAATAGCAAGTGGACCTGGCTCCTCTGGCTGCTGAGTGCGCTGATGCTGGTCATCGGCCTGACACTCGGCATCGGTGGCGCGTATCTGGCCACATTGGGAGGAAGCCTTTACTTCCTGCTGATGGGTCTGGCGCTCATCGTTTCCGCCGTTTTGATTTTCAAAGGTAAGCCTTCAGGTGCGTGGCTTTATGCCGTGGCCTTTGTGCTTTCTGTTATCTGGGCAGTCTGGGACGCGGGCTTCACGTTCTGGCCGCTGTTCTCCCGCCTGTTCACCTTCGGCGTTCTGGCCTTCCTGGTGGCACTGGCCTACCCGCTGCTGAAAGCACGCGCGGGGCTGGTGGCGCGTAAAGGGCCAAGCTTCTCGCTGGCAGGTGTGGTAGCCGTTGCGTTGATTGCCGCTTTCGCCAACACCTTCGTCCCGACGCCAATCATCAGCGCCGACAACGACCAGGCACCGGTAAAACCGGTGGCTCCGGGTGCTGAACAGAAAAACTGGGAAAGCTGGGGTAACACGACTGCCGGTGACCGTTTCGCTGCATTGGATCAGATCAACAAGACCAACGTAGACAAACTTCAGGTCGCGTGGATTGCCCACACCGGCGATATTCCGCAGAGCAATGGCTCCGGCGCGGAAGATCAGAACACTCCATTGCAGATTGGCGACAAACTGTTTGTCTGTACCGCCTACAGCAAAGTGATTGCCCTGAACGTCGACGACGGTAAAAAGCTGTGGTCTTACGATTCCAACTCCACCGCGCCTAACTGGCAGCGTTGTCGTGGTCTGGGTTATTACGAGAATGCTTCTGCACCGGCGGCACCTGCGGCACAACCCGTCGCGGAGTCAACGGCGACAGCCAGCACCTCAACGGCTGCCGAAGCCACTCCCTCTGCCAGCTCTGCACCTCACTCACCGGCTGCAACCGGCGGTACGGTCAGCGGCACCTGCGAACGTCGTCTGTTCCTGCCAACCATCGATGCGCGTCTGATCGCCATCAACGCTGACACCGGTAAGCCTTGTGCTGATTTCGGTGACAACGGCGTGGTGGATTTGAAAGTCGGTATGGGTGAAGTCAAGCCGGGTTACTACCAGCAAACCTCAACTCCGCTGGTTGCGGGGAACGTGGTGGTGGTCGGTGGTCGCGTGGCGGATAACTTCTCCACCGGCGAGCCTCCGGGCGTAGTGCGTGCATTCGATGTTCATACCGGCGCACTGGCATGGGCATGGGATCCGGGTAATCCGAACATCACCAAACTGCCACCGGAAGGTCAGACTTACACCCGTGGCACACCGAACGTCTGGTCGGCCATGTCATACGATCCGAAACTGGGTCTGATTTACATGCCAACCGGTAACGCCACGCCAGACTTCTTTGGCGGCACACGTACCGCGCTTGACGACAAATACAGTTCTTCAGTGGTCGCGGTTGACGTTGCTACGGGTAAAGTTCGCTGGACCTTCCAGACCACACATCATGATCTGTGGGACTTTGACCTGCCGTCTCAGCCGTTGCTGTATGACTTGCCGGACGACAAAGGTGGCAGCACGCCAGTTCTGGTGCAGACCTCCAAACAAGGCATGATCTTCATGCTGAACCGCGAAACCGGTGAGCCGGTCGCGAAAGTCGAAAACCGCGAAGTACCGCAGGGTAACGTCCCTGGCGAACGCTACTCCAAAACACAGCCTTTCTCTGTCGGGATGCCAAACATCGGCAACCAGACGCTGAAAGAGTCTGATATGTGGGGCGCCACGCCGATGGACCAGTTGCTGTGCCGCATCGAATTTAAAGGCATGCGTCACGAAGGTGTGTACACGCCTCCGGGCCTCGATCGTTCCCTGCAATTCCCAGGCTCTCTGGGCGGCATGAACTGGGGCAGCGTGTCGGTTGATCCGAACAACGCCATCATGTTTGTGAATGATATGCGTCTGGGTCTGGCGAACTACATGGTTCCGCGTGCCAAAGTGCCAACCGGCGCAAGCGGTATTGAGATGGGTATGGTGCCGATGGACGGTACGCCGTTCGGCGCAGTGCGTGAGCGTTTCCTGTCTCCGCTGGGCATTCCTTGCCAGAAACCTCCGTTTGGTACCATGTCTGCGGTTAACCTGAAAACCGGTAAAATCGTCTGGCAGGTGCCGGTCGGTACGGTGAAAGACACCGGCCCGCTGGGCATCAAAATGCGCATGCCAATGGAAGTGGGTATGCCAACGCTGGGCGCCAGCCTGTCAACGCAATCCGGCCTGCTGTTCTTCGCCGGTACGCAGGATTTCTATCTGCGTGCGTTCGATACCGCGAACGGTAAAGAGATCTGGAAATCTCGTCTGCCAGTCGGCAGCCAGTCTGGCCCGATGAGCTATGTTTCACCGAAAACCGGTAAACAATACATCATCATCAGCGCCGGTGGCGCACGTCAGTCCGCCGAACGTGGCGACTACGTGATTGCCTATGCATTGCCTGATGCGAAGTAAATTTTAGGTTCAGGTCAGCACTAAAAAGACCCCGCCCGCCGATGTAAACCGGCGGGCTTTTTTTCGTCTGCGACTTAACAAAGCAGCAGACAACAATGATCAACAGGCCTAAACCGATTACACTAATGCCAGAGATGATTGATGTTGTCCCCCTGATCCCGGCGGGCACAACCGAAGGAGCAATTGAACGATGGTTAGCGATGTAATTAATGTTGGCGATTCCCTGTCTGTGTTTGATTTTGACGGCACGCTGACAAAGCACGACAGTTTCGTGCCCTTCCTGCGCTTTGCCTTTGGTAAACGCGTTTTCGCCCGTCGCCTGGTACGCCTGGTATTGCCTACCCTGAAATGCATGGGCCGCAGGCTGACACGCGATGAACTGAAGGAAGTGCTGATCCACACATTTATGACCGGCGTCGAGGCTAAATGGGTGGAAGAGAAGGCAGAAGAATTTTGTGAGCGTTACTGGAAGCGTCTGATGCGCCCTTCCGGCCTGATTGCGGTGGCTACTCAGGTAAATTCAGGCGCCATCGTGACGATTTGCTCGGCTTCACCGGCGATGGTGCTTAAACCTTTCGCCGAGCGTCTGGGCATTCGCCTGATCGGCACGAATTTAGAAGTGAAAGACGGCGTACTGACGGGACGCATCAGCGGCCACAACTGCCGCTGCGGCCAGAAGGTCGAACGACTCGAAGCGGAGTACGGCCCGCTTTCCTCATACCATCTGCGCGCCTGGGGCGACACGCGCGGCGACTATGAAATGCTGGCTGCCGCGCAGGAACCTTACTGGCGACATTTCCACGGTTCATGGGCGAAACGCAATCCGCCCATTGCGCGGATTAAACAACTGCGCACTAAGTAAGCTGAGTTAACGGGAAGGTGTGCCAGCTCTGCCGCCTTCTCGTTGATATTTTCATTTCAGGCCAGTCTGTTTTCCCGCTTGTCATTCCTGTTTCATTGCCTTAATGATAATGACAAAAATTTTCATCAAGTGGCAGCCAAATCAAGAACACCCCTTTTTATTTCACACTTCCGATATATTTATCACCGCCTGGATGTAATCCAAAAATCCCGCTAATTTGAATACTTGTGATGAATATTCAATTTTATTAAAAAACCAATTTAAAATATTGAAACAGCTTTTCATTAAGCATAACTTCGTATTCAGCCTTAAGCACCCCTCTTAGTTAATTATTATTAAAAATGGGTTTATCATGAAAAAATACCTTTTGCTTTCATTCTCTCTGGCTGTCACCAATGCACATGCCGTCTATATGGATGTACGTCATGAATATCTTGATGACAGTAAAGCCAACTACGATCGTGTTTATATCTCCAACCGGTTTAGTAATGGCTTTGGATTTGCAGTTGAAGCCATTTCAAAATCTGGAGGAGATGACACGAACAAAGCGTTTAACGATCTCGAAGTACAGGGCAATGAATATACGGTGAACTACCAGTTCAACAGTGGCCCTGTCGCCTGGCAGCCCGGTTTTGTACTGGAAACAGGCAGCGGCTATTCCACCTATAAACCCTATTTACGCTCAACCTGGACGATTAATGAATCATGGTGGCTGGGTGCCCGATATCGTTTCGAGTATACGCGGCGCTCATCCGACTCCCGTGAAGACGATACGGTAAATCGTATGGATGTCTGGGCGGGATATAAATGGAATAACTTTGACTGGACGCTGGAGGGTATATATAAAAAAGCCGATAAGTATGACCTGTATAATAACAGCAAATACAATTATGAATACAATTTCAGAACCGCTTATATTATTGGCGCATGGTCCCCTTTTGTTGAAGTCGGGAATGTTTCAGTTCGAAGTAACAGTGATGAAAGACAAACCCGCTTTCGTGTAGGTTTGGGTTATACGTTCTAAATCGTTGTGAATAATTTATCGCATTTTCTGTATATTCCTGAAAATAAGTACGTGGAGGATGAGAAGCTCCGCACTGATATTTTTTAATTAAAACTGCAAAAGCGCTGAGGAGATTAAAAGACTCAGCGCTAATAAGACAGTGATCTGTCTGGCTGGCTCTGGCAAAAGGGTCAAAAAAAGATATCCGATACCCTTACCGTTAACATTACGCTGCGAGGATGTGCTGAATTCCCAGAAACATGGGTATTGCGCCAAAGGCATTTGGGGGTGCAGTAAGTTCGGCAAAACCTAATCGCGTGTAGAAATTGACGGCGCCAGGATCGGCATCCAGATAAACGCCTTTGATCGGTAAGGCTTCATGAATAATTTTAATATGCTGGAAGAATTCGTAGAGCAAATCCTGCCCGTAACCTTTGTTTTGTTCTTTTTTGGCGATGCCAAGCATATTAAGCCGTACAACCCCGATGTCATTAGGCAGTGATCCCGCAACGGCTCCGGCCAATTTCGCCCGCTCAAGAGAGTATGCAGAAAACGTACACACCCCAAGCAACTCACCTGTCTGGGTATCTATCAGTGCTTTTGCTGCGCAGTTTCCGTCTCTGACGCTTTTCTTGAGTGAATTGCGAACGTATGCATTCAGTACAATATTGCCGCAGTCAAAATGCTTGTTACCTGGATAGGAAATATCAGACTGGTAGCTGCAAACCATAAGGCCATCATGTTCATTCTTTAGGTTTGCCATCTTTCTTTCTCCGCATTAATGCCTGTAGTGCCAACGTTGGTGCTGCAGGTTCAGCGAGAAGCTCATTGAGCTGCTGCCAACCCTGCGTTGTCAGTTCCCTTCGACGCTGATTATCCAATACGCTCTCAGCACGTTCTATGGCTGCATTTAGGATAAATGCACTTAAATCCAGCCCTGCGGCGGCAGCGGCTTCACGCAGCATATCTTTGAGATCCGGGCTGGTTTTTAATTCAACTCTGGCGGTTTTGATGTTTCGACCCTCTGCAGGGAATGTCGCGACTTTGGACATAATGACCTCTTTTCATGGTACGGCTGATAGCCGTATGCTGATAATCTATCCGCATCCACTACCCGCGTCAATCGGATACGGTTCACAGCCGTATCCGATAAAGAGGTTTAACGGGGGCTGAGGATATCGTTTCTGTGCAACAGCCCCGCGCTCAGGACACCGCATTTACCGCATAATCCGCTCTTTTCGCGCGGCCACTGTCCAGTCCTTAAACTCTTCAAGTAACAGGTCATAGAGACGTTCATCACTCATAGTGGCGAAATCGTCGATCGCGAAAAAATGCGTGTTGTCGATACGACGGTCCGTGAAGGTGTCCAGTTGCTCGAGGATGCCATAGCCGCTGCCACCAAGACCCAAAAACTTCCAGAAAATCGGGTAGTTCGCTGAGCGGCGAATGGCTTCTTTAATTGCTCTGGTTTTACTGATGCCACCATCCGTAATGAAAACAACGTACACGGGCAAATCACTGTGCTTAAAAGTATCGATAATCTCTTCAAGCACGGGTGGCTCATTATTGATACCGCCCAATCCTGGCAAATTCTCCCACCGCCCGCGCCTTGCTGAGTTCTGGATATCAGCGACATAGCCATCAAGATTATCGAGTGTTACATCTTTGTATTTGCGGTGTTTTTCGGCGAATCCCCACATGTCCATGTCGCCATCATCATCAAACTGGACGGCGAGAACCGCGATGCGATCCACCACGGCCTGAACGTTACCTTTTTTGAACTCGCCGGTCATAGAACCGGAGGCATCCAGCACGAAAGCCACTTTAGCTTTCACTGACTGGAGGTTATGTTTGGCCAGACTGACCGTGACGGTTTTTGCCAGACTGATAAGGCGCGGCGCTTTTTCCTGTATCCGTTTTTCAAGACTGACGGTCGTTGACGTCGGTGCTGGTGCTGGCGCCGGGGATGGCGAGGTCACATCCACGCCGAAATGAACTGCCAGCGGTTCCAGCCCCCCGTTGAACCCCTGCCCTGATGCCCTGAGTTTCCAGTTGCCGTTGTGGCGATAAACTTCGGCCACAATAAGCGCTTTTTCACTCCGCCCGGCGAGAGGAATGTCGAACGTCGCCACACCTTCCGCATTCATCTGGATCCGTTGCAGACCTGAGACAGAATCCGGGCCGTCAAACACCAGTGTGAGAGCAATTTTGACGATGTCGGCATCAACCTTTCTCAGATCCAGCGAAAACTGGCTGCTTCCAGCATAAGAAGTGAGGCTCAGGCTGCCATTTGGCGCAGAGGGCTGATTGAAAAAAATGAAATCTGCATCTCCTCTGACCTTATTTTGCGCCGACAACATAAAGGCTGAAGCATCGATTTCACTGCGAAAGGCGGCTGTTCCGGGGTATGAAAGAGTGATACGGAGGAGGGGCTGGTTTAACGCGATGTTCTGTCCGGATTGCAATTCCATTTTGGCTATCCTGTTTAAGGGGAAACACCGGCTCTTCAGGCCACGTTTCCTGCAGATACAAAAAAGCCCCGATGGAAACCAACGGGGCTGTCAGAATTATGCGTGATTTAGATGTTCACGCCATGCTGAGAGGCCAGTGCAGACAGGCCGCCTGCGAAGCCCTGACCGACGGCTTTAAATTTCCACTCAACGTTGTGACGGTAAAGTTCGCCGAACACCATTGCCGTTTCGGTGGACGCATCTTCAGACAGGTCGAAACGGGCGATTTCAGTGCCGTTATCGTTGTTGAATACGCGCATGAAGCTGTTGCTGACCATGCCGAAGTTCTGTTTACGCGCTTCTGCGTCATAAATAGTCACGGCGAATACCAGCTTTTTCACTTCGGCCGGGATTTTAGACAGGTCGATTTTAACCTGCTCGTCATCGCCTTCGCCTTCGCCAGTTCGGTTGTCGCCCATGTGAGTCACGGAACCACAGGTGCTGGTTTTGTTGTTGAAGAAGATGAAGCTCGCATCGGAAATAACTTTACCGTCATCACCGACCATGAACACAGAAGCGTCGAGGTCAAACTCAGCGCCATCAGTTACGCGTGCATCCCAGCCGAGGCCGACCATAGCCACATTCATGGTTGGGGCTTCTTTAGTTAAGGATACGTTGCCGCCTTTAATCAGAGAAACTGCCATTTAAAACTCCTGTAATAAGTCATGTTCATTACAGCAGGCAACAGTATGTCGCCTGCCGGGTTTCAAAAAACTGTGTGAAATTACGATGCGTTGATGCCGTACTGTGCGCATACGGAGCTCAGGCCGCCTGCATAACCCTGACCCACCGCGCGGAATTTCCACTCGGTGTTATGGCGATACAGTTCACCGAACAGCATGGCCGTTTCGGTTGACGCATCTTCTGTCAGGTCGTAACGCGCGACTTCCTGTTGGTTGTCGTCATTCACTAAACGAATGAATGCGCCAGACACCTGACCGAAGCTTTGACGACGCGTAGTGGCGTCATGGATGGTCACCACAAAGACGATTTTATCTACGTCAGCCGGGATCTGATCCAGTTTGATCTTCAGGGCTTCATCATCGCCATCACCTTCACCAGTACGGTTGTCGCCGGTATGCAGCACAGAACCGTCGGTGGATTTCAGGTTGTTGTAGAAAATGAAGTCGGTATCGCCGCGCACTTTGCCGGCGCTGGTCAGCAGGAACGCTGAGGCATCAAGGTCGAAATCCTGGCCGTCGGTTGAGCGGGCATCCCAACCCAAACCGATCAGCACATTTTTCATTGTCGGTGCTTCTTTGCTTAAAGAAACATTGCCGCCTTTAGAGAGAGAAACGCCCATAATTATATCCTCAATTGTTAACGTTTATTTTCAAGGGGGAAGGCAAGGGCTTAGCCCTGCTTGCCTTCCTCAGCATCCGATTTGCCTGGGAACAGTACGCTGACGATGATACCCACAGCCAGTACGCCCAGAACAACAAACAGACTTGCGTTAGCAGAAATATTGTAACCGTGATGCCACAGGTGGTCGGTGGCGTTCAGACCCAGTTTCACACCGATGAAGAACAGCAGCACGATAACCGCTTTCTCAAGGTGTGCCAGGTACTGTTTCATGGCTTCCAGCACGAAGTACATGGTACGCAGGCCGAGGATCGCAAACATCATGGCGCTGTAAACAATCAGCGGTTCACGGCTCACTGCGATAACCGCAGGCACGGAGTCAAACGCGAACATCACGTCGGACAATTCCACCACGGCCAGACACAGCATCAGCGGCGTGGCATAAAGTGCAGCTTTACCTACACGGCCCACTTTGATGTCTTTGTTTTCAGGTTTCGCCAGTTCAGCATCCACTTCTTTTTGGCTTAACAGGAAGGAATGTCCTTTCAGTTTCGGCCAGATCGGGAAGAAGCGTTTTACCATACGGTAAGCAATGTGCTGAGAATAGTCTTCGATCTCGTCATCATCACCGCCGCTTTTGAGCATCATGACGGCTGTCCACAACACGACCAGCGCAAAGACGATTTCGACCCAAGGCCCCAGCGTTAACAGGCTCGACCCGATGGCAACGAAGATGCCGCGGAAAACAATCGCCCCGATAACGCCCCAATAGAGGACGCGGTGACGCAGATTATCCGGTACGGCAAACCACGAGAAGATAGCCATCATGACAAACAGGTTATCAACTGACAGGACTTTCTCCAGCGCATAACCGGTAATAAACAGGCTCGCCACTTCAGAACCGTGATGAATGTAGAGGAAACCGGCAAAAGCCATCGCCACAACGATCCAGAAGACCGTCCAGAGCGAAGCACTTTTCAGCGAAATCGGCTTGTCATGACGATGCATGAACAGGTCGACAGCAATCGCCCCAATAGCCAGAACAACAAATACCGTGACGGTTTCAGCCGGGAAACCGATATGCGTGGATACCATAAATAGCCCTTAAGCCAGAGTGTTGAAATTAAAGACCGAATTCGGCCGGGGTGAAGCCCAGTGCCAGCGCAATTTCGCGTACGGCGGTTTGCTCGTCCTGATCGAAATCACCGTCGCTTTTTGCTACGGCAATACCGACGCGAACGGCCAGTTGTGCGGCTTCTGGTTGGCTTTTCAGCGCCAGAATGTATTTCATGGTTTCGCCTTTACCGATTTCGTAGTCGAAACTGAAGCTGGTCACCAGTTCATTAAAGAACGCTATGACTTCTTTGGTTTCAAACACTTTCAGTTCAGGAGAAGCCTGAAGGAAGCCGATCATCTTTTGCTTTTCTTCAGAGCTCACGCCATTGCTTGAGACGGCGATGCGCGCACAAACAGCAACGGTGCCCTGCATGAATTTTTTGTTTTTGAAACGGCCAACCTGTTTGGTCAGCTCGTCACGGCCGCTGTTAAAGGCGCCTTTCACTTTGTCGAAGAAACTCATTTTCTCTGCCCTCAGATAATTAAAATTATGTGGTGAATCACTGTCACTTAGAGCCAGCAGACCAGCGAAAGCCCCAGCCGAGCGCGTTATCCATATCTTTGTGGCCGCTGAAGAACTGGTTCAGACGTTCAACCTTGATCGCACCGTTGTCATTGACCAGACGGGCGATGGCACACATGTTGTGGCGGTTCGACCCTTCGGTTAAGCGCGTTTCGATCGGCGGTTGCTCAGGAATGTGCATCGTGACCACCCCGTCCGTTTTATCCCAGCTCGCTGCGCCTTCATAGATGAACGCGTAGATCAGCACTTCGCGGATTTTCTTCCACTCGCGGCCATTAATGTGCAGCCACTCGCCGTCACGCACCTGACCGGTGCGGTCATCGCCTTGCAACTGAACATAGGGCTCTGCATTCAGACGACCAAAGGTATTTCCCAATGCCTGAATCACGCCTTTGGTGCCGTCCTGCAATTCGACAAATGCCCCCAAATCCAGATCGATACCTTTGGATTTGTTAAACATGCCGCCGAACATCCCGCCGCCGGAACCGGTGTTGCTTTGCTGATTCCAGTTAAGGTTAATTTTGATTTCGCCAAAGTTATCCCGCTTCGCCAGGCTGATCGTCGGTTTTTCTTTGGTCAGCGACACTTTGCTCAGGCTAATTTTAGCAGGTTCAGGGGTCGGTGCCGGTGCTGGCGCAGGCGTTGGAGCAGGTGCCGTAGCATCGGAAATATCTACCCCGAAGTGCTCTGCCAGCGGTTTCAGGCCACCGTTAAAGCCCTGAGCAATGAAGCGGAACTTCCACTCCGCATTGCGGCGGTAAATTTCACCCAAAATCAGCGCGGCTTCCTGACGGCCTGTAACATCAACGTCACCGGTCAGCAGGACATTGCCGTTTTGCTCCACCTGAATGGTCAGGCGCTTCAGGCCTGAAAGCGTCATATTGCCGTCGCAGGTGGCGGTAAAGGCCAGCTTCTGCACTTCAGGCCGCAGGCGGTTGATATCCACCGTAAAGGCGGTGTCCGTGCCTGCGCCGCTCAGCTTTACAGACGCATCGTCATTGACGGGTTGGCCGTAAAACACCATGTCAGGATCGCCCTGCACTTTGCCTGAAGCATAGAGACGAAACGATGAGGCATCGACCGCGACGCCAGAGAGCACGCGTACCGTCAATACCTGTGAAGGAATGGAGGCGTTGCCCCCCGGCGTCATCGTCATTAGCGCACCACCGTTGCCACGATATCTGCGTGCATATCGTCAATTGTGCGGCCGGTGGAGGCTTTACCGTGCGCGGTGAAATCCCACTCGCCGTTGTTACGGGACAATGAGGCAATAATGATACCGGTGTGAGAGCCCTGCTCCGTCAGCTGATAACGGGCCAGTTCCTTACGGGACTGATCGACGACGCGGCAAAATGCGTTATCGACTTCATTAAATGTCTGACCACGGAAGCTGTTCACCGTGAAGGCCAGATACTCTACCTGAGAAGGCAGGCGGGTCAGGTCAACGGTGATCACTTCGTCGTCGCCATCGCCTTCACCGGTCAGGTTGTCACCCAAATGGACAACTGAACCACAGCTTGACTTCAGCTTGCGGAACCAGATGGTGTCGATGGTCTGGCCAGTGCGGTCTAACAGAACGCATCCCGCGTCTAAATCAATTGAATCGCTGCCGCCGCCTAAAAGACCACCCAGGAACCCTTTTTTCTTTTTCAAAGGATCCCAACCCAAACCGAATTGGAGTTGATTCAACGAAGACGTTTGTTTGCTGAGTGAAACAGTTTGGTTCTTGCTTAATGAAACCATTAGTTATTCCTTCAGAGATAGGTTAAATCATTATTTTTTCGAATCAGAAATCCATGTGCTGAAAAATCATATCATGACGAAGTAGTTGCACAAGCTACATTTTGACACTAATTTCCTTAACAAAAGTTAATTCTTTGATATTAAATATTTATTTTTTGATAATTTACGTTTTTTGACGAAAACAGACGTTGCCAAACGTATGATAAAAGACAAATTGATAACATCCAGATATGAATCATGTTATGATTGACATGGTTAAAATCCCTGCATAGACTCTCAAATAATTCTTTTTCCCCTCTTCATTTCTGGAATATATACGCCGATGAGTCACGTAATTTGGTTAATGGAAGGTCTGTCGTCACAGCGCGACATTATTTTGGGCATCAAAGACTTTTTTAAATCTTCAAATCAAGATGTCACCGTCATTGCCTCCCATCGCCATCACAGAAATGAAATTCTTTCTCTGGCGGACATCGCGCTCATCGAACCGGCAGAAGATGAAGAACGCCTGGCCTTTATCACCGCAACCGTGGCGCAGTACGGTGTCAATGCCATCCACACTGGCCGTAATTGCCAGTGGTTTGAAACCCACCGGGCAGACATTGTTGCGTCGGGCGTCACGCTGACCACCGGCGCTGTCAGCAATGCCATGTTTGAACTGGCCGACGATAAAGTGGATTTCGCCCTCGCCATGCAACAACACGGACTGCCGGTTGTGCCGTCGATCCGCATTGAATCGGCAGAAGAATTACGCGGGCATCTGGCTGACAATACCAGCGCCGAATCCTGGTCCGGTGCGACTATGCTGTGCGTGAAACCCGTTGTCGGTATTTATGGCATGGGATTCTGGCGTTTTGATGACAATGTGGGCCATATGGCCGCTTTCACCCATCCTGACAGCCGCAAAGTGCGTCCGGATATGTATCTGCACGCCCTGGAACAGCAGGAAATCTTCGAGCCGCTGGTGTTAATGCCTTACCTGCCCGGCCCGGAATATTCGGTCGATATGCTGGTGGAACGCGGTAAAGTCATCGCGGCCGTAGCGCGCCGCAAAGAAGGTGCGCTGCAATATCTCGAGCAATCGGGTGCAGCCTATGAGCTGGGCAAGCGTTGCGCCGAAGTTATGCAGGCCGACGGTCTGGTGAATGTTCAGACCCGCAACAACGATCACGGCGAGCCAGTTTTGCTGGAAATTAATATGCGGCCTTCCGGCGGTATCGGTTATACCCGCCACAGCGGCGTCAATCTGCCCGGCCTGTTCGCCGCCCGCAAACTGGGTTTGCTCAACGAAACGCAGGCCATGAACGCGGCAACGGAGAGCTTCTCTCCTGCGGTTGTGCGTTCTATGACGGATGTCATCCCTTACACCACTTCGCTCGACAACCTGTCTTCAGGCCAAGGAAACGCATGAGTATGTCCCACGCCACTTCTGTTTATCGCCGTGAGCTTTCCGGCGGTACGCTGACCGTGACCCCGACCGGCGGCACACATTCGCTGGATGCATTATTTGATATCGCTGAACGCCGCAATCCGAAGCGCGCGTTTTTGTTTGTCAGCAAAGTGCTCGGACGTCATATTCCGATTGCCCCTTCGGTTATGCGTTCCGCTTACCGCCAGCTGGCCGTGCAAATCCCCACCGATTTGCCAGAGCCGGTGCTGTTTATCGGCATGGCCGAGACGGCCGTAGGACTGGGCGCGGGGGTTTATGATGAGGCGTCAGGCCGCTATGCGAATTCAGTGTATCTGACATCAACACGTCATCCGGTTGAGGGCGATCTGCTGTGTGAATTCAAAGAAAATCACAGCCATGCCACAGACCACCTGATCTACCATCCGGCAGACCCGGTGTTGCGCGACCGCGTGCGGGATGCCCGCAGTCTGGTGCTGATCGATGACGAAGCGACCACCGGCAACACCTTTATTAATCTGCTGGAAGCGCTGCGCGCGGATGCAGGGCTGTCACAACTCGAACGTGTGGTCACGGTCACACTGACAGACTGGAGCGGTAACGCGATTGAAGCCAATTGCCCGCTGCCGGTCACGCCCGTGTCGCTGGTTCAGGGCGACTGGCATTGGGAAATGAAACCCGATGCGCCAGTGCCGGTAATGCCAGCGGTGAACGTGACCGCCAAAGGCAGCGTCGCCATCACCGGCAAACAGAGCTGGGGGCGTCTGGGCATGGCGATCCCGGCGCGTGACCTGGGTAAGCACCTCACGGCAGCCGTGGGCGAAAAAGTGCTGGTGTTAGGTTCGGGGGAATTTGTCTGGGAACCTCTTCTGCTGGCGGAACGTCTGGAGAAAACCGGGGCTGACGTGAAATTCAGCTGCACCACCCGCTCACCGATTTCTACCGGTTACGCCATCAAATCCGCCATTGCGTTCACCGACAACTACGGTCTGGGCATTCCGAATTTCGTTTACAACGTCGCTCATCAGCATTTTGATCGCATTCTGCTGTGTATTGAAACCCCTGCCGACAGCGTTGATCCTTCCCTGCTCGATGCCCTGAAAAACGTGGCGAATACTGTTGAGGTTGTTGTGTATGAATAAGCCGGTCATTCTTTCCGATCTGGACGATACTCTGTTTCAGACGCGCCGTAAGATGGTCGATGAACTGGACCTCGAGCCTTTCCGTCCGGGGGCCTTAGACCGCTCGATGTCTGCGCGCAGCTTTATGACCGAAGAACAATCTATGCTGGTGGACTGGCTGCTTGAAAACGCTGACTTTATTCCGGTCACCGCCCGCGGTACCGAAGAGATAAGCCGCGTGACCATTCCTTTCAACTCCTGGGCGATCGCCACCCACGGCGCGGTGATTCTGACGCCCCAGGGCGAACCGGATGCAGAGTGGAAAGCCCATATTCTCGACAGTCTGGCACCTTTTCGTGAGCGTCTGCTGAACATGCAGCAGGGCATCACGGCGCTGATGGCGGAGCGCAAGATCAACGGCTGGGCGCGTATTAATTATGAGTACGGCGACACCCCGATCTATCTGGTGATGAAGCACACCGACAGCACCCGCCTCGACGAACTCTATACCCTCGGCGAAGAGATCGAAGCCCTGTTCCCTGCCGAAGGTTTTTATATTCATCGCAACAGTAACAACATTGCCTGGCTGCCGCTGCCGGTTGAAAAAGGCCTCGCCACGCAATACTTACTGAAGAAATTGCGGGCGGAGCGCGGCGTGTTCCCGGTCATCGGTCTGGGCGACAGCCTGAGCGATCACCGTTTTATGAAACTGTGTAACTGGTTTGGCATGCCACAGCAGAGTCAGTTTGCTGAACACATCAGCCAGCACATTTTCGGAGAGAAATAACATGCAGCCTTTTATCCCTTTTTCCGGCTCATACCTGCCAGAGGACGTGCACTTTCTGTTAACGCCGGTGGAAATGGAAATGACGCCGGTCGAGCAAAAAGAGCAGCTGATCCAGTCCGGTGAAAAGCATTATTCCGAGATGCTGAGTCAGGAACCTGAGCCGACCGCCTGGCATCTGGACTTGTTTGCCCGTGCGCTGGAACAAGGCGCAGAACGTCTGGCGAAAGAAGTGGTGATGCTGGCGAAGGCGCTGGCCGACCGCTTCGGCGAGACGCCGGTCATCCTCGTCAGCCTGGTGCGCGCCGGTGTGCCATTGGGCGTGATGCTGCATCAGGCGTTGCGGGAGATGGGTAAAACATCTCACCACTACGGCGTGAGTATCATCCGTGACCGTGGCATTGACGATACGGCAATGGACTGGATTGAAGCGCAACATGGCACCGAAGGCATCGTGTTTGTCGATGGCTGGACCGGAAAAGGCGCGATCACCGGCCAGCTGCGACGTTCGCTGGAAAATCGTGCAGGCTATCCACAGGATCCGCGTCTCGTGGTGCTGGCCGACCCGTGCGGCGTTTCCTGGCTGGCCGCCAGCGACGACGACTGGCTGATCCCGTTTGGCATCATGGGTGCGCCGGTTTCAGGTCTGATTTCACGATCGATCTGGTCTTCAGAAGGTTTGCACGGCTGTGTGAAGTGCGATCACCTGAGCGAATTTGAGTGCAGCCGCCTGCTGGTGGATACCGTGGCCGGGTGTCGCCGCTCGCTGGATCTCGCAACCATTCCGGCCAGCCCGTGGGTGCCGCAGGAGTATGTGCATCTGAAAATACGCAGCGAGCAGGTGATTTCCTCACTGGCCGCCGAATATGACATTTCCAGCATTAACCGGATTAAACCGGGCATTGCCGAGGCCACCCGCGCCGTTTTGCGTCGCGTGCCGGAACACGTTCTGGTGCGTTCGGTGAACGATCCGGACGTCGCCCTGCTGGTCTATCTCGCCCGTGAAAAAAACATCACCATCACTGAAGTCGGTGACCGCATCGGCCAATACCGTGCCGTCACCATCATTAAAAAGGTTCACTGATGACAAAGAGACTATCGCCATACCGGCTGGGCGCCACGCTTTACATGCCCGCCACCCGCAACGACATCGCGGGCAGTATTCTGCATAACGAAATTGACGGGCTGCGCTCGATCGTCATCTGTCTGGAAGATGCGGTCAGCGACGCCGATGTTCCCGCCGCGCTGCAAAATCTGAAGCAGGTGCTGAACGCGCTGAAAGCCGCTAAGGATGCGGGTTTGGGCGCAGACTGGCCGCTGGTGTTTATCCGTCCGCGTCATCCCGGAATGGGCAAGTTCCTGACCGCAACGGAAGATCTCACGCCGGTTGACGGGCTGGTGTTGCCGAAGTTCACGCTGGAGTCTCTGCCGGTATGGTGGGACATCATGAAAGAGACTCACCTGTGCATGATGCCAACGCTGGAAACGGAAGAAGTTTTTGACGTCACTGAAATGCGCAAACTCGCCGTCGAACTGCTCGCCCATCCGTGTCACTCACGCATTATCGCCCTGCGTATTGGCGGCAATGACCTGATGAACGTGATTTCGCTGCGCCGTCCGCGCAACCTGACGCTGTACGACAGCCCGATGGGTTACGTGATCAAGATGCTGGTTGCCGTGTTCGGCTCACGGGATTTCGCCCTGACATCGCCGGTTTGCGAACATATTGACGATCACGACGTGATGGAAAAAGAACTGGCGCTGGACATGGCGCACGGTCTGGTGGGAAAAACGGCCATTCATCCGAATCAGATCGCCAAAATTGAGCGTGCGCTGATGGTGACATCCGCCGATCACGCCGATGCTTTGCGGATTCTCAACTCCAGTCAGGCCGTGTTTAAATCCCAGGGCGCAATGTGTGAACCCGCGACTCACCGTCGCTGGGCCGCACGCGTGCTTGAACAGGCCCAGATTTACGGCATTGCGCAGGAAGAGACACAGGACGGCGTCAGATTTTTCACGGCCAATCAGCTGAACTAACACCATTGCGACAGATTGATTTAGCTGATGTTGAGGAAAGACCTGATAGGATTTTTGGCCCTGCAGGCGCCAAGGAAAGGAAGAACCACGGGAAGGAGATACAGGATGTGTACTGACATTTTCTATGCACCATCGCCCATAACACGACGACAGGCAACGACTAACCATGCAACTCAGCACACGACAAGCACGTATTTTCCGACTGGCGCAATTGCTCGGTACCGGGCAACCGGTGTCAGCGACAAAAGTCATCACCCGGCTTGCCTGTTCAGAACCGACATTGACGCGGGCGTTAAAGGAATTACGCGAAACCTACTCTGCTGAGATCAAATACAGCAAAGCCACGCACTCTTATCAGATGACCGACGCGGGCTCGCTGGATAAAAAGACCTTGCGTCAGATGGCTCAGGCTTTACATTCCAGTGGCGATCTCAAAACCGAAGAGCAGGTCAGCCACGTCTCGCTGGATAAAGAAAAGAAAAAAACAGTGTCGCTGTCATTGCGCATGTCGGTGGTGAGAAAAATCGACCGCCTGGCGATGCTGGTGGAGACGTCGCGCAGTGATGCCGTTGAAATGCTGGTTGACCGCTGTATTGCTGACGTGATGACCGCACTGCGCCAGCCTGAAAAATCACTGCAAAAATAACCTCATGACTTTCTCTGTCGTTCCGGCATTCAGACCGGAACGACAGCACTCGCGCCCCTTACAGCATCACTTTCGCCGCCATTTCCCGGCTGTAATCCCGGCTGGCATCCACCAGCACGCGGGTGTAATCATCACGAATATCCCCGCGCAGCAGCGCATCGGTTTCCAGCGTCTCGAGGATCCTGCCGAATTTCATCACCGCGACACGCTGGCACAGATGGGCGATAACGCCCAAATCGTGCGTCACCATCAGATACGTCAGCCCTTCCTCTTTTTGAAGATCGAACAGCAAATTGAGGATTTCTGCCTGCACTGACACATCCAGCGCAGACGTCGGTTCGTCGAGCAACAGCACGCGCGGTTTGAGGATCAGCGCACGCGCAATGGCCACGCGCTGGCGCTGGCCGCCGGAAAGCTGATGCGGATAGCGGCTGCGAAACGCCCGGTTCAGGCCGACTTTCTCCAGAATGGTATTAATCCGCTGATCCCGCTGGTCAATACGGTGGATTTGCAACGGCTCCTCCAGAATATCGCCGATGGTGTGGCGCGGATGCAGCGAACCGTAGGGATCCTGAAATACCATCTGCACCAGCCGGCAGCGGTCACGGCCAATCCGGTGTTCGAGCTGCTGGCCGTCGATTTCCAGTTCACCTTTCCAGTGGGTAAACAGCCCTGCCAGACATTTCAGCACCGTGGTTTTACCCGATCCGGATTCCCCCACCAGCCCGAAAATCTCGCCTTCGCGCACAGCAATATTCACCTCTGTCAGCACCTGCGTGGTTTTCGCCCCTTCGCCAAACGTCAGGTTCAGGTGACGCACGTCAATCATGGTTTTCGCTGTCATGTTGGCTCCTTAGTCGGTCAGCCAGCTGGCCTGACGTTGCATCACCGGTAGGGGATAACGGCGGTTATCCATGTCCGGCAACGCGTTGAGCAGGCCGCGCGTGTAAGGATGCTGCGCGTTATCCAGATCGGTGGCAGCAATAGATTCGACCACGCGTCCGGCATACATCACCAGCACCCGGTCGCAGAAGCTGCGCACCAGATTGATGTCGTGACTGATAAATATCAGCCCCAGACCGCGCGTTTTTACCAGATCGTCGAGCAGCGCCAGCACCTGTAAACGCACGGACACATCCAGCGCTGAGGTGGGTTCATCGGCTATCACCATTTCCGGGTCGGTGATCAGCATCATGGCGATCATGATGCGCTGCCCCTGCCCGCCGGAAATCTCGTGCGGATAGAGGCCGTACACCCGTTCGGGTTCACGGATGCGCACCACATCGAGCATGTTCAGCACTTTGCTTTTGGCCTCCTGATAGGAACATGTGTGGTGAGAACGCCATGCTTCGGCAATCTGGTCGCCGACGCACAGCACCGGGTTCAGCGAGTATTTCGGATCCTGCATAATCATCGAAATGCGTTTTCCGCGCACCTGACGCATTTGCTTCGGCGTGGCGTTAAGCAAATCAACATCACCGAACTGCATCCGCTCGGCGGTGATCCGCGCTTTCGCGGGGTGCAGTTGCAGCAAGGCGCGCCCGACGGTGGATTTCCCGGAGCCCGACTCACCGACGATAGCCAGTTTTTCCCGCCCGAGCTGGAAAGAAACGCCGCGCACCGCCTGCGTCACCTGACGACCATTCACAAAGCTGACGTGCAGATCGCGCACGTCGAGTAACGCCGGAGCGTCAGTCATTCCGGGGATCAAGGATGTCACGTAGGCCATCTCCTAAAAAGTTGAACGCCAGGCTGTTAATCAGGATCGCAAGACCGGGGATGGTCGCCACCCACCAGCACTCCATCATGTACGTACGACCGCTGGAAATCATCGCGCCCCACTCCGGGTCCGGCGGCTGCGCGCCGAGGCCGAGAAAACCCAGCCCGGCAGCGGTCAGGATAATCCCGGCCATGTTCATGGTGATTCGGATGATCACCGACGGCAGGCACAGCGGCACGATGTGACGCCACAGCACCCGCACCGGACTTGCCCCTTGCAGGCGCACCGCCGAGATAAAATCGGCCTGGCGCAGCGAGAGCGTTTCCGCACGGGCCAGACGCGCAATCGGCGGCCAGGCAGTGAGCGTAATGGCGATCACCACATGTTCCAGCCCCGGCCCGAGCGCGGCAACAAATGCCAGCGCCAGCACCAGACTCGGGAAGGAGATGAAAATATCGGTGACGCGCATCAGCACCATGTCGGTTTTACCGCCGAAATAACCGGCAGTGACACCGAGCAGCAACCCGAGCGGGCCAACGGTCACCGACACCAGCAGAACGATGTACAGCGTGATGCGCGAGCCATACACCAGACGGCTGAAAATATCGCGGCCAAACTCGTCGGTGCCGAACCAGTGCGCCGCCGACGGCGGGCTGAGCGCGTTGTTTAAATCCTGCACCAGCGGATGGAACGGGGCGATCCACGGGGCGAAAATCGCCACAATCATCAGCACCAGCACAATCGCGCCACCAATGGCTGTCAGCGGATTGCACGCCATCTGCCACAGAAAATGGCCTACCCGGCCAAACGCTCTTTTCACGCGCTGACGTTTTTCATCGCCCGCGCTGAGCGTTACAGAATCGAGGGAAAGGGTCATACTTTTGTCCTCGGGTCAAAGACCTGATACAGCAGGTCAGACAGCAGATTCAGCACCACAAAAATCATGCCAACCACCAGCACGCAGCCCATCACCGCGTTCATGTCGCCCAGCATCAGGCTGCTGGTGAGATACGAACCGAAGCCCGGCCAGGAAAATACCGTTTCGATCAGCACCGCGCCTTCCAGCAGTGAGCCGTACGCCAGCGCCACCACGGTCAGAAGCTGAACCAGAATGTTGCGGAACGCGTGATTCCACAGCACATCCCATTCGCTCAGCCCCTTGACCCGGGCGGTGATGATGAATTCCTGTGAAAGCTGCGCCAGCATAAAGCTGCGGGTCATGCGGCTGATGTAGGCCAGCGAGTGGAAACCGAGCAGCGAGGCAGGCAGGATCAGGTGATTAAGCGCATTGCGAAATACTTCCCAGTTTCCGGCAATCACTGAGTCGATCAGCATAAAACCGCTGTGACGCGTCACCTGGCCGTCGAGACTGAAATCCAGACGCCCTGCGCCGCCCACCCAACCGAGCCCGGCATAGAACACCAGCAATCCCATCATCCCTACCCAGAATATCGGGGTGGAATAACCGGCCAGACTGATGATACGCACCACGTAATCCGCCACGCTGTTGCGTTTCGCCGCTGCCAGCACGCCTAACGGAATGCCGACGCCTGCGCCGAGGATGATCGCCAGCGTCGCCAGCTCCATGGTGGCAGGGAACACCCGCAGAATGTCCTGCGTCACCGGTTTACCGGTCAGCAGCGCGTTACCAAAATCACCGTGCGCCAGCCCGGAAAGGTAGATGCCGAACTGTGTCCACAGCGGTTTATCAAAGCCGAGCTGATGGTAAACCTGCTGATAGGTGCTGTGGTCGGCATCCGGGCCGACAATCGCCAGCACCGGATCCACCGGCATGACGCGGCCAATAAAAAACGTCAGCAGCAGCAGGCCAAAGAGCGTCACCGCTACCTGCACCAGACGTTTGCCAATTCGCCCGGCGGGGAACGACATTCGTGCAGTTTGCTTAGTAGCAGGAGCCCGAATTTGCATGGTCATAACCCTTTACCTCCGGTTGGCTGAGCGTCGGCGGTATCGTCTTTGTAGACGTCACGCAGGAACGTGGTGGCAGAAGGATGCGGCAGATAGTTTTTGACGTCCTTGCGCACCACGATGGAATCGACCATTTGTGAGAGCGGCACCAGCGCCGGGATCAGCGCGTCGTAGCGTTCCTGAATGGCGAAGTAATCCTGTTTCTGCTTTTCAGGATCCCGCTCAAGCAGCGCCTGATCGATATCCGTATTGAGCTGTTTGTCATAAAAACCGGTGCGCCAGCCCTGAAAATTGGTCAGCCGCGCCGCATCGTTGTTGTCCGGGTTATACACCAGTGCGCGCAGGCTGGAATGCGGGTGCGGTTCCACGCCGCTGCCGCCGCGCCCGACCAGCATGTCGAACTTGCGTTCACGCATCGCACCGTAAATCTGGTTGCCGGTACCGGTGACGATTTTGGCGCGAATGCCCGCCTGCATCAGCGTGGACTGCACCGCAATCGCGATATTGAGGAACGGCTGATCGGCCAGCACCCGCAGCGTGGTATCAAAACCTTCAGGATAACCGGCCTCTGCCAGCAGTGTTTTGGCGCGCGGAATGTCCAGCGTATAGCCGGGATCCGGCAATGTGGCAGGCATACCGACCTGAATCGGACGCTGATGCACAATGCCATAACCGTTCATCAGTGCCTTGCCGATACCCTGATAATCAATCAGATAGCGCACCGCTTCGCGCACTTTCGGGTTAGCGAAATGCGGCTCTTTCATGCTCATCGCCACGTAATAAATGGTGCCTTTTTTCACCGTATCGACGGTCATTGCCGGATCGTGGCTCAGGGCAGTCACATCGGACACCGCCATATTATTGGCAATATCCAGATCGCCTTTTTCAATCATCAGACGCAGGGTCTGGGATTCCTGAAAGTGACGGAACACCACGCGCGACAATTTAGGTTCACCGCGCCAGTACTGCGGATTACGGCTCATGTTAAGCACGTCTTTCGCCTGCCAGCTGTCGAGACGAAACGGTCCTGAACCGGCTTCGTTGGTGGTCAGCCAGCGGTTACCCCAGTCGCCATTCACTTCATGCGCCTGCACGGTTTTGCGGTCTAACGCCACCACGCTGCCGAGCGCGGCCAGTGAGTAAATCACCAGTTTCGGATCGTTAGGTTTTGGCAGTTGAATTTCGACAATACCCGGTGACGGCGTGCGCACCATCTCATCGACATTCTTTTTGGTGAAGCCGTACGATTTCCACACCGATGCCTGCGCCAGATTCAGATGCAGGATCCGGCGCATCGACCACACCACATCGTCTGCGGTGACCGGATTGCCCGAGTGGAATGTCACGCCTTCGCGCAGATGGAATGTGATCAGATTACGGGCGTCGTTGACCTCCCATGAGGTCGCCAGCGCCGGGCGGACATTCGTCAGTTCCTGCGGATCGAGCTCAATGAGGGGGTCATAGAGATTCACCACAATGCCGACGATATCGTTGCCGGTCATCGCGGCCGGATCGAGCGTCAGCAGGTTGTTCATGTTCATACCGATAAGTAGCTGGTCGGGCGGCGTTTTCGCCTGCACCGCCCCGCCACTCACCGTAAGCAGGAGCGCGAGGATCCACGCCCCGAAGGGTGTGCCTGTGTTCATGATGTACCTTCCGGGTAGAGTCAGAGGTTTATTATTTTTTCTGCCCGCAGGTCAGTCTCGGCTGACGGTATGGGTTTCTATGTAATCAAAATTGATGTCCTCTCCGAGGCCAGGGCGGTCAGAAAGATGAACAAAACCCTGTTCATCCATCGGGTCAACGATGCTGTTGAGGTACGCAGCAGGTTCGTCATATTCAAGGAACGGGTGCAGCAGGCCGCGTTCATACCAGCGGCAGTTGCGGATAGCGCCGACCACGGCCAGGCTGGCCGCGCCGTTGCCGTGCACTTCGCAGTCCATACCGAAGGCTTCGGCCAGGCTGGCGACTTTCATGCACGGCGAGATGCCGCCCACGCCGTTGGCTCCGGCGCGTAAAATGTCGCAGGCGCCGGCTTTCACCCAGTCCGCACGGCTGTGATGTTTGCCGCCGAGACTTTCCGGCCCGATCACATCAATGGAAAGGTTTTCCGCCAGCCACGCGTAAGACGCCATGCTCTCTTCTTCCATCGGTTCTTCGAACCACGCGAAGTTGAGTTTTTCCAGCGCCTTGCCGATGGTCAGCGCCTGACTGCGGCTGTACCAGTGATAACCGTCGAGCATCAGCTCGATATCCGGCCCGACCGCTTCACGCACGGCGGCGCAGGCTTTGATGTCCATTTTCGGGTCTGGCGCAAACGCCACCGGCGGCATCCAGGTGTGCAGCTTGATGGCCTGATAACCGCGCGCCACCAGTTTTTCGGCAAACTGGCCGAATTCATCCGGCGTCGATAACCCGCCCTTCAGCTCATCGCCGCACATGGTGCTGCCGTATGCCGGCACTTTCTCGCGAAAGCCGCCCAGCAGTTTGTGCACCGGCATCTTCAGTTTGCGGCCAATCAGGTCCCACAGCGCCTGCTCGACAAACGACAGCGCCCGTTCGGTCAGCTGATGCGCACTACCGCGCTGCCAGTGCACCAGATCCTGCCACAGGCGTTCACGGTCAAACGGGTTCTGACCGATCAGCACTTTTCTGAAAAAGGCGTTCACGACGTGCGGACGCACCACTTCCGGCGGCGCGAAGGAATACCCGCAATCGCCTTCATCGGTGGTGATGGTTAACATCGCCATTTTTGCCAGACTTTCTTCACCCGGATGCGAATGACCCGCGCTGTCGGAAACACGGCGAGTCGGATAAGTAAAAACAGAAACTTCAACAGAACGTATTTTCACAGCGATACCTGCCATTACTGAGAGAGTTAACACCCGTCAGGGTGCTCCAAATTGCGCGTTCCATCGGCTTTGTGAGCGCACTCACACTTCGTTAAAACCGCAATCCAACATTAATAAAATAGCGTTTCATAATTGAAGTTAGCCACTTTTTTTGCACATTTCCACGGCTAAAAGCCGAAAATTTTGCCGTATGTTTGTGCATCCGCACGGGGGAATGTGAGCATTTTCACGAAAGCAGGAAGAAGTGTGATCTGTACAGGAAATAGGCGGAGGGAATGTAGGGATAAAAACCCTGACACAATGTGCCAGGGCAATTTGAGGAAGGAATAAAGCGCCTGATTAACCGGAAATCGTCGGCGTATAAGTGCGCTGATCCCAAGAGATTTGGAAGGTACCGGTGTTACCGAAATTATCCCAGACCGTGACTTTTACCGGATTGATTTTGGGTGTCCATGCCGGCAAGTGGTGACAATAATTGTCGATACTGTGAGACGCTTCCAATGCATGAAGCGTGACCACGCCTTCGACACGTGCCGGTGAAACGATCCAGGATCTTTTCCCGCAGTTTTCGTTTATATCCAGCATGTAGTGGTATGCATACGGCTCATAATTTGTCTCATCCTGACAATCATGCCCTGAAGTAAACAGAAAACCGAATTTCTTCATGTCAGGCGGAACTTCCACGCCCCAGGCAACAATATGCCCGCCGTGCTCTGGCGTATAATCAAGAAGTGACTGTACATAAGTATCTGCTGAATGTGCTGAGCTATAACCGTACATCCCGATTTTCTCTTTTGTGTTGTATGGCGCACAATGAGTTCGGTTAAGAACAGCGGTTTTTTCATTCAGGAGTTTAACCTCAGAATTTCCGACATCAGGCTTAATTAAAACCTGTTTACTCCTGACAACCGCATTACTTTGCGAATGACTTGACCCACCCCAGTTATTGGCATGATAAGTAATATGCACGGTGTCACAGAGCGTACTCCAGCCTTTCTCGACAATCGTCAACTTTGAAACATCTGAATAATCAATTTTTGCTAAAAATGTCAATGTGACTTTAGACGAGGCATAAGATGACCATTGCCCTGTCGAGGTCAGCGCGGTAGTGATACAGGCAACATCCGGGATATTCAGACGCACAGATATATCTTTTCCTGCGCTGGCAGTATGGCTGTAAATATAGACCGGTATATCACAAATACCGTTATCCGCTGAGGCAATGACACGGGGACCGGAAGCATAATTAACCGGATTATTCCATTCATTGGCGGTAAAGGTATAGCACGCACCTTTTGTCCCATTAAAAACCAGCACATCATCATTATTGTGGGTGTTAATCAGTTCGAGGCGTGGAGTTGAATACTGTTTCTTATACTCGGTAATAAAATCACTGACCATCAGATTAAGGTAATGCCCCTGGGCATCCACCGCAGAGACTGAAATTTTCGCCGGAGCCTGGTTGCGACCGTTGGCATACAGCGTAGATTTTGAATTGGTGCTTTCCGCATAGGAAATTGCGAGGCTCGAGATACTCTCGCAGACATCCCATACGCTGGTTATCCCTCTGACAGAGATATAACACTCGGGATAAGCGCCAGTGGCTTTGCCTTTCGCCGTGCCCGAACGTCCGTGCCCCGGGATATCCAGATGAACGGCAATATTCACCAGGTCAAAGGCGGTGCCATTAGGTGCAATATAGAGATCGCATTCTGCATCTCCGGTTTCTTTACCTACACCGTAAATATCATAGGTATTTTGATTCGATAATTTCTCTGTTAATACTGGCTGGTAATCAGAGCCATCGCTTTTCTGGTAAAGCTTCCATGAACCATTATTCTGATAGAAACTACTGTCTGATTCATACACACACAGACAGGCAACGCTTTTTAAATCAGCGACGGTGAGGGGTAAGGTTTTCCCGTTTTTATCAACAGCACGAGCTCTGACTTTAACCGTCAGTTGTGTCTTATTTTTCAGATTATAATTGATGAGCCCGTTTTGTTCATCGTTATATTTTAAGAAAAGCTCCAGCTTTTCGAAGTGATCAAAGTTGGCCCACACACTGCTGGCTAAGTCATAGCTATCCAATATGCGGTTGCTATTATCCAATACGTCGTTGCTAAATTCATTATTGCTCTCTGTGTCAGACATAATCATTATCCTTATTAATTAAATGACGCACCACCGATAGGAGTGGCGACGGGAAAAACAATAGCGAAACAACAGGGATGAACAACTCATTGCGTATCAAAGCCCTTCTTTCTGATATTTTTTTATATCACTTCACGCTTCACAATCATTGTCGAAACGGATTAAAAACAAAATGAGAAGCAATGACATGATTTATACGCCGAAACTATTACTCTGCCATTTAGTCACAACGCAGTTTAATTTCTAGAAACAGGGCGAGTTCCTGACGGATAGCTGTTTTTACAATGACGTTATATGAAAAAAAGGAATGAATCATGAGTGAAAATTATTATACACAGACGAAGAACTTTATGAGTTCAGTGAATGATGAAGTGGATCCACGCACAGGCCTTTACAGTGCAAGCCTGAGCCTCGGAAACATTGTCGGTAATAACGGCAACGGACCTGAAATTCCCTTTACCATCAGCTATTCCCCCACATCAGAAACCAATATCGGTTTTGGTCTGGGTTTTACGACCGGCATGACGATGTATGACAGTCAGAAGAAACGCGTGACGCTGAATACCGGTGAACATTATGTGATCAATGAAAATGGCAATACGTTAAGCGTGCGCCAGATGAAACTGAAAACCTTTGTCATGACGAAAACGTCTTCTGGTTATCAGGTGGTGCATAAAAGTGGTGTTACCGAAGTGCTGGGGCTGGTGTGCCAGAATCTCTATTTGCCGGTAAAAATCATTGGTGCTTTTGGACATTATCTTACGCTTACCTGGGATGGCACACACGGCACGCCACGCCTGACAAAAGTCGTGGATATGGACAATGACGTTCACTGCGCCGTTGACTATCTGGCCAACACGGTTTTCCATTTCACGCCAAACAACAGCGAAAAATATGACATCACGCTGACCACACAGAATAATTTCCTCACCGCCCTCAGCCATTCCAGTGCCGACATCACCTTAACCTGGAGCCTTGCTTATACCGCAGGACTGATGAACAGCCAGATCCTGACCGGCATGACCACGCCGCTGGGGCTGAAAAAATCGGTGGTGTACCAGAAGGATCTGATGAAATTCCCGGCCTCTTCCGGCCAGAAAGCGCTACCCGCCGTGGTCAGTTACACGATCCAACCGGGTATGGGCCAGCCAGATCTGGTGCGTACCTATACCTACAGCAGCAATAACTATCTTGGCTATGGCGGCAGCACCGCCTGGAATGCAGACAGCGATTACACCTATTCATTGCCGGGCAGTTATGTGTACGAAAGTACTGAAAAGGTCGTGGATAACACCTCACCGAACGCACTTTCCACCCGCCGCGTCTACAACCACTACCACCTGATGACGTTATCAGAGGAAAAACAGGGCGGCGACAACAAGCAAACCGCCATGACCTACTACGAAGACGCCGGCAAATCGTTCGACATGCAGCCAGTGCAACTGCAATGTTTGAAAAAACAGGCCATTACCTGGATTAACAGCGGCGCCAAAAAATATTCGGAAACCACCACCACCGAATATGACACCAGCGGCAATCTGACCAGACAGGTTGATCCCGGCGGCGCGCTGACCGAAATCGTTTATTACCCTGCCTCGGGCGAATCGCAAACCACGGCGGATACCGGCTGCCCTGCCTGTCCGCACGGTTTTGTGCGCTTTGAGAAAAGCCGCAAGGTCACGCCCGCACCCACCAGCTTTGACGCGCCGGTTGAACTGACCTATAGCAAATTCGACAAGCTGGCGACCCTCGATCGCACCAGCGCGGCTTTCCATATTGTCCCGGTGAAAATGACCCGCCTGAACGACGGCGTGAGCCAACTGGTGCGTGAGATAAGCTATCACGCCACCGCGTCGGATAAAGTCAGCTATGGCCGAATTCAAAAGGCCCGGGTACGCGTGGGCAACAGGGTGCAAACGACGTCTGAAAACGCGTTCACCTACGTGAAATCCGGCGAATCACTGATCCACACCCGCACCTTTACCGGCCATGACGCCACCACGCAAACCACTCAGCGCGAGCATTCACGTTTCACCAATAAATTGCGGGCATTTATCAATTCACAAGGCGTAAAAACCGCGCTGAACTACGATTCACTCGGACGCCTCGTCCGCCGCGTCATCAACCCGGATAACGGCTTTAGTAATGAGTTGAAAATCGCGTATGCGATGAAAACTAGCGGCGGCCAGGCCAGCGAAATCACCAGCACCTACACCGATAATGAAGGGAACGCGCACCGCAAACACTTCGACCGCATGGGCCGTGTTCTTACCGAATGGCTGAACGACAAAGACAAGAGCGCCGGTACCTTCTATCAGATCAAAGAGCATCTTTATGATGCCTCCAGCCGTCTGATTAAAACGCAGGACACCGATTACAAAACCCCAGGCGACACCAGTTCCAAAATGCTGATTGCGCAAAATGTCCTGTTTGACAGCTGGGGCCAGAACTACATGAAAGTGCTGAGTTCCGGCCAGCAACAACAGCAACAATTCGACCCGATTACCCGTGAAAAAATCGAACAGCTACAGGTCACCCGTGGCAGTACGCTGAAACTGGCCTCCCAGAACACGTTGTATAACAAGCAGAACCTGGCCGACAAAATCACCAAAGTGACTGCCGCTGGCGTGCAGATGTCCACACAGCAACTGCGCCACGACGGGCTTGGACGCGTGCGTGAACACGTTGATCCGCAGAATAATGTGACGCATTACACCTGGGACGTCTTTGGCCGCATGCTCACCCAGACATTGCCGGATGGCACCGTGGTGACAAAAACCTACGATCCGAACTCGACCGACAAACTGATCACCTCGGTGAGCGTCACACCGAAAGGGGGCAATGCCCTGCTGCTGGGCACCCAAACCTTTGATGGCCTGGGCCGTCTGACCACCAGCGTCAGCGGTGGCCGCACCCAGACTTACACCTACTCAGGGGCATGCGCCTCCCCTGCGACCGTGCGCGACAACATGAAAAATCAGCTCAATTATGCCTACATTACCGAGCTTGACGATGCCGTGGCGTCGGTGAAAAGCAGCAGCGGCGATATCGATCAGCGCTTTATCTACGCGACACAGACGGGAAAAATGCTCGAAGCGCATGAAGCCAATGGCCGCAGCAAAACCATGAGCTGGTGGCCAACCGGTGAATTGCAGCAGGAAACGTTCTTTATGCCGGGCAAACAGACCCGCACGGCAGGCTACGCCTGGACCCTGCAAGGTCAGCCGCTCAAATACATTGATGTGGCAGGCAACGAACAAACGCTGGATTACGACGATTATGGCCGGGTGATCACCATCAGCGATCCGCAAGTGACCGTGAGTATCGCTTATGACGCCGCTGGCCGCGTCAGTTCGCAGAATGCACTCGCGAAAGACGGCACCCGTCTGCTGACCACACTGACCTGGGATGATTTTAACCGTGAAGTTAAACGGGTGATTTCGCCTTCCGGTGCCAGTGCGCTGAGCATCGTGCAAACCTTTACCGCCAGTGATCTGATCGCGACACGTCAGGTTTCTGACGCCAGCACCGTCATCCGCTCGGAGACGTTCACTTATGATGTCCGTAACCGGTTGATTAAATACGAATGCAGTGGCAGTGAGCCGACGGTTGACGGCTATGGCCAGCCGGTAAAATCACAGACCTTCACCCTCGATGCACTGAGCAACATCACCCGGTGCGTGACGGTGATTGCGGGCGGCGGCACCGATACTGCCACCTTCCTCTTTACCAATTCTCAGGATCCGATCCAGCTGACAGAAGTGAAGCATTCCCTGACGGCCTGTTATCCGGCGCACATTGTTCTGCAATACGACGCCAACGGTCGCATGACCCGGGACGAAGCGGGCCGGATGCTCAGTTACGACGCCCTTGGGCGTCTGACCCGCATCTGTGATGCCAGTAACAAGCCGCTCAGCACTTACCACTACGATGCGCTGAATAAGCTGGTCATGCAGTCGCTGACCGGTGATGACCGCCAGTTGTTCTATACCGGCGAACGTCTGGTCAATGAGGCATGCAGCAAAACCCAGAAAATCACCCGATTTATTCCGGGAAACAGCGGCAGTGCGGCAGTCAGCGAAGACGGCTTCGCCAGTTAAGAGCACGGCCAGCGGGGTCCCCGCAGGCTTTTCTGAATGTTTCTCACGCACCCGGCACATGACGGGTGCGCCACACAGATTTTATTAAGGAAGAACACAATGTTGAAATTAACAGGTAATTTCCTCAGCGGTACGCCCTTATGCGCGTTACAGCAGGGGAAAACCACCCGCTTTAATTATTCACCCTGGGGCACGGCCAGCGAAAAAGACGCAGAGCTGCCGGGTTTTAACGGTCAGCGTCATGATCCTCTCACCGCCGTGAATCATCTGGGAAACGGCTACCGCGCGTACAGTCCTGTGCTGATGCGTTTTACCTGCCCGGACAGTTTGAGCCCCTTTGGGAAAGGCGGGATCAACCCTTATGTGTTTTGCGGATCCGATCCCATTAACCACACTGACCCGTCAGGGCACTTTTTCCTGATCACCTTTTTCGCGTCTTTATTCTCCTCGCTTGCTGCCTCTGCCATTCAAACCGTAGGCGCTGCCATCACAGGAGCGGCAGCGGGATTGACGGCCGGTGCTGAGGCCGGTGCGGCGGCGGGTGCAGCCGTCGGGACAGGTGCGGCCATGACGACAGCAGAATTCGCAGCCGCCACGGCAACGGCCTCAACCTCAGCGGCTTTCGCGGGAGTGGGGACTGCCGTAGGAGCGGGTGCAGAAGTGGCCAGCGCAGTCGCCGTAGCCGGAAGCACCGCGGGATTATCTGGATTGCAGGGCGCGGCAACGCTGGGGGTTGTCAATGCCGCGATAGGTACGGCAATTCAAACATCGTCGGTTACGGTGGCCGAAGTGGCGATAGGGCTGGGTGTGGAATACGGAGGCATCGCCGCCTCTTTCTACACCAAACTAGGCCGAAAACTGGCCGAAAATGCCAAAACCGTCACGGCGGAAATGTCCGTCTCTACCCATTTTGCGCTGGAACAGGCCATGGCTGCGCAGAATGCCTATTCGCCAGCCGTGGAGCCTTCGCTTTATCTCACGGACATGAATGTGAGTGGTTCAAGACTGATGCTCAACACTAACCGGGCCTCCCGTTCAGTTCAGACACCCGATGTACGTAAATCGACCGGTATACAGGGCACGCCTGCGCGGAACACTTATCTTCAGTCCATGGGATACCACCCTTCCCGTTTGCAGACAAAGACTGACGCACAGGGAATTAACCAGACGGCGTTATCTGAAAGTTCAGCCGAAAATGACAGCCAAAACGGGATGATTAAGGCGGCGGGAATTTTTGGCATGAATAACCGCGACCTGCATCAGAAATCCTACAAATCAGCCCACTTTAAAAATGCACCGCAGGCGCAATGATCCTGCGTCACCCCTGGGCTATGACGCCAGTCTGGTGGCAGGAGGAGTAGCCCGTTCATTTTCTTTAAAGGAATATCGACATGTCATTAAAACTTACAGGCACCAGCCCGACCGGATGCACGTTATTAACGACTGACGGAAAAGCCCGACAGACTTTCCATTATGGCCCCTCAGGCAGCACGAATAATCTGCACGAGACTACGCCGGGCTTTAATGGTGAACGTCATGACCCGCTGACCGGCAGCAGTCATTTAGGGAATGGTTATCGCGCTTACAGCCCGGTATTAATGCGCTTTACCTGCCCCGACAGCCTCAGCCCCTTTGGTAAAGGCGGGATCAATGCCTATGTCTATTGCGAGGCGGATCCGGTCAATAACGTGGATCCGAGCGGGCATGCACTCTTCAGGAAAATACTCACGGCTGTGAATACGGTTCTCGATTCCGTAGAGGAACTCAACGCCGTCCCTAAAGTCGTCCGCCAGGAAGCCAGCATGAGTGCCCTGGAGGCGGAATCCGCCAGTACCAGTGCCACTCAGGTTTCGGAAAGTATACTTAAGAAAACCAAGTCCTCAGCCCTGCGGTCCTTGCACGAAGCAGCGCCGGAAGCGGGTTCTGCACAAAGCATCGCACCGCCTGAAATTCAACTCCCCTCAGGCGCTCAGGAGATTATGCCTCTTCCTGATCCGGCGATGGCAGAAAATCCGGGGATGGTGCGTAGAAAGCTTTTAGGGTCACGTATCCCGAAAAACTATAGCGAGGATTCCATTTATCCTAAGGGCGTGGAATTCGTGAACACGTTCCTGCAAAACCACAATATCGGGCTGAGTGAACACTCACTGGAAAGTATTTCGGATAATCTCGCACGGGTGCATGCGGGTGAAAGAACCCAGTCAGCGGCGTCGCTTCGTGAATTCAGAGGCTTTGCCAAAGACACAGTGGACTATCTCAGGGCAGGAGACGTCAAGAATGCCAGCATCACGGCGGCCGGTTCGGCCATTAATCTGGCCGGCAGCACCCTGTTCCTGCCCATTCTTGACCGAACAACATTCCCTATATGGCAACGTGCCCCTTATGATGCCATGGATTTCATTCAGTAATATTTTCGCATCGGCTTTCATTTATGAAAGCCGACATCACTCATAAGGAAATGCAGTATGAGCGTAGCTGAAGGTGCTAATAATATATTGCAGATGAACCATGAAATCATATTCGCTATTCTGCTGATGTCTGGCTGGGGCGGTATTGTTCGGTACATCATGTTAAGGGTGAATCGTGGTTTAATGCAGGACATTATTAACTGTTTGTTGCAGATTATCGTTTCATGTTTTTGCGGGGCGATGCTGAGTATTATCCTGATTAATAAAAATATCAGTGATAACCGGGTATTAGTATTTGCCGGATTAGGCGGTGTGTTCTCTGGCCCTATTCTGAATATATTAGGAAAGAAAATTGCTGACTGGGTTGATCACTTCCCTCCAGGGTCAAAATAACCTCCTCAACAGATTAAATGACACACTGGTGTCTTCATCGAACAATAGTCTTCATCGAACAATAAAGATATGACATATCAGAAGAACCAGAAATCCTGCTAGTATGTCATATTCAAAAAACCACAGATGATCGCGCATTCGGCAAGGCTAATGATGTCTTTTAAAAACGTTAACCATCGGGTTTACTTTAATAGCATCAGACAGGATATTTAATGAGTTCACTGATATCCACCCCCCTGTCTTCATCGAACAAATAGTTCACATAAAGAGGAGGGCAAATAATCTTTACTTCGTCTGGAAGATTAAACTCAACAAGAGGGCACTGGCGATCATGGATAAAATAATGTGCAATTTTTCGGGGCAAGACAGCCAGCATATTGCTGTGTTCCAGCGCATGAATGACCCCGCTAATAGAGGACGACATATAGGCTGTTCTGATGTTTCCGGAATAAGTTGCATCAATATACACTTTACCGCCAAACGGGGCTTTCTCAGGCCCCAGCAATCTGTGGCAGTAACAAACATGTGGCAGCGTATAATACTGTGTCAGGGTGAAATTATCCTGGCTGGCTAAAATACTGTTTGCGCTGCACACAATGACAAAATCGTCGAACACTGCCAGTTTTCGCGTGATCACCCTTTCATGGTGTAAAACAATATTTCCCGCAAGGATATCGATATTTTTATGCAAAAAATGTTGAATCACATCATCATGATCGCTATAGCCATGATCTGCGAATTCAATGTTGTCATTTTTGTCAGCCCCAAAGTAATTTTCCAGTACATCCGGGCATATCACCTTCAACGTCGAATAGCCGGACTGCATCAATTCTTTATTCTTTACCGCACTTTCAATAATGAAAATCGCCTTCGAAAAGGAATCATTTATCTCCAGCGCTGCGCGGGTCGGTTTAAGGCCATTGACAGTACGATAGAAGAGTTCTCCACCAAAATGCTGTCTGAGTTTTTTTAGCGATGAACTTACCGCAGACACCGAAAGATTCAGATTAGTCGCTGCCCTGGATAAATTTCCTGAGACAATCACTTCGTTCATTGTTTTGATCAGATTATAATCAAATTCATCTGTTTTACCGCTCACCATTTCTTACCTCATTATACAAATCAACCTCAGTATAATTAGAAAAAATGCATCATGATCCTCATAAATTCAATGCCCTGTTTTTACGGAAATGCTTAAAGCAGCGTCATAATTTATACTGTTACAAAACCCGTACGTTAAATTACCCCTTCGGGAAGACCATTCAGGAAAAATTAAAAGCAACAAGTGCCGCGATCATCAAAATACACGCAGAAACGAAAAGAAGAACACGTTTTTCTTTCATCACACTCATTTTCATTGTGCCGTTCCCTAAATCTTCGATGATCAGCGTCTTGTTAAAGGCCACACCTTTTTTTGGCACGGTAATAAATAAATCATCGATGCCGATAGTTTTAAGATCTCGCCTGATCAGATACAAGGCCTGGGTCAAACTGGCTTCACTGGTAAACTGACTTCTGTCTCCCCAAATCGCCTGAGACATTTCATTCTTAGTAATAACTTCATCATTAGCATGTAAGAATATATAGGCGAGGCATTGTGAACGCATACACGTCAGTTTCAGTTTTTTATTGGTATATAACTTTCTTATTTCTTTTGCTGACTCATTGAAGATGTATTTATTATCGATCCTGTAATTTGCCATTGAAATCCCATCCTTGTGTATTGATGCGTAGTGAATAATTCCCACATACGCGATGCTATTACATTACCTGTTTTCATTACTATATGAATTTATTTATTATTATATAACTTGTGAGCTACCCATTCTAAACACGAGGTATTTAAATCTGACAGGAAGTGATCTTCACTTTCATCTAAATAAGCATATCGCTTAGAGACACTCACCTATACAAATAAAAGAACGATAAGTA
>NZ_JAFMOX010000049.1 GCF_019049655.1 Rahnella rivi
TGATCAAACTCTTCAATTAAAAGTTCGATTTGCTTAAACAAGTTAAGCGATGCTCAAAAATTAACTTTCGTAATAATTCAACTAAATGAATTACTGCTTGGTCACTCTTTAAGACTTGATATTTTTTGCCACCGAGGTGGCTGATATCGTCTTGTGAGTGCCCACACAGATTGTCTGATAAATTGTTAAAGAGCATGCCGCAGTTCGCAAGGAATCTTATGCGGCGCGGGAGGCGTATATTACGTTTTCCCGCTGAAGAGTCAAGAGATTATTCATTCGAACTTTCATCTTTTTCTCTTCCTGTCCGAGCGACTTCTCAGTCGTTGTTCCCGGTCAGTGGAGGCGCATTATAGGGAGTTCTCAGAAGGCCGCAACCCCTAAAATACAAATAATTTTCCGACCGCTGATTCTTTCACCAAATGACGTTTAAAGCGGCAATTCCTGGATACTTCTGAAGCCATATGACTGTAAAACAGGCAGTAAACTTCGGGCCTCTATTGTCATCGCCATGCAGTAAGCAACACTCTCAATTTCTACATCGGCTTTTTTCTGCGGAATCGGCACATGTGACGTCTCAATGAGCCAGTGCGCGCGGCGTGCAATGGCAGAACCGGAATCGATCATGCGCGTGCCGTCGGGTAAGACCTGTGCGAGTTCTTCGCTAAGCAACGGGAAATGCGTGCAGCCTAACACCACCGTGTCAGGCGGCTCGCGCAAACGCAGCCACGGATGGAGGATTTTCTTCAACGCCGTCAGGGCAACCTCTTGGCCATGTAGCTTCGCTTCGGCCAGTTCAACCAGCTCCGCCGAACCCAGCATCAGAATCTGACAGTCTGTCGCAAACCGTGCGACCAGATCATGCGTATAAGGGCGTTGTACCGTCGCCCGCGTCGCCAGCAATCCGACAACGCCATTACGCGTCAACTTAGCTGCGGGTTTGATAGCGGGCACAACGCCGACGACCGGGCAGCTGAATTTGGCACGCAATGCAGGCAGGGAGACGGTGCTCGCGGTGTTACAGGCAATGACGATAATAGAGAGAGGATGACGTTTCGCGACCGCGGTGACAATCTCGACCACGCGTTCGACGATGAACTCTTCGGATTTCTCGCCGTAAGGGAAGGCGACGTTATCAAAAGCGTAGATATAGTGCAGGTCCGGCAACATCTGCCGGACCTCGTGATATACCGACAACCCGCCGACGCCGGAATCGAAAACCAGCACCGTCGGGCGATCAGGAACTTGAGTTGTATCAGAAGGTATAGCTTCCAGTGAGATAGTATTCACGTCCTGGTGTTTCGTAGCCATAAACCGTCTCGTAATCTTTATCTAAGAGGTTGGCAATTCTACCACGAACGGTCAGATGTGACGTCACAGGATATGACACCGCCAGATCCCACAGACTCACGCCACCGAGTCTCACATTCTCGTTGGTATTAAAGTTAGTGTCGTAGCGTTCACCCAGATACTGATAGTTGATAGACCAGTCAAAATCAGCCACCGTCCAGTCCAGCTGATATTTCGCCTGCTGTTTGGCACGACGCAGCAAGATTTCATTCGTCTCAGCATTTCTTGGGTCAAGATATTCAAGCGTCACACTGTGATGCAGAGGGCCGGTGTCGAAATTACCGGTCCATTCGACCCCTTTGATCGTTGCTTTATCAACGTTGTAATAGCCTTGCTGCTGATTGTAGTAACTGATCATCTGATCAATGTCATTACGGTACGCAGACAAACGCCAGCTAAGCGGGCCGGTTAAACCTTCCAGCGCCCCTTCCCACTCTTTACTTTCTTCGGGTTTCAGGTCCGGGTTACCGCCAAAGCTTCCGTAGAGTTGCCCAAAATTCGGTGCTTTGAAAGCGGTGCCATAGGATGCGATGAAGCGGTATCCGTCGATGAACTCCCAGGCAGCACTGCTTTGCCAGGTGCCATGCGAGCCAAACTCTGAGTTATCATCATTACGCACTGCCCCTTCGAGAGTGAAGTCGCTCACCTTCTGTTGGGCTGTGACATACACACCGGTATTTCGCTGGGTATAACCATCAGTAATGTAGTTGGTGCCTGGCTGGGTGCTGAGTTTTTGCCAGTCAGCCCCTGCGCTGACGGTGCCCTGCCCAACCTGGAATGTGTTTCCCCACTGCAGGTTGTACTGATCAGAATCATCAAGCGTGGCCGAGGCGGAATACGGGCCGTATTTCGGATCGTAGTTATAATCTTTGGTGTTGCTGTAACTGCCGCTGAGCTCAGTCGCGTAGATACCCTGCTGGAAACGTAACCCGGTGTCGTAAGTGCGGCTGTATAACTGACGCGTATCCGGCAATGCATCAAAATGGGCCGGATCGGCATAGCTGTAGGTGCCGTCATAAGCGGTTCTGTTATCAAAACCGTAAGCGCGGGCAAAACCACTGAACTGCTCATTGAACTGGTGCTCAAGCCCGGCCCAAATCGTTTTGCTCATGAAACCATCGCGGTCTGGCTGACGCGGATTGCCATAGTTATCCGGCAAGTTGGCGACCACGTCGGTGCCCCTGGTGTAGGTATAGTTACCCGCCAGTGTCAGAACCGTACTCTCACCCAGTTTCTGCTGAGTTGAGCCGTCATAGGTCTGATAGCCGTTAGATCCCATACCGGCTGTCAATGTCGTCCCTAATTTATCACGCGTGGTAATAATATTGATGACACCGCCGATGGCATCCGAACCGTACACGGCAGAACGCGGCCCGCGTATGAATTCAATACGCTGAACCAGCGAGAGGGGAATTTGGCTAATATCAGCCGCGCCAGAAATACCGGCCTGATTAAGACGCACACCGTCGATTAATACCAGGGTGTGGCTGGAGTTGGTACCACGAACGAATAAAGAGGTCTGCTGCCCCATACCGCCGTTTTGCGCGATATCCACACCTGGTAAACGCCGTAATACATCGGCGACGGAAGTTGACTGCCATCTGTCGATATCTTCACGCGTCACCACGTCAGCCGATGCCAGCACTGAAGAGACGGGTTGTGGAAAACGGTTAGCCGTGACGACCAGGTTATCGCTGCTGCTGTTTGTGGAAGTGCTGTCTTGCGCCCACCCTGAAAAAGCCGTGACGGATAATGCCGTCAACAGCACGTGCTTTTTAATTGTCATGAATTGAGCATCCAAACTTAATTGGCGGATGCCGCAGAGGATCACCGGCGTTATTTCGCGACGACGATGATTAATGCGACGTAACATCGGCAGGTCTTCGGACTTAGGATTTGCAGGCTCATTAATTACGTCTAATGAATTGAACATACCCGCACCGGGCGATGACTTCCCATTTCCTCTTCTCTTCTTTATATAAAGAGAGAAAGAAGAAACAGTGTCTGCATCATCAAGAATGCGATCGCCGTGAATTCCCCATACCGCTGCGCGCCAGTTCCGGATTCACACCGGATTCCCTTTTAACTCAGTCATGAGGCCGAACGGCAATCCTACGATCAACCTATTTGGAAATCCAGACATCCGTATCCCCGGAGGACTCAAAACGACACAAGGCTGGACTTTGCAGTGGCATTCCCTAAAATCCCCCGCAAAGTACGCCCATTTACCCCAGTTAGACGAGATAAACGATGACGCCTGAAAACCTGCCCATTGAACAATACGACGACCAGCTGGCGGAAAAGACCGCACGTCTCACGGCGATGATGTCGCCTTTTCATGCGCCGCAGGTTGACGTGTTCCGTTCACCGGTCAGCCATTATCGGATGCGCGCGGAATTTCGCGTCTGGCACGATGAGGGCGACCTGTACCACATTATGTTTGATCAGCAGACCAAAGCCCGCGTGCGCGTGGACCAGTTCCCGGCAGCCAGTGAGCTGATTAACCGCCTGATGCCGGTGCTGATCGCGGCTGTTAAGCAAGATCCGGCATTGCGCCGTAAGATCTTCCAGATCGACTATCTCTCAACCCGCAGCGGCAAAATCATTGCCTCGCTGCTTTACCACCGTAAGCTTGATGACGAATGGCAGCAGGCGGCGACCGCCCTGCGCGACCAGCTACGCGCAGATGGGTTTGATATCCAGCTGATTGGCCGAGCCGCGAAAACCAAAATCATGCTCGATCAGGATTATATCGATGAGGTTCTGCCGGTAGCGGGCCGCGATATGATTTACCGTCAGGTGGAAAACAGCTTCACGCAGCCAAACGCTGAGATGAATATTCAGATGCTGGAATGGGCGCTGAAGGCCACAGAAAACTCGACCGGCGATTTGCTGGAGTTGTATTGCGGTAACGGCAACTTTTCGCTGGCTCTGGCCCGCAACTTCCGCCGCGTGCTGGCGACTGAAATCGCCAAGCCTTCCGTCGCCGCCGCGCAATTCAACATTGCAGCAAACCATATTGATAACGTGCAGATCATCCGCATGGCGGCCGAAGATTTCACACAGGCGCTGAACGGCGTGCGTGAATTCCGTCGCTTGCAGGATGTCGATTTAAGCGGATACGAGTGCAACACCATTTTTGTCGATCCACCACGCAGCGGGCTGGATGATGAAACCGTGAAGATGGTGGCGGGCTACGACCGTATTCTTTACATCTCCTGCAATCCGGAAACGCTGTGCGCGAATCTGGAAACGCTGAGCAAAACGCACCGAGTGACGCGTCTCGCACTGTTTGATCAGTTCCCGTACACCCACCATATGGAATCCGGCGTACTGCTGGAAAAAATCTGATCACGAGAAACTGAAATGCAAAACGGGCACCTCGGCGTGCCCGTTTTTATTTCTGTCGTTCTAAGACCGTCAGTATTACAAATAGACGCGCAGATATTCTGACAGGCAAAGGATCGCCATCGCCTGCCCGTAAGGCATTGAGGTCAGAGCTATTTCACGGTAGAAATCGAGATCATTCCCCATCGCCGTGCCGAATGAGGTTTGCGTCAGTTCCCCGGCCGGATTGATGTGTTTGATCACTCCCTGAATGGCTTTCTCCGCCACCGGCGCATAAGACGCATCGATATAACGTTTACGCACCGCCTTCAAAATACCGTACGCAAAACCGGCAGTGGCCGAACTCTCCAGATAGGACTGCGGATCGTCGAGCAGCGTATGCCATAAGCCGCTGTCATCCTGACATTTCGCCAGCGCGCTGACCTGGCTTTCCAGCACCTGTAACAAATAGCGGCGTGTCGCGTTGTTCTCCGGTAAATCCACCAGTTCGAGGAATTCCGGAATGGCAATCGTCAGCCAGCTGTTGCCGCGCGCCCAGCGGGCCTGCGCAAAGTTATGATGACCGTCGAAGGTCCAGCCGTGGAACCACAGGCCGGTTTCACGATCCATCAGATATTGCACATGAACCAAAAACTGGTACGTCGCCTCTTCAACATACTCGGGACGGTCGAGCAATTTGCCGATTTTTGCCAGCGGCAGCACGCTCATCATCAGCGTGTCATCCCACATCTGCTGATAGTTTTCGTTGTTATAAACGATGTGCTGCATTGCGCCTTTGTCAGTGCGCGGCATTTCATGCATCACCCATTCCGCCCACCGTTCCAGATAAGGGCGCCAGGCTTCATTGCCGGTTTCCTCATAACGATACGCCAGCGTCAGGAACGGACTCATGGTATTGACGTTTTTGGTCGGCGTGCCTTCTGCCAGGCGGGCCGTAAACCAGTCGTCGATTACCGCGCGCATTTTTTCGTCGCCGGTCTGCTGATAATACTGATAAATCCCGTAAAGCCCGATGCCGTGCGTCCATTCCCAGCCTGCCCAGCCTTTGGTGTCAATCACGCGGCCATCGTCGAGGCGCAACAGGAATTCCCCGGTTTTATCTTCGATATTCACCAGATTGTTGGTCACGTTGTGGATCAGCGCTTTCAGTTCATTACGTGAAATGAAATGTTCAGGCTGTCGCAGCAAGGCACTGTGTTTAACTTCAAAAACTTTCATGGCGTTCTCCTGTGAATTCAAAATTTTACAAACGTCCCTGAACCGGCATTTCAGCGGTATTTTCACGGGTCAGCTTTTCAGGTGGCGGGTTATTGCGATGCAGATAACCGATATTGTTATTGCCCCACAGAGATTCGTATTTCATCCCTGTCAGCATTTCGACGGTGGCGCGGTCTTGCGGTGTGATTTGCTCCGGCACGATGCGGTTAGCTTCACGCATTTTGTGCGTTTCGCGGGTCAGTACGCCGTGCGTTTTCTGATTCAGGCGGAAGAACAATGAAATGATAAAGCCCATGCTGAGCATCAGCAGTGAACCGATCACCAGCACACCCAGAATGGTGTGGCCGACCGCAGGTACCTGCTGGCTCTGTCCGGAAACAAACCCGGCCAGTTGCAGAATTATCCCTACCAGCATAACGGCACCAGCCTGAGAGGCTTTGCGGGTCAGCGTCATGACGCCAGCGAAAATCCCTTCGCGGCGCTGGCCGGTGATGGTTTCATCCACGTCAGCGATATAGGTGTAGATATTCCACGGCACATAGTTGATACCGCCACGTCCCAGACCGGCCAGCGCGGAAATCAGCAACAACAGTGACATCGAATCATTCATACCGGCGTAGTACAGACCGCCGTAAGAAATTGCGGCCAGCCCGAACAGCGTCACAGCCAGACGATAAGACGGTGCAGGTCCGAAGCGGATACACAGCGGGATCATCCCGATAACCGCCACAAACTGCAGAATCGCCATCATGCCCATCAGGTTTGAGGCCACGGAGGCGCTTTGCATCAGAACGAACACCACGTAATAAGTGAACACGGCGTTAAACACGTCCTGCGCGATGTAACCCCCAAGATAAAGCCCGAGATGCTGGCGGAAAATCTTGATGCGCAGCGTCGAAGACAATTCGACTTTCAGGCGTTTCAGGCTTTGTCCCAGCGTCAGTTGCTGACGTTCGCGCTCGATTTTTTTCGTTGCTTCGGATTTAAGCTCTTCCGGGCGTTCCCAGGTAAAGAAATACACCAGCGTCAGCACCAGTGAACAAATCACCGCGAAGACCAGACTCGAATAGAAGAAAGAAATGGCGTTATCTTTGCCGAAATGCTGCAACAAAATACCCGGCAGGAAGGCGGCGAGGATGGCCGACAACTGTGCCAGCGCGATACGCGCCCCTGAGAATTTGGTTTTCTGTTTGAAATCATCGGTCATTTCCGGCACCAGTGTTTCATACGGCACCAGAATCATGGTGTAGACGATATCGAACAGCAGATAAGTCAGCAGATAATAGACGTATCCCATTTCGCCCACCCACATAAAGCTGTAGCTGAAGACGCAGGGAATACCGAGCAGAATAAAGAACTTACGACGCCCAAAACGCTTGCCGAGCCAGGTGTTGCCGAAGTTATCCGTGAGATAACCCATCAGCGGACTGAGCACCGCATCGGCCACGCGCGCGGTGGCGAAAATGAAAGTCGCCTGGATGGGCGAAAGCCCGCAAAACGTGGTGTAGAAATACAGCAGCCAGGCTGCGGTCAGTGCAGTGGTACCCGCACCGAGAAAATCGCCGGAACCATAAGCGATGTAGGTAAAGAATCCGATCTTACGTGTTTTCATTGCCGTCTTGCCCCTGTTAAATCACTTTTAGGCCTAGGCTGAATGCGAACGAAACGACTTCGTCCGGCCATGATTCAAATTAGCGAGGAGACAGTGTGAAAACCTTTTGGTTTTTGCCACCCGGATGCACTTTATGGCAAAGAAATGAAGAAGTAGGCGATCTACATCTAAATATTGAACATGGGTTTGATATTAATGAAATGACAGTTCATTAAATGATCCTGAAATTGTCAGGCGGGAAAGGGAATGACGCGAGGTGAAAGATAAAAAGGCAATCCGTGGATTGCCTTAAAAGACGGTGAAACTGTGGCGGTGTTTACGTCGATGACTTGCGCTTTTTCAGCTTCAGTCCAATCCAGAATACCAGTACAACGCAGATCAGCGACGGCAGAAAGTTTGAACCCAATTCAGGGTATTCCGCACGAACGATTGTGCTGTACAGCAGCAGGCCAAGAAGGAAACAGGCCGCGGACAGTACCGGCAACCCTTTTGGCATTTCACCTTTGTGATAGCGAACGTGCAAACAGTACACCGCTAACACCAGAGCAATAATCGGGAAAATCGAAAACGCGACGACGGCGCTAAACAATGCATCAAACGTGCCGCTGATCGACAGCCCGGCAATCAATGCTAAAACCAGAGTGCCATTATCCTGGTTAGCTTGTTCGGTCATCTTCTTTACCTCGGGTCTTATTAATCGACGTGACCGCCGTGCGTTCCTGCTGACGGCGATACCAGTAATATGCGCCTTTGGAAATCATTCGCAGTTGCAGCACCAGACGTTCTTCAAGCTGGCGGCGCTGTGCGAGGTCGACATCCAGCGCTTCCGCGCCGGCGTTAAACACGATGATGACCATGGCTTCAGCCTGCGCTTCGGTAAAACTGCGCGGCATATGGTTTTCGAGTTGCAGATAGTCGGCAAGTTCCGCAATGAAATGCTGAATTTCACGGGCGACGGCGGCACGAAACGCCGACGACGTCCCGGAACGTTCACGCAGTAACAGACGGAAGGCGTTCGGGTTGTTGCCGATAAACTCCATAAACGTGGAGACAGAGGTGCGGATCACGCTGCCGCCCTTGGCGATACGCTGACGCGCCTGACGCATCAGCTGTCGTAGCATCAGACCGCTCTCATCGACCATCGTGAGCCCCAGCTCATCCACATCCCGGAAGTGCCGGTAAAAGGACGTCGGTGCAATGCCTGCTTCACGCGAAACCTCGCGTAAACTCAGACTGGCAAAGCTACGCTCGGCGCTGAGCTGGCTAAAAGCCGCCTCAATCAGCGTGCGACGCGTACGCTCTTTTTGTTGTGCTCTGACTCCCATAACCTTCATCCGGATAGTGTTCTTCTTTTTAGTTGTTCGCCCGATTTCGTTTCACTATACCAAAATTTTTATCGGTCCGAGTCATAGAAACCACAGCATAAAGTGGGTCTGAATGTTGCAACATTCCCATTAAATGACAACCGCATGTGGGGTGAATAGGTGTAATATGTTACTTTCTCGTTGTGATTTTGTATAAAAATAGGTTTCGAACAATGCAACAGCACTCACATTTTGATGCCATCATCATTGGCTCAGGCCCTGGCGGAGAAGGCGCCGCGATGGGACTGGTTAAACAAGGCGCCAGAGTTGCTGTCATCGAACGCTATAACAACGTCGGTGGCGGTTGTACACACTGGGGCACCATCCCTTCCAAAGCACTGCGTCACGCCGTTAGCAGAATCATCGAATTTAACCAAAATCCGCTCTACAGCGATAATTCCCGCACAATGAGCTCCAGTTTCCCGGATATCTTGCGCCATGCGGATTCTGTCATTAACCAGCAAACCCTTATGCGCCAGGGTTTCTATGAAAGAAACCAGTGCCAGCTGTTTTCCGGCGACGCCAGTTTTGTCGATGCCAATACCATCAGCATCCGCTACGCCGACGGCACGCATGAACAGATTACCGCTGACAACATCGTCATCGCCTGTGGCTCGCGCCCTTACCGCCCGGCCAACGTCGATTTTGGTCATCCGCGCATTTATGACAGCGATTTAATCCTCGAACTCAGCCACGAGCCCCGCCACGTCATTATCTACGGTGCGGGTGTTATCGGCTGCGAATATGCGTCGATCTTCCGCGGTCTGAACGTCAAAGTGGATCTGATCAACACCCGTGATCGCCTGCTGTCATTCCTTGATCAGGAAATGTCAGACGCGCTTTCTTATCACTTCTGGAATAACGGCGTCGTTATCCGCCACAACGAAGAGTTCGAGAAGATTGAAGGCGTGGAAGATGGGGTGATCATGCACCTGAAATCCGGTAAGAAAGTGAAAGCCGACGCCCTGCTTTACGCTAACGGACGCACCGGCAACACCGACAAGCTCGGTCTGGAAAACATCGGTCTGGAAGCTGACAGTCGTGGTCTGCTGAAAGTGAACAGCATGTATCAGACCGCACTGTCGCATATTTATGCCGTCGGTGATGTGATTGGTTACCCAAGTCTGGCTTCCGCGGCTTACGATCAGGGGCGCATTGCCGCACAGGCGATGATCCAGGGCGAAGCCAAAGTACATCTGATCGAAAACATTCCGACCGGCATTTACACCATTCCGGAGATCAGTTCGGTGGGTAAAACCGAGCAGGAACTGACGTCGATGAAAGTGCCGTACGAAGTAGGCCGTGCACAGTTCAAACATCTGGCCCGTGCACAAATCGCCGGGATGAACGTGGGCAGCCTGAAATTACTGTTCCACCGTGAAACCAAGGAAATCCTTGGTATTCACTGTTTCGGTGAGCGTGCGGCTGAAATCATCCACATCGGACAGGCCATCATGGAACAGAAAGGCGAAGGTAATACTATCGAGTATTTCGTCAATACCACCTTCAACTATCCGACCATGGCAGAAGCCTATCGCGTGGCAGCACTTAACGGATTAAACCGCCTTTTTTAACGCGGCGGCGCTATCCCAGTAAGCCTGCATGTGCTCTTTAATGGCTTCGGCCAGCTGTTCGTAACGCCCGCGCAGTGGCGAACCGGGACGATAAACCAGCGCAATCGTACGGCGCGGTTCCGGTTTGTCACACGTCAGATAAGTCACCCCATCACGGCTGCGCTCACGCGGTACGGCCAGTGAAGGCAGCAGCGTAATCCCGCTTCCTGCCGCCACCATGTTTCGCAGAGTTTCCAGACTGGTGGCGCGGAAGTGGGTATCTTCATCGGCACCCGCCTGGAAGCAGAATCCGAGTGCCTGATCACGCAGACAGTGGCCGTCTTCCAGCATCAGCAATTTTTCACCCGCCAGATCGGCCATCGCCACGCGATCGCGGGATGCCCACGGATGATCGTCGTAGATCGCCAGCTTCATCGGCTCGTCAAACAGCGGCACTTCGATAAACGCTTCGCTCTCTTTTACCAGCGCCAGAATGGCACAATCGAGCTTCCCGCTGTCGAGTTGCGCCAGCAACTGATGGGTTTGCGCTTCGTGCAGGTACATCTCCAGCTTTGGAAAGGTTTTGTGCAGGGTAGGGATAATTTGCGGCAGCAGGTACGGCCCGACAGTCGGGATAAGACCGATGTGCATCGGCCCTGACATCGCTTCCCCCTGCTGACTCGCCATCTCTTTGAGCACTTTTACTTCACGCAAGACCGTGCGGGCCTGATCGACAAGTAATAAACCGGCCTGAGTGAACAGCACTTTACGGCTGGTTCTTTCCAGCAACATGACGCCAAGCTCATCTTCAAGCTTACGGATTTGCCCGCTCAGCGTAGGCTGACTGACGTGGCAGGAATCTGCGGCGCGGCGGAAGTGGCGGAACTCAGCCAGTGCTACCAGATACTCTAAATCACGAATGTTCATTTTTCCCCCAATCCCTCATAGGCAATGCGATAGCCGTTAACGATAGATAAGATAGCAACCAACGATTATATCTATCAACCACAATCGTTAATAATGCCCCCCATCGAAACGGCACCGCCGTAAAAATTATCCATTTCATAGATTAATTAAGAGGTTATTCATGTTTGCAAGCCAGGAAGGGAAGCAGGTTCCACACGTTACTTTTCATACCCGTCAGGGCGACAAATGGGTAGATCTCACCACTGACGAGCTGTTTAAAAATAAAACAGTGATTCTCTTTTCACTGCCGGGTGCCTTTACCCCGACCTGTTCATCCAGCCATCTGCCGCGTTACAACGAGCTGGCTCCGGTGTTCAAAAGCCACGGCGTAGACAGCATTCTGTGCGTTTCCGTGAATGACACCTTTGTGATGAACGCGTGGAAAGCGGAACAAAGCGCCGCCAACATTACCTTCATTCCGGACGGTAACGGTGAATTCACCAAAGGAATGAACATGCTGGTCGAGAAAGCCGATTTAGGTTTCGGTCCGCGTTCATGGCGTTATTCCATGCTGGTTCGTAACGGCGTGGTCGAGAAAATGTTCGTTGAGCCAAACAAACCGGGCGACCCGTTTGAAGTGTCTGATGCTGACACCATGCTGAAATACCTGGCACCAGAATATAAAGTGCAGGAATCCGTCTCCGTGTTCACTAAACCGGGCTGTCCGTTCTGTGCCAAAGCCAAACAGATGTTGCAGGAACGCGGTATTCAGTACGAAGAAATTGTATTAGGTAAAGACGCCACTACCGTCAGCCTGCGCGCCGTGACCGGCCGTGCGACAGTGCCGCAAGTCTTTATCGGTGGACGCCACATCGGGGGAAGTGACGACCTGGAGGTTTACCTCCATTCAGAAACTGAAGAAGTGTGTGCCGTGGCACAATAATTTTCGACAGCCATTGATTGTAAGAAGTAAGACAAGAAATCCCTGCATTACCAACAATAAGCAAGTATGACTACGTGAACTTTCGGCGGACCCTGGGTCCGCCTTTTTTTATTGCATCTTCCCTTCAGAAGGGAAGATGCTCAGGTTTACAAGCCCAAACGCGCTTTCGCATCAGCAATCGCCAGCGCGACCTGCTGCGGAGAAACACCGCCTTTGGCGGCACGTTTGTCGAGGCAGGATTGCAGTTCGAGAATGGCGTAAACGTCATCGCCGATCGTGCTGCTGAATTTCTGCAAATCTGCCAGCGGCAATTCTTCCAGCGCTTTGCCCTGATGAATCGCTTCGACGACCGCTTCACCCACAATATGGTGCGCCTCACGGAACGGAACGCCTTTGGCGACCAGATAATCCGCCAGTTCGGTGGAGTTGGCATAGCCTTGCTGCGCAGCTTCTTTGGCACGCGGGCGTTTCACCTGAATACCGTCCAGCACCAGCGATGCCATGTTCAGGCAATCCATCCAGGTGTCGAGCGCGTCGAACAGCCCTTCTTTATCTTCCTGCATGTCTTTGTTGTACGCCAGCGGCAGACCTTTCATGGTCATCATCATGCCGGTCAGCGCGCCTTGCACGCGGCCACATTTGCCACGGATCAGTTCCAGCGCGTCCGGGTTTTTCTTCTGCGGCATCAGGGAGGAACCCGACGTCACGCGGTCGGACAAATCGATAAACGCCGCTTCACCGGTGTTGAAGAAGATCAGGTCTTCGGCGAAACGGGAAAGATGCACCATGCTGATGGCCGCGTTAGAAAGCAGTTCCAGCACGTGGTCGCGGTCGGACACGCTGTCGAGGCTGTTACGGGTTGCTGATGCAAAACCTAACCAGCCAGCCAGTTGTTCGCGATCCATCGGATAGGCGGTACCCGCCAGTGCGCCACAACCCAGCGGGCTGACGTCCAGACGGGTCAGGGTATCTTTCAGGCGGCTTTCATCACGCGCCAGCATTTCCACGTACGCCATGCACCAGTGCGCAAAGGTCACCGGCTGGGCGCGTTGCAGGTGGGTATAACCCGGCATCACGGCGTCCTGATTGGCTTCTGCCGTGGCGACCAGCGCCTGCTGTAAATGATGCAGCGCCTCGCCCAGTTCAACCACCTGCGCTTTGCACCACAGTTTGATGTCGGTCGCGACCTGATCATTACGGCTGCGGCCGGTATGCAGTTTTTTGCCAAGATTACCGACTTTGTCGATCAGCTTCCCTTCGACCCAGCTGTGAATGTCTTCGGCATCGCTGGCTAAAATAGCGCGGGGATTGGCACGGACTTCTTCCAGCAGCACGGTCAGCGCGTCTTCCAGCTGGATCTGCTCGTCAGCCGTTAAAACGTTGACGGTCACCAGTGCTTTGGACCAGGCCACTGAGCCCACGATATCCTGCTCTGCCAGCCGGTAGTCAAAACGCAGTGAGTCATTCAGTTCTTTAAACCGTTGATCCGCTGCCTGTGTAAAACGTCCGCCCCAAAGTGCCATTTTCCTGCTCCTGAAATGTTATGCAAAAGGGCGCAGCATGCTGCGCCCTGTTATCAATCCGACAAACCCTGCGCTTATTGTTTTTTCTTTTCGTTCAAAGCACGAATGCGTGAAGACAGAGAGAACAGACGGATGAAGCCGCCCGCGTGGCTGTGATCGTACACTTCGTCTTCGCCGAAGGTCGCGAACTCTTCCGAATACATGCTGTTTGGCGATTGTTTCTGAATCGCTGTCGCAGTGCCTTTGTAGAGTTTGATCACCACTTCACCGTTAACGTCTTGCGCCAGGGAATCCGTGGCTGCCTGAATAGATTCACGCAGCGGTGCGAACCAGCGACCATCGTACACCACGTAGGACATTTCGTGGCCGAGCTGCTCACGCCATTTGAAGCTGTCGCGATCCAGCACCAGTTGCTCAACGCCACGCAGCGCAGCCATCATGATGGTGCCTCCTGGCGTTTCGTAGCAACCGCGGGATTTAATGCCCACCAGACGGTTTTCCACGATATCGATACGACCAATGCCGTGTTTCACGCCCAGTACGTTCAGCGCTTCAAGGCACTGGAACGGGCTCAGTTCGACGCCGTTAACGGCAACAACTTCACCTTTAGCCACTTTCACGGTCACCGTTTCAGCCTGATCCGGTGCGTCTTCCGGCGCAACAGTCCATGCCCAGCAATCTTTGTTTGCTGCATTCCACGGGCTTTCCAGCACGCCGCCTTCGGTGGAAATGTGCCATGCGTTTTCGTCACGGCTGTAGATTTTTTCGAGAGACGCGGTGGTCGGGATATTACGTTCTTTCAGGTAATCCAGCAGCGCTTCACGGGAACGTAAGTCCCACTCACGCCACGGAGCGACCACTTTCAGCTGTGGTGCCAGCGCGGTGTACGTCGTTTCGAAACGCACCTGGTCGTTACCTTTACCTGTCGCGCCGTGGCACAGGGCATCGGCACCCACTTTCAGCGCCAGTTCAACCTGAGCTTTAGCAATCAACGGACGTGCCATTGACGTCCCCAGCAGGTAGCTGCCTTCGTACAGTGCGCCGGATTTCAGCACCGGATACACGTAGTCTTTGATGAACTCTTCACGCAGGTCAACCACGTGGCATTCAGATGCACCGGTACGCAGCGCTTTTTGTTCGATGCCTTCCAGATCGGCACGTTCCTGACCGATATCAGCCACGAACGCGACCACTTCGCAGTCGCCATAGTTTTCTTTCAGCCATGGAATGATCGCTGAGGTGTCCAGACCGCCGGAGTAAGCCAGAACAATTTTCTTAATGCCTTGAGTTGCTGCCATGATGATTTCCTTCAAAAAATTCAATTAATCCAATGGGTTTTAAACGTGTCGATAGTGAACTACGCCAGAATGCGTGTTCCGATCGCGACGCCGTTAAACAGTGCCGGCAATTGCTCGGCGTGACGCCAGCTGGCGATATCAACCGGACGTCCGAGAGAACGTGCGGCGTCCAGCGCAGCGTGAACTTTGACGATCATGCCGTCGGTGATGATGCCCTGATCGATCAGCTGTTCAGCACGTTCCGCGCTCATTTCAGGAATACGCTGACCTTTGCCGTCGAGGATACCGCTGACGTCTGACAGCAGAATCAAATCTGCGCCCAGCGTGGCGGCCAGCGCCGTCGCCGCCTGATCGGCGTTGACGTTCATCAGCTCACCGGTTGCGGTGATGCCGATGGAGCTGACAATCGGCAGATAGCCTGCGTCGGTCAGCGTCGTGATTAGCGCCGGATTACCCGCTTCGGCTTTACCGACGAAGCCCAGAGATTCATCCAGCTGGGTCACGCTGACCGTACCGCCGTCGGCCAGAGACAGGCCGACCGCGTTAATGTGATTTTTGACCGCCCACGCCAGCAGCGTTTTGTTGGCGCTCCCGGCGAGTGCACCGGTAATAATATCAATCTGGTCGGCTGGCGTGACGCGCAGACCGGCCTTCTTTACCACCGGCAGATTCAGCTTTTTCATCAGCTCATCCACCAGGCAGCCGCCACCGTGGACGATGACCAGCGGGCGCTGATATTCCTGACGATAAGCGACGACCGCCATGAACAGACGCTCAAGCGCTTCTTCATTATCCAGCAACACACCACCCAATTTGATGACTAACGGATTCATAGCTGTTTACGCCCCGACCGGTTGATTATGTTAATTAATAACAATACGTTTAATTTAATCTAACATCCCTGCGCATCTGAATAAACGCTCAGGGACGGTTGTTTTCTGTTTACTGACAATCTAACTGATTGTTAAAGCAGTGATTGCGTCTCAGGGAAACCGAAACGGATATTCATACACTGCACCGCCTGCGCCGACGCGCCTTTCAGCACGTTGTCTTCCGTCGCCACCACAATCAGATGTTCACCTTTCACTGCAAAGCCAATGTCACAGAACGGCAATCCGACCACGTCTTTCAGCGCCGGAACGCCTTTGGTGTAAAGACGCACCAGCGGTTTATCGTGATACGCATTGTGGAAGGCTTCCGCCACGTCCTGCTCCGTCACACCCGCGTTCAGACGGCAGGTGATGGTCGCCAGAATACCGCGTGGGAAGTTACCCAGATGCGGAGTGAAAATGACCGGCACGCCGAGATGCTCTGCGATTTCAGGCTGATGACGGTGGCTGAAAAGTTTGTAAGGTTGCAGGCTGACTTCGCAGAAGCTGTTGCCGAGCGTGGCTTTACGGCCTGCGCCGCTGACGCCGCTGGTCGCGTTAATCACCGGCCACTGGCTGTCATTGAGCAAACCGTTTTCGATAAGTGGTTTCAGCGCCAGCTGTGACGCCGTCGGGTAACAACCCGGCACGGCAATCAGCTGCGCGTCTTTCAGTTTGTCTGCCTGCCATTCGGCCAGGCCGTACACGGCGCTGTCGAGCAAATCGAGGTGCTGATGCTCAAAGCCGTAGAATTCGGTGTAAAACTCAGGTTTGCTGACGCGAAAGGCACCGGACAGGTCAAACACCACACAACCGGCCGCCAGAAACTGCGGCGCCAGATCGTGGCTGACTTCATGCGCGGTCGCCAGAAACACGACATCGACACCTTTTGCCGCACCGGCAACATCCGTCAGCGGCAAAACAGGCAGATCGACAATACCTTTTAATTGAGGATGCAAATCAGAAAGCAATTTTCCTGCATCTGCACTTTGCGCTGAAACCGTTAAACCGGTTATGTTCATATGTGGGTGGCGATTCAGGTAAGCAGCGAGTTCAGCTCCGGCATAGCCTGTGGCACCAACAATCAGCGTATTCAACATAGGGTCTGTTCACCTTCTCAACTTATCTGTATGGCTTTGCGATACAGGGACTTCAACAGGTAACAGGTGGTCACCGCGTTGTACGCCGCTCACCCGCGAGATTCAGCCGTGTCGTTTTGACTAACGCGGAATTTTTTCCGGTTTCCTTACGCGCTGGCTTATTGTATTTTTATTCACAATTATTGCATGAATATGAATACTACCCTAACTAAAGGCTGTCAACAGTGAAGATGAAATTACCTCCTTTTATTGAGCTCTACCGGGCGTTAATCGCAACCCCTTCCATCAGCGCAACCGATGCGGCTTTGGACCAGAGCAATGAAACGCTAATCAACTTACTGGCAGGCTGGTTCGGCGATTTAGGCTTTAAGGTTGAAGTGCAACCTGTTCCGGGAACCCGAAACAAATTCAATATGTTAGCCAGCACTGGCGAAGGCGCTGGCGGTTTACTGCTGGCCGGTCATACCGACACCGTGCCGTTTGATGATGGCCGCTGGACGCGCGATCCTTTCACCCTGACCGAGCATGAAAATAAGCTCTACGGTTTGGGTACCGCCGATATGAAAGGTTTCTTCGCCTTTATCCTCGATTCACTGCGCGACGTCGATCTCACCAAACTGACTAAACCGCTGTATATCTTAGCGACCGCCGATGAAGAAACGACCATGGCCGGTGCGAGCTATTTTTCCCAAAATGCCAAAATCCGTCCTGACTGCGCCATCATCGGCGAACCGACGTCACTCAAGCCCGTTCGTGCGCACAAAGGGCATTTATCAAACGCCATTCGTATCACCGGCCAGTCCGGTCATTCCAGCGATCCGGCGCGCGGCGTGAACGCGATTGAACTGATGCATGAGTCGATTACCCATTTAATGACCCTGCGCAATACCCTGAAAACGCGTTACAACCACAGTGGTTTCGTGATCCCGTACCCGACCATGAATTTTGGTTACATCAACGGCGGCGATGCGCCAAACCGTATTTGCGCCTGCTGCGAAATGCATATGGATATCCGTCCGTTACCCGGCCTGACGCTGTCCGAAATCAACGGCCTGCTAAATGAGGCGCTGGAGCCGGTGAGTCAGCGTTGGCCCGGCCGTCTGGTGGTTGAGGAACTGCATCCGCCGATCCCGGGATATGAATGCCCGCCGGATCATCCGCTGGTGCAGGTGGTTGAGAAGTTGCTGGGCGTGGAAACCGAAATCGTTAACTACTGCACGGAAGCTCCCTTTATTCAGGAGTTGTGCCCGACGCTGGTGCTGGGTCCGGGTTCAATCGATCAGGCACATCAGCCAGATGAATATATCGATACCGCGTTCATTAAACCGACACGCGAGTTGATCACTCAGGTTGTGCATCACTTCTGTTATCACTGATCCTGAATCAGGGTTGATGAACAAACAATCAGGGCGCTCAGGGGCGCCCTTTGCTACTGTACAAATCAGGTCAGCAAACGTGGATTAGCCAAACTGATATCGTCGCTGATGTAATTAAATTTCAGCGACATTGCCAAAAAGACCATTTTTCACGTGAGTGATCGGGGGTTTTTGGGTTAAAACAAGTGCTGCTTTTAAAAAGTGTGGCCAGGTTGGCAGGGTGAACGGGGCAAGAATGCCTGACGGGTGAAAGTTATTTACAGAATATAAAAATTAAACGAGAGAACGGGTCAGAGGTGATATGAACGAACAATATTCCGCAATGCGAAGTAATGTCAGTACGTTAGGTAAACTGCTGGGCGATACGATCAAAGATACGTTGGGAGAACATATCCTCGATCGCGTTGAGCAAATCCGTAAACTGTCGAAATCCTCCCGCGCCGGAAACGAAGCGGATCGTCAGGAATTACTGTCAACGCTGCAAAATCTTTCTAATGATGAATTGTTACCGGTTGCCCGCGCATTCAGTCAGTTCCTGAATTTAGCCAACGTGGCAGAGCAATATCACAGCATTTCGCCGCACGGCGAAGCCGCCAGTAATCCTGAAGCGCTGGCGCTGTTGTTCGATCGTCTGAAATCAAAGAATCTCTCTGACCAGCAATTACGCGATGCCGTTGACCAGCTTTCTATTGAACTGGTTCTGACCGCGCACCCGACCGAAATCGCCCGCCGTACGCTGATCCACAAACTGGTCGAAGTGAATAACTGCCTCAAACAGCTCGACCACAACGATCTGGCCGATTACGAACGTAAACAAATTATGCGCCGCCTGCGTCAGCTGATTGCGCAGTCATGGCACACCGACGAAATCCGCAAGAACCGCCCTTCTCCGGTTGATGAAGCGAAATGGGGTTTTGCAGTGGTCGAAAACAGCCTGTGGGAAGGCGTTCCGGCGTTCCTGCGCGAGCTGAACGAACAGCTGGAAACCTCACTGGATTATAAAATGCCGGTGGAAGCCGTGCCGGTGCGTTTCACTTCCTGGATGGGGGGTGACCGCGACGGTAATCCGAACGTCACCGCCGATATCACCCGCCACGTTCTGCTGCTGAGCCGCTGGAAAGCCACCGACCTGTTCCTGCGCGACATCGCAGTGCTGGTGTCGGAACTGTCGATGACCGAATGTACGCCAGAGCTGCGCGAGTTGGCCGGCGGTAAAGACATCATTGAGCCGTACCGTGAAATCATGAAGCAGTTGCGCACGCAGCTGACCTCAACTCAGGTCTATCTGGAAGCACGCCTGAAAGGCGAACGTGTCACGCGTCCGCACGATTTACTGGTGAAAAACGACCAGCTGTGGGCGCCGCTGTACGCCTGCTATCAGTCGCTGCAGGCCTGCAACATGGGCATTATCGCTAACGGTCAGTTGCTGGACACCCTGCGCCGCGTGCGCTGCTTCGGCGTACCGTTAGTGCGTATCGACGTGCGTCAGGAAAGTACACGTCATACCGATGCGATTGCCGAAATTACCCGTTATCTGGGGCTCGGCGATTACGAGAGCTGGTCGGAGTCTGACAAACAGGCTTTCCTGATCCGCGAACTGAATTCGCAGCGCCCGCTGGTCCCGCGTCACTGGGAACCGAGCGCCGATACCAAAGAAGTGCTGGATACCTGTCAGGTCATCGCCGAAGCGCCGGAAGGCTCGATTGCGGCGTATGTCATCTCAATGGCGCGCACGCCGTCTGACGTGCTGGCGGTGCATCTGCTGCTGAAAGAAGCCGGTTGCCCGTTCCCGATGCCTGTCGCGCCGCTGTTCGAAACGCTCGACGACCTGAATAACGCCGACGACGTGATGAAGCAGTTGCTGAGCATCGACTGGTATCGCGGTTTCATTCAGGGCAAACAGATGGTGATGATTGGCTATTCCGACTCCGCAAAAGACGCGGGCGTGATGGCGGCATCATGGGCGCAATACCGCGCGCAGGATGCACTGATCAAAACCTGCGAAAAAGCCGGTATCGCACTGACCCTGTTCCACGGACGCGGCGGTTCTATCGGCCGTGGCGGTGCACCGGCACAGGCAGCGTTGCTGTCTCAGCCTCCGGGCAGCCTGAAAGGCGGCCTGCGCGTGACCGAACAAGGCGAAATGATCCGCTTCAAATTCGGTTTGCCAGAAGTCACCATCAGCAGCCTGGCGCTTTATACCTCTGCGATCCTGGAAGCCAACCTGTTGCCACCGCCTGAGCCGAAACAAGCCTGGGTGGATATCATGGAGCAACTGTCTGACGTCTCCTGCAAGATGTACCGCGGTTACGTGCGTGAGAACAAAGACTTCGTGCCTTACTTCCGCGCCGCCACACCTGAGCAGGAACTGGCGAAACTGCCACTGGGTTCACGCCCGGCGAAACGTAAAGCCAGCGGCGGCGTTGAAAGCCTGCGTGCCATTCCGTGGATCTTCGCCTGGACGCAAAACCGTCTGATGCTGCCAGCCTGGCTGGGCGCTGGTGCCGGTTTACAGGCCGTGGTGGATGGCGGGAAACGTGATGAGCTGGAAACCATGTGCCGCGACTGGCCGTTCTTCTCCACCCGTATCGGGATGCTGGAAATGGTGTTTGCGAAAGCTGACCTGTGGCTGGCCGAATACTACGATCACCGCCTGGTGGAAAAAGAGTTGTGGCCGCTCGGTCAGCAATTGCGTGATCAGTTAGCCAGCGACATCAAAGTGATTCTGGCGATTTCCAACGACGATCATCTGATGGAAGATTTGCCGTGGATTGCCGAATCTATAGCCCTGCGTAACGTCTATACCGATCCGCTGAACGTGCTGCAGGCTGAACTGCTGCACCGTTCCCGCGAGCTGGAAAAAGACGGCAAACAGGATGCGAACATCGAACAGGCATTGATGGTGACAATTGCCGGCGTGGCCGCAGGTATGCGTAATACCGGTTAGTGGCTGCTAAAAGCAGGAAAGCAAAAACCCGCGAATTCGCGGGTTTTTTGTATTCAGTTCCGGGTAAAAAGATTAAGCGCGAACCGGTACGGCCACTTCAGGGCGCACACCCAGCGTATGACAAATCGCGTAACTCATTTCTGCACGGTTCAGGGTATAGAAGTGGAAGTCTTTCACCCCTTCGCGGCTGAGGATTTTTACCATGTCCATCGCGATATTCGCGCCGACCATTTTGCGGGTTTCGGCATCGTCATCCAGCCCTTCAAACATGCTGTTCATCCAGTGAGGCACGCGCACGTTGGTCATGGTGGCAAAGCGGGTCAGCTGTTTGAAGTTGGAAACCGGCAGGATCCCCGGCACGATCTCCACATCAATGCCCTGCCCGGCGCAGCGGTCGCGAAAACGCAGGTAGCTTTCCACGTCGAAAAAGAACTGGGTAATGGCGCGGTTTGCACCGGCGTCAATTTTACGTTTCAGGTTAATCAGATCAGACTGCGCGTTTTTGGCTTCGGGATGCACTTCCGGATAAGCCGCCACGGAGATATCAAAGTCGCCGACTTCTTTCAGCAAATGCACCAGATCGGTCGCGTACATGTCCGGCTTGCCGCCGCCAGCAGGTAAATCCCCGCGCAGCGCCACAATATGGCGGATACCGCTCTGCCAGTAATCCTGCGCAATCTGGCGCAGTTCATCACGGCTGGCATCAATACAGGTCAGGTGCGGCGCCGCTTCCAGACCGGTGCGTTCTTTAATGCCTTTGATGATGCTGTGCGTGCGGTCGCGCTCACCGGAGTTTGCCCCGTAAGTCACCGAAACGAACTTCGGTTTGAGGCTGCTCAGGCGGTCAATTGAGCTCCACAACGTGTCTTCCATCTCGCTGGTTCGTGGCGGGAAAAATTCGAAAGAGACGTTAATCTGACCCTGCAACTCTGCCAGGTTTTGATTCAGCGCTTCGCGCTGGTTTGCGTGGAAAAAGCTCATAAACACTACCTCATGGATCACTGCGTTTTTATTATGGTTCGTTATGATAGACGTTTGGACGTCTAAACGTATAGATAGAAAATGACGGAAAGCGGACAAGGTGTCAACGTTAAAATGATGGCAGAGGATGATTAATCTTCACGCAAACTGAAAGAATTTCACTTTGGTGAAAAGGTGCTGTGGGGAAGATGAGGAAAAGTAGAGGTTTTTCACTGCTTCCCCTCCCGGGAGGGGAAGCAGCAAAGGATTACAGAAGTTGCGTCAGGCGGTTAAGGTCTGACTGTAACGCACCTGCGGTAACATCACGCCCGGCACCCGGCCCGCGGATGACCAGAGGGTTGTCGCGATACCAGCGGCTTTCGATGGCAAAGACGTTATCGCACGGTAGCAGAGACGCCAGCGGATGGTCTTCACGCACGGCTTCAACGCCGACGCGTGCTTTGCCGTTAGCATCGAAACGCGCCACGTAGCGCAGCACCAGCCCCATTTCACGGGCAGCTTCCAGACGCTGCAACATCTGCTGATTCAGCGCCTCGCCATCTTCAAAGAACTGATCGACCGAGTCGGTGGCACAGTCTGCCGGGACCAGAGATTCAACGCGAACCTGCGTCGGCTCGATGTCATATCCCGCCTCACGCGCCAGAATCACCAGCTTGCGCATGACGTCCTGCCCGGATAAATCATCGCGCGGATCCGGCTCGGTCAGCCCCTGCTGCCACGCCAAATCCACCAGTTCAGTGAAAGGCAACGTGCCGTCAAATTGCAGGAACAACCAGGATAACGTGCCGGAGAAAATGCCGCTGATCGCCAGAATACTGTCGCCGCTTTCGCGTAAATCACGCACCGTATGGTTGACCGGTAAACCCGCGCCGACGGTGGCGTTGTACAACCAATGGCTGTCGGTTTTGGAAAACGCATCACGGATCTGACGGTATTTATTGCTGTCAGACGCACCCGCCAGCTTATTGGCGCTGATCACGTGGAAACCGTAGCTGGCGAAATCGAGATACTGATCCGCCAGTTCAGCGCTGGCTGTCACATCCAGCACCACCAGATCGTCATAAGGGTGCGCACGCATCCACAGGAACAGCGACTCTTCGTCGTGTGCCTGAGATTCATCATCAAAGAAGGCCAGCGCGCGACTGGCGTCAAGACCTTCGTAATTGAGCAGGCTGCGTTTACTGTCCACCACACCGGCCAGCACAAATTCAAAACCGCTGCGCGCAGAAATGTTCTTTTGCTCACGGGCAAACAGCTCCAGCCAGCGTGAGCCGATATTGCCTTTACCAAACAGCATCAGACCGATTTGTTTTTCAGCGCGGAACAGCGTTTTGTGCAGCCCCTGAATCAGGTGCGCCGTCGGACCGACGCGCAGAACAGCCACCAGGCTGATGCCGTCTTCGGCCTGCCAGATAAATTCGACCGGCTGATCTTTCATTTCCTGATAGAAACGATGGCTGTGCAGCGGATTTTTACACACGCCCGCACCGACCAGCGCCACCAGCGCCAGCCCTTCCCGCAGCGTCAGACGCCCCGGAAGTGCCGCCTCTTCCAGCACCTGCAATGCACTGCCCGCCACTTCGGAGGTGTAGCACAGTTGCAGTAAATTACGGTCGGGATGCACACCGGTACACAGTGGCTTGACCTGCGCACGCTTGAGCAACAGCTCGACGTCTTTGTGCGCCAGACCAAAATCATGACCGGAAGGGATCGCTACTTCGATAAGGCAAATATCATCATGGCTGGTGACAATCTTCGCGCCGGTGCCGGACGCCAGCACGCGTTCAATACGCGTTGAGCCCTGCTCAGGCTGGTAGCTGCAACGCAGCTGCAAATCGATATCACTGCCGGAAACGGGCTGCAAAGTGCGGGTATGGAGTACCGGAGCGGCCAGTCGCGCCAGTTCGCTGGCTTCGTCCAGACGCAGCAACGGCAGCAGACAGGCATCTTTGACCTTACGCGGGTCAGCACTGTACACACCGGCGACGTCACTCCAGATGGTCACGCGGCTGGCATCGGCCAGTGCACCGATTTGTGTGGCGGAATAGTCGCTGCCGTTACGGCCAAGCAGCACGGTTTCCCCCGCGTCATTACGCGAGATAAAACCGGTGACCACCAGATATTGCTGAGGATGTTGTGCAAGAAGCTGTTGCAGCAGCGGATAAGAACGGCCTTCATCCACCTGCGGTTGCGCGGCGCGTTCGGCACGCAGGAATTCGCGCGCGTCCAGCCAGGCTGCCGGTAATTCGAGTTTGCACAAGACCGCAGACATCAGTCGGGCAGACCAGATTTCACCGTGGCCGACCACTTCGGCATAAATCGCATCGGTGATCTTGCCGTCGAGCAGCACGGCCAGACGTTCGAGATCGTGAATAAATGAAGCAATAAGCGGCTCGGCCATTTCCGGCGGCAGCAGGCCGGAAATCAAATCACTCTGATAACGGCGCAACGTCTGCTGGACCTGATGCGCGGAAATCCTGTCGGTCTGGCTAAGCTTCAGCCAGCTGATCAGCTGGTTAGTGGTGCTGCCCGCCGCCGAGACAACCATCATGTCGCCCGGTTTGGCGTATTCGGCCATAATGCCTGCGACGCGCAGATAACATTTCACGTCGGCCAGACTGCTGCCACCAAATTTGTGCAACTGCCGGCTTCCCGCCGGTGCTGCGACCGCTATTGCATTCATACTTACCTCGTTGCCACTGACTGGAATGCATGTTCCAGATCAGCAATCAAATCTTCACTGTCTTCAAGACCTACAGAAATTCGGAGCAAGCTGTCAGAAATCCCGGCGGCTTTACGCGCTTCGGGCGCCATACCCGCGTGCGTCATGGTTGCGGTATGAGAAATCAGGCTTTCGACACCTCCCAAGGATTCTGCGAGGGTAAATAACTTCAATTCTTTCAGGAAATGACGCAGCTGCGCCTCATCACCGTTAAATTCAAAACTGATCATGGCACCAAAACCGCGTTGCTGGCGGCGGGCAATATCATGCCCCTGGTTTTCCGGCAGCGACGGATGATACAGCTTTTTGACCTGCGTTTGCTTCTGTAAATAGGCAACAATCGCCAGCGCATTTTCCTGCTGCTGCTTCACGCGCACCGTTAAAGTACGCAGGCCACGCAACAACAGATAACTGTCGAAGGCCGCTGCCGTCACGCCGATGTTATTCGCCCACCAGGCCAGTTCAGTCGCATGTTCAGCGGTCTTAGATATTACCGTACCGGCGACCACATCAGAATGCCCGTTAAGATATTTAGTACAAGAATGGACGACTAAATCCGCGCCAAGCTGCAACGGGTTCTGCAACGCCGGGCTGAGGAAGGTGTTATCCACCACCGTTAACGCACCCGCTGCGTGCGAGGCGGCGCAAATAGCCTCGATATCCACCACACGCAACAGCGGATTGCTTGGCGATTCGATCAGCACCAGCGCCGGTTTTTCCTTCAGCGCGTCAGCCAGCGCCTGCGGATCGCCCTGATCGACAAACAGCACGCGATACGCGCCGCGCTTGCTCAGGCTGTCAAACAAACGGTAGCTGCCGCCGTAACAATCGTGCGGGGCCAGCAGTAAATCGCCGGGTTTCAAAAAGACCGTACACACCAGATGAATCGCAGACATGCCACTGCTGGTCAGTACCGCGCCCGCACCGCCTTCCAGATCGGCCAGCGCACGCTGCGCAATATCACGCGTCGGATTACCGCGGCGTGAATAATCGTGGGCCCTTGGCTGATTGAAATCTTCAAAGTTGTAGGTGCTGGAAAGCGAGATTGGCGGAACTACACAACCATATTGCTGATCATTGTTCAGGCCACTGCCCACGGCAATGGTGGCTTGCTTGTGCGTCATAGTCTTTTTCTTCCTGCGATGTGCGAAGGGTGAGATGACAAAGAGTAACGCCCGGAGTTATAGACGTCAATACATCTGGACATCTAAACTTCTTTGCGTATAGATTGAGCAACAGAGCAATACCCGCTAAAATTATGGCGTTATGCGAATGTCTGGCCGATCCCGGACGCACAGGTAACCGGTCACGGCCCTGCGTCAGGCGACAAAATGAAGAATGCCACGGGGAAAATCGTGAGATAACCCTGTTAAATACGGACATTTATTTAGTGAGAACAGTGAAAATCGGGCATAATCACCGGGTTTTCAGAATTTTATTTTTTGATAAATTTAAGGTGTCCCATGGCTGAGTGGAACGGCGAATATGTCAGCCCTTACGCTGAACACGGTAAGAAAAGCGAACAAGTTAAGAAAATTACGGTATCCATTCCGCTGAAAGTCCTCAAAATCCTCACCGATGAACGCACTCGTCGCCAGGTGAATAACCTGCGTCACGCGACCAACAGTGAATTATTGTGCGAGGCTTTCCTGCACGCCTTTACCGGTCAGCCTTTACCGAATGACGAAGACCTGCGTAAAGAACGCAGTGACGAAATCCCGGAAGCGGCGAAGATCCTGATGCGTGAACTGGGTGTGGATCCTGATACCTGGGAATATTGATAGCGCTGAGTGCTGCTGAACATACCCGTGCGGACGATTGTGCGGGTTTCAGTGTCTGTGATGATTAACGCTGAGTCGTGATCAGGAAGGTTTGTCTGGCGGGAAGTGAAACTGCAGGCAACAAAAAAGGCGCCATCGGCGCCTTTTTTTGCTCTCAAGCCAGCAATATTACTTGCTGCTTGGCATGCTGAAACGCTTGTTGAAGCGGTCAACACGGCCACCGGTAGCGACTTCACGTTGCTTACCAGTGTAGAACGGGTGACATTCGCCACAAACGTCCAGGTTCAGATCGTGACCCACAGTTGAGTGAGTTTTGATAACATTACCGCATGAGCAGTTTGCAGTAATTTCTACGTATTTAGGGTGAATACCTTGTTTCATGGGAAAACCTCTTCTTAAGGCCGCGTCGCTATCCAACCCTGTTCCGTCAGACACCACGCGTAGTGGATGATAGGCTTTGAGTACGAAATGCACCAAAGGCGGCGAATCATACAGAATCTCTGAGAACCGCGCAATCATGTTCATGCATTTCGAAGGACTCAGTGTACACTATCTCGTCATTTTTTTAAAGTCTGGACCCCCGATGCCTGTTGCCCACGTTGCTTTACCTGTTCCGCTTGCCCGTACTTTTGATTATTTATTGCCGCCCGACATGCAGGTCACGCAGGGTTGCCGGGTCAGTGTGCCTTTTGGTAAACGCGATGCAATTGGCATTGTCACGAAGATCAGCGATTCCAGCGAGTTTGGCCTGGAGAAGCTGAAACCGGTGCGTGAGGTCCTCGACCGTACCAGCCTCTTTACTCCCGACCTGTGGCGCATTCTGTTCTGGGCTGCCGATTATTACCATTTTCCGATTGGTGAAGTGCTGTTCCACGCGCTGCCGGTATTATTGCGCCAGGGAAAACCCGCTGAACTGACGCCGTTGTGGCAGTGGTTTGCCACTGAACAAGGCCGCGCGACCCCGCTCGACAGCCTGAAGCGTGCGCCAAAGCAGCAACAGGCGATGGCCGCGCTGATGCAAAAGCCGGTGTATCGCCATCAGGTCGCCGATCTTGATCTCACGGATACCGCATTGCAGGCATTGCGCGCCAAAGGGCTGACCGATTTACGCAGTATCGCGCCCGATGCAGCGGACTGGCGCAAAGATTTCTCAGTCGTGGGCGAGCGTTTGCGGCTTAACACCGAGCAGGCCACTGCCGTCGGTGCTATCCGCAGCGAAGATCAGCAGTTTTCCGCCTGGCTGCTGGCCGGGGTGACGGGTTCGGGCAAAACCGAAGTGTATCTCAGCGTGCTGGAAAATATTCTCGAACAGGGGCGGCAGGCGCTGGTGATGGTGCCGGAAATCGGCCTGACGCCGCAGACTATTGCCCGCTTCAGGGAGCGTTTCAGTGCGCCGGTTGATGTCCTGCATTCCGGCCTCAATGACAGCGAACGTCTTGCCGTCTGGCTGCGTGCACGTAACGGTGAAGCGGGGATCGTCATCGGCACGCGTTCTTCTTTATTTACGCCTTTCGCCCGCCTCGGGGTGATCATTATTGATGAAGAACACGACAGCTCTTATAAGCAGCAGGAAGGCTGGCGCTATCACGCCCGTGATCTGGCGGTCTACCGTGCCCATGCCGAAAATATTCCGATTATCATGGGCTCGGCCACACCTGCGCTGGAAACGTTGCACAACGTCGAGTTGGGGAAATATCGCCAGCTGAAACTGACCAAACGGGCCGGTAACGCCAAACTCGCCCGCCAGAATTTGCTCGATCTGAAAGGAATGCAGCTGAAAGTCGGGTTATCGCAGCCGCTGATCCAAAAGATGCATGAGCATCTGAAAGCCGATAATCAGGTGATGCTGTTTCTCAATCGCCGTGGCTATGCGCCTGCCCTGCTGTGCCATGAATGCGGCTGGATTGCCGAATGTCAGCGCTGCGACCACTATTATACGATCCACCAGAACCAGCGGCAGTTACGCTGCCACCATTGCGACAGCCAGCGTGCGGTGCCGCACCAGTGCCCGCACTGCGGCTCGACGCAATTGGTTTCGGTGGGCGTCGGTACGGAACAGCTGGAAAATGAGCTGGCCCCGCTCTTTCCCGATACGCCCATCACCCGCATCGACCGCGATACCACCAGCCGTAAAGGCTCGCTGGAACTGCATCTGAATGAAATCCATCGCGGCGGTGCACGTATTCTTATCGGTACGCAAATGCTGGCGAAAGGGCATCACTTCCCGGACGTCACACTGGTGTCTTTATTAGACGTCGACGGCGCACTGTTCTCAGCGGATTTTCGTTCTGCCGAGCGATTTGCCCAGCTCTATACGCAGGTTTCAGGACGCGCAGGCCGCGCCGGTAAACAGGGCGAAGTGGTGCTGCAAACTCATCATCCTGAACACCCGCTCTTGCAGGTCCTGTTGCAAAAAGGCTACGACGAATTTGCCCGGCAGACGCTTGCTGAGCGTAAAAGCGTCTTCCTGCCGCCTTATACCAGCCATATTCTGATTCGCTCTGAAGATCATGATAATCAGCAATCGGCGCTGTTCCTCCAGCAGTTACGTAATCTTCTGGAATCCAGCCCCCTGAAAGATGATTCGCTGTGGATTTTGGGGCCGGTTCCGGCGCTTGCCGCCAAACGTAACGGACGCTTCCGCTGGCAGCTGTTATTGCAGCACCCTTCCCGCCGGGTTTTACAGCATCTGATCAAGAGTTCTCAGCCACTTATCGCCAGCCTTCCTCAGGCCAGAAAAGTGAAATGGACGCTGGATGTGGATCCGATTGACAGCTAATCCGCAGGTAGCCCCGGTTTTTCTGCGGGGTGGATCGAAAAAAAGCATCTGCATCACACTTTTAATGCAAATTAGGTAACAAATCCTACTCACATTCTGTTTAGAATGTGATGAGCTACACAGCACGCAGGGGTAGCAGGTGAGGAATGTTGATGTTGTCGTGTCCGTTTGATGCAGTTGCAAGGAGAGATGCGTTGGAGCACAAGAAAGAATTACCCGCCGCGACAATGAAAGATGTGGCTGAACAGGCAGGCGTTTCAACAGCAACGGTATCCCGCGCGTTAATGAATCCGGAAAAAGTTTCCGCTTCCACCCGTCAGAAAGTGGATCAGGCCGTCATGGCCGTGGGCTATTCGCCCCATGCCATGTCGCGCAATTTAAAACGCAACGAATCACGCACAATTTTGGTGATCGTCCCGGACATCTGCGATCCGTTTTTTGCAGATTTGATCCAGGGGATCGAACGCACCGCCGCGCAAAGTGGCTATCTGGTGCTGATCGGCGATTGCGCTCACCAGAACCAGCAAGAAAAAACCTTTATCAATCTGATCATCACCAAACAAATTGACGGCATGCTGCTGCTCGGCTCGGATTTACCTTTCGATGCCAGTAAAGAAGAACAGCGAAATTTGCCGCCGATGGTGATGGCCAATGAATTTGCCCCGGAACTTGAACTGCCGACCGTTCACATTGATAACCTGACTGCCGCATTTGAAGCCGTACATTATCTTCTGAAGCTGGGTCATCAGCGAATTGCCTGTATCGCCGGGCCGAAACATATGCCGCTGTGCCAGTACCGTTCACAAGGTTATATTCAGGCGTTGCGTCGTAATGGCATGAGCGTCGAGAGCGCTCTGACCGTTCATGGTGATTTCAGCTATGAGTCAGGCGCGCTGGCGCTGACAGAGCTGATGTCACTGCCAACACCGCCGACGGCGATTTTCTGTCACAACGATGTGATGGCGATTGGCGCCATGTTCCAGGCAAAGAAAATGGGGCTGCGTATTCCGCAAGATCTGTCGATTGTCGGCTTCGATGACATTAAGGCCAGCCAGTTCACCGATCCTCCGCTGACCACCGTGGCGCAGCCAAGGTTCCAGCTGGGTCGTCAGGCCATGTTATTATTACTCGAGCAGTTGCAGGGAAATCCGGTACAAAACGGTTCACTGCTGCTCGACAGCGAACTCATCGTGCGTGAAAGTACTGCGGCGCCCAAAGCGTGAGTCATTTTTTATCCCACCATGAAGTTTTAATTTCAGTAAATGTTCAGGGTTAAGTAACATGACGCACTTCTTCTTTAATCATCACGACACAGCGAAACGATAGTGGCACAGAAAGACTATGTAAGCCGTGGGCGCTCAGGAGCGCGGCGGAAAAGTACCAGCCGGAGTAAAAAACGCAATTCCACAACGATCTCCAAAACCATGGTGGTGTTAGCCGTTGCGGTGCTGGTGGTGTTTGTCGGTGGCCTCTATTTTATTGCTCACAATAAGCATGAAGAAGCGGTCGTGGTGCCAACGCATCCTGTCCGTCCGGGTAATGGATTGCCTCCTAAGCCTGAAGAACGCTGGCGTTATATTAAAGAACTGGAAAACCGCCAGATGGGTGTGACCACGCCGACAGAACCGACGGCGGGTGGTCAGGTGGAATCCAAAACTCAGCTGACGCCGGAACAGCGCCAGTTGCTCGAGCAAATGCAGGCCGATATGCGCCAGACGCCGACACAGCTGTCTGAAGTGCCGTATAACGATCCAAATCAGGTCACGCGTACGCCGACGGCACCTGCGCAGCGTCAGGTTCAGCAACAGCAGCAGCAACCGACCTATGCACAGCAGCAGCCGGTGCAGACTCAGCCGCGCCAGGTTCAGCAACAACCTGCGTACACGCCGCAAACGCAGCCAGTACGCGCACCGCAGGCTCAGGCTCAGACACAACCGGTACAGCAGAAACCTAAACCTGTGCCGAAAGAAACCGTGAAAGAACAGCCTAAAACACAGCAACCGGCCGCCATCACACAGGTGACGCCGGAGAAACCTAAAGAGCAGGAAAAGACCCAGCGCTTTATGGTTCAGTGCGGTTCTTTCCACGGTACCGAGCAGGCAGAATCTCAGCGCGCGAAGCTGGCCTTTGAAGGTTTTGAAGGCCGTATCACGACCGGCGGTGGCTGGAATCGTGTGGTGATCGGCCCTTATAACAATCGTTCCGGTGCCGACAGCACCTTAGCCCGCCTGAAGAACGCAGGCATCTCCGGTTGCATTCCCCTCGCAACCGGGGGTTGAAAACCCGTAATCCTTCCCCAATCTATACTTTCAATATGCCTCGTAAGCTTGTGAGACACCCAGCGTGTCCCACAAGCCTGCGGGGATCTTTCCCGTCTGCAACGAGGAACCGCTCGTGACAACAATTGTAAGTGTACGCCGCAACGGCAAGGTCGTTATCGGTGGTGATGGCCAGGCCACATTGGGAAATACCGTCATGAAGGGCAACGTCAAAAAAGTACGTCGCCTGTATAACGATAAAGTGATCGCGGGCTTTGCTGGCGGTACAGCGGATGCGTTCACGCTGTTTGAGCTGTTCGAGCGCAAGCTGGAAATGCATCAGGGTCATCTGGTGAAAGCGGCCGTAGAACTGGCGAAAGACTGGCGTACTGACCGTATGCTGCGCCGTCTCGAAGCGCTGCTGGCCGTCGCCGATGAAAACGCGTCGCTTATCATCAGCGGCAACGGTGATGTTATTCAGCCAGAAAACGATCTGATCGCCATTGGTTCCGGTGGCCCGTATGCACAGGCAGCAGCCCGCGCACTGCTGGAAAATTCAGAGCTGGGCGCCCGCGACATCGTGGAAAAATCGCTGAGTATCGCCGGTGACATCTGCATCTACACCAACCAATTCCACACCATCGAAGAATTGTCTTCTAAAGCGTAAGGATCGAAAATTATGTCTGAGATGACCCCGCGCGAGATCGTCAGCGAACTAGACAGCTACATCATTGGCCAGGACAAAGCGAAACGTGCCGTGGCCATTGCCCTGCGTAACCGCTGGCGTCGCATGCAGCTCGACGAAGCGCTGCGCCATGAAGTCACCCCGAAAAACATTCTGATGATCGGTCCGACCGGTGTGGGTAAAACCGAAATCGCCCGCCGTCTGGCGAAACTGGCGAACGCACCGTTCATCAAAGTCGAAGCGACCAAATTCACCGAGGTCGGTTATGTCGGTAAAGAAGTGGATTCTATTATCCGCGATTTGACCGACTCCGCCGTGAAAATGGTGCGCCTGCAATCCATCGAAAAGAACCGTTTCCGCGCCGAAGAACTGGCCGAAGAACGTATTCTGGATGTGCTGATCCCGCCGGCGAAAAACAACTGGGGCCAGGCAGACGAAACCCAGGAACCTTCTGCCGCGCGCCAGAATTTCCGCAAAAAACTGCGTGAAGGCCAGCTCGACGACAAAGAAATTGAAATCAGTCTGGCTTCCGGTCCTGTGGGCGTGGAAATCATGTCCCCGCCGGGCATGGAAGAGATGACGAACCAGCTTCAGTCCATGTTCCAGAACATGGCCGGGCAGAAACAAAAACCGCGCAAACTGAAAATCAAAGAAGCCTACAAGCTTTTGGTTGAAGAAGAAGCGGCAAAACTGGTGAATCCGGAAGATCTGAAAGAACAGGCGATCGAAGCCGTCGAGCAGCACGGTATTGTGTTTATCGATGAGATCGACAAAATCTGTAAACGCGGCGGCCAGAGCTCCGGCCCGGATGTTTCGCGCGAAGGTGTGCAGCGCGACCTGCTGCCGCTGGTGGAAGGCTGCACAGTCTCTACCAAACACGGCATGGTGAAAACAGATCACATCCTGTTTATCGCTTCCGGTGCGTTCCAGACTGCCAGCCCGTCAGATTTGATCCCTGAACTGCAGGGGCGTCTGCCTATTCGTGTTGAACTGCAGGCGCTGTCGACTGAAGACTTCGAACGCATTCTGACCGAACCGAGTGCTTCGCTGACTCATCAGTACAAAGCATTGATGGCGACCGAAGGCGTCACCATTGATTTCACCGCTGACGGTATCCGCCGTATCGCCGAAGCCGCATGGCAGGTCAACGAAACCACCGAAAACATTGGTGCCCGTCGTTTGCATACGGTTCTTGAGCGTCTGATGGAAGATATCTCTTACGACGCGAGCGAAAGCAACGGTATTTCCATAAACATTGATGCAGATTATGTTAGGAGCCACCTTGATCAGCTGGTAGCTGATGAAGATCTGAGCCGTTTTATCTTATAATTTGCTCATACGTTCCGAAAGTGATCTTCAGGGAGGCGTTTGCCTCCCTGATTTTTTTTAGATTTCGGACTGACTTGTTCACCTGAGCGAATCCATCTATGAGCACTATGACTCCCTGCACTCCGACGACGCCCGCCCGCGCCTGGCTCGAAAGCCTGCGTCCCAAAACGCTGCCTCTGGCTTTTGCCTCTATCGTGATGGGTTCGGCCATTGCCAGCCTGCAAGGCGTTTTCCATCCGCTGACGGCGTTGCTGGCGCTGCTCACCGCCGGGTGTCTGCAAATCCTGTCCAATCTGGCGAATGATTATGGCGATGCCGAAAAAGGCAGCGATACGCCTGATCGCGTCGGGCCTTTGCGCGGCATGCAAAAAGGGATGATTACCGCGTCACAAATGAAACACGCGATTATGCTCACCATCGCGCTGACCATTATTTGTGGCGTCGCGCTGATCGCCGTGGCCTGTCATAAACCCAGCGACGTAGTCGGTTTTCTGATCCTCGGGCTGCTGTCGATTGGCGCGGCAATCACCTATACCGTGGGGACGCGCCCTTACGGTTATATGGGCCTCGGTGATATTTCTGTGCTGATTTTCTTTGGCTGGATAAGCGTTGCCGGTACGTTCTATTTGCAGGCGGGATACTTCGACTGGATTGTGATGCTGCCAGCGACGGCGACCGGCCTGCTCTCCACTGCGGTGCTCAACATTAACAACCTGCGTGATATCGACACCGACAGCGCCAATGGCAAGAACACGCTGGCCGTCCGTCTGGGGCCGGTCAATGCGCGTCGTTATCACACGGTGATTCTGACTGCCGCCGCAATTTGTCTTGCGGTATTCTCTGCCGTATATCTGCATCACTGGACCGGCTGGCTGTTTCTTCTGGCCGTACCTGTGCTGGCAATCCATATCCGCCGGGTAAATCGCGCAAAAACCTCAATGGAAGTACGCCCCCTGCTGGAGCACATGGTAAAAGCTGCGTTACTGACTAACGTATTGTTTGCAGTGGGTCTGTTACTGAATTGAAGAAAAGTGGCCGGGCGTGCGCTAATCGGGTCACTTTTCACATTTAACAATTGATGATTTTGCCAACATCCGCCGATAAGGGATATACTGAACGTTCATGCAGCAACCAGATGAAATCCTATGAAATACGATACTTCCGAACTTTGCGATATCTACCATGAAGAAGTGAATGTTGTCGAACCCCTGTTCTCCAACTTTGGTGGCCGTACTTCATTTGGCGGGCAAATCACGACAGTGAAGTGTTTCGAAGACAATGGCTTGCTTTATGACCTGCTGGAAGAGAATGGTCGTGGCCGCGTGTTGGTGGTCGATGGCGGCGGTTCTGTTCGTCGTGCATTACTTGATGCCGGTCTGGCACGTCAGGCATTGCAAAACGAATGGGAAGGCATTTTGATTTACGGTGCGGTTCGTCAGGTGGATGACCTGGAAGAGCTCGACCTTGGCATTCAGGCTATGGCAGCCATTCCGGCTGGCGCAGGCAGTGAGGGGATCGGCGAAAGCGACATTCGTGTTAATTTCGGCGGCGTGACCTTCTTCTCCGGCGACCACTTGTATGCTGATAACACCGGTATCATCCTGTCAGAAGACCCGCTCGATATCGAATAACCTTCGCTTACAGCAACAAAAAAGGACGCCTGGGCGTCCTTTTTTATTTGGAAAATGAAGCCGTTAGACTTCTTCCATTTTTCCCAACAGTGCACGCAGACGATCCTGCCAGACGTGTTGCTCTTCTTTCAGCTGTGCGTTTTCGCGCACCAGCGACTCGTGATTACCACTCGCCTGCTGAACTTCATGAGACAAGGTGTTGTTTTGCTCTTTCAGTTCTTCGATTTCCATCTGCAACAGAGTAATGGTATCGATCGCTTGCTGAACTTTAGCTTCTAGTTTCTCAAATACTTCAAATGACATTTTTCGGTCCCCTTATGTTCGCAAGGCGCACATCTTATGTTCTGCCGCATCGTCCGGACACGGCTCAAAAAATTCCTGCACTTCGCCGATTTCTATAATAAATTCAAATCGCAATAACGTTTGAACTTCACCGGGATTTCAAAAAAACGGCGGGTGTCTTAACGAGTGATTGTATGTAGCCAGCCTTGCCCTGTCTACCAAGAACCCCTCTCTGCACGCAGTCTGTTGCAATTTTGACGGGCTGAGTATCAGGAAATGCTTAAAAAGCAGAGTCACCCTCCAGAAATCTCAGCGAATACCGAATACCCTGAGCGCCATCTGACATGCGCGTTTAGCTTCACAGCCTTCACCGGAATGTCACGGCATGGGCTTTTTACCGGTCGGCAGGACCTTTCAACACGCGAAATCGCTCATTTTTATGACACAACACACAAAAATTGATTTCGCTATTTCTCGTTTATGCTCGTTAACGATAAATTCACATTACGTTCTCATTTAATGATGAACGGCAAAATCCGATTACGTTCACGTACGCATAACAGAAAAACTATAACTAACCATTAACATCATCCTTAGCAGGATCCAACTATGAGCCAAACCATGAGTTCCACATTAAAAGGTCAGTGCATCGCTGAGTTTCTGGGTACCGGGCTTATCATTTTCTTTGGTGCGGGTTGTGTCGCAGCAATGAAACTGGCCGGTGCTACCTTTGGCCAGTGGGAAATTAGCATTATCTGGGGTCTGGGTGTGGCAATGGCCATCTACCTGACCGCAGCGATTTCAGGCGCACACCTGAACCCGGCGGTGACCGTCGCGTTATGTTTGTTTGCAAACTTTGAAGGACGCAAAGTTCTGCCATACATCGTGGCGCAGGTCGCCGGTGCCTTCTGTGCCGCAGCGCTGGTCTACGGTCTTTACTACAACCTGTTCTTCGATTTCGAGCAAAGCCATAATATGGTGCGCGGCAGTGTCGAAAGTCTGGATCTGGCCGGTATCTTCTCCACCTATCCAAACCCGCACATCAGCGTAGTGCAGGCCTTCCTGGTTGAAACGGTGATCACTGCCATTCTGATGGCGTTGATCCTCGGCCTGACGGATGACGGCAACGGCATTCCACGCGGCCCGCTGGCTCCGCTGCTGATCGGTATTCTGATCGCGGTTATCGGTGCTTCAATGGGTCCGTTAACCGGCTTCGCACTGAACCCGGCGCGTGATTTCGGTCCGAAAGTGTTCGCTTACTTCGCTGGCTGGGGCAAAGTCGCCTTCACCGGTGCACGTGATATTCCTTACTTCCTGGTTCCGATTTTTGGCCCGCTGCTCGGCGCTTCACTCGGTGCCATCGCGTACAAAGCGTTGATTGGTCGTCATCTGCCACATCAGATCAATGATATTGCAGATGAAAAAGCGCCTCAGCCTTCCAAACAGCGTAAAGCCTGATCGGCTAAACTGTTCCAAAGCTAACTTATTCGCAGGATGAAAATTATGTCAGCAGATACGACTCACGAAAAAAAATACATCGTCGCACTTGATCAGGGTACAACCAGCTCACGCGCCGTAGTTCTGGATCACGATGCCAACATCGTCAGCGTTTCACAGCGCGAATTCACCCAGATCTACCCGAAATCCGGCTGGGTGGAACATGACCCGATGGAAATCTGGTCTTCCCAAAGCTCGGTGCTGGTGGAAGTGCTGGCGAAAGCCGACATCAACTCCGATCAGATCGCCGGTATCGGTATCACCAACCAGCGTGAAACCACCATCGTGTGGGAAAAAGAAACCGGCAAGCCGATTTATAACGCGATTGTGTGGCAATGCCGTCGTACTGCTGACATCTGTGAAAAGCTGAAGAAAGACGGGATGGAAGAGTACATCCGTCATAACACCGGTCTGGTGGTTGACCCGTACTTCTCTGGTACCAAACTGAAATGGATCCTCGACCACGTTGAAGGTTCCCGTGAACGCGCTGCACGCGGCGAACTGTTGTTCGGCACCGTGGATACCTGGCTGGTGTGGAAAATGACTCAGGGACGTGTTCACGTTACTGATTACACTAACGCCTCGCGTACCATGATGTTCAACATTCATAATCTGGAATGGGATGAACGTATGCTGGAAGTGCTGGATATTCCGCGCGCCATGCTGCCGGAAGTTCGCCCTTCTTCTGAAATTTACGGTCAGACCAACATCGGGGGTAAAGGCGGTACGCGTATTCCTATCGCCGGTATCGCCGGTGACCAGCAGGCCGCGCTGTATGGTCAACTGTGCGTACAACCGGGTATGGCGAAAAATACCTATGGTACTGGCTGCTTCCTGCTAATGAACACCGGCACAGAAGCGGTAACCTCCAAAAATGGCCTGCTGACGACGATTGCCTGTGGTCCGCGAGGCGAAGTGAACTATGCGCTGGAAGGTGCGGTATTCGTCGGGGGTGCCTCCATTCAGTGGCTGCGCGACGAACTGAAACTGATCAGCGATGCCACAGACTCCGAATATTTCGCCAGCAAAGTGAAAGACACCAACGGCGTGTATGTGGTGCCTGCCTTCACCGGCCTTGGCGCCCCTTACTGGGACCCGTATGCCCGTGGTGCGATCTTCGGTCTGAGCCGTGGTGCAAACAGCAACCACATCATCCGTGCAACGCTGGAGTCTATCGCCTATCAGACGCGTGACGTGCTCGATGCCATGCAGGCTGATTCCGGTACCCGCCTGCAGTCTCTGCGCGTGGATGGCGGTGCGGTAGCGAACAACTTCCTGATGCAATTCCAGTCAGACATTCTCGGTACCCGCGTTGAGCGCCCTGCCGTTCTTGAAGTCACCGCGCTGGGTTCTGCTTTCCTTGCCGGGCTGGCCGTCGGTTTCTGGAACGATCTGGACGAAGTGCGCAGCAAAGCGACCATCGAACGTGAATTCCGCCCAAGCATTGAAACCACAGAACGTAATGTACGCTACAAAGGCTGGCAAAAAGCCGTGGCACGCGTTCGTTCATGGGAAGATCACGACGAGTAATCGCCGCTTTTTTTTCGCCAACACCGTCCTAAAAAACTCCCCGCTGGGGAGTTTTTTTATGCGCCTTTCCCATTGTGCTAAAATCCCCGCACAGATGAGCCTTTGCCTCACCGATCTCTTTTTTCTTCCTACAGGCTTTCCAATGAAACGTGAATTAGCAATCGAGTTCTCCCGCGTGACCGAAGCGGCCGCCCTGGCTGGGTATAAATGGCTTGGCCGTGGCGATAAAAACCTCGCTGACAACGCCGCCGTTCAGGCGATGCGCATCATGCTTAATAACGTCGATATCGATGGCACCATCGTGATTGGCGAAGGGGAAATTGACGAAGCGCCAATGCTGTATATCGGCGAAAAAGTCGGAACAGGCCGCGGCGATGCCGTGGATATCGCCGTCGATCCTATTGAAGGTACCCGCATGACGGCAATGGGGCAATCCAATGCACTGGCCGTGCTGGCCGTCGGCGATAAAGGCTCGTTCCTCAATGCGCCGGATATGTACATGGAAAAAATCGCCGTCGGGCCCGGCGCAAAAGGCGCGATTAATCTGGAACTGACGCTGGCGGAAAACCTCGCAAATGTTGCCCGGGCGCTGAACAAACCGCTGACCGAGCTGACCGTAGCCGTGCTGGCGAAACCGCGTCACGACGAGGCGATTCGTGAAATGCTGGCGGCCGGTGTGCGGGTTTTTGCCTTCCCGGACGGCGATGTGGCAGCCACTATTCTCACCTGCATGCCGGACAGTGAAGTTGATGTGTTGTATGGCATCGGCGGCGCGCCGGAAGGGGTGATTTCCGCCGCAGTGATCCGCGCGCTGGACGGTGACATGCAGGGCCGCTTACTGGCACGCCATGACGTGAAAGGCGATACCCCGGAAAACCGCCGCATAGGCGAAGAAGAGCTGACACGCTGTCAGGCGATGGGCATTGAAGCAGGCAAAGTGCTGCAGCTGGATGATATGGCGCGTAATGACAACGTGATTTTCTCTGCGACCGGCATTACCAAAGGTGATCTGCTGGAAGGCATCAGCCGTCAGGGAAATATGGCGACGACCGAAACGCTGCTGATCCGGGGTAAATCCCGCACCATCCGTCGTATACGTTCGACGCATTATCTCGACCGTAAAGACGCCGCATTGCACGCGTTTATCATCTGACGCGAGACAAGAAAGGCAAAAGCAGAGCACCTGGCTCTGCTTTTTTTTCACCTGGGGAGAGGCTTAAACCCTATGCCCTTGCTCCTGAAGACGATTCGACATCGGCCACCAGCACAGCAAAATCAGTAACGACATCGCAAACATCAGCAACCCCAGACTGAACTGACCGGTTTGCGGCAACATCGCCGATAACCATGCCACCAGCCCCGATCCCATATTTTGTAATCCGCCCACCAGCGCACCGGCCGCACCGGCGAGATACGGGAAAGGCTCCATCGCGCCGGTGGTCGCCAGCGGGAATAACATCCCTGCACCAAAGAAGAACAGGGAGGCCGGAACGATCAACGTCCAGATGTTCATGATGCCCAGCCAGCCGGGGATCCACATCGTCAGGCCCGCCAGCAGACAGCTGATCACAGAATGCCACATGAGCTGCTGGAAACTTTTCTCAGACCGACCGGCATACCAGGCGCCAAAAAATGCCGCCGGGATCGGCAGAATAAACAGAATACTGACCATGACGCCGCTCAGCCCTAGAACGCCGCCCATCAGCACGCCACAGCTGGCCTCAAACACCGCCACACCGGCCAGCGCACCCACCAGCATCACCAGATAACGACTGAAGTTACCGTCCGCCAGCAGCAAGCGCAGACTGCTGAGCATTTTACGAGGCTGATGGTCAGCAGTGAATTCAGGACGGGTTTCCGGCAACCAGCGGTACATTGAAAATGCAACGCCTGCGCAAAGCATCAGCAGAAAACCAAAGCTGGCGCGCCAGCCTAACCATGCAGACAGCGCGCCACCAATCACCGGCGCAAGCAACGGGCTGATAAGAATCCCCATATTCAGCAAACTGTTGGCGTGGCGTAACGCACCACCACTGTAAAGGTCACGCGGCATTGTCCGCGCCATGACGCCCGCTACGCCGGTTCCCATTCCCTGCACCGCACTGGCCACGATCAGCATATTGAGGCTGGAGGACATCATCGCGCCCGCGGCACCCACCAGAAAAACCATCAACCCGGCCAGGATCACCGGCTTGCGACCAATGTTGTCTGACAGTGGCCCATAGACCAGCTGCGAAGCCCCGTAGGTGATCAGATACGCGGCCATCACCCGCTGCACCGCGCCGGGTTTAACCGACAGACTGGTCGCCATATCGGCGATATTCGGCACATAAATGGTTTGCGCCATCTGACCGACGGCCACCAGCAAAATCAACATTACCAGCAGGTGAATGTTTTCCAGATTTTTCATTTTTCAGTTCATTATCAAATGGAGTAGGGAAAGTGCAGAATAAATAACCGGTAAATCCGTTTATCTTACGGCGGCGCATAAGTTAACAAATTAAGATGAATAAGCGAGTGTTGCGGCAAACTCTCCGGTGCAACGGCTGGCAGCAAGGGGAGCCACTGGTGTAACGCACAGTGTACGAATTTCGACAGCAGATAACGGCAGAGGAACAGGCTGATAACATTTAACCGATAAGGGATCGGAAAAAATTGAAATAAAATCAGCACCTACATTCGGTAATCAAAAAAGACGGGAGTTTTTATGGCTGACTGGGTCACGGGAAAAGTCACAAAAGTTGAGCACTGGACGGATAATTTGTTCAGCATCACGGTCAATGCGCCAGCCGATCCTTTTACCGCAGGTCAGTTTGCGAAACTCTCTCTGGAGATAGGCGGCGAGCGGGTACAGCGCGCCTATTCCTATGTAAATCCCCCTTCCAGCGCTGATTTGGAGTTCTATCTGGTCAACGTGCCGGAAGGAAAGCTCAGCCCTAAACTGCACGTCATGCAGCCCGGCGACGAGATTCAGATCACCAAAGAGGCCGCAGGATTTTTCGTGATTGATGAAATTCCGGAATGTGACCAGCTGTGGATGCTGGCCACCGGCACCGCCATCGGGCCGTATCTGTCCATTTTGCAGGAGGGCCAGGGGCTGGAACGTTTTAAACACATCGTTCTGGTTCACGCTGCGCGTTTCTCCGCCGATCTCAGCTATTTGCCTCTGATGCAGGAACTACAACGCCGTTATGAGGGCAAGCTGCGCATTCAAACCGTCGTCAGCCGCGAAGAAATCTCAGGTTCACTGTCTGGCCGCGTACCGGCGCTGATTGAAAGCGGTGCGCTCGAGGAAGCCGTTGGCCTGAAAATGTCAGCGGAAGACAGCCACGTTATGCTGTGCGGAAATCCTCAGATGGTGCGCGATACCCAGCAGGTTTTGAAAGATACCCGGGGCATGCGCAAACACCTGAAACGTAAACCGGGCCATATGACCAGCGAACATTACTGGTAGGTTTCGCCGCAACGTTATTTGAATTTGACCTCGTCCGGCTCCGGGCCAAAGCGATTTGTGCCCGGCGTCCCCACGAAAGCGCCACAGTCGACGATCAGCATGATGAAAATCACCGAAGGCGCCAGACGGCCTAATACCCAGCTCCATGTCTGCGGCATCGCTGCCGCCCAGTTTCCGGCCACCAGCATCCATGCCAGCACAAACAGCAGCGCCCACCATGCCGATTTATTACGGTCATGCAACCTTTTCACCAGCACAGCGGCGGTCGGCCACAGTAAAACCACCAGTGCAAATCCGGCAGACTGATAGGTGACCCATCCCTGTGCAGCAAAGAAAAAATCTGCCGCCATCAGAATCAGCCAGCTGACCATCCAGAGCCAAAAATCCCGTCGGCCCATGCGGCCATTAAAAGAAAACAGTGCGTGCTGTAACGTCATTGACAATCAGTTCCGTAGAAGACAATGGGAGTAAAAAGTGAAGCCGGAGCGAGTGTAACCCAGCGATCGCCGCCATGAGAATGTTTACGGTCTCCTTTTGACATTACCCCCTGATCCCCGCTTTAATCGGTCTATACAGAGAGGATAAGAAAAATACTATGAATGCTGCAAAATCCATTTTATCTCTGGCGCTACCGGTTTTGCTGACGCTCGCAGGCCCGAACATTGCCCTTGCCGATCCGCCCGCTGAACATTCTGGCGCAGAAGAGATGCCGAAAGCACCTTACCTTTTGGCCGGCGCCCCGACGTTCGAAACAACCCTGATCAACTTTCGGGCAAAGTACAATGAAGCCAATCCAACGCAACAGATTGGTGAATTCCGCTCGATAAATGAAAAAGCGGCCAACAGCCCTCTGACCCGCGCGGCCAGTAAAATTAATGAAAATCTGTATGCCTCTACTGCACTGGAAAAAGGCACCGGTAAAATCAAAACGCTGCAAATCACTTATCTTCCTATCCAGGGGGCAGAAGAAAAGGCCGCCCGCACTCTGGCGATGAGCTATATGGCTAACCTGATGCGCCAGTTTGATGCCACCCTTTCGACAGAGCAAAGCGTGGCAAAAGTGGCGTCGTTGATCCAAAAAGGGAAAGGCCAGCAGTTTTATCAGCAGGAAGTTGGCGCGGTCCGTTTTGTGGTTTCGGATAATGGCGAAAAAGGCCTGACGTTTGCCGTTGAGCCGGTCAAGCTGGCCCTGGCTGAGCCATGAGATGACGGTTTTTAATGACGAAAAGCAAAGCCTTTATCTTCAATGATCTCTATACTGTTGCACAGGTAATCTGCTTGTTTGGCAGAAATTTTAATCGACATTCGCGTCCCCTTTTGGAGGAAAAAACATGCGACATCCATTAGTGATGGGTAACTGGAAGCTCAACGGTAGCACCCACATGGTTAACGAACTGATTGCTGCTCTGCGCACTGAACTGAGCACGGTCGAAGGTTGTGGCGTTGCGATTGCTCCACCAGAAGTTTACCTGTCACAGGCTAAACACGCTCTGGCTGGCAGCCGCATTGCGTTGGGCGCTCAGAACGTTGACGCTAACCTGTCCGGCGCATTCACCGGTGAAATCTCTGCCGACATGCTGAAAGATATCGGTGCGAAATACATCATCATCGGTCACTCAGAACGCCGCACTTACCACAAAGAAAGCGATGAGTTCATCGCCAAGAAATTCGGCGTGCTGAAAGACGCTGGCCTGATCCCTGTTCTGTGCATCGGCGAAACTGAAGCAGAAAACGAAGCGGGTCAGACTGAAGCCGTTTGCGCTAAACAACTGGACGCCGTTCTGACCACCCTGGGCGCAAAAGCGTTCGAAGGTGCGGTTATCGCTTACGAACCCGTATGGGCGATCGGTACCGGCAAATCAGCCACGCCTGCCCAGGCTCAGGCTGTACACAAGTTCATCCGTGACCACGTTGCAAAACAAGACGCTGCGGTTGCTGAACAAGTGATCATCCAGTACGGCGGTTCTGTTAACGCGGCTAACGCGGCAGAACTGTTCACTCAGCCAGACATCGACGGTGCACTGGTTGGCGGCGCGTCACTGAAAGCAGATGCTTTCGCTGTGATCGTTAAAGCGGCAGCTGAAGCTAAACAAGCGTAAGCCTGTTTCTTTCGCGCACAAAAAACCCCGGCACGCCGGGGTTTTTTATTGCCTGAATTTACTGCTCGGCATTAACGCTTAGAGATTTGGTCGAAAATCCCGTCAGTCGCGAAGTGCTCTTTCTGCGCCTGAGCCCAGGTGCCTGCAACCTGATCAATGGTGAACAGCTTCAGTTTAGGGAATTCAGACGCAAACTTTTTCTCTACTTCAGGGTCACGTGGACGATAATAATTTTCCGCCGCGATAGTTTGGCCTTCCGGTGAATACAGGTATTTCAGATAAGCGTCCGCTACGGTGCGACTGTCACGCTTGTCGACCACTTTATCCACCACAGAAACTGTCGGTTCAGCCAGGATTGACTCACTCGGTGTCACAATTTCAAACTTGTCTTTGCCGACTTCCTTGGTCGCCAGCAGCGCTTCGTTTTCCCATGCGATCAGCACATCACCGATACCGCGCTCAACGAAAGTGTTGGTTGCGCCACGGGCGCCGGAATCCAGCACTTCAACGTTTTTATACAGCGCTTTCACAAAGTCCTGCGCTTTGGCTTTGTCATTATTGTTGTGATGCAGGGCATAACCCCACGCAGCCAGATAGTTCCAGCGTGCGCCGCCTGACGTTTTAGGGTTCGGCGTAATCACTGACACGCCCGGTTTGATCAAATCATTCCAGTCATGAATTTGTTTCGGGTTGCCCTTACGCACCAGGAACACAATGGTGGAGGTGTAAGGCGCGGAGTTATCCGGCAACCGGGTGATCCAGTTCTTATCGATGCGACCACGTTCAGCAATCGCATCAACATCATAGGCCAGTGCCAGGGTCACAACATCTGCTTCAATACCATTGATGACCGAAGTGGCCTGCTTGCCCGAGCCGCCGTGAGACTGGCGTACTGTGACCGTGTCGCCGGTTTTTCCCAGCCAGTATTTGCTGAAGGCTTTATTGTATTGCTCATAGAATTCGCGGGTTGGATCGTACGACACGTTCAGAATCTGAATGTCTTTGGCAATCGCCCCTGTTGCTACCAGCAGTAAAGCCAGGCCTGCACCCCATTTACGCATCGCACTCTCTCCCAGAAGTAGTTTCTATGAATTTCATTTGTTTGGTCTGATGAAGAGAGCCTGCCAGAGAAAAAGAAAACGAATAAAGAATAAAAGGTTTTTTACTATTACTTTATGGAATAACCAGAAAGCAGGTCAAAAAAAACCTCCCGTTAAGGAGGCTCTTTCACACAAGTAAAATTCTGTTTTAGAACAGTTTTTTCGCTGTGTCGTACCAGTCTTCTTTGAATTTACTTTTCTTGTTCTCTGGGGAAATACACACAGAGATTAATTCATGAACCATTTTCTCGTTTTCAACACCGACGCAGAAACCGCCATGGGTGTAGTCACGGCCTTCTTCCAACAGCAGGTCGACGGCATAAGCGCCCATGCGGGAAGCCAGGATACGGTCGTAAGCGACTGGCGCACCACCGCGCTGGATATGGCCCAATACGGTGCCACGCGTTTCACGACAGGTTTCTTTCTCGATGTATTTAGCCAGCTCATCGATATCATCTAACTTTTCAGTGATAGCAACGATGGCGTGCTTTTTACCTTTCGCGATACCGGCTTTAATTTCAGCAACCAGATCATCACGTTTGAATTCAACTTCAGGAATAGCGATAAACTCGCAACCACCGGCAATGGCAGCTGCCAGAGTCAGGTCACCGCAATAACGGCCCATCACTTCCACGATAGAAATACGCTGATGTGAAGAGGAGGTATCACGCAGGCGGTCAATCGCTTCAACCACAGTACCCAGAGCAGTGAAGAAACCGATAGTGTAGTCGGTACCCGCTACGTCGTTATCGATAGTTCCTGGCAGGCCGATGCAACGAATGCCGCCTTCTTTCGTCAGCAGGTCTGCACCTGCGTAGGAGCCATCACCCCCGATCACCACCAGGCCGTCGATACCGCGATCTTTCATATTCTGCAGGGCAACTTTACGCATGTCCGGATCACGGAACTCAGGGAAACGCGCAGAACCCAGGAAAGTACCACCGCGGTTGATCATATCTGACACGCTATAGCGGTCCAGTTTTCTCATGCGGTTTTCATACATGCCGAGGTAGCCATCTTCAATACCGAAAACTTCCAAATCTGCCGATAAAGCCGCACGCACAACGCCACGGATCGCAGCATTCATGCCTGGGGCATCGCCACCGCTTGTCAGTACACCAATTTTTTTGATCATGACTACCTCTGAACTTGTAGATGCAATTTCTTAAGAATTTTGAGCCTGCCTGTTGGGCGAATTTACTTTAAGCAGCCAAAGGGCTTATTAGCGTTTGAGCCTATAGTATAACAAAACACCGGAGCTGAATTGATTCAAGTCAGCAAGAACTCGCTTACAACGCTCTGTACTTCGCAATTTACTGATTCATACGGCTTTTACAACATATTTCCCGTTCGTTACAGACAGATTTCCAGCTTGTTAATTCAGCTTTATGAGAAAGAGGGCAAACTCAGGACAAAAAAAACCCCACCTTTCGGTGGGGGAAGACAGGGATGGTGTCTATGGCAAGGAAAAACAGGGATCTTACTCGGTCGTGCTGGTACTACTCGTCTTCTGGGCAGAAGAGGGTTGTAAGCCAGATAACTGCATTTGCATTTGTTTAATGCGCTGCTCGTGTTTCTGGTTCAATACGTTTTTTTGCTCAGGCGTCAGCAGATTAAACATCTGATTGCGGATGCGGGCCATTTCAACCTGTCGATCCACCTGCTCCTGAGCCATCAATTCGGCTTGCGCCCGAACAGCCTGCTGATCGAATTTCTCAGCGGTAACCAGCCGGTGCATTGTTTCTAACTGTTCTACATTAATATCAGGCAAATCTTTACGCGCCTGATGCATGAGGTCACGCATTTGCTGTCGTTGTTGCTCCGTCAGATTTACACCATCAAACATGGTGTTGCGATCCTGAGGCTTCTCCAACATCGTGCTATTATGTTCTGCTGGCATCGCCGACATCGGTTTTGCACCCTCTGCTAAAGCGACACCTGAACCCAGTGTCAGTAGCGTGGCCAAACCCAGTGAAGCTGCCTTAAACATCACACACTCCTAAAGTCTTTATCGCTTATCGCGAATCATTGAAAAGCAGTCTAAACCTGCTGCTGCAAACAAGCGTCAGTGCTTGTAAAAGTACGTAAAGTCATGGAATAGCGGCAATTGATGACGTATTTTGCGTCTAGAGGTAAATACAATGAATAAAATTTTGTTAGTTGATGATGACCGTGAACTGACTTCACTTTTGAAAGAATTGCTCGAAATGGAAGGCTTTAATGTTGTGGTTGCTCACGATGGTGAGCAGGCATTAGAGAAAGTTGATAACACCATCGATCTGCTGTTGCTTGACGTCATGATGCCGAAGAAAAACGGCATTGAAACCCTTAAAGAATTACGCCAGCGCCATCAGACGCCGGTGATTATGTTAACCGCTCGCGGCAGTGAATTAGACCGTGTTCTTGGCCTCGAACTGGGTGCCGATGACTATCTGCCAAAACCGTTTAATGACCGTGAACTGGTTGCCCGTATTCGGGCGATGTTGCGTCGTTCCAACTGGAGTGAACAACAGCAAACCAATGAGAACAACGGTTCCCCTACGCTGGAAGTGGATGGCCTGCAACTTAACCCGGGGCGTCAGGAAGCCAGCTTCGATGGTGAGGCGCTGGACTTAACGGGTACCGAATTTACCCTGTTGTATTTACTGGCAAAACATCTCGGCCAGGTGGTTTCCCGTGAACATCTGAGTCAGGAAGTGCTGGGTAAACGTCTGACGCCGTTTGACCGCGCGATTGACATGCATATCTCGAATTTGCGCCGTAAATTGCCCGACCGTCAGGACGGACATCCGTGGTTTAAAACCTTGCGCGGACGCGGCTATCTGATGGTTTCTGCTTCATGATAAACAGCCTTACGGCACGCATTTTTGCCATTTTCTGGTTCACATTAGCCCTGGTGTTAATGTTGGTACTGATGGTGCCGAAACTCGATTCACGCCAGATAACGCCGTTGCTCGATAACGAACAACGGCAAGGCCTGATGATTGAACAACACGTCGAAGCTGAGCTGGTGAACGATCCGGCAAATGATTTGATGTGGTGGCGCAGATTGTTTCGCGCAATTGATAAGTGGGCTCCGCCCGGCCAGCGTTTACTGCTGGTCACCAGCGAAGGTCGTGTGATAGGCGCACAACGCAATGAAATGCAGATTGTGCGTAACTTTATCGGTCAGTCTGATAACTCAGATCGTCCGAAAAAGAAAAAATACGGTCGTGTTGAAATGGTTGGCCCGTTCTCAGTTCGGGACGGCGAAGACAATTACCAGCTCTATCTGATGCGCCCGGCCAGCAGTTCTCAGTCTGATTTCATCAATCTGATGTTCGACCGCCCACTGTTGCTGCTCATCGTGACCATGCTGATAAGCGCCCCGCTACTACTTTGGCTGGCGTGGAGTCTGGCAAAACCGGCGCGTAAGCTTAAAAATGCGGCAGACGACGTGGCCCGGGGAAATCTGAAACAGCATCCGGAGCTTGAAGCCGGGCCGCAGGAATTCCTCGCTACCGGCGCCAGCTTTAATCAGATGGTGAGTGCGCTCGAACGCATGGTGACGGCACAGCAACGCCTGATTTCGGACATCTCGCATGAGTTGCGCACACCTCTGACGCGTCTGCAACTGGCTACTGCGCTGATGCGCCGTCGTCACGGTGAAGGTAAAGAGCTGCAACGCATCGAAAACGAAGCCCAGCGTCTTGATAGCATGATCAATGACTTACTGGTGCTTTCACGCAGTCAGCATAAGAATGAGTTGTCCCGTGAAACGCTGAAAGCCAATGAGTTGTGGGCTGGCGTGATTGACGATGCGCAGTTTGAAGCCGAGCAAATGGGCAAAACGCTGGAGGTAACGTCACCTCCGGGTCCGTGGAAACTCATCGGTAATGCGGCTGCTCTCGACAGTGCACTGGAGAATATTGTGCGTAACGCCCTGCGTTATTCACATCACCATATCGCACTGAATTTCGCCCACGACAGTGACGGGATCACCATTACCGTAGACGATGATGGTCCTGGCGTCAGTGAAACCGACCGTGAACAGATTTTCCGTCCGTTCTATCGCACTGATGAAGCGCGCGATCGCGAGTCTGGCGGTACCGGGCTTGGCCTGGCTATCGTCGATACGGCCGTTCAGCAGCACCGTGGTAAGGTCAGGGCGGAAGACAGCCCGTTGGGTGGCCTGAGACTGATTATCTGGCTGCCACTGCACCAGCGTTAAGTTTCTGCTATTCTGCGTCCCTCTATCAGGGGGACGCATGCTTAACATCGTTTTATTTGAACCAGAAATCCCGCCAAATACCGGCAACATTATCCGCCTTTGTGCCAATACCGGCTGTCAGCTTCATCTCATCGAACCCCTGGGTTTCGGCTGGGACGATAAGCGTCTGCGCCGTGCCGGGCTGGATTACCATGAATTCGCCAATATCAAACATCATGCGAATTACGACGCCTTCCTCAGCAGCGAAAATCCACAACGCCTGTTTGCACTGACCACCAAAGGTACGCCCGCGCACAGCGCCGTCAGCTATCAGGACAATGATTTTTTGGTGTTCGGCCCCGAAACCCGCGGCCTTCCGGCATATATCTTAGATAACCTGCCCGCCCGACATAAAATCCGCATTCCAATGCTGGCAGAAAGCCGCAGCATGAATCTGTCGAATGCCGTTTCGGTGGTGGTGTATGAAGCGTGGCGCCAGCTGGGATACCCTGGCGCATTACTGAAGGAATAACGGGGCAGCAAGAGAAGAGAATGGCATGCAGAGGCATGCCATCAAAGTGTCAAATCCCATCTCCGAATTCGAAACCCTGCACAATACCGTTAAAGTGCTGATCCATATCCATTGAAGGGCGTTCGCTCTCCGGCCTGCCGACGATGCGTGCCGGCACACCTGCAGCGGTGGTGTGTGCGGGTACTGACTGCAATACCACTGACCCCGCACCGATTTTTGCACCCACGCCAACTTCAATGTTACCGAGAATTTTCGCGCCTGCGCCAATCATCACACCTTCACGAATTTTCGGGTGGCGGTCGCCGCAAGTTTTACCGGTACCGCCGAGTGTGACCGATTGCAGAATCGAAACGTCATTTTCTACCACGGCAGTTTCACCAATCACAATCCCGGTGGCATGGTCGAGCATGATGCCGCAACCAATGCGTGCCGCCGGGTGGATATCCACGCCAAAGGAAACGGAAATTTGATTCTGGAAATATATCGCCAGCGCTTTGCGGTCCTGCTTCCACAGCCAGTTGCCGATGCGATAAGCCTGCAACGCATGGAACCCTTTCAGGTAAAGCAGCGGGGTGGAATATTTGTCGACGGCGGCATCGCGCTGATGCACCGCCAGGATGTCGCGCGCGGCAGAAAGGATCATTTGTTCATCGTTACGATAGGCTTCTTCGACAACTTCACGGATCGCCATCGCAGGCATGATCGGGTTACCCAGCTTGTTGGCAAGGATGTAGCTCAGCGCGCCGCCCAAGGTTTCATGCTTAAGTAACGTCGCGTGGAAGAAGCTCGCCAGCATAGGTTCACACTCAGCCAGTGCTCGCGCCTCTGATTTAATGTTATTCCAGACCAGCTCTAATTCTTCTAACGACATCACTGTTCCTTACGACTTTGCAAGTTCGGATAATAAAAAGCCGCCCTGTCGGGAACACCAACAAGGTGGCTATTCTTCTCATTCGCCTGTCAGTGGCTGTGTTTTTCGTCCTTGCTCGCACGGGCAAGTAAACTGATTGCGGCCTCACGGGCATCTTTACCGCAGTAAAGCACCTGATAAATCTGTTCCGTGATCGGCATTTCAACGTTATTACGCTGCGCCAGAGCCCGTACTTCTTTGGTATTGCGATAACCTTCAACAACCTGGCCGATGGTGTCCTGAGCGGTCTGAACATCCTTGCCTTGCCCCAGCATAATGCCGAAACGGCGGTTGCGGGACTGATTGTCTGTGCAGGTTAACACCAAATCACCTAAACCTGCCATGCCCATAAAGGTGGCAGGATCGGCGCCTAAAGCGGAACCTAAACGCGTCATTTCCGCCAGACCACGTGTGATTAACGCCGTTCTGGCATTGGCACCAAAGCCAATACCGTCAGACATCCCGGCTCCGATGGCAATCACGTTTTTAATCGCCCCGCCCAGCTGCACACCGATAAAATCAGGGTTGCTGTAGACACGGAAGCTTTTGCCGCAATGCAGCAACTGCTGTAAATCTTCGGCAAAACTGGCATCGGTCGCCGCCAGAGAAATTGCCGTTGGCATACCTGCCGCCAGTTCTTTGGCGAAGGTTGGGCCGGAGACAACCGCTAACGGAATAGCATCACCCAGCTCTTCACGCGCGACATCCTGCAACAACCGACCGGTTTCTGCTTCAAGACCTTTCGTCGCCCACACGACTCGCGCATCAGGGCGCAGATGTGGTTTCAGCTGACGCAGCACATCACCAAACACATGGCTCGGCACAACAACCAGCACATTCCGGCTGGCCGCTAACGCGACGGACAGATCAGTCTCAAGCAGTAAATTGTCAGGGAAAGGGACATCAGGAAGGAATTCCTGATTACAACGGGCACGTTGTAAGGCGTTGATGTGGTCGGGATTGTGTCCCCACAGCACAACGGGATGGCCATTTCTGGCAAGAGTAATTGCTAAAGCGGTGCCGTACGATCCGGCACCGATTACAGTCATTGACGCATTGACGGTTTTCATCAGGCATCCTGATGTGGTTCAGCACCTTCGGTTTCAGCTTGCTGTTGCAGATAGTTCATGAACAGCGCGTCGAAGTTAACAGGTGCCAGATTCAGTTGCGGGAAGGTACCGCGGGAAACCAGGCTGGTGATGCACTCACGGGCATACGGGAACAGGATGTTCGGGCAATATGCGCCCAGGCAATGTGCCATCTGGTTGCCATCAATACCGGAGATGCTGAAGATACCGCCTTGCTGAACTTCGCACAGGAACGCCGTTTCGTCGCCCAGTGAAGAAGTTACTGTTACACGCAATACCACTTCGTACACGCCTTCAGCCAGTTGGCTGGATGCGGTATCAAGATCCAGTTTCACTTCTGGTTGCCAGTCTTGCTGGAAAACCTGAGGTGCATTTGGCGCTTCGAAAGAGATGTCTTTGGTGTAAATACGTTGGATCTGGAAAGCCATCTCGGTGTTGTTTTGTTCTGACATGTGAGTAGTACCCTTGAGTTAATAGTCCTTTTAAACACTTAACGAAAATACGCTGCCGCCAAATTAACCCAGCAACGGGTCAAGGCCACCGCGTGCATCAAGTGCATGTAAATCATCGCAACCGCCAACGTGCTGTCCATCGATAAAAATCTGAGGAACGGTGGAACGACCGCTACGGGCGATCATTTTTTCACGTTTATCTGCATCGCCATCAATGGCAATTTCATCGAATGAAGCGCCCTTGCTGTTCAGCAAAGCTTTCGCACGATGGCAATAAGGACAGGTTGCCTTGGTGTAGATTTCAATTTTAGCCATGTGTTCCACCTCTAAGTCGTAGATTTTAATGCCGTTGCGATTGGGCTGAGATCTTACTTACCGCGCGCCAGTGGCAGGTTTTCACCGCTCCAGCCGCTGATGCCTTCTTTCAACGTGAACACACGCTCAAAACCGGCGGCGATCAGGCCTTCAGCTGCAGTACGGGAAGTTTGGCCCGTTGCACATACCACGATGACCGGCTGTGCTTTGTGTTTTGTCAGCTCACCCAGATTGTTGCTTTTAATGTCTGTGGTCAGCACATTTAAAGAGGTGGCGATGTGGCCTTTGCGGAACTCTTCACGCGTACGCACATCGACAACGACGGCATCTTCTTTGTTGATCAGGCGGGTTGCTTCACCACGGGTGATCTCTTTCACTTTAGAAAAACGTGTTTTAAAGGTGGTCACAATTACTGCAATCAGTAACGCAACCCACGCCAGGCTGAGAACCGGATGCGCACTGATGAATGGCATAATATCTTGCATGGGGTGTAGCAACTCCCGTCAGTTGGGGGAAAATTCAAGGCTTCAGAGTATACCTGCGCGTCGGAGCAAATACAGCCAGTATGCGCGGGCTAATGCCACAATCTGCGGCACATCCCGAGAAATTAGCACGCCTTTATGGCGAAAGTTAACCCTCACCTCACCCCATCTTTGATCTCTCACGGCTATTCACCTTTCCCGCTGAGGTAAAATCAGCCCGCGTAAATGTCCATAGCCGCGCCCGTTTCCCCTGTTGAGCCGGCGAGGCTATTGAGCATTTCATCTTTCAAACTGAGGTCAATTGACATGTCGAGCAACAAAAAACCGATGGTTCTGGTGATTCTTGATGGTTACGGCCATCGTGAAGAGCAACAAGACAACGCCATTCTGAATGCCAAAACACCGGTGATGGATTCTCTGTGGGCGACCCAGCCTCATACACTGATCGCCGCCTCCGGCCTGGACGTTGGCCTGCCTGACGGCCAGATGGGTAATTCTGAAGTCGGCCATGTCAATTTAGGCGCGGGTCGCATTGTGTATCAGGACCTGACCCGCCTTGATAAAGAGATCAAAGAAGGCGATTTCTTTAATAATAGCGTACTGACTGCCGCTGTTGATCGCGCCGTCAGCGCGGGCAAAGCTGTCCACATCATGGGTCTGCTGTCTGCAGGCGGCGTGCACAGCCATGAAGACCACATCATGGCGATGATTGAGCTGGCAAACCGTCGCGGCGCAAAAGCGATTTATCTGCATGCATTCCTCGATGGCCGTGATACACCGCCGCGCAGCGCAGAATCCGCATTAAAACGCTTCTCTGAAAAATTCGCTGAAATCGGCACTGGCCGTATCGCCTCCCTTATTGGCCGTTACTACGCCATGGATCGCGATAACCGCTGGGATCGCGTACAACTGGCCTATGACCTGATGACACAGGCAAGCGGCGCGTTCACCGCCGATACCGCGTTAGCAGGCCTGCAAGCTGCGTATGCCCGCGATGAAAATGATGAATTCGTGAAACCTACCGTCCTGCAAACAGCCGGTGAAGAAACCGCAGCCATCAACGATGGCGATGCGATGATCTTCATGAACTTCCGTGCTGACCGTGCACGTGAAATTACCCGCGCCTTTATCAGCCCGGACTTCGACGGTTTTACCCGCGAAAAAGTGATTAACTTCGGCGATTTCGTGATGCTGACCGAATATGCCGCTGACATTGATGCTGCCTGCGCCTACCCACCGGCGTCACTGAAAAACACCCTGGGCGAATGGCTGATGGCGCATGACAAAACGCAACTGCGCATCTCCGAAACCGAAAAATATGCCCACGTCACCTTCTTCTTTAATGGTGGGATGGAAGATGCGTTTACGGGTGAAGATCGTATTCTGGTGAAATCACCGAACGTCGCCACATATGATTTACAACCGGAAATGAGCTCTGCTGAACTGACAGACAAACTGCTCGGCGCCATCGCCAGCGGTAAGTACGACGCCATTATTTGTAACTACCCGAATGGCGATATGGTCGGCCATACCGGTGTATACGAGGCGGCAGTCAATGCGGTGGAAACGCTGGATAAATGCGTCGCGCAGGTTGTTGATGCAGTGAAAGCCGTCGGCGGCCAATTGCTGATCACCGCCGACCACGGTAACGCAGAGCAAATGCGTGATCCCGCGACCGGTCAGGCGCATACCGCGCACACCAGCCTGCCGGTTCCACTGATTTATGTGGGTGGCAACGCAGTGGCAGTGGAAGGCGGTAAACTGTCTGATATCGCACCGACCATGCTCTCACTGATGGGAATGGACATTCCGCCAGAAATGAGCGGCAAACCGCTGTTTATCGCGCGTTAATTTCCTAAAAAGCGCTGAAACACAGGCGTATCAGCTCAGGCTGGTACGCCTTTTTTGTTTGTGCATCAGCCGGTTGATTAGTGTTACGATACGGCCAGGGACAGCCATATTGTCTATCATCCACGGTCGACAAGCGGAAAAAAGTTTGAGCAAATTCATTCATTTCAGCCTGATGAGAAATCGCCTTTCCGCTTCGGACAAGGGCGCATCCGCCTTCCCATCTTCAGCCTTATTACTCTGTGCCTCACTACTGACGCTTTCCCTGAATGCCCACGCTGATGACAATAAAGATCAGCTCAAAACCATTCAGCAAAACATCGCAGAAAAAGAAAAAAGCGTTAAGCAGCAGAAACTGCAACGCGGCACGTTGCTGCAACAATTGCAGGCGCAGGAAAAAACCATTGCTTCAGCCAGCAGCGAACTTCGCGGCACGCAATCCACGCTAACCACGCTCGGTAAAGAGATCTCCGGGCTGACGGCGTCTATCGACAAGTTGCAGAAACAGCAAAAAACCCAGGAAGCCATCCTCGCCAAACAGCTCGATTCCGCTTTTCGTGTGGGCCAGCATAAAGGTCTGCAACTCCTACTAAGCAGTGAAGAGAGTGAACGCAGCGAGCGGATCCTGGCGTATTTCGGCTACCTGAACGAAGCCCGGCAGAAGAGCATCGAAGAACTGAAACAGACGCGCACCACGCTTGGAGAACAGCGGGTTTCTCTGCAATCCAAACAAACCCAACAGAAAAGCCTGTTAGGCGAGCAGCAAACCCAGCAGCAAAAGCTGGAGCAAGCTCGCTTAGCACGTAAGAAAACGCTGACGGCGCTGGAATCCTCTTTGCAAAAAGATGAACAGAGCCTGACTGAGCTGCGCGCCAACGAATCCAGTCTGCAAAACAAAATTGCCGCCGCTGAACGTGCGGCAAAAGCCCGTGCAGAAAAAGAAGCACGTGAGGCCGCAGCGGTCAGGGCCAAAGAGCAGCAGGCGAAGAAAAAAGGGTCAACCTATAAACCCACCCAAAGCGAGCAATCACTCATGGCGCGTACGGGCGGGTTGGGCAGGCCATCAGGCCAGAATATGTGGCCAGTGAATGGTTCGTTGATACACCGTTTCGGCGAACAGTTACAGGGTGAACTACGCTGGAAAGGCATCGTGATTTCAGCGCGTGAAGGCAGTGATGTCCGGGCGATCGCTGAAGGCCGCGTCATTCTGGCAGACTGGTTACAAGGCTATGGTCTGGTTGTGGTCATTGATCACGGCAGGGGCGATATGAGTTTGTACGGATACAACCAGGATGCGCTGGTCAGCGTAGGCGACCAGGTGAAAACCGGTCAGGCTATTGCCAAAGTAGGGAACAGCGGCGGACAAGGCCAGCCATCGCTGTATTTTGAAATTCGTCGTCAGGGCCAGGCCGTTAATCCACAGCCGTGGTTGGGAAGATAGCATTGCGATACAAAAAGTCCGTTTTAGTTGCCCTCTGTGGTACTGCGTTATTCGTTTGTCAGGTTCAGGCAGCGAAATTATCCATCCTGATCGATGACTTTGGTTATCGTCAGCATGAGGAAAACCAGGTACTTCAGATGCCAAAAGCGGTATCCGTCGCCATTTTCCCCAATGCCCCTGATTCGCAAATGATGATGAACAAAGCCCATCAGCAGGGACGTGAGATCCTCATTCACCTGCCGATGGCGCCGCTCAGTAAGCAACCGCTGGAAAAGGATACCCTCACGCCGTCAATGAGCGCGGCTGAGGTCAAACGTATCGTTGATCAGGCCATCCGCAATATTCCCTACGCCATCGGCATCAATAACCATATGGGCAGCGCGATGACCTCAAGCCGCAGCGGCATGGACAATGTCATGCAGGCGATGAACGCCCACAATCTGTTTTTTCTCGACAGCATGACTATCGGCAATACCCAGTCGGTCAATGCGGCTCAGGGAACGCGCGTGAAAGTCATCAAGCGCAATGTCTTTCTGGATGATGTGCAAAATGAGGGCGAGATCCGCCGTCAGTTTGAACGCGCCATTCAGCTGGCACGTAAGAATGGCTATGCGATTGCCATCGGGCATCCGCATCCGGCGACAGTAAAAGTGCTGCAACAAATGCTGCCGAATTTGCCTTCCGATATTGTTCTGGTACGGCCAAGTGAGTTACTTAACGAGCCGGTACGCAGCTCATCATCAGCGGGTAAACCGCCGAAATCGACATCGGTAAAATCCGCGAGCAAAGGCATCAGCGTGTGCCGTGTGAAACAGCCTGCTCCGCAGATTTACGCAGATACGATGTTTAAAGTTATCGGTGAAAGCCTGGCAACATTACCGGCTGTGGTATTCATTGAACGTCAGTATCATATTTTGACCACGTCTGTGGGATCGGCACCGGTTGAGCCGCATGCCGACACCACACCCGAGGCGAAGAAATAAAACACGTACGCAACGTATTGATAAGCAAGCTCATAGCGCCTAAAAGCAAATAGGTAGAGCTTAAAGAATTTGCCCCTTATAATGGGCGCTGCATGTTTTTGGATTCAGACTGCGCAGGGGCGCTCATAAATGGGACAAGATCGATCTAAAATTCTGCTGCTCGACAGCGGCAAAGAATGGGGAGGTGGCACTAACAGTATGTTAGAGCTGCTGAAAAGAATCGATCGGGAAAAATTTGAAATCAGCTGCTGCTTTTATAACGATTACGCGCGTGATAATGGGGAAACCATCAGCCAGATCCTGAACTCGCTGAATATTCCGGTCTTCTTCATTCCGCAGGTTAAGCAACCTGCATGGGCAAAAATCAGTAAAGAAGTGCTGCGTACCATGTTTTTCTTCAGCAGTGCCCTGCGCCAGAAAGCCATTTACTCCATCGATAAAATCTGGCGCATCAATCCCAATATCCGCAAAATCCACTCCCTGCTGGAGCTTGGACAGTTCGACATTTTATATATGAATAATCAGCCCAGCTCTAACGTTGAAGGCTATTATTCCACCACCGGTTTACCGACAGAAATTGTGCAGCATTGCCGCATTGAGCCGGTCCTTAACCGCGATGTCGTGCGGATTGTGAACAAGTTCTGCCACAGCATTATTTCTGTGTCTCAGGGCGTTCAGGAACAATTGCTTAAGCGCGGCGTGCGCAGCGAATTATGTTTCACCGTTTTCAACGGCATTGATATTAATCAGCCGCTGCCTGATGGCAAAAATATTCGCCGGGAGCTGGATGCTAAAGACGATACCTTCATCTTTGGCAGCATCGGCTCTCTGATCAACCGCAAAGCCCATCACTTCACCTTGCTGGCGCTGGATAAATTCAACCGCGCCTTTCCTGAAGCAAAATGGAAGATGGTTTTTGTGGGCGAAGGCCCAAATTTGCGTCGCTTAATCCAGCAGGCTGCCAGCCTGAATATGATGGATAAAGTGGTGTTCACCGGCTTTCAAAATAATGCGCTGGAATATCTTTCCGCTTTCGATGCCTTTATCCTGGGATCGAAAAGTGAGGGCCTGCCGCGTGTTGTTCTGGAATCTATGTTATTGAAAACCCCAGTGATTGGTTCCAATGTCACCGGCACGGCCGAGCTTGTGAAGAATACTGAAACGGGCATGTTGTTCGAGTACGGCGACGTTGAGATGCTGTTTAACCATATGAAAACGCTGTATCTCAATGAGCATCTCCGCCACGAGATCGCGCAGCGGGCGAACCTTAATGTTCGCGATAAATTTGCCATTGAGAAGTATGTCTCTGGCGTAGAAACCGTTTTAAGCAGTGTCAAAAAGAAACAAGGCTGAACATGTTCAAATTTCTGAATTCAAAATATCGTCATATTCTTTCGCGTCACAATCTGCCTTACGCGCAGACGCTGACTGCCGGTATGCCAAAGAACAGCGTGACGTCTGTGGTGATCCCTTCCACGGGCGCTGACTATATTGAAGAAGCCTGTTTGTGCGCCGAGTTTGCCGACAAATTTGCCACTGAGTTACAGGAAATCGTCATTGTTACCGATCAGGACGCCAGCCAGTTCAGAACGCTGCCAGAGAAAGTCCGTATTGTGACGCTCAGTCCTGAAACAAAATCCGGCGACTATCGCTATAAGCAAATTTACCTGAGCCGGTTGATCAAACTGATGGCGCCCTTGCAGGCCAGAACTGACGGTATTTTGATGATCGATTCAGATTTGAATCTCCTGAAAATGCCGGAAATTCAGTTGCATGAAAATCACATTTATTCGAGTTTCCGTCAGGGCAAAATGATCGCAAAACTCGACGGTTGCGATCCGGCCAGCATTCCGGCTTATTACAAAGACAGCGTGCGACCTTACATCGTTGACCACGTTAACGGGGCATTCTTGGCGGCAACGCGCAAAACCTGGGAACGCCTGTGCCCGCTGTGGATTATGTTTTTCCGCGATACCTGGAATATTCTGCCTGATAACCAGCCACCCACGGATCAACTGCCGCTCGCTGCCATGCTCGATACGCTGGACATCCAAAGCGTCAATTTAGGCGACTGGATGAACTGGCCGGTGTCGAAGAAAATTGGTGGCACGCCGTCAGTCATTCCAAAAGAAGTGATTGGCGCGCACGGGGGTTTCCCGCTGTCTGAATGGCAGAAATATCTGGCCTCGCCGGATAATGAGTTGCTGTTTAAAGGGCAGGATTACACCCGCAAAGTGCGCTACCTCACCGATGCCGAGAAGCAAGCGGCAGATCCCACGCTGTAGAATGTATTGTGGTACGAAAATAAAAGGCCCGCTGATTTTGCGGGCCTTTGTCATTGAAGCGTTGTGTTACCAGTCGAGAATAACTTTGCCTGAATGCCCTGAACGCATGGCATCGAAGCCTTTCTGGAAGTCATTAATGGGGAAATGATGGGTAATCAGCGGTGTGAGATCTAAACCAGACTGGATCAGCGCCGCCATTTTGTACCAGGTTTCGAACATCTCACGCCCGTAAATCCCTTTGATAAACAGACCTTTGAAGATTACCTGATTCCAGTCGATCGCCATTTCGGTCGAAGGAATGCCCAGCATCGCAATCCGGCCGCCGTGATTCATCGCGCTGAGCATGCTGCGAAATGCAGCCGGCGCACCGGACATTTCCAGACCGACGTCAAACCCTTCCGTCATTCCCAGCTCTTCCATCACTTCAGGCAGGCTTTGCTGGCTGACATTCACCGCACGGGTGACGCCCATTTTTCGCGCCAGCTCCAGCCGGTATTCGTTCATATCCGTGATGACCACGTGGCGCGCACCGACGTGCTTGCAGATGGCCGCCGCCATGATACCGATCGGCCCGGCACCACTGATCAGTACATCTTCACCCACCAGATCAAACGACAGTGCGGTATGCACCGCATTGCCCAGCGGGTCGAAAATAGCGGCCAGATCATCAGAAATGTTATCCGGAATTTTAAAAGCATTGAACGCGGGCAACACCAGATATTCAGCAAACGCACCAGGCCGGTTAACGCCGACGCCCTGCGCATTTCGGCACAAATGCGTGCGGCCACCGCGACAATTGCGGCAATGCCCGCAGGTGATATGCCCTTCGCCGGAAACACGGTCGCCGAGACTAAAGCCTTTAACTTCCTGCCCGATCCCGACCACTTCACCGACGTACTCATGGCCGACCACCATCGGCACCGGAATGGTTTTTTGTGACCATGCATCCCAGTTGTAGATATGCACATCGGTGCCACAGATCGCCGTTTTGCGGATTTTAATCAGCAAATCGTTATGGCCCATTTCCGGCACCGGCGCATCGGTCATCCAGATGCCTTCTTCACGTTTCAGTTTCGCTAACGCTTTCATGGACATTCCTCAGGCGATCACGCCAAGTTTTTTACCGATACGGATGAAAGCGTCAACGGCCTGTTCGATCTGTTCAGTCGTATGGGCGGCTGACATTTGGGTGCGGATCCGCGCCTGCCCCTGAGGCACAACCGGGTAGAAGAACCCGGTCACGTAAATCCCTTCCTGCTGAAGTTGGGCAGCAAAATCCTGCGCCAGCCGTGCCTCGCCCAGCATCACCGGAATGATGGCGTGATCGGCACCTGCCAGGGTAAACCCCGCCGCCGTCATTTTTTTGCGGAACAGTTTGGAATTGGAGAGCAGCTTCTCGCGCAGCTCACTGCCGGCTTCGAGCATGGATAACACTTTTATCGAGGCAGCAACGATCGAAGGGGCCAGCGAATTCGAGAACAGATAAGGTCGCGAGCGCTGGCGCAGCCAGTCGATGACCTCCTGTCGTGCGGCGGTATATCCACCCGATGCCCCACCCAGCGCTTTGCCGAGCGTACCGGTGATAATATCAACGCGGCCCATCACATCGCAGTATTCATGCGTTCCGCGCCCTTCTGCACCGACAAAACCGACCGCATGGGAATCATCGACCATCACCAGCGCATCAAAACGCTCCGCCAGATCGCACACGCCTTTCAGGTTGGCGATCACCCCATCCATCGAAAATACACCGTCGGTCGCGACCAGAATATGGCGCGCACCGTCGTCTTTTGCCTGCTGTAAACGGGCTTCCAGCTCGGCCATATTGTTGTTGGCGTAACGATAGCGTTTCGCTTTGCATAACCGTACACCGTCAATAATGGAGGCATGGTTGAGTGCGTCCGAAATAATCGCGTCTTCTTCTCCCAGGAGGGTTTCGAACAGGCCGCCGTTTGCATCGAAACAGGAGGAATAGAGAATGGCATCGTCCATACCCAGAAAATCTGCCAGACGATGTTCGAGCTCTTTATGGGTATCTTGTGTGCCGCAAATAAAACGCACCGAAGCCATGCCGAAACCGTGGCTGTCAAGACCGGCCTTGGCGGCCCGGATTAATTCAGGATGGTTCGCCAGCCCGAGATAGTTATTGGCGCAAAAATTAATGACCGGCTTTCCACCCGCGACCGAAACTTCGGGCTGCTGCGGAGTGGTCAGAATACGCTCTTCTTTAAACAGCCCTTCAACCCGCGCCTGATCGAGCTGATCTTCCAACTGGCGATAAAACGAAACAGACATACAGTATTCTCCTGAAATGACTCATTCACGGAATACATTACTAATCTGCATATGAAATAACGATGAAAACGCTCACAAAATCTTCATTTTGCAGCATACTTCACGCCTTACGCTCTGAAACATAAGAATGCGTGATATCGGACACCTTCCCAATGTGAGCTTGATAATGAAGTGTTATGATATTGCCAACTGTATAAATCACGCATGGTGCGTGATTTTAAAATGATTAAAGGTGAGTCCCATGATAATCGTCACTGGCGGCGCTGGTTTTATCGGCAGCAATATTATTAAATCGCTCAATGATATGGGATACCGCGATATTTTAGTGGTCGATAACCTGAAAGACGGTACCAAGTTCGTCAATCTGGTTGATCTGGATATTGCGGATTACTGCGACAAAGAAGATTTCATTGCCAGCATCGTCGCGGGTGATGATCTGGGTGATATCGACGCGATCTTCCATGAAGGCGCCTGCTCTTCCACCACCGAGTGGGACGGCAAATACATGATGGATAACAACTATCAGTATTCGAAAGATATCCTGCACTTCTGTCTGGACCGGAGCATTCCCTTCCTTTATGCCTCTTCCGCCGCCACTTACGGCAGCCAGAGCACCAGCTTTGTGGAAGAGCGTCAGTACGAGCAACCGCTGAACGTTTACGGCTACTCCAAATTCCTGTTTGACCAGTATGTTCGCGAAATTCTGCCGCATGCTGAATCGCAAATCTGTGGTTTCCGTTACTTCAACGTGTATGGCCCGCGTGAAGGCCATAAAGGCAGCATGGCCAGCGTTGCGTTCCATCTGAACAACCAAATCAACGCCGGTGAGAATCCAAAATTATTCTCCGGCAGCGAAGGCTTCAAACGCGATTTCATCTATGTCGGTGACGTGGCCGCAGTAAACCTGTGGTTCTGGCAGAACGGCGTATCCGGTATTTTCAACTGCGGGACTGGCCGTTCAGAATCTTTCCAGGCCGTGGCAGATGCCGTGGTGGCTTACCACAAGTCGGGCGATATCGAATACATTCCGTTCCCGGAAAAACTGAAAGGTCGTTATCAGTCCTTCACTCAGGCTGATATGACGGCTCTGCGTAAAGCAGGCTACGACAAACCGTTTAAAACGGTTGCCGAAGGTGTGACGGAATACATGAGCTGGCTCAACCGCACAGTCTAAGAACCGCACATTGAGGAATGGATTAACGGTATGAAAATACTGGTAATTGGGCCGTCATGGGTCGGTGACATGATGATGTCACAAAGTCTTTACCGCACCCTGAAACTGGCGCACCCGGATGCACAAATTGACGTGATGGCGCCTGCATGGTGCCGTCCGCTGCTCGACAGGATGCCAGAAGTGAATCGGGCATTGTCGATGCCGTTGGGTCATGGCGCTCTGGAACTGGGTGAGCGCCGCCGTCTGGGCCTTTCTCTGCGCAAAGAACAGTATCAACGCGCATACGTTTTACCCAACTCGTTTAAATCGGCGCTGGTTCCCTTTTTTGCGCGCATTCCTCAACGTACAGGCTGGCGCGGTGAAATGCGCTATGGTCTGCTGAATGACGTGCGCGTTCTGGATAAAGCAGCCTTTCCGCTGATGGTTCAGCGCTATGCCGCGCTGGCTTACGATGCTCCACGCATTAAAACAGCCGCCGATCTTCCGCAGCCCATTTTGTGGCCGAAATTGCAGGTTAGCGAAGCTGAAATCGCCGCCGTCACCGCCTCGTTCAATGTCGATAACGCCCGCCCGCTGATTGGATTCTGTCCAGGCGCGGAGTTTGGCCCGGCAAAACGCTGGCCGCATTATCATTATGCCGCGCTGGCGGAAAAGTTGATCCACGAAGGTAATCAGGTGGTGCTGTTTGGCTCGGCGAAAGACCACCCTGCCGGAGAACAAATCCGCCTTGCTCTGTCTGAGAGTGCGCAGCCTTTCTGCCTCAATCTCGCGGGAAAAACATCTCTGGATCAGGCCGTCGTCATGATTTCTGCCTGTCACGCCGTAGTCAGTAATGACTCCGGTCTGATGCACGTCGCGGCTGCGCTGGATAAACCGCTGGTGGCGCTCTACGGGCCAAGCAGCCCTGATTTCACGCCGCCTCTCAGCCGTCAGGCAAAAGTTATCCGTTTGATCACCGGCTATCATAAAGTCCGTAAAGGCGATGCTGAAGAAGGTTATCACCAGAGCCTGATTGATATTCAACCAGAGCAGGTTTATCAGGAATTAAATCAGTTACTGTGCACAAGGAAGGAGCAGTAATGCGGGTTCTCATCGTCAAAACCTCGTCAATGGGCGACGTATTGCACACGCTTCCTGCGTTAACGGATGCCATGAGGGCTATTCCTGGGATCCGCTTTGACTGGGTCGTGGAAGAGGGATTTGCACAGATCCCTGGCTGGCACCCTGCCGTAGACCGGGTGATCCCGGTCGCCATAAGACGCTGGCGTAAAAACTGGTTCGGTTCTGAAACCCGTCAGCAGCGCTGTGATTTCAAACGTGAAGTGCAGTCTCAGACCTATGACGCCGTGATCGACGCACAGGGCCTGATGAAAAGCGCGGCATTGGTCACCCGTGTCGCTAAAGGCGAAAAACACGGTCAGGACTGTAAAAGTGCCCGTGAACCTTTTGCCAGCTGGTTCTACAACCATCGCCATGAAATCGATAAAAAACAGCATGCGGTAGAACGTACCCGGGAGCTATTTGCAAAAAGTCTGGGCTATGAAAAACCTGCGACTCAGGGTGATTACGCCATTGCAGCACGATTCCTGTCACACCTTCCCGCCGATGCGCACGAGTATTTGGTGTTTCTCCATGCAACAACCCGCGCGGACAAACACTGGCCAGAATCACACTGGCGTAAACTGATTGAACTGCTGAGCGCGCAACACATCCGCATCAAGCTTCCCTGGGGAGCAGAGCACGAATATCAAAGAGCATTACGTCTGGCAGAGGGCTTTCCTGATGTCGAGGTTTTACCAAAACTGAGCCTGGAAAATGTGGCGGAGGTTTTAGCCGGTGCCAAAGCAGTCGTGTCTGTCGATACCGGGTTGAGCCATCTGACGGCTGCACTTGATCGGCCTAATATCACGCTCTACGGACCGACGGATCCGGGATTGATCGGCGGCTACGGGCAGAATCAGTTCATTCTCAAAGCACAGAACAATTCGCTGGAAAACCTGACGGCCGAGCGCGTATTTAAGCAACTGAATGAGATGATCTCCGCGGAAAAGGAAGCGAGCAAAGTATGAGCTACGTGATAATTTTTATCTTGCTGTGGCCATTCAAAATGCTAATGAAACCTTTTCATCGAAGCACTGGCCGCAATCTGGTTATCCAAACCGCCAAGATCGGGGATTTCGTTAATATCACCCCGCTGCTGAAGCATTTAAAAAAATCTGACGTGCTGATCAGTAAAACGGTGTTACCGCTTGCCGCGCACGATACGACGATTGAATCCATTTATCTGATTGAAGATTATAAAAAATCTTTATTCTCCAAGATCCGTCTGGCGTTTCATTTTCTGAATCGCTATGACCGCGTTTTTTTACTCCAGCCAAACAGCGTGAATGCTTTTTATGCCGCCTTCTGCAATGCCAGTTATAAAGCGTTTCTGATTGCCTACACCCGTAAGTGGTACCACGGCATTTTTTATCAGACGGCAGATGTGGTCAGGGTGCACCGAAAAACCGACTTCACTCTGGAAAGCTATCTGAAGCTGGCAGATCCTGTTCTCACCGCTGAAAGTTATAAAAAACATGCCACCTGGCCGCTTTATGTGCCGGAAGAAAACCTTCCTGAACTCGCTATAAAAGAAACGATAAGAATAGGCATCAGCATTTCAGCGGGAAATAAGGCAAAAACTATCCCAACCGACGTCTGGATAAAAATACTCGATTGCCTGAAGGGTCTGCCTTGTCAGTTTTATGTTTTTGGCCCTGAGAACGAACAGCCCTATCTCGACCAGTTGCTGAAAAAACGGAATGACAATAAAAACATCACCAGCCTGATAGGTAAGCTGAAATTGCATGAAGTGCCGTATGCCATTTCGCAGATGGATGTGTATATCGCCTCCGACTCGGGCAATATTTATATTGCCGATGCCGTCGACGTCCCGGTGGTGTGTCTCGCGGGCCCTTGTGATTTGGCCGAGCAACATCCAACCTTTGCTGCATTAATTTTATCGCCGGAAGATGAAAGCCTTTCGCCGGAATCCTTTATATTCTCTGCACCTTACACGTTCAGACACAGTGCGGAACAACTGTTTTCGCTGAGTGATTCACAGCTAAACCAGATACGTTCTTTTGTCGTCAGTAATACAAGTCAGGAACAGCACCATGCCTAATCAGGAATACCTGAGTTATCTTGAGCAGAAAGAAGAGCTCGTTAACAATTTAGGGTTTTCAGACTTGCCGGTTGTCCATATCGCGTTCGGTATTAATAACGCGTATGCGCGCGGCATGGGGATCACTGTGTTTTCAGTTATGGAAAATAATCCTGACTTAGCTTTCCACATCCACGTGTTTGGCAGTCCGCTTGATGAGAAGTCAAAATCATTACTTCTCGAACTGGCCGCAAATCGTCCTTTAGCCATCACCTGCAATGTTTTCAAAGAATCGGCTTTTACCGACTTGCCGCTGATAGGGCGTTACCCACAGGCGATTTATTATCGTTTGTTTATTCCCTATCTGCTTGCTGATGTGACATCAAAATTCATTTATCTCGATGCTGATACATTGTGTGTAGGCAGCTATAAAGAGCTGCATGAAAAAGATATAAGCCGTTACACACTGGCGGCGGTGAACGATACCGAAAGAGCTCGCAATAAACTTTGCCCCCATTTAGGGCTGACCAGCGGGAATTACTTCAACTCTGGATTTTTATATATCAACATCCCGATGTGGATTGAGAAGAAAACGACGGAGAGAATCATTCAGACGCTGGCAATTCATGGCACAGAACTCAGGTTTCCGGATCAGGATGCACTCAATATTGCTCTGGAGCATGAGGTATTACTCCTGCCTAAAAAATATAACCTGGTGTGCGATATCATCCTGAACAAAGTCGGTAAAAAAACACCGGTGCCTGAAGATGCAATCCTGATTCATTACACAGGTAAATGTAAACCATGGCATCGCTGGGGTATGGGCGAATTAGCCAGTCTCTATGATCAGTACTATGCAAAATCGCCATGGCATGACGTTCCACATGATATGCCTGTCTCTTACAAAGAGATGAAGCGTTATGCGCAGGCACTTTGGCATGAACATCAATATGTGAAAAGCTTAAGTTGGATGTTTAAATACATGAACACTAAAATCTTCAGGAAGCACTCTTCATGATCAGGAACTGGCTATCGGCGATTAAGCAGTCATCAGTTGATGATAAGCTTGCTGCTGTGTTCTTCTTATTTACGGCAATATCTGTTTCGTTTTTCATGTATTCCGGTGAAGTGACGCGTAACTTCTTTTATATCATTACTTACATCGCCATCATTTACTTCCTGTACATCACATTTAAAAAAGAAAAGAAAATCCATTTCTATATTTTCGCCTGGGCCGTGTTTATTTTAGGTGTCAGTAAATTACTTTGGGTTGCGTTAACCACCAATGAACAGTATCCGTTAATTGCCTACCATTATCAGATCAGTGGTAAACGCCTGATACTCGCCGCCTTTGTTCTGTACGCCATTGAGCACAATGTGAAAAAGTGGGAAATCTCCACGTTAACGATGCGCACCGGTGTGACCATCATGACGGTGCTTTTCATTATTATCGCCGTTACCCATATCGCGGTTTACCTGAAAACAGGCGACCGGATAAAAATTAACTCTGATGCCTCCACATCAGGAGCCTATACCTTCACCATTTTCTCATTACTGGTCATGTACAGTCTGAAATATTATGCACTTAAGCATTACAGACTACCGTGCCTGATTATTATGACGATGACTTTTGGTGTTCTTGCTGCAACAGAAACACGCTCAGCCATTATGCTGTTCACCTTATTCAGCGCAGTGAGTATTCTTTATGATTTCGCAAAGAGTTCGCATACCTCGAAAATAATTTACGGCTTTGCGATTGGCGGTTTAATTTTAGCTGCGGTGATTTCAGGTCACCCTTATTATAATCGTGTGGTAGAGCGTATCGATAATCTCCAGCACGAAGTGAATTCTTACAGTCAGGGGGATCGTAATACTTCCGTTGGTGCCCGTTTTTCAATGTGGCGTGCCGGCATAGAGGTATTTAAACAGCATCCGCTGGGCCAGTCGGCTGACAGCCGTAACGCGCTGGCGACCCAATATATTGATCAACATGAAGGTGGCAATCCGGAGGCAATCCGTAATTTATCCTTCCACCTACACAATGACATTCTCGACAGCCTTTCCCTGCAGGGGATTTTCGGCGGCATTATCATGGTGATGTTCTTCGCGGTGTTGCTACTTTATCCCTTTAAGCTGGTGCCAAAAGGTTACGAATTTTTACTGCTCTCCGTTCCGGTGATTTTTTTCAGTCAGGGCGATACCCAGTTCTACAACCGTGAATCGCCGTACTTTATTGTACTGGTGTTCGGTTACCTGCTGATGCTGAGAATGTGTGACCGCTCTTCGTCAGTAAAACAGTGATTTTTACGGGGAAGTGAACCACACTGATTCCCCGTTTATTGCCATTCTTATCAGTGGAAATTGTGGAAATGAACCCGACAACGATGCCCGAAGACATCAGGCTTAGCGCGATCATCCCCTTGTACAATGCGGGGGAGATGTTCAGAAACTTTATGGATTCGCTCGTCGCGCAGACCCTTACCAGCCTGGAAATCATCATTGTGAACGATGGGTCAACGGATGGCTCAGATCTGGTCGCTCAGGAGTACGCGGAAAAATATTCACATATCACGGTGATCAGTCAGCCTAACGGAGGGGTTTCCCTCGCACGTAACACTGGCCTCGCTGCCGCCAAAGGCCGCTATGTCACCTTTCCCGACGCAGATGACATTCTTAATCCTGATATGTATCAGACGCTGATCGACATGTGTGAACAGGATGATTTGGACGTCGCGCAGTGTAATGGCGAGCGTTATTTCGTCGGAACGAAAAAAGTAAAACCGATCATTCCTGCCGATCGATTATCCTCGACGCCTGTGTTGGATGGCGCCACCTGGCTGAAAACGGCACTGGCAACCAATCGCTATTTGCATGTGGTTTGGCTCGGTGTATATCGGCTGGCATTGATTAAAAAGCATCAGCTCTATTTTGAACCCGGTTTACATCATCAGGATATTCCCTGGACGACTGAGTTTATGTTTAACGCGCAACGCGTGCGGTACACGCAGACAGTGCTGTATCGTTATTATATTCATGGTCTGTCCATCAGTAATCAGAAACGCACCGGAATGAAAAATGTTGAATATCAGAGACATTATCTGAAGATTGCTAAAATGCTGGATGATCTGAACCGGCGATATAAAGACCGGGTAAAAATCTATGCCGAATTTCCGCGCCAGGTCACACGTGAAGCCTTAACGGTATGCCACTCTGTGCGTCGTGAGCCCGATCCGGCAGCGCAAAAGGCCATGATTGAGGATATTTATACCAGCGGAACGCGCCAGATTATGCTGCGCAATGCGCGTGGAATTAAACAATGGTGGCAATTATTGTTGTGGCTGAAACGCCTCCACACGCTGCGTAAACGTCTTGCCTGAAATGTTTCAGAAAGGGATGATTCTTTTACGTCTGTAACTCCGTTATAACTCATTCATAAACGAAGTTATTTATCTTTCTATATCAGCCAGATAAATAGCTTCACAGCATCCTGTTCTTCACCTAGAATCAACTCACTATCTTCTAAATCAGATAATAGAATGCCTAACACTGAAGCCAAATATGCAGCGTTCACCCCCAGAAGAATTCTGCTGGTCAAACTCCGTCATCACGGAGATATGGTACTGACAACGCCGGTGATAAACAGGCTTCACCAGCATTATCCTGATGCTGAAATTGACGTGCTTTTGTATAAAGAAACACGGCCTATTCTGAGTGAACATCCTGCCATTTCAACGATTCATGTCATTGACAGAACATGGAAAAAACAAGGTATTCGGCATCAGCTGAAGCAGGAGTTTCTGTTACTTAAAGCGGTACGTTCCCGGCATTATGACCTGGTTATAAACCTCGCCGATCAGTGGCGCAGTTCCCTGCTTTCGATGCTTTCAGGCGCGAAGGTCAGGCTGGGATTTGACTATAAAAAACGTCGCTCATTTATCTGGCGTGCCGGTCATACCGATTTAGTGACAACGGAAAACCACGGCAAATTGCATACCGTTGAGCAAAATATGTCGATCCTCACTGCGCTTGGCCTTTCTGTCGAAAATGCCCAAACGTCGATGCATTATTCAGAAAGTGACAAAGCATTTTGCCAGCAGCTGCTGGAAACAAATCAGGTGAGTGGCGAATACATTGTGATTCAGCCAACCTCCCGCTGGATTTTCAAATGCTGGGATGACGACAAATTTGCCAGCGTAATCGACGGTTTGAGTGATACCGGCATGACTATCGTCATGACGTCCGGCCCCGATAAAAAAGAACTGCAGATGGTGAGCAAGATCCACGATCTGACCCATAACCCTCAGGTTATTTCCGTCGCCGGCCAGTTATCGCTGACACAACTTGCCGCCATGATTGACGGCGCGAAACTGTTTATTGGGGTGGATTCGGCGCCAATGCATATGGCCGCTGCACTCAATACACCTTGTGTCGCTTTGTTCGGGCCAACGAAAATGCAGCACTGGCGTCCATGGGGCAACCATAACACCACGATTTGGGCAGGCGATTACGCGCCGCTGCCCACCCCTGATTCTATCGATACGAAAACCCAGCAGCGATATCTGCATGCCATCCCGGTCAGCGACGTGCTGGATGCCGCCCGGAGCTATCTGCATGCCTGATTTGAAAACTATCCGGCTGGCGATCGTCAGACAAAAATACCGCCCGGATGGTGGCGCGGAGCGTTTCATCTCCCGCGCCCTGGAAGCGCTGGACGATCAAAACATCGAGCTCAATATCATCACCCGCCAGTGGGAAGGCAAACCTAATCCGAAATGGAAAATTCATCTGTGCAATCCGGCCAAACACAGCCGGGTGTCACGGGAGAAAGGCTTCGCAGCGGCCGCGCAAACATGCTGGAAAGCGGCTCAGTTTGATATTGTTCAAAGCCATGAACGTATACCGGGTTGCGATATTTTCCGCGCCGGCGATGGTGCGCACCGCGTCTGGCTTGAACAGCGCGCGCGCATTATTTCTCCCGCCCAGCGTCTGCTGACACGCCTCAGTCCGTATCATCGCTATGTGCTCCACGCCGAAGAAGCGATGTTTCATTCGGCGGAATTGAAAAAAATCATCTGCAATTCAGAGATGGTAAAACGTGACATCATGCGTTGCTACGGCGTTGATGCGTCACGTTTTAGCGTTATTTATAACGCCATTGATGCAGAAAAATTTACGCCTGCGACAGATGAACAACGTCGTGAATCGCGGGCGAAGATGGCGATCCCGGAACAGGCTGTCGCGCTGATTTATGTGGGTTCAGGCTTCGAGCGCAAAGGGCTCAAACCGGCTATTCAGGCCATCGCCCCCAGCGACCGCTATCTCATCGTCGTCGGTCAGGATAAGGCGCAGAAGAAATATGAATCTCTTGCGCGTCAGTTAGGGTGTTTTGAGCGAATTCGGTTTATGGGCGTTCAAAATAACGTGCTGCCCTATTACCACGCGGCCGATGGCATGATCCTGCCAACACTGTATGACCCGTTTCCTAACGTGATCCTTGAAGCGATGGCCTGTGGTCTGCCAGTGATCACCAGCCAGACCTGTGGCGGCGCGGAGTTCATCACCGAAGGGCAAGAGGGTTTTGTTTGCGATGCTTTGGATATCGTAAAACTGGCCGAATTTGTAAAAAGAATCCCTTCCCGCCTGGAAAATGCTCAGATGAGCCATGCGGCAAGAGAACGCATATTGCCTTATTCTCCAAAAAACCTTTCACAACAGCTGGTGGCGCTGTATCACTCGCTGCTTATCTGATGACGTTTACGCAGGCATGATGAGTCGATAGCACTTATCTGATACCATGTGCCTATCTAACCGCCGGGATTATGCTCACTCTATGAAATTGACTTTCCCTAACGCAATGCCTCCTAAAAAATGAATATTTTTTACAATATAATCATATATTTGATTCAGCCATTAATTTGGATCCGTTTACTGTTACGCAGCCGTAAATCACCGGCCTACCGTAAACGTTGGGCTGAACGTTATGGCTTTTGCAAAGGTAAAGTCGTACCTGGCGGCATCATGCTGCATTCTGTCTCGGTGGGCGAAACTCTCGCTGCGATCCCTTTGGTTCGCGCTTTGCGCCATCGCTATCCTTCATTGCCGATCACCGTCACCACCATGACCCCGACAGGCTCTGAACGCGTTCAGTCCGCCTTTGGCAAAGGTGTGCATCACGTCTATTTACCTTACGATCTGGCAGGATCGGTCAACCGATTCCTCGATGAAGTGAACCCGAAGCTGGTCATCATCATGGAAACCGAATTGTGGCCAAACCTCATCAGCGCGCTGCACCGCCGTAAAATCCCGCTTGTCATTGCCAATGCCCGGCTTTCCGCGCGTTCTGCAAAGGGCTATCAAAAACTCGGCAAATTCATTCGTACTATTTTGCAACGCATCACACTGATTGCTGCGCAAAATCAGGAGGATGGCGAACGCTTTCTCTCGCTGGGGTTGAAACGCAATCAGCTCGCCGTCACCGGCAGCCTGAAATTTGATATTTCAGTCACTCCCGAACTGGCTGCCAAAGCCATCGCACTGCGCAGCCAGTGGGCATCGCGGCGTCAGGTGTGGATTGCCACCAGCACGCATGAAGGTGAAGAAACGCTGCTGCTGGAAGCGCATAAAGAATTACTGAAAAACCATCCGACGCTGCTGTTAATTCTGGTACCGCGCCATCCGGAACGTTTCCCGGTTGCCTGTGAACTCACCCGTAAAGCCGGGCTGACATTCACCCAGCGCAGCACCGGCGAAGTGCCGTCCTCAGGCACGCAGGTGGTGATTGGCGATACCATGGGCGAATTAATGTTGCTGTACGGCATCGCCGACCTGGCCTTTGTCGGCGGCAGCCTGGTGGAGCGCGGCGGGCATAATCCGCTGGAAGCCGCCGCACACGCAATTCCGGTTCTGATGGGGCCGCACACCATAAACTTCAAAGACATTTGCGCCAAACTGGCTCAGGACGATGGCCTGATCACCGTGACGGATACCGCATCGCTGGTGAAAGAGATTTCCACGCTGCTGACGGACGAAGATTATCGACTGTACTACGGGCGTCACGCCGTTGAAGTTCTGCACCAGAACCAGGGTGCGCTGCAACGACTGCTGCATTTACTGGAGCCTTACCTGCCTGTCCGGGGTCATTAATGGCTGACAAAAAGCGCTTATCTGTTGTACTGATTGCACGCAATGAAGCCGGTTTATTGCAGGAATGTCTGGAATCGGTGGCCTGGGCTGATGAGATCGTTCTGCTCGATTCCGGCAGTGACGATGAAACAGTAGAGGTCGCGCGCAGTTTCGGCGCTCGGGTCTTCCGGAGCGCTGAGTGGCCGGGTTTTGGTAAACAGCGACAGCTGGCACAAAGCCATGCCACCGGCGATTACATTTTGATGATCGATGCTGATGAGCGGGTATCTCCCGAACTTCGTCAGTCGATTGAAAATGCTCTCAAGGATCCGCAGGAAAACACCGTTTACAGTCTCGGACGCAGCAATTTATTCCTCGGGAAATTTATGCGTCACAGCGGCTGGTATCCGGATCGCGTGAACCGTCTTTATCCGGCACATTTTCGTTATAACGATGATTTAGTTCATGAATCCCTTGAAACTGACGGGGCACGCGTCCTCCCGCTTCAGGGTGATCTGCTGCATCTGACATGCCGCGATTTCTTTGCCTTTCAGCGTAAACAGCTCGGCTATGCGCAAGCATGGGCTACCCAGCGTCATCAGCAAGGACGTCGCTGCAGTTTCTTCTCCGTAATATCCCATACGCTGGGCGCATTCGTGAAAACCTGGATCCTGCGCGCGGGTTTTCTGGATGGAAAGCAGGGTTTGATTCTGGCGGGCGTCAATGCCCAGTATACTTTCAATAAATATGCCGCCTTGTGGGCATTCAGCCAACCTCTGCAGAAGTGAGCCAGCATGACCACTAAAGCAATTTATCCCGGTACTTTTGACCCGATGACTAACGGGCATCTCGATATTGTCACCCGCGCGGCACTGATGTTCGATCACGTGATTCTGGCCATTGCCGCCAGCCCGGGCAAAAAACCCATGTTTACGCTCGATGAACGCGTTGCACTGGCAACCCAGGTCACCTCCCATCTGAATAATGTCGAAGTGATTGGATTCAGCGATTTGATGGCGAATTTTGCCAAAGCACAGGGGGCGAACGTGCTGGTGCGTGGATTACGCGCGGTATCAGATTTTGAATATGAGATGCAACTCGCCAATATGAACCGGCACTTACTGCCGACGCTGGAAAGCGTGTTCATGATGCCATCGAAAGAATGGTCGTTTATCTCCTCTTCTCTGGTGAAGGAAGTGGCACGCCACGGTGGCGACATCACGCCTTTCCTGCCGCAAGAGGTCACTCAGGCACTGATGGAAAAAATCAGCGCCTGAAACCGGATCCTACCGCTGACAGCGCGGGCAGAAAAATGTGGTGCGTTGAGCATGTTTTTTACTCTCAATCAGCGTGCCACACACGCGGCAGGGTTCCCCCGCGCGGCCATAGACCTGGAGCTCCTGCGCGAAATACCCCGGTTTTCCATCAGACTGTAAAAAGTCTTTCAGCGTTGTTCCTCCCTGCTCAATTGAACGTAAAAGAACAGCTTTGATTGTGCTGACCAGCAACGCCGTTTCTTCCCGCTTCAAAGAGTGCGCGGGTCTGTCCGGTGAGATGCCTGCAACAAAAAGGGATTCGCTGGCATAAATATTCCCGACACCGACCACCAGTTTGTTATCCATCAGCCAGGGCTTGATCGGCGATTTCCTGGTGCGTGATTTTTCAAACAGATAATCAGCGGTGAAATCCTCACTCAGCGGTTCCGGGCCAAGGTGGGCTAATACGTTACTGCCAGCCAGATCGGCTGACCATAGCCATGCGCCAAAACGACGGGGATCGGTATAACGCAGCACATGGCCGGTATCCATCACCAGATCGACGTGATCGTGTTTTCCCGGCTCAGTCTCTTCCGGCAATACCCGCAAACTGCCAGACATTCCCAGATGAATGATGATCCAGCCCGTGTTGAGCTCAACCAACAGGTATTTTGCGCGACGTTGAACGCTGAGAACGGGCTGATCGCTTAATGCCAAAATTTCCGCAGAGACGGGCCAGCGTAATCGCGCATTACGCACCACGGCGTGCATAATCGTGTGGCCTTTAAGATAGGGCTCAATCCCCCGGCGGCTGGTTTCAACTTCAGGTAATTCAGGCATATCCTCTCCCGTAACAGAATCGAAATCAGAGTGTGTCGCAGACATCCGTCTCAGGCAAACAAAAGACGCCCGTAACCCGGACCTCAAATTTCAGGCAATAAAAAACCCGGCCGGAGCCGGGTTTTATTAATCCACTAAAATTATTTAATTTTAGCTTCTTTGTAGATCACGTGTTGACGGACAACTGGATCGAATTTCTTCAGTTCCAATTTTTCCGGCTTAGTACGCTTGTTCTTCGTAGTGGTATAGAAGTGACCAGTACCAGCAGAAGAAACCAGCTTGATCTTCTCGCGAACACCTTTAGCCATGATTCAGTTCCTTAATACTTCTCACCGCGGGTACGCAGATCGGCCAAGACCGTCTCAATACCCTTCTTATCAATAACACGCATACCTTTAGCAGATACGCGCAGAGTTACAAAGCGCTTCTCAGCCTCAACCCAAAAACGGTGTGAGTGCAGGTTTGGCAGAAAACGGCGTTTGGTCGCGTTCATTGCGTGGGAACGGTTGTTACCGCTCACCGGGCGCTTGCCAGTAACTTGGCAGACTCGGGACATGTCTATATCTCCAAAAATCAAATCAGCTCGAGCTTCGTATAGGGTATGGCCGCCTCGTCAGGCTTTTAGAGCCCATCTCAGCAAACTCCACTGAGAACCGACTCACTGTCGTCGGGTAAAAACCATTTCATCAGGTATGAAACCTGCTGAGATAGGCTCTTAACGCCAAACCCAAGATTCTCAAAGGTGGCGTAGTATACGCTCTGTAGCGTAAGTGCTCAAGTCCCGAACAGCTAAAGATCCCAAAGGATCTTTAAAAAACGACGCTAAATCCAACCGCGTTCGGCAAAAGACACCGTTTCTCCGTGACCTACAACCAAATGGTCGAGAACACGAATTTCCAGCAGTTGGCACGCACGAATAATTTGTTCAGTCACTTTTCTGTCCATCAGACTGGGTTCAGCCCGACCGGACGGATGATTATGCGCCAGAATTAACGCTGCCGCATTAACCTTCATCGCACCGCGAACAATTTCGCGGGGATACACTTCTACGTGCCCAATAGTACCAGCAAACATCTCCTCATGGCGAATAACCCGATGCTGGTTGTCGAGAAAAAGTACCAGAAAGACCTCTCTTTCACGAAAAACCAGCAAATTCTGCAGATACTCCCGAATAACCGACGGGCTGAGCATGGCATTTTCCGCACTGAGATGACGCAGATAGGCACGGCGGGATAACTCAGACACCGCAACAAGCTGGGCATATTTCGCCACGCCCATGCCTTTAATACGTGACATCGCGTTAAAATCCGCCATCAGTAACTGATGGAGTGAACCAAACTCATCGAGCAGATTTTTAGCCAGCTCCATCACATGCTGTCCGCGCGATCCGATGCGCAAATAAATCGCCAGCAGTTCCTGATCTGTCAGCCCTTTGGCACCCTGCTCTAATAACTTTTCCCGTGGTTTCACCGTATCCGGCCAGCCGTTGTGCGATTTCGTCATCCTGACTCCTTTTTCGCGGCGATTGTGCCACAGCCCCGACCATCAGGCTTTTCGGCGTCTTCAGCTTGCGAGGCATCGCGCAGAAATCTTATTCAACCTCGTTCGGGTGTCGCCAATAGCTGTCATCATTGTGCGTTATGCTAAAATGTCGCTTCTTCAGGCTTTCAATCAATCGGACAATGATGATGACGGGACTTTCCGGCAAACATATTGTGCTCGGTATCAGCGGTGGTATCGCTGCCTATAAAGCACCAGAACTGGTACGTCGCTTACGCGAGCGTGGCGCGGAAGTACGCGTAGTGATGACAGATGCGGCTAAATCTTTTGTGACGCCACTGAGCCTGCAGGCGGTTTCCGGCTATCCGGTGTCTGATGACCTGCTTGATCCGGCAGCCGAAGCGGCAATGGGTCACATCGAATTAGGTAAATGGGCTGATTTGGTGCTGATCGCGCCCGCTACGGCCGATTTACTGGCACGCATGGCCGCCGGTATGGCTAATGACCTGCTGACCACGGTTTGCCTGGCAACCGCGGCACCCATTGCAGTACTTCCGGCGATGAATCAGCAGATGTATCGCGCGACCGTCACGCAGGAGAATCTGCAACGGCTTGCAGCAAGAGGCACCTTGTTATGGGGCCCTGACAGCGGAAGCCAGGCCTGTGGTGATATTGGCCCGGGACGAATGCTCGATCCCCTGGTCATTGTCGATATGGCAATCAACCATTTCTCCGTACGCCAGGATCTGGCGCATCTGAACATTATGGTGACGGCAGGCCCGACGCGTGAAGCGCTGGATCCGGTTCGCTTCATCAGTAATCACAGTTCAGGAAAAATGGGTTTTGCGATTGCGAAAGCCGCCGCCAATCGCGGTGCGAATGTCACACTTATCGCCGGCCCGGTGACGCAACCGACACCCGCGAATGTCCGGCGTATAGATGTGGAAAGCGCACTGGAGATGCAACACGCTGTGCAGCTTTCTGCCAGTTCACAGCATATTTTTATCTCCTGTGCCGCGGTTGCAGACTACCGTGCTGAACTGATTGCTGATGAGAAAATCAAAAAGCAAGGCGATGAAATCACAGTCAAAATGATTAAAAACCCTGACATTGTTGCCGGCGTGGCGGCGATGACAGAAAACCGGCCGTATGTCGTGGGGTTTGCCGCCGAAACCCAGAATGTGGAAGAATACGCGCGGCAAAAAAGGATCCGTAAGAATCTGGATCTGATTTGCGCCAACGATGTTTCACTTGCCGGGCAAGGTTTTAATACCGATAGCAATGCCCTGCATCTTTTTTGGCAGGACGGGGATAAAATCTTACCGCTTAGCGATAAATCCCTGCTTGGCCAACGTTTATTAGAAGAGATTGTCAGCCGTTATGATGAAAAAAATCGACATTAAAATTCTCGACCCGCGCATCGGTTCGACTTTCCCTTTACCGGCTTACGCCACGCCAGGGTCTGCAGGTCTGGATTTACGCGCCTGTCTGGATGCTTCTGTTGAACTCAAACCCGGCGAAACCACGCTGCTGCCAACCGGTCTGGCAATCCACATTGGCGATGCAAACCTGGCAGCGGTGATCCTGCCGCGCTCTGGTTTGGGGCATAAACATGGCGTGGTACTGGGCAATTTAGTGGGTCTGATTGACTCCGATTATCAGGGACAGTTGATGGTTTCCGTCTGGAACCGTGGGCAAACAACGTTCGTGATTGAACCGGGCGAGAGAATCGCACAAATGGTCTTTGTGCCTGTGGTTCAGGCTGAATTCAATCTGGTGGAAGATTTCAACACCAGTGAACGCGGTGAAGGTGGTTTTGGCCACTCCGGCCGTCAATAAGAACCTGTTCAGCACCGCAGATTTTGACGCGATATTGAACAGATCCTTATCACTATCAGACCGTAACAACACCAAGGGAACGAAAAAAGCCGCAGGATCATAGCGATTCATGCGGCAGTTGTGCGGTTTCTCCATGATTTTAGCCGTTTTTTAGCAAGGGTCTATTCAGACATGGCAGAGAAAGAAACGACAAAAAGGAACCGGCGCGAAGAGATTTTGCAGGCGTTAGCGCAAATGCTTCAGTCCAGTGATGGCAGCCAGCGGATCACGACCGCGAAACTCGCTGCCAGCGTAGGTGTTTCGGAAGCAGCTCTTTATCGTCATTTTCCCAGTAAAACGCGGATGTTTGACAGCTTAATCGAGTTTATTGAAGACAGCCTGATCTCACGTATCAATCTCATCTTGCAGGATGAAAAGGATACGTTGAACCGGATCCGTCTGATTTTGCTGCTGGTTCTGGGTTTTGCAGAGCGCAATCCGGGCCTGACACGCATCATGACCGGACATGCTTTGATGTTTGAACAGGACCGCCTGCAGGGCCGCATCAATCAGCTCTTTGAGCGAATTGAAGCCCAGTTGCGTCAGGTACTGCGGGAAAAGAAAATGCGTGAAGGCAGCGGTTTTACCTATGATGAAACGCTGCTCGCCAGCCAGTTGCTGGCTTACTGTGAAGGGATGTTATCGCGGTTTGTGCGCTCAGAGTTTAAGTACCGTCCCACGCAGGATTTTGATACGCGCTGGCCGCTCATCTCGGCTCAGTTGCAATAACGTCGCGTCGAAATAATGTGTCAGATGTTAAAAAGGGCCTTTCGGCCCTTTTTCATTTTTGGCGAATCTTAAACGCCGTACGTCTGCTGATATGCACGCACAGCCGCCAGATGGTCAGCCATTTCGGTTTTTTCTTCCAGATAGTCGATGAGGTCTGCCAGCGTAATAATAGAAATCACTTTGCAATGGTAGTCGCGTTCAACTTCCTGAATGGCAGAGATATCAGCGCGTCCGCGTTCCTGACGATCCAGGGAAATCAGAACCCCGGCGAGCGTCGCGTGGTTCGCATTGATGATTTCCATAGACTCACGAATGGCTGTTCCCGCCGTGATCACATCATCAACCAGCATGACGCGCCCTTGCAGCGGGCTGCCTACCAGTAAACCGCCTTCGCCATGATCTTTGGCTTCTTTACGGTTGAAGCAATAAGGCACATCACGTTCATGATGCTCAGCCAGCGCAACGGCAGTGGTCGTCGCGATCGGGATACCTTTGTAAGCCGGGCCAAACACTAAATCGAAATCAATTTTTGAATCCATCAATGCTTCGGCATAGAAACGTCCCAGTAACGCCAGATCGCGTCCGGTATTAAACAGACCGGCATTGAAGAAGTAAGGGCTGATACGCCCGGACTTCAGGGTAAATTCGCCGAATTTCAAAACCTGCTTGTTCAGTGCGAACTCAATAAATTGGCGCTGATAGGCTTTCATTGATGGTCTCCTCGATAATCTCGTATTTCTGACATTGTCAGCCCGCAGGCCATAAAAAAGGCGACTTCTTAGTCGCCTTAAAAAATCATTCCGCCAGTGCCGCTTTCTGCGCCTGGAAGATGGTGTCGATTCCCTCTCGCGCGAGGGCCAGTAAATTGAGTAACTCTTCGTGGCTGAACGGCTCGCCTTCGGCAGTGCCCTGCACTTCGATCATGCGGCCATCTTCCATCATCACCACGTTCATGTCGGTTTCAGCAGCGGAGTCCTCTACATACTCAAGGTCGCACAGCGCTTCACCCTTAACAATACCGACAGAAACCGCCGCAACCATGCCTTTCATCGGATTGGCTTTAAGTTTACCCGCAGCGACCAGCGCATTCAGCGCATCGGCCAGCGCAACACAAGCACCCGAGATAGACGCGGTACGCGTACCGCCGTCAGCCTGTAAAACATCACAGTCGAGGGTGATGGTGAATTCACCGAGTTTTTTCAAATCCACTGCGGCACGAAGAGAACGTGCGATCAGACGCTGGATTTCGAGAGTACGACCACCCTGTTTGCCTTTAGCGGCTTCACGCGGATTACGGGTATGAGTAGAACGCGGCAGCATCCCGTATTCTGCAGTGATCCAGCCCTGACCCTGGCCTTTCAGAAAACGCGGAACGCCTTCTTCTACCGTTGCGGTACACAGCACTTTAGTTTCACCAAACTCCACCAGCACGGAACCTTCAGCGTGTTTAGTGTAATGGCGGGTCAGTGTTACGGGGCGCACTTGTTGTGCATTTCGGCCTGCTGGACGCATGGGATAGTACTCCGGGTCGCAAATCATGTTTGGCTGCGCATTATACGGACTTCATGAGGTAATGCCTATCATGACCCGTCCACCGAGGCTATAATCCCTCCATCTTTACATTAACAGGTACGCATACATGATTCGTAGTATGACCGCTTATGCACGACGCGAAATTAAGGGTGACTGGGGCAGCGCAGCGTGGGAACTCCGCTCGGTAAACCAACGTTATCTGGAAACTTATATCCGTCTTCCGGAGCAATTCCGCAGCCTGGAGCCGGTCGTTCGCGAACGCATTCGTGCCCGTCTGACCCGTGGTAAAGTCGAATGTAATCTGCGTTTTGACCTCGATCCGGGTGCACAAAGCTCATTGCAGCTGAACGAAAAACTGGCTAAACAGCTGGTAGAAGCCGCGCAGTGGGTAAAAATGCAAAGTGACGAAGGTGAAATTAATCCGCTGGAAGTTCTGCGCTGGCCTGGCGTAATGCTGGCCGAAGAACAAGATCTGGACGCTATCAGCACCGAGTTGCTGCAGGCACTGGAAACCGCTCTGGATGATTTCATCAGCGCCCGTGAAAGCGAAGGTGCCGCTCTGAAAGTGATGATCGAACAGCGTCTTGACGGCGTCAGCGCAGAAGTGCTGAAGGTCCGCGCCCATATGCCTAATATTCTGCAATGGCAGCGTGAGCGTCTGGTCAGCAAGCTGGAAGATGCACAGGTACAGCTGGAAAACACACGACTGGAGCAAGAGTTAGTGCTGATGGCTCAGCGTGTTGATGTTGCCGAAGAGCTGGACCGGCTTGAAGCGCATGTCAAAGAAACGCATAAAATCATGAAGAAAGAAGAAGCCGTCGGCCGTCGACTTGATTTCATGATGCAGGAATTTAACCGCGAGTCGAACACACTGGCGTCAAAATCAATTAATGCCGATGTCACCACATCAGCCATCGAGCTGAAAGTGCTGATCGAACAGATGCGCGAACAGATTCAGAACATCGAGTAATTTATTTGTACCGATGTAATAAAAACGCCTCAGGTCATCACAACCCGAGGCGTTTTTTTATGTGTCAGCGGTGAGGGGGATTACTTTTCCCAGCGCTTGAGCAGTACGCAGGCATTCACGCCGCCGAAACCAAAGCCGTTCGACAAAGCATAGGTAATGCCATGTTTTTGCGCAGTATTACCGATGATATTCAGACCGGCAGCAGCTTCATCTTTGTTTTCCAGATTCAACGTTGGCGGAACAATCTGGTCACGGATAGCCAGAATCGTGAAGATAGTTTCCAGCCCCCCCGCTGCGCCCAATAAATGACCGGTCGCTGATTTAGTCGAGGTCACAGCCAGTTTACCGTCAGTCCCGAACAGGGTTTTAATCGCGTTGATTTCACCCAGATCGCCGACCGGTGTGGATGTGGCGTGAGCATTCAGATGCTGTACGTCTGAAGGCTGAATACCCGCCTGACGCAACGCAATTTTCATCGCGCGACCTGCGCCATTCCCGTCTTCTGCACCTGAAGTCATGTGATAAGCATCACCGCTGGTGCCGTAACCGACGATCTCAGCCAGGATAGTCGCACCACGGGCTTTTGCGTGTTCCAGCTCTTCGATGACCAGCATACCGGCGCCTTCACCCATGATGAAACCATCACGGCCACTGTCGAACGGACGGGATGCTTTCTCAGGATGATCGGTATGACCCGCTGACATCGCTTTCGCGGCAGCAAAACCACCCAGGCTGACGGTATCGATCGCCGCTTCAGCGCCACCGCATAATGCAACATCCGCCTCATCGTTACGAATCAAACGCACTGCATCGCCGATCGCCTGAACGCCTGCCGCACATGCGGTTACAGGGGCACCAATAGGGCCTTTAAACTGATGTTTAATGGAAACCTGACCGGCTGCCAGATTCACCAGGAATGAAGGAATGGTGAACGGAGATAAACGCTTAGCGCCACGACTGTCGTTGGTACGAACGGCATGGGCGATGGCCGGAAATCCGCCGATACCAGAACCGATGACGGTCGCGGTACGTTCCTGCTGCTCAGCGGTTTCAGCTTTCCAGCCCGCATGAGTGATCGCCATTTCGGCTGCGGCCATGGCAAACAGAATGAAGCGGTCCATTTTTTTCTGGTCTTTCGGCACGACAAACAGGTCCGGATCGAAACCAGACTCAGGGTCCTGTTCTTTAGTTTGCACCTGACCGCCGATTTTCACGCTCAGCGTTTCAACAATCTCATCCGGCAATACACGGATACCAGACTGACCGGCCAGCAGGCGCTTCCAGATAGTTTCGATATCACAGCCCAGAGGACTCACAGCCCCCATGCCGGTAATCACTACTCGACGATGAGTCATAAAATGTTCCTTCCTGTCCGTTAATGCATACGTTTTTGCAGGGGTTTTGATTCGTCCGGCAGAAACAGGGTCTTTAAAAGCTGACAGTATGTGACGAATTACGGTTTTGTAAACCCGTAACCCGAAAATTTTGTCTTCGTTATTTCGCCAGGCTTCGTAAAACCAGGCTGGTAATAGCGGTTACGCGTTCTTCCAGCTGCTCGGGGGTTTTCTGTTCCAGCAGCAGCGGATGTGAGAACGGCGTCGTCACGGTAGTGATCGCCATACAGACTTCATCCAGCGGCGTTTTACGCTCAAACTCCCCGGATTCGCGACCGTCCGTGACAATTTTCTCAATGATGCTGTACATCGTAGCGCGATGATTTAACGTCGATTTCCACTGTTGAGCAGAGGCTATCGCAGCAAGATCATGCAGCTTTCTGTCCTGAAAGAAGAGATCAAGACTACGCGTAAGCAGTGTTCTAAACAGGGATCGCAGGCGCAGAGTGGCACTTTGGTCACTTTGTGCAATCAGTAATAGCGCATGATCAATTTGTCCGACACGTTGAGAACAAATCGCTTCGCCAATGGCCTGTTTTGACTCAAAAAATTTATAAATATAAGCACTTGAGACACCGATGGATTTTGCCAGATCGGCCACCGACGTTTTGGCATAACCGTAAAGCCGGAAATGCTCAAATGCTGCATTGATGATCTGCTCACGCCGTTCATGTTCGGCAGGTCCACGCTGAGTTAACGCAACCGGAATATCGGGTTTCATAAACTCCTCCGGATAGGTAAAGCAATTAAACGATGTGTGAGTGGGTAACGATTATACATATTCGTCACTATTTAGCAGAAGATATTTCCTGACAGGTTAAGAGGTCGTCGTGGGCCTGAGAGAGGAAGAGTGGACTGTAAACAAGTCAGCAATGACGATTTTTCTAATCTAAAATTATTGCTGCTTCACTAAAATCCTTATACACCTGATGATTGAATACCTTTTCACATTAGTTTTAGTAATTTTAAAAACGATACAAAAGAAAAAATCAGTCGAGAGGAATTTAAAACCTGATTACTCTACGCGGCTACTGTTTCCTCATTTCTGATCCGTCCGGCGCACACTCATGTTACTCACTGTTCTTTATATTATTGGTATCACCGCAGAAGCCATGACCGGTGCTTTAGCTGCCGGACGTCGCAAGATGGACTCTTTTGGCGTCATCATTATCGCCTCTGCCACCGCCATTGGCGGAGGTTCAGTACGTGACATGCTGCTGGGGCATTATCCACTCGGCTGGGTAAAACATCCTGAATACATAATCATTGTTGCCTTTGCAGCCCTCCTGACAACCTGGCTTGCGCCATTAATGCAGCATCTGCGAAAGCTCTTTTTAGTGCTGGATGCGCTGGGTCTGGTGGTGTTCTCTATTATCGGGACTCAGGTCGCGCTTGATATGGGCCATGGCGCTATTATCGCTTCCGTGTGTGCGGTGATAACCGGTGTCTTCGGAGGTGTATTGCGGGACATGATGTGCAACCAGATCCCGCTGGTGTTTCAGAAAGAGATTTACGCAGGGATTTCATTCGCCTCGGCATGGGTTTATATCGGTCTGCAGTATTTCGCTATGCCGCATAACCTGGTGATCATCATTACCCTGCTGGTGGGTTTTGTCGCCCGCCTGATTGCGTTGCGATTTCGCCTCGGACTGCCCGTCTTTAATTATCCGCATTCGGATCACGACTAAGTTCCCGGCACGTTGCCCGTCACTGAAAAGCGGGCACCTTTGCCTGCCTTAACGCTTCGGTCAACGCCATGACCTGCGGATGATGTATGAAGTCCGCGATTTGCCCGGTGCGTTTTTGTCCAATACCCGCGGCCGTTTCCCAGTCTTGTGGCGTCATTTCCTGGAGATGATTCCAGGAAGGCTGTTGCCCGGCAAATTTCACGGCAAAAGAGGGGAAACCCAACGCGGAAAGCCAGTGCCTGAAGCTTTTATTCCGCGCCAGCTGAATTTGCGCCATCAACTTCTTCGCTTGTTTAATACCTATCCCCGGTACAGCTGACATAACGTCTTCATTCAGACCTAGCCAGTCGGTCAAAGAGTTGAGAGGAACGCCCTCCAGCAGTTTTTGCCAGGTGGCTCCCCCGAAGCCAGCCATATCCAGCGATTCCGGGCCACTTAACCAGATTAGCCGTGAGAGAAACTGCTGTTTGCAGCCTGGCTCTGGCGTAAAACAGGAAAGTGCACCGTAGGATTCAGGATCTGGCAATACACTTTCTGAGCGCTCGCGTACCCGCCACACGACATCATCCAGCCGTGGGATCCCCTGCCCGGCCAGTGAAACCGCCACCTGATCTCCTGCGATGACATCCCATTGCTTAAACCGGGAGATGGAACCCACATTCACTTTGCTTACCCACTTATCATCGAGCCTGAGTGGTTTCAGGTTCAGAATCACTGTCACCTTTCCACTTCGTCCGATGGTTGTGCTAACCCCGGCAACTTCCGTGAGTGCTTTGGCAGGCGGATATTTCCATGCAACCGCCCAGGTAGCAGGTTTATTTTGCCAATATTTACCTGCGGGTTCTTCTTCCTGCCGGATAACGACACCGTCGGTAGCGAACGGGAGAGGTTGGGTAAACCAGTTTTGCCGCCATTTATCGACATCATCCACCGAATGCACCGGAATCGTGAACTGGCCAACGATCGGGAATCCGAGCAGGCTTAACTGCCCCAGATGATCGGTCATCGTGGCCGGGCCGTTTGGCCATGACCAGATAAACACGCCCACTTGCGACAGCAGCTCAGTGCCGGCGGTGCGCATCATGGCTCCCGCGACTTTGGATCTCGCATTCATGCCTCCCGCAACACTCTGCTGATGACCGGTCATCTTCAGATAAAGTTCGCCCTGCAAAACCAGCTCGGGGCGGGTATCCGGGATTTTGAGGGGGATTGACGGTATTAAAGGCACTTTGGCTGTCCAGTTTTGACCTTTTGCCCCGTCCCCACGGCTTAACAGTGCAGCAAGCTGCCCATGCCGGTAGACGAGTGAGATGGCAATTCCGTCGACTTTAGGCTGCACCCAGAGATTTTTACGCCCGCGCATCCAGCCTGAAACCGCTTGCTTATCACGCAGTTTGTTTAGGCCGGTATGAGCTACCGGATGGGGATAAAGATCATTCACACCAACAGGTACTCCCGTGTCTTCGGAAGACTGACCGGCACATTGCAGCCACAAACGTTGTTTTTGGCGCAAATTATCGTAAACCGCATCTTCAACCGGGCTGCTGCCGGACTGGTGATAATCTTTGTCCCATTGCGCGAGTTGCGCCGTCAGTTGCCGGGTTTCCTCTGTCAGTTGCGCTGATGACCATGCTGGGCAATCCTGCGGCAGCTCATTGTTGGCGGGTACATAAAATGGCAGAAAGAACAGGCTGATAAGAAATACGATCCGGCGCATAGGCACCTCCTTGTGGCCGTCAGTAAACACCTGTGTTTTCTTCGCTGCCAGCGCCACTTTTCATCTTTGCGGGATGCCTTCCTGCTTATTTACTTGGTTGCAGTAACAGTAAGAAATTTTGGAATGTGGCGCGGAAATCTGGCAGGAAGGGCTGTTTTCTGTCGTGAAGTTGCGATGAAATACGACTGGACGCTGCACCGGATGCGGCGAGCGTGTATACTGTGCGGGAGATCACTCTTCGCATACTTCCTATCAACCCATTCAGTTGAAACGTCATCATCATGGTTCAAGGCACGCTATATATCATCTCCGCTCCCAGTGGAGCAGGTAAATCAAGTCTGATTCAGGCTTTACTTAAAACGCAACCGCTCTACGACACGCAGGTTTCTATTTCACACACCACCCGTTCAGAACGTCCGGGCGAGAAACATGGCGAGCACTATTTCTTTGTCTCTAAAGAAGAATTTCTTGAGATGATTGAAAGCGATGACTTTCTAGAGCATGCCGAAGTTTTTGGTAATTACTACGGAACTTCACGTGTCACCATTGAGCAAGTGCTGGCCTCTGGCGTGGATGTTTTTCTGGATATCGACTGGCAAGGTGCGCAGCAAATCCGTGCGAAAATGCCGCAGGCTCGCAGCATTTTCGTGTTGCCGCCGTCGAAGGATGAACTTGACCGCCGCCTCCGTGGCCGTGGTCAGGACAGTGAAGAAGTGATCGCAAAACGTATGGCGCAAGCGGTGGCAGAAATGACACACTTTGCTGAATACGATTATTTAATCGTGAATGATGATTTTGATCTGGCGCTGTCGGATTTAAAAACCATTATTCGCGCCGAACGTCTTCGTCTGAGCCGTCAAAAACTCCGTCATGACGGATTAATCACCAAACTATTGGCAGACTGAAGTCACTTTCAGTATTATGCCCAGTCTTTCGTCCCCCTGTGGAGTAGCACATATATGGCACGCGTAACTGTTCAAGACGCTGTAGAGAAAATTGGTAACCGTTTTGACCTGGTGTTGGTGGCTGCTCGTCGCGCACGCCAGCTGCAATCTGGTGGTAAAGATCCACTGGTCGCTGAAGAAAACGACAAGGTCACCGTTATCGCTCTGCGCGAAATCGAAGAAGGCCTGATCACGAATAAGATCCTTGATGTTCGCGATCGTCAGGAACAGCAAGAGCAGGAAGCCGCAGAGATTCAGGCAGTCACTGCCATCGCTGAAGGTCGTCGTTAATTAACGAAACGGATCTCACTTGTATATCTTTGAAAGCCTGAATCAACTGATTCAAAAATACCTGCCGGAGGAGCAAATTAAGCGCCTCGTGCAGGCTTACCTCGTTGCGCGGGACGCGCATGAGGGGCAGACACGTTCCAGCGGTGAGCCTTATATTACTCACCCGGTCGCCGTGGCATGTATTTTGGCTGAAATGAGGCTCGATCACGAGACTCTGATGGCGGCGTTATTACACGACGTTATCGAAGACACGCCTGCAACCTACCAGGATATGGAACAACTGTTTGGCAAAAGCGTTGCTGAACTGGTTGAAGGCGTTTCAAAGTTAGACAAGCTGAAATTCCGCGATAAGAAAGAAGCACAGGCGGAAAACTTCCGCAAAATGGTCATGGCGATGGTGCAAGACATCCGCGTCATTTTGATCAAACTGGCTGACCGTACCCACAACATGCGCACACTGGGCTCTTTACGCCCGGACAAACGTCGCCGCATTGCCCGCGAAACGCTGGAAATCTACAGCCCGCTGGCACACCGTTTGGGTATCCATCATTTGAAAACCGAGCTCGAAGAGCTGGGCTTCGAAGCACTCTATCCGAACCGTTATCGCGTGATTAAAGAAGTGGTGAAAGCCGCGCGTGGTAACCGTAAAGAAATGATTCAGAAAATCCTCTCTGAGATAGAAGGCCGTTTGACCGAAGCCGGTATTCAGTGCCGTGTCAGCGGTCGCGAGAAGCACCTGTATTCGATCTACTGCAAAATGCACCTGAAGGAACAGCGTTTCCATTCCATTATGGATATCTACGCCTTCCGGGTGATCGTTAAAGAACTCGATACCTGCTATCGCGTATTAGGCCAGGCACACAGTCTGTACAAACCGCGTCCAGGCCGGGTTAAAGATTACATCGCTATCCCCAAGGCCAACGGCTATCAATCTTTGCATACTTCTCTTATCGGCCCGCACGGCGTGCCGGTGGAAGTACAAATCCGTACCGAAGATATGGATCAGATGGCAGAAATGGGGGTTGCGGCTCACTGGGCTTATAAAGAGAACAGTGAAACCAGCACAACGGCACAAATTCGTGCCCAGCGCTGGTTACAGAGTTTGCTCGAACTGCAACAAAGTGCGGGCAACTCGTTTGAATTTATCGAGAGCGTGAAATCGGATCTGTTCCCGGACGAGATTTACGTCTTTACGCCGGAAGGGCGCATCGTAGAACTGCCTGCAGGTGCTACGCCGGTCGACTTTGCTTACGCCGTGCATACCGATATCGGTCATGCCTGCGTGGGCGCGCGCGTTGACCGCCAGCCTTATCCGCTCTCACAGCCGCTCACCAGCGGCCAGACCATCGAAATCATCACCGCACCGGGTGCCCGACCGAATGCGGCCTGGCTGAACTTTGTTGTCAGCTCACGGGCCCGCGCCAAAATTCGCCAGATGCTCAAGAACCTTAAGCGTGATGACTCTGTTTCGCTTGGTCGTCGTCTGCTGAATCATGCACTGGGTGCCGGTAAGAAACTGTCAGATATTCCGCCTGAAAACATCAAAAACGAGCTGGATCGTATGAAGCTCGCCGCGATGGATGATTTACTGGCTGAAATCGGTCTGGGCAACGCCATGAGTGTCGTGGTCGCCAAAAATCTGATGGGTGACCAGTCTTCAATGGCAACTTCAGGCACGCGCAATCTGCCTATCAAAGGTGCAGATGGCGTACTGATTACATTCGCGAAATGCTGTCGCCCAATCCCAGGTGATCCGATTATTGCTCATATCAGTCCGGGCAAAGGTCTGGTTATTCACCATGAGTCCTGCCGTAATATCCGTGGTTATCAGAAAGAACCTGAGAAATTCATGGCTGTTGACTGGGATGACCATCAGGAAACCGATCAGGAATTTATCGCTGAAATCAAAGTCGATATGTTCAATCATCAGGGCGCACTGGCGAACCTGACCGCTGCGATTAACGCCGCGCAGTCAAACATTCAAAGCCTGAGCACTGAAGAAAAAGACGGCCGTGTCTACAGCGCCTTTATCCGCCTGACGACCCGCGATCGCGTTCATCTGGCGAATATCATGCGTAAAATTCGTATCATGCCGGACGTTATCAAAGTTACCCGCAACCGAAACTGATTGTTATGACTCCAGAACGTTATGCACGTATTCGTGAAATGCTGACGGCTCGCCAGCCAGACCTGACAGTCTGCATGGAACAGGTGCATAAACCGCATAACGTTTCGGCGGTCATTCGCACCGCAGATGCCGTCGGTGTTCATGAGATCCACGCCGTCTGGCCTACAACGCGAATGAAAACGCTGGTTTCTTCTGCGGCAGGAAGTAACAGCTGGGTTCAGGTCAAAACACACAAAACCATTCAGGATGCCGTCGCCAAAATGAAGGCGCAGGGCATGCAAATCTTAGCCACAAACCTGTCTGAAAAAGCCGTCGATTTCCGTGCAATTGATTACACCCGCCCGACCTGCATTCTGCTTGGCCAGGAAAAAACCGGTATCACGCCTGAAGCATTAGCACTGGCTGACAGCGACATCATTATTCCGATGATCGGTATGGTGCAATCTCTGAACGTGTCTGTCGCCTCGGCGCTTATTCTGTACGAAGCCCAGCGCCAGCGTGAAAACGCAGGGCTTTACCGCCGCGAAACCAGCCTGCTCAGCGAGAAAGAACAACAGCGTTTGCTATTTGAGGGCGGTTATCCGGTTTTGTCGAATGTGGCGAAGCGAAAAAAACTTCCACGCCCTTTCATTGACGATCAGGGGCAAATTGTTGCCGATGATGAATGGTGGTCAGCGATGCAAATGACGGTCAAAAAAAGATGAAAGGCCGCCTGCTCGACGCCATCCCGCTCACGTCACTTTCTGGCGTCGGAGCCAGTCAGGCAGATAAACTCGCTAAGCTCGGCCTTGAAACTATTCAGGATTTACTGCTCCACCTTCCCCTGCGTTATGAAGATCGTACCCGCCTGTATGCCATAAATGATTTACTGCCCGGCCTGTTTGCCACCATTGAAGGCGAAGTATTGCGCTGCGATATCAGCTTTGGTCGCCGCAGAATGCTGACGTGTCAGATTAGCGACGGCACCGGCATGGTAACGTTACGCTTTTTCAACTTTAACGCTGCGATGAAAAACAGTCTGGCGACAGGCCGACGGGTCACTGCGTATGGTGAAATCAAACGCGGCACGATCGGCGCAGAAATCATTCATCCGGAATACCGCATTCAGGGCGAGAACAGCGAAGTCGTTTTGCAGGAGTCGCTGACACCGGTTTATCCCACTACAGAAGGTATCCGTCAGGCGACGCTGCGTAAGCTGACCGATCAGGCGCTGGAATTGCTCGATACCGTGCCTATCGCCGAATTGTTGCCCGAAGAACTGAGCCGTTCGCTGATATCACTTCCTCAGGCGCTTCATTTGCTGCATCGCCCGCCGCCGGATATACAGCTGGCTGATCTTGAGAAAGGCCATCATCCGGCACAGCGCCGACTGATTATGGAAGAGTTACTCGCGCATAACCTCAGCATGCTGGCCGTTCGCGCGGGTACACAAAGTTATAAAGCGATGCCGTTACATCACGACGATCGCCTGAAAAAACAGTTCCTCGCCTCACTGCCGTTCAGCCCAACCGGGGCGCAAGAACGTGTTGTGACGGAAATTGAGCAGGATCTGGCAAAGAGTTATCCGATGATGCGTCTGGTTCAGGGCGATGTGGGTTCTGGTAAAACGCTGGTGGCGGCTCTCGCGGCACTTTGCGCTATCGCTCAGGGCCAGCAGGTCGGATTAATGGCACCGACAGAATTGCTGGCTGAACAGCACGCCAATAACTTCCGCCAGTGGTTCGAACCGCTGGGGATTCAGGTAGGCTGGCTGGCGGGCAAGCAAAAGGGCAAAGCCCGGCAGGCGCAGCAGGATGCGATTGCCAGCGGTCAGGTTTCAATGGTGGTCGGGACTCACGCCATCTTCCAGGAGCAGGTACTGTTTTCTTCCCTTTCGCTGGTGATCATTGATGAACAACACCGATTTGGGGTGCATCAGCGTCTGGCGCTGTGGGAAAAGGGATTACAGCAGGGCTTCCATCCGCATCAGCTGATCATGACGGCAACGCCTATCCCGCGAACGCTGGCGATGACGGCCTATGCGGATCTCGATACCTCCGTGATCGACGAACTGCCGCCGGGACGTACGCCGGTGACCACCGTCGCTATTCCTGACACCCGCCGCAGTGACATTATCAGCCGCGTCAAAAGTGCCTGCGAGCAGGAAAATCGTCAGGCCTATTGGGTTTGTACGCTGATCGAAGAATCAGAAATGCTCGAAGCTCAGGCGGCAGAAGCGACCTGGGAAGGGCTGAAAGAAGCCCTTCCGGCGCTCAATATCGGGCTGGTGCATGGCCGTATGAAAGCGCAGGAAAAGCAGGCCGTCATGCAGGCCTTTAAAAAAGGCGAAGTGCAGCTTCTGGTGGCGACCACCGTCATTGAAGTCGGCGTTGACGTGCCGAATGCCAGCCTGATGATCATCGAAAATCCGGAGCGACTGGGTCTGGCGCAGCTGCATCAGCTGCGCGGCCGCGTTGGCCGTGGCGCAGTCGCATCCCATTGTGTTCTGCTATACAAAACGCCGCTCAGCAAGACTGCGCAGAAGCGTTTACAGGTTCTGCGTGACAGCAACGACGGCTTTGTGATTGCACAGCAAGATTTAGAAATCCGTGGTCCGGGAGAATTACTGGGCACGCGCCAGACAGGCAGCGCAGAGTTCAAAGTGGCCGATCTGCTGCGCGATCAGGCGATGATCCCGGATGTACAGCGCATCGCGCGCTATCTCCAGCAGCAATTCCCCGACCATGCTAAAGCACTGATTGAACGCTGGCTGCCGGAGCGCGTTCGTTACACCAACGCCTGACTTCCCCCTCAGAAAACATAATTAAAAATGATGTTTTCGAAGAATACATTCCTCCGGGTTTTGTTCAAAACGGCCCGCACTCTCTTTCTTCACTGGTTATTTGATGACCTTCACAGACTGGCACAAAGTCGGTAACCGGTTTCATACCCCGCATCTACACTGATGATAATTAAGGCAACCCTGTGTGATTTCTTCATCATAAGGCCATTATCATTATGAGCATCAGTCAGTCACTCTTTCAGTTTATAGAACAAAAAATCAGTCCGTTCGCGGCCCGGTTATCTTCTCAGCGGCATGTTATGGCCGTGCGTGACGGCTTTATTTCAGCAATGCCGTTTATGATTGTCGGATCGTTTTTACTCGTTTTCGTGCATCCTCCTTTTTCGCCGGAATCATCATGGGGGTTCGCCCGCAGCTGGCTGGCGTTGTCAGCGAAATATGAAGTCCAGATACTCACGCCGTTCAATATGACCATGGGCATCATGTCGATCTACATCGCCGCCTCCATTGCTTACAATCTGGCGAGAAGCTACAAACTGGATCCGTTTATGACGGCCATGTTGTCGCTCATGTCTTTCCTGCTGGTGGCGGCGCCACAGGTCGATGAAAAGATGTCAACGGTAGCGCTGGGCGGCGTGGGGATTTTCACCGCGATACTGGTGGCCATCTACGTTACCGAACTGACGCGGTTGCTGAAAAAATACAATATCGGCATACGGCTGCCCGAGCAGGTTCCCTCGAACATCAAGCATTCGTTTGATCTGTTAATCCCCATTATTGCCGTCGTGATGACTCTTTTCCCCATCAGCTTACTGGTGCAGTCCGGGTTTGATATGTTGCTGCCACAGGCGATTATGGCACTGTTCGAACCGCTGATTTCTGCCGCCGACTCCCTGCCTGCCGTGCTTCTCGCGGTGCTGATTTGTCATTTGCTATGGTTTGCTGGAATCCACGGTTCTGCGATTGTTTCGGGCATGTTACAGGCTTTCTGGTTAACCAATCTCGGCCTCAATCAGACCGCTCTGGCCGCCGGATTGCCGATGACACATATCATGACCGAGGCATTCTGGAATTTTCTGATCGTCATTGGTGGCTCCGGCGCAACGATGGGGCTGGTGTTACTGTTCTGCCGCAGTAAATCAGCGCATTTGCGCACCATGGGGAAACTGAGCCTGGTTCCCAGCTGTTTCAACATTAATGAACCGGTGATCTTCGGCACGCCGATCGTCATGAATCCGGTATTTTTCATTCCTTTCCTTCTGGCGCCGATGATCAATGCCGTGGTCGCCTATCTGGCTGTTTCAACCAACCTTCTGCCGCACATGATGTCTCTGGTTCCCTGGACATCTCCGGCACCGATTGGTGCGGCGTGGGCGATGGGCTGGGATTTCAAAGTTTCAATTCTGGTCATCATGCTGATGGCGCTTTCCATGGTGATTTACTATCCATTCTTTAAAGTCTACGAGAAGCAGTTACTGACGCAGGAGAAAGCCGCGGAAGAGGAAAAAGTCTATACGGAGCAGGCAGACGCCCTGAATTAAGCCACGTTGAAAAGAGAAGATGGGCGCGGAAACAGTCGTTTCTGCGCCCTTATTTTTTTACAGAATCGCCGGGAAGACAGGCAACATCAGGAACAGCTTAATGACGATGGCATTGGCGATATCCAGGAAGAACGCCCCCACCATAGGGACAACCAGAAAAGCCAGGTGCGAAGGGCCAAACTGATTAGTGATTGCCTGCATATTGGCAATCGCCGTCGGCGTGGCGCCCAGGCCAAACCCACAATGCCCTGCCGCCAGAACGGCGGCATCATAATTTTTGCCCATGACCCGGTAAGTGACAAAAATGGCGTAAAGCGCCATCGCAACAGTTTGCACCAGCAGAATTGCCATCATCGGTAACGCCAGCGACGCCATTTCCCACAGTTTCAGGCTCATCAGGGCCATTGCCAGGAACAACGACAAACTGACATTACCGAGCACGGACACTGCACGATCGAAGACGCGATAAAAACCCAGCCACGCCAGAAGATTGCTGAGGATCACGCCGACAAACAGGACGCAAACAAAGGTCGGGATTTCAAAGGCAGACCCCTGCAGCAATAACGAAATATGGCTGCCAGCGGTAAGGCAGATGGCAATCAGCGCGATAGTTTCCACCAGCACCAGTGGCGTGATCATGCGGCCAATGGACGGTTTTTCAAATGCGCTGGGATCGGCCGCGTCATCCTGAGAACCGTTCGGTGTGGAAGAGTGACTGACCAGATAGCGGGCAACCGGCCCGCCAATAATACCGCCGAGCACCAATCCGAAGGTCGCGCAGGCCATTGCCACTTCGGTCGCACTTTCGAAACCATAGCGTTCGACGAAAACCTTGCTCCAGGCAGCGCCGGTGCCATGTCCGCCGGAAAGCGTGATAGAACCGGCCAGCAACCCCATCAGCGGGTCCATACCCAGCATTTTTGCCATTCCTATGCCGATGACGTTCTGCAGCAACAGCAATCCGACGACAACAAAGATCAGCAGCATCAGGCTCTTCCCCCCTGAACGCAGGCTAGCCAGATTGGCGTTAAGGCCGATGGTCGCGAAAAATGCCAGCATCAGGGGTTCTTTTAACGAGATATCAAATCCGATTTCCCAGCCCATGATCCGGTTGGCTAGCAGGAGCATCACGGCGACCAGTAAACCGCCCGCAACGGGTTCAGGAATGGTGTATTTCTTGAGAAGTTTGACCGACTGGACGCATTTGCGTCCTAAAAGGAGAACCAGCGTGGCAGCCACCAGCGTGCCGTAGGTATCGAGCTGAATCATTAAAGAACTCCATTTTGTATTAAATCCAATAAAATCATATAATTATATGAATATCAGTAATTTCTTTTTTCCCAGAAACTGAATTAGAAGTCATAAAACCGGCATCAGGCAAGAAAAACAGCGCACATAAGCCAACTTAACTAAAATACATGGTTATAAATTGCCATAAGCAAACGATTGCTTTTGTGGTCATTTTCAATAAAAATGCCCGCTTTGCCGCTTATTGGAATGCCACAACATGAGTACGCAAACCGCAGAACAAGAAACACAGCAACCTGAACTCTCCCGCCCGCCCAAAAGTGAACTGATTTACCGGCTCGAAGACCGGCCGCCGCTCCCGCAGACATTATTTGCCGCCTGCCAGCATTTGCTGGCGATGTTTGTTGCGGTCATTACTCCGGCATTATTGATTTGCCAGGCGCTGGGATTACCCGCGCAGGACACCCAGCACATCATCAGCATGTCGCTGTTTGCCTCTGGTCTGGCGTCCATTTTGCAGATTAAAACCTGGGGGCCGGTGGGTTCGGGCTTACTCTCGATTCAGGGAACAAGTTTTAACTTTGTGTCTCCGTTGATTATGGGTGGACTGGCGCTGAAAAATGGTGGCGCGGATGTGCCGACCATGATGGCCGCTCTGTTCGGTACGCTGATGCTGGCGTCCTGTACTGAGATCATTCTGTCCCGCTTCCTGCATCTGGCGCGCCGTGTGATCACCCCGCTGGTTTCCGGGATTGTGGTGATGATTATCGGTCTGTCGTTAATTCAGGTGGGGCTGACCTCGATTGGTGGCGGATACGCCGCAATGAGCGACCACACCTTTGGCGCACCGAAAAATCTGATGCTGGCTGCGGTTGTTCTGGTGGTCATTATTCTGCTGAACCGCCAGCGTAACCCGTACCTGCGGGTCGCTTCACTGGTCATCGCGATGGCGGTGGGCTATCTGGCGGCGTGGATGATGGGAATGCTGCCCACGGTTACGCCAGCGACGCAAACCAGCTGGATCACCTTCCCGACGCCGCTTTACTACGGACTGGGAATTGACTGGAATCTGCTGATCCCGCTGATGCTGATCTTTATGGTCACGTCGCTGGAAACCATCGGGGATATCACTGCCACATCAGACGTGTCAGAGCAGCCGGTCAGCGGACCGCTGTACATGAAACGAATTAAGGGCGGCGTACTGGCGAACGGTCTGAACTCGATGCTTTCGGCGGTATTTAATACATTCCCGAATTCCTGTTTCGGGCAAAACAATGGCGTGATTCAGCTGACCGGCGTTGCCAGCCGTTACGTAGGTTTTGTGGTGGCGCTGATGCTGATCGTACTGGGGCTTTTCCCTGCGGTCGCCGGATTCGTCCAACACATTCCAGAGCCGGTTCTGGGTGGCGCGACTATCGTGATGTTTGGCACCATTGCCGCTTCCGGGGTGCGCATAGTGTCTCGTGAACGCCTGAACCGCCGCGCGATCATGATCATGGCGCTGTCTCTGGCCGTCGGCATGGGCGTTTCTCAGCAGCCGCTGATCCTGCAGTTTGCACCAGACTGGATTAAGACGCTGTTGTCCTCCGGGATTGCCGCAGGCGGGATTACGGCGATTGTTCTGAATCTGGTTTTCCCTCACGAAAAGTCATAACCGACATTAAGAAGAATGTCACCGCGGCAGGGAGTCTGGAACCCCTGCCGCTTTTTATTGTCTCCAGTCTGCTAAGCTGTTGAGAAATTTCGCTGTTTACGGCATAAACAGAGAACCTTTATCCCTAATTCACGCTACAGGCCCCAGACGATGAAATTTATCGGTAAAATTTTGCTGACGTTCGTTCTGCTTCTGGTACTGGCGATTGTGCTGGTTTACGTCCTATTACAAACCCGCTGGGCCGCTGGCAGGGTCAGCAACTGGGTCACGGATAACAGTGATTACCGGTTCGCCGTCGAAAAAATCGACCATGACTGGTCCACGCCAGGACGGATTACGCTAACCCATGTCATTTTCGGACAAAAAAATCAGCCTGAGACGCTCAGTGCTGGCGAAGTTGATCTGGATTTGAGCTGGCGTCAGATAACAGAACCGCGCTTTTTCGACCGCGTGGTTCTGGTTGATGGGCGCCTGAACGTCAGTCCTTCCGCCATGAATTTACCGTTGCAGGCGAACACACTTCAGCTGAGTAAAATGGCGCTGACCGGTAACGCGGCGGGACTGGAGATTCAGGGCCAGCAAATCAACGCCGGTATTTCACCGTGGCAACCGAAACCACACCAGCTGCTGGGCGATAAAGCCGATTTCCAGCTGAGTGCCGCGACGCTGACCGTCAACGGGCTGCCAGCCGAACACGTCCTGATTCAGGGTAACCTGAACAATAAAAACCTGACGCTCGCGAATTTCGGCGGCGATCTGGCGCGGGGCCAGCTTACGGGTAAGGCCAGCCAGGCGGCGGACGGCAGCTGGAATATCGAAAATCTGCGTCTGAGCAATGTACGCCTGCAAACCTCAAAATCACTTTCTGCATTTTTCGATGATTTCCAGACCCTGCCAAAAGTCACCATTCAGCGGATGGACCTGATCGACGCCCGTCTGCAAGGCACTGACTGGGCATTCAGCGATGTGGATCTTTCCGTTGAGGATGTGACGCTGGAAAAAGGCGACTGGCAAAGTGATGACGGTGAGATCACGCTGAACGCGACTGACATGATTAACGGCAATCTGCACATTCAGGATCCGATCATTAATCTCGACCTGTCGCCTCAGGGCATTTCGATCAAGCAGGCCACCGCGCGCTGGGAGCGCAGTTTACTGCGGACCACAGGTAACTGGCTGCGGGCGAATAAGCGGCTGCAACTCGATGAGTTTTCCATCGCCGGGCTGGAATACACGTTGCCGCAAAACTGGAAACAGCTCTGGCTTCAGCCGCTGCCGGATTCACTGGCAGAAATCTCGGTGGGCCGGTTTATTGCCAACCGGAACCTGATTATCGATATCAATCCGCAGTTTCCTTTCCAGCTGACGTCGCTCGACGGCCTCGGCAATAATCTGCTGCTGGCACGTAATCACCAGTGGGGAATGTGGGACGGAAAACTCAATCTGAACGCCAGCGAAGCCACGTTCAACCGAAATGATGTGCGTCGCCCTTCCATCATGCTGGAAGCCAACGACCGTCAGGTGACTATTTCAGAGCTGAGTGCTTTCACCAAGGAAGGGCTGCTGGAAGCGACCGGGACCGTGGATCAGCAACCGCAGCGCCAGTTCTCAGTAAAAGTGACTGGCCGCGCCGTACCCATTAATCAGTTGGAAAACTGGGGCTGGCCGCATCTGGCCCTCGACGGTAACGCGAATATGCAGCTCAACCTGCAAGGAAAAATGCCTGCCGGCGTGGATTATAAACCGACGCTGAACGGCACACTTCAGGTTAACGCCACCGGAGGTCAGGTCATCGATCTGAAGATGGTCAACGGGCTGGTGAATGGGTCTGCGACGCCATAGGGTATGGTTGCGGCACTGATAAGAAAAAGGCACCGCCATCGCGGTGCCTTTTTTGTGCCCGAAAACTCAGTTGATTTCCGGTTCCAGCGGTGCACCGGGCGCGGCGGGCAGTACCAGATAAGTCCCTTCAAACACGGCACCTTCGGCTTCATCGCCGTACAAATTCACTTCGAGCTGCACGCGGGCTTTGCGTCCACGCGCCAGTCTGTCCAGATCGCCGCTGACGGAACCGAGATCAGCCACCGCACGCGGTCTGCCGGTCACCGGTGAACTGTAGCGGATGTGTGCATCCGCCAGCACGATGGTCCCGCCCAGATGACGTTCGCGCAACAGCAGCCAAATCAGCCCCCAGCCGGTCAGCGTTGCCAGCGAGAACAAACTGCCCGCAAACAACGTGTGGTGCGGGTTCTGATTACCGTTCTCTGGCATCGTCGTCACAAATCTCTGGCCGGTGTACTGACTGATGCGCACGCCCATTTTTTCACTGAGCGGGATGTGATCGTACCAGGCTTGTTGCAGTTGCCCGCACCAGTCGGGTCGATGGAGAATGTCATCCAGCGTTTCAACCGGTTTGATCATCAGGAAATGGCGCACCGGCGTGGTTTGCGGCGTGGTAATTTCGCCCTGATTCACAAACCCGAGCTTGGCAAAGAACTCGACCGCATCTTCACGGGCGCTACACACCACGCGTTTAACGCCTTCCTGACGCGCCACAGACTCCAGGGTCATCGCAACCAGCGTTCCCAGCCCTTTATCCTGCACTTCCGGGTCAACCGCCAGGAAGCGGATAGAGGCCTCGTTGTCGGCATTGATATATAAACGGCCTACTGCGACCGGTTCGCCCTGCTCATCAACGACCATCTGATGATGCGCGATGGAATCATACGCATCACGCTCTGAACCTTCGGGCTGATGCAACGGCTTGCGCAGCATTTCCCAGCGGAATCGGTAATAGGCGGCCAGCTCTTTTTCGGTCGTCGGTACTCTCAGATGATACATAGATGCTTTCTCTCCGGCGTTTATGCCTTTTCTATCAGACGTGTAGCCAGAAGGTCACCGGCCCGTCGTTCACCAGCGCCACTTTCATGTCCGCAGCAAAGCGCCCGGTTTCGGTCGCGATGCCTTTTTCACGGCACTGCCCGCAGAAATACTGATATAAGCGGTCGGCTTCCTGCGGCTCTGCGCCGCGAGAGAAACCGGGGCGCATACCCTTTGAGGTGTCTGCCGCCAGCGTAAACTGCGACACGACCAGCAAACTTCCGCCCGCCTGCTGAACGTTGAGATTCATTTTGTCGTTTTCGTCACCGAATATCCGGTACCCGATCACCCGTTCACAAAGGCGCCTGGCTTTTTGCTCATCATCGCCCTGTTCAACACCCAGCAAGACCAACAGTCCCGGCCCGATCTCGCCGCAGACCTCGCCATCAATCGTGACGCTGGCATTCAAAACCCGCTGAATTAACGCAATCATATAAATCCTTCAGACTGATTATTCTGCTGCTACATCTTGAGCAGACTGCAATTTTCTCAGGGAACGAAACTCGCCGAGCGTGACGGTAATTTCCGCGCCCAAAAGCACGATACACCAGCTGACATAGACCCAAAGAAATAAAATCGGGATCACGGCCAGTACGCCATAAATCAGTTGATATGACGGGAAAAGCTGGATGTATAAGGCAAAGATTTTCTTACTCAATTCAAACAGCGCACCGGAAAAGAGCGCGCCAATCATCGCATCTTTGGCCGGAACCCGGACCGTGGGCACCACCTGATACAGCAGCCAGAAGGATATCCACGAGATCAGCAAGGGCAGAATGCGCAGGGCATGGTCGATCACCGAATGCACGCCACTGATGTTCAGCCAGTTCAGCGAGAGCAAATAGGAGCTGATAGCCACACTGGCAACCAGCAGGATCGGCCCGAGCGTCAGCACCATCCAGTAAACCGCAAAAGAGAACACGATCGGGCGCTTGGTTTTGCTGTCCCAGATTTTGTTCAGCACGCTGTCTACCGAGGCTATCAAAAGCAGCGCCGTGACGATTAAGCCACAGGTGCCTACGGCAGTCATTTTGCTGGAGTTCGCCACAAACTGTTCGAGATAGCGCTGAATGGTGTTGCCGGTCGCCGGCATAAAGTTTGAAAAAATAAAGGTCTTTAGCTGCGCACTGATATCCGAAAAGACCGGGAATAAGGCAAACAGTGAGAAGACCACCGCAATCAGTGGCACAAGCGAAAGTAAGGAAACATAGGCTAAATGGCCCGCCAAAAGCGTCAGGCCATCCTTATCTGAACGCCGCAGAAGCAGACGCGTAAATTTCCAGCATGATTTCAGGTAGTGGCTCAGCGCCCTTTTCTGCATTTGAGCATCCTTCAGGAAAAGTACGTCGGTACTGTCTGGTTATCTTCCACCCACACGGATTCGATGCCAGCCTCCCGCGCTGCCTCGATATTCTCTTTCACGTCATCGAAGAACACAGCGTCGCCCGCTGTAACGCCTTCCTGTTCCAGAACATGCTGGAAAATACCCGGTTCAGGTTTACGCATACCAATGTTTTGCGAAAGATAGATGGCATCAGTATTGGCTTCTATTTCCGGGTAGTTATGCGGCCAGAAATCGAGGTGCAAACGGTTAGTGTTGGACAACACCACTACGCGATGCCCTTTCTCACGCAGCGATTTGAAGATTTCGATCACTTCAGGCCGCAATCCAACAAAGACCGACTGCCAGCCCAAACTGAATTGTTCGAAACTCAGCGCGATGCCCATCTCATGACAAAGCTCGGCGGCAAAGTCTTCGTCGCTGATTTCTCCCCGCTCATGCTTTTGGAAGGCTTCTCCCATCGAGAATCGCTCGGTCAGCGTGGCAAGCGGTGTTCCGCTGAAATTGCTCCAGACGCCAAGGACACGTTTGAAATCAATATCAATAATGACGTTTCCCATATCAAAAATGTACAGCATTGCACGCTCCTGATTTCAAAGATGACTGTTAACTTTAGCGGTAAAACGTACAGGTGAACAGTGACAGAAGGAGGGGATGTTACGCAGGAGCAGAAAAAAAACATAAAAAAAACAGGGTACCAAAGGCACCCTGTTTCTGTGTAACGGCGTACGTGAAAGAAGATTACGCTTCTTTAGGACCACGCATTGCACGTTTACGATCGTTCTCGGTCAGGTGACGTTTACGAATACGCACAGACTGAGGAGTCACTTCGACCAGTTCGTCATCATCGATGAATTCCAGAGCTTGCTCCAGAGACATTTTGATTGCAGGAACCAGAGTCGTTGCTTCGTCAGTACCGGACGCACGCATGTTGGTCAGTTTCTTACCGGTCAGACAGTTCACGGTCAGGTCGTTAGAACGTGAGTGAATACCGATGATCTGGCCTTCATACACTTCTGCGCCGTGGCCTAGGAACAATTTACCGCGGTCTTGCAGGCTGTACAGTGCGAACGCAACTGCTTTACCCTGACCGTTAGAAATCAGCACGCCGTTCTGACGCTGGCCGATTTCGCCCTGACGAACGTCATCGTAATGGCTGAACGTGGAGTACAGCAGACCGGTACCTGAAGTCATGGTCATGAATTCAGTACGGAAGCCGATCAGGCCACGCGCAGGGATCAGGTAATCAAGACGGATACGACCTTTACCGTCTGGGATCATGTCTTTGACATCGCCTTTACGCTCACCCATGGCCTGCATAACAGAACCCTGGTGTTGCTCTTCGATATCCAGTGTCACGTTCTCGAATGGCTCTTGCATGCGGCCATCGATTTTACGGTTGATTACTTTAGGACGGGAAACCGCCAGCTCGAAACCTTCACGACGCATGTTTTCGATCAGAACCGACAGGTGAAGTTCACCACGGCCTGAAACACGGAATGCATCAGCATCTTCAGTTTCGTCAACACGCAGTGCCACGTTGTGCACCAGTTCTTTGTTCAGACGATCAAGGATCTGACGTGAAGTCACATACTTGCCTTCTTTACCACAGAACGGAGAGGTGTTTACGCAGAAATACATGGTTACGGTTGGTTCATCAACGCTCAGCGCTGGCAGAGCTTCAACATTCGCCGGATCACAGATAGTGTCGGAGATGTTCAGTTCGCCAAGGCCAGTGATCGCGATGATGTCGCCCGCTTCAGCAACGGTGGCTTCGATACGCTCAAGACCCATGTGGGTCAGAACTTTACCGACTTTACCGTTACGGGTTTTGCCTTCGCTGTCGATGACAGTGATTTGTTGGTTTGGCTTAACGGTACCGCGTTTGATGCGGCCGATGCCGATGACGCCAACATAGTTGTTGTAGTCCAGCTGAGAGATTTGCATCTGGAACGGTGCATCCATCTCAACTTGTGGCGGAGATACGTGGTCAACGATCGCCTGGTACAACGGGGTCATGTCTTCGGCCATATCGTTATGGTCGTTACCCGCGATACCCATCAGTGCTGATGCATAGATGATTGGGAAATCGAGTTGTTCGTCGGTTGCGTCCAGGTTTACGAACAGGTCAAAGACCTGATCAACAACCCAGTCAGGACGCGCGCCAGGGCGGTCAACCTTGTTGATTACCACGATCGGTTTCAGACCATTAGCGAATGCTTTTTTGGTCACGAAACGGGTTTGCGGCATTGGGCCATCCATTGCATCCACAACCAGCAGCACCGAGTCGACCATTGACATCACACGCTCAACCTCACCGCCGAAATCGGCGTGTCCTGGGGTATCCACGATGTTGATGCGGTAGTCTTTCCAATTAATGGCGGTGTTTTTTGCGAGGATGGTAATCCCACGCTCTTTCTCCAAATCGTTGGAGTCCATTACGCGTTCAGTGGCTTCTACACGCTCTCCGAAAGTACCGGATTGTTGCAGCAGCTTGTCGACCAGGGTGGTTTTACCATGGTCAACGTGGGCAATAATGGCGATGTTACGCAAATTTTCGATCACAGCTTTGCCTCAGGCATTAGAAATAGCGCGCTATTGTACACGTATTAAGCGAGGTTCTAAACAAGATCACAAGGATCTTGTTGAAACAACTTAAGGATGGTTACTTTGTGATCCCTTTCACGGTGCAAAAAGAACACTGAACCAATATGACGCACCTTTTTGGTGCCTTGCATCTCACGATTAGCACCATTGTAGTGCATAAACTCCGTTATGGTGCATACTTATTGAGTGCAAGAGCCCTGTAAAATGGCGCTGTTTGGATTTTCTCAAAGTTGGCACACTTTTCGCTAATAGTTTTTAGGGTAAAAAGTTTTTACAGGGTGAAAAGAGTCTGACCAGACAAATGATAGTGCGGTTTAGGCTACACGCCAGTTCAAGTAAAGCTGTTATTTCCAACTAAAGACCAAAAATGGTTATTCGTTCCACGACGATAATGAGAAATTCGGGAGAACTAGTATGTCCGCTGAACACGTTTTGACGATGCTGAATGAGCATGAAGTGAAATTCGTAGATTTACGTTTCACTGATACCAAAGGCAAAGAACAGCACGTCACCATTCCTGCACACCAGGTTAGCGCTGACTTCTTCGAAGAAGGCAAAATGTTTGATGGCTCTTCAATCGGTGGCTGGAAAGGCATTAACGAATCTGACATGGTTCTGATGCCAGATGCCAGCACTGCTGTTCTTGACCCATTCTATGAAGAAACCACGCTGATCATCCGTTGTGACATCCTTGAGCCGACAACGCTGCAAGGTTATGACCGTGACCCACGTTCTACCGCAAAACGTGCAGAAGATTTCCTGCGCTCTTCCGGTATCGCGGACACCGTACTGTTCGGGCCAGAGCCAGAATTCTTCCTGTTTGATGATGTGCGCTTCGGCAGCAGCATCTCCGGTTCCCACGTCGCTATCGATGATATCGAAGGCGCATGGAACTCCAGCACCAAATACGAAGGCGGCAACAAAGGCCACCGTCCTGCAGTGAAAGGCGGTTACTTCCCGGTTCCTCCGGTCGACTCCTCCCAGGATCTACGTTCTACCATGTGTCTGACCATGGAAGAAATGGGTCTGGTTGTTGAAGCTCACCACCACGAAGTAGCAACTGCTGGCCAGAACGAAGTGGCAACCCGCTTCAACACCCTGACCAAAAAAGCGGACGAAATCCAAATTTACAAATACGTGGTGCACAACGTGGCTCACGCATTTGGCAAAACAGCGACCTTCATGCCAAAACCAATGTTTGGCGATAACGGTTCCGGTATGCACTGCCACATGTCTTTGTCCAAGAACGGTAACAACCTGTTCGCTGGCGACAAATACGGCGGCTTGTCTGAAATGGCACTGTTCTACATCGGCGGTATCATCAAGCACGCTAAAGCAATCAACGCCTACGCTAACCCGACAACCAACTCCTACAAGCGTTTGGTCCCGGGCTACGAAGCGCCAGTTATGCTGGCTTACTCTGCGCGTAACCGTTCTGCCTCTATCCGTATTCCACACGTATCAAGCCCTAAAGCGATGCGTATCGAAGCGCGTTTCCCTGATCCAGCGGCTAACCCATACCTGGCGTTTGCAGCACTGATGATGGCTGGCCTGGACGGCATCATCAACAAGATCCACCCTGGCGATGCGATGGATAAAAACCTGTATGACCTGCCACCGGAAGAAGAAGCAGAAATTCCAAAAGTTGCAGGTTCACTGGAAGAAGCGCTGAACGCACTGAACGAAGACCGCGAGTTCCTGACCCGTGGCGGCGTGTTCACTGACGACGCTATCGAAGCGTATATCGATCTGCGTAAAGAAGAAATGGACCGCGTGCGTATGACTCCGCATCCGGTTGAATTCGAACTGTATTACAGCGTTTAAGCCCTTAACTCAGCGTTCGTCTTCAGGACGAACGCTGAGCGTAATACCCGACTGAAGGCCCGGTAGTGAGAAAACCTTCAGCGTCAAAATCAAGTCAGACGATTTAATTTGTTGCCGTGGAAACTTTCAGCCCATCTCCGGATGGGCTTTTTTCTCCACACTCTTTCCTGCTTAACCCCTCAGCCCCGTGATTTCGCCGGGTAACGAGATAAAATGCACCGATCAGGTGCGGGAGACTGCGGTATGGCAACTGGCAAACTGCCCGATGCTGGGCAGATCCTGAATTCCTTAATCAACAGCGTTCTGTTATTGGACGACGATTTGGCTGTGCATTACGCCAATCCGGCGGCTCAGCAATTACTGGCGCAAAGTTCCCGCAAACTTTTTGGCACACCGTTGCCTGAGCTGGTGGGATATTTTTCCCTGAATATCGAGTTGATGCGTGAAAGTCTGACTGCCGGACAGGGCTTTACAGACAGCGAAGTGACTCTGGTCGTGGATGGCCGCGCGCACGTGTTGTCTCTGACCGCGCAGATGCTGCCGGAAGGCTTCATTTTGGTCGAACTGGCTCCGATGGATAATCAGCGTAAGCTGAGCCAGGAACAATTGCAGCACGCTCAACAGGTTGCCGCGCGTGATTTAATCCGCGGTCTGGCACATGAAATTAAAAACCCGCTCGGCGGTTTGCGTGGTGCAGCGCAGTTACTTTCAAGAGCGCTCCCCGATCCGGCGCTGCTGGAATACACCAAAGTCATTATTGAGCAGGCAGACCGCCTGCGTAATCTGGTCGACCGTTTGCTGGGGCCACAGCGCCCAAGCCAGCACGTTACGCAAAGTATTCATCAGGTTGCAGAGCGTGTTTGTCAGCTGGTATCGATGGAAAAGCCAGATAACGTTCAACTGGTGAGGGACTATGACCCAAGCCTGCCGGAACTTGCGCACGACCCCGATCAGATAGAACAGATTTTGTTAAACATCACCCGCAATGCCCTGCAGGCACTCGGGGAGGAAGGCGGCACAATTACACTGCGTACGCGCACTGCCTTCCAGATCACGTTACATGGTGTGCGTTATCGTCTGGCGGCACGCATCGATATTGAAGATGACGGCCCCGGCGTACCGGGCCATTTGCAGGACACCCTTTTTTACCCCATGGTCAGTGGCCGCGAGGGGGGCACCGGTTTGGGCCTGTCCATCGCGCGCAGTTTGATTGATCAGCATTCGGGTAAAGTTGAATTTAACAGTTGGCCAGGTCATACCGAATTCTCGGTTTTCCTGCCTATTCGCCAGTGAGGTTCTTATGCAACGAGGGATAGTCTGGATCGTCGATGACGATAGCTCCATCCGCTGGGTTCTTGAACGTGCGCTCACTGGAGCCGGTTTAACCTGCACCACGTTTGACAGCGGTAATGAAGTGCTGGAAGCCATTGCGACTCAAACCCCTGACGTGTTGTTATCGGATATCCGCATGCCTGGGATGGACGGTTTAGCGCTGCTTAAGCAGATTAAACAACGCCATCCGATGCTTCCGGTCATCATAATGACAGCCCATTCCGATCTGGATGCTGCGGTCAGCGCCTATCAGCAAGGCGCGTTTGATTATCTGCCAAAACCGTTCGACATTGACGAAGCCGTGGCGCTGGTAGAGCGCGCCATCAGTCATTATCAGGAACAACAACAACCGGCCCGAACTCAGCCAGCCAGCGGCCCGACAGCTGACATTATTGGCGAAGCGCCAGCCATGCAGGATGTGTTCCGCATCATCGGCCGTTTGTCCCGCTCTTCAATCAGCGTGCTGATTAATGGCGAATCCGGTACCGGTAAAGAGCTGGTGGCTCACGCCTTGCATCGTCACAGCCCTCGCGCTAAAGCGCCTTTTATCGCGCTGAATATGGCGGCAATCCCGAAAGACCTGATCGAGTCCGAACTGTTCGGCCACGAAAAAGGGGCATTTACCGGAGCGAACACCGTTCGTCAGGGGCGTTTCGAGCAGGCCGACAATGGCACGCTGTTCCTTGATGAAATCGGTGATATGCCGCTCGATGTGCAAACCCGTCTTCTGCGCGTGCTGGCAGACGGTCAGTTCTACCGCGTCGGCGGTTATGCACCGGTGAAAGTGGACGTGCGAATCATTGCGGCGACCCACCAGAATCTGGAGCTTAGGGTTCAGGAAGGAAAATTCCGTGAGGATTTATTCCATCGCCTGAACGTTATCCGCGTCCATCTGCCACCGCTGCGTGAACGTCGTGAAGACATTCCGCGTCTGGCGCGTTACTTCCTGCAAGTGGCGGCAAAAGAACTGGGCGTGGAAGCAAAAAATCTGCATCCGGAAACCGAAACGGCGCTTACGCGTCTGCCGTGGCAAGGTAACGTGCGCCAGCTGGAAAACACTTGTCGCTGGCTGACGGTGATGGCGGCGGGCCAGGAAGTTCTGATTCAGGATTTGCCGAGTGAACTGTTTGAGACTTCTGCGCCGGAAGCAGGCGGACAGAGTTTGCCGGACAGCTGGGCAACGCTGCTGGCACAGTGGGCGGATCGCGCACTGCGCTCCGGTCATCAAAATCTGCTGTCGGAAGCACAACCTGAAATGGAGCGGACATTACTGACTACGGCGTTGCGCCATACTCAGGGGCATAAACAGGAAGCTGCACGGTTGCTGGGCTGGGGACGAAACACCCTCACCCGCAAACTAAAAGAACTGGGCATGGAATAATCCTTTCCAGCACCAGACAGCAAAACAGCCGCTCATGCGGCTGTTTTGCTTTGTTTTGCGTTGATACGAATCGATTTGCAGCGAAGAATCAGATAACGCGGGAGAATTGCTGCTGGCGTAGCTGCCGGCGCAGATAAATATCAAAACACATGCAGATATTACGGATCAGCAAACGTCCGCGCGGCGTGACCTGAATGTGTGTCTCACTTACCTCGACAAGCCCGTCTTCCGCCAGCGGCGTCAGCAGCGCCAGATCGTCGGCAAAATAATCGGTAAAGCCGATACCATAACGCTGTTCGATATCGGCAAAACTCAGCTCGAAATGGCAGATCAGCGATTTAATAACATCGCGGCGCAGACAGTCGTCATCGGTCATTTCCAGACCGCGCCATAGTGCGTTCCCCTGCTCTTCAACTCTGGCGTAATACGTTTTGAGGTCTTTCTCGTTCTGCGCGTAGGTGTCGCCCAACATGCTGATGGCCGACACGCCCATGCCCAGCAAATCGCTGTCGCCCTGCGTGGTATACCCCTGGAAATTACGGTGTAGTTTGCCTTCGCGCTGAGCAATCGCCAGTTCGTCATCAGGGCGCGCAAAGTGATCCATCCCGATAAACCGGTAACCGGACGCCGTCAGTGAACTGATGGTTTCCTGCAGGATTTTCAGTTTCTCTTCTGCACCGGGTAAGTCGGCATCTTTGATTTTGCGTTGTGCCGCGAACAGCTTCGGCATGTGAGCGTAGTTGAAAACGCTGAGACGGTCCGGATTGAGCGCCGCCACACGTTGCAGGGTATAAGCAAAACTTTCGGCGGTTTGTTTTGGCAAACCGTAGATCAGATCGATATTGGTTGAGTTGAAACCGAGCGCCCTGGCGCGTTCAATCAGCGCAAAGATGAACTCTTCATCCTGCTCGCGGTTAACCAGACGCTGCACTTCTTTGTTGAAATCCTGCACGCCCATGCTCAGGCGATTGAAGCCTTCGTTGCGCAGATGGTCCAGCACATCCAGCTCGATTTCGCGCGGATCAATCTCCAGCGACATCTCAGCATCAGGCAGGATAGTAAAATGTTGACGCAGAAGGCTCATCAGACGGCTTATCTGGGCTTTGTTGAGATAAGTGGGAGTACCACCGCCCCAATGGAGCTGACTCACGTGACGGCCCTTAAAGAGCGGCGCACGGTGGCGGATCTCTTTCTCGAGCACATTCAGATATTCTTCGGCTTTATGCTGCTGGCGGGTGACCAGTTTATTGCAGCCGCAGAAGTAGCAGAGCTTATGACAGAAAGGAATGTGGACATACAACGAGAGGGAACGATCCGCATAACGGGCAGCGGCTTTTTCAAAGGCTGCGTCGTTGTAGCTTTCGCTGAATTCAAGTGCGGTTGGGTAGGATGTGTACCGCGGGCCAGAGTAGTTGTACTTCTGGATCAGCGCTAAATCCCAAACGGTTGTCTGTTCTGACATGGTGACTTACTCCTTCCGGCGTCGGATGCTGCCGGTTCGCCTTACCGGCAGGCTGTTGGCCTGCCGTGCAAAGGTCGCTCTGCGCAAACGTGCTTTGGTTTTCGATAACCGTCGTAGTTTACCGAATAACCAAAGCAGATAACATGCAAAGAGTAAGGCTATTGCCGGAATGACCCAGCTCATGGCTTAGAAACCTTCTTTTGGATTCCCGCGCTTGAGCAACTGCATCATGTCTTCGTTCTTCTCTTCTTCTTCGTCATCTTCATCATCGCCAAGTTCGATACCCAGCAATTCCATCAGAACGTCGATGCGATCCAGAGTCTGATCAACATAAGCCTGATCTTCAGCGCTCAGGGCTTTACCGTCATCGATAAGATCTAGCAAAGCATCCAGACGTTGATCATTTTCCAGTAATGTCAGTTCTTCTTCCGGGGTCATTTTTGGTTTTGCATCTTGCACCGGCTGCGCCGCTTTCTTCGCTTTAGGTGCATTGTTCATGACGGTTTCAACAATCAGTGGCACGGCTTTTTTACTGCCAATGCGCGGATCGGTTTTCTTCGCGGCTGCACCACTTTGATTTTGGTTGGCATCCGGGTTCGCACGGGAACCAGCCTTACGGCCGCGGCGGCGGTTGTCACGTTTGCGTTCGCGCGCTTCAATATCGAGCTCGACGCGATTCTTTTTTCTCTTCGGTTTGGCTGTCGCGGTATTGGCGCGCGGGGCTTTCGCTGGCTGTTTCATGGATTCTGCTCTTAGGTGTGTACATTTAGTATAGATTTGCGGCGGAATCTAGCAGAAAGCGACCAAAGAAAAAAGGCAGCAAGTGGACCTTGCTGCCTTTTTCTTTCCTTCCTGCGAAGGATATTCAACAAACACTTTCCCTGTATAGCCTCAACGTCCCGGTTTTTCCTTTGCCTTTCAGGGCTTCCGGCCCCGTTCATCCTTAAAGCGCCATGCATTTCCAGTATTCCCTGAAGGCGTAAATCATCCGTGTTTCCATTCTTGCCTTCATCGCGTAAGAAAGACTTTACCCTATCGCCGCAAAGGCTCAAGATACCGCCCTGCCGTCTCACGTCTTCAGCCGATGCTCTGATGTTATCGAATTGAATTTAAAGTGAATTAAAATATACGGCGACTTAATTAGCGAAATAACCCGCATTATGAATAGCAAATGTCTTACATCATGAAGGCCATTTTCCCCCGCCTTCATCTCTGTGGTCCCTTCGCATCATCATTCGGATTGTAAAAAACACTGAACGTATCGCGGCGCTGTTGCAGTTATAATCTCCAGTCAGCCAGATACACAAGCCTCACGGAGACGCACGTTTTGACCAGCCAAACTTACAACTATCATATGACCCATTTCGTCATGAGCGCCCCGGATATCCGGCATCTGCCGAGTGACGCAGGCATTGAAGTCGCATTTGCTGGTCGCTCAAACGCCGGCAAATCCAGTGCATTGAATACGCTGACCCAGCAGAAAAGCCTGGCACGTATCAGTAAAACCCCTGGCCGTACGCAATTAATTAACCTGTTTGAAGTGGAGCCAGGAATTCGTCTGGTCGACCTTCCGGGTTATGGCTATGCCCAGGTTCCGGAAGAGATGAAACGCAAATGGCAGCGCTCACTGGGTGAGTATCTGCAAATGCGTAATTCACTGAAAGGGCTGGTGGTGCTGATGGATATCCGTCACCCGCTGAAAGATCTCGATCAGCAAATGATTCAGTGGGCCGTGGATGTCGGTACGCCGGTGATGCTGCTGCTGACTAAGGCCGATAAACTGGCTTCCGGCGCACGTCAGGCGCAGATCAAAATGGTACGCGAAGCAGTGAAAGAATTTATGGGGGACATTCAGGTTGAAGCGTTCTCTTCACCCAAAAAAATGGGTGTGGATAAACTCAGTGATAAACTGAACACCTGGTTTAATGAAATCCCGCCAGAAGTAGTGGAAGACGAATTGTCAGGCGAGTAAGTCGCAGGCAGGATCGTAAGTAAAGAACATGACGGGTGGCCTGCAGGTCGCCCGTTTTTTTATGTGCTTTTTTAACATGGCTGCCTAAAACCCCAAAAGTGCGGGATAACGCAGTGAAAAGCACAATAAAAAACGCCCCAGACATAAATGCCTGGGGCGGCTAAAATATTCAGCCAAATCCGATTACGTGAAGTAAAAGGTCTGAAAGATAGAACATCTTACCTCTGTACCCTACAAGAGGAACTTTACCCTATTTCATGACGGGGAAAAAGAACTTTTTGTAGTTTACTTACACAAAAACTGCGGATTATGCGATCACCTTCATGGTCTGAGGCCATAATCCTGTAGCTTAATTACAATAAAAGCTTAATAACTATTCACTTAGTGAGCCTGATCCCAGTTCTTACCCGTACCGACATCCACTTTCAATGGAACGGCCAGTTCCATGCTCGCTTCCATCAGGCTACGAATTTTCTCACTGGCTGCCGCAACGTCGTCATTGTGCACTTCAAAGACCAGTTCATCATGTACCTGCATGATAATGCGGGCGCGCGGAGCATCCGGCTGTTTCAGCCAGTCACCGACGCTTATCATGGCGCGTTTGATAATATCAGCCGCAGTTCCCTGCATCGGGGCGTTGATCGCGGCACGCTCGGCACCTTTACGGCGCATTGCGTTGCTGGACTTAATGTCCGGCAGATACAGCCTGCGACCATCCAGCGTTTCAACGTAGCCCTGTTCAGAAGCCTGCGTGCGGGTACGTTCCATGTATTCGAGCACGCCCGGATAGCGCTCAAAATACAAATCCATATAACGCTGGGACTCTTTACGCGGAATGTTCAGCTGACGGGAAAGACCGAACGCGCTCATACCGTAGATCAGCCCGAAGTTAATCGCCTTCGCGCTGCGGCGTTGCTCGCCGGTCACACTTTCCAGCGGCGTACCGAAGACTTCAGCAGCTGTCGCCCGGTGGATATCTTTTCCTTCGGCAAATGCTGTCAGCAAACCTGCATCTTTCGACAGATGCGCCATGATCCTAAGTTCGATTTGCGAGTAGTCGGCAGCGAGAATGCAGTAATCTTTCGGAGCGATAAACGCCTGACGAATACGTCGGCCTTCGTCGTTACGCACCGGAATGTTTTGCAGGTTTGGATCACTGGAAGACAGACGCCCGGTGGCCGTCACAGCCTGATGGTAAGACGTGTGTACACGTCCAGACTGAGGGTTGATCATCAACGGCAGTTTGTCGGTATAAGTCGATTTGAGCTTCGCCAGGCCGCGATATTCCAGAATGACTTTTGGCAATGGGTAATCCAGCGCCAGTTCAGCTAACACTTCTTCGTTCGTCGAAGGCGCGCCACCCGGTGTTTTCTTCAGAATCGGCAATTTCTGTTTTTCATACAGAATGGCCTGCAGCTGCTTGGTCGAGGACAAGTTGAAAGGCTCTTCGGCCAGTTCATGCGCCCTGGTTTCCAATTCATTCAGGCGGATGGCCAGCTCTTTAGAGTGCGCGGCTAAAATGTTCTGGTCGATCAGAACGCCGGTGCGTTCGATATGCGACAGAACAGGGACCAGCGGCATCTCAATATCGGTGAAGACTTTCTTCAGCGATTCGCTTTCCTGGATGCGCGGCCACAACGTCTGGTGCAACTGCAAGGTGACGTCAGCATCTTCCGCTGCATACGGGGCGGCTTGTTCAAGAGCGATCTGGTTGAAGGTGAGCTGGTTTTTACCCTTTCCGGCGATCTCTTCAAAACCGACCGTTTTATGGCCGAGATAACGATCCGCAAGACTGTCCATATCATGACGGCCTGACACACTGTCGAGTACGTATGACTCAAGCATGGTATCGAACGCGATCCCTTTCATCTCAATGTCATAACGCAACAGAATACCGCGGTCGAACTTCAGATTTTGTCCGACTTTCAGCTGCTTTTCATCTTCCAGTAAAGGCTTGAGCTGTTTCAGAACGTCAGCGCGATCTAATTGCACCGGCGCGTCAAGATAGTCGTGGGCCACGGGAAGATACGCCGCTTTACCCGCTTGCGTTGCAAAAGATAAACCAATCAGATTCGCTGTCAGCGTATCCAGGCCATCCGTTTCCGTATCAAACGCGAAAACATCAGAAGCTTTCAGGTAGCCAATCCATTCATCAAGCGTTGCCTGATCCAGAATGGTGACATAACCGTCCTGTGTTAGCTGATTACGCTCGACGGGTTCTGAAGCCAGCGTCTCTTCAGCTGCGGCACCTTTCTTACCGGATGTCGTCGCTTTTGCCGCTGACTTTTTACCGCTCAACCAGGTACCCGATTCAACATCTGCCAGCCAGCGCTTGAACTCATAACGACCAAAGAGCTGATGAAGTTCATCTGCATTCGGCTCATTAACGGTCAGCTCAGCGCATGTGACGTCCAGCTCAACGTCAGTTTTGATGGTCGCCAGTTTATAGGAGAGATAAGCAACGTCTTTATTGTCGGCAAGTTTAGCAGCCATGGTTTTGGAACCACGGAAACTCAATGTAGAAATTTTATCGAGATCGGCATACAGCGCATCAAGACCACCGATGCCTTGCAACAGCGCCTGCGCCGTTTTCTCACCCACGCCGGGAACACCGGGGATGTTGTCCGAGGAGTCACCCATCAATGCCAGGAAATCGATGATCAGTTCAGGAGGGACGCCGTATTTTTCAACGACTTCATCCGGCCCAAGGATCGCATTGTTCATGGTATTAATCAGCGTCACGCCGGGCGTGACCAATTGCGCCATGTCTTTATCACCGGTGCTGATCAGTACCGCATGTCCGGCCTTTTCAGCTTCGAGAGCCAGTGTGCCAATCACGTCGTCCGCTTCCACGCCAGATACCACCAGTAATGGCAGCCCCATGGCTTTAACCATCTGGTGCAATGGTTCAATCTGCGAACGGAGATCGTCAGGCATTGGCGGGCGGTGAGATTTGTACTGATCAAAGAGCTCATCACGGAAGGTTTTGCCTTTCGCGTCAAACACCACAGCAACGTGGCTTGGGGTGTATTGCAGCAATAAGCTACGCAACATGTTAAGCACGCCGTACATCGCGCCGGTTGGCTCACCCACAGAGTTTGTCAGCGGGGGGAACGCATGGTAAGCGCGGTAGAGGTAGGACGAACCGTCTACCAGTATCAATGGGTTTTCTGCTATCTGGGCCATAACTCTTCTTTATTCGTGATCAGACATACGCTAAGGATGCCATAGCCAGCGAGAAAGACGAACCTTACGAGGGAAATTCATTGCGATAATGCGGGGGATCTCGAAGGATCTTCCTGTGGATAACTTTGTGAATAGTTTTGATGAGAAATTATTAATGAGATGTATTGAGAAAAAAATTTACCATTTTACTCACTGCTTTCATCAGGTTATCTGATTTTTGCATGAAACATTCATGTAATAGAAGCTTAATAGCTATTGTGGATAGTAATATTTGTGAGACGACATCATACAAATAAAATCAATTATATTTCAGATTTTTTATTTGGCCAGGCCGTAAATTCGAAAGGATATAATGCCAGCCGAATGGCTGGCATTGAGAAGACGATATCTTATTTTTTGGTGGCTAGGAAATTGATAACATCTGAATATTGTTTGACATACATATCCATTGAGCTGGTATCAAGGCCATCATTTTTAACCATATATTTGCCATTCACAAATACAGATGGGACACCTTGCAGGCCTAAATCAGCGGCGGCTTTTTCCTGCTGTACGACGAGAGATTTCACCACAAAACTATTCAGTGCGGCATCGTAATCTTCGCCTTTCACGCCAGCCTGAATAAAGACTTTGCGGATATCATCGGCATTCTGAACGGACTGTTGTTTTTGTACGGCATCAAACATCAGTGGGCTGACTTTATCTTCAACGCCCAACGCGATTGCCACAGCCCATGCCTGAGTTAATTGCTTACCTAACGGGCCCAGGAATTCCACATGGTATTTGGTGTATTTAACGTCTTTTGGCAGGTTCTTACGGATGCTGTCAGACACATGCCAAACTTGTTCAAATTGATAACAGTGCGGGCAATAAAATGAGAAGAACTCGAGTACCTGCGGCTCATTAGCAACGGTTTTATCTAAAGTAACGTACTGTGCACCATCAGAAAATTGTGCCGCAGACACACTGAAGGCCATAACCATACCAACCAGTGCCAGGAATATCTTTTTCATATAAAGCCTATCTCCAATTAATTAAACTTCGAACATTAAACGTGACTTAATACATTGGCATCAACTGCAAAGGAGGTGCCTTTAGTTTCTTAATTTGCTCGTTAAAAGCAGCAATCTGGCCTCGCCAAAAGTCTTCATCCGTCATCCACGGAAAACTTTTAGGGAATGCAGGGTCTTCCCAGCGGCGCGCGACCCAGGCCAGATAATAAACCATGCGCATCGCGCGCAGCGGTTCAATGAGTGCCAGCTCGCGAGAGTCAAAATCGGCGAATTCTTCATACGCTTCGAGCAATACATCCAGCTGAAGGCGCTGCTCACTTTGATCCCCGTGCAACAACATCCAGAGATCCTGTATCGCCGGGCCATTGCGGGCATCATCCATATCGACAAACAGCGGCCCATCACGCCAGAGAATGTTCCCCGGGTGGCAATCGCCGTGCAAACGCAAAGGTTTCCAGTCCGTATGCCAATATGTTTGTGTGGTATTGATCAGATTATCTGTCGCCAGCAAGAAAGGCTCGCGCAGACTCTTCGGGATCAGAGGGCATTGTGCGAGAACTTCACGCGGCTGTACGAGATATTCATCCAGCCCCATTGTCGGACGAGCAGTAAAAAGGCTCTCACTGCCCACCTGATGAATACGTCCCAGGAAACGCCCAACCCACTCAAGCTGATCAAGGTTATCTATTTCATACTGCCGACCACCTACGCTGGGAAACACGGTAAACATGTAACCCTGATGGTGATGCAACGTATTTTCATTGATAGAAAGCGGGGCAACGGCCGGTATTTCAGCTTCGGACATATCATGTGAAAAAAGATGCTCTTCATGGATCTGTTCCTCACTCCAGCGTTCCGGACGATAGAACTTCACCACATAGCGTTTTCTGTCTTCACAGAGAAACTGATATACCCGATTTTCATAGCTGTTTAATGCAGTGAGCCCGGACTCTGCGCGCAGACCGACACTCTCGAGTGCATCAAGGATAAGATCCGGCGACAATGCCTGAAAATTGAAAGCTGAACTATTCATAACTTCATTCGGATTGGCCGCACAGAAAAATGATAATGGGAAATAGTATCACCTATTTTTCGTGGTTCGCATGAAGTTCACATAAGTTTACATCAATCTTTAATCACACCACGGGCTCGCAGAAGCGCCGTTTTAAAGTCATCCTCATAGTCTTTCTTCAGACCGGGAATTTCCGCAGAGCTTTCTGTTCCACGCATTTTCAGGTGATAAATCAATGTGTCATCACTCAGTTCCGCCAATGGGCCCTGATAACCGCATTCACCCGCCAGCTTCTGGATAAACTCCATCAGGTTAAGATCACTGTCTTCTTTCCAGGCTGGGTGCAGTAATTCAATCAGCTCATTGACGCGATGTTCTTTCATGAGGTTTCTTCCTTTATTTGTTGAGTCCCTAAAAATAACAGGGTTATTTCTTCAGGGGAAGGACAAGCTGACATGACAAAGTTAAATCTGCTTGCGTTGAAAATTTGACGTTACAATGGCCGGAATACAAAGATTTTGGCAGGTGAATATTATGGATCGCAGCAGCATTACCGGCGTTATTTTAGCGGGCGGACGCTCGAGCAGGATGGGGGAGGATAAGGGATTGGTTGAGGTAAAAGGTCAGCCTTTGTTCGAAATCATAGCTGACAGGCTCTCTCCACAGGTGGGTAATATACTGATCAGTTGTAACCAAAATGCGGATCGCTACGGCAAAAAATTTCAGACTGTCCCAGACCTCACACAGGATTTCTCCGGTCCACTTGCCGGTATGCTGGCCGCTTTAACGGTAAGTCAGACAGAATGGGTGCTGTTCGTACCTTGTGACGTCCCGGGATTCCCCATTAACTTAGCCGAAACGTTTTTGTCCGAGTTATCAGGCTGTCAGGCCCTCTATGCACGAGATCCGGAACGGGAGCATCCGACACTTTGCCTGCTCAACCGCAATCTTATTCCAGCCTTGAAATCCTATCTTGAAAATGGCGACCGTAAGCTCATGATCTTCTTCCATAACGTCGGTGCCAAATCAGTTATGTTTAATCATGCTGCAGATTTTTCCAACCTCAATTGCCCGCAAGATGTTTTGCGTTGGCAGAGCGAATCACGATGAACAATCGTGAAATACCACTGCTCGGAATAGTGGCTTACAGTGGCACGGGCAAAACGACATTATTGAAACAACTCATTCCGCATCTTCGCCAACGAGGCATTCGTGTAGGCCTTATCAAACACACTCATCACGACGTTGACGTTGATACGCCAGGAAAAGACAGCTTCGAACTGAGAAAGGCTGGCGCAGATCAAACTATGGTCGCAAGCAGTGACAGATGGGCATTAATGACAGAGACAGCGCATCAGGAACCTCTTGATCTCAGGTACCTTGCGACACGTTTCGACAGTAAAAGTCTCGATATGATTTTGGTTGAGGGATTCAAACACGAGAGGATAGATAAAATTGTGTTGTACAGGGAAGAAAGCGGCATGCATTTAGAGCAGTTGATTGATTCTTATGTCATTGCGGTTGCCAGCAATCAATTACCGGCTCTGAATTTGGAATCAATCAGGGTGCTGGATCTCAATAAGATCGAAGAAATAGAGTGTTTTATTGTCGAATGGCTGGAAAAACAAGCTAATTAGCAGGTTTTACTTTCCTGCTTTCCCTAAATTCCACACAGCAAAAAGCCCTGTACGTCAGTACAGGGCTTTCCACTTGTTTGATGCCTGGCAGTTCCCTACTCTCGCATGGGGAGACCCCACACTACCATCGGCGCTACGGCGTTTCACTTCTG
>NZ_JAFMOX010000067.1 GCF_019049655.1 Rahnella rivi
CACCAACTGAATTTAAAACCTTAACTTACCTGAAAAGAATACCATTCGAGTTTATAAAAATAACCCTTGAATATGATAAATAATTTCGCCTTTAAAAAAGTCACTGCGCAAAATTACTATATTGATTATGTTTATAAACAATGCATTGGATATTAATCACTGGACGAATTACGCAGCCTGTAAATCCGGCTGCGTAATTCGCTATCCTGTTCGTTTATTTCAATGATTAACCTGGAGAGGTCATTACAAGGCCGGTTTAGTTTCAATCAGATAACCGATTTCCTGCCCGTAAGAGAGTTCAAGCGTATTGCCATCGGGGTCATCGAGAAATGCCCAGTAGCCGACCGGTGCACCGGAATCCGTCGGCTCCTGACGCAGAACGCCCGCAGCGCGTGCCTCGGTCAGTCTGGCATCCATCGCTTCTCTGGAAGCGCAGGCGACACCGAGGTGACCGAACGGGCCGAGTCGGGTATCGGTGTTTTCAGGGTCTTCGGCCAGCACGATGGCAAAATGGCGGGTCATGTCGCTGAGCCATGCCACGGGTCTGGCATCCGTGCCCCGCTCGCCGCGCCGGTGGATGACTTTCATGTCGGCAAACTGTTGGTAGAACCTGATGCTGGCATCAAGATCTTTCACCGCAAAAGCAATGTGACTCAAACCGATATCGTTGTTTTCCATGATACTTCTCCCTATTTAAGCGTTGCCGCGCGGAGAAGTCATGGAGTGACACTACCGGTTAATGCGTTCGGCAATGTCCTTCGACGTCTTCAGCACGCGCACTTCAGTAAATAACTCCGAGGCTTCGTCGTACTCTTTTCGCAAATATCCCAGCCACTGTTTGATGCGCGCCACGTGATACAAGCCGGTATCGCCCTGCTTTTCAAGACGGGTATATTTTTGCAACAGCGTCATCACATCCGGCCACGGCATACGCGGTTCGTTGTATTTCACCATCCGGCTGAGATTGGGAAGATTCAGTGCGCCGCGCCCCAGCATCACCGCATCGCAACCGGTGGTTTGCATACAGGCCTGAGCGCTGGCGTAATCCCAGATTTCGCCGTTGGCGATAACAGGAATACTCAGCCGCTGACGAATTTCGCCAATCGCCTGCCAGTTGATACGCTCCGCTTTATAGCCGTCTTCTTTGGTGCGCCCGTGCACGGCCAGTTCGGTCGCGCCCGCCTGTTGCACCGCATCGGCGATTTCGAAGCTGCGGTCCAGAGAATCCCAACCCAGCCGCACTTTCACGGTGACCGGCAGGTGCGCGGGAACCGCTGCGCGCATGGCTTTCGCGCCCTGATAAATCAGCTCCGGATCTTTGAGCAAGGTCGCCCCGCCGCCGCTGCCGTTGACCATTTTCGATGGACAACCGCAGTTGAGATCGACGCCGTATGATCCAAGTTCGACGGCGCGCGCGGCATTTTCTGCCAGCCATTCAGGATATTGGCCGAGCAGCTGCACGCGAACCCGTGTACCGGAAGGCGTGCGGCTGTCGTGATGTAATTCGGGGCACAGACGATGGAAGACTTTGGCGGGCAGCAGTTGATCGACCACACGCACAAACTCAGTGATGCACAAATCGTAGTCGTTCACTTCGGTGAGAAGTTCACGAACCAGGGGATCAAGTACACCTTCCATCGGAGCCAGTAATACGCGCATTGCAGTTCAACCCTTAAAAATGACGCGCAAGAGTAACGCAAGGCCCGTCTTCCGGCAATTACCCCTGTGATAAATCGCGGTCAAGGTGCGTCTGCGTGGCACTCTGCACCTGCCGCGCCTTCACCGAACGCCAGGCAATCCACACGGCCAGCAAAGCGGGAACAGCGAACAGCAGGAACATCCAGAACGCGGCGCTGGACGCACCGGCATCGCCCTGATTCACCCCGGCAAAGTTCGCCACGGTGCCCGCCAGTGCGGCCCCCAGCGCGGCGGCGAACGACTGCACCACGGTTATCGATGCACCGGCTTTTTCGCGATCCTCTTCAGGAGCCTGTTGCAGCACGCGGGTCAGCAGATGCGGCCAGCCCAGACCGATCCCGAATCCGGCCAGCGTCAGGCCAAGCACCACACCGCTGATATTCAGCCACGGCATCCCGAAAGCCACCGGCACCGTGAACAGCAATAACAGCAAACCGGCGGCCAGAATCAGCGGCCCCGAGATAATGGCGTTATCGGCGCGACGCCCCGTCCAGCCTGAGCTGGCCACTTCACTGAGCGTCCAGCCCGCGGCGGCGGCGGCAGTAATGTACCCGGCGGCCAGCGGCGTCTGGCCGTGCAGATGTTGCAGCAAATAAGGCACGAAGAGTTCGCAGCCAAGACCGATAATCAGTAACGTCATCACCAGATATAAACCGTACAGCGGCGATGAAGTACGCAGCGCATCACGCGGTAACAACCGGACATCGGCGGTAAATTCCCGGTGACGCAGAATCAGCATCATCAGGACCGCAACCCCAAATCCGAGAAGATTAACCAGGCCGTGCGTGGACAAACTACCCGCAGACACCACCAGCACCGCGCCAGTCAGCAACGCCAGTTGCATCAGCGGCAGCGGTTCTTGCGGTTGTTTCACCCGCTGAGATTTTGGTAAAAGCCGCCAGACCCAAAAACCGAACAACGATGTCAGCGGCAGCAGCAAACCAAATGCCCAGCGCCAGGCGTGCAGCTCCGCAAAAATCCCGCCAATCGCCGGGCCCACCAGCGTGGCAATCCCCCACATCGCGGAAATCAGCGCCATCGCGCGCGGCCAGAGGGATTCCTTAAACAGAAGATTGATCATCGCGTAGGAAAGCGCGAACAGGAATCCGCCTCCGAGCCCCTGTAACGCCCGCCCCAGCAGCAGCACCGGCATGCTCGGCGCCACCGTACAAATGGCCGCTCCGGCGATAAAAATCGCGGTGGCGGTGAGATAGCTGCCGCGTGGCCCGGCGGTGCGCATCAGCCGGGCAGATAACGCGGAGCCGAGGATCGAACACACCACATACAGCGTGGTATTCCACGCATACCACGCCAGCCCGCCGATATCCTGCACGACGGACGGTAAAATCGTGATCACGATGTAACTGTTGGTGGCGTAAAGCGCGACTCCGGCGCTCAGGGTAATGGCACTTCCCCGGTTTTCCGCGCTGAATAAATCCGACCATCCGCTCTGACTTTCCGACATTTCTCTGCATCCCTTTGGTTTGTGCTGTCCACGCATTGAAGCATGTTGTGGTTATGGTATGATTAAAACAAGAAATCACTTGGAATATGTTTTACGTAATCTAGAACCCGGCGAGGTAATATGTCAAGCAGTGACTTGGAAAATAACAATCTGGTCAGGCACAGCGTGGCTGAACGCATCCTGACGTTGCTCAAAACCCGCGGGGAATTACAGGCCAGCGACGCCGGTCATCTGTTAGGCACCAGCGGCGAAGCGGCGAGGCAGCAGTTTGTCAAACTGGCGAAAGAAGGTCTGGTGGAAGCTAAATCTGTCTCGCAGGGCGTCGGGCGTCCGGCACAGTTCTGGCAACTTACCGCACAGGGACATGCACATTTCCCCGATGCACACGCCGATCTGACTGTACAACTGTTACAGCTTATCCGCACTTCTTTGGGTGATTCTGCGCTGGATCAGTTGATCACCTCGCGGGAAAATCTGACGCAGGATAATTACCAGCTGGCGATGAACGGGGCGAATTCACTGGAGGAAAGACTGCAAAGGCTGACGGAGATCCGCACCCGTGAAGGGTATATGGCGGACTGGACGCTGCAGGATGACGGCAGTTATCTGTTTGTCGAAAACCACTGTCCGATTTGTGCCGCGGCCGCGACCTGTCAGGGATTCTGCCGGGCCGAACGTGACGTATTCAGCAACGTGCTTTGCGCCAGCGTCGAACGCACCGAGCATATTTTGCAGGGTGCACGCCGTTGTGCGTATGTGATCACCCCCTGACGGCAGGCGCTTAACGAAAAACAGGCAAAAAAAAACCGCCTTCATGGAAGGCGGTTTAGCATCGGACTGTCGGGGAGCGTTACTTGTTGCCGCTGCCCGCAGGACCGCTGCGACGCTGGCCTGCATGTGCAGGACGCGCACGGGCCGGACGGTTTTCACCGGAGCCACGGTTTTCAGAAGTACCGCTGCGCGCGCTGCTGCCGCCCGGACGCGGAGCGCCAGAACGTGGAGCACCGGAGCGCGGTGCGCCCGGACGCTGGCCCTGACGTGGTGCGCCACGACCGCCGCCGCCGCCACTGCCCTGACGACCATTGATGATCGGCTCAGCTTTGATGCTTGGGTCTGGTTCATAACCTGGCAGTGCGACACGCGGAATTTCACGCTTGAGCAGACGCTCGATGTCACGCAGCAGTTTATGTTCGTCTACGCACACCAGAGACACCGCTTCACCGGTGGCTTCTGCACGGCCTGTACGGCCGATACGGTGAACGTAATCTTCCGGTACGTTTGGCAGTTCATAGTTCACGACGTGCGGCAGCATATCGATATCCAGGCCACGTGCCGCGATATCTGTCGCAACCAGTACGCGTACTGAGCCGGCTTTGAAATCGGCCAGTGCGCGGGTACGGGCGCCCTGACTTTTGTTGCCGTGAATCGCTGCGGCAGTGATGCCGTCTTTATTCAGCTGTTCGGCCAGATGGTTTGCACCGTGTTTAGTACGGTTGAACACCAGCACCTGTTTCCAGTCGCCTTCGCCGATCATCTGTGACAGCAGTTCTCTTTTGCGTTTCTTATCAACAAAGTGAACCGTTTGATCAATTTGCTCTGACGCGGTATTACGGCGTGCCACTTCGACAGAGGCCGGGTTGGTCAGCAGTTTGCTCGCCAGCCCTTTGATCTCATCAGAGAAAGTGGCGGAGAACAGCAGGTTCTGACGCTTGGCAGGCAGTTTGGCCAGCACGCGACGGATGTCGTGAATGAAGCCCATGTCCAGCATGCGGTCGGCTTCATCGAGCACCAGAATTTCAACCTGAGATAAATCAACAGCACGCTGATGTTCCAGATCCAGTAAACGGCCCGGCGTTGCGATCAGCACATCCACACCACCGCGCAGTTTCAGCATCTGCGGGTTGATGCTCACACCCCCAAATACCACCATCGAACGCAAGGTCAGGTATTTGCTGTAAGCCTGGACGTTTTCACCGATCTGCGCCGCGAGTTCACGGGTCGGGGTCAGGATCAGCGCACGAACCGGGCGACGTCCTTTGAATTGCGCATTGGTATGGCTCAGCATATTCAGCAGCGGCAGAGTAAAACCAGCGGTTTTACCGGTACCGGTCTGCGCGCTGGCCATCAGGTCACGACCCTGCAACACAACAGGAATAGCCTGACGCTGGATAGGCGTAGGTTCGCGATAGCCCTGTTCTTCAACAGCACGCAAAATTTCGGCACTTAAGCCGAGGGAATCAAATGACATATAAGGAAAAGCTCCAGTCCACTCTAACCCGAACGGGGTTCGGTGCAGTTTCAAGAGTGGATGATCAGACGAGGCAAATGAGGCATTACCACGAGGATTCGGCACAAACTGCAGTGCGCCAGTTGGGGCGATAATAGCACAGAACGCCGCTTCGCGTGAAATAATCTCCTTTTGGCTGTAACCAGTGATGTCAGTCACAGACGCAGGTGAAATTATGTGACCGGATTTTCTACCGATATATCCAGAAACTTTGATACAGGATAATCAATTATTCACCTTATCAATACGTTCCCACTTTTTGAACTCCGCAGTGGGGATTAGCTTGCTATGCTGCTGAGAGTTCCCTTTCTCTGCTTAAGGCCGCACCGCAGCACCATGGAAACCTGGAAAATAAATTTAATCTCCGTCTGGCTGGGGTGTTTTTTCACCGGCATGGCGATGAGTCAAATCCTGCCTTTTTTACCGCTTTATATCGAACAGCTGGGCGTCACTTCTCACGAATCTCTGAGTTTATGGTCGGGTCTGGTCTTTAGCGGAACCTTTCTGGTTTCGGCGATTGTCGCGCCGTTATGGGGCAGCCTTGCCGACCGCAAAGGCCGCAAGCTGATGCTGCTGCGTGCGGCGCTCGGCATGGCTATCGTGATGATGTTGCAGGGTTTCGCCACCAACGTCTGGCAGTTGTTCATCCTGCGCACGCTGATGGGGCTGACGTCCGGCTACATTCCCAACGCCATGGCGCTGGTCGCCTCGCAGGTGCCACGCGATAAAAGTGGCTGGGCGCTGGGAACACTGTCAACCGGTCAGGTTTCCGGGGTGATCATCGGCCCGTTGCTGGGCGGTTTTATGGCGGATCATCTCGGTTTGCGCACGGTGTTTTTCGTCACCAGCGGCATGCTGTTTATCAGTTTTCTGATCACGCTGTTTTTGATTAAAGAGCGCGTGGTACCGGTCACCAAAGCCAACCGGCTCAGCGGCAAAGCCGTCTTCACCACGCTGCCCTATCCGTGGCTGATTGTCAGCCTGTTCGTGACTACCATGATGATCCAGTTAGCCAACGGGTCCATCAGCCCGATCCTCACCCTGTTTATCCGCGAACTCTCCTCGGACACCAGTAACATCGCCTTTATCAGCGGCGTGATTGCCGCCGTGCCGGGCGTTTCCGCCCTGATGGCCGCACCTAAGCTCGGCAAGCTCGGCGACCGCATTGGCGCGCACCGTATTCTGATCGCCGCCCTGGTCTTCTGTTTCATTCTGTTTTGTCTGATGGCGCTGATTAATACGCCGACGCAGCTGGGCATCCTGCGTTTCATGCTGGGTTTCGGCGATGGCGCACTGATGCCCGCCGTGCAGGCGTTGCTGGTGAAATACAGCAGCGATCAGGTGACCGGCCGGATATTCGGTTACAACCAGTCGTTCATGTACCTCGGCAATGTCATAGGCCCGCTGATTGGTTCAAGCGCCTCGGCGCTGCTCGGATTCCGCTGGGTGTTTATCGTCACAGCAATTCTGGTGCTGTTTAATACGGTTCAGGTGTGGTGGAGTTTTCGGCAGGTACCGACGGGGCGGATCAGAATACCCTAACCGGGTATCCGGGCGGGTTGGATCATTGGGAAAGGGGGGCTTGTTGGTTTAAAAATTTTCAGCTTTCTAAAAGTGTTCAAAGCCGCCCATGCCACGGCCATAGGCATAAAAAAAGGGACACTTCTCAGTGTCCCTTTTTATTTTCAATCAAAAACCTTAACGACGGTTGCCGAAAATACGCAGCAGCATCAGGAACAGGTTGATGAAATCCAGATACAGCGTCAGCGCGCCAACAATCGAATATTTGCGGAAGTTATCGCGGTCGTCTGCGGACAGCTGCGCGCCCATATTTTTCAGCTTCTGGGTGTCATAGGCGGTCAGACCCACGAAGATCAGCACACCGGCGTAAGAGATGATGTTGGCAAGGCCAGAGCTTTTCAGCCACATGTTCACCAGTGACGCCAGAACCAGACCAATCAGCGCCATGAACAACATGCTGCCGATACCGGTCAGGTCGCGCTTAGTCACGTAACCGTACGCACTCATCGCACCGAACATCCCGGCTGCCACAATGAAGGTGCCGAAAATAGAGTCGCCGGTGTAAACCAGGAAAATACTGGAAAGCGTCAGGCCGGTCAGCGCCGAATACAGCATGAACAGGCCGGTCGCGACCGTGCCGCTCAGGCGATTCACCATGCCGGAAATCACGAAGACCAGCGCCAGCTGCGCGATGATCAGACCGAAGAAAGTAATCTGGCTTGAGAAAACAAAACTCATTATTTTTTCAGAACCGGAAGCATACCAGGCCACAAATGCGGTCAGCAGCAAACCACAGAACATCCAGCCATAGACTTGCGCCATATAAGCCTGAATGCCGGTATTCGCGCGTTCAACAATTGAACCGTTACTGCGTGGATATCGATCCATGATGATTACCCTTTTGCATGGAGGACGAAAATGAGGCTGAATCAGCCTCCCGATTTTTAAAGCGTATCACAGATAGACAGAAAAGCATGGACGGTCTGCATGCGGTTGAGGCGCGATTTACCAGCGCGCGGCAGCGTCTTTATCGCTGTCACGGGCATCCACCCAGCGGTCGCCCTCTTCCGTCGCTTCACGCTTCCAGAATGGCGCACGCGTTTTCAGATGATCCATAATAAATTCAGTGGCTTCAAACGCCATACTGCGATGCGCGCTGGTCACGCCGACGAACACGATTTCATCGCCCGGAAACATCGGGCCGATGCGGTGATAAACAGACACCCGTTGCAGCGGCCAGCGGCTGCGGGCTTCGGCGACAATCTCAGCCAGCGCTTTTTCGGTCATGCCAGGGTAATGCTCCAGCGTTAACGCGCTGACGTGATTACCCAGATTGTGATTGCGCACTTTGCCGGTAAAGGTCACCACGGCGCCATCTGCGTCAGATTGCGCCAGCCAGTTGTACTCGTCGCCGACGTTAAAACGGGCCGCATCGACGATAATTTTGGTCTGATCCATCTCAGCCTCCGGTCACCGGCGGGAAGAATGCCACTTCATCACCGGCTTTCAGCGGATGCGCCATGTCGGTCAGCGTCTGATTGACCGCCACCAGCAGTTTTCCCGATTCCAGCGCCAGCGCCCAGCGGTCGTCCCGCCCGGCAAGTGACTGACGTAAATCATTCACGGTCGGAAATTCCGCCGGCAGTTGCAGCGCAGAAGTGCCGATCAGTTCGCGCACCTGAGCGAAAAATAAAATGTCGATCATAGCTCCGCCTTACCTTCTGCCTGAGTTTCCGCCTTAAAGTCCCCGGATTTGCCGCCGGTTTTTTCCAGCAGGCGGATCGGGCCGATGACCATGTCTTTCTGAACCGCTTTACACATGTCATAGATGGTCAGCGCGGCCACAGAAGCCGCCGTCAGCGCTTCCATTTCCACGCCGGTTTTACCGCTCAGGCGGCAGCGGGATTCGATGCGCACGCGGTTATGTTCCGGCTGTGCTTCCAGATTCACTTCTACTTTGGTCAGCAACAGCGGATGGCACAGCGGGATCAGATCCCAGGTTTTTTTTGCCGCCTGAATGCCGGCGATACGCGCCGTGGCGAACACGTCACCTTTATGGTGATTGCCGCTGATGATCATCGCCAGCGTGCTTTCCGCCATCTCAACAAAGGCTTCCGCGCGGGCTTCGCGAACGGTTTCCGCTTTACCGGAGACATCCACCATATGGGCGTCGCCGGAAGCGTTAATGTGTGTGAGTTCTGACATGCTTATTTCTTCAAATGTGGAGTGAAATTGCACGGGCCCTGACGGGCGTCGAGCTGGGCTTCAATGATGTTATCCCAGGCAGTCTGGCAGGCGCGTGTCGAGCCCGGCATGGCGAAAATCACGGTCTGATTGGCAATGCCCGCAATGGCCCGTGACTGAATGGTCGAGGTGCCGATATCTTCGAATGACACCATGCGGAACAGCTCGCCGAAGCCTTCGATTTCGCGGTCAAACAGCGGTTTCAGCGCTTCCGGGGTATTATTTCCGGCATTAAAACCGGTACCGCCGTTGATCAGAATCGCCTGGGTTTTTTCATCCGCAATCCACGCGGAAACCACTGCGCGGATGCTGTAAATGTTCTCTTTGACGATGTGCTGTGCGACGACGTGGTGACCGCTTTCGGTCACGGCTTCTTTCAGGTAATGCCCGGACGTGTCTTCAGCGTCGGTGCGGCGGTCAGACACCGTCATGATCGCGACAGATAAAGGCAAAAAATCTTTACTGGCTTTGCTCATCAGTTTGCTCCTTAAACGATTAGTACCGGATTCAGCCGCCGATAAACGACAGATTCTGGGTAATGCCGGTATTGCCTTCATGCAGGAAGTGAGTCTGTTTTTTACGGCTGAGGCCGCCCTGAATGCGGTCCATCAGGTCGTCCTGCTGCATGTCGTCGGCCAGTAAATCGCGCAGCGCAATACCCTGCTCGCCGAACAGACACAAATGCAGATTACCGGTGGCAGATACGCGCAGGCGGTTACAGCTGGCGCAGAAGTCTTTTTCGTACGGCATGATCAGACCGATTTCACCGAGGTAATCCGGGTGGCTGAAGACCTGCGCAGGGCCGTCGCTGCGGGAGCGGATCTGTAACTGCCAGCCCTGCCGCACCAGTTGCTCGCGCAGCACTTCGCCGGAGACGTGGTGTTTACGGAATAAATCTCCGCCGTCGCCGGTTTCCATCAGTTCAATAAAACGCAGCTGGATCGGGCGGGTTTTTATCCAGTCGAGGAAGGTACCGAGGCTGGCGTGATTGACATCGCGCATCAGCACGGTATTGACTTTCACCTTGCCGAAACCGGCATCAAAGGCAGCGTCAATGCCGTCCATCACCTCGCGGAATTTATCCTGGCCGGTGATGGCGTGAAACTGGCGGGCATCGAGGCTGTCAGCGCTCACGTTGATGTTGGTCAGCCCGGCATCACGCCATTTGCTGATGTCACGCGCCATGCGATAACCGTTAGTGGTCACCGCGAGAGTTTTGATAGAGGGGTTTTCGCGCACGGCGGCAATGATTTCGCAGAAGTCGCGGCGCAGCGACGGTTCGCCACCGGTCAGGCGCACTTTTTCCGTTCCCAGATTGGCGAACGCGCGGCTGACCCGACGGATTTCATCGAGCGAGAGAAAACTTTTATTGCTGTGTCCGTGCGGCTTGTAACCGTCCGGAAGACAGTAGGTGCAACGAAAATTGCACACGTCGGTGATCGACAGCCGCAAGTAATAAAACTTGCGGGCAAAAGCATCAGTAAGTTGAAGCACCTTAAACACCTTTCCAAATACGGGAGATGCGGGCATTTCTGCCATGCACCCTGGTGACGTTCGTCACGGCCAGCGCACCATATTGTTTCTGTGGGAAAATCGTCAGAAAGCAACTTAGGAACAAAGGCTAGGAGTTGATTCATTGCATTCTTTGCAGAAGCCATGAACTCGGGTAACGGCGCATATTCTAACGCCGCAAAGTCCGGATCACCAAGATGGTTTTTCGTTATGTATTTTTATATATAACGTTTTTTCACCACAAAATGCCGCATTTTCAACGCCAAAAGCACTGGTTTTTGAATACAGTGAGACAACGGTGAAGTGATAACATCTTGTTGCAAAATTATGTAAAATCCGCAGCAGGAAACAGACTCCCTCACCCGCTTCAGAAGGAAATTATGCGCAACAGAACTTTAGCCGATCTCGACCGGGTGGTGGCATTAGGCGGAGGCCACGGGCTTGGCCGCGTGATGTCTTCGCTTTCCGCCCTTGGGCCACGCCTGACGGGCATCGTGACCACCACGGATAACGGCGGGTCGACAGGCCGTATCCGCCGCTCGGTGGGCGGTATCGCCTGGGGCGACATGCGCAATTGTCTGAATCAGCTGATCACTGAACCGAGCCTGGCATCGGCGATGTTTGAATACCGCTTCAGCGGTCAGGGCGAGCTGGACGGCCACAATCTCGGCAATCTGATGCTGCGCGCACTGGATCATCTCACCGTGCGCCCGCTGGAAGCCATCAATCTGGTGCGCAGCCTGCTTAAAGTCGATGCGGAGCTGATCCCGATGTCAGAGCATCCGGTGGATCTGACGGCCATCGACGCCGACGGTGAAACGGTTCATGGCGAGGTGAATGTTGATAAACTCAAGCAGACACCGCGCGAATTGCGCCTTGAACCGCAGGTTCCGGCCACGCGTGAAGCATTACTGGCGATTGCCGAAGCCAATCTGATCCTGATCGGGCCGGGCAGTTTTTACACCAGTCTGATGCCGCTGTTACTGATGAACGATCTCACCTCTGCCCTGCGCCGCAGCCGTGCGCACATTGTGTATATCGGTAATCTGGGCAAAGAACTGAGCGTCGCCGCCGCATCCCTGACACTTGACGATAAACTGGAGATGATTGAGAAACGTATTGGCCGCCGCGCCGATGCCGCGATTGTCGGACCCAAAGTGCAGGTAGGCCACTGCGCCACTGAGCATCTGGTTATTCAAAGCCCGCTGGAAGCCAGCGATATTCCGTATCGCCATGATCGCGAAATGCTGCGAATGGCGCTGGAAGAAGCGCTGCAAAAGATGCAATAAAACCCAGCCCCATCAAAAACACAAAGGCCGCGCAATGCGGCCTTTGTCATATCAGAGTCATATCAGAACCGAGGGAATGCGTTACTGCCAGTCTGCGAGGATCTGCGCCGTGGTTTTCACCGTCACCGGATTGCCCGGTACCGACAGTTCCTGCCACACCTCATTGTGCTGGGCGATCAGTTGCTTCGCCGTCACGTGCGTCCGGTCGCCGGTAGTGTGGGCATCCGAAGCTACAGTAACCGCATAGCCTTTGCTGGCCGCGACTTTGATGGTGGTATCAACGCAATAATCGGTCGCGCAACCGCACACCGTAAAGCGCGTGGCCTGCAGGTCGTTGAGAACCGCCTCCAGCCCGGTGCGGTAAAACGAGTCGCAGGCCGTCTTGGTTACGGAAATCGCGTCATCCGGGCGATGCAGTTCCGGCAGCAGATCCCACAGCGCACTGCCCTCGCTCATGTCGCCTTCAGCGTGCTGGATAAAGATAACGCGACCTGCCTGGTCAATCAGACGGTTAATCTGCGCAACACGTCCGGCACGATCCCTCCGTTGAGAGGCAAAAACGCCATTTTGCATGTCCACGACAATCAGTACATTTTGCTCTGCCACAATCTTTTCCCCTCAAAAGAAAAACCTGAATTACTTTTTCACCAGCGGATGGTTATTCCACGGGCTGTCAGCCGCCGGGCTGGCGGTGCTGACTTTAGGTTTTTGCGGCGCCTGCGCCGACAGCGGTGTGCGGCGTTTGCTGCGCGTCATGTCCGGACGCAGGTGGCCTTCGATAAAATCCAGATACAGCGTTTCGACTTCCTTGCGCGCCCAGGGGGTACGGCGCAGGAATTTCAGGCTGGATTTCACACTTGGGTCGCTTTTAAAGCAGTTGATATTCACCTGCGAAGCCAGCGCCGGCCAGCCGAAGTTATCCACCAGCGTTGTCAGCAGTTTTTCCAGCGTGACGCCGTGCAACGGGTCTTTCGCCGCACCGGGGTTTTGTGGTGTATCAGTCATCAGCAAGCTCACTCAACAAAATTCAGGGCGCGCAGTCTAGCACTTTTGTTTGTTGCCGGCACTGCGCGCGGCGGAGTTTACGAAACGGCGATAAACTGTTCGCGCAGGGCATGCAGTTCGTCGCGCGTATTGGCTGCCTCTTCGAACTCCAGATTCTGGGCATGCGCATACATCTTGCTTTCCAGCTCTTTGATGCGCTGCTCCAGCGCTTTTGGCGTAAGTGACTTGAAGGTTTGCGCCGCTTCGGCATCCCGCTTGTCTTTGTTCTTTTTGGTCTTTGGCTGACCGAGTTGCAGAATGTCGGAAATCTTTTTGTTCAGGCCCATCGGCGTGATGCCGTTTTCCAGGTTGTACTGCTCCTGTTTGGCGCGGCGTCGCTCTGTTTCTTCGATAGCTTTTGCCATCGATTTGGTGATGCGGTCGCCGTACAAAATGGCTTTACCGTTGAGGTTACGCGCCGCGCGACCAATGGTCTGGATAAGCGATCGTTCCGAACGCAGGAAGCCTTCTTTGTCCGCATCGAGGATCGCCACCAGCGACACTTCCGGCATATCCAGCCCTTCACGCAGTAAGTTGATGCCGACCAGCACATCAAATTCGCCGAGACGCAGGTCACGGATGATCTCCACGCGCTCCACGGTATCGATGTCAGAGTGCAGGTAACGCACCTTCTCTCCGTGTTCTTCCAGATACTCGGTCAAATCCTCCGCCATACGTTTGGTCAGCGTAGTGACCAGCACACGCTCATTGATGGCAACACGTTTGCGAATTTCAGACAGCAGGTCATCAACCTGAGTCGTTACAGGGCGCACTTCGATCAGCGGGTCGAGCAGACCGGTCGGACGCACCACCTGTTCCACCACATCGCCACCGGATTTTTCCATCTCATAGGTGCCGGGCGTCGCCGAGACGTAGATACTTTGCGGGGCGGCGGCTTCGAATTCCTCAAAGCGCATCGGGCGGTTATCCAGCGCGGACGGCAGACGGAATCCGTATTCCACCAGAGTTTCTTTACGCGAGCGGTCGCCTTTGTACATGCCGCCGATTTGCGGAATGGTGACGTGGGACTCATCGACAATCAGCAGGCCATCGGCGGGCAGATAGTCAAACAGCGTCGGTGGCGGCTCGCCGGGCCCGCGGCCAGAAAGATAGCGCGAGTAGTTTTCGATACCGGAGCAATAGCCCAGTTCATTCATCATTTCGAGATCAAACTGCGTGCGCTGGCTGATACGTTGCTCTTCCAGCAGCTTGTTGTTGTCCAGCAGCACTTTGCGCCGGTCGGCCAGTTCGATTTTGATGTCTTCCATCGCCTGCACGATACGCTCGCGTGGCGTCACGTAGTGCGTTTTAGGGTAGATGGTGAAACGCGGCACTTCATGCTGAACCTGACCGGTCAGGGGATCAAACAGCGACAGCCGCTCAACTTCCTGATCAAACAGCTCAATGCGCACCGCCAGATCGTCTGACTCCGCCGGGAAGACGTCAATCACTTCGCCGCGCACGCGGAAGGTACTGCGCTGAAACGCCTGGTCGTTGCGGGCGTATTGCAGTTCGGCCAGACGGCGCAGGATAGAGCGCTGATCGATAATCATGCCCTTGGTCAGATGCAGCATCATTTTGAGATACAGATCCGGATCGCCCAGACCATAAATCGCCGACACGGACGCCACCACGATCACGTCGCGACGCTCCAGCAGTGCTTTCGTGGCCGAAAGACGCATCTGCTCAATGTGTTCGTTTACCGAGGCATCTTTTTCGATAAAAGTGTCAGAGCTCGGGACATACGCCTCGGGCTGGTAGTAATCGTAGTAAGAGACAAAATATTCGACGGCGTTGTCCGGGAAGAACTCTTTCATTTCGCCGTAGAGCTGTGCGGCCAGCGTTTTGTTGGGCGCCAGCACCATCGTCGGGCGGTTCAGATCGGCGATCACATTCGCCACGGTAAAGGTTTTGCCGGAGCCGGTTACACCCAGCAGCGTCTGATGGGCCAGGCCGTTCTCCAGCCCCTCTTCGAGACGACGTATCGCGTCGGGCTGATCGCCTGATGGTTTAAATTCGGAATGCAGTTTGAACACTTTACTCATGACGGGCTACCTGACTGAAGAAGAAAACGCACAAGACCATTCTAAAAGAACAAGACCGTGGGCGGTGAATGAGTATGGAAGACTCCGCGCTTTTTGCCACTCTTGATTTTTACCGCCGCTATAATACTGTATATAAAACCAGCCTCCAATGACTATTCTTCACACAAGGCTTAACCGGTTGCCTTACCTGCACTTTTTTAGGTGATGACAATCCCCTCTTTTCACCATCAGATGACATTTATCCCCAAAATTTATCATCTGATAACTTACTGACAACAGGTTGACGAAAACTGACACAGTGAAGACGACAGAATTGTGACCGTATTGCTTTTAACTAACCTGTTGATAATAAATCACTTCATGAAAAAGCTGCGAATACGGGCAAACCGAGCGCAACCCGCGTCCCGTCTCGCCTGTAGCATCTTTTCTCACTCTCATGCACAAGGTTATCCACAGGAATAGTGGATAAGTCACAGCGCGCCGCATACAGCGGGAGTTAGTAAAAAACCTCATTTAGGCATCCGGGACCTCTGAGTGGTCTTTTTTAGTTATTTTTTATCTTTTTTATCACCTTATTTATGCCTATTTTGACTGAATTTCAGGGCGTAAGTTTCTTGCAAAAACCAAAACCCCAACTCTGAAGGACGGCTGAACAAAATATGCCCCACCCTCTTGCACCAAAATCAGTGAACCCGGCACTGGCAAAGTGCAGCGCTATTCTCCATATGCACTGTGAACCACATCAAAACCTGAGCATTGCTTATGAATAATCCGAAATCCCTGCCCGCCGCCGCGTTAACAGCCCGGTAACTTCTCTTTTTATTGTCACCACAAGAAACTTGGCCTGAGAGTTGCAAATTCCCTGCTGTGAGAGATTTTATGAAGCATTCCGCTGCGTAAGGTGCAAACAGTGGAATAAAAATGTCAGAAAAATGACAGTGGCCGTCAAAGTGATGTTCAGCGGAAAGCTCCGTGAGCGAGGGAGGTCTGATGTTAAGTGTAAAATCAGTTAATCAGTATTACGGTCAAAAACACATTCTCTGGGATATCAATCTCGAGCTTTATCGCGGGCAATGTACCGGGCTTATCGGCAGAAACGGCGTGGGGAAAACCACGCTGATTAACTGCATCATGGGGCATCTGCCGGTGAAAAGCGGCGCGATTTTCTGGCAATCAGCCAATGAAGAACCGCAAAGTTTGCTGAATTTGCCGGTAGAAAGCCGGGCGCAGATGGGCATTGGCTACGTGCCGCAAGGGCGGCAGATTTTTTCGCAGATGAGCGTCGATGAAAATCTGCAAATTGCCATGATGTCCAGCCGGAATAAGACGCGTCGCGTGCCTGAGCAGGTGTACGACCTGTTTCCGGTACTTAAGGAGATGGGAGCACGCAAGGCGGGAGAGCTCGATGAGAGCCAGCAACAGCAACTGGCGATCAGCCGCGCGCTGGTTCAGCAGCCGGAACTGCTGATCCTTGACGAGCCGACCGAGCACACCAGCGCGGCGATGGCAGCGAATATGGGGAATATCATTCACCGTCTTAACCGTGATCTCGGCCTGACGCTGCTGCTGGTGGGCCATAAGCTGCCCTTTATCCGCACCGTCGCTGACCGGTTCTGTCTGGTTGATGGCGGGCGTAACGTCGCGCAGGGCACGCTGGCACAGCTCGACGATACACTGGTCAAAGACTATCTGACCTTCTGACAGCCGGTTTTAACGCTCAGTGTGGCCGAGGCGGGTCAGATCGAGATATTGCCCCAGATTGCCGTCAGGCCCGGTTAACAGGTACGGGATCTCGCCCAGCAGTGGCGCAGGCAGCATACGCGTGAGCGTATCGATATACGCCTGATGATGCTTCCCCGTTTCCTGTATATCGTTGGCAATCCATCCCGCAAGCTGTAAACCGCTGTGTGCGATGGCCTGCGCGGTCAGCACGGCATGGTTGATACACCCCAGGCGCATACCGACCACCAGCACGACCGGTAACTGTTCAGCCTTCACCCAGTCGGCAAAGGTGTAACTGGCGGTGAGCGGCGTAAACCAGCCGCCTGCGCCTTCCACCACCACCCAGTCTGCCAGCGGTTCGAGGTTACGCAACCCTTGCGATAACACCGCCGGATCGATCGGACGCTTTTCAAGTTCGCTGACGATGTGCGGCGAGGTCGGTTCGATAAAGGTGCACGGATTCACTTCGTCATAACGTAAACCCACAGTGCTGAACGCCTGCAGCGCCAGCGCGTCACTGTTGCGCGGTCCTTCCGGCGTCATTTCACTGCCAGAAGCCACCGGTTTGTACCCGGCGGTGGTGTGTCCGGCACGCGCTGCGGCCTGTAAAAATGCGGTAGTCGCGACGGTTTTACCGACTTCAGTGTCGGTACCGGTGATGAAGTATTTTGTCATGATTTATTCTGCTAAAAATCTGGTGTGGGTTTAGCTCTCTCCCCTTCACAGGGGAGGAGTCGGTCAGCGTGGGATCAGTTCTTCGACCTGCAAAATGCCGTAGACCAGCCGGTAGTTGAGGGGCAGGATGCCGTCGCGGCGAACGTAGTGTTTTTCCAGCAATTGAAGGCGTTCCCGGCCCCCCAGCCCGCCGATGCGGCCATTTTTAATGTGCGTCGCGCCGATGCCTTTCAGTGAGCGCATCAGCGACATCACGTCCGGGAATTCTGCAATGTGATCGCTGAAGGTGACTTCATGGCGGTACGGCGCGCAGGCCTCGGCAATTTTGTCCGGCGTGAGAAACTTGTTCACGTGACGACGTCCGTCTACTTTCATCCAGGCAGCGGCCAGCTCATTGAGCGAACCTTCCGCCAGCGTCGAAAACAGCACCAGCCCGCCGTTGCGGGTCACGCGGTGCATCTCTTCCAGCGCACGGGGCAATGCATTGCACCACTGCACGGCCAGATTGCTGAAACAGATATCGACAGAGTTATCCGCAAACGGCAGACGCTCGATATCGCCTGGCACATACTGTTGAGCCGAATCCAGTTCCCTGGCGCGGTTTAACATGCCTTCGGAGAGATCCAGCGCAATGACATTCTGCCCCTGCGCTTTCCAGAAGCGGCTGAAATAACCGGTGCCGCAGCCTGCATCCACGACGGTATTCCCTGTCCCGTCCAGACCGTACATTTTCAGATAAGGCGCGGCGAGAGACAGCAATTCCTCCCCCACGTCACGCTGCAGTTGTGCGGCGTTTTCATAACTGATGGCGGCACGACTGAACGCGTCGGCCACCGCTTGTTTATTCACTAATTCAGTGACTGCACCCATGAAGGGACTCCAGCAAAAAATCGATATCTTCAGGCCCGTGCGCCGCCGTCAGCGTGATACGCAACCGCGCACTGCCCGGCGGTACCGTCGGTGGACGGATGGCGCTGACCCACAACCCGCGCTCGCGCAGCCTGGCGGCCAGATCCAGCGCGGGCTGATTTTCGCCCACAATAACGGGCTGGATCGCGGTCTGCGAGCCGGTCAGCGCATAAGGCAATCCGGCGGCACCTGAACGAAAACGGGCAATATTGGCGGCCAGTTTATCACGCAGGCCGTCGTCTTGCTGGATCCGCGCCAGCGATGCCTGTAACGCACACACCTGTGCGGCGGGCATTGCGGTGCTGTAAATCAGATGACGGGCGAACTGCAACAGGTAATCTGCGGTCGCATCATCACACAATACCGCCGCTCCGCTGCAGCCGAACGCTTTACCGAAGGTGACCACCAGCAGTTCCGGGCGAATGCCCTGCTGCCAGCAACTTCCCCGCCCTGCCTCGCCGATAACGCCCACTCCGTGCGCATCATCGACCATCATCCAGCTGCCATGTGCCTGGGACAGGTTATGCAGATCTGCCAGCGGTGCGGCATCGCCGTCCATGCTGAACACGCCTTCAGTCACCACCAGCGTTTCCCCGTTCACCGGTTTTTCCAGCAAGCGCTGTAAGGATCCCGGCTGATTGTGATGAAAACGACGCAGCTGCGAAGGCGCATGGGCGGCGGCTTCCAGCAAGGAAGCATGGCTGAGTTTGTCGGCCAGCACGCGATCCTCACTTTGCATCAGCGCCGCCAGAATCGCCTGGTTGGCAGCAAAACCTGAGATGAACAGCAGCGCGCGCGGATAGCCCTGCCAGGCTGCCAGCTGCTGCTCAAACTCTGCGTGCGCATCGCTGTAGCCGGTGACGTGCCCGGAACCGCCACTGCCGACGCCATATTTCGCCGCGCCCTGCTGCCAGGCGGCGATCACCTCAGCGTCCTGACTCAGCCCCAGATAATCATTACCTGAGAAGTTCAGATAGCGGCGGTCGCCCTGTGTCAGATAGCGGGCGCTGCCGCCCCGGTTTGGCTGCCGCACTCGGAAAGCGGCGGCCTGCTGACGGGCCAAAATCGCGGCGTCGATCCGCGTTTGCCAGCTCATGAATCAGACGGCAGCGTTATAAAACTGTGGCGTATCCGCATGAACCAGCTGTTCTGCCAGCGCTGCCTGCTGCTGGTTATCGCCCATCTCGGTTTCGAAAGTCTGCGGGTTCAGCCCCAGTTTGCCAAACAGAATTAAATCTTTGTCTTCCGCCGGGTTTGGCGTGGTCAGCAATTTGCAGCCATAGAAGATGGAGTTGGCACCGGCCATAAAGCACATCGCCTGCGTCTGCTCGCTCATCTGCTCACGGCCTGCGGAAAGGCGCACGTAAGATTGCGGCATCATGATGCGCGCGATAGCAATGGTACGGATAAAATCGAACGGATCGACGTCGTCGTTATCCGCCAGCGGCGTGCCTTTGACCTTCACCAGCATGTTGATCGGGACGCTTTCCGGTGGCACCGGCAGGTTCGCCAGCTGCATCAGCAAACCGGCCCGGTCTTTCACCGTTTCACCCAAACCCACAATCCCGCCGGAACAGACTTTAATGCCGGCACCGCGCACTTCCGCCAGCGTGTCCAGACGTTCCTGATAACTGCGGGTGGTGATGATGCTGCCGTAAAATTCCGGCGAGGTATCCAGGTTATGGTTGTAGAAATCGAGCCCGGCGTGCGCCAGACGTTGCGCCTGCGTGGTATTGAGCGATCCGAGCGTCATGCAGGTTTCCATCCCCATCTCTTTCACGCCCTGCACCATTTGCTCAAGGTAGGGCATATCGCGGTCGTGCGGGTTTTTCCAGGCGGCGCCCATGCAGAATCGGGTGGAACCGGCGGCTTTCGCCTGACGCGCCGACTCCAGCACCTGCTCGACTTCCATCAGACGCTCTGATTCCAGCCCGGTTTTGTAACGGGAACTCTGCGGGCAATATTTACAGTCTTCCGGGCAGGCGCCGGTTTTGATCGACAGCAAAGTGCTGACCTGCACCTGGCGCGGATCAAAGTGCTGACGGTGGATCTGCTGAGCTTCAAACATCAGCTCCAGAAAAGGTTTGTTAAACAGTGCCTGAGTCTTCTCAAGCGTCCATTGGGTGCGGGTGGTCATCGCGACAACTCCAAAATAAATGTTTCGTGAACGTTTTTATGGTCGGTATACTGTCAACCATTCTCGATTCGTTTTAGTTTACGGTCAACGATAATTATATTTTTTAGTTTACAACTTATTCACCGCAGGACGGTTTTATGAACCCCGCCGATCTCGAGTTCGACCAGCGCCACATCTGGCATCCTTATACGTCTATGACCAAACCGCTGCCTGCCTATCCGGTCGAATCTGCCTCGGGCGTCATGTTGCATCTCGCCGATGGCCGCGAGCTGGTGGACGGCATGTCGTCCTGGTGGGCGGCGATCCACGGTTATAATCACCCGCAGCTGAATCAGGCGGCGATCGAACAAATCGGCAAAATGTCCCACGTGATGTTTGGCGGGATCACCCATCCTTCGGCGGTGGCCCTGTCGCGCCGCCTGGTTGAGATGACGCCTGCCGGGCTGGAATGCGTGTTTCTGGCGGATTCCGGTTCTGTGGCGGTCGAAGTGGCGCTGAAAATGGCGATGCAATACTGGCAGGCGCGCGGTGAAAAACGCCAGACCTTGCTGACGCTGCGTAACGGCTATCATGGCGATACGTTTGGCGCGATGTCAGTGTGCGATCCGCAAAATTCGATGCACAGTTTGTATCAGGGATACCTGCCGCAGCATCTGTTTGCCGATGCGCCACAAAGCCGTTTTGGCGGGGAGTGGGACGAGGCGGATATCGCACCGTTCGCCAGAATGCTGGAAGAGAATCACCGCAAGATCGCGGCGGTCATTTTAGAGCCGGTGGTACAGGGCGCTGGCGGGATGCGGATTTATCATCCTTTGTATCTCAAACGCGTGCGCCACTTGTGCGATGAGTACGGCGTGCTGCTGATTGCCGATGAAATCGCCACCGGTTTTGGCCGCACCGGCAAGCTGTTTGCCTGCGACCACGCGGGAATTTCGCCGGACATTTTGTGTCTCGGCAAAGCCCTGACCGGCGGTTACATGACGCTTTCCGCCACGCTGACGACCCGTCATGTGGCCGAGGTGATCAGTAACGGCGAGGCCGGATGCTTTATGCATGGCCCGACGTTTATGGGCAACCCGCTGGCCTGCGCGGTCGCCAATGCGAGCCTGCACTTGTTGTCGGAAAACCGCTGGCAGGCGCAGGTATTCAGCATTGAAAAACAACTGAGTGCCGAATTGCAGCCGCTGGCTGAACACCCGGCGGTGGCGGACGTGCGGGTACTTGGCGCGATTGGCGTCGTGGAGATGCATCAGCCGGTGAACATGGCGCAGTTGCAAAAACACTTCGTGGCCGAAGGCGTGTGGATCCGCCCGTTTGGCAAACTGATTTATCTGATGCCGCCTTACATCATCTCATCCGCCGAACTGACCCGGCTTACCGGCGCGATTGCCGGTGCGCTGGCGGCGCTGTATTAACGCCTGCGAAAGCAACGCTACAGGGCGCTGACCAGGCGATGAGAGGTGGAAAGCAGCGCGCTCAGTTTCTCACGGCTGAGCCGCGCTTCTTCGGTCAGAAACTCTATCGCCACGGTCAGCGCGGGCGTGGGATTTTCCGGATACAACAGGGTGTAAGCTGCGCCGCTTGCGACACACAGCGGGAAAGGTGCTATCACCCTGCCCGCCTGCAAATCATCTTCGATCAGCGTCAGATCCCCGATCGCCACGCCATACCCCTGTAACGCCGAATTGATCGCCAGATCCAGCGTATCAAAATGCTGAGATTTGCCTGACGGCAAACTCTGCACCCCCTCTTCCCGCAGCCACATCAGCCAGTCGCGACGATCACGTGTCGGATGCAGCAGGGTTTTATCGGCCAGATCGGCGACTTCGGTATGCCCGTTGTGACGCGGTAAAAAATCTGGCGTGCACACCGGCGTCAGCACTTCATCAAACAGATGATGTGCGCGGCGCGGTGACTCCGGCGGGCGGCCAAAAATGACCGCCGCGTCAAAATGTTCATTGCTGAAATCCACACCATGAGCAATCGAGGCCGTCAGCTCAATACGCATATCCGGCCGGTCGTTTTGCAGCTGGATCACCCGCGGCAATAGCCAGCGCATCGAACAGGTCGGGCATTTGATGCGTAAGGTATCGGGATGAGAACCGACACGTTTCAGGGCATCCCCCATCAGTGCCAGCGCCTGCTGTACCGGTGGCAAGAGCTGTGCGCCGCGCGGGGTCAGCGTTAACCCGCGCGCCTGACGTAAAAATAACGGATAACCCAGCGCCACTTCCAGCCCGGTAATCTGACGGCTGACCGCGCCCTGCGTGATGTGCAGTAAGGTCGCGGCATGGGTCAGATTCAGTGTCTGCGCCACGACGGCAAAGGTTTTCAGCACATTGAGCGAGGGTAAATTCAGCGCATTGAGATGCGACAGTTCAGGAGAAAGGGCCACACATACCTCGTTAAAACCGCAATAAGCCATGACGAAAAGTCATAGCGAGTATGACAAATTTTCTATTGTCGGCACAGGGGAACTGTTGCTTAATCGTTGAACACCTGTTTTGACCCACTGATGGCCGTCTGGCCTGAATTTTTTGGGAAGTCTGCCATGAAAAGCGCACTGTTACCGCAGTCAAAATTACCGGACGTCGGCACCACCATTTTTACGGTGATTGGTCAGCTGAGCGCCGAGCACAATGCCCTTAATCTGTCGCAGGGCGCACCGAATTTCTCCTGTCAGCCGTCGCTTATCGACAGCGTGACCAAAGCCATGCGTGAAGGTCATAACCAATATGCCCCGATGAGCGGCGTGTCGGCATTGCGCCATGCGTTGTCAGCGAAAGTCGAGGCACTTTACGGGTGCCAGTATGACGCGGATGCGGAGGTCACGGTCATGGCCAGCGCCAGCGAAGGGCTTTACTCCGCCATCAGCGCGCTGGTGCATCCGGGCGATGAGGTGATTTACTTCGAACCTTCGTTCGACAGTTACGCGCCGATTGTGCGATTGCAGGGGGCAAAACCGGTCGCTATCAGCCTGTCGATGGAAGATTTCAGCATCGACTGGGATCAGGTGGCGAGTGCCATCAACAGCCGCACGCGAATGATCATCATCAACAGCCCGCACAACCCGACCGGCGCCATCTTTTCCGATTTCGACATTGAACGCCTGACCGCGCTGACGGAAAACACCGACATCATCATTTTGTCCGATGAAGTCTACGAACACGTGGTGTTTGATGGCGAACGCCACGAGAGCATGGCCTGTCACCCGCCACTGGCGGAGCGCAGCGTCATTGTGTCGTCGTTCGGCAAAACGTATCACGTCACCGGCTGGCGCGTCGGTTACTGCCTGGCGCCTGAAGAACTGATGAATGAGATCCGCAAAGTGCATCAGTTTATGATGTTCTCCGCCGACACGCCGATGCAGGTCGCCTTCGCCGAAGCGATGGCGGATCCGCAAAGTTATCTCGGGCTGGCGGATTTCTATCAGCAAAAGCGTGATTTGCTGGCTGACGCGCTCAGTGAATCCCGCTTTGAATTACTGCCCAGCCGTGGCAGTTTCTTTATGCTGGCGCGTTTTAGCCATTTCAGCCCGCTCTCCGACGACGAATTTGTGCTGAGTTTGATCCGTGATCATCAGATTGCGACGATTCCGCTGTCGGCGTTTTACAGCAATAACAAACCCACCGGGCTTATCCGCCTGAGTTTCGCCAAAGATAACGACACGTTGTATGAAGGCGCACGCCGCCTGTGTCGCGTCTGAGCCTTTGTATTTATCTGCATCACGCTGGGGAATTGTGAATAATGAAAAAATTGAAAATCGCATTACTGTTAGGTTGCGCCGTGGCGTCTTTCTCCGCACTGGCTGACGGTTCCACGCTGAAATTTGGCCTGGAAGCGCAATATCCGCCGTTCGAATCTAAAAGCGCCACCGGCGAATTACAGGGTTTTGATATCGATCTGGGCAACGCCGTCTGCGCTGCCGCCAGCGTAAAATGCGAATGGTACGACACCTCTTTCGATGGCCTGATTGCCGCCCTGCAGTCACGAAAATTTGACGCCATTAACTCCGCAATGAACGTCACCGCAAAACGCCGTCAGGCCATTGATTTTACGGACGTCATTTACCGCGTACCCAGCAAACTGATCGCTAAAAAAGACTCCGGCCTGCTGCCTGTCGTTGACTCGCTAAAAGGGAAACACATCGGCGTATTACAGGGTTCGATTCAGGAAAGTTATGCGAAGGCGCACTGGGCACCTGAAGGCGTGGATGTGGTGTCATATCAGGATCAGAACCAGGTTTATCTGGATCTCTCCTCGGGCCGGCTTGACGGCACATTAGTCCTGGCTCCTGCCGGTCAGACCGGTTTCCTGTCCCGTCCGGACGGAAAAGATTACGGATTTGTCGGTGACGCCGTGCGGGACGATAAGATCCTCGGCAACGGCATTGCGTTCGGTCTGCGTAAAGGCGATACCGCCACCAAAGAGAAACTCGACAAAGCTATCGCCAAAGTGAAGCAGGAAGGCACCGTGCAAACGCTGTCGAAGAAATATTTCGGCGATATTGATGTGAGCGTGAAGTAAATTTTCGAGCCAATGCCAGTTGACATGATCAACTGGCATTATCTGCTGATGCTTTGTGTTGCAGCTTTACTGCCCGTCAGTATTCCGAATTCACTACCACTTCTTCGCCATAGGCGCCGGCTTGCGGCAGCGGTTTATAGCTTGAGTTAGACGCACGCAGAACACGGATGCCCCTGGCACCTGCGGCTTGCGCTGCGGTGATGTCGTTGTCGGAATCGCCGTAGAAAATCTTGATCTGCTTGTCTTTCAGCCACTGCGTTTTGGTGTTCTGCCCCGCTTTGTCACCGGCGAAAATCACCGGATTCACTTTGTCTTGTGGGATCTGGAAATCTTCCTGCAAGGTTTTGGTGACCGTCTCGGTTTTGGTTTCGCTGCGGCCGGTGACGAAATAAATGCTGTCACCGCGTTTGATGTGCATGGCAATCAGGCCTTTCGCCACTTCTTTCGGCATGCTGAACTCATCCCACCCGTTGTTCATCTTTTCCCAAAATTGCGGGTTTTTCAGATAATCCTGTTTGCCTGGCGAGAACTCGAGCTGCCCGCGATAAAAGCCCGGCGAAGAGAACAGCACCGTATCATCAATATCAAACCCGACCGACACCGGCCCGCGCCCTTGCAGGCTGTTTTCGATTTGTGCGACGGATACCCAGTGTACCGGCGACTGTTGCGCAAGTTGCGCCACGTTGACGCCCGGATAGAGCGGCGCAGGTGCGGACTCTTTGGCAACCGCAGAGTGATTCAGGCTGAGCATCAGGCAAACGGCACTGAGTGCCAGTGTTGTTTTACGCATCGTGATCCCTTTTTTATGCTTATTAATCTTAAAGATAAGATGGAGCAATTGGTCAAAAATCTTACCAAACATACCTGTGTACCTCTCCCGGGAAAAGGGATTTCCCGGCGGGTATCATAGGAAAAGATGATGATCACACTTTGATGCAGAATCGTCTGACTTAGCCGGGTACAGCATCAACCGCTTTATGCGCAAATGACTTCGCGTCCTATACTTATTCCCTATTGTTTACATTTTTAACGCTCTTATACGCAAACGGAAAGGAACAGGTATGCCTCAATTACAGTCCGAAAACCGCCGCATCGTGCTGGCTTCACGCCCTCACGGTAAACCCGTTGACGAAAATTTCCGCCTCGAAAAATCCCCTTTACCGCAGGCCAAAGACGGTCAGTTATTACTGCGCACCGTGTGGCTTTCACTCGACCCGTACATGCGCGGCCGTATGAGCGATGCGCCTTCTTATGCTGCGCCCGTACAAATCGGTGAAGTGATGACCGGCGGCGCCGTTTCCCGCGTGGTCGAATCTCACAGCCCGGATTTCAAAACCGGCGATCTGGTGGTCGGCAGCACCGGCTGGCAGGATTACGCGGTGGCAGACGCCAAAACCGTGAAGAAACTGGAAGCCGCCGCGCTGAAACAACCTTCCCTGGCGCTGGGTGTGCTGGGTATGCCGGGCTTTACCGCCTTTATGGGCCTGCTGGATATCGGCGAACCTAAGCCAGGCGAAACGCTGGTTGTGGCCGCGGCGACCGGCCCGGTCGGTTCGCTGGTCGGGCAGATCGGTAAGATCAAAGGCTGCCGCGTGGTCGGTATTGCCGGCGGTGAAGAGAAATGCCGCTACGCGGTTGAGCATTTCGGTTTCGACGAATGTCTGGATCACCGCGCACCCGATCTGGATAAGCGCCTGAAAGCCGCCTGCCCGGACGGTATCGACGTGTACTTTGAAAACGTCGGCGGCGAGGTGTTTGATGCTGTGCTGCCACTGCTCAACACCAAAGCGCGTATTCCGGTCTGCGGGCTGGTTTCACAGTACAACGCCACCGGCCTGAATGAGGGGCAGGATCGTCTGTCGCTGCTGACCGGGACTATCCTTAAGAAACGCCTGCGTATGCAAGGTTTCATTATTTTTGATGATTACGGCCACCGTTATCATGAATTCGCGGCGCAAATGAGCGAATGGTTTGAGGCCGGTAAAGTGAAGTTCCGCGAGGATATCGTGGAAGGTCTGGAAAACGCACCGCAGGCATTCTTCGGGCTGCTTGAGGGGAAAAACTTTGGCAAACTGGTTGTCCGTGTCGGGCAGGATTAATCCCTGCTGACGTCCACAGGAGGTAACATGAAATTACTGATTGTATTGACATCGCACGATAAACTCGGCGAAACCGGCAAGAAAACCGGTTTCTGGCTGGAAGAATTCACCGCGCCTTATTATGAATTTCTGGATGCGGGTGCCACGCTGACGCTGGCTTCACCGAAAGGCGGTCAGCCGCCGCTGGATCCGAAAAGCGATGAGCCGGACGCCCAGACAGAAACCACCGATCGCTTCCGGCAGGATAAAGAGGCGCAGCACGCACTGGCCACGACGGTGAAACTCGCCGACGTCAGCGCCGCAGACTTTGATGCGGTGTTTTATCCGGGCGGTCACGGCCCGTTGTGGGATCTGGCAGAAGATGCGCATTCCATCGCGTTAATTCAGGCATTCTGGAAAGCGGGTAAACCGGTTTCCGCCGTCTGCCATGCGCCGGGCGTTTTGCGCAATGTTCTGCTCGAAGACGGCACGCCGCTGGTGAAGGACAAGCGCGTCACCGGGTTCAGTAACAGCGAGGAAGATGGCGTGGGCCTCACCGACATCGTGCCGTTCCTGGTAGAAGATGAGCTGAAAAAAAATGGCGGGGATTACAGTAAAGCGGCCGACTGGCATTCTTATGCCGTGACCGACGGAAAACTGATCACCGGCCAGAACCCGGCCTCTTCAACCGACGTTGCTAAGGCATTGTTGAAAATGCTGGGCGCTGAGGCGGCTGGCAAGTAATCTGACGAACAACGACACACTATCAGATGAGGGTTTTATGGCATTTACACTGACCAGCAACGATCTGCGCGACGGCGAGAAAATGCCGGAAACGCAGGTCTTCAACGGTATGGGCTACACCGGCGACAATCTGTCACCGCATCTGGCCTGGTCCGGCGCACCGGAAGGCACCAAAAGTTTTGTGATCACCTGCTATGACCCGGATGCGCCTACCGGCTCCGGTTGGTGGCACTGGGGCGTCGCCAATATTCCGGCTGACGTCAGCGCGTTGCCGCAGGGCGCAGGTTCCGGCAAAGGCGGTCTGCCTGCCGGTGCCGTGCAAACCCGTACGGACTTCGGCAAGGCCGGATACGGCGGCGCAGCACCTCCGCAGGGCGAGCATCACCACTACCATTTCACCGTGTATGCCCTTGATGTGGAACATCTCGACGTCAACGAAGAGGCCAGCGGTGCCTACCTCGGTTTCAACGTGCACTTCCATACGCTCGGCAAAGCATCACTGACAGTGATATACAGCTGATTCCTGTGGTATAAAAGAACCAGAAAAGGTGGTCAGTTTTGCTGACCACCGTTTTTTATTGCGGCTTTCACCGCAACTTTTAAAAAAAGAATAATGTTCTTCATCAAGGAGTCAGTCACAGTGAATATTTCCACCCTGTCGCGCGCGTGCGCTGTGTTGTCAGCCAGCCTGTTCCTGGCGGCATGTAGCAGCAGCCACGAAGGCTTATCAAGCCAGGTTGCTCCGGGCACCGCGTCCCTGCCCGTGTTATCTGCGGACGAAGCGGCCAACTTCACAACAAAAAATTATCTGGCCTTTGGCGGCCCTTCTTTGCAGGTTCAGAAACAGGGCTGGTTCCCTAAACTGGCCAGCACGGATGGCGTAAAAACAGACTTCGTGGTCGGCCCGCAATTGGGTACCGACGGCGCGGCATACACTAACGTACAGCTGGCGGTGAACGCAGCGCTGGCCGTGCGTAACCACGGTGAACGCATCTTCATCAAGATCCTGCCAGGCACCTATACCGGCGCGGTTTACATTCCGGCAGGTTCTCCGCCAGTCACCTTATTCGGTGCAGGCACCAGCCCTTCTGACGTCACCCTGTCTCAGGGTCTGGAAGCGGCCAGCACACCGGCAACTTACCGTGCAACCGTCAGCCCTAACGGCCAGTTTCTGCCAGGCGATCGCGCATTCTACATGTATAAAAACTGCGCAACGCTGACCACCGACACTATCGGCACCGGCTGTTCTGCCACCGTCTGGTCACAAAGCAACGGTCTGCAACTGCAGAACCTGACGATCGGTAATGCCACCCTCGACACCGTTGACGCAGGCGATCATTCCGCCGTGGCACTGCGTACCGATGGCGACAATGTCGTGATCGATAACGTGCGCCTGATTGGCCGTCAGAACACCTATATGGTCAATACCGCCAACATCCATAACGAAACGGACAACAACCGTTACAGCCGCGCTTACGTGCACAACAGCCTGATCGTGGGTGATGTGGATTACGTGTTTGGCCGTGCCCTTGCGGTGTTTGACCATGTGGAATTCCACACCGTCAGCAGCCGTGGCGTGAAAGAAGCGTCTGTCTTCGCCCCGAATACTCCGGCCAATGCGCCTTATGGCTTCCTGGTCATCGACAGTAATCTGACCGGCGACCGTGGTTTCGAGCAGGCAGCGAAAGCGAAAATGGGCCGTGCGTGGGATGTGGACGGTGCCAGCAGCCAGCTGGTTATCCGCGACAGCAGCTTCGACAACAGCTACGACCAGATGAATCCTTGGGGCGCAGCAGCGTTCTCAGGCCGTCCGTTCGCCGGCAATGTGCCGAAAGATGAAAAACAGCAGCGCAACCTGAACGACACAAACTTCAACCGCCTGTGGCAGTACAACAACGTGCTGACTCAGCCTGCGAAGTAATTCAGTCTGATGCGATGAAAAAACCGCCGGGGTTGCCTCCGGCGGTTTTTTTTCCTTCAGAGAAGACCTTACTGCGCTTCGTTACCCAGACGGAAGACGGACACCGTTCGTTCCAGCGTCACCGCCTGTTCGTCCAGTGATGCCGCCGCGCTGGCTGACTGCTGCACCAGCGCCGAGTTTTGCTGGGTCACGGTATCCATTTCCGCTACGGCAAGCGCAATCTGGCTGATCCCCCTGCTTTGCTCATCCGACGCCGAGGCAATTTCATGAATAATCTGTGTAACGTGACGGACAGATCCGACAATCTCTTCCATGGTGTCACCCGCTTTAGCGACCAGTTGCGACCCGTTATTCACGTTGGCGACGGACTTCTGAATCAGCCCTTCAATCTCTTTCGCCGCCTGCCCGCTGCGCTGCGCCAGGCTGCGCACCTCGCTGGCGACAACCGCAAAGCCCCGCCCCTGTTCACCGGCTCTCGCCGCTTCAACCGCCGCATTCAGCGCCAGAATGTTGGTCTGGAAAGCAATGCCGTTGATCACGGTGGTTATCTCGGAAATCTGCTTCGAGCTGACGGCAATCTCTTTCATGACACCCACCACATCACTCACCAGCTTGCCCCCGCGTGCAGCGGTGTCTGCGGCGTCGGATGCCAGCTGGCTGGCCTGCGTGGCGTTATCGGCGTTTTGTTTTACCGTTGAAGTCAGCTCTTCCATGCTGGCCGCGGTCTGCCCTAACGCCGCCGCCTGCTCTTCGGTGCGCGCCGACAGATCGATATTTCCGGCAGCAATTTCACCGGATGCACGCGACACCTGCGTCACGCCTTCGCGGATATTGCCGATGATCCCGTGCAGATTCTTGTTCATGCCTTCGATGGCGCGGCTCAGTTGCCCGACTTCATCAAAACTGTGGCTGGCGTTGTGCATAGTCAAATCACCGGCCGCAATGCGCTCCGCCGTCGCCAGCGTCCGGCGCAACGGCAGGGTCAGCTGGCGGGTCATACGCCATGAAATCAACGCCCCTGCAATGATGGTGGCGATGACAATGCTCACCATTTCTGTGATGGTCTGGCTGACTTCATGATGGGTGTTGGCGATTTCATGATCGAGCATCGTGTTGGATGCTGAGGTCAGCGCCAGCCCGGCGGCGGCGAGTTGTGCGGCGATGTCTTGCGCGTCGCTCCCGGCCGGAGGATTCAGCGTATGTTGCCAGCTTTCCCGGTAACGACGGATGTTTTCCGGCATCGCCTCTTCCAGAGGCTGATCCTGTTCGTCCCACGTATAGGCGGCGACCTCGGCCAGTCTGGCCTCCAGTTTATCCAGCGCCTGAGCGTTCTCTTCGACAAACTTCGGATCTTTGGTCGCCATGTAGGACAGGCGGGAAAATTTCGCGCTGCTCAGCAGATCATTGACGGTTTTGAGCAGCGTGACTTTTTCTGCCCGCTCATTAATACGGGTCAGATGGTAGATCCCGGATACCGCCACGAGCGAGCCCAGCAGCAACACCAGTGCGAAACCGGCTCCCAGTTTATTAGCGATAGTGGCGTGGCGAACGGGGCCAGCGATCCCTGAAAGTACATTCATTTTCTTCTCCCTGATTGACCAAAAGGACTGACTCTGAGGTGGCAAGGCCAGCACAGAATGAGTGAATAGCGGGAGAGTTATCGACCTGATAGGCACAATATTTAGAGGGAGATGAAAATAAGTCTTAACAATAGCACGGGAAGCTCAGGGATAAAAAAGCCCCTTAATACAGGGGCTTGATCATTATTACGTGACGGTATTATTCACCCGCACAAAATGAATCATAAGCCTGACGCATTGATTGAGGTTTGTTTAGCCTTCAGTCTCAGGCACGAATGTCCAGAATACTGACCCACATCGGGCCTTTGCCCACCGGGTAAGTTTTCAGCGTGGTCAACTGACCATTTGCCGGATCAATTTTCGCTACTTCAATGGCGTCGGATTTCTGACCGGCAGTGATCACAAACTGACCGCTGTGATCGATGTTGAAACCGCGCGGCTGCGTTTGTGTCGCGTGATGCCCCGCCAGCGTCAGTTCGCTGCCGTCTTCTGATACGGTCATTACCGAGATCAGGCTGGCCGTGCGGTCAGAGGCATACAGGAATTTGCCGTCCGGCGTAATGTGCAAGTCTGCTGCCCAGCAGGTGCCGGTGAAATCAGCAGGCATAATGCCCAGCGTCTGCACCTGACGGTATTCGCCGCTGGTCACGTCTTTCTGATACACATCCACGCTGCTGTTGAGTTCGTTCACACAGTAGGCGAAATGGTGATTAGGATGGAAAGCCATGTGGCGCGGACCGGCACCTTCCACCGTGCGCAGTTCGGCGGAGTCATGCGGCGTGGCCTCGCCCTGCTGGCTGAAATCGAACTGACGGATGCGGTCTTCTTTCAGCGCCGGGATCATCAGCAACTGGTTGGTCGGATCGATATTGGCAGAGTGCGGAGCCTGAATATTTTCCAGAACCTGCGTCGGTGCCAGCGCGTGGCCCTGCTCATCCAGCGGATGAATGCTGACGTTGTTGAAGCTGTAGGAGGCGGAGAACACAAAGCGCCCTTGCAGATCGATACCCAGATGCGTCGGGCTACCCGGCAGCGGGGCCATCGACGCTTCTTCGAGTTTGCCTTCGTGATCGATACGGTAAGTGAGCACGCCAAATGCAGGACGCACACCCACATACATACGGTGACCGTCAGGATGGATCACCATCGGCTGTACTTGCCCCGGCACTTCCACGGTTTGCAGCAGGCTCAGTTCACCCTTGTCCTCTAAACGAAAAGCGTGGATTTGCTGGCTATCAGGGCTGGCAACGTAGACAACTTGCTTCATCACAACTCCTTATTAAATCTCATTAGATTTGAAAGCGTGGTTCAGGATAACCCAACAACCCGGCAGCAGCCATGCCCTAAATCTGTTGGCCGTCCGGCAGGGCATTCACTGCACAAGTATGGCGGGTTTGCAGGTTTAATTAGCAGGCTTAACACGGTAACATGATGATAATTTCTTCGATCCTCTCACTCTATGATGGACTGCCCATGACTTATCGCATCATCGCACTTGATCTCGACGGTACGTTGCTCGACCGTCAAAAACGTATTCTGCCGGAATCTTTGTCTGCGCTGGCCGACGCCCGCGCACAGGGAATCAAAGTGGTCATCGTCACCGGACGCCATCACGTCGCGATCCATCCGTTTTACCAGGCCTTACAGCTGGATACACCGGCTATCTGCTGTAACGGCACCTATCTGTATGATTATCAGGCACGTAAGGTTCTGACCTCCGATCCGATGGATAAAGTGAAAGCCAAAAAAGTGGTCGACCTGCTGGAATATCACGGCATTCATGGCCTGCTGTATGTGGATGATGCCATGCTTTATCAGCAACCGAGCGGCCACGTCAGCCGTTCCATCGCCTGGGGTGAAACGCTGCCGGAAGGCCAGCGTCCGAACATCGTTCACGTCAACAGCCTGCGGGAAGCGGCCGATGAAGCGCAGTCCGTGTGGAAATTCGCCACCTCACATCAGGATCTGGATGCGCTGCACACTTTTGCCGCTCAGGCAGAAAATGAACTGGGCCTGGCCTGCGAGTGGTCATGGCACGATCAGGTGGACGTCGCTAAAGGCGGGAACAGCAAAGGCCGTCGTTTGCAGGAGTGGGTCGAATCTCAGGGCATGAGCATGCAGGATGTGGTGGCTTTCGGGGATAACTTTAACGATCTCAGCATGCTGGAAAATGTCGGGCTGGGCGTCGCGATGGGCAATGCGGTCGATGCCATTAAAGAGCGAGCCGCGCTGGTAATTGGCGACCACGAAACGCCGGGCATCGCGGAAGTTATCCGCAGTAAAGTCCTGAACTGATCCCGCGTTCACATCTGTCGACATAGACACCGTTAAAGCCTTCCTCCGCCACGAGGAAGGCTTTTTTTATGTCATGCCGGGCGGAACATCAGCATTCCGTCTTATGCTTTTCAGGCCGGACGCGGCGCTGAATTAACTGGTGATCTTCATCGAAATAGCGGCTTGGCCAGATAGTCGCCGGGGGCACCCCCAGCGCTTTCGCAATGATCATTTCGCCTTTCGCCCAGGGGCGCGCCAGTGCATTTGCCAGCGTCGAAGACCCTAATCCGGCTTCGCGGGATACCGCGGCCAGCGACGTTTTCCGTTTACGCAATCCGGCAATGATATCCGCCGGATGCCAGTCACTTTCCTTTTTCATCGTTCTTCCTTTTGTTGTAGGTTCAGCCGTTGAAATGTGGTCTACACTTTCTCGTTACGTCGTTCAGTAACTCTAAACAACAATATGTTAAGGGATGCTTAACATAACGTCAATACAGTTTATATGGTTATTTACTATGATCCCGCACAGACTGAAATCAGCACGGAAAAAAGCCAAACTCACGCAGGAGAAACTGGGTGTGTTAGGAGGCATTGATGAAAGCACCGCACGTTCGCGGGTATCGCAGTATGAGAGCGGGACGTACAGCCCGAACTTCGACACCTTGTGCCATTTCGCGCGCGTGCTGAACGTACCGGAATGCTATTTCTATATTATTGACGACGATTTCGCCGAGCAGGTTCTGAGCCTGTATGAAAACTTCAATACGCCAAAAGGTTAACGGTTGACCGACACGCTTTTAATCTGCGCATACAGCCACTGGCCTGCGCGGATCATCAGCTCGTCCCGCGCCCACGGCGTGATACGCGCCCAGATGACGTGGCCGGCCATCGCCAGTTTCACTTCCACCTGATTGCCGACCTCAAGACATTCCAGCACCTGCGCGGGCAGTACGTTGCGAATGCTGCTGTTATTGGCGGTCGGTTGCAGCACCAGCGAAACGTCGGTGGCATTGACCCGCACCCGCAACGGCGTGCCCGGTTCTTCGTCCACTTTGCTTATCCACAAACGCTGATCGCCGATCGCCAGCGCGGTCATTTCGTAACGCGGATGGTGCTCCAGCACGCTGACGTTCAGCACGCTGCTTTGTTCTTCCTTCGGCAGCCACGGGCGCATCACGTTGCTCGCCCAGACCTCTTCCAGAGTGCCCATCGCCAATACTTTACCGGCATCCAGTACCAGGACTTTTTCCGCCAGCCGCAGAATTTCATCCAGGCTGTGCGTCACGTATAAAATCGGAATACTGACTTCCTGCGCCAGCCGTTCGAGATAAGGCATGAGTTCGCGTTTACGCGGAAGATCCAGCGCTGCCAGCGGTTCATCCATCAGCAAAATTTCCGGTGCGGTGAGTAACGCACGGCCAATGGCGACGCGCTGCTTTTCTCCGCCGGAAAGTGTGAGCGGAAAACGGTCGAGCAAAGCTTCAATGCCCAGCAAACGGACAATACTGTCGAACTGGCCGCGCATCGATGCCGCCATGCCGTATTGCAGATTTCCCTTCACCCGATAGTGCGGGAACAGCCGCGCATCCTGAAACACATAACCGACACGCCGCTTTTCCGGCGGCAGAAAAATCTTGCCCTGCGCATCTGACAGCAGACGGCCATTCAGGGAAATATGGCCGCTGTCGGTTTTTGTCAGCCCGCCGATGGCATTGATAAGCGACGTTTTCCCTGCGCCGGATAACCCGAAAATGGCAGTAATGCCCTGCGCCGGTAAGGTTTGTGTGACCTGTAAATTCAGATCACCCAGTTGCTGACTGAAATCCAGTTCCAGCATGTCAGCCTCCCAGCCGCGTTCGGCTGCGCTTTGCCAGCCAGTCAGAAATCAGTAATGCCGCCAGTGACAGCAGGATAGCCAGCACGCAAAGCCGCGCAGCGGCGCCCTCTGCGCCGGGGGTTTCAATCAGGGTGTACATCGCGAGCGGAATGGTGCGGGTTTCACCAGGGATGTTGGAGACGAAGGTAATGGTTGCGCCAAATTCTCCCAGCGAGCGGGCAAATGCCAGCACCACGCCGACGATCACGCCAGGAACGGACAGCGGCAGGGTGATGGTGAAAAACACCCGCCACGGCGAGGCGCCGAGCGTCCGCGCGGCGAGTTCCAGCTTGGGGTCAACGGCTTCCAGCGACTGGCGAATGGCGCGCACCATCAGCGGAAAGGCAACGACGGCAGAAGCCAGTACCGCGCCGTGCCAGCTGAAGCTGAAGCTGAATCCGAACCACGCGTACAACCACTCGCCCACCACGCCGCGCCTTCCCATCACCACCAGCAGCAAATAGCCAATCACCACCGGCGGTAACACCAGTGGCAGATGGATAATGCTGTCGAGCAGGGATTTGCCGGGAAAACGGCAGCGGACCAAAATCCACGCCATCAGAATACCAAGTGGCAGACTGCAAACTACGGACAGGCTCGATACTTTCAGACTGAGAAATACCGCCTGCCACTCATATTCACTCAACATCATTTGCGTGGCGTAAATCCATAATGGGTGAAGATCTCAGCGGCAGCAGGCGTTTTCAGGTAATCGTAAAACGCGCTGACCGTTGGATTTTCATGGCCTTTAACAATAGCCATCGGATATTCAACCGGCTTATGGCTTGCAGCCGGGAAGATACCGACAACCTTCACTTTTTTGCTGGCGATGGCATCAGAGCCGTACACGATACCCAGCGGCGCTTCTTCACGCTCTACCAGCGCCATCGCGGCACGCACGTCGCTGGCGCGCGCCAGTTTCGGTTCCAGCGTGGTCCAGGCACCCAGTTTTTGCAGCGCCTCTTTCGCATAAATGCCCGCCGGGACGTGATCCGGATCGCCCACGGCTAAGCGGCTGTCGCCAATCAGTTTCAGCCATTCTGTTTTTTCAGAGATATCGACTTTATCGATTTTGCTGGTTTTAGCCGAGATCAGCACCAGCTCATTGCCGAGCAGAGTATAACGGGTGTTATCGACAATTTGTTGCTTGCCGATGGCGTAATCCATCCATTGCTGATCGGCAGAAATGAACAGATCGGCCGGTGCACCCTGCTCAATCTGGCGTGCCAGAGTGGATGACGATGCGAAAGAAGACACCACCTGCACGCCTTTTTCTTTCTGATACTGCGTGGCGATATCCTGCAGGGCGTTAGTCAGCGACGCGGCGGCAAACACCGTGATTTTCTCTGCGGCCTGCGCCTGAACGTTCAGACCTGCCACCAGCACGGTCGCCGTCAATAATTTCGCCCAAGAAGTTTTCATCATTTTTCCTCGCCTGTTATGGGTTATTCATGCTTTTGAAGATGCGTTATGTACGCAACAATATAGCGCAGGAAAAAGGAGTGTCATCTGATTTATCGGCGGAAATGGCAGGAACTTGATGTTTGTTGATCTGGCTTCGCTGAAGAGTTTTCAAAGGGTTGTCTTTTCAACTGGGCTTAGAAAAAAGAAAACCCGGCACAGGGGCCGGGTTATTCGAATCAATACTGCGGGTATCAGTAATGAGGCTTATTGCGGGACTCTTTAGAGTGGCCGACGACCGAAATGATGTTGAAAACTTCGCCCAGTCCCCAGATCAGGCCCAGGATCACCGCGATGAAGATCGGCACCATGATGGCAGCGAATACCAAACTTTCGATTAATTCTAACATGATAGCCTCACTTGACTGGCTGAATCGCACAACACGGCGATGTTCATAAACTGAATTACAGACTGTGACGGATAATAACAGCACGGGGCTGCAATTACTTTAGCATTTCGCCAACTTGCCTGCAGACCGGTTTAACGGCGACAATGCCCCTTCGTCCATTAAGGAAGCTGACATGCAAGCTGAAATCCTGTTAACCCTCAAGCTGCGGGAGCGGTTGTTCGCTGACCCGCGTCGTATGGAATTACTGCGCCAGATACGCCATACCGGTTCAATCAGCCAGGGCGCGAAGCTGGCGGGTATCAGTTATAAAAGCGCGTGGGACGCCATCAACGAGATGAACCAGCTGGCCGATGATACCCTGGTCGAGCGCAGTACCGGCGGTAAAGGCGGCGGTGGCGCGATCCTCACGCCTTACGGTGAGCGGCTGATCCAGCTGTACGAACTGCTGGCGCAGATCCAGCAAAAAGCTTTTGATGTGCTGAAAGAAGATTCCCTGCCCCTCGACAGCCTGCTGGCCGCCATTTCGCGCTTCTCCCTGCAGACCAGCGCGCGCAATCAGTTCTTCGGCAACGTGGTGGAACGCAGCCACGAAACGGTACAGCAGCATATTGATGTGGTGCTGGCTGATGGCGAAACCCGGATCCGCGCCGCCATCACCGAACAAAGTGCTGACCGGCTGGCGCTGACGCCCGGCAAAGAAGTGCTGGTGCTGATCAAAGCGCCGTGGATCACCCTCGGGCTCAGCGCAGAAAATCCGCATAACGCATTACCGGGCGAAGTGACCCATATTCAGCGCGGCGAACTGAACAGCGAGGTGCTGCTGAAACTCACCGGCGGCGAGACGTTGTGCGCCACCGTGCCGAACCAGGATACCGACAGTCTGCGGCTGGCGACCGGTCAGTCTGTGTTTGCTCAGTTTGATGACGATAAAGTGATTCTTGCCACGCTGTGCTAAAAATGCTCTGTTAATCATATCCTTGCAGAATCAGCGTTAACACTTTGCAGAATTGTCAATTGACTTGCACGGCGGCAGCGCTTATCCCTTCTTACATAACATGCCTGCATAAAAAGGGATAAATCATGCCGTCGTTGCACATCTCGCAAGGTATTTTCCGCCTGAGCGATACCCGAACCCTCACACTTTCCGATCTGACCCTGCAGCAGAGTGACACCTGGGCCTTCGTTGGCTCCAACGGCAGCGGAAAATCCGCGCTGGCGCGTGCGCTTGCCGGTGACTTGACGCTTCTCAAAGGCACGCGCGAGACCAGTTTTGCGCATATCGTCAGGCTTTCTTTCGAGCAGCTGCAAAAACTGGTGGCCGATGAATGGCAGCGCAACAACACCGATTTGCTCAGCGAAGGCGAGGACGATACCGGCCGCACCACCGCTGACATCATTCAGGAAGAGATGAAAGATCCGGCGCGCTGTGCCGCCCTCGCCGCCCAATTTGGCATTGAGAAACTCCTCGATCGCCGCTTCAAATACCTTTCTACCGGCGAAACCCGCAAAACACTGCTGTGTCAGGTGTTGATGCAACAACCCGATTTGCTGGTGCTCGACGAACCCTTCGACGGTCTGGACGTCAACGCCCGCGCCCAGCTGGCGCAGTTGCTCGCCACGCTGGCAGAACACGGGCAGACCATGGTGCTGGTGCTGAACCGCTTTGACGATATTCCGCCGTTCGTTCAACACGTCGGCGTGCTGGCCGATTGCACGCTGGCGTCATTCGGCCCGCGTGAACAGGTGATGGCCGATGCCCTGGTGGCGCAGCTGGCGCACAGTGAAAGCCTGAGCGGCATGGCGGTACCGGAAGCCGAAGACCCGACGATGCGTGTGAGCCCGCCGGCAGACTGCCCGCTGATCGTTTTGCGCGACGGTGTGGTGCAATACGACGATAAACCTATCCTGCATCACCTGAGCTGGCAGGTTGACCCCGGTCAGCACTGGCAAATCACCGGGCAAAACGGAGCGGGTAAATCCACCCTGCTCAGCCTGATTACCGGCGATCACGCGCAGGGCTACAGCAACGATCTGACGCTTTTTGGCCGCCGTCGTGGCAGCGGTGAAACCATCTGGGACATCAAACGCCATATCGGTTACGTCAGCAGCAGCCTGCATCTCGACTACCGTGTCAGCACCAGCGTGCGCAACGTCATTACGTCGGGTTTCTTCGATTCCATCGGGATTTATCAGGCCGTTTCCGACCGGCAGCGCCTGCTCACCGCGCAGTGGCTGACTCTCCTCGGCCTCGGCGGCAGCGCCGGAGATACGCCGTTTCACAGTTTGTCATGGGGGCAACAGCGGCTGGCCCTGATTGCCCGCGCGCTGGTGAAACACCCTGCGCTGCTGATCCTCGATGAACCGTTACAGGGTCTGGATCCGATCAACCGTCAGCTGGTGCGGCGCTTTGTGGATATTCTGATTGGCGAAGGTGACACCCAGTTGCTGTTTGTTTCGCATCACGCTGAAGATGCGCCTGAGTGCATTACTCACCGCCTGAGTTTTATTCCTGACGGCGATATTTACCGGTATCAGACAGAACAGCTGTAATCCCTCACGGCCTTCCTGCTGCGGAAGGCCGCTTTTCTGACGACATCCTGCTTTTTTCTCCCCTGAAACTGTTTTCAAACCCTGCTGAGCAATCAGTGTAATCGATTACACAAGCCGCCTGTTGTGGGGCGAGATGATTTACACTCCGCTTTCGATATCGCCGGTATCACCTGTTTAGCGCCGTGGAAAGGTGATAAACTGTTTGTGTAAGCGATTCCATTTTATTGGGGATGGATCACCTTTTTCAGCCAAGCAGCGTGATATCGTTGCAACATTGATACTCATCGGGGAGCGATTATGTACGTCTTAGTCACAGGTGGTAGCGGTTACATCGGCAGTCATACTTGCGTGCAGTTGATTGAAGCGGGTTACACACCCGTCATTCTGGACAACCTTCACAACAGTAAAGTCAGCGTGCTTGAACGTATCAACACGCTCACCGGCAAAACGCCGCTGTTCTACGAAGGCGATATCCGTGACCGCGCGATCCTCGATAAAATTTTCAGCGAACACCAGATTCATTCGGTGATTCACTTCGCAGGCTGGAAAGCCGTGGGCGAATCCGTCGCCAAACCGCTGGCGTATTACGACAATAACGTCACCGGTACGCTGGTCCTTCTTGAAGCCATGCGCGATGCGGGCGTCAAAAACCTGATTTTCAGCTCCTCGGCGACCGTGTATGGCGATCAGCCAAAAACACCTTACGTTGAGGACTTCCCGACCGGTAACCCTTCCAGCCCTTATGGCCGCAGCAAACTGATGGTCGAGCAAATTCTGGAAGACGTTCAGCGCGCTGAGCCGGAGTGGAGCATGACGCTGCTGCGCTATTTCAACCCGGTCGGCGCACATCCGTCAGGCCTGATGGGTGAAGATCCGCAGGGCGTGCCGAATAACCTGATGCCGTTTATCGCGCAGGTGGCTGTCGGGCGCCGTGAGTCCGTTGCCGTATTTGGCAATGATTATCCGACCAAAGACGGTACCGGCGTGCGTGATTACATCCACGTTGTCGATCTGGCTGACGGCCATCTGGCGGCGATGAAAACCCTGCACAATAAATCCGGCGTTCACATTTACAACCTCGGCGCGGGTTTCGGCCAAAGCGTGCTGGAAGTGATCAACGCCTTCAGCAAAGCCTGCGGCAAACCGGTGAAATACACCTTTGCACCACGCCGTGACGGCGACTTACCGGCCTACTGGGCAGACCCGGCCAAAGCCGAAAAAGAGCTCAACTGGAAAGTCACCCGTACGCTGGAAGATATGGCGAATGACACCTGGCTGTGGCAGTCGAAAAACCCGCAAGGTTACCCAGACTAAGGCGGACTAAGGAATCTTTATGACCACGTTTAACCCAATTGATCACCCACATCGTCGCTACAATCCGCTGACCGATCAGTGGATTTTAGTCAGCCCGCACCGCGCCAAGCGCCCGTGGCAAGGGCAGCAGGAAGCCGTTTCGGATGAGGTTCTGCCGGCGCACGATCCTGACTGCTTCCTGTGTCCGGGGAATACCCGCGTCACCGGTGATGTGAATCCTCAGTACACCAGCACCCATGTGTTCACCAACGATTTTGCTGCACTGATGCCAGACACACCGTTTGCGCCGGAAAGTACCGATCCGCTGATGCGTCTGGAAAGTGCGCGCGGCACCAGCCGGGTGATTTGCTTTTCACCCGATCACAGCAAAACGCTTCCGCAACTTTCCGTAGAAGCGCTGACCGATGTGGTGAAAACCTGGCAGGAACAGAGCGCTGATCTGGGTAAATCCTACCCGTGGGTGCAAGTTTTCGAGAACAAAGGCGCGGCAATGGGCTGCTCCAACCCGCATCCGCACGGCCAGATCTGGGCCAACAGTTTCCTGCCAAACGAAGCTGAACGTGAAGACCGCCTGCAACGTGCCTATCTCGAACAACAGGGTTCGCCGATGCTGGTCGATTATGCTCAGCGCGAACTGGCCGACGGCAGCCGTACGGTGGTGGAAACCGAACACTGGCTGGCGGTGGTGCCTTACTGGGCGGCGTGGCCATTCGAGACACTGCTGCTGCCGAAAGCGCACATCCTGCGCATCACTGATTTAACCGAAGCACAGCGCAGTGATTTAGCCCTGGCCCTGAAAAAACTGACCAGCCGCTACGACAATCTGTTCCAGTGCTCTTTCCCGTATTCAATGGGCTGGCATGGCGCGCCGTTTACCGAAGGCGACCACCAGCACTGGCAGTTACATGCCCACTTCTATCCGCCGTTGCTGCGTTCAGCCACGGTACGCAAATTCATGGTCGGCTACGAAATGCTGGCTGAAACCCAACGCGACCTGACGGCGGAACAAGCCGCTGAACGTCTGCGGGCGGTGAGTGATGTCCATTATCGTGAGGCCGGAGAAAAACAATGAATCTGAAAACTAAAACCCTTGAAATCTTTGCTGATAAATTCGGCTACCCTGCGACCATCACCATCAAGGCGCCGGGCCGCGTGAATCTGATTGGCGAACATACCGACTACAACGATGGCTTCGTGCTGCCGTGTGCCATCGACTATGAAACAGTGATCGCCTGCGCGCAGCGTAATGACCGCACGATCCGCGTGATCGCCGCCGATTATGACAATGAGGAAGACAGCTTCTCTCTCGACGAACCTATTCTGCACTCCGACACGCACCCGTGGGCCAACTACGTGCGCGGCGTGGTGAAACATCTGATGCTGCGTAATAAAGATTTCTCAGGCGCAGACATGGTGATCAGCGGCAACGTGCCACAGGGCGCGGGCCTGAGTTCATCGGCATCTCTGGAAGTGGCGGTGGGTCAGGCGCTGAAATCCTTGTACGACCTGCCGCTGGACGGCGTGGCGCTGGCGCTGAACGGCCAGGAAGCGGAGAACCAGTTTGTCGGCTGTAACTGCGGCATCATGGATCAGCTGATTTCCGCCCTCGGCAAGGAAAATCACTCCCTGCTGATTGACTGTCGCTCGCTGGAAACCCGCGCGGTGTCTATGCCGAAAAATGCAGCCGTCGTCATCATCAACTCCAACGTGAAACGCGGCCTGGTGGACAGCGAATACAACGCCCGTCGCGAACAGTGCGAAGTGGCGGCCCGCTTCTTCGGCGTGAAAGCGCTGCGTGACGTAGACCCTGCCCTGTTCTTCTCCATTCAGGACGAGCTGGATCCGGTGGTGGCCCGCCGTGCGCGTCACGTTATCACTGAAAACGACCGCACGCTGGCAGCGGCTGACGCACTGGCCAGCGGTGACCTGAAACGTATGGGCGAACTGATGGCGGAATCTCACGCCTCCATGCGCGATGATTTCGAAATCACCGTACCGCAAATCGACAAGCTGGTGGACATCGTCAAAGAAGTGATCGGCGATAAAGGCGGTGTGCGCATGACCGGCGGCGGCTTCGGTGGCTGCATCGTGGCGCTGGTGCCGGAAGACATGGTGGAAAAAGTCCGTTACGCGGTTGAACAGCAATATCAGGCGCACAGCGGCCTGAAAGAAACCTTCTACGTCTGCACCGCTTCACAAGGAGCAGGCGTATGTTAAAACCTGAAAACACACAGCTGGCCCCAGATGGCCAGCCGTTTGAACAGGTAACGCTACAGAATGCGGCGGGTGCCACCGCCACATTCATGGACTGGGGCGCAACCTGGCTTTCTTTCACGCTGCCACTGGCGGACGGTTCCACACGAGAACTGTTGCTCGGCTGTGAGTCGCCACACGACTACATGAACCAGAGCGCATACCTTGGCGCGACCGTGGGACGTTATGCCAACCGCATCGCCCGTTCTCAGTTTGAGATCGACGGTAAACCGCATCTGGTGGTCGCCAACCAGGGCGTTCATCAGCTGCACGGCGGGCCGGAAGGTTTTCATGCGCGCCGCTGGAAGATCCTGTCCCGGACCGCACAAAAAATCAGTTTCCAGCTGTTTTCCGCCGACGGCGATCAGGGGTTCCCTGGGAATATGACCGCCACGGTGCATTATCAGCTGACCGACGATAACCGTCTGGAAATCCGCTACGAAGCCACCGTGGATAAACTGTGTCCGGTCAATCTGACCAATCATGCCTATTTCAACCTTGATGGCGAAGGCACCGATGCGCGCCAGCACAAGTTACAGCTGTTTGCCGATCGTTTCCTGCCGGTCGACAGCGACGGCATTCCCTGTGCTGACCCGACGACGGTGGAAAACACTGGCATGAACTTCAATGCACCGAAAACACTGGCGAAAGATTTCCTCAGCGACCGCGATCAGCAACGAGTGAAAGGCTACGATCATGCGTATTTGCTTAACCGTACCTGCAATTCCGGTGAATTCCCGGCGGCGCATTTATGGTCCGCTGACGGTAAAGTTCAGATGAGCGTTTTCACCTCAGCCCCGGCATTGCAGCTCTACAGCGGCAACTTCCTTGGCGGAACGCCAAACCGCAGCGGCGGTGAATATGCCAGCTACAGCGGTGTGGCGCTTGAAAGTGAATTCCTGCCAGACAGCCCCAACCACGCCACCTGGCCGCAGCCAAGTTGCTGGATAAAACCGGGGCAGACCTATAAGTCGGCCACGACTTATCAATTCTTCGCGCTGTAAATCCCAGGGACAGGATCGCCCGATCCTGTCCTTTTTGTGACTCATCCCGCATCTGCATCAGCACATTTTCAGCTAAAGACTTCCGCCGCATCTACGCTTAAGGGGTGTCCTGCGAAAAGGACGTTCATTAAGGAGTTCGTTATGCGCTTACCTGTTTTATTCACCCTGCTGGCTACCTTGTGCACCGCCGGTTCAGCTCTGGCGGCCGACCCGGTCAAAACCCCTTCTGCGGCACAGACTGCGCAACGTCAAAAGATGACAGATTGTAATTCGCAGGCCACCACGCAGTCACTCAAGGGTGAAGACCGCAAAAAATTCATGAGTAATTGCCTGAAAGCAGAGGCTAAAACTGACGATAAAATGAATCCTCAGCAGAAGAAGATGAAAACCTGTAATGCCGATGCGGCGAAGCAAGACCTGAAAGGCGACGCGCGTAAAACGTTCATGAGTACCTGCCTCAAAAAAGCCAGCTAATTACGCTGCACTTTTAGACAAAATGCGCGGTTCGGGCAACCGTCTGCGCGTTTTGTTTTACATCCCCGCAGCAAATTCGTTATGTTTAACCTCAAACGGTATGACACACCGCCAATCAGCGTACATACAGATTGCCGATGAGGATACCAAGACCCTATAATGATAATTGTTATCATTGAAAATTCAGTTAACTGAGGAGTTTAGCTATGGCTGTAACCAAACTGGTACTGGTAAGACACGGTGAAAGTGAGTGGAACAAAGAAAACCGTTTTACCGGCTGGCATGATGTTGAACTGTCCGAGAAGGGCCGTACCGAAGCAAAAGCGGCCGGTCAACTGCTGAAAGACGAAGGCTTCCACTTTGACTTCGCCTACACCTCTGTGCTGAAACGTGCCATCCATACCCTGTGGAGCGTTTTGGACGAACTGGATCAGCCATGGCTGCCGGTTGAGAAATCCTGGAAACTGAACGAACGTCACTACGGTGCGTTGCAGGGTCTGGATAAAGCTGAAACCGCGAAAAAATACGGTGACGAGCAAGTTAAACAATGGCGTCGTGGCTTTGCCGTGACACCACCAGAACTGGAAAAAAGCGACGAGCGTTTCCCAGGCCACGATCCGCGTTACGCAAAACTGAAACCGGAAGAGCTGCCGACCACTGAAAGCCTGGCGCTGACCATCGAACGCGTGATCCCTTACTGGACTGAAGTGATCAAACCACGCATCGAAAGCGGCGAGCGCGTGATCATCGCAGCACACGGTAACTCCCTGCGTGCTCTGGTGAAATACCTGGATGATCTGGGTGAAGACGAAATTCTGGAACTGAACATCCCTACTGGTGTTCCACTGGTTTACGAATTCGACGAAAACTTCAAACCTGTTAAACATTACTATCTGGGCAATGCCGACGAAATCGCAGCGAAAGCAGCGGCCGTGGCAAACCAGGGTAAAGCGAAGTAATTTCGCGTTTTCTGCGTCACGCAGAAAAACTGACAGAGGCACGCGAAAGCGTGCCTTTTTTGTCTGTGCACCCGCAGGAGAAAACCTATGCCCGTCAGACTCGCCTCACCCGATGAAGCAGAAACACTGTGGGACATCCGTAACCGGGCTATCCGCCACGGATGTCACAATACTTATGATGCCGGGGTTGTCATGGCGTGGACGCCGGATCAGATGCCTCCCGGCTACCGCAAAGCGATTGAGGAAAACCCGTTTTTCGTCGCGCACGCGCACGGGCAAGATACGCCCGTGGCAACCGGTTTTCTCGATCTGAAAAATGGCAGTGTTGAAGCGATTTTTACGTTGCCGGAATTCGAAGGGAAAGGCCTCGCCACGCAAATCCTTGAGGCCATAAAAGCCGAGGCGAAAGCCAGGGGGTTCAGAGCGCTGACGCTGGCTTCCACGCCCAATGCTTTTGAATTCTATAAGAAGAACGGGTTCAGTCTGGTGAAAGAGAGTCTGTACCGCTCTGAGATGGCGAAGGCTGATTTGCGTTGCATGGATATGCGCTGCGAGCTGTAAGGCGCTTTCTGATAATAAAAAGCCCCGCAAGACTGACGGGGCTTGTAAAGGCAATTCAGAGAGTGGAATTAACCGCGGCGCGCTTTTACCGCGTCAGCCAGGCTGCGCAGCAGCACTTCGGTATCTTCCCAGCCGATGCAGGCATCCGTTACGCTCTGGCCGTAAACCAGCGGCTCGCCGCTGTCGAGATTCTGATTACCTTCTACCAGGTGGCTTTCGACCATCACGCCCATGACAGCCTGCTCGCCGCCAGCGACCTGCGCACAAACATCTTCACAGACTTCCATCTGCTTTTTGAACTGTTTGCTGCTGTTGGCATGGCTGAAATCGATCATGATACGCGCCGGAAGACCGCCTTTTTTCAGGCCTTCTTTCACTTCCTGCACATCCTGCGCGCTGTAGTTTGGTTTTTTGCCGCCGCGCAGAATGATATGGCAGTCGTTATTTCCGCTGGTATTCACAATGGCGGAGTGACCCCATTTGGTGACCGACAGGAAGCAGTGCGGTGCGCCCGCGGCGTTGATCGCATCGATCGCCACTTTAATGGTGCCGTCGGTGCCATTTTTGAAACCAACCGGACAGGACAACCCGGAGGACAGCTCGCGGTGAACCTGAGACTCGGTGGTACGCGCGCCAATTGCGCCCCAGCTCATCAGATCGGCCAGATATTGCGGGGTGATCATGTCCAGGAACTCACCCGCCGCAGGCAGGCCGGTATCATTAATATCCAGTAACAATTTGCGTGCTATGCGCAAACCATCATTAATCTGGTAACTGTTGTTCATATGCGGGTCGTTAATCAGGCCTTTCCAGCCGACGGTCGTGCGCGGTTTTTCGAAGTACACACGCATCACGACTTCCAGCTCGCCCTGCAGTTCTTCACGCATTTTCATCAGGCGGGCGGCGTATTCTTTGGCAGCTTTGGGATCATTGATGGAACAGGGACCGATCACTACCAGAAGACGATCATCGTTTCCTTTCAGAATCTTATGAATGGCATTGCGTGCCTGAGAGACTGTTTTCGCCGCTTTATCTGTCGCAGGAAATTTTTCCAGCAAGGCGACAGGTGGCAAAAGTTCCTTAATTTCTTTAATACGTAAATCGTCGTTTTGATAATTCATAACTGTTCCATTCGGGTATTCATAAGAGACGAAGCGAAACGCTGACCGCGTTCAATCTAGCCGTATTGGGTGACGGTGTAAATCTACTTTTACACTTACGAATAGTCTCATTTTGATTCAGGACATGAATTCATTAGCTAGGCTTTAAGAGTTCACAAAAAACGACGACGGATCCTTCTGGAATAATGGAGATGACAATATGAATAAGTTCGCAATCGCATTTTTTACCGCAGCTCTGGCCCTGACTTCAGGTGCCGCGCTTGCAGAAGGCACAGACGCTGGTTCAAATAACGGCGCAGCAAATCAGTCAGACAGCCCGGGTTCAATTCAGAAAATCGCACCTAAAGGTGTCGATAACAGCAAAATCAACGAAACCAATAAACCCGTTGATGAAGTCCATAAAAAAACGCACAAAACGACTGACAAAACTCACAACATGAGTAAGAAAACAGTCGACCATAAAAAAGCCATGTGTAAGGACGGCCGTTGTCCGGATCAGGTCCCAGGCACTAACCAGTCTAAAGCCACGGGTAACTAATTCCCGCCCCGGCAATGCTGAACAGAGGAACTTCGGTTCCTCTTTTTTTGCCCTTTCCCCTTCTTGCAACACCTCAAGATTACGTTATTGTAATCCCCTCTATTCATCATCTTTGTGAATACAACTATGTCTTCTTTTTTACCTCAGGATAAAAACAGCCGCCGTCTGTTGCTGGCGTTTTTAATCACCGTCACCTTTATGGTGGCGGAAGTGATCGGCGGTTTAATTTCCGGCTCACTGGCGCTGCTGGCCGACGCGGGACACATGCTGACCGACGCCGCTGCACTGCTTGTAGCGCTGTTGGCGGTACGTTTCGCGAAACGTAAGCCTAACTCGCGACATACCTTTGGTTATCTGCGCCTGACCACCATGGCGGCTTTCGTGAACGCGGCGGCGCTGCTGGTGATTGTCGTGCTGATTGTCTGGGAGGCGATTGCCCGTTTCTTCAATCCGCAACCTGTGATGGGCACCACGATGTTAGTGATCGCCATTGCCGGGCTTTTTGCCAATATTTTGGCATTCTGGCTTCTGCATCAGGGTGAAGAAAAAGCCAATATCAATGTGCGTGCTGCCGCGCTGCACGTACTGGGAGATTTGCTCGGGTCGATTGGTGCGGTCGGTGCAGCGCTCATCATCATGTATACCGGCTGGACGCCGATCGACCCGATTCTGTCTGTGCTGGTGTCTTGTTTAGTGCTGAGTAATGCGTGGCGGTTACTGCGCGAGAGTTTCCATGAGTTACTGGAAGGGACGCCGGAGGAAATCGATATCGAGCAACTGCGCAGGGACCTGTCGCAAAGCATTCCCGAAGTGCGCAATGTGCATCACGTTCACGTCTGGCAGATTGGCGAGCAACGGCTGATGACGTTGCATGTTCAGGTCGTTCCGCCACATGACCACGACGCACTGCTTGACCGTATTCAGCATCACTTACTGGAAAAATGTCGCATTGGCCATGCAACGATACAGATGGAGTACGGTACATGCGAAACGCCAGATTGCGTGATCAACGAAGTGCCTGCCGCCAGCGCGGGACACGATCATCACGGTCATAGCCACGCACATCATCACTGACTGTCAGTTGTTTCATAAAGCAAAACGCCTCCGTCCGGAGGCGTTTTGCTAATGCAAGGAACTCAGGCCGTTTGCAGCGGCAGTGAACCGTTTTGCTTCGCGCTTTTGATCCACAACCATGAACCGTTCAGCGCAATCAGTGTGAGCAGCACATATTCAAGCGCCATGGCATACACGCCCTGATAGGCGAATATCGCCACGCTTATCACGTCGATGACCACCCACAGCAGCCAGTTCTCGACGTATTTTCGGGTCATCAACAACATCGCGACAATTGACAGCACCATCATGGAAGAATCCCAGAACGGGAAAGCATCCGGCTGCAATTCCGGCATCTGAACATTCAGCCCTAACGCCTGCATCAGATTGACGGCCAGCAACGTGAGCGCAGCAAATACACGGTCAATGTTGAACGTCATCAGTAAAATACCCGCGAGGCAAACCACGCCCCACACCACCGCCTTTCCACGTGGCAGCCAGCGAATTTGCAGCTCTGCCTGTTGATCTGCCGTCTTACGGCTCCAGGCATACCAGCCGTAAATATTGGCACCGAAGAAAAACACCTGAAGCAAGAGGCTTGCGTAAAGCTGGATCTGGAAGAAGATGATCGCAAACAGCGTGACGTTAATAAGGCCAAACGGGTAGTTGATCAGTTTCTCTTTACTGGCATACCAGATGCACAATAAGCCAAAGAGTGTACCGACAGCTTCGATCCATGACAGGTCATATCCGCCTTTTCCCAGCGGAATATGCACCAGGATATTGCTGGTACTTAAAAAATCCATCATTGCACATTTCCTTTTCGACAGTTACAAAGCTGTGGCTTAGAGCGCTTTCGTCTGAGGGCGTAATTTCAGTTCCGCCGCAAACGCCAGCATACGGTTCAGGGGTATCAGCGATTTCACCCGCAGCGCTTCATCTACTTCTATAGCATGTTGTGCACCGCCGGACTCAAGCCCGTCTGCAATGGCTTTCAGGCCATTCATCGCCATCCACGGACAATGCGCACAGGTGCGGCAGCTTGCGCCCTCGCCCGCCGTCGGGGCTTCGAACAATTCTTTGTCCGGGCATGCTTGCTGCATTTTGTAGAAAATTCCACGATCGGTCGCCACAATCAGCTGCTTGTTTGGCAAGGTTCTGGCCGCCTGAATCAGCTGGCTTGTAGAACCGACGGCGTCAGCCATGTCTACGATCGCCTGTGGGGACTCCGGATGCACCAGCACAGCGGCATTCGGGTACAAACCTTTCATTCGGGTCAGGGCCTGTGTTTTGAACTCGTCATGGACGATACAGGCCCCCTGCCAGCACAACACGTCGGCACCCGTCTGTTTACGCACGTAATTTCCGAGATGACGGTCCGGCGCCCAAATGATTTTTTCACCCAGACTGTCCAGATGCTCAATAAGTTCAACCGCGATGCTGGATGTCACCACCCAGTCGGCGCGTGCTTTTACCGCCGCAGAGGTATTAGCGTAGACCACCACGGTGCGGTCAGGATGCTGGTCGCAAAAATCTGAGAACGCCTGCTCCGGGCAACCGAGATCCAACGAACACTCCGCATTGAGCGTCGGCATCAGCACCGTTTTCTCAGGGCTGAGGATTTTGGCCGTTTCGCCCATAAAGCGCACGCCGGCTACCAGCAGCGTGGAAGCGGGATGCTGACTGCCAAAACGCGCCATTTCTAAAGAGTCCGCGACGATACCGCCAGTTTCCTCGGCCAGCGCCTGAATCTCAGGATCGGTGTAATAATGCGCCACCATCACGGCATCACGTTCTTTTAGCAGTTTTCTGATCTTCTCTTTATAGAAAGTCTTTTCATCTGCATTCAGAACGGCGGGTTTCGGGGGGAAAGGATAAACCGTCGCATTCAGATCCAATGTTTCGCTCATACTCGTCATCTCATTCAGTCAGGCCGTATGCCTGAAGGCGGGAAGCCACTCTCTGGTTCATGATGAAGCAGAGTAGTTTTGTATGCTAAACAAAATACCGTAAAACACGAGTGAAGTCGTCCAAATTATAGACGTAGAGCTTAAAATGTTTACTGGACTTAAAAGAGACGAGGTTTGAGCAAATTACAGGAAAAACGAAGACCGCGATGGAAGGAAGTTTCGGGCGTCAGATGCGAAAAAAGCGCCAAAAGGCGCTTTTTTCTGAATTCTGCAATTTAGAGGGTGGGCCGTGCTGGATTGACTCGGTTACACCTCGCCCTGCGGGCAACGCTTGCGCGTTGTCGTCTCGCTTCGCTCGGCTCGAACCCATGGTTCTCATCCTGCACTGCTTCACTACATTATCCACTTTAAAAGTGGTGGGCCGTGCTGGATTCGAACCAGCGACCAATTGATTAAAAGTCAACTGCTCTACCAACTGAGCTAACGGCCCATCTAAATGCTGGGTACTGATTTACTAATGGCTTTCAAAATCTTCAGGGGTTACACCTAAAAGTGGTGGGCCGTGCTGGATTGACTCGGTTTCACCTCGCCCTGCGGGCAACGCTTGCGCGTTGTCGACTCGCTTCGCTCGGCTCGAACCCATGGTTCTCATCCTGCACTGCTTCACTACAGTTTCCACTATAAAAGTGGTGGGCCGTGCTGGATTCGAACCAGCGACCAATTGATTAAAAGTCAACTGCTCTACCAACTGAGCTAACGGCCCTTCCTGAATACTTTCGTCTGCCTTCATGTCTTGCAGTTGGTGTGCAAGCCACTACAGTGTGTTTAGATTGGTGGGCCGTGCTGGATTCGAACCAGCGACCAATTGATTAAAAGTCAACTGCTCTACCAACTGAGCTAACGGCCCCTCTAAACCTACTGCATATTGCCTAAATCTCTGACAGCGTTAGCCGTTTGGAGTTGTCTGGGCAACGGCGGCATATATTACTTATTTAACTTTTCAGTGCAACTTTAATTTTCAGAAAGAGTGCTAACTGATGGCGTTTCACACACTCAAGCCCAGAAAATGCACGATATGTACATTTTCCAGACCTGAATGAAGAACTAGTTTGCAGATAAACGTTTTTGAGCTTGTTTTGCCGCATCGGTATTTGGGTACTGTTTCACGACCTGTGCGAAGACGGCTTTGGCTTTATCAGCCTGACCTTTCTCCTGCATGATCACCCCAACCTTGAACATTGCGTCAGAACTTTTTGGAGACTTAGGATAGTTTTTGACCACGACTGCAAAATAATACGCAGCGTCGTCTTTTTTACCCTTGTTGTAATACAACTGTCCTAACCAGTAGTTGGCGTTAGGCTGATAAGTCGAATCAGGATATTTTTTGACGAAACTCTGAAAAGCCGCAATGGCTTCATCATACTGTTTCTTTTCCAGCGCCAGTGAAACCGCAGCATTGTAATCGCTGTTCACGTCACCGGTGCTTGCAGGCGCTTGTGCAGCCCCCGCATCCGGCGTTGCGGCAGCAGACCCAGACGCATCACCTGTGGCTGCAGCAGCGCCCGTACTGGCGGCTCCGGCATTACCCTGGCTTAAGCTGTCCATCTGGTTAAAGATCTGCTTCTGGCGATCAGCAAGCTGACTCAACTGATACTGGTTCTCCTGGATTTGACCACGAAGAGTATCCATATCACGTTGGGAATCAGAAAGTTGTTGCTGGAGTTGAGTTAATAGCTGGCTGTGAGCGTTAGAAATACGCTCCAGAGAGGTGACCCGATCTTCAATCGAGCCTGAGCCGACATTACTGATTGGCGCTTGGGCAGTAGCGGCCCATGGGACCGCTACGCCAACCAGTAACGACAGACTCAACAAGTGAGTTCTGAAGTTACTGCTCATACTATTCTCTTAGTAAACCAGTACGGCACGACGGTTTTTGGCGTATGCCGCTTCGTCATGGCCCAGTACAGCTGGTTTTTCTTTACCGTAAGAAACGATAGAGATTTGGTCTGCAGAAACGCCTTTACCTTGCAGGTACATTTTAACTGCAGTAGCACGACGTTCGCCCAGCGCGATGTTGTACTCAGGAGTACCACGTTCGTCAGCATGGCCTTCTACGGTCACTTTGTAAGATGGGTTGCTACGCAGGAAAGCTGCGTGTGCATCCAGCATCTGAGCGAATTCAGAAGACACATCGTACTTGTCCAGGCCGAAGTAAACGATGTTGTTTTTCTGCAATTCTTGCATCTGCAGACGTGCTTGCTCTTCTGAAGACATATTTGCGTTTTCAGTGCCAGCGCCGGTGTTCAGACCCATACCTGATTGGTCGTTGTCTGCGTTCTTGTGAGAACTACAAGCAGCGACTGCCAGTACAGGCAATGCCAGCATCAGCCCTTTCAGAACTTTGTTCAGTTGCATCTATTCGATCCTTTTATAATTTTTTGCCATACATAGTTGTATATGCATCACAGATACGGCGACCAGGCAGGAAATTTGACCTGTCCATCAGTTGCCGGAAGACGCGCTTTGAAACGTCCATCAGTCGATACCAACTGCAACACGGAACCCAGACCCTGTGAAGAGCTGTAAATAACCATGGTGCCATTTGGTGCGAGGCTAGGCGTTTCATCCAGGAACGTGTCCGTCAATGTTTGAACGGCTCCCGTTGCCAGATCTTGTTTAGCGATGTGCTGTGTACCGCTGGCGCTGCTTACCATTACCAGGAACTTGCCATCTGCACTGACGTCAGAGTCCTGATTTTGAGCACCTTCCCAGGTCAGACGTTGTGGCGCACCGCCATTAATATTCACTTTATAAACTTGTGGTCGACCGCCCTGATCCGAAGTAAACGCCAGGTTCTGGCTGTCCGGGAACCAGGTTGGTTCGGTGTTGTTGCTGCGACCGTTAGTGACCTGGCTGATTTGACCAGAGCCAAGATTCATTACGTACAGGTTCAGGCTACCGTCTTTAGACAGGGCGAAAGCCAGTTTGCTGCCATCCGGAGAGAACGCAGGTGCACCGTTGTGACGTGGGAAGGAGGCAATTTGTCTAATATTGCTATTAGCCAGCGTCTGCACAACCAGGGCAGAACGGCCACTTTCGAAGGTCACATAAGCCAGTTTGCTGCCGTCTGGTGACCAGGCCGGTGACATTAAAGGTTCTGGTGAACGATGAACAACGAACTGGTTGTAACCGTCGTAGTCAGCAACGCGCAGTTCATACGGGAACTTGCCGCCGTTAGTCTGAACGATGTAAGCAATACGGGTACGGAATGCGCCTTTCACGCCAGTGAGTTTTTCAAATACCTCATCGCTGGCCGTATGGGCAGAATAACGCAGCCATTGCTTGGTCACTTTGTACTGGTTTTGTGCCAGAACGGTGCCAGGTGCGCCAGAGGTGTCAACTAACTGATAAGACACTACATAGTTGCCATCGGCAGCAGGTTGAACCTGACCGATAACCACCGCATCAATACCCAGGGCGGTCCAGGCGGCAGGCGTGACTTCTGCTGCGGTGGACGGCTGCTGTGGCATACGAGATGCATCAATAGGGTTAAACTTGCCGCTGTTACGTAAGTCAGCAGCAACAATGCCACCAACGTCTTCAGGTGGTGTACCTGGACCAACCCATTTGAATGGCACAACGCCAATCGGGCGAGCCGAATCCACACCCTGGGTGATTTCGATACGAACTTCTGCATGTGCTACAGATGCCCACATCATTAAAAGGCCGAACGCTACTCGAAATGCCTGCTTCATTGTATCTCCCTTATCTGGACGTATCTGCCCGCGATAATTTAGCAGAATTTTAACAAACCAACGCATACAAAACTAGAATTACACCCTGCAATCTATCGTAAAAATCTGAAAAGAAATTATTTTCGTCTTTCTACGGTTTAAAATCTATCGGAGCATTTTTAAAGACTTCATAGACTGCTTCAGAAGGCGGTTTCGGGAACTTCGCCTGTCGGGCCGCGGCAAGCGCTGCCTGACAAAGTGCAGGATCCCCACCTTCCGCCGACACGCTGATAAGCGAGCCATCCGGATTCATTTTAACGCGCAACGAACAGGTTTTACCTGCATAGGATGACGCGTCATAGAATCTGCTCTCAATGGCGGCCTTAATCTGGCTACCATAGTTCGCAATATCTGCACCTGATGCGCCTGCCTTTTTCTGAGTGCCCTTCCCTGCCGGAGCAGAAGCACCGCCCCCCGTTGCCCCTTTCGGTGCATTTTTAGAGTCGGCGAGGCCATCAAATAAATTATTCGCATCAGCCGCCTCTTTGGCAGCTGCTGCAGCAGCAGCCTTTTTATCGGCTGCAGCTTTCTTGGCTGCAGCGGCAGCTTCCGCTTTTTTCTCCGCAGCAGCCGACGCTTTGGCATCAGCGGCAGCTTTTGCATCAGCGTCAGCTTGTGCCTTCGCATCCGCAGCAGCCTGAGCTTTGGCTTCGGCAGCCGCGGCTTTTTTAGCTTCGGCAGCTGCTTCTTTCTTCGCATCTGCTTCGGCTTGTTTCTTCGCGGCAGCGGCGGCGGCAGAAGCTTCAGCCTCTGCTTCTTTTTTAGCATCCGCAGCGGCTTTTTTCTGCGCGTCAGCTTGTGCTTTAGCCGCCTCTTTCGCGGCATCCGCTTTCGCTTGTGCGGCTGCTTTGGCGGCTTCAGCTTTCGCTTGTGCGGCTGCGGCCTCTGCTTGTTTCTGTTGTTCTTTCGCTTGTTCAGCAGCTTGTTCGGACTGCTTTTGCTGCTGGGCCTGTTCCTGCGCCTGCTGTTTCGCATTTTCCTGCGCTTGCAGACGTTCTTTTTCGAGCTCTTTCAGGCGCTGCTGTTCTGCGGCCTGTTTCTGCTGTAACTCTTCAGCCTGCTGTTCTGATTTTTTCTGACGCGCTTGTGCAGCACGTTGGGAATCAGCCTGTTGCTGCTGTTGACGATTGTACTGATCAACCACGGCACTCGGATCGACCATCACAGCGGAAATATCACTACCGCCACCGCCGCCACTCATGCTGGTATCTTCGTCCAGCGATCCCAAAATCAGCAGGCCTATAATGATGATATGCAGAACGACCGAAACAATAACGGCGCGTTTGAGCTTATCGTTTTGTTCAGTTGCAGTTGCCTTTACCAAAATAGATTTCCCAAGACAGGATTACTAAAAACCCGGGTTCCTTCGTTGCCTGTCGTCTTTTTTAACAGGGCAGGGAAAGCCGGGTTTCAAATAAGTGTTACAAATTACCTATCCTCAGATAGGTTGTGTCATCAATCCGACAGATTTCACACCGGCCTGATGCAACATATTCAGCGCCTTGATGATTTCATCATAAGGCACGTCTTTTGCACCGCCGATCAGAAAGACTGTCTTCGGATTGGCCTGAATTCGGCTGGTCGCTTCCGCGATAACCTGCTGTTCAGGCAACTGTTCCATACGCTGATGATCCACCACGATGGTGTATTGCCCCACGCCAGAGACTTCAACAATCACTGGCGGGTTATCATCGCTGGATACCGTTTTGGAATCCGTCGCGTCTGGCAGATCCACTTCCACGCTCTGGGTAATGATGGGGGCTGTTGCCATAAAAATCAGTAACAGAACCAGCAGTACGTCCAGCAGCGGAACAATGTTGATCTCCGACTTACCTTCGCGACGGTTACGACGACCTCGTGAACGAGCCATACTCTCCCCCTTTAGTTACTGCTGGTTTCGCGAGAGAAAGCCTGACGGTGCAGGATGGCCGTAAATTCTTCCATGAAGTTATCGTAGTTTTGCTCAAGCTTGTTTACGCGTTGGTTGAGGCGGTTATACGCCATAACCGCCGGGATAGCAGCAAACAAACCAATTGCGGTGGCAATCAGTGCTTCTGCAATACCTGGTGCAACCATTTGCAAGGTGGCTTGTTTCACAGAACCTAAACCGATAAAGGCGTGCATGATCCCCCAGACCGTACCAAACAGGCCGATATACGGGCTGATTGAACCGACGGTACCGAGGAAAGGAATGTGCATTTCAAGGGATTCGAGTTCACGGTTAAAGGAAATACGCATCGCGCGTGAAGAGCCTTCAATCACAGACTCAGGCGCATGGCTGTTCGCACGATGAAGACGCGCAAACTCTTTAAAACCGGAATGGAAGATTTGCTCTGCCCCGCTCAGGGTTTCGCGACGGCCCTGGCTTTCCTGATACAAACGGGAAAGCTCAATACCGGACCAGAATTTATCTTCAAACGCTTCTGCCTCACGGGTGGCGGCATTCAGTACCTTCGTACGTTGAATGATGATCGCCCAAGACGCGACAGAGAAGCACACCAGGATAAGCATAATCAGCTTAACCAGGATGCTGGCCTTTAAAAATAAATCAAGCATGTTCATGTCAGTCACTGCTTAAACTCCGCGACAATAGACTTAGGAAGCGCACGTGGCTTCATTTGGTGTGGATCAATGCACGCAATTAACACTTCTGCAGAACTCAGAAGGTTTCCATGCGAATCAAGAATTCGTTGTGCAAAAGTAAGAGAAGCTCCGCGAATGGACGTAATCTCACTCTGAACATCCAGCATGTCATCTAAACGAGCTGGTGCAAAGTATTCGACCGTCATGCGGCGGACAGCAAAAGCGACGTGTTCTCCCAGCAACTGCTGCTGGTGAAAATTGCGTTGGCGCAACATCTCTGTGCGAGCCCTTTCATAAAAGGCGACGTATCGGGCATGGTAGACCACACCTCCCGCGTCTGTGTCCTCATAGTAGACACGAACCGGCCATCGGAACAACGAATTACTCACTCTACATCCCGTAATGCAATTTGACGGCACTACTATACTCAAGAGGACTGGGGTTGGGAATGGGTTGCATTGCTGGAATGAAAATAATTATGGGCCAGAACGGCCCATAGGAGTTTTACTGTAAATCTGTGTATTTAATCGACAATAAAAGTCAGCTAAAGAAGTAAAACAGACCGGCAGCCAACGCAATCATGGCCAGCAGAGGGCAAAAGAACGCTTTCCACAACGACTTGTGCGGGCGAAACCCGACACCGTGGATAACGCCGCTGCACACGGCCCAAATCAGAATGATCCCATGCCAGACTTCCAGCTGGCTGGTCGACGAGGCAAACATGCCCGGCTTCCAGAAAACGCAGCCGGCAAGCAGCAGTGACATCACCAGTGAAAGGGCCCGCAAGGGGCCCTTGTCGGTGACGGCGTAGAGCTTATCCGCGATCACACTCATTACTTCTCTTCTTTCGCAGCTTTATTGGCTTCGCTGTGCTCAAACGCCAGCGCGGTAATGATACCAAACGAGCAAGCCAGTAAGGTGCCGAGGATCCAGGCAAAATACCACATGGTGTTCTCCTTAATACAACGAATGCTTGTTGTTCTCGATGTAGTGTTTATCGAGGCGACCGAACATCTTGTAATACGCCCATGAGGTGTAAATCAGGATGAGAGGCACAAAGATACAGGCTACAACGGTCATCACTCTCAGCGTCAGCAGTGTGGATGTCGCATCCCACATGGTCAGACTGGCGTTTGGCTCAGTGATGGATGGCATCACGAACGGGAACATCGTGATACCCGCCGTCAGGATCACACAGGCGATGGTCAGTGAGTTACTGATAAACGCCAGTGCACCTTTATTGATGCGTGAGAACAGGATAGTCAGCAGTGGCAGAATCACGCCAAGAGCCGGAATAGCCCACAGGCCTGGCATCTTATTGTAGTTAGCCAGCCATGCGCCTGCTTCATGAGAAACCGTTTTGCGCAGCGGGTTAGACGGGCCCGCGTGATCCATTACGGATGTCACGGTGAAACCATCAATACCTTTTACTAACCAGATCCCTGCCAGCAGGAAGCACACCATCATCACCAGCGCAGAAATCTGCGAGGCAGTGCGGGTACGCAGGTGCAGCTCGCCCACGGTACGCATTTGCAGATAGGTTGCGCCCTGGGTGATCAGCATGGTCAGGCTGACCAGACCGGCCAGAATACCGTACGGGTTCAGCAGGCCAAACAGATTGCCGGTATAGAACAGACGCAGATCGTTGTCGATATGGAACGGCACACCCAACAGCAGGTTACCGAATGCCACACCGAACACTAATGCAGGCACGAAGCTACCGATGAAGATGCCCCAGTCCCACATGCCACGCCAGCGCGCGCTGTCCAGTTTTGAACGATAGTCAAAGCCCAGCGGACGGAAGAACAAAGCACACAGCACCAGCACCATCGCGGCATAGAAGCCGGAGAATGCAGCAGCGTAGACCATCGGCCAGGCGGCAAACAACGCGCCGCCTGCGGTGATCAACCAAACCTGGTTGCCGTCCCAGTGCGGGGCGATGGCGTTAATCATGACCCGGCGGTCAGTATCGGTTTTACCGATAATCCGCACCAGGATGCCCACGCCCATATCAAACCCATCGGTGACTGCGAAGCCGATAAACAGCACGCCAATCAGCACCCACCAGATGAACCTTAGCGATTCATAATCAAACATAATTCGACTCCCTTTTACCGAGTTTGCTCAAGTGGCGCTGGAGTTTGTTCAAAATGATAGCGGCCCGTTTTCAGGCTGCTTGGGCCCAGGCGTGCATATTTGAACATCAGGAACATTTCAGCGATCAGGAACAGGGTGTACAGGCCACAAATCAGAATCATTGAGGTCAGCACATCACCTACCGTCAGCGAAGAGTGTGCAACCGCAGTCGGTAACACTTCACCAATCGCCCAAGGCTGACGACCGTATTCCGCCACAAACCAACCCGCTTCCACTGCAATCCACGGTAATGGCAGGCCGAGGAACACCGCGCGGTGCAACCAACGTTTCTGACCAATCTTGCCGCGAACAACGGCCAGGAAGGACAGACCAATCAGCACCAGCATCAGGATGCCGCAGGCAACCATGATACGGAAGGCGAAGTACAACGGCAGGACGCGTGGGATAGAATCTTTGGTCGCTTTCTGAATCTGGACGTCGGTCGCATCAGCCACATTGTCGGTATAGCGTTTAAGCAACATACCGTAGCCCAGATCCTGCTTAGCGTTTTCGAAGTCGCTGCGCACTTTCGGGTCGGTGTTACCTGAACGCAGTTCTTCCAGCAGGGTGTAGGCTTTCATCCCGTTACGGATGCGCACTTCGTGTTGCGCCATCAGGTCTTTCAGACCGGTGACCGGCGTGTCCACAGAACGCGTTGCGATAAGGCCAAGCAGGTAGGGGATCTGAATAGAATATTCATTTTCCATTTTATCCTGATTCGGCATACCGAACAGCGTGAAGCTGGCAGGTGCAGGCTGGGTATCCCACTCGGCTTCGATAGCGGCGAGTTTGGTTTTCTGCACGTCACCCATTTCATAACCGGATTCATCACCCAGCACGATAACGGAGAGCACGGCAGCCAGACCGAAACTCGCTGCGATGGCGAATGAACGCTTCGCAAAACCGATGTCACGGCCTTTTAACAGGTAGTAAGAGCTGATAGCCAGAATGAACATCGCACCCGTCACATACCCTGACGCTACGGTGTGAACGAATTTAACCTGCGCAACCGGGTTCAGCACCAGCTCGGAGAAGCTGACCATTTCCATACGCATGGTTTCGTAGTTGAAGGTCGATGCAATCGGGTTTTGCATCCAGCCGTTCGCCACCAGGATCCACAGAGCGGATAAGTTCGAACCGAGCGCGACAAACCAGGTCACGGTCATGTGCTGAACTTTTGAAAGTCGATCCCAACCGAAGAAGAACAGGCCAACTAATGTAGATTCAAGGAAGAACGCCATTAAACCTTCAATCGCCAGAGGCGCACCAAAGATATCACCGACGTAATGTGAGAAATATGACCAGTTAGTCCCGAACTGGAATTCCATGGTTAACCCGGTGGCAACGCCCAGTGCAAAGTTAATTGCAAAGAGTTTGCCCCAGAATTTGGTCATATCTTTATAGATTTGTTTGCCCGAAAGCACATAAACCGTTTCCATAATTGCCAGTAAAAACGCCATACCCAGCGTTAATGGGACAAATAGGAAATGGTACATGGCTGTTAAAGCAAACTGTAAACGCGACAGTTCAACGATATCAAACATCTTGACCCCTTGCTCCTCGGAGGAAGACCCCAACTTGCGATCTCTGACGAAACGGTTGCCCGTTGCGCCTCATGACTACCAGAATTCAAATCAAATGTGTGCAGAACAGACATACCGGAAATCAGGCGGATACGCCCTCTCGCAGGCATTCTGAACCCCGGAAAAAAACTCGCCTTTAAGCCTCGAACCGGGCCTGGCGGACGGGAGAAATTTCGGGGAAAGTAAACATACAAAAAACTGATGTTACAGAGCCAATATGTTACGCCACTAATTCCACACAATAAATAGGTTTTTTAGTGACCCAAAGCGGATTTACGCGTACAGGTCAATTAGCGTGCAGATCTGCTTCATGCGCTGAAATTGATCTGACGCAATTTAAGCCTATCTCATTGTTTATTTCTATATTAGTGGCAGCAAATTTCGAAAAAATATTTCAGGATGTTACTTGTGAGTTTCAATAGTCTTTATTGATGACTTTATTGTTAATTAATTGTGTTTGTATGGTTGGCGATAATATCCAAATTGCTACTTTAGCAATCCTATTTATTAACCTTTTATTCTCAATGAACCTATCGTGCGTTGTTAATAAAAATGACTGAAATCAGTTATTGTTAAACATTATAGCAGCAATAAAAAAGGTCACCCGAAGGTGACCAACATGTCGAAACGTTGTTTTGCCTCATCCGCCAGGATTTTTACCCGCGGAGAGCATTTTTCCTACTGTGGCAGCAGTGATTTCACCGCTTCGCCGATATCAGCCAGGCTGCGAACGGTTTTCACGCCAGCGGCTTCAAGCGCGGCGAATTTATCGTCCGCAGTGCCTTTACCACCGGCAATGATGGCGCCAGCGTGGCCCATACGTTTGCCTTTTGGCGCAGTCACACCCGCGATATAACCCACAACCGGTTTAGTCACGTGTGCCTTGATGTATGCAGCCGCTTCTTCTTCCGCATTACCACCAATTTCACCGATCATCACGATCACTTCAGTCTGTGGATCTTCCTGGAACAATTTCAGGATATCGATGAAGTTAGAACCAGGGATCGGGTCACCGCCGATACCGACACACGTTGACTGGCCGTAGCCGTAGTCCGTGGTCTGCTTAACCGCTTCATAGGTCAACGTACCAGAGCGGGAAACGATGCCCACTTTGCCCGGCAGATGAATGTGTCCCGGCATGATGCCGATTTTGCATTCGCCAGGAGTGATAACGCCCGGACAGTTTGGCCCGATCATCACCGCGTCGCTTTGATCCAGCTTCATCTTCACGACCAGCATATCCAGCGTCGGGATGCCTTCAGTGATACAGATGATCAGTTTGATACCTGCATCCAGCGCTTCCAGGATGGAGTCTTTGCAGAACGGAGCCGGAACATAAATCACAGACGCCGTCGCGCCGGTGGTTTCTACGGCTTCGCGCACGGTGTTGAACACCGGCAGACCCAGATGCTCAGTGCCGCCTTTGCCCGGCGTTACGCCGCCGACCATTTTTGTTCCGTAAGCGATGGCTTGTTCGGAGTGGAAAGTCCCCTGGCTACCGGTGAAACCCTGGCAGATAACTTTGGTGTTCTTGTTGATTAAAATGGACATTATTTCCCCTCCACTGCCGCGACTACTTGTTGAGCCGCATTTGTCAGGCTGGTCGCTGCAATGATGTTCAAACCGCTGTCTGCCAGTTTTTTGGCACCCAGCTCGGCATTGTTACCTTCAAGACGTACCACAACCGGCACGCTGACGCCCACTTCTTCCACCGCACCGATGATACCGTCGGCGATCAGGTCGCAACGAACGATACCGCCGAAGATGTTGACGAAGACAGCTTTCACTTTTTCATCTGACAAGATGATTTTGAAGGCTTCGGTCACGCGCTCTTTGGTCGCGCCGCCGCCAACATCCAGGAAGTTAGCCGGTTCGCCGCCGTGCAGTTTCACGATGTCCATGGTACCCATTGCCAGGCCGGCACCGTTGACCATGCAACCGATATTACCGTCGAGCGCAACGTAGTTCAGTTCCCACTGCGCAGCCTGCGCTTCGCGGGCATCTTCCTGACTGTGGTCGCGCATTTCGCGCAGTTCTGGCTGACGGAACAAGGCGTTGCCGTCTGCACCCAGTTTGCCGTCGAGGCAGATCAGGTCACCCGCGGTAGTGACCACCAGCGGGTTGATTTCGATCAGCGCCAGATCGCGCTCAAGGAAGATGTTCGCCAGACCCATGAAGATTTTGGTGAACTGCTGAACCTGCTTACCGGTCAGACCCAGTTTGAATGCCAGTTCGCGGCCCTGATACGGCTGCGGACCTGCCAGCGGATCCAGTGCCACTTTGTGGATCAGGTGTGGGGTTTCTTCCGCCACCTTCTCAATTTCCACGCCGCCTTCAGTAGACGCCATGAACACCACGCGACGGGAGCTGCGATCGACTACCGCACCGAGGTACAGTTCTTTATCAATGTCAGTGGCTGCTTCAACCAGGATCTGGTTAACCGGCTGGCCCTGTGCGTCTGTCTGGTAAGTGACCAGGCGTTTGCCCAGCCAGTGTTCTGCGAAAGCACGAATTTCTTCTTTGCTTTTCACGACTTTCACGCCGCCCGCTTTACCGCGACCACCGGCATGAACCTGACATTTTACCACCCACGGACCGGCACCGATTTTCGATGCAGCCTCTTCCGCTTCACGCGGGGTGGAACAGGCGAAGCCTGATGGTGCTGGCAGGCCGTAGCGCAGGAAAAGCTGTTTCGCCTGATACTCATGTAAATTCATGATGTTCTATCCATTCTTATTCAGTAGGAGGGCTTTATCAGTGACACGGCGAACCGTGCCACTGAGGGTCGAGATCTCTTTTACTTACCGCAACCGGGGACTAAACGTCCAGCAGCAGACGAGCCGGATCTTCCAGCATCTCTTTAATGGTCACCAGGAAGCCGACGGATTCGCGGCCATCCACCAGACGGTGATCGTAGGACAGTGCCAGATACATCATTGGCAAAATCACCACCTGACCATTGACTGCCATCGGACGATCTTTAATGGCGTGCATACCCAGGATCGCGCTCTGCGGTGGGTTGATGATCGGGGTAGACATCAGGGAGCCGAAGACGCCGCCGTTAGTCACGGTAAAGTTACCGCCGGTCAGCTCTTCCACTTTCAATTTGCCGTCACGACCTTTGATCGCCAGCTCTTTGATTTTCTTCTCGATGTCAGCCATGCCCAGCGTATCCACATCACGCAGAACCGGCGTAACCAGACCACGCGGCGTCGATACCGCAATGCTCACGTCGAAGTAGTTGTGGTAAACCACGTCTTCGCCATCAATAGAAGCATTCACTTCCGGATAGCGTTTCAGTGCTTCAACCACGGCTTTCAGATAGAAGGACATGAAGCCCAGACGCACGCCGTGACGTTTTTCGAAACCATCACCGTACTGCTTACGCAGATCCATGATGGGTTTCATGTTGATTTCGTTGAAGGTTGTCAGCATCGCAGTGCTGTTTTTCGCTTCAAGCAGACGCTCGGCCACGCGTTTACGCAGGCGGGTCATCGGTACGCGTTTTTCGCTGCGTGAACCCAAAGCCGGTGCCGGAGTATCGTTGCCAGCAGCAGGCGCGGAGGCCGGTGCGGCGGCAGGTTTTGCCTCTTTAGCTTTTGCCAGATGTTGCTCAACGTCTTCACGGGTCAGACGTCCGCCAACACCGCTGCCTTTGATGGCATTGGCATCAAGAGAATGTTCGGCAATCAGGCGGCGGATAGCCGGGCTGAGGGCGTCGTTGCTCTCTTCTTCCAGCGCAGCTGTGTGGCGTGCAGCAGGAGTCGCTTCTTTATCGGAGCTTTTCTCGGTGCTTGGTTTGCCAGAGCTGTTACCCGGACGAATGCGCGCCAGAATCTGACGGGAAATGACCGTTGCGCCTTCATCTTCGATGATACTGTCCAGAATACCCGCTTCGCTCGCCGGAACTTCCAGAACCACTTTATCGGTTTCGATTTCTACCAGTACATCGTCACGCTCAACACTGTCGCCCGGTTTTTTGTGCCAGGTGGCAACCGTCGCATCCGCAACGGATTCAGGAAGGTCAGGGACCAGAATATCTACGCTACTCATTATCAATCCTTCTTATGTTCCATTTAGTTAACTGACGCCAACGCGGTTATTTAACGTTCAGCGCATCGTTAACCAGATCTTGCTGCTGCTTCTGGTGAACGGACATGTAGCCGACTGCCGGAGAGGCAGAGGCCGGGCGTCCTGCGTAACGTAAAGAAGCCCCGAAAGGAATCACTTCACGGAAATTGTGCTGGCTGCAATACCACGCGCCCTGGTTCAGCGGCTCTTCCTGACACCAGACGAAATCATGAACGTGTGAGAATTTCTCAAGCACTTCCTGAATTGCCTTGTGCGGGAACGGATACAGCTGCTCGATACGGACGATCGCGACGTCGGTTTTTTCGTTCTTACGACGTTGTTCCAGCAGGTCATAGTAGACCTTACCTGAACACATCACGACGCGCTTAACCTCTTTCGGATCCAGTTCGTCCACTTCACCAATCGCCGGCAGGAAGCTGCCGTTAGCCAGTTCGTCCAGCGTGGAAACCGCCAGCGGATGACGTAACAGAGACTTCGGTGACATCACGATCAGCGGACGGCGCATACCGCGCAGAGCCTGACGGCGGATCATGTGGTAAACCTGTGCCGGGGTCGACGGGATACACACCTGCATGTTTTGCTCAGCGCAAAGTTGCAGATAACGTTCCAGACGCGCGGAGGAGTGCTCCGGGCCCTGCCCTTCGTAGCCGTGCGGCAGCAGCATCACCAGGCCACACATGCGGCCCCATTTCTGTTCGCCGGAGCTGATGAACTGGTCGATCACCACCTGCGCACCGTTGGCGAAGTCACCGAACTGCGCTTCCCAGATGGTCAGGGTGCGCGGTTCAGCGGTGGCATAACCGTATTCAAACGCCAGCACCGCTTCTTCGGAAAGCACGGAGTCCCAGACGTTGAATTCGCCCTGGCTGTTATGAATGTTCGACAACGGCACATACACGGAACCGTTTTTCTGGTTATGGATCACCGCATGGCGGTGGAAGAAGGTGCCGCGGCCGGTGTCTTCACCGGACAGACGGATAGGAATGCCTTCGTCAACCAGTGTGGCGTACGCCAGGTTCTCGGCACCGCCCCAGTCAAACTTCTTATTCCCTTCTGCCATCTCGTTACGGTCGCCGTAAATTTTGGCAACGCGTGACTGCATTTCGATCGCATCCGGCACATGGCTGACGCGACGCGCCAGTTCCTGCAGACGTTTAAACTCAACCTTGTTCGGATAAGCTTCGTCCCACTCATGATTCAGATACGGCGACCAGGTGAAAGTGTGCATATCGTTCTGACGCCACTCTTCCACCACACACTCACCGGCATCCAGCGCATCACGGTACAGATTGACCATTTCCGTGGCGTCTTCGAGGCTCGCAACATTCTGCTCAGTCAAGATATCGGCATAGATTTTGCGCGGGGTCGGGTGCTTCTTGATCTTGTTGTACATCAGCGGCTGGGTTGCGCTTGGTTCGTCGGCCTCGTTATGGCCGTGGCGACGGTAGCAAACCAGATCGATCATGACGTCACGTTTGAAGGTGTTGCGGAAATCCAGCGCCAGACGGGTGACGAAAGCCACAGCTTCCGGATCATCCGCATTGACGTGGAAAATCGGCGCCTGCACCATTTTCGCGATATCAGTACAGTAATCAGTAGAACGCGCATCTTTTGGATTCGAGGTGGTAAAGCCCACCTGGTTATTAATGACGATACGCACGGTACCGCCCACTTCATAACCACGAGCCAGTGACATGTTCAGCGTTTCCTGAACCACACCCTGGCCGGTAATTGCCGCGTCACCGTGAATGGTGATAGGCAGAACCATGTTACTGCGCGCTTCGTCCAGACGGTCACGTCGTGCACGAACGGAACCGATAACCACCGGGCTGACGATTTCCAGGTGCGACGGGTTAAACGCCAGCGCCAGGTGAACCATTCCGCCTTCGGTTTCCACATCAGACGAATAGCCCATGTGGTATTTCACGTCACCGGTACCCAGGTGTTCTTTATGTTTGCCCGAGAACTCGTCAAACAGGTCCTGAGGTTTTTTCCCCAGCACGTTAATCAGCACGTTCAGACGACCACGGTGCGCCATACCCAGCACCACTTCACGCGTCCCATTTTTGCCCGCGTGACGGATCATGTCTTTCAGCATCGGCACCAGAGCATCGCCGCCTTCCAGCGAGAAGCGTTTGGCACCGGGGAATTTCGCGCCCAGATAACGTTCCAGACCTTCTGCTGCGGTCAGCTCTTTCAGGAACGTTTTCTTTTCTTCATCAGTGAAATTCGCACGACCGGCCACGGATTCGACACGCTGTTGGATCCAGCGTTTCTCTTCGGTGTTGGTGATGTGCATATATTCCACACCGATGGAGCCGCAATAGGTTTGCTTCAGGGCTTTATACAGCTCGCCGAGCTGCATGGTTTCCTTGCCAATGGCAAAAGAACCGACGTTGAAGGTTTCCTGGAAATCAGCTTCAGTCAGATGGTGGAACGCAGGGTCCAGATCAGGCACATCGTCCAGTTTCCACAGGCCGAGCGGATCAAGGTTTGCGTTCTGATGGCCACGGAAGCGGAAGGCATTGATTAACTGCAACACCTTAACTTGCTTGGCATCCGTTTCAGGATCGCTGATGGAGGAGTTATAACGTGACGCGTCTTTCGCCAGACGGCGGAAGTAGTCCCGTGTTTGAGAATGGAGTTGCTCTGGTTTCACACCCACTGTTGGTAGCTGTTTAAAAATTGAACGCCAGCTATCGTCAACGGAACCAGGATCGGTTAAGTAGTCTTCATAGAGTTGTTCTATGTAAGACTGGTTTGCACCCGCCAGATAGGAGGAATCCAGCCAGGCCTTCATTGCGCCGTTCTGCATCGTGATCCCTTAAGCTTTGAAGCTTTAGTTTTCGCCGTGGTTAATAATAATGACCGTGATACACCGCGGTAAAACGGTTTTCCTTACTAAAACAGTTCGTTGGTTGAGCGTTTGGCTCTTCAAGGAACCTTCAAAAATCCGCCATGCGCGTGACTGACTTGTGAAGTTGCCCTGCTGTCTTTCCTCCTTCTTAGTGCAAATACGCCTGAGATTGATGCCCCTGATTTTTACCCGACTATCTTACTCCAGTCAGGCGCAACTTTGTTGCACTTGTTGCTACTTTGTTATTAAAAATTTACTTATTTGCTATCAGCGCCTCAGTTACTGCATTTGTAACTAAAGAAAGCGGGAACCTGAGTTCCCGCTGTCGCGTGGCTTATCTCATCAGGCACCGCGTTGTAGCAGCATCGACTTGATATGACCGATAGCTTTGGTCGGATTCAGCCCCTTCGGACACACACTCACACAGTTCATGATGCTGTGGCAGCGGAATACGCTGAAAGCATCGTTCAGATCGTCAAGACGCGGTTGTGTTTCAGTGTCGCGGCTGTCGATGAGGAAACGGTAAGCGGCCAGAAGACCTGCCGGACCGACAAACTTGTCCGGGTTCCACCAGAAGGACGGGCATGACGTCGAGCAGCAGGCGCAGAGAATACATTCGTACAATCCGTCCAGCTTTTCGCGCTCTTCCGGCATCTGTAAATGTTCACGCGCCGGAGGATTTTTCCCATCATTCAACAAGTAAGGCTTAATCTTCTCATACTGCTTATAGAATTGCCCCATGTCCACCACCAGGTCACGGACAACCGGTAAGCCGGGCAACGGACGGATAACAATTTTCTTGCTGCCATGACGTAAGGTCGATACCGGCGTGATACAGGCCAGACCGTTTTTGCCGTTCATGTTCAGACCGTCAGATCCGCACACGCCTTCACGGCACGAACGGCGGAAGGCCAGCGTCGGATCCTGCTCTTTCAGCAAAATCAGCGCGTCCAGCAACATCATGTCGCGCCCTTCCTGAGCTTCCAGCACATAGTCTTTCATGTACGGCACGTCATCGACGTCCGGGTTATAGCGATAAATCGAAAATTCGAGTTTCATATAATGTCCCAGCTCACGCCCTAGTAAGTACGCGCTTTCGGCGGGAACGCCGCGCGAAGCTTAGGCTGCATGTTCACCTCACGGCGTGTCATGCTCTCGGTTTCCGGCTGATACAGCGTATGACACAACCAGTTCGCATCATCACGATCCGGGAAGTCAAAGCGGCTGTGTGCGCCACGGCTTTCGGTGCGGTAGTTGGCGGAGACAGCCGTTGAAAACGCGGTTTCCATCAGGTTATCCAGCTCCAGACATTCAACGCGCTGCGTGTTGAATTCTGTTGAAGTATCGTCCAGACGGGCCGTTTTCAGGCGCTCACGGATCACTTTCAGCTGTTCCAGCCCTTCTGCCATCGCATCGCCTTCGCGGAAGACCGAGAAGTTATTCTGCATACAGGCTTGCAGATCTTTGCGGATCGCCACCGGATCTTCACCTGAACGGGTGTTGTTCCAGCGGTTCAGGCGTTCCAGAGAGACATCGATATCGTCCTGAGACGCATCGCGGCTGTCGCCCTGTTCGGCAATCGATTCCTGCAAGTGCATGCCGGCGGCGCGACCAAACACCACCAGATCCAGCAGTGAGTTGCCACCCAGACGGTTTGCGCCGTGTACGGAAACACAGGCAATTTCGCCAACCGCAAACAAACCTGGGATCACCACGTCTTCGCCCTTCTCGTTCACACGCAACGCCTGACCGGTCACTTTGGTCGGAATACCGCCCATCATGTAATGGCAGGTTGGCAGAACAGGAATCGGCTCTTTGATTGGATCAACGTGAGCAAAGGTGCGGGACAGTTCCAGAATACCCGGCAGGCGGGATTCCAGCACTTCACGACCCAGATGATCGAGTTTCAGTTTGACATGCGGGCCCCACGGACCTTCGCAGCCACGACCTTCGCGGATTTCGATCATGATGGAACGCGCCACCACGTCACGACCGGCCAGGTCTTTCGCATTCGGCGCATAACGTTCCATGAAACGTTCGCCATCTTTATTGAGCAGATAACCGCCTTCACCCCGGCAACCTTCTGTGACCAGAACGCCCGCGCCGGCGATGCCGGTCGGGTGGAACTGCCACATTTCCATATCCTGCACCGGCACGCCTGCGCGCAGCGCCATACCCACACCGTCACCGGTATTGATATGGGCGTTCGTGGTGGACTGGTAAATACGGCCCGCGCCGCCGGTTGCCAGCACGGTCGCTTTGGCTTTGAAATACACCACTTCACCGGTTTCGATGCAGATGGCGGTACAGCCGACGATCGCGCCGTCCTGATTTTTCACCAGATCCAGTGAATACCATTCGGAGAAAATCGTGGTGCCGTTTTTCAGGTTTTGCTGATACAACGTGTGCAGCAACGCGTGACCGGTACGGTCGGCCGCTGCCGCAGTACGTGCCGCTTGTTCGCCGCCGAAGTTTTTCGACTGGCCGCCAAACGGACGCTGATAAATACGACCGTCTTCAAGACGGGAGAAAGGCAGCCCCATGTGCTCGAGTTCCAGAATCGCTTCTGGCCCGGTTTTACACATATATTCAATGGCGTCCTGATCACCGATGTAGTCGGAACCTTTTACGGTGTCGTACATATGCCATTCCCAGTCGTCCTCATGGGTGTTACCCAGCGCAACGGTAATACCGCCCTGCGCTGACACCGTATGCGAGCGGGTCGGGAAGACTTTGGAAATCAGGGCACAGGACTGGCCCGTTTGTGAAATCTGTAATGCTGCACGCATACCGGCGCCACCTGCACCGATCACCACAGCATCAAACTCTCTGACTGGCAGATTCATTTACTACGCTCCCCAAACAACAATTGTTCCGTAAAGTAGGTAAACCACTAACGTCACGACAATGGCCAGTTGCAGCACAAGCCGAACAGCTACCGGTTTGACATAGTCCGTTAACACCTGCCACATGCCGATCCACGCGTGAATCAAAATCGACAACAGCGCCAGCAGTGTGAATACTTTGGTGATGGAGGAAGAGAAGAAGCCATGCCAGACATCAAAAGTCAGTTCCTGAGCCAGAACCACGAAGCCCAGAATATAAAGGATGTAAAGGGTGAGGATGATCGCGGAAGCACGCAGCAACAACCAGTCGTGCACACCATTGCGTCCTAATGCAGAAACGTTGCTTACCATACGAGGACTCCAGCCAGAATTGACAGCACGACGGTCAGACCGATTGCCACCTGGGCAGAACGGGTACCGGCAGCCAAACTCTCTTCGATATAGCCAAAATCCATCAGCAAGTGGCGGATGCCACCGCAGACGTGATAGGCCAGCGCAGTAAGTATTCCCCAAAAGATGAATTTGACGACGTAGCTATTCATGATGGCAGCCGCTTGCGCAAACCCTTCAGGAGAAGAGAGAGACAGGCCTAACAGCCAGAGGAGGATACCGACGGCGACGAAGGTTATTACGCCAGAGACTCGGTGTAAGATGGACGCTATCGCAGTAACGGGAAACCGGATCGTTTGCAGATCCAGATTGACAGGTCTTTGTTTTTTCACGGTTTTGCCCACACAGCTCTTATTATTTTACTTCCTCCGGTCTGGAGCAGTGTCAGACAGCATTAAGACTGTTTAGCCTTCATCCCTCGCGCTCAAACAACGACATCCAATGTGCTTAAACGGCGCGTGATGCATTTTCAAAGTTTTGCGTTTGGGAAACGTAAAATGCTCAGAAAACAACGCTGGGTGCTCCTACTTCAGGGTTTGCCCGGAGACCTCGTTGAAGTATAGGTTGATCACATTCCCATTACAATTGCCCTACAAATGCTTTATTCACATTTCTGCGAAACAGTGAGTTAGCTCCCAAATTCAACAAATCGCACAAAATAAATTATCGAGTTTGACATTTGATCAACATTTCCATTACATATGTCCCATCCCTGAAGGACTGTGATACTGAGCACATACCGGCGTTACCCTGACGCACCAAAAAGGGGAAAGTATTAAGAGAATCAGTGGATCACACAATCGTAAGACGGGGTCTTCCCTGTCGGGCCAAGTTATGCAAAAGTGGTGATTGTGTAAATCCTCATACTCTTCACTGGTACTGAGCGACAGAACAGTAATGATTTACCGAATCTTTAACAACGATGAAACGCCGCTTGTTTGTCACAGAGCAGTCTGAGACTGCGATTCGACTCAGCTCTACGTTCCCTTCCCATACGATCGCAGAGTTAAGGCTGATAATAATAATGACCTTACAAGGCGTCGCTTCCAGGCATTTCTGTTGTTATCGATTTTTAAAAATAAGGCGCTAAGGAGACTGTAAATGGCTGATAAGAAAGCGACACTTACCCTACAAGGTCACGACCCGATTGAACTGGATGTGCTGTCCGGCACGCTGGGCCAGGATGAAATTGATATCCGCACCCTCGGTTCAAAAGGCCTTTTTACCTATGATCCCGGTTTTACGTCTACCGCATCCTGCGAATCCAAAATCACCTACATTGATGGTGACGAAGGGATTTTGCTGCACCGTGGCTTCCCGATTGATCAGTTGGCGAAAGAGTCCAACTTCCTCGAAGTCAGCTACCTGCTGCTAAACGGTGAAACCCCAACGCCGAAGCAATTCGAAGAATTCAAAACCAATGTGACCCGTCACACTATGGTGCACGAGCAGATCACCCGTCTGTTCCACGGTTTCCGTCGTGATTCTCACCCGATGGCCGTTCTGTGCGGTGTGACCGGCGCGCTGGCTGCGTTCTATCACGATTCCATTGACGTCGAAAACGAACGTCACCGCGAAATCGCCGCCTACCGTCTGCTGTCCAAAATGCCGACCGTGGCCGCAATGTGCTACAAATATTCCATCGGCCAGCCTTTCGTCTACCCGCGCAACGACCTCTCTTACGCCGGGAATTTCCTGCACATGATGTTCTCTACGCCATGTGAAGAATACAAAGTGAACCCGATTCTGGAACGTGCCATGGACCGCATTCTGATCCTGCACGCTGACCACGAACAGAACGCCTCAACCTCGACCGTGCGTACCGCCGGTTCTTCTGGTGCTAACCCGTTTGCCTGTATCGCCGCCGGTATCGCATCGCTCTGGGGGCCTGCTCACGGCGGTGCCAACGAAGCCGCACTGAAAATGCTGGAAGAAATCAGCAGCGTTGATCACATTCCAGAATTTGTGAAACGTGCAAAAGACAAAAATGATTCATTCCGCCTGATGGGCTTCGGTCACCGTGTTTACAAAAACTACGATCCGCGCGCCACCGTGATGCGTGAAACCTGTCATGAAGTGCTCAAAGAGCTGGATCTGAAAGACAACCTGCTGGAAGTGGCGATGGAGCTGGAACACATCGCGCTGAATGACCCGTATTTCATCGAGAAAAAACTCTACCCGAACGTCGATTTCTATTCAGGCATTATCCTGAAAGCGATGGGTATCCCGTCTTCCATGTTCACCGTCATTTTCGCCATGGCGCGTACGGTCGGCTGGATTGCACACTGGAGCGAAATGCACCAGGACGGCATCAAAATTGCCCGTCCACGCCAGCTGTATACCGGCTACGACAAGCGTGATTTCCACTCCCAGCTGAAAAAATAAGTACTTCTCTTTTCAGCAGTTAAAAAAACGCCAACTTTTACGTTGGCGTTTTTTATGGCTGAAAAACATTATTTCTTTATTCGTTCTGCACGCCGACCAGCATCAGTTGTGGTGGATACGTTGTTTCCTTGGTGTTAAAGGTGAAAATATTGGTGTTGTTGTTCCCGCCTGTGCTGATACAAAAAGCGATCTGCTGTTGTCCCTTTTGCTGGGCCTGTTTAACCAATGTCGTGACATCAAAATCGCGGTATTGATTTTTCTCATCCAGATACAAGGTAGAGGCCGTCTGGTAATCACAAACAGGATGATTATTCCAGGTGACGGTATTTTCATCCCAGTCCGTGGTGGTCGGGTACATATAAATTGTCATACCGCCGGTTGACGTGGTTCTTCCGCCATAAATATGGAGTTTATATTTAAACAGCGCTGTCAGCTCATCTGAATACGTCGTTGGCATTGGCGGGATCTGATATTTTAGCAATGTCATTTTTTGCGGATTATTAGTTTCTGACGTATTTTTCGTATTACCCTGTACTAATAACTGTGTGGCTGAACCAAAGTTTTTATCACTCTCTTCCTGATTACTTACATAAGTATCAGCAATAGGATCGTTATAGGCATAAGGCATATAACTTGTGCAATCATAATTATTATTCATGCAGCGTTCCGTCATAAATTTCGCCGCATCTTCTGTCCAGCCGTTGACAAAATCTCCATGCGCGGTATAAACACTGCCCCATTGTTCAAGACGCTGATCGCCGTTCATGATCGGATCCAGTGACAGCTGAACCGTTCTCAGGTCAAGAGATGTCAGCCCGGGGAACAGATAGGCGACATTCATATTTACCGTAGGAATATGCTTCGGATAATCAGCCGGGCAGGCGCCATTATTGTCAGCGTATACCGCGTTAGGCTTATGTGCCGTACCGGAAGGTTTTGCGGCGATGGTTTTACCATCCCAGCAGTTAGGGAACTGAATCCCGATATTAAACTGCAAGGTGTCTCCGTTCGCAGGCTTGGTACAGGTGCGTTCAGCGCTGCTGGAATACCCCGTGCCATCATTACATAAAAAACTAATACGCGGGTTTGGTGACGTGCCCTGGTGATTACCGGCTAAAAGTTGTAAACCGTCCGGAAATGAGGTCAGCGGGTTTTGCGGGCTGTTGACGGTCTGATAATAGGTTTTCTGATACTGAGGCCGGACTTCTGTACCATCCGGCAATTTCAGGGAAGGTGCCCAGTAAGCAGATGAGTCGGCCAGATCTGTACAGGTTGTGGTGGCTTTTTGTCGTAAGGTTGTATATGTCGATGAGGCATCTGTACTGGTATTACCGAAAAAGTCATGCCACATCGCATGCCCCGGCATATTAAACATCATAATAGCGTCATCCCCTAATGTATGAGAATAAGCACATTGCACACTGGTTTGATAATAATCAGCATGGCTGAAAAAAGGAACAACGCTCAGACTACAAATGGAAATAAATAACGCACTGGTACGTTTACGCATAAAACACCCTCAGTTAATTAAACTGCAAAGAGGCAATAAGAGAAAGATATTGCGTTCTTCACTGTATAATTCCCCTGAGGGCATTAAAAATCATACCCGCTCATTCATGAACAGCACAAATCTCATCGCGGTAAATAACATTTTATATCTGGCACACAGGGCACCAAAAAAATGGCCGGGATGACACACTGCCCTTTTCAATCGGATCGCCACACCGCTCGCACGGTTTCCCCGTCCGGCCAAAGACTTTAAATCTGAACAGTGCGCCGTGATGCACATTTTCATCCATCGTCCCGCGCGTGGCATAGGACAACCGCGCTACTGACAGGCAGGCATCCGCCAGCGCGTCCAGTTCCGCCTCTTTCAGGTCTTTGGGTTTATGCCCCGGTAACAGTTTTGCCAGCCATAAAATTTCCGCCCTCAGGTAGTTTCCCAATCCGGCGAGAAAGGCCTGATCGAGCAACATGCCGCCTAACTGACGGTTGCGAAATTTAGGGGAGAGTAAACGCTCACGAACCTGTGCAACTGTCAGAGAGGCATCGAGTACGTCAGGGCCGATACGCCGCAGGAACGGATGATTCTCTATCTCTGCCGTATCATAAATCCCAATTTCGGACGCGCTGTATAACAGGATCGCCGCATCGGTGGTTTGCAGCTGAACGCGTAATGACCGCTGGGTTTCTTTCGGTGTTTCACCGGCATTCACCACCCGCCACACGCCATAAAGCTGATTGTGGCTGTACAGGGTAAGACCGTTGGAAAAGTGCGTCAGGAGCGCTTTACCGCGTGTTTCAATGGCCGTGATTTTCGTGCCACGCAGCGCAGACTGATAAGGTTTCAACGAAGGAAAGGCAAACCAGACATCCGTAAGGGGTTTATTCACCACCGCGCGCACCAGCAGATCGGCCGCGCGGCGAATTTCAGGACCTTCAGGCATCAGTGAGTCGCACCCTCAGCAATTCGCAAATCCTGCTCGGTATGCAGCGCGATGGCGATAGTCAGTTCAAGGGCGTTCATGACAGTGTGTACTGACATACTTGGCTCGCCCGGATGCTTCGCTGCCTGCTCCGGCAAATAAGGAATATGGATAAAACCGCCCTTCACCACGTTGCAGGACGGCTGCGCCAGACGGTGCATCAGCCCGTACATCACGTGATTGCAGACATAGGTTCCCGCCGTTTGAGATACCGACGCCGGAATGCCCGATTCCCGCAGCCCGTTCACAATCGTCTTAATCGGCAGCGAAGAAAAATAGGCGGCCGGACCGTCAGCGACAATCGCTGCGTCCACCGGCTCATTCCCTTCGTTATCAGGAATACGCGCATCGTCAATGTTAATCGCCACACGCTCAACGCTAAAATCACTGCGTCCGCCCGCCTGCCCTACGCACAACACCATTTCCGGATGCACGTCATCAATCGCGGCATTCAGCGCTTCAATGGCTTTACCAAACACACAAGGCAGCTGGCGCACCACAATCTGCGCGCCCGACAACTCCAGGTCACCCAGTTGTTTCACCACTTCCCACGACGGATTGACGCGCTCGCCGCCAAAGGGTTCGAAACCGGTCACTAAGACTTTACGCATGATAGATCCTTGTTGTAGGGCAAATCGGAACCTCGTCTGGGGTCATGAGATCATTATGAATGAATTTCTATCCCTTGTTCATCAAACGCCTCACGCAACCGCATCGCAAAAGTCAGTGCGTGCTCACCATCACCGTGCAGGCAAACCGTGTCGGCTTTCACCGGCACCCAGACGCCTTCGCGGCTGAGCACTTTCTGCTGCTGAACCATCGTCAGCGTCTGCTCCAGCGCCTGTTGGTCACTGTCGATCATCGCATCGGGCTGACTGCGGGGGACCAGCGCACCGTTGCGCTGGTAGCGGCGGTCGGCGAACACTTCCTGACGCGTTTGCAGGCCCGCGCGCTCACCGGCGCGGATCAGTTCGCTGCCCGCAAGCCCCACCAGCCGCAGCGTCGGGTCGACGTCATAGACCGCGCGGGCAATGGCATCAGCGAGCACGGCGTCGGTCGCTGCCTGGTTGTAGAGCATCCCGTGCGGTTTGACATGTATCATTTTCCCGCCTTCGGCACGGGTAATGGCCGCCAGCGCGCCGAGCTGATACACCACCTGCGCATACACCGTTTCCGGCGGCAGTTGCATGGCGCTGCGGCCAAAGTTTTCGCGATCGGGAAAACTCGGGTGCGCGCCAATTGCCACGCCGTATTTCATCGCCAGGCGCACCGACTGTTGCATGGTCAGGGCGTCTCCGGCGTGAAAACCGCAGGCGATATTGGCGGAACTGACCCGCTGCAACAGCGCCTCATCATTGGCACAGCCTTCACCCAGATCGGCATTAAGATCAACGATCATACAATCCCCGCTTAATCTGTCCGATAAACAGCGACTGTTCGCGTAACGCTTTTTGCGCCTCTTCCGGCGTGCATTTCACAAAATGAATGGGCTCGCCGAGGCGGATCTGCGCCAGATTATAGAGATCGGCTTCGATCACACAGGCGATACGCGGATAACCGCCGGTGGTCTGCGCATCGGCCATCAGCACAATCGGCTGACCGCCGTGCGGCACCTGCACCACGCCCGGTAACAGGCCGTGAGACAGCATTTCGCGATCCGTTTCGCGTTTCAGCGCGCGGCCATGCAGGCGATATCCCATGCGGTTACTTTGCGGGCTCAGCTGCCATGAGGCACGCCAGAAAGCATCGCGTGATTCGGCGCTGAACTCCTGATATTCCGGCCCGGCTAATGCGCGGATACGATTGCCGAACAGCAACTGTTTGATGCCGCCGGTGCTTTTCGGTGTGTGGAAAGCATCACCGGTTGGCAGCAGATCGCCGTCCTGTAGCGCACGCCCGTTAAAACCGCCGAACTGAGCTTTCAGATCGGTGCTGCGCGAGCCCATCACTTGCGGCACATCGATGCCACCGGAAATCGCCAGATAACTGCGCATTCCGCGCGTCGGCATTTTCATCGTCAGAACCTGGCCCGGCTTCACCGCGTAACGCCAGCCGGTCCAGACGTCTTTCCCGTCGAGCTGGGCGTGGCAGCCGGCACCGGTCAGCGCTATCCAGCCTTCGCGATGAAACTCCGCGCTGAACTGCCCGAGGGTGATCTCAAGCCCTGCGGCGTCTTCATCATTTCCGGCCAGCAGGTTGGCGATGCGCAGTGCGGGGCCGTCAAGCGCACCGGACTGACTCACACCCTGCTGGCGATAGCCGTTGCGGCCCAAATCCTGCACGGTCGTAAACATCCCGGCGCGTAAAATTTTCAGCATACGCCCTCCTTTTGTGGCACGAAGCGCACGCAGTCACCGGGTAATAATAAGGTCGGCGAGGCGCGCGTGGGGTCAAACATCGCCAGCGAGGTCAGCCCGATCAACTGCCAGCCGCCGGGCGTGGCCAGCGGATAAATGCCGGTCTGGCTGCCGCCGATGCCCACGGAGCCCGCGGGCACGGAAAGACGGGGTTCGCCGTGACGCGGTGTCGCCAGCTGTTCCGGCATCCCACCGAGGTAAGGAAAACCCGGCTGGAAGCCCAGAAAATAGACGGTGTAATCAATGCCCGAATGGCATTCCACCACCTGACGCGGCGTCATACCGGTATGGCTGGCAACATTCTCCAGATCCGGGCCCTGCTTCCCGCCGTAAATCACCGGGATCTCAATCAGCCGTGATTCCGGTTCAATGGCTTCACTCTCTTCCCACCAGTTTTGCAGACGTTCAATCGCGTCCAGCGCAGAGCTCTGCGCATCGGTGAGCAGAACCGTCAAATTATTCATGCCGGGAATGACTTCGCGAACGCCAGGATAGGCCGTGCGATCCTGTAAACGTTGGGTCAGTCCCCAGATCCGCTGCTGGCTGGCCAGGGTCACTGGGGGTTCCAGCTCCAGCACTACCGCGCGTTCACCCAGCAGGTAACATCGTGCTCGTTGCACTCAGACACTCCTCAAAGAAGGGTTGTGGATCATCAAGTTATTCAGCAACTCAATATATCGGAATTTGTTTTTAGATTAAGGGTAGTTATGCGGGAAAGCGACTGATGATGTCAACTTGTCCACGGCATGTTCAGGGCGGTGAAGGTTTCCCCTGCCGCCCGCACCTGCTACTCTCGGGGGTGTTGAAGTTTTTTAGCGTTTGGATAACGCATTCTTTACATCAAGAACGTCACAACAAGAAAGGGACGACCCGTGAGAAAACCTTTAGCACTCTTTTTTCCGCTTTATACCACCACATTACTGATGCTGCTCGGTTCCGGCCTGCTCACCACTTACATCTCCCTGCGACTGTCAGCGATACACGTCAGCGGTGCCATGATTGGTGCGATCATCGCGGCTAACTACATCGGGCTGGTGATCGGCGGCAAAGTCGGCCATATCCTGATCGCCCGCGTCGGCCACATTCGTGCGTATGTCTCCTGCTCCGGCATCATCACCGCCGCCGTCCTCGGCCACGGTCTGACCGACATTATTCCGGTCTGGGTGGTACTGCGTCTGATCATCGGCCTGTGCATGATGGTGCAATATATGGTGCTGGAAAGCTGGCTGAACGATCAGGCAGAAGCGAATCAGCGCGGCGTGGTGTTTGGTTTTTACATGGTGGCATCGTATCTCGGGATGTCGCTGGGCCAGGTGGTGCTGATGCTCGACAGCGGCCTGGGCGTCAGCACGCTTATCATGATTGCGCTGTGTTTTGCACTCTGTCTGGTGCCTATCGCCCTGACCACGCGCACCAACGTCGGCCATATGTCGCCCGCCCCCATGGAGCTGAAATTCTTTATCGGCGCGATCCCTAAAGTGCTGGCGACCACCCTGGTCATCGGCATGGTTGTCGGGTCGTTTTACGGCATGGCGCCGATCTATACCAGCCAGCAATCGCTCACCACGCAGCAAACCGGTCTGTTTATGGCGCTGGCGATTTTCGCCGGTCTGCTGGCGCAGTTCCCGCTGAGCTGGCTCTCGGACCGTTATAACCGCAACATGCTGATGCGCATAAACGCGATCCTGCTGGCGGTCGCCGCCCTGCCGCTGGCGCTGCTGACTCACATCTCGTTCCCGCTGCTGCTGGGCATCGGTTTTGTGGTCAGCCTGATGCAGTTCACGCTGTACCCGCTGGTGGTCGCTCTCGCCAATGACATGATCGAACCGGAGCGGCGCGTCTCACTTTCAGCCTGTCTGCTGATGGCATTCGGCGTCGGTGCCTGTATCGGGCCGCTGGCCGTCGGCGCGCTGATGGAGCCGCTGGGTGGCAATATTCTGTACGCCTTTTTCGCGCTGTGCGGTGCCGCCATTGTGGCGCTGAGCAGGACATCGGCCAAAGAAGAAGAGACGGTGATGGCGGTGGATGCGCCGCTGCCGCATATTGCGATGCCGGACAGTCTGAGCAGTTCGCCTCTTTCTCCCGCGCTGAATCCGGCCTTTGACGAGCAGATGATTCAGGAAACCATGCCCGCGCCGGAAAACGTCACCGAACCGGTGGTGGAGGAAAGTGAAGTGGCAGCCGATGAGGAAGAAGAGAGCCCGTATCCGCCGCAGGGCGCAGACCCCGACGTCGATACCGGTTTACAGCGGGCATTTACCTTGCTTGAAGACAGCGTGCCTGATGAAACGACAGAGAAAGCGTCAGCTAAGTCAGAGACGTAAAGCTTGCCACCCGTGGGGATCCGGCCAGCGCACAGGACCGACGCGTACCAAGCGTACGTGACGGTCACCTGTTCTGCCCGGCTCCCCCATGGCAAATACGTCAGCCCTTAAGCCGGATTGTCGATGTCGATAAACATGACATCTAATCCGTGATAATCCTGAAGCCATTCGCCCAGCGCTTTCACGCCATAACGTTCCGTGGCGTGATGGCCGGCGGCGTAAAAATGCAGCCCCATTTCGCGGGCAATATGAATGGTTTGCTCGGAAACTTCACCGCTGATGAAAGCATCTACACCAAAGTCTGCCGCCTGCTGAATGAACCCCTGACCACCGCCGGAACACCAGGCGATGCGACGGATCTCATCCGGCCCGCCCTGCGCGCTGTGCAGCACTTTGCGATCCAAAATCACTTCCATGCGCTGACGTAATGCTTCACCGGACAGCGGCTTTTTCAGTTCGCCATAAGGCACCAGCGGCATCACTTCCCCCTGCACATCAATGCCAAACAACTCCGCCAGCTGCGCGTTGTTGCCCAGTTCGGGGTGCGCATCGAGCGGTAAATGATAACCGTATAAATTGATGTCATTGACCAGCAGGGCTTTCAGCCGGTTGCGCTTCATTCCGCGCACCACCGCCGGTTCATTTTTCCAGAAATAACCGTGGTGCACCAAAATCGCATCGGCTTCCACCGCAATCGCCGCATCCAGCAGATCCTGAGAGGCCGTCACGCCGGTGACCACGCGCTGCACGTTACGACGCCCTTCGACCTGCAGGCCATTCGGCGCGTAATCATGGAAATTACTGACATCCAGTTTCTGGTTAATCAGGGCTTCGAGCTGGAGATTGTTCATGGTGTTCGGCTTCTCACATAGGGACGATTCTCACGATGATAACCGACATTTCCCCAATGCCCCAAATGCCCGCTGTCTGCCGGCGGGTCTTCTGAGATCCACTGACATTCACGGATTGAAATAAAAAAGGGAAACGTGGCCGTTTCCCCTTCCCTGCGTTTACAGCTCGAGCCTGTCGCCCTGCTGCATCCGCACAAACTTCACGCCCAGATTGTTGCCTTTTTCCAGCTGCGCCATGATCTCTTTTTCAGGATCCGCGCCCGCTTTCAGGCTCGGTTTTACATGGCTGATAATCACCGTCAGGTCTTTCAGCGAACCGTCGCCGCCCGCATGTTGTTGCAGGCTCGCCAGCTCTTTCAGCAGCCAGTGCGGTGTGAGATGGCCATACAGTTTGCTGTCAGGAACATCGTCAGGATAGGAGGTTTCGATGATCAGCCCTTTCAGGCGTTTGGCTTTGATTTCGCTGCCCAGCACGCGCCAGACGGTGTCCAGATTCTTCGATTTTTCCACTTCGTCCGGGCCGGTATCCCCGAAGAAGGCAAACGACTGATTGTTGCGGCTCACCAGAATCATGCTCGAAGACGTACCGCCGTGGCTGAGCGGATAAATATTGCCGTCAAGCCCCGTCAGGCCGAGGGAAAAACGTTGTTCAGGGCGCTGTAAGTTCAGGCGATACGTGCCGATGCGCAGACCGCTGCCAGAGTCGGTGAAGTTCGGCCAGACGCGGCCATTGAAATAATGCTGACGCAGGGTGCCGATGGTGTCGGCGGTGCCATAAATGGGTTTTTTACTGTCTTCCGGCGAGCCGATGATCAGCCCCGCCAGATGGTCGAGATGTCCGTGGCTGATAAAATATCCGCCGATCAGGTTGCGGAACACGGCACCCTGCGGGGTCAGCGGCGCGGCATTTTCAGCCGTCACCTGAGGGAAACTGCCCTTCTCCAGCGCCTTACGGATCCCCGGCATCACCGAACCGGCATCCAGCCCGAGGTACAGTTTTTGATCGTCACTGCGCACCAGATACGACGTCAGATTGCCCTCTTCGACACCTCCGTTGACGCCCAGCGCAACCACATCAAAGGCCGCCATGGCCTGGCTTGCCCAGCACGTCAGCATCAGCGCCAGCAGGTGTTTGTTCATCACATCGCTCCTTGTCGTGGTGATTAGCAAAAGGTCAGTCTGACCGGTTTTTTGCCGCCTCAAACGCCGCCAGCGTGTCTTTTCGCGCCCGTGCGTGATCAATAATCGGCAACGGGTAGTCTAGCACGCGATGTTGTTTTTCTGCCCAGCGATGGGGCTGATGAATGTCTTTTTCCGGCACGTCCGACAATTCTGGTACCCAGGCCTTGATAAATCGTCCGGCTTTGTCGAAGCGTTCGCCCTGCGTTGTCGGGTTAAAAATTCGGAAATAAGGTGCGGCATCGGTACCGGTTGACGCGCCCCACTGCCAGCCGCCGTTGTTCGCCGCCAGATCCCCGTCGAGCAGTTGCGACATAAAATATCGCTCGCCTTCACGCCAGTTAATCAGCAAGTCCTTCACCAGAAAACTGGCGACAATCATACGTAGCCGGTTATGCATCCAGCCCGTGGCATTGAGCTGACGCATGGCGGCATCCACAATCGGGTAACCGGTTTTGCCGTCTTTCCACGCCTGTAATTCGTCCGGGGCATGACGCCAGCGCACGCCGTCTGTCCAGGCCACAAAGGGCTGATGCTTGCAAAGCTTCGGCCAGGCAACAATCAGGTGACGGTAAAACTCGCGCCACACCAGTTCGTTCAGCCAGCCAAACGCGCCGCCGTCGGTTCTCTCCAGCACCTGCGGGCACTCAGTGCGCAAACGGTTAAGGCACTGGCGCGGAGAAAGCACGCCAATCGCCAGATACGGAGACAGAGAACTGGTGCCATCGACCGCCGGTAAATCGCGCTGTTCGAGATAATCCTGCACGCGTTCACGGCAGAAACTGCGCAGCTGATTGCGCGCCGCTTCCTCGCCAATGGGGAAAGCGTCGTCGATGTTTTCCAGCGGATAGTCAAAGGGCATCAGCTTATGCAGCACCGTTTTCTGCCCATGTTCACGCGCTTTCGGCGCAGGCAAAGAGCGGCTGTCGGACTCGGTCAGGCGGGATAAAAATGCCCGGCGAAACGGCGTGTAGACTTTGTACATTTCGTTATTGCCGGTGGTGACAGAACCCGGCGGCAACAGCAGGCTGTCGTCAAATGCGCGGCACAAAACATCTGCGCTCAGGGTTTTCTCCAGCGCCTCATCACGCAGCCGTTCATTGATTTCATACTGTTTATTGTAAAACAGCGCATCCACCTGTTCGCTGGCACAAAAATCCTTCAGCCAGCTGACGCTCTGCGCAAAATCATCACACTGGTGATAATGCAGCGGGATCCCGCGCTCAGCCAGCGCATGTTGCAGCGCCTGAAGATGCTGATAAATAAACGCAGCCTGACGCGGCGCCATCTCATGCTGTTTCCACTGTTCAGGCGTTGCGACAAAAACGCCAATGACGCGCGCCTGCGGGTCTTCACAGGCGGCGTGTAACGCGCGGTTATCGGTTATCCGTAAGTCATTTCGGAACCAGACTAAATGCGTGGTCATACGTTTCCTTTTAATGTCCGTATCGAAGTCTTAACGCTTCCGGGTAGGGCTCGAAATATCGCTGCCCTGCCAGGTATTCATCCGGATATTCCGACATGTAATGTTTAAGCAAAGTGATCGGCGCCAGTAGCGGCTGCATGCCCTGACGGTAACGGTCAATCAGACCCGCCAGTTCCTGACGCTGTGCCGAACTGAGCTGTTTGCGGAAATAGCCCTGCACATGCATCAGCACGTTGGTGTGATTACGACGGGTGGCTTTGTGATTAAGCAGTTTCATGAGCCGCTGACGGTATTCGATGAAGTAGTCTTCAAGGGATGTCCATTCGGCCATGGCGGCGACAAAACGCCCCAGCTCACGGTATTCAGGCTGAGAATGGGCCAGTAAAGAGAGTTTGTAACGGCTGTGAAACGCCATCAGTTTGCCGCGCGTCAGGCCGCTTTCACGCAGCTGATTCAGCTCGAACAAGGTAAATACGCGCTCGACAAAATTCTCGCGCAGCACCGGATCGTTGAGCCGCCCGTCTTCTTCCACCGGCAGCCACGGATGCTGTTTCATCAGTTCAGCGGTGTAGATCCCCACACCGCTTTTCTTCGCATCTTTACCGTTGGCGCTGTACACCCGCACGCGTTCCATGCCGCAGCTTGGCGATTTGGCGCAGACGATGTAGCCGCAAAGCGCGGTCAGAGGGGCGACGCGCGTCTCGGAATAGCTCTGCATCTTTTCAGTGATATCAATGGTTTCGTCATTGCTGAAACGCATGGCAACGCCGTCATCCATTCTGACCAGCCGCAGCGCAGGGCGCGGCGTCGGCAAGCCAATCGCCATTTCAGGGCAGATCGGTTCAAAACGCACATACGGCGCCAGTTGCTCCACCGCGAATGCCAGCCGTTTATGCCCGCCATCGAAGCGGACCCTGTCGCCCAGCAGGCATGCACTGATGCCAATGGGAATCGTTTTAGTCATTGTCAGCTCCGGACGTTGAAAGAGGAAAAGGAGGTGCCCGTAACTCATCACCTGTAGGTATAACCTTAGCACAAGTTATACATAAAAATAATGTTGTACAGGTTTTATCGCGGGCAATAAAAAACCCCGCTGTGAAAGCGGGGTTTCCTGGGTTTCTCAGCCTGCGAAGGGGAGAGGCCGGGAGGGGGCTAACTCAATAAAAATCTTGTGTCGCCATTTCAGCGTGGGTCAGCCAGACCGGTTTGTCGCTGGTTTTCATCCAGACGCGGTGTAAATAGCTGTAAAAACGGGCGCGGTCAGCGCGGAACAGCATGACCGGCAGAGCCAGCACACCGGCTGCGATAACAAAAGCGCGGCGGGCCAGTATGCGGGTCATTGTATATGGCGTGTAATCATTCATGGCGTTGCTCCTGTCATATTTTTCGGAAACTGTAATTGGCGAAAAATATACCGCAATTGATGAAATTTTACCACTCATCTGACCACTGTTAAGTGTAAATATTCGCCACTTTTGGCCTGCAGGTGTAATTGAGTTACAGAATGGTTAAATAAATACGCAATTTAGGTTTCTTTTGGGTTTCATTTTTTGCGCATTTTTATACTTTTTTTACACGTTGGGCCGCTTTCTTTTCAGGATCTTTTCCCGCCTTTCCTTATTCTCGCCACAACATAAAAACACACCTGTGGAGGTGGATTGTGAGTGTTGGCGTAATCTGCGGCGCATTACTGGTTCTTCTGCTGCTCGGCTATCTGGTTTATGCCCTGCTGAATGCGGAGGATTTTTAAATGGCTGCAACCGGATTCTTACTGATTGCCAGTTTTATGCTGGTGCTTTTGCTGCTGGCAAAACCACTGGGTAACTTTATTGCACAACTGATTGAAGGACAGCCCGGCGCATTTATTCAGCGCATAGAAAACGGTGTTTTACGCACGTCTGGCAGCAGCCATGCCGAAATGACCTGGTGGCAGTACGCGCTGGCGATCATGGTATTTAACATTCTGGGCATTGTTGTCCTGATGGCCATGCTGATGTCGCAGGGCGCGTTGCCAATGAACCCGCAGCATTTTGGCGGGCTGTCATGGGATCTGGCGTTTAACACGTCGGTGAGTTTTGTCACCAACACCAACTGGCAGGCCTACAGCGGCGAAAGCACGCTGAGCTATTTCAGCCAGATGGTCGGGCTGACTGTGCAGAACTTCCTCTCTGCCGCGACCGGTATTGCCGTGGCGTTTGCCCTGATCCGCGCTTTTGCGCGCCCTTCAGCGCAGACCCTCGGTAACGCCTGGACGGATTTATGGCGCATCACGCTGTATCTGCTGCTGCCGGTGTCGTTCCTGCTGGCGCTGTTTTTCGTCAGCCAGGGCGTGCTGCAAAATTTCGAAGCGTATCAGCACATCACCACGCTGGAAGGTCTGCAACAGACGTTGCCGATGGGGCCGGTGGCGTCTCAGGAAGCGATCAAAATGCTCGGCACCAACGGCGGTGGTTTCTTCGGTGCCAACTCCGCCCATCCGTTTGAGAACCCGACGGCACTGACCAACATGGTGCAGATGCTGGCGATTTTCATCATCCCGTGCGCGCTGTGTTTCGCGTTTGGCCGCGTGGTCGGCGACAACCGTCAGGGCCACGCGCTGGTCTGGGCGATGTCAGTGATTTTCGTGGTTTCCGTGGTGGTGGTGATGTACGCCGAACTCCAGGGCAATCCGCACTTCACCGCGCTCGGTGCCAGCAGCAATGTCAATATGGAAGGTAAGGAAAGCCGCTTCGGCATTCTGGCCTCCAGCCTGTATGCGGTGGTCACAACGGCTGCGTCGTGCGGTGCGGTTAACGCCATGCACGATTCCTTTACCGCGCTCGGCGGCATGGTGCCGATGTGGCTGATGCAGATTGGTGAAGTGGTATTCGGCGGCGTCGGTTCCGGCCTTTACGGCATGCTGCTGTTCGTGCTGCTGACGGTGTTTATCGCCGGGCTGATGATTGGCCGCACACCGGAATATCTCGGTAAGAAAATCGACGTTTACGACATGAAGATGACGGCGCTGGCGATCCTGGTGACGCCGACGCTGGTGCTGCTCGGCACCGCGCTGGCGCTGGTTACCGATGCCGGTCGCGCAGGGATTTTAAACCCCGGCGCCCACGGTTTCAGTGAAGTGCTGTACGCGGTGTCTTCCGCCGCCAACAACAACGGCAGCGCGTTTGCCGGGCTGAGCGTTAACACGCCGTTCTACAACCTGTTGCTGGCAACCTGCATGTTCTTCGGCCGCTTCGGGGTGATCATTCCGGTGCTGGCGATTGCCGGTTCGCTGGTGGCGAAAAAGCGCCAGCAGGCAGGCAACGGCACCCTGCCGACGTCCGGCCCGCTGTTTATCGGCCTGCTGGTCGGCACCGTGTTGTTGGTCGGCGCACTGACCTTTATTCCGGCGCTGGCGCTGGGGCCGGTGGCGGAACATTTGCAAGTCTGGTCAGCACAGTAATGCTGCGTAACTCGTTGAACTGATGAATATAGAGACTAAAAAGATGAGTCGTAAACAACGTGCGTTATTTGAACCCCGTCTGATCCGCACTGCCCTGCTGGATTCGGTGAAAAAACTGGATCCCCGCGTTCAGTGGCGCAATCCGGTGATGTTCGTGGTGTATCTGGGCAGCATTCTGACCACGCTTATCTGGCTGGCGATCCTGATGCATCGCACCGATGGCAGCGCGGCTTTTACCGGCAGCGTGTCGCTGTGGCTGTGGTTCACCGTGCTGTTTGCCAACTTCGCCGAAGCGCTGGCGGAAGGCCGCAGCAAGGCGCAGGCGCAGAGCCTGAAAGGGGTGCAGAAAACCAGCTGGGCGAAGAAGATCTACGAACCGCGCCCTGAATCGCCGGTGATCAAAGTCGCCGCCGATACACTGCGTAAAGGCGACTACGTGCTGATCGAGGCCGGTGACACCGTGCCGTGCGACGGTGAAGTTTTGGTCGGCGGCGCATCGGTGGATGAAAGCGCCATTACCGGCGAATCCGCGCCGGTGATCCGCGAATCCGGCGGCGACTTCTCCTCGGTCACCGGCGGGACGCGCGTGCTGTCTGACTGGCTGGTGGTCGAGTGTTCGGCGAACCCCGGCGATACCTTCCTCGACCGCATGATTGCCATGGTCGAAGGCGCGAAACGCCGCAAAACGCCAAACGAAGTGGCGCTGACCATTTTGCTGGTGGCGCTGACGCTGGTGTTCGTGCTGGCAACGGCCACGCTGTACCCGTTCTCGCTGTTCAGCGTGGGCGCCAGCCATGCCGGTATTCCGGTGACCGTCACCGTGCTGGTGGCGCTGCTGGTGTGTCTCATTCCAACCACCATAGGCGGCTTGTTGTCGGCGATCGGCGTGGCGGGCATGAGCCGCATGCTGGAAGCCAACGTCATCGCCACCAGTGGCCGTGCGGTGGAAGCCGCGGGTGACGTGGATGTGCTGCTGCTGGATAAAACCGGCACCATCACGCTCGGTAACCGCCAGGCATCGCAGTTCCTGCCCGCGCCTCAGGTGACGGAACAGGAACTGGCCGATGCCGCGCAGTTATCGTCGCTGGCCGATGAAACGCCGGAAGGCCGCAGTATCGTGGTGCTGGCGAAGCAACGCTTCAACCTGCGCGAACGCGACATTCATTCGCTGAATGCGACCTTTGTGCCCTTCTCCGCACAAACCCGCATGAGCGGCGTTAACGTCGGTGAGCGCAGCATCCGTAAAGGCGCGGTCGATGCGATACGTCGTCACGTGGAATCCAACGGCGGCACCTTCCCGAAAGCCGTCGATGGCCTGGTGGAAAACGTTGCGCGTAAAGGCGGCACGCCGCTGGTGGTGGCGGAAGGCGGGAAAGTGCTGGGCGTGGTGGAGCTGAAGGATATCGTCAAAGGCGGCATCAAGGAACGCTTTGCCGAGCTGCGCAAAATGGGCATCAAAACGGTGATGATCACCGGGGATAACCGTCTGACCGCGGCGGCGATTGCCGCTGAAGCGGGCGTGGATGATTTTCTGGCAGAAGCCACGCCGGAAGCCAAACTGGCCCTGATTCGTCAGTATCAGTCGGAAGGCCGTTTAGTGGCGATGACCGGCGACGGGACCAACGACGCCCCTGCGCTGGCGCAGGCTGACGTGGCGGTAGCGATGAACTCAGGCACCCAGGCGGCGAAAGAAGCCGGGAACATGGTCGATCTCGATTCCAACCCGACCAAGCTGATCGAAGTGGTGCACATCGGTAAACAAATGCTGATGACGCGCGGATCGCTCACCACATTCAGTATCGCCAACGACGTGGCGAAGTATTTCGCCATCATTCCGGCGGCGTTTGCGGCCACCTATCCGCAGCTGAATGCGCTGAACGTCATGCACCTGACGTCGCCGTCTTCGGCCATTATGTCAGCGGTCATTTTCAACGCGCTGGTGATTGTGTTTCTGATCCCGCTGGCGCTGAAAGGCGTGAGCTATAAAGCCATGAGTGCCGCCGCGCTGCTGCGCCGCAACCTGTGGATTTATGGCGTCGGCGGTCTGCTGGTGCCGTTTGCCGGTATCAAGCTTATCGACATGATTCTGACCGTTTTACATCTGAGCTGATTTTGAGGAAGACCACTATGTCCGTAACAAAAATGTCCTATGTCCGTCCGGCTCTGGTGATGACGGTTCTGCTGACGCTGGCGACCGGCGTGGCGTATCCGCTGCTGACCACCGGCGTTTCCGAGCTGGTGTTCCGCGCGCAGGCGATGGGTTCGCTGATGAAAGACAGCGGCAATAAAGTGATTGGCTCACAGCTCATCGGGCAGAATTTTACCCGCAATGATTACTTCTGGGGCCGCCCTTCTGTCACGTCTGATTCGCCGTATAACCCGATGGCCTCGGCGGGCAGTAATCTGGCAGCCAGTAACCCGGCGCTGGATCAGGCGGTGAAAGACCGCGTGGCGGCGCTGCGCAAAGCCAACCCGCAAAGCCCGGCGACGGTACCGGTGGATCTGGTGACTGCCAGCGGCAGCGGGCTGGATCCGCAGATTTCCGTTGAGGCCGCGCAATGGCAGGCACCGCGCATTGCCACCGCGCGCGGACTGCCACTGGCGCAAGTGAATAAATTGATTGATGATAATACATCATCACCGCTGATAGGTTTCCTCGGCCCCGACGTGGTCAACGTGCTCGGGCTGAACCAGGCGCTGGATGCACTGAAAGCTCAATAAGGAAAATATGACTGACGATCGCCCCGATCCTGACAGCCTGCTGGCGCTTGCCAATGAGAAGCCGCGCGGGCAACTGAAAGTCTTTTTCGGCGCCTGTGCGGGCGTCGGAAAAACGTTCGCCATGTTGCAGGAAGCACAGCGCCTGCGCGCCACCGGCCTCGACGTGCTGGTTGGCGTGGTGGAGACCCACGGACGGCAGGAAACGCAGGCACTGCTGCCGGGGCTTTCGCTGTTACCGCCAAAACGCATTCAACATCGTGGCCGTCAGGTGCATGAATTTGACCTCGACGCCGCGCTGGCCCGCCGCCCTGCCCTGATCCTGATGGACGAACTGGCGCACAGCAATGCCGCCGGTTCGCGCCACCCTAAACGCTGGCAGGATATCGAAGAATTACTCAATGCCGGTATCGACGTTTTTACCACCGTGAACGTTCAGCATCTGGAAAGTCTGAACGACGTGGTCAGCGGCGTCACCGGCATTATTATTCGCGAAACGGTTCCCGACCGTTTGTTTGATGACGCCAGCGAAGTGGTGCTGGTGGATCTGCCTCCCGATTCCCTGCGTCAGCGCCTGAAAGAAGGCAAAGTTTATATTCCCGGTCAGGCCGAGCGCGCCATCGAACACTTCTTCCGCAAAGGCAATCTGATTGCCCTGCGCGAACTTTCCCTGCGGCGCACCGCCGATCGCGTTGACGATCAGATGCGCGAATACCGCGACGATCAGGGTGTCAACCGCATCTGGCATACCCGCGATGCGCTGCTGTTGTGCATCGGGCACGGCGGCGGTAACGAGAAACTGGTGCGCGTCGCTTCACGGCTGGCGGCGCGTCTTGGCTGTGTCTGGCACGCGGTGTATGTCGAAACCCCGCGTCTGCACCGTTTACCGGAAGGCCAGCGCCGGGCTATTTTGCATTCGCTGAAACTGGCGCAGGAGCTGGGCGCAGAAACCGCCACGCTTTCCGAGCCACATGAAGAACAGGCGATTTTGCGCTACGCCCGCGAGCACCGTCTGGGCAAAATCATGATGGGTCGCCGCCGTGAAAAACGCTGGAAGCCCGGCGGCAGTTTTGCCGACAAGCTGGCCGATATCGGGCCGGATCTTGATCTGATTATTGTCGGGCTGGAAGATTCCCCGGCATCACCGGCGCGCAAAGAACAAGATTCACGCACTTTCGCCGACCGGTTCAGCCGCCAGCTGTGGGGCTGTTCGCTGGCCGTGGCGCTGTGCGCAGTGATTACGGTGATGTCGCAGTGGCTGGTGCCGACCTTCGATCAGGCCAACCTGGTGATGGTGTATCTGCTCGGCGTGGTGGTCGTTGCGTTGTTTTATGGCCGCTGGCCGTCGGTGCTGGCGGCGGTGATTAACGTCGTCAGCTTTGATCTGTTTTTCGTACAGCCACGCGGTTCGCTCGCCGTGACTGACGCGCAATATCTGGTGACCTTCGGCGTGATGCTGCTGGTCGGGATCCTGATCGGTAATCTCACCGCCGGGGTACGTTATCAGGCACGCATCGCCCGCCACCGCGAAAAACGCGCCCAGCATTTGTATGAAATGTCGAAAAGTCTCAGTCAGGCGCTGACGCCGGAAGCCATCGCGCAAACCAGCCGCCACTTTATCTCCTCCAGTCTGCACGCGAAAACCGCCATTCTGCTGCCGCAGGAAAATGGCGAACTGGCGCAGCCCGCCGGAGAGGTCACCGCTATCGTGGTAGACGACGCGATCGCCCGCTGGAGTTTCGACAAAAAACTGCCAGCCGGCGCGGGTACTGACACCCTGCCCGGCGTGCCGTACCAGCTGCTGCCGCTGGTCGCTTCAGGAGAATCGCGCGGACTGCTGGCGGTCGAACCGCCGAGCATCCGCCAGTTACTGGTGCCGGAACAGCAGCGCCTGTTGCAGACCTTTACCGTGCTGATTGCCAATGCCCTCGAACGTCTGCATCTCGCTGCCCGCGCCGAATCCGCCCGGCTGGAAACCGAACGCGAGCAACTGCGCAACTCGCTGCTTTCGGCGCTTTCTCATGACCTGCGCACGCCGCTGACGGTGCTGTTCGGGCAGGCAGAAATCCTGACGCTGGATCTGGCGTCGGAAGGCTCGAAGCACGCGCCGCAGGCCAGCCAGATCCGCCAGCAGGTGCTGAGCACCACGCGGCTGGTGAACAATCTGCTGGATATGGCGCGCATTCAGTCCGGTGGATTTAATCTGCGCAAAGAGTGGCAGTCGGTGGAGGAAATCACCGGCAGCGCGCTGCGGATGCTGGAACCGGTGCTGGCGCACGACAACATTGAGATCGATTTGCCGAAGGAAATGGTGCTGGTAAGTTGCGACGCCAGCCTGATCGAACGGGTGCTGATCAATCTGCTGGAAAACGCCCATAAATATGCCGGAACGGGCGCGACGATCGGCATTAAAGCCACGCCGTTCGACGAATGGCTGGAGATTGAAGTCTGGGATAATGGCCCCGGCATTGCGCCGGGCAGCGAACACATCATCTTTGAGAAATTCGCGCGCGGAAACAAAGAGTCGGCCATTCCCGGTGTCGGTTTGGGATTAGCCATATGTCGTGCCATTATTGAGGTGCACGACGGACGGATCTGGGCTGAAAACGGCCCGAACGGCGGTGCACGTTTTCGTTTCAGGTTGCCGCTCGAGGCGTTGCCGGAGATGGAAAGTGACATGGAATCAGACATCAATGAGGTATCGTGAGCGCATCCCCGGTCAATATTTTAATTGTTGAAGACGAAAAAGAGATCCGCCGCTTTGTGCGCACGGCACTGGAGGCGGAAGGCCTGCGGGTGTTTGAAAGTGAAACGCTGCAACGCGGGCTGATTGAGGCCGGAACCCGTAAACCGGATCTGATCATTCTCGATCTCGGTTTACCGGACGGTGACGGCCTGACCTATATCCGCGATTTACGCCACTGGAGCGCTATCCCGATTATTGTGCTGTCGGCCCGCACCAGCGAAGAAGACAAAATTGCGGCGCTGGATGCCGGTGCCGATGATTTCCTCACCAAGCCGTTTGGCGTCGGTGAACTGCTGGCGCGGGTTCGCGTGGCATTACGCCGCCATGCGGGCAGTGCGCAGGAAAGCCCGCTGGTGACGTTTGCGGATGTGACGGTGGATTTGATCAACCGGCGCGTGCAGCGTAACGGAGAAGATTGTCATCTGACGCCGATTGAGTTTCGCCTGCTGGCCGAACTGCTGGCAAACAGCGGAAAAGTCATTACTCAGCGTCAGTTACTGAGCCACGTCTGGGGCCCGAATTATGTCGAACACAGCCATTATCTGCGCATCTACATGGGGCATCTGCGCCAGAAACTGGAAGCCGACGCCACCCGACCACGTCATTTACTGACCGAAACCGGCGTGGGCTATCGTTTTATGCCTTAGGCTGGTCAGTTTCCGGTTTGGCTTCGCCAAATTCGGCTTCCAGGCTTTCTGCCGCCTGCTGCAAAATCGCACTGACCCGCACCACCTGCTCCGGCGTTAAATCTGCCCGCATCATGTTGCCGCGCAGCGCGTGACGCAGGCGGTGCATCGCGTCGTGAATCCCCTCTGCCAGATTGTTTTCACGCGGACGCTGCGCCCCCGCCAGACGGGCAAAAATCGCATCGACTGCCTCCTGATGTTGCGCCAGTTCCACTTTGCCGGCGTCGGTGATCTGATAGCTTTTACGGCCATTACCGGTGGCGACAGGCTCGAGGAAATCCTGCTCTTCCAGCAGCGTCAGCGTCGGGTAAATCACGCCAGGGCTTGGCACGTAAAGGCCTGAAGAGGCTTCTTCGATGGCTTTGATCAGCTCATAGCCGTGGCTCGGCTTTTTCGCCACCAGCGCCAGCAGCACGCGGCGTAAATCACCGTGTTCAAACAGACGATGTACTCCGCGCTCACCACGCCCCCCGCGGCGACCTTCGCCACGTCCGCGACGCTCATGCCCTTCTTCACTGCGTTCTTCACCACGATGACGTCCATCACGGCGTAACATGTGGCGTTCGCTGTGATCGCTGCATTCTGATTCATGGCGGCAATGACCGCGATGCCCTTCTTCCCGGCTACCGTGACCGCGATGACGGCCTTCAAACATTTTACTAAACATAATGTAAGTCCCATTTAGATATATCGAATTATTTCGATATATCTAAACTAGATCAGTTTTTCGACACTGGCAAGCAGGAATGCGCATTTAGATATATCTTTTTTTATCTGAACGACAGGCAAAAAAAAAGCGCTGAATAATCAGCGCTTTTGATGAGAGGAAGAAAGGGGCTTATTTGGCGTCGGCGAGCACTTTGCTGACGATTTCTACCGCTTCTTTCTCGATTTGTTCGCGGTGTTCAGCACCGAGGAAGCTTTCACAATAGATTTTGTAGGCTTCTTCTGTGCCGGACGGGCGTGCCGCGAACCAGCCGTTTTTGGTCATCACTTTCAGGCCGCCGATAGACGCGCCGTTACCCGGCGCGTTGGTCAGACGGGCAGTGATCGGGTCACCGGCCAGCGTGTCGGCTTTCACCTGTTCAGGAGAAAGTTTGGACAGCGCGGCTTTTTGCGCGTGAGTCGCCGGTGCCTGAATACGGTTGTAGCTTGGCGCGCCAAAGCGGGCCGCCAGCTCGTTGTAATGTTCCTGCGGGTTCTTGCCGGTGACGGCGGTGATTTCCGCCGCCAGCAGGCACATGATGATACCGTCTTTGTCGGTAGACCACGGAGTGCCGTCGAAACGCAGGAAAGAAGCCCCTGCACTTTCTTCGCCACCAAAACCGAAGCTGCCGTCAAACAGGCCATCAACGAACCATTTGAAACCGACCGGCACTTCCACCAGTTTACGGCCCAAATCTTCCACCACGCGGTCGATCATCGCACTCGATACCAGCGTTTTACCGACGGCAACGTCTTTGCCCCACTGCGGACGGTGCTGGAACAGGTACTGAATCGCCACCGCCAGATAATGGTTCGGGTTCATCAGACCGGCTGGCGTCACGATGCCGTGGCGGTCGTAGTCAGGGTCATTGGCGAAAGCCAGATCGAATTTATCACGCAGCGCAAGCAGACCGGCCATGGCGGATTCCGACGAACAGTCCATGCGGATCACGCCGTCGTGGTCGAGGTGCATGAAACGGAAAGTCTGATCGACTTCATCGTTCACCAGCGTCAGATCCAGTTTGTAATGCTCAGCAATACGTTTCCAGTATTCGATACCGGAACCGCCGAGCGGATCAACGCCCAGTTTCAGGCCCGCTTTCTGAATGGCGGCCATATCGACAATCTCGGTCAGCCCTTCGATAAACGGCTGAACCAGATCCTGTGCCACCAGATGACCGCTTTTCCACGCCTGATCCAGAGACTGACGCTTCACACCGGCCAGTTTTGCTGCCAGCAGCGCGTTGGCGCGCTTCTCAATGACGGAGGTCAGATTGGTATCTGCCGGGCCGCCGTTGGTCGGGTTGTATTTGATGCCGCCATCTTCCGGTGGGTTGTGCGATGGGGTGATGACAATGCCATCAGCCAGCGCGCCGCCTTTGCGGTTATGGGTCAGGATCGCGTGAGACACCGCCGGAGTGGGGGTGAATCCGTTATCTTCCTGCACAATGACGTCAACGCCATTGGCCGTCAGCACTTCCAGCACAGAAATAAACGCCGGTTCGGACAGCGCGTGGGTATCTTTACCCACGTAGCACGGGCCGGTGGTGCCCTGCTCTTTACGCACTTCGGCAATCGCCTGAGCAATGGCCAGGATGTGCGCTTCGTTAAAGCTGTGACGCAACGAACTCCCGCGATGGCCGGATGTGCCGAATTTCACAGCATGCGCTGTGTTAGCCGGATCCGGTTGCAGAACGTAATACTGTGACGTTAACTGCGCCACGTTGATCAAATCGCTTTGCTGAGCAGGTTGCCCTGCACGGGGGTGATTAGCCATTGGCGCTTCTCCCTGACGCTGAAATTAGAGGGTGCCGCACACTTTGTCAGTCAGTTCCGCAGGGAACTGCATGAACTGCATGATGTGTTCGATCATGCTGCGTTTGCGACCTGTGTTGGTATTTGTAATAACCCAATACGGCGTTCCGGGAACGTGTTTAGGCTTGGTATGAATGCCGTTTTGCAGCAACGTTTGCTGGTCACCGGCAAAATAGGTCCGCGTGCGGCCAGTCAGTGACTCGGTCGCAACAGCAAATTCTTTCGCGTTAAGGTTGTAGAGCGTAGACAGGATCAACATAAACCGGTTGACCGCTTTGGTCTGCTCTGCGTACTCGTCAGACAGCAGCATTTCACGCACGGCGCGGACTTTATCGCGCGACGTCGGTGCCGGAGCGGCAGCGGCGGGTTTTCCCGCAGCCACGGTGCCGGCAATAACAGGAGTGTTCGCGGGCGCGGCAGGCGAGGTCTGACCGGCAGTAAATTTCAGCATGCGGCGCAAAATATCAGACGCACTCTCACCGATGGCTTGTGTGTGGCTGGCAATATAGCGGTAGAGTTCTTCGTCAACCTCAATAGTTTTCATCTTTATCCAGTACTGTTTTTCTACTTAATTCAAAAGGATTATACAAATTTCTACGCAGTAACGAACAGGGGAATTGTGCCGCGAAGCAAAAAGCAGAATTATTACCTTTTCGCTGCATGCTGGCCCCGGCCTGTTCTGTCCCACATAGTGAAATCCCGCTCAGGCATCTGGCAGAAACTTTCTGTTTTGAAAAATTATCCGCCACTCATGATAACCTAATGAGATTGTTTATCTGTATGAACTTCGCCATGAAATTACATTATCGCCTGCAAGAACCTGAAGTGGCTGGCAGCACTGCCCTGCCGGTTTTGTTAATCCACGGTTTGTTCGGAACCCTTGATAATCTGGGCATTCTGGCCCGCGACCTGAAACAACAGCATAGAGTGCTGCAGGTTGATTTGCGTAATCACGGCCAGTCCGGCCGCGCTGATGAGATGTCTTACGCCGCGATGGCGCAGGATTTAGTGGAAACGCTGGATGACGTCGGTTTCCAAAAAATCATCGTTATTGGCCATTCGATGGGCGGAAAAGCGGCCATGGCACTGACGGCGCTTATCCCCGATCGCATCGAAAAGCTGATTGCCATAGATGTCGCACCGGTGGATTACCACGTGCGCCGCCATGACGAGATTTTTGCAGCGATCAACGCAGTGACGAAAGCAGGGCTGCGCGACCGCACCTCCGCTACGGAGTGTATGCGCGAACATATAAAGGAAGACGGTGTGATCCAGTTCCTGCTGAAGTCGTTCGCGCAGGGAGAATGGCGCTTCAACGTGCCGGTGTTGCTCAGTCAATACAACACCATTACCGGCTGGGAAGACGTCCCGGCGTGGGATCACCCGGCGCTGTTTATCCGCGGCGGGTTATCGCCGTATGTACAGGATGAATATCGCAGCGCGATTGCCCGCCAGTTCCCGCAGGCGAAAGCGCATGTGGTGGCCGGTGCCGGTCACTGGGTGCATGCGGAAAAACCTGAGGCGGTGTTGCGCGCTGTGCATCGTTTCATCGATGCAGCCTGAGGTTTAACATCCTGGGGATAAATTGTGCAAAAAGTCTGCACAACGTCAGAAGTTATCATGAAATCAGGGCAATCAGGCGTTGTGAACCCCAGGCGCGCTAGGGTATGATTGCGCGCTATAATTTTTGCCGCCCCGTTTCACTCAGGTCGAGTGGCGGGAGGTGAATTGGGTCAGGGTTTCTTAGCCCGAAATGTGTGAAACGCTCGTCAGGAATCGGCTTGCCGTTTTCCGATGTAAAAACTTCCCTGGTTGTACCGCTACCTATGGCAAAAGAACAACTGGATCGCACGACGATTGATCTGTTCGCAGATGACCGCCGTCCGGGGCGTCCAAAAACAAATCCGCTATCCCGTGATGAACAGCTCAGGATCAACAAGCGCAATCAGTTACGCCGCGATAAAGCGAGCGGTCTGCGTCGCGTGGAGCTGAAAATGAACGCCGATGCTGTTGATACCCTCAATAAGCTGGCAGAAGAACGCAATATCAGTCGTAGCGAATTGATTGAAGAGATGCTGCTTGCGCATCTTAACGGTCATGAAGGCTGATTGAAAACGGGTAACCTTCTCAGGCTACCCGTTTGTTTTTTCTTACTTATTCCCGGCTAACTTCCTTCTTCCCACTCAGAACGTTTCCCAGTTTTCAGCACTCTTCGCCGACATCATTCCTGTGTCCGGTCGCAATAACGGCGCTGGCATCTTACCGGTCGGTTTTGCCCCGACGCGCGTCACGCTGTCGCTGAGTTTAAAGGTCGCGACGGCGTTGTTCAGCAATGCAGCCTGCTCTTCCAGAGAGACGGCGGCCTGAGACGCCTGTTCCACCAGCGCGGCGTTTTGCTGCGTGACGCTGTCCATCTGCGTCACGGCCACGGCCACCTGGCTGATGCCTTTACTTTGCTCATCAGATGCTGACGCGATTTCGGCCATAATATCCGTGACGTGTGTAATCGAACGCACCACTTCATTCATGGTCTGACCGGCGTTTTCGACCAGTTTGGAACCGCTGTCAACGCGGGAAACGGATTCGCTGATCAGCGACTCAATCTCTTTTGCTGCCTGCGCACTACGCTGTGCCAGATTGCGCACTTCGCTGGCGACCACGGCAAACCCGCGGCCCTGTTCGCCTGCACGGGCGGCTTCGACCGCGGCATTCAGCGCCAGAATGTTGGTCTGGAAGGCGATACTGTTGATGACCGAGGTAATCTCCGCGATTTTCTTCGAGCTGCCTGAAATATCTTTCATGGTGCTGACCACATCCGCGACAATACTGCCGCCCTTTTGCGCCGTGGTAGAGGCTTCTATCACCAGCTGGCTGGCGTGATGCGCGTTGTCAGCATTGTGTTTCACCGTGGCTGTCAGCTCTTCCATGCTGGCCGCCGTCTCTTCCAGCGCAGACGCCTGCTCTTCGGTACGGGAAGAGAGATCGTTATTGCCGGCAGAAATTTCAGACGCGCCCTGGTAAATATTGTTCGTGCAGTTACGGATGGTTTGAACGGTATTCACCAGACTGGCCTGCATGATGTTCAGCAAAGGAATCAACTTACCGGCGCAGTTTTTACCGAACTCTTCCATGTTATGCGTCAGGTCACCACTGGCAATCAGCGCGAACTGATCGCGGAGTTTATCCAGCGGTTTGACTAACGCCATCACCAGATAGCGATCGGTCAGCAGCAGGATAATCAGCCCAATAACAAACGCGGTGATCTGAATCACTTTGCTGAGATTAGTCAGATGATTAGACTCTGTTTGCGCCGCGCTGAAATCCACCGCGATCTGGCTGCTGACTTTTTGCATGGCAGCCCCGAAATCACGGCTTAACGCCGGAACGCCTGACTGCGCCAGCTGATTGTACGCATCGATATTTTTGCTGCTGGCGGCCTCAAATAACGGCTTCACGCCCTGCGTTATCAGACTTTCCCAACGGGTGAGTAATTCCTGAACCGCTGAATCTTCCAGCCCCGGATGCGGGGCCGCTTTGAAATCCGCCTGCGCCTGCGTCAGGGCTTCAAGGGATTGTTTTGCGGTATCAAAAATTTCCGGCCCTTTGGTCGGATCGGCCTGAAGCTGCGACACCGCACGGCTTAAGCGGGTTACGGTACGAAAATACTGATCATTTCCTTTGCTGATCAGCGCCATATTGTTGACGAGCTCAGAACTGTTGCGGGTGTTTTGCGTCAGCGTATTCAGTGAGTTAACGGTGTAAAGGGATACACCCGCCCACATAACGCAGAAAACGCCAAGAATGGTTAATAACGCGGCCCTGATGGTGATATTTTTTAAAAACTGCACGATATGCCTCTCTCGAAACATGACTGTTTCTGGTCTGAGGATTGAGGGGGATGCGGAGAATCAAGACAAGTAACCATCAGGCAAGTGCCCCAGGACATGTTTGAACACCTCTCCGGGCATCGATTTCTTTATTATGTTGAGATTGCTCTCGCATCATCTATCGGCGGGACGTGCTTAAAATTTAGTATTGTTAAGATATATTTCTTCACTTTGCTTTTAACCCCGTCAATTTTGAGGATTTTATCTGGATTAAAAGCACACGAAGGCGATACCACTTAAAAAGATTGCCCGATAAACTTATTCGTCAGTTAAGAAGGCGAGCAGAAGCATATTCTCCGCCTCACGAGTTTGCTATTATCAGCACTATTATTGCCTGCAATGTAGGGCTTATCATTGAGAACAAGAGGTTAGACATCTTATGGCCGTAGTAGGAATCTTCTTTGGATCCGATACAGGTAACACCGAAAACATCGCAAAAATGATCCAGAAACAACTGGGTAAAGATGTTGCTGAGGTGCATGACATTGCGAAGAGCAGCAAAGAGGATCTGGAAAAATTCGATATTTTGCTGATCGGTATTCCAACCTGGTATTACGGTGAAGCTCAGTGTGACTGGGACGACTTCTTCCCAAGCCTGGAAGAGATAGATTTTGAAGGTAAGCTGGTTGCGCTGTTTGGTTGCGGCGATCAGGAAGACTACGCAGAATATTTCTGTGATGCGCTGGGCACCGTGCGCGACATCATTGAGCCACGCGGCGCGGTGATTGTGGGTCACTGGCCAACCGAAGGCTATCACTTCGAAGCATCCAAAGGTCTGGCAGATGATAAACATTTCATCGGACTGGCTATTGATGAAGACCGTCAGCCGGAATTAACCAATGAGCGCGTTGACGCCTGGGTTAAGCAAATTACTGAAGAATTGAGCCTTTCAGAAATTATTGGCTAAAAACCCTGTTGGCCCTGAGGATTTATTCTACAATTGAAGGGCCAAACTATTACTGAAATTAACAATTTAGCCACAACAAAATTGTTACTTTCGGTGGTATCAAGGTACACTGAGTTCATCTGTTTTTTCTATCGATCAAGTCGTTGCATTGTCTTATGTGACTGGCATTTAGTGATCTTTATTAACAGGCTATCGTTTAGGGGATCGGCACACTTCCGTTAAAAGAAGGATCCTAATCGAAGAATTTTGTGCCGCTGATGCCACAGGCTCCATGCCTCAACTTGATTAGCACATAGTAACAGGACTGAATCCGCATGACTGACAACAACACCGCACTGAAGAAAGCCGGCTTAAAAGTCACGCTTCCGCGCCTTAAAATCCTGGAAGTGTTGCAAGCGCCGGAAGGTCATCACGTTAGTGCGGAAGATCTGTACAAACAATTGATTGATATGGGTGAAGAGATTGGTCTGGCGACGGTTTACCGCGTTCTGAACCAGTTTGATGACGCCGGTATCGTGACCCGCCATAACTTCGAAGGCGGCAAGTCCGTGTTCGAACTGACTCAGCAACACCATCACGATCACCTGATTTGCTTAGATTGTGGCCGTGTTATTGAATTCCGCGACGAATACATTGAAGGTCGTCAGCGCGAAATTGCTAAAAAACACGGTATCAAACTGACCAACCACAGCCTGTACCTGTACGGCCACTGTGAAGCAGGCGACTGCCGCGAAGATGACTCTTTGCACAATGACAAACCTGCGCAGTAATCTGCCGGGCTCGTTGATATCGACCTAAAATTAACCGCTGAAAAGCGGTTTTTTTATGCCCGTTTATCAGCGATGACAGACATAAAAAACCCCGGCAAGCCGGGGTTTTCTGTCTCACATTCAGGTGTTTGATGAGGTCTACTGCACCGGCATGGGTGAGTTATTGGCTTTAATTTCCTTCCAGATTTTTCCACAATCGGCAGCGTAAGCCTGCCCGTCACCGGTTTTGCGTGCCGTCAGGCAGCGCTGGTAATCCAGCACGCGTACCGTTTCCTGTTGTGCAAACTGCTGGTGAGCTTTCTCTTCCTTCAGAACGTTAAGAACCGCCTGGCAGGATGCAAGTTTGTCCGGCGAGCCTTCAGCGGTATTGATGCAGGCGCTGTAAGCCTTGCGCAGTCTGGCATCTTCAGCCTGCCCTGACGTCTGGGAACAACCGGCCAGCAATAAAGACGTGGTCACGATCAGCAGTAATTTATTCATCGACATAGTGACCTCAGAAAATAGTGAATGGAGCGATAACGATAAATTTCACATCTTTTTCATCCTGGAAGATGTTGCCGTAACCACCGCCCCAGCTCGGAATATCTGAATGGTTGTCATACTGGGTGTAATGCAATTTGAACAACGTGCCTTTGGCGCGCCCTTCCTGAAGGGTGTAAAGCGCATCCAGACTCCACGCACTTTCTTTCAGACGCTGGCTTTGGTCATAAGCCGCATTGGTGCTTGGCTTGGCATCCCATGCATAAACATAGGAACCGCCGACCGCGAAGCCTGGCAGATCCCATTTCGCCAGATCATATAAAACACCGGCATATACTGCTTTTTCGCCGTTGGCGTTGAAGTCGGAACGGTTATCCCACCACACATCGAGACGACCGTTGGACGAGGAATACGTTGGGGTCATACGCTGAAGGAAGTAGCCCTGATTCCCCTCCGCCTTGACCATCGTCCCTTCCAGACGCCAGTCAAACTGGCCGGTGGTGTAACCGAACGTCAGAGCCTGCAACCATGCCAGCCCGTCGTACAAACTGTTAGGATCGTTTTTATCACTGATGCGGTCTTCTGCACCGTAGAACTGGTAGCTGGTGGTCAGCGGGTTACCCAGCAGATCCATTTTGTAAGAGGCCTTGGCGAAATACTGATCGACGTAGCTTTCCGCTTCGCCATAGGCGGCTTCGAGCACCAGATCATTTTTGAAGTCGTATTTCGCGCCCAGCGAGTGAATATAGGAAACACCGGTTTTTTTGTCATTCTGGCGGAAATCATCCATTTCCAGGTGCCACGGTGATTTATATTCATCCGCCCACATGTAGGAGAAACTCAGTTCGCCCGGCTCGCCGAAATCATGTTTATATCCGGCTTCTGCGCCGCGATACGTACCCGGCATGAAACTCCAGTGCGGCGCAATCAGGGTCTGGCCGGTCGGCTGAATATAACCCGCGTGGCCCCAGAAGCCGCCGTATTTGAACTTACCGGCAGCTTTATACAGGCTGACTCCGCCTTTATCGCCAGAGTAATCTTCATCGTAAGCGTGATTTTTTGAGGAGAATGCAATTTCGTTCGGGTGGCCGCTGTCGCTGGCTTCGGCCATTTCAATTGCCGTGAAAGCCGCAACGTCGATGCCGAACATATCCCACGCATAACCGGAGGAGAAATCCAGATTCAGGTTGGCGGTGGCATGAGAAAGGTTAGTGGCGTACTTGTCGTAGTCAGGGTTGTTGACGGTGACTTTAGAGCCGTCGGGGCGGGTTTCTTCTTTGGTTTTATTCAGATCTTTGCGATCACGTTCGCGCTGCCAGTAATACACGCCACCAGTGAGCGTCGAATCATCAATAAAGCCCGCCGCGTTTGCCTCTTCAGAAAACATTAATCCGCCACCCAATAAGGTGCCGGCCAGAGAATACATCACAGGTTTCAGATAAGCCGATCCCCTGCCCCGGTTAAGGTGCTTGTGCATAGAAATTCCTCATTTTTGACTAAAAAGTAACTGCAAAACCCAAACGGGTATTAAAAGCGGGCGTCAGAGACGTCACCGTAAAAGCAAGGGTAGAGTATTTTTCGCGACGCGAATTATCAATGAGTAATTCATCATTGATCTCTGAAATATGACAAAGTGCACATAAAGATGAAAAAGTATTACAGAAAGAACTTTGTGGGAATTTAAGCGAGGAAAAAAGTGAAAACAATTAAGAATCAAATAACTAAAAAAGATAAGTCTGTGGTTTACACGTTTCAGCTTTCAGCGATATTTAATCAGAGCCGCTAAAAAGTGCGCATCATAAACACATTAATTCGCGACAGAAATCAATTTCGATATTGCTTAAGGCATAAAAAAACGCAGCCGAAGCTGCGTTAAAAATAAGTCTTACTTCAATCAGGCAACCGGTTTGCTTTCCCAGGTATCGCGCAGACCGACGGTGCGGTTAAACACCAGATGCTCCGCGCTGGAATAGCGGCTGTCGGCACAGAAGTAACCTTCACGCTCGAACTGCAGGCTGACTTCCGCCTGCGCCCCTGCCAGAGAAGGCTCAACGAAGCCCTGAGCGATAACCAGAGACTCCGGGTTGATGGTGGTCAGGAAATCCTCTGCCTGACCGGGGTTCGCTACGCTGAACAGACGGTCATACAGACGGAATTCTGCTGGCTTACCTTCAGTGGCGGAAACCCAGTGGATCACACCTTTCACCTTGCGGCCATCAGCAGGATCTTTGCTCAGCGTGTCGATATCGTAAGAACAGAAGATAGTGGTGATATTCCCTTCGGCATCTTTCTCAATGCGTTCCGCTTTAATCACATACGCATTGCGCAGGCGCACTTCTTTGCCCAGCACCAGACGCTTGTACTGCTTGTTAGCTTCTTCGCGGAAATCAGCCTGATCGATGTAAATCTCGCGGGTGAAAGGAACGTCGCGGGTGCCCATTTCCGGCTTGCTCGGATGGTTTGGCATTTTCACCTGTTGCACGTCATCACCGGTAAAGTTTTCAATGATCACTTTAACCGGATTGATAACAGCCATGGCTCGCGGTGCGTTCTCGTTCAGATCGTCGCGAATGCAGGATTCCAGCGCCATCATTTCGACGTTGTTGTCTTGCTTGGTCACGCCAATACGACGACAGAATTCACGGATAGATGCAGCGGTATAACCACGGCGGCGCAGACCTGAAACGGTCGGCATACGCGGGTCGTCCCAGCCTTCTACAATCTTCTCGGTCACCAGCAGGTTCAGCTTACGCTTGGACATGATGGAGTATTCGAGATTCAGACGGGAAAACTCATACTGACGCGGATGGCATGGAATAGTGATGTTATCCAGCACCCAGTCATAAAGACGGCGGTTGTCCTGGAATTCCAGCGTACATAAAGAATGGGTGATCCCTTCCAGCGCATCGGAAATGCAGTGGGTGAAATCGTACATCGGGTAGATGCACCATTTTGTGCCGGTCTGATGATGCTCAGCAAACTTAATACGGTAGATAACCGGATCGCGCATCACGAAGAATGGCGATGCCATATCGATTTTGGCACGCAGACAGGCCGCACCTTCAGCGAATTCACCGTTGCGCATTTTTTCAAACAGCGCGATGTTTTCTTCCACGGAGCGATCGCGGTACGGGCTATTTTTACCCGGCGCAGTCAGGGAACCGCGATATTCGCGAATTTGGTCGGGGGAAAGTTCATCAACGTAAGCCAGACCTTTGTTGATTAATTCCAGCGCGTATGCGTGCAGTTGATCGAAATAGTCTGAAGAGTAGTGGATATCACCGCTCCAGTCGAAGCCCAGCCACTGGACGTCGTGCTTGATAGACTCAACGAATTCGATGTCTTCTTTTGCCGGGTTGGTATCATCAAAACGCAGATTGCACTGACCCTGGTAGTCTTGTGCAATGCCGAAGTTCAGGCAGATAGACTTTGCATGGCCGATATGCAAATAGCCATTAGGCTCAGGCGGGAAACGGGTGTGAACGCTATTGTGTTTCCCGGTCGCCAGATCTTCATCAATAATCTGACGGATAAAATTTGTTGGGCGGGCTTCAGCCTCACTCATTGTGCAATTCCTCTACGCAACATTGACTCTACGGATAACCGCTTATGTTCCAACAAGCCACGTCGGGAAACAACCGTTAGTTGCATTAAATCGTGGTTATCCCCTCACAGGCTGTCCGAAAACAATAAAAAACGGGAAGAGATCGCTCTCTTCCCGTTTTGTTATCACTGTAACGACATTTTCAGCAGCGGCGGTGACTGACACCGCCTCACTCAGTCAAAAAATTATTTGCCCTGAATGTCGAACAGCTTGGTCTGACCCGCGACAACTGAGCCGCTCGCCAGTGCACTGACACCTGTGTAATCATCGATATTGCTGACGACGACCGGGCTAATCATTGAGCGCGCATTGGCATTCAGATAATCCAGATCCAGTTCCAGAACAGGCTGACCGGCTGTCACAGTGGCACCTTCTTCGACCAGGCGGGTAAAGCCCTGACCGTTCAGCGTAACCGTATCAATCCCCATGTGAACCACGATTTCAGCGCCAGAAACAGTTTCCAGGCAGAACGCATGATTGGTATTGAAGATTTTCACCACAGTACCCGCAGCAGGCGATACCACGATTTTACCGGTAGGACGAATGGCGACACCATCACCAACGGCTTTGCTGGCGAAAGCTTCATCAGGTACCTGATCCAGCGCCACGATGTCACCGGTGACCGGAGACACCAGAGTTTCAACCACCGTTTTCACTGTGTTTGGCACGGCCTGAGGGGCAGCGTTGCTCATGGCGACTGGGGCGGCAGTTGCCACACCGGCAGCAACCGGACCACGGGCAATCACCTTCTTCATGGCATCGGCCAGAGATTCAGCTTTTGCACCCACAATAACCTGAATGCTTTGTTTATTCAGACGAACGATACCCGATGCACCAAGGCGCTTACAGGCAGCATCGTCAACCGTACCCGCATCTTTTACATTCAGACGCAGACGGGTAATACACGCATCAATCCCTTTGAAGTTATCAGAACCGCCCAACGCACCGATGTAGCTCAGCGCCAGTTGGTTAAGACCTTCTTCAGTATTACTGTTGGCTTCCGGTGCACCCATGTCTACCGTGTCATCTTCGCGACCCGGCGTTTTCAGGTTGAACATACGGATGATCACGCTGAACAACACGAAGTAGATGATGAAGAAGACCACACCCATCACCAGCAACATCCAGACGTTTTTACTTGCTGCTGGCAGGTTGTACATCAACGCATAGTCGATCGCACCCGCAGAGAAGGAGAAGCCGGCATGAATACCCAGCGCCGTGGCAACGTACAGGCTGATCCCGGTCAGGATGGCGTGCACTAAATAGAGCAGCGGAGCGAGGAACATGAAGAGGAATTCTAACGGCTCGGTGACACCGGTCAGGAACGCCGTAACCGCAACGGACACCAGCATACCGCCAACCAATGGACGACGTTCTTTAGGCGCGGCGAAATACATCGCAAATGCTGCACCTGGCAGACCAAACATCATGATTGGGAAGAAGCCGGACATGAACATCCCCGCCGTGCCGTCACCCGCGTAGAAGCGGTTGATGTCACCGTGGAACACAGTGCCTGCAGCGTTGGTGAAGTCACCAATCTGGAACCATGCGATGGTGTTCAGTACCTGATGCAGACCGGTTGGGATCAGCAGACGGTTAACGAAACCAAAGATACCGGCACCGAATGCACCCGCACCCACGATCCACTCACCACCGGCGCGGATAGCATCCTGCACCGGAGGCCAGACGTAACCGAAGATCGCGGCCAGAACCAGACAGAAGAAGCCGGTTGCGATAGGAACGAAACGTTTCCCACCGAAGAAGCTCAGGAAGTCAGGCAGTTTGATATCAGACCAGCGGTTGTAAACCATACCGCCCACCAGACCGGTGATAATACCGGCCAGCACGCCCATGTTAACGGCCGGGTTAATGGTGATCATCGCTTTGGTCAGGATAAAGTAACCGATGCCGCCTGCTAATGCTGCGGCACCTGCGTTGTCTTTAGACCAGCTGGACGCCACACCGATGGCGAAAATGAGCGCGAGGTTATCGAAAATCCCGCCACCGGCTTGCGCGATGAAAGGCATGTTAAGAAGATCAGGCTGACCGAAGCGCAGCAATAACGCAGCGACCGGCAGTACGGCTATCGGCAGCTGTAGCGCTCTGCCTAAACGCTGAAAGAATCCAAGAATATTCACATTTCCCCCTATCCGCCGTCAGGCGAATCACCTAAGTAGTTTAATTAGTATGGTTACTACCTTTACTGTTTACCGTTCCGATTTAACCAACTGCTCTGCGAGTGTAAAAAGATTATTTCGTATCGCAAATTAAAACCTCTCTTTTTGTGATAATTGTCACCAAAAAGAGGTGATAACATGCCATCAGACTGGTCAACACACAAAACTTATTTTATTATTAAAAAAATCTAGACGGTATTGTGCCAGCCATAAACTTTCACGGTGGTTTACGCTTAACAAGACCGCCTTTGAATCGAAGAACTTTTGCTTTTGTTTTGTCTACACATGTCCCAAGGTCTTCAGTTTCGACTAAGGGTATGAACAGTATATTCAATATTCTGAAATCAAGAGGTACGTGATGAGACTTATTCCTTTAAATACCACCACTGAAGTCGGCAAATGGGCTGCGCGCCATATCGTTGAGCGCATCAATGCCTTCAAACCCACTGCCGAGCGCCCTTTCATTCTCGGTCTTCCTACCGGTGGTACCCCGCTTGAAGCTTACAAACACCTTATCGCTATGCATAAAGCAGGCCAGGTTAGCTTCAAAAACGTTGTGACCTTTAACATGGATGAATATGTTGGCCTGCCGCAGGAACACCCTGAGAGCTATCATACCTTCATGTACAAAAACTTCTTTGATCACGTTGATATCCCAAGTGAAAATATCAATCTGCTGAATGGTAATGCGCCAGATATCGATGAAGAATGCCGCAAGTACGAAGAAAAAATTAAATCCTACGGCAAAATTAACCTGTTCATGGGCGGCGTGGGCAATGATGGTCATATCGCGTTTAACGAACCGGCTTCTTCACTGGCATCCCGCACACGTATCAAGACGCTGACTCATGAAACCCGCATCGCGAACTCCCGTTTCTTCGACAACGACGTGTCTCAGGTGCCAAAATATGCCCTGACCGTTGGCGTAGGTACACTGCTGGATGCGGAAGAAGTGATGATCCTGGTGACCGGCCACGCGAAGGCGCAGGCGCTTGAAGCCGCTGTTGAAGGTAACATTAACCACATGTGGACCATCAGCTGCCTGCAACTGCACGCGAAAGCCGTTATGGTGTGTGACGAGCCGTCCACCATGGAGCTTAAAGTCAAAACTGTTAAATATTTCCGCGAGTTAGAAGCGGAAAATATGAAAAATCTTTAACTAAACATTATGCCCGAAGCCAGTCGCGTTGCAGCACCGCAGCGGCCGCGCGACTGGAGCAGGGCAAACGTACTAGGGGGCATGATGTACGCATTGATTAACGGCCGGATCTATACCGGTCATGACGTTCTGGATAACCACGCGGTCGTGATTGCTGATGGCAAAATCGAACGTGTCTGCCCGCTCAGCGAGCTGCCAGAAAATGTGGAAACCCGCGATCTGGACGGTGCCATTCTTGCTCCCGGATTTATCGACCTGCAGCTTAACGGCTGCGGCGGCGTGCAGTTCAACGATTCTCTGGAAGCCATTTCGGTAGAAACGTTAGAGATCATGCAGAAAGCCAACGAAAAATCTGGCTGTACCAGTTTCCTACCGACGCTGATCACCTGTAGCGATGACTACATGAAACACGGTATCAGCGTGATGCGCACTTATCTGGAAAAATACCCTAATCAGGCACTGGGTCTGCACCTTGAAGGGCCTTATCTCAGCCCGGAGAAAAAAGGCACCCATAATCCGGCCTTTATCCGCCTGCCAGACAGCGCAATGATTGATTTCCTGTGTGCAAATGCCGAAGTGATTACCCAGCTGACGCTGGCACCTGAACAGGTCGATGCAAAATACATTCGCCAGCTGCGTGATGCAGGGATTGTAGTGTCCGCGGGACATTCCAATTCAACGTATGAGCAGGCGCGCACCGGTTTCGCCGCGGGTATCTCCTTCGCTACGCACCTTTATAATGCAATGCCTGCCATTACCGGCCGCCAGCCTGGCCTGATTGGTGCAATTTTCGATACACCTGAAGTCTATACCGGCGTGATTGCTGACGGTCTGCACGTTGACTGGGCGAATATCCGCAACGCGAAAAAGCTCAAAGGTGACAAGCTGGTGCTGGTCACAGATGCCACTGCGCCAGCAGGTGCCAACATTGATGAGTTCATTTTTGCCGGTAAAACAATATACTACCGTGATGGACTCTGTGTGGACGAGAACGGAACACTGAGCGGCTCTGCCCTGACCATGATCGAAGCGGTACAGAACAGCGTCGAACATGTTGGCATCGCACTGGATGAAACGCTGCGTATGGCGTCACTTTATCCGGCACGCGCTATCGGTTTCGACGACCAGTTAGGCAGCATCGAAGCAGGCAAAGTCGCCAACCTCACCGCGTTCACTCATGATTTTAAAATCACAAAAACTATCGTTAACGGTGACGAAGTTTAATTGAGCGGATAACAGCATTGATGACAACTGGCGGACAGCAGGCACAAATCGGCAACGTTGATCTGGTTAAGCAGTTAAACGGCGCGGCGGTTTACCGCCTGATTGATCAACAGGGGCCCATTTCGCGCATTCAGATTGCCGACGTGAGCCAGCTTGCGCCCGCCAGTGTGACCAAAATCACCCGACAGTTACTTGAGCGTGGCCTCATAAAAGAGGTGGAACAACAGGCGTCCACCGGGGGCCGTCGCGCGATTTCGATCATTACCGAAACCCGCCCTTTTCATACCATCGCCGTACGCCTTGGTCGCCACGATGCGACGATTACGCTCTACGATCTCAGCGCCAAATCACTGGCCGAACAGCATTACGCCCTGCCGGAACGCACTCAGGAAACCCTTGAGAACGCGCTCTTTGAGGCAATCTCGCAATTTATCGAGCTGAACCAGCGCAAAATCCGCGAGCTGATTGCGATTTCCGTCATCCTTCCCGGCCTGGTTGATCCCAACAAAGGTATCGTCCGTTACATGCCGCATATCAGCGTCGGCGCATGGAAATTAGTGGACGCGCTCGAAGCCCGCTTCAAAGTCACCAGTTTTGTTGGCCACGATATCCGCAGTCTGGCGCTCGCTGAGCACTATTTCGGTGCAACCCGCGACTGTCAGGACTCCATTTTAGTTCGTTTGCACCGCGGTACCGGCGCGGGAATTATTGTTAACGGGCAGATTTTTCTGGGCAGTAACGGAAATGTGGGCGAGATCGGCCACATTCAGATCGACCCGTTGGGTGAACGCTGCCATTGCGGGAATTTTGGCTGTCTGGAAACTGTTGCTGCCAACGCGGCCATCGAAAATCGCGTGCGTCATCTGCTCACACAAGGCTATGCCAGCAAACTCAGCCTCAATGACTGTTCGATTTCCGCTATTTGCAAAGCGGCAAATCGCCACGATGCCCTCGCGACGGAAGTGATCGATCACGTAGGCCGTCAGCTGGGAAAAGCCGTGTCGATTGCCATCAACCTGTTTAATCCGCAAAAAGTGGTGATCGCCGGTGAAATTACTGAGGCCGATAAAGTCCTGCTGCCTGCGATTCAAAACTGCATTAATGCGCAGGTTCTGAAAGATTTTCGCCGCAACCTGCCGGTGGTGACATCGGCGCTGAATCATCAGTCGGCGATTGGCGCTTTTGCACTGGTCAAACGCGCCATGCTCAATGGCGTTCTTTTGCAGCGTCTGCTGGAAAATTAAGACGTGCTATAGTTGTTGGCTGCCAGAAATGGAGCTGGAAAAGTGGGTTTGGAAATCATGACTATAAAGAATGTTATCTGTGACATTGATGGCGTGCTGTTGCACGACAATACCGCAGTACCCGGCGCCGATCGTTTTCTCGCCCGTATTCAGGAACAGGGAATGCCTCTGGTCATTCTCACCAACTACCCTTCTCAGACCGCGCAGGATCTGGCAAATCGCTTCAGTGCGGCCGGTCTTGACGTGCCGGAAAGCGCTTTCTTTACCTCCGCTATGGCGACCGCAGATTTCCTGAAACGTCAGGAAGGCAAGAAAGCCTACGTGGTCGGCGAAGGTGCGCTGATCCACGAACTGTATAAAGCCGGTTTCACCATTACTGACATCAATCCTGATTTTGTGATCGTCGGCGAAACCCGCTCTTACAACTGGGATATGATCCATAAAGCGGCGTTCTTCGTTGCGAACGGCGCACGCTTTATTGCCACGAACCCTGATAACCACGGCCACGGATTTACCCCGGCCTGCGGTGCGCTGTGCGCGCCAATCGAAAAAATCACTGGCCGCAAACCCTTTTATGTCGGTAAACCGAGCCCATGGATCATTCGCTCAGCGCTGAACAAAATGCAGGCGCACTCCGATGGCACGGTGATCGTGGGTGACAATCTGCGAACCGACATTCTGGCGGGCTTCCAGGCCGGTCTGGAAACTATTCTGGTGCTCTCCGGCGTTTCAACGCTCAATGATATTGAAGGCATGCCGTTCCGGCCGACCTGGATTTATCCTTCTGTCGCTGACATCGATATCATTTAACGACGTCCTTTAAGTCCTTGAAAGCGAGCCCTGACTTTTGTTCTGGCTCGCTTTTTTTTGTCTTGTTGCTTGTTTTATCTCCTCTTTTCTCATTTTTTGCATGCCCGTCAATATTTCGCGATAAAATTGATGATTCATCAATAAAAACATCTTAAAACCAATAATCCGCTAAAGATCTGCACTGGTTAACAGACTATTTGTCAGAAGAGCATTAAACCGCTTGCACAGGATGGGGGTTTTGACGCATTTTCATAGTCAGCAACGCAACATCGCCAGACTCAAACAGAAAGACCGGCAACGTTGACCCTCATAAAAATGACAGCCAGAGAAACGTTAGGGAGAAAGACTTATGTGTTCAATTTTCGGTGTGCTCGATATCAAAACTGACTCCGTCGAGCTGCGCAAAAAAGCGCTGGAACTTTCGCGCCTGATGCGCCACCGCGGACCCGACTGGTCCGGCGTATTTGCCAGCGATAAAGCGATTTTGTCGCATGAGCGTCTGTCCATTGTCGACGTCAACAACGGCGCACAGCCGCTGTACAACGCAGCACACACCCACGTTCTGGCTGTAAACGGCGAAATCTACAACCATCAGGCTTTGCGCGCTGAGTTAGGCGACAAGTATGAATTCCAGACAGCTTCAGACTGCGAAGTGATTTTGGCGCTGTATCAGGAAAAAGGTCATGACTTCCTCGATGACCTGCAAGGCATGTTCGCCTTTATTCTCTATGACACAGAAAAAGACGCCTACCTGATCGGCCGCGACCATCTGGGCATCATCCCGCTGTACATGGGTTATGACGAAAACGGCAACATGTATGTGGCGTCAGAAATGAAAGCGCTGGTGCCGGTTTGCCGCACGATCAAAGAATTCCCGGCGGGCAGCTACCTGTGGAGCCAGGACGGTGAGATCCGCGAATATTATCATCGCGACTGGTTCGATTTTGACAACGTCAAAGACAACGTTACGGATGCCAAAGCATTGAAAGATGCGCTGGAAGAATCTGTAAAAAGTCACCTGATGTCTGACGTGCCTTACGGCGTGCTGCTGTCTGGTGGTCTTGATTCCTCCGTCATTTCTGCGATTACCAAGAAATTTGCCGGTCGTCGTATCGAAGACAAAGATCAAAGCGAAGCCTGGTGGCCGCAACTGCACTCCTTTGCTGTCGGACTGGAAGGTTCACCCGATTTACGCGCAGCCAAAGAAGTCGCAACGCATTTGGGCACCGTGCACCATGAAATTCATTTCACCGTGCAGGAAGGGCTGGATGCAATTCGCGACGTGATTTATCACATCGAAACCTATGACGTCACCACCATTCGCGCCTCGACGCCGATGTACTTAATGTCACGTAAAATCAAAGCGATGGGCATTAAAATGGTGCTGTCGGGTGAAGGCGCAGACGAAGTCTTGGGCGGATACCTTTACTTCCATAAAGCACCGAACGCCAAAGAATTCCACGAAGAAACCGTGCGTAAACTGCTGGCCCTGCATATGTATGATTGTGCCCGCGCCAACAAAGCGATGTCTGCCTGGGGCGTTGAAGCCCGCGTACCGTTCCTGGACAAAAAATTCCTCGACGTGGCAATGCGCCTGAACCCGAAAGACAAGATGTGCGGCAACGGTAAAATGGAGAAACATATCCTGCGTGAATGTTTCGAGTCCTATTTACCACACAGCGTTGCATGGCGTCAGAAAGAGCAATTCTCTGATGGTGTGGGCTACAGCTGGATCGATACGTTAAAAGAAGTGGCTGCTCAGCAGATCACCGATCAACAACTCGAAACTGCACATTTCCGTTTCCCGTACAACACGCCGACCTCGAAAGAAGGCTACCTGTACCGTACGATTTTTGAAGAGTTATTCCCGGTTCCAAGCGCGGCAGAATGCGTGCCTGGCGGCCCTTCAGTGGCCTGTTCTTCTGCGAAAGCCATCGAATGGGATGAAGCGTTCAAAAACATGGACGATCCTTCTGGCCGTGCGGTGGGCGTACACCAGTCTGCCTACAAATAATCGATTTCAGAGTTACTCTTCCCTTCATTAATGGGCCACTTTTGGCCCATTTTTTTATGGGTAAAGCCAATAAAAATAATGTCTTTTGCCCAATTAATCACCAGAGTGGTTATAAGCCAGACAAATGAACGCCATCAACGCTTTTTCTCCAAAAAAGGTGTTGACGCAAAACGGTCATATACGCATAATGCGCCCCGCAACGCCGATGAAGGTAGCGCGAAAAAAGATGGCTACGTAGCTCAGTTGGTTAGAGCACATCACTCATAATGATGGGGTCACAGGTTCGAATCCCGTCGTAGCCACCATCTTTTTTGCGGGAGTGGCGAAATTGGTAGACGCACTAGATTTAGGTTCTAGCGCCGCAAGGTGTGCGAGTTCAAGTCTCGCCTCCCGCACCATTTCCGGACATCGGTAGCACAGTTGGGGTATCGCCAAGCGGTAAGGCACTGGTTTTTGATACCAGCATTCCCAGGTTCGAATCCTGGTACCCCAGCCATTTCTTTATTGTCATGTCTTTGATGTGTCAGCAGAGAAAACCCAGTTTGAAGTTGTTGTACTGTTGGGGTATCGCCAAGCGGTAAGGCACTGGTTTTTGATACCAGCATACCCTGGTTCGAATCCAGGTACCCCAGCCATACTTCTTCTTTTCGCTGGTAAGCACTTGAAATTTATTATTAAGTTAGTTAAATTAGTGCTTGAAGTTTTGAAGTAAATCAGTAAAATTTGGCTACGTAGCTCAGCTGGTTAGAGCACATCACTCATAATGATGGGGTCACAGGTTCAAATCCCGTCGTAGCCACCATTTTACAACTGAGCATTCTTATTAAAGAGTTCAATTGTAGAAAGCAGTAAGAAACACCATTGGGGTGTCGCCAAGCGGTAAGGCTCTGGTTTCTGATACCAGCATACCCAGGTTCGAATCCTGGCACCCCAGCCACATTAGAAAGGCCCGCAAATCATTTTGCGGGCCTTTTGCATTTCTGAGCGTTATTTTTCTGCCATGTTTAAGCTGGCAGAGAAGATTCTGCCAGCCTTCTGATCGTCAGATCCCCAGTGCGTACTTTAATGCTTTCGTCTTCAGGCCACCGGCGCGCTCAGCAGTCATCAGCGCCAGATTACGCAAGGCTTTCACTGGCGCCAAATCATTGCTAAACGCGGTGTAGAACAAATCCATTCCACTTTGCATCAGCAAATTATCCAGACGTCGCTGACGCTGATAACGCAACAACACCTTTTCGCTGCTCCAGGCTTCATCATGATCACGCGCTTTTTCCAGCACGGATAATAACGACTCAACGTCACGATAGCCCAGATTCACGCCCTGCCCGGCTAGCGGGTTGATGGTATGCGCTGCGTCACCGACCAGGGCTAACCCCGGTAAGACATAGCGCTGGGCATGGCGGCGAACCAATGGGAAAGCCCCGGCAGACAGCGCCTGAACCTTTCCAAGCCGCGCCGGAAAGGCCTGCATAATTTCTGCGCTCAGCTGTTTCATGTTCAGCGTTTGCAAATAACGGATACGCTGCGGGCTGTCGTACCAGACCAGCGAGGCCTGGTGCCCAAACAGTGGCAGGAAAGCCCGCGGACCTGACGGAAAGAATTGCTGCCATGTAACATCCTGATCCGGCGTTTGTGTTTCGACATTAATCAGCATGCAGTTCTGACGATACTGCCAGCCATCCACTCCAATCCCCGCGAGCTGGCGCACCAGCGAGTTTGCCCCATCAGCAGCAATCACCAGCTGCGTATGCAGCAGCTCACCGGTGGTTAGCTGGAGCGACCAGGTATTGTCGTCATGCTTTAAGAGATGGCGCAATTTTGCCGGGCAAAAACGGGCAAGATTCGGACAGGCATCAAACTGCTGCCACAGAGCAAGCTGAAGCACACGGTTTTCTACCATGAACCCGAGCTCCGGCAACCCGAGGGACTGCGCATCAAACTTCACTTCGGAGCCATCGACCTCCCAGGTTTCCAGGCGACGGTAAGGCACTGAACGCATCTTTTCAACGGCATGCCACGCACCCAGTTTCTGTAAAAAGCGTGCAGATGCACAGCCAATGGCGGAGATGCGTAAATCAGCCGGTGCTGAAGGATCAAATCCGGCAGGCTCTTCATTCTCGATCAATGCCACCTGCAGGCCCTGCTGTGCCAGACCGAGCGCCGCCGCGGCCCCCACCATCCCGCCACCGACAATCACTGCATCAAATAACTTCTCAGGATTATTCATTTTATTCCGGCTTTTTATTCAGTTCATTGAGCAAAGTGTACCGGATTTTTGTGTCTGCATCAGAACCTAAGCTGCTTTCCTGCGCTGGTCACCACCGGAGTGAGGGTTTACAATAGTTCCCCTGAACTGCGCTATGCATTACGGCATTGCCAAACATCCGTTTTTTCCTCCGTATTGAGTACTGACACGCTGATGACTAAAAAACTGCACATTAAAACCTGGGGCTGCCAGATGAATGAATACGATTCATCCAAAATGGCAGACCTTCTCGAAAGCACCCACGGTTATCAGCTGACGGATAATGCTGAAGAGGCGGATATTCTCCTGCTCAACACCTGTTCCATCAGGGAAAAAGCTCAGGAGAAAGTGTTCAGCCTGCTCGGCCACTGGAAATTACTCAAAAAGAAAAACCCGGATGTGATTATTGGTGTCGGCGGCTGCGTGGCCTCTCAGGAAGGTGAATTGCTGCGTAAGCGCGCGCCGTGCGTGGATATCGTCTTCGGCCCGCAGACCCTGCACCGCTTGCCGGAAATGGTGAATCATGTGCGCGGAACGCACAGCCCTGTCGTGGACATCAGCTTTCCGGAAATCGAAAAATTCGACCGTTTACCAGAACCCCGTGCCGATGGCCCGACAGCGTTCGTCTCTATTATGGAAGGGTGCAATAAATATTGCAGTTTCTGCGTCGTGCCTTACACCCGTGGCGAGGAAGTCAGCCGTCCTTGTGATGACGTTCTGTTTGAAGTCGCACAACTGGCGGCGCAAGGCGTACGTGAAGTTAATCTGCTCGGGCAGAATGTGAACGCCTATCGCGGCGAAGCGTTTGAAGGCGGGATCTGTACGTTTGCAGAATTGCTGCGTCTGGTTGCCGCGATTGACGGCATTGACCGCATTCGCTTTACCACCAGCCATCCGGTTGAGTTCACTGACGATATCATTGAGGTGTATAAAGATACGCCGGAACTGGTGAGCTTCCTGCATCTGCCAATTCAGAGCGGTTCTGACCGCATCCTGACCATGATGAAACGCCCGCATACGGTGCTGGAATACAAATCGACCATCCGCAAATTACGCGCTGCCCGTCCGGATATCCATTTCAGTTCTGACTTCATCATCGGCTTCCCTGGCGAAACCCACGATGATTTTGAACGCACCATGGACCTGATTGCACAGGTCAATTACGACGTCAGCTTCAGCTTCATCTACTCACCTCGCCCCGGCACCCCCGCTGCAGACATGGTCGATGATGTCGCAATGGACGAGAAGAAACAGCGTCTGGCGCTGTTGCAGGACAGAATTACGCAGCAGGTCATGCGCTTTAGTCGCGCCACGCTCGGCACGGTTCAGCGTATTCTGGTCGAAGGAACATCGCGTAAGGATATTATGGAGCTGACCGGGCGCACGGAGTGTAACCGCGTGGTCAACTTTGAAGGCACCCCCGACATGATTGGTAAATTTGTCGACGTAGAAATCGTCGATGTGTATACCAACTCGTTACGTGGCGTCGTCGTGCGGACCGAAGAGCAAATGGCGCTGCGCCTGCATGAATCGCCGCAATCTGTGATCGCCCGTACGCGTAAAGAAAATGAATTAGGCGTTGGAATGTATCAACCCTGAATCATCAAAGTGATGCATTAAAAAACCTGCACAGGGCGCTTTGGCGTCCTGTTTTCATTTATGAATTTCCACATTACGGCCGTCAGAAGGGTTTAATTTTTCGCGACAGGCCGCATATTCGAATGAAGGTCCCTGCAACGCGCGCCGCAGCGCAGCATATTTTGCCAAGGGGATGTATTATTAACTCAGGTATGGTTAACGGCTGTCAGCAGTTCGCAGCCGGGTAAAATCGCAACAGGTCCAAAGTGGCCCAGAGGATTCGTTTGAACGTTGTAACACAAGAGATTTTACTGGAGCCCGAAGACAATCAGCGCCTGATGAGCCTGTGCGGGCCGTTTGATGACAACATCAAACAACTGGAACGCCGGTTGGGCGTGGAAATCAACCGTCGTGATAACGCATTTAAACTGGTCGGTAAAAGCCTGGCCGTCGCCGCAGCGGCAGACATCCTGCGTGACTTATACGTCGACACGGCACCGGTGCGTGGTGAAACTCAGGATATCGATCCTGAGAAAATCCATCTGGCCATTAAAGAAAGCCGGGTGCTGGAGCAAACCGCAGAAAGCGTGCCTGACTACGGCAAATCGGTCATCATCAAAACCAAACGTGGGATGGTGAAACCGCGTACGCCGAATCAGGCGCAGTACATCGCCAATATTTTCGATCACGACATCACCTTTGGTATCGGTCCGGCGGGTACGGGTAAAACCTATCTGGCGGTGGCCGCTGCCGTTGATGCGCTGGAGCGTCAGGAAGTGCGTCGCATTCTTCTGACCCGCCCGGCGGTAGAAGCCGGTGAAAAACTGGGCTTCCTGCCTGGCGATCTCAGCCAGAAAGTTGATCCGTACCTGCGCCCGCTGTATGACGCACTGTTCGAAATGCTCGGTTTCGAGAAAGTCGAAAAGCTGATTGAGCGCAACGTGATTGAAGTCGCCCCGCTGGCCTACATGCGTGGCCGTACACTCAATGACGCCTTTATTATTCTCGACGAAAGCCAGAACACCTCTATTGAACAGATGAAGATGTTCCTGACCCGCATTGGTTTCAACTCCAAAGCGGTGATCACCGGCGACGTGACTCAAATTGACTTACCGCGCCATCAGAAATCCGGTCTGCGCCACGCCATTGAGGTGCTGTCGTCGGTTGAAGAGTTAAGCTTTAACTTTTTCCACAGTGAAGACGTGGTTCGCCACCCTGTCGTGGCGCGTATCGTTGTCGCGTACGAAGCCTGGGAAGAAGAAGATCAGAAACGCCGCGATGCGATTAGCGCAGAGCGTAAACATGAACACATTTCATCCCAACAGGTCAGTCAATGAATACGGTAATCCTCGATCTACAAATTGCCTGTGAAGATACCGCAGGTTTACCGTCAGAAAATGACTTCCAGACATGGCTGGAAGCCGTGCTTCCACAGTTTCAGGAAGAATCAGAAGTCACCATCCGTCTGGTCGATATCCCTGAAAGCCATGAACTTAATATGACGTATCGTGGCATGGATAAACCGACCAACGTGTTATCCTTCCCGTTCGAAGCTCCTCCGGGCATGGAAATGCCGCTGCTGGGCGATTTGATCATTTGTCGTCAGGTCGTCGAGAAGGAAGCCAAAGAGCAGGAAAAAGAGTTGCTGGCACACTGGGCACATATGGTTATTCACGGCAGTTTGCATTTGCTGGGGTATGACCATATCGTTGACGAAGAAGCCGAAGAAATGGAATCGATTGAAACTGAGATCATGCAGGGGCTGGGTTATCTGGACCCGTATATTTCAGAGAAAGAAGATAACTGAGATTAGTTCTGTCTATAGCAACCCGATGGAAAGGAGAGTTCTCCTTTCCATCGGCGTTTACTAAGCGAGCTAAATATTTTTCACTAACACGAGTAAAACAAACCAAACGCCATGAGCGATGACCATTCACAAAATAGTGACAGCCCCAGTCCCAAGAAGGGCTTCTTTTCCCTTATCCTTAGCCAACTTTTTCACGGTGAACCAAAAAACCGTGGCGATTTGGTTGAGCTGATCCGTGATTCAGAACAAAACGATCTGATCGACCCCGATACCCGTGACATGCTGGAAGGCGTGATGGATATCGCCGAGCAGCGCGTCCGGGACATCATGATCCCCCGTTCTCAAATGATCACGCTTAAACGCAATCAACCGCTGGAAGAGTGCCTCGATGTCATCATCGAATCTGCCCACTCACGCTTCCCGGTGATCAGCGAAGATAAGGATCACATTGAAGGCATCCTGATGGCCAAAGACTTGCTGCCGTTTATGCGCACAACGTCTGAGCCATTCAGCATCGATAAAGTGCTGAGAACCGCCGTGGTCGTTCCTGAGAGCAAACGCGTCGACCGCATGCTGAAAGAATTCCGCTCCCAGCGTTATCATATGGCGATTGTCGTTGATGAATTCGGCGGCGTTTCCGGTCTGGTAACCATCGAAGATATCCTCGAACTGATTGTCGGCGAAATCGATGATGAGTATGACGAAGCGGAAGATCTGGATATCCGCCAGCTCAGCCGTCACACGTATACTGTTCGCGCCCTCGCGCCGATTGAAGACTTCAATGAAGTGTTCCAGACAAATTACAGTGACGACGAAGTTGATACTATTGGTGGTCTGGTCATGCAGTCCTTCGGCCATTTACCGGCCCGTGGTGAAAGCATTGAAATTGACGGTTACCTGTTCAAGGTTGCGATGGCAGACAGCCGCCGTATCATTCAGGTTCACGTAAAAATACCGGACGACGCGCCGCAACCAATACTGGAAGAATAATTCTCCATGGCAATTGCCTCTTTATACCAACGCCAGCGGGTTCGCGCCCTGCTGGCGCTCTTATTCGGTGCCTGTGGCACGTTCTCCTTTTCCCCTTATGACTTCTGGCCTGCTGCGATTGTCTCGCTCTGCGGCCTGCTGGCATTAACGCTGGATCGCAGCCCGTCTCAGGCCTCGCTGATCGGCTTCTTCTGGGGAATGGGTCTTTTTGGCAGTGGCGTAAACTGGGTGTATGTCAGTATCGCCACCTTTGGCGGCATGCCGGAAGCCATCAACCTGTTTCTGGTGGTTTTGCTGGCGGCGTATTTGTCGCTTTACACCATGCTGTTTGCCGGCGTATTCAGCAAACTGTGGCCGAAAACAACCTGGTGGAAACTGGCGCTTGCCGCGCCCGCCCTATGGCAAATCACCGAGTTTTTGCGTGGCTGGGTGCTGACTGGTTTTCCGTGGCTGCAATTTGGCTACAGCCAGATCGACGGTCCGCTGAAAGGCCTCGCGCCGATCACCGGTGTTGATGGCATTACGCTGCTGCTGACGTCGTTGAGCGGCCTGCTGGTTTACGCATTCCACCAGCGGCGCATCACGCCGGGAATCATTGCGCTGGCCATGTTATTGCTGCCGTGGCCGTTGCGTTACGTTCACTGGTATCAGGAACAGACGGACAAAACGTTGGATGTCGCGCTGGTTCAGGGCAACATTCCACAGTCGATGAAGTGGGATCCGAAAGCGCTGGAAAGTGCTTTGCAAACCTATCTGGATCTCAGCCGCCCGTACCTTGGCAAAGCCAATATGATCATCTGGCCGGAATCAGCAATTTCAGATATTGAGTCCGATCAGCAAGCCTTCCTGAGTATGGTGGATAACATTTACCGCTCGCACGGCACGCAGCTGGTTACCGGCGTTATTGATGCCCGCCGCAATGAAGAAGGCATGAAGGTGTATAACAGCGCCATTGTGCTCGGCGGCGAGCAGTCTTATCGCTACCCGGACGACAACCGTTTTAATAAACATCATCTGGTACCGTTCGGGGAATTCGTGCCGCTGGAAACCATACTGCGCCCTCTGGCACCGTTCTTCGATTTACCGATGTCGGGGCTCACCAGCGGGGCGTACGTCCAGAAACCACTGATGGTCAGCGGCCTTAATCTGACCACCGCGATTTGCTATGAAGTGGTATTTGGTGAACAGGTGCGCGATAACCTGCAACCGGATACTAACTTTCTGCTGACGATTTCCAATGATGCCTGGTTCGGTCATTCGATTGGTCCGTGGCAGCATTTCCAGATGGCGCGCATGCGTTCACTGGAACTGGGGCGCCCTCTGCTGCGCAGCACCAACAACGGTGTTACCGCGGTTGTGAATGCGCAGGGTGACGTTACGGCCGAAATTCCGCAGTTTACCCGTCAGGTGCTGAACGTGAAGGTTACGCCAACTACCGGCATGACCCCTTACGCACGCATGGGCTGGTGGCCGGTGTGGTTTGTGACCCTGCTCATGGCCGTTGTGGCTATCTGGCTGGGACGTCGTAAAGGCCAGATCATCCCCTGATGTAAGTCATCAATAAGCCCTGTTAAGACAGGGCTATACTGTCAGGCGTCTTCGGGCGCCTGTTCTTTTTTGTCGCAACCCCTTCCCTGCCTGCAAAATCTCTCCCTGTTACCTGCTGCCGATTGTTTGAAAGGCGGTATTAAGCGCTGAATTTTAATTTGCCTTCGAAGTTAAATCAGGCCAACTGGCACGCGTTTTGCTACATCTGTTTGAAAGATATCTGATTAGTGACATTTTTTGACGTCTTGCATCATTTTGGTACAAAAAGGCTGTTCCTCATGCACTTTTGAAGTGCATAGCCTGTTGTCTGCTTTGATTTGGTGCGCGCCCCGTCTCAAAAAAGAAACAATGTTGTTTCATAAATTTCACATTCAGTTATTTTCTAGCTTCATATGACGAGGCATTAGCACTTTCTGATCCCTGAGTTTGGATCCCTAATGACAGCAAGGAGTTGGACATGCAATTGCGCAAATTGGCGTTATCAGTACTGTTGGCAAGCGTTGCCGCAAGCAGCTTTGCCCACGCGGAAGAACTGACCGGCACTCTGAAAAAAATTAAAGATAATGGCGTTATCGTCGTCGGTCACCGTGAGTCCTCGGTGCCATTCTCTTACTACAATAACGAACAGAAAGTCGTAGGTTATTCACAGGACTATTCCAACGCTATCGTTGATGCAGTCAAGAAAAAGCTGGACCTGCCCAACCTGCAAGTAAAAATGATGCCAATCACCTCGCAAAACCGTATCCCGCTGCTGCAAAACGGCACTTACGATTTTGAGTGTGGTTCAACCACCAATAATCTGGAACGTCAGCAACAAGCGGCCTTCTCAGACACCATCTTCGTTATCGGCACCCGTCTGTTGGTCAAAAAAGGCTCAGACATCAAAGATTTCTCTGACCTGAAAGGCAAAACCGTCGTGGTCACCTCCGGCACCACCTCTGAAGTGCTGCTGAACAAACTGAACGAAGAGAAGAAACTGGATCTGCGCATTATCAGCGCCAAAGACCACGGTGACTCTTTCCGTACGCTGGAAACAGGCCGTGCGGTTGCATTCATGATGGATGATGCACTGCTGGCGGGCGAACGTGCCAAAGCCAAAAAACCTGATAACTGGGAAATCATCGGTACGCCGCAGTCGAAAGAAGCTTACGGCTGCATGATGCGTAAAGACGATGTGGAATTCAAAAAACTGGTTGATGACACCATCGTGAAGGCGCAAACCTCCGGTGAAGCAACCAAGTGGTTTGAAACCTGGTTCAAAAAACCTATTCCTCCGAAAAACCTGAACATGAACTTTGAATTGTCTGACGACATGAAAGCCCTGTTCAAAGCACCAAACGATAAAGCACTGTAATAGTAAGCAGACGGGTAGTACCGGGTATTAAAAATAAAGGCTGGCCAACCAGCTTGTGATGATGGTCCGAAAGGACAGACAGACCAGATGCGGGGTGGTCGTTCCCCACCCCGCATTTTTTCCGCCACTCACCCATGTTTATGGTTACGTCATCACTCAGAGGGGTAGTTTATTACCCGTGTCATGGAGTTTTTATGTCAATAGATTGGAACTGGGGCATCTTCCTGCAAGACGCCCCCTTCGGCAATACCACCTATCTGGGCTGGATTTGGAATGGATTTCAGGTCACGGTCGCGTTGTCGATTTGTGCCTGGATTATTGCCTTCTTCGTCGGCTCCCTGTTCGGTATTTTGCGTACCGTCCCCAACCGTTTTCTCTCCGGCATCGGTACCTGTTACGTTGAATTGTTCCGTAACGTGCCGCTGATTGTGCAATTCTTTATCTGGTATCTGGTGGTGCCTGAGCTGTTGCCGGAAAACATCGGCATGTGGTTCAAATCAGAACTCGCGCCGAACGTGCAGTTCTTCACTTCTTCCGTTATCTGTCTCGGCCTGTTTACCGCTGCCCGCGTGTGCGAGCAGGTACGCGCCGCCATCCAGTCGTTACCCAGCGGACAACGCAATGCCGGTCTGGCGATGGGGCTGACGTTGCCTCAAACCTACCGTTATGTGCTGCTGCCAAATGCCTACCGAGTGATCGTGCCACCGATGACCTCCGAGATGGTCAATCTGGTGAAAAACTCCGCCATTGCCTCAACCATCGGTCTGGTGGATATGGCGGCGCAGGCCGGTAAGCTGCTTGATTACTCTGCGCATGCGTATGAATCATTTACTGCCATTACCGTCGCCTACGTCCTCATTAATGCGGTGATTATGCTGCTGATGCATTTTGTAGAACGTAAAGTCCGCCTGCCGGGCAACATGGGAGGTAAATAAATATGCATGAATTTGACTGGAGTTCTATTGGCCCCGGCCTGCCCTATCTGTGGCAAGGCATGGTCATTACCCTCAAGATCACCTCACTGGCGATTGTCGTGGGGATCCTCTGGGGGACCCTGCTGGCGGTAATGCGTCTGTCGACCTTCAAACCGATCAGCTGGTTTGCCACGGCGTACGTCAATCTGTTCCGCGCCGTTCCCCTGGTGATGGTGCTGTTGTGGTTTTATCTGATTGTGCCGGGCTTTCTGCAGAAAGTGCTCGGGCTGTCACCGAAAACCGATATCCGCCTGATTTCCGCGATGGTGGCATTTGCGTTATTTGAAGCGGCTTATTACTCAGAGATTATCCGTGCAGGGATCATCAGTATCGCCCGCGGGCAGTCTTCTGCCGCACTGGCGCTGGGCATGACCCAGTGGCAGTCGATGAAGCTGGTTATCCTGCCGCAGGCCTTCCGTGCGATGGTGCCTTTGTTGCTGACGCAGGCCATCGTTTTGTTCCAGGATACCTCGCTGGTGTATGTGCTCGGCCTCGCAGACTTCTTCCGCAGCGCCTCCAACATTGGTGACCGTGACGGTACGCTGGTGGAGATGGTGTTGTTTGCAGGACTTATTTACTTTGTTATCAGCCTTTCCGCTTCCTTGCTGGTGCGCTATTTGAAGAAAAGGACCGTTTCATGATTTCACTGAAGAATGTTTCTAAATGGTACGGGCACTTCCAGGTGCTCACCGATTGCAGTACCGAAGTTAAAAAAGGTGAAGTTGTGGTGGTTTGCGGGCCGTCCGGGTCAGGTAAATCGACGCTGATTAAAACCGTTAACGGCCTCGAGCCCGTGCAAAAAGGGGAGATTCTGGTTAACGGCACGCAGGTGAACGACAAGAAAACCAATCTGGCGCAGCTGCGGGCGAAAGTCGGCATGGTGTTCCAGCATTTCGAACTGTTCCCGCATTTGTCCATCATTGACAATCTGACGCTGGCTCAGGTCAAAGTGCTTAAACGTAATCAGGCGGAAGCAAAAGACAAAGGGCTGAAACTGCTGGATCGCGTGGGGTTATCTGCGCACGCCAACAAATTCCCCGGTCAGCTTTCCGGGGGACAGCAGCAGCGCGTGGCGATTGCCCGTGCGCTGTGTATGGATCCTATCGCCATGCTGTTTGACGAACCGACCTCCGCGCTCGATCCGGAAATGATCAATGAAGTGCTGGACGTCATGGTTGAGCTGGCAAACGAAGGCATGACGATGATGGTGGTGACCCACGAAATGGGCTTCGCCCGCAAAGTGGCTAACCGCGTGATCTTCATGGATGAAGGGAAAATTGTGGAAGACCGGAATAAAGACGACTTCTTCAATAATCCGCAATCCGATCGTGCCCGTGACTTCCTGGCAAAAATTCTGCACTGATAAGATGATTCAGCCTGCTACCGGGAGAACCCGGTGCAGGCTGACTTATCAATCAAGGTTCAAAAGCATGGCGTGAAAATTCAGTATGTCCGCATTTAGGGCATTTACTCAGGATTTCAGGCGTATACACCGCCAGGCTGAACTGGCAATTCTCACACACCAGATTCCCCAGCCCCACCACTTCCCCGCTGTGATACACACCGTGATGATTCACGTCTTTAAAGACTTCTTTCCATTCAAGCTGCGTTTTGTCGGTCATGTCCGCCAGCTCTTTCCACAGACTTTCTTTCAGAACCCGCATAAACACGCTGTCGGTGCTGTCATCAGCGACGACCTGCTGGTTCTCGGTATAATTACGGGCAAATTCATGCAAATCACGCCGCACGGCGGAGGTTAACTGTTCAATCTGGATTTCAGACAGCTTGCCTTCCTCCTGCAAACGTACGCGGGCATCCTGTACCAGCGCACTGATATCACGTTCACCATTTTTTAATCGCTCAGTCAGCGAAGTGACTAACTGACGGTAATTTTGGGTAATATTGCTCATCATTTCCTCTCCTTGAACACACATAACCGTTCACCCGGCAGTTGCTTACTTGTCTTTATTTTAGTCGTAAATCCCTGATCCGTGGCGAAGATTATCCCGGCCTGCTTCGCAGATTGTGAATAATGGGCCATATGCGGGCAGAAATCCCCGTTAGCCCGTCGCTGGGTGTTGTTGCTGCCTCTGCTTATCGGCTATGCTATGCGGATCTTTTGATTAAAACTTTTTGAGCTACAGGCGTAGCTGTTTTCACTCACAGGACCACCGGCCGCCATGCAAGAGCAATACCGTCCAGAAGACATCGAGTCACACGTTCAGCTTCACTGGCAAGAGAAGCAAACTTTCAAAGTTACCGAACAGCCTGGCAAGGAGAAGTACTACTGTCTCTCCATGTTGCCTTACCCGTCAGGCCGCCTCCACATGGGGCACGTGCGCAACTACACCATCGGTGACGTGATTTCCCGTTATCAGCGCATGCTCGGTAAAAACGTTCTGCAGCCAATCGGCTGGGATGCATTCGGCCTGCCAGCTGAAGGCGCGGCGGTGAAAAACAACACTGCTCCTGCGCCATGGACGTACGAAAATATCGAATACATGAAGAACCAGCTAAAACTGCTGGGCTTCGGCTATGACTGGGATCGCGAAATTGCGACCTGCAAACCCGATTACTACCGCTGGGAACAATGGTTCTTCACCAAGCTGTATGAAAAAGGTCTGGTTTATAAGAAGACTTCGGCGGTGAACTGGTGCCCGCATGACCTGACCGTTCTGGCGAACGAACAGGTGATTGACGGCTGCTGCTGGCGTTGTGATACCAAAGTAGAACGTAAAGAAATTCCACAGTGGTTTATCAAAATCACCGATTACGCCGATCAGTTGCTTAACGATCTGGACACGCTGGAAAGCTGGCCGGAGCAGGTGAAAACCATGCAGCGCAACTGGATTGGCCGTTCCGAAGGCGTGGAAATCACTTTTGACGTGGCAGACAGCGACGAAAAAGTGACGGTTTACACCACCCGTCCGGACACCTTCATGGGCGCGACTTATGTCGCCGTTGCCGCGGGTCATCCGCTGGCGCAACAAGGTGCACAAAACAATCCTGCCCTGAACGATTTCATCGACGAATGCCGTAATACCAAAGTGGCCGAAGCAGAAATGGCGACAATGGAGAAAAAAGGCATGGCAACCGGCCTGTTTGCTATTCACCCGCTGTCCGGTGAAAAGCTGCCAATCTGGGTCGCTAACTTCGTTCTGATGGAATACGGCACGGGCGCAGTGATGGCCGTTCCGGGTCACGACCAGCGTGACTGGGAATTCGCCACCAAATATAACCTGCAAATCAAACCGGTTATCCTGAACGCCGATGGCAGCCATCCTGAAATCACCGCAGAAGCGATGACCGAGAAAGGCACGCTGTTCAATTCAGGCGAATTCGACGGGCTGAACCACGAAGACGGTTTCAATGCCATTGCTGACAAACTGGTTGCTCAGGGTGTCGGTAAGCGCAAAGTTAACTACCGTCTGCGCGACTGGGGGGTTTCCCGTCAGCGTTACTGGGGCGCCCCTATCCCGATGATCACGCTGGAAGACGGCACCGTAATCCCGACACCAGAAGATCAACTGCCGGTCATTCTGCCGGAAGATGTGGTCATGGACGGCATCACCAGCCCAATCAAAGCTGACCCTGAGTGGGCAAAAACCACCGTGAACGGCATGCCGGGTCTGCGTGAAACCGACACCTTTGACACCTTCATGGAGTCTTCCTGGTACTACGCACGCTACACCTGTCCGCAATACGACGAAGGTATGCTGGATCCGGCTGCGGCCAACTACTGGCTGCCTGTTGATCAGTATGTGGGCGGTATCGAACACGCCATCATGCACCTGATGTACTTCCGCTTCTTCCACAAACTGATGCGCGATGCAGGTCTGGTTGATTCTGACGAACCGGCTAAACGTCTGTTGTGTCAGGGCATGGTGTTGGCTGATGCCTTCTATTACACCGGCAACAGCGGCGAACGCGTCTGGGTTTCCCCGGTAGATGCCACCGTTGAGCGTGACGAGAAAGGCCGTATCACTAAAGCGACCGACCCGCAGGGCCGTGAGCTGGTGTATGCCGGTATGAGCAAGATGTCCAAGTCTAAAAACAACGGCATCGACCCTCAGGTTATGGTCGAGAAATACGGCGCAGACACCGTACGTCTGTTTATGATGTTCGCTTCTCCGGCAGAAATGACGCTGGAATGGCAGGAGTCCGGCGTTGAAGGGGCTAACCGCTTCCTCAAACGTGTCTGGAAACTGGCCTTTGAGCATTCCCAAAAAGGTGCCACCGCCGCGCTGGATGTTGCGTCACTGAACGAAGCGCAGAAAGATTTGCGTCGTGATGTGCATAAAACCATTGCGAAAGTGACCGATGATATCGGCCGTCGTCAGACCTTCAACACTGCGATTGCCGCTGTGATGGAACTGATGAACAAGCTGGGCCGTGCGCCGCAGGAAAGCGAACAAGATCGCGCCCTGCTGCAGGAAGCCCTGCTGGCCGTGGTTCGCATGCTTTATCCGTTCACTCCGCACGTGTGCTTCAGCCTCTGGCAGGCGCTCAACGGCGAAGGTGATGTGGATACCGCACCGTGGCCACAGGCTGATGAACAGGCTATGGTCGAAGACTCCAAACTGGTCGTTGTGCAGGTGAACGGTAAAGTGCGTGCTAAAATCACCGTAGCCGCTGATGCTACCGAGCAACAAGTGCGCGAGCGTGCGGCAGAAGAACATTTGGTCGCTAAATATCTGGATGGGGTTACGGTTCGCAAAGTAATCTACGTCCCGGGCAAACTGCTTAACCTGGTTGTAGGTTGAGTCAAGGAGGAGCTGTGCGACATCGAATAGTGACACTGCTGCTGACCGCAGCAGTCATGGTTACCGCAGGCTGTGGATTCCACTTACGTGGAAAAACCAATGTGCCTGACGAACTGCAAACTATCGTTCTGGACAGCGGGGATCCGTACGGGCCGTTAACGCGGGATATCCGTACACAATTGCGTTTAAGCAATGTGACGATCGTTGATGATCCAACCGGTAAGCACAAAGATATTCCATCACTGCGAATCGGGCCTGAACTAAGCGGTCAGACTACTGCATCGGTATTCCAGGACGGTAAAACGGCTGAGTATCAGATGCAGATGAGCGTCAGCGCGACGGTTCTGATGCCGGGTAAAGACATCTATCCGCTCCACGTGACTGTCTTCCGTTCATTCTTTGATAACCCGTTAACGGCGTTGGCAAAAGATAACGAACAGGAGATTATCCTGGAGGAGATGCGTCAGCAGGCCGCTCAACAACTGATCCGTAAATTATTAACGGTTCACGCGTCTGAAATGCGTAAAGCAGAGCAAGTTGATGGTCAGGTAGAAGTGATCACTACCGGTTCCTCTGCCAGCAAATCCTCTGATGCCATGACGTCCCCGTCGTCTGTTACCCCTGCGGTATCAACGACACCGGCCAGCACAACGGCACAATGATCCGAGTTTATCCGGAACAACTCGACGCGCAGCTCCGTGAGGGGCTGCGCGCTTGTTATGTGTTATGTGGCAATGATCCGCTTCTTTTGCAGGAAAGTCAGGACAGCATCCGCAAAGCGGCGCAGCTGGCTGATTTTCAGGAACACTACACGTTTATTCTCGATGCCCATACCGAATGGGATTCAATTTTCAGCACCTGTCAGGCACTGAGCCTGTTTGCCAGCCGGCAGACACTGATGCTGATGCTGCCTGAAAATGGCCCTACCGCGCCAATGGCAGAACCGTTACTGAAGCTGACCACGCTGCTGCACGATGATATTTTGCTGGTCCTTCGTGGCACAAAACTCACCAAAGGCCAGGAAAACAGCGCGTGGTTTAAAGCGCTGAGTGATAAAGGCGTGTTTGTCAGTTGCCAGACGCCGGAGCAGGCACAGCTCCCACGCTGGGTAACCCGCCGTGCAAAAGCCCTTTCGCTTGAGCTCGATGAGCCCGCCAATCAGCTACTATGCTACTGCTACGAAGGCAATTTACTGGCTTTAGCACAATCCCTGGAACGCCTTTCACTGCTTTATCCGGACGGGAAACTGACATTACCCCGGGTAGAAGCGGCCGTGAATGATGCGGCGCATTTCACGCCATATCACTGGCTTGATGCACTGCTGGCAGGAAAAAGTAAACGCGCCTGGCATATCTTGCGTCAGTTGCAACAGGAAGACAGCGAACCGGTAATATTGTTGCGCACTGTGCAACGCGAACTGCTGATGTTGCTGAACCTGAAACGTAAAATGGACAGCGCGCCGCTGCGTACGTTGTTCGATCAGCAAAAAGTCTGGCAAAATCGCCGGACGCTGGTGACGCAGGCGCTTCAGCGTTTATCTCTGGAAGAACTTTATCGGGCGGTACGTTTGCTGACGCAAATGGAAATTACGCTCAAGCAGGATTACGGTCAGTCCATTTGGCCGGAGCTTGAAAGTCTTTCCATGCTACTTTGTGGCAAACCTTTACCCGCCAGTTCGTACTGACGCAGGACTTGGACATTTCCATGCCGGTTATCCCTACGCTCTCCTCTGACGATACTGCGCCGTTACAGGCTTTTTTTGGCGGGACTTTCGATCCTGTTCATTTCGGCCATCTCAAACCAGTCACGCGTCTGGCGCAGGACATCGGTCTGGAACGTGTGACGTTACTTCCCAACAATGTCCCCCCGCATCGCCCGCAACCCGGTGCCAGCCCGCAACAGCGTTTGCGCATGGTAGAACTGGCCGTGGGGGGAAATCCGCTATTTTCAGTGGACCCCCGGGAACTGTCCGTCGACACCCCGTCGTACACCATTGAGACACTTGCAACGTTACGTAAAGAACATGGCGAGAGCTGTCCTCTGGCGTTTATCATTGGCCAGGACTCGTTGTTGACGTTACATAAATGGTATCGCTGGGAGTCTTTGCTGGATTTTTGCCACCTGATTGTCATGGCACGACCGGGTTATCAGGAACAACTCGATACACCGGCGCTCCAGCACTGGTATGATGCCCACCGGGTGACTGAGCCTCAAAAACTCAAACAACGCCCTGCTGGTTTCATTTATCAGGCGCATACACCTTTGCTGAATATTTCAGCGACACAAATTCGCGAGCGCCGCCAGGCCGGTCTTGATTGTTCAGATCTGCTGCCTTTCGCCGTTGAGCGCTATATAGAATCACAGGGCTTGTACCGCGCGTAGCCATCGCGTGGTATACTGCGCCGCTAAATTTCGGCTCCCGATAACGTCGCGTCTTTCATCAATTTAATTTATTGATTATTAAACGCTTTAAGACGTTTTACAGATTGCCGCTATGCCACTCCTTCATGAGAACGATCATCGCTCAGGTGCTTCACCGGCGGACGTCTTATGGAGTCAACGTGTTTCAAAACATCCCCAGGGGGAACCTTTGCAAGGTAAAGCGCTCCAAGATTTTGTTATCGATAAAGTCGATGACCTGAAAGCACAAGACATCATTGCCATTGATGTTGTAGGTAAATCCAGTATTACTGATTGCATGATTATCTGTACCGGTACATCCAGCCGTCACGTTGTCTCTATCGCCGGTCACCTGGTGGAAGAAGTCAAAGCCGTGGGCATTGATGCAATGGGTGTAAAAGGCATTAACGAAGCCGACTGGGTCGTTGTCGATCTGGGTGAAGTGATTGTTCACGTCATGCAGGAAGAAAGCCGTCAGCTTTACGAGCTCGAGAAACTCTGGGGCTGATACGTGAAACTGCAACTTGTCGCCGTCGGCACCAAAATGCCAGACTGGGTACAAACCGGTTTTACCGATTATCTGCACCGTTTTCCCAAAGATATGCCGTTTGAACTGACTGAAGTTCCGGCCGGGAAACGTGGGAAAAATGCAGACATCAAACGCATTCTTGAAAAAGAAGGCGAACAGATGCTGGCTGCAGTCGGAAAGGGAAACCGCATTGTCACGCTGGATATTCCAGGGACACCGTGGGAAACCCCGCAACTGGCGCAACAACTGGAACGCTGGAAACAGGACGGGCGCAACGTCAGCCTGTTGATAGGCGGTCCGGAAGGGCTGGCACCGGCCTGTAAGGCCGCGGCGGAACAGAGCTGGTCGCTCTCTCCGTTGACGCTTCCGCACCCGCTGGTTCGGGTTCTGGTCGCGGAAAGCCTTTACCGCGCCTGGAGTATCACCACCAATCATCCATACCACCGCGAATAACGGGTGGTGAATTGAATGTCAGCAACATGAATTAAGTAGTGGGATGAAAATAGATCGTAACCCTTTTCGCGACTATACGGCTGAATCAGCCCTCTTCGTGCGCCGTGCACTGGTGGCGTTTATCGGCATTCTGCTACTTAGCGGTGTCCTGGCCTTCAATCTGTATAACCTGCAAATTGTTCGTTTTCAGGACTACCAGACCCGTTCCAATGATAACCGGATTAAGCTGGTGCCCATTGCGCCCAGCCGCGGGATTATCTATGACCGCAACGGCACCCCCCTGGCGCTGAACCGCACCATTTACCAGCTCGAACTGGTACCGGAAAAGGTGGATGATTTACAGGCCACGCTGGAAGCCCTCAAGCCTATCGTCGATTTAACCTCTGACGATATCGATAATTTTAAGAAAGAACGCCAGCGTTCCCGCCGCTTCACGTCCATTGCGGTCAAAACCGCACTGACAGAAGTTCAGGTCGCCCGTTTTTCTGTAAACCAGTTCCACTTCCCCGGCGTGGAAGTAAAAGGCTATCAGCGCCGCTACTATCCTTACGGATCTGCGCTGACGCACGTCATTGGCTATGTGTCGAAAATTAACGATCGTGATGTGGAACGTCTGGATAAAGACGGGATTCTGGCGAACTACGCGGCTACGCATGATATCGGCAAACTCGGCATCGAACGCTATTACGAAGACACCCTGCACGGCAAAACCGGTTACGAAGAAGTCGAAGTTAATAACCGTGGACGGGTGATCCGCCAGTTGCACGAAGAACCGCCGCAGGCAGGTAAAGACATTTATCTGACCATCGATCTGCCTTTGCAGCAGTATATTGAAGAACTTCTGACCACCAGCCGCGCGGCGGTAGTGGTGAGCGATCCGCGTGATGGTGCAATACGCGCGCTGGTTTCCAACCCAAGCTACGATCCGAATCTGTTCGTCGAGGGGATCTCCAGCAAAGATTACACCCGTCTGCTAAACGATGCCGATAAACCGCTGATCAACCGCACCACGCAGGGCGTGTATCCACCGGCCTCAACGGTAAAACCTTACATTTCTGTGTCTGCGCTGACCTCCGGCGTGATCACCAAAAACACCTCATTATTTGATCCGGGCTGGTGGCAGTTACCAGGCTCGGATAAGCGTTATCGCGACTGGAAACACTGGGGGCACGGGCGTCTGAACGTCACCAAAGCGCTTGAGGAATCCGCCGATACCTTCTTCTACCAGGTTGCGTACGATATGGGTATCGACCGGCTTTCAGAATGGATGGGTAAATTTGGTTACGGGCATTATACCGGGATCGATTTATCGGAAGAGCGCAGCGGGAATATGCCAAACCGTGACTGGAAGTTTAAACGCTTTAAGAAACCCTGGTATCAGGGTGACACCATTCCGGTCGGCATCGGGCAAGGCTACTGGACAGCCACGCCGATACAGATCATGAAGGCGATGACGACGTTGATCAATGACGGAGATGTCAAAACACCGCATCTGTTGCTGAGTACCACAAATGACGGCAAACAGGTGCCTTATCGCCAGGAAGAAACCACGCAAATTGGTGATATCCATTCCGGCTACTGGGAAATTGCCAAAGACGGCATGTACGGCGTAGCCAACCGGCCGAACGGTACCGCAAGGAAATATTTCGCTGATGCGCCTTACAAAGCCGCGGCGAAATCCGGTACAGCACAAGTTTACGGTTTGAAAGCCAATGAAATCTATAATGCGCATAAGATTGCCGAGCATCTGCGCGACCACAAACTGATGACCTCTTTTGCCCCGTACGACAAGCCCACCGTGGCTGTTGCCGTGGTGCTGGAGAACGGCGGTGCGGGTCCGGCGGTGGGGACAATTTCCCGACAGATCCTCGACCATATTTTATTGGGCGACAACAAGACACAATTACCGGCTGAGGCCCCCGTGGCACCCGGAACCGAAGGTGATTAACCGGCAATGACTGAGAACCAACAAAAAAGATCATTGTGGTCGAAAATGCATATCGACCTGACGATGCTGCTGATCATTCTTGCGCTACTGACCTACAGTGCGTTCGTGATGTGGAGCGCCAGCGGTCAGGATATGGGCATGATGGAACGTAAAGTCGGCCAGATCCTGATGGGTTTGGTGATCATGCTGGTCATGGCGCAAATCCCGCCACGCGTCTATGAAAGCTGGGCGCCGTATCTCTATATTTTCTGCGTATTCCTGCTGGTGCTGGTGGATGCGTTCGGCAGTATCAGTAAAGGCGCACAGCGCTGGCTGGATCTGGGCATCATCAAATTCCAGCCGTCAGAACTGGCAAAAATCGCCGTGCCGCTGATGGTGGCGCGTTTTATCAACCGCGACGTCTGCCCGCCTTCGCTGAAAAATACCGCCATTGCGCTGGCGCTGATTTTCATACCTACCCTGCTGGTGGCGGCACAGCCCGACCTCGGCACCTCGATTCTCATCGCTGCTTCCGGCTTGTTTGTGCTCTTCCTGTCAGGCATGAGCTGGAAACTGATTGCCGTCGCCGCCATTCTGGTCGCGGCCTTTATCCCGATTCTGTGGTTCTTCCTGATGCACGATTATCAGCGCGACCGCGTGATGATGTTGCTGGATCCGGAAAGCGATCCGCTCGGGGCGGGCTATCACATTATTCAGTCGAAAATTGCCATCGGCTCAGGTGGTTTCTCCGGTAAAGGCTGGTTGCACGGCACCCAGTCCCAGCTGGAATTCCTGCCGGAACGCCATACCGACTTTATCTTTGCCGTGCTTGCCGAGGAACTGGGGCTGATTGGCGTTCTGGTGTTACTCGGCCTGTACTTATGCCTGATTATGCGCGGACTGATGATCGCCGCCCATGCCCAGACAACCTTTGGGCGGGTGATGTCCGGCGGCCTGATGCTTATACTGTTTGTGTATGTGTTTGTTAACATCGGCATGGTCAGTGGTATTGTCCCGGTGGTTGGGGTACCTTTGCCTCTGGTCAGCTATGGCGGGTCAGCACTCATCGTGCTAATGGCAGGGTTTGGTATCGTCATGTCGATACATACTCATCGAAAAATGATGTCAAAAAATTTATAGAGGTGAGCAATGCGTAAGGAGTGGCTTGGAGCTGTCATTATCGGTTTGCTGTTAAGTGGTTGTGCCACTGAAGAGACACAGCAACAACAACCGGCACCGCAGCAAGCCTACAATGGCCCTGTGGTAGAAATCGGCGGGGCTGATCCGCGTTACGAACCTTATAACCAGGGCACGATGCAGGATTATACCGTTAACGGTAAAACCTATAAAATCGTCAAAGATCCGTCCAACTTCTCGCAGGTAGGTCAGGCAGCCTGGTACGGGCAAGAGAACGGCGGGAACACGACCGCGATTGGCGAAGAATTTGATCCAACCGCCATGACCGCCGCCCACCCTACACTGCCGATCCCAAGCTATGTGCGCGTGACGAACATGGCAACCGGCCGCATGCTGGTCGTGCGTGTCAATGACCGTGGTCCTTATGTGCCGGGTAAAATTATCGACCTGTCACAAGCCGCCGCCGATCGCCTGAATCTGACCAACAGCACGAAAGTACGTATCGATTTCATTAATGTGGCGCAGGACGGCACGATGACAGGGCCGGGCACCATCGGCACGACCGTCGCCAAACAGTCTTACGCACTGCCCGCGCGCCCGAGTTTAGGGGCCAGTGAAATGGGCACGCCAACGCTGTCTGCTGAACCGGTAAATGCTGCGGATGTCCGTCCGATCAGCAACAGTACGCTGAGCAATCAAGGCGCTGCCCCGCTCACAAATGATGAGAGTGGAAATGCCAACGTCACGGCCGCGACGCAATCCGGTAACAGCGGCAGTGGAGGTTTCCTCAGCGCACCGACGCCGCTGCGTAATGGCGTTCTTGAAAGCAGTGAACCTGTCGCCGCACCGGTAATGGCCAGTGCAGCGCCTGTCGCCGCGACGGCTGCCGTGGCCGCGCCTGCGCACACGTCTGCCATCCCGACCTCAGGCTATATGGTTCAGGTTGGCGCGCTGAGTAATCCGCAAAATGCACAGCTTTGGCAGAAAAGCCTCAGCCAGCGTTTCTCGGTGCCAGGAAAAGTTCAGGCCAATGGCAGCACCTATCGCGTGCAGCTCGGCCCGTTCAGCACCCGCCAGCAGGCCGAACAGTTGAAACAACGACTGGCCAGCGAAGCACAGCAGCAATCCTTCGTCACAGCCGGTATGTAACCGATTTGAACAGGGCGTAAGCCCTGTTTCATAAGTAAAAATCAGTAAGCGCCGGTAATCGCAGATGTCTGACGTCTGACTCTTCTGCTATAGTGACGCACGTTTATCACCTACTCCTACGGATGTTGTTGTCCCGATCATGAAACTTGTAAACACTTCACGTCTCGTCAAAAGCCTCGCATTTGGCACCGTCATCTCCTTCAGTGCAGCGTCCGCTTATGCCGACGATGTTAATTTAAAAACAATGATCCCTGGCGTTCCGCAAATTGATGCAGAAGCCTATGTCCTGATCGACTACAACTCCGGCAAAGTGTTGGCAGAAATGAATGCCGATGCCCGTCGTGACCCGGCCAGCCTGACTAAAATGATGACCAGCTACGTGATCGGTCAGTCCATCAAAGCAGGTAAAATCAGCCCGACCGATATCGTCACCGTCGGCCAGGATGCCTGGGCAACCGGCAACCCGGTCTTCAAAGGTTCTTCCCTGATGTTCCTCAAACCTGGCGATCGCGTGCCGGTTTCAGAACTGAACCGTGGCATTATTTTACAATCAGGTAATGATGCCTGCGTGGCGATGGCTGACCATGTCGCCGGCAGTCAGGACGCCTTCGTTGCCATGATGAATAACTACGTCAACGCGCTCGGCCTGAAAAATACCCACTTCGGTACAGTTCATGGTCTGGATGCGGAAGGCCAGTACAGCTCGGCGCGTGATATGGCGTTAATCGGCCAGGCACTGATCCGCGATGTGCCGGAAGAGTACGCCACCTACAAAGAGAAAGAATTCACCTTCAACAATATCCGCCAGATGAACCGTAACGGTTTACTGTGGGATAACAGCCTGAACGTGGATGGCATCAAAACCGGTCATACCGAATCTGCAGGTTATAACCTGGTGGCTTCAGCGACTGAAGGCCAGATGCGTCTGATCTCAGCGGTGATGGGTGGTCACACCTACAAAGGGCGTGAAGTTGAAAGCAAAAAGCTGCTGACCTGGGGCTTCCGTTTCTTCGAAACCGTTTCTCCGCTCAAAGCAGGCAAAGAGTTCGCATCTGAACCCGTCTGGTTTGGTGATACCGATCGTGTGGCGCTGGGCGTGGAAAAAGATGCTTACCTGACCATCCCTCGCGGTCGTATGAAAGATTTGAAAGCCAGTTACGTCATCAATACGCCAGAACTGCACGCACCATTGCAGAAAAATCAGGTGGTCGGCTCGATCAACTTCCAGCTTGATGGCAAAACCATTGATGAGCGCCCTCTGGTTGTCATGAACGAAGTGAAAGAAGGCGGTTTCTTCGGGCGTATCGTGGATTACATCAAACTGATGTTCCATCACTGGTTTGGTTAATTTGCCTGCTTGAAATAGTTTGCAACAGTACCCATATAGTGGGTATAGATATTAGCTCCCGCTCCGGCGGGAGTTATACTTTCAGAGACAATACTTAATACGCGGTACAACACGCTGGAGTGCACATGAAAACCAAACTGAACGAACTGCTCGAATTCCCTTGCACCTTTACCTACAAAGTAATGGGCCTGGCACAACCCGAGCTGGTGGACCAGGTTGTTGAAGTCGTGCAACGCCATGCGCCTGGCGATTACAATCCTCAGGTAAAACCGAGCAGCAAAGGGAATTTCCACTCCGTTTCTATTACGATCACTGCCACGCACATCGATCAGGTCGAAACCCTGTACGATGAGCTGGGTAATATCGAAATTGTCCGCATGGTGCTGTAAGCCCTTTCTGAATGATCCGCGCCTGAGCGACTCTCTCGCGCGGTTTTCTCCCTTCTGATGACGATAACCGCCGTGCAATCACAAAATCCGCAAGAACGTATCGTACTGCGCCAGCTTGGCCTGCAGCCTTATGAACCGGTTTCACTGGCTATGCATCATTTCACTGAACACCGTACAGCCGACTCTTTTGATGAGATCTGGCTGGTTCAGCATCACCGCGTCTTTACTCAGGGTCAGGCGGGCAAAGCAGAACACGTGCTGATGCCGGGTGATATTCCTGTTGTCCAGAGCGATCGCGGCGGCCAGGTGACCTACCACGGCCCCGGCCAGCAGGTGATGTACGTCATGGTAGATTTGAAGCGGAAAAAGCTCGGCGTACGCCAGCTAGTTACCGCCATCGAACAGACCGTTGTCGATACGCTGGCGCATTTTTCCATTGATGCCTATCCGCGTGCCGATGCGCCGGGTGTCTACGTCGATGGCAAAAAAATCTGCTCTCTCGGGCTGCGCATTCGCAAAGGATGCTCACTGCATGGTCTGGCGCTGAACATTGATATGGATCTGGAACCTTTCCATCGTATCAACCCTTGCGGTTACGCCGGGCTGGAAATGACGCAGGCCAGTCTTGAGAAGCCGGGGCTGACGGTTGATGACGTCATGCCTGTACTGGTAAAGTCCTTTAATCATCAACTTAATTATCTGCAGGTTGATGATCTTCCATGGCGGCCGGAGTCATATTCCTCCCCCACCCTGTGATGCCGGATTGTGTATCAGGCAGGCAAAACGACTAATAACGAGTTTTACGGCGAGATTTGGTTTAGTATCACCGGGTTAAGTATCGCAAAGCATCTGATCGCTTACGGATAAGCGCACCCCCGGCCACCCGCACGCCGGGACAGTCTTCAACACTGTCAGGAATGTTTTATGGATGATAAAGATATTAGTGCCAGCCTGAATAAGCTCCGCAATTTGGATCTCAACCTGCTGACAGTTTTTGAAGCGGTGTATCTGCACAAAGGCATTGTTCATGCAGCAAAAGCGCTGAACCTGACTCCGTCATCGGTCAGCCAGTCTATTCAAAAGCTACGCAATACCTTCCCTGATCCTTTGTTTATTCGCAACGGCCAGGGCATCAGCCCGACAGCCTATGCCACTAACTTGCATAAACACATCAGTCAGGGACTCAGCGCCATTCTCACCGGGCTGGACTTCACGCACGATAATGATAAATCTCGCGTACTGACAGTAAGTTGTTTCCCCTACATTGCGCTGATTACTTTCCCGCTGATCCTCAAAGAACTTGAGAAAATAAACTGTAACTACACCCTGAAGCACCTTCCGCTCAGTGATCCTGAAGATACGCTGATCCAGCACCGTGCCGATTTAGTGATCGACACCAGCCCGTTGTTCAACAAATCGCTCAGGGGCTGCACGCTGATGTCGGATCACACCGTATTTGTGTGCCGCGAGAACCATCCGACCGTGAGCAAAACGCTGACGACTGAACAGGCGCTGACCATGCCGCAAACGACGATCATGACCAATGCCAGCGACCTGAGAAGAATGCAGTTTGAGCTCAGTGAATCCTTGCCCGATCGCCCGATTGTGTTCACCAGCTATAACGCGATCAATATTCTCTCAATGGTTGCCAATACTGATCTGCTGGGCATTTTGCCGGAAAAGATGGTGGATATGTTCGCCCCCACGTTCAAAGTGCAAAAACTGAGCTGCGAAATTCCCACACTGTCATACAGCGTGATCATGTATTACAACAAAACCGCCAAGAGCGACAAAACCTTGAGCATGATTATCGATGCTATTGATGTTGCGTTCGCCGGGCAGGAAAAGCGTTCTCGTTCGTAACGTCTGAAAGATAAAGCCGACGCCCGGGGAAATACCGGTTTTCCTCTTGTAAATTTTCACGGGCAGTTAAAAATTTACACACCATTAACACCCTCCTGCCTCGCCCGCCACACCTGATAAATACCTTTTATTTTCAGTTGATTATGATAATGCATAACCCGCGATTATCTCCTCAGGGTGTGACTCAGGTTAAATATTTGCAGCATTTAGCACTTCATGTCATGACGAAGGGCTGAACGAAGTGATGCTTCAATGATATAATTTCCGCATTATTTCTACTTTTTTTGATGAATCAGCCAGTTCATTGAATGTCCTGAAAAATCTCGAGTTACGAGAGACAAACCTGGAAGCTGCAAGACTATGAGTAAACCGATTCAGATGGAACGCGGCGTTAAATACCGCGATGCAGATAAGATGGCGTTAATCCCGGTGAAAACCGTGGTCAGCGACCGGCAGGAAATGTTACGTAAGCCGGCATGGATGAAAATCAAATTGCCTGCCGACTCATCCAAAATTCAGGGCATCAAAGCGGCACTGCGCAAGAACGGCCTGCACTCCGTTTGTGAGGAAGCGGCCTGCCCGAATCTGTCAGAATGCTTCAACCACGGTACCGCGACCTTTATGATCCTCGGCGCCATTTGTACGCGCCGCTGCCCGTTCTGCGACGTGGCCCATGGACGCCCGACCGCGCCAGACACTAACGAGCCTGAAAAACTGGCACAGACCATTGCGGATATGGGCCTGCGTTATGTGGTGATCACCTCGGTTGATCGTGACGATCTGCGCGACGGCGGTGCTCAGCACTTTGCCGATTGTATTGCCGCCATTCGTCTCAAAAACCCGACGATTAAAATCGAAACTCTGGTGCCTGATTTCCGTGGCCGTATGGATCGCGCGCTGGACATTCTCAATGAGACACCGCCAGACGTCTTCAACCACAACCTGGAAAACGTTCCGCGCGTTTACCGCCAGGTGCGTCCGGGGGCAAACTACGAGTGGTCGCTGACCCTGCTGCAACGTTTCAAAGAAGCGCATCCGGAAGTGCCTACAAAGTCAGGCCTGATGGTGGGTCTGGGTGAAACTAACGAAGAAATTATCGAAGTGATGCGCGATCTGCGCCGTCACGGGGTGACCATGCTGACGCTCGGCCAGTACCTTCAGCCAAGCCGTCACCACCTGCCAGTGCAACGTTACGTGAGCCCGGAAGAGTTCGATCAGATGAAAGAAGCCGCGATGGAAATGGGCTTCACTCACGCGGCCTGCGGTCCGTTCGTGCGTTCGTCTTATCACGCCGATCTGCAAGCGAAAGGGATGGAAGTTAAATAATCTGAGGCGCTGAAGTCACCTTCAGCGCTTAATATTTTGTTACTTCTTTATGCCTGAATGCAAAAAAGGTTGTTCGCGAGAACAACCTTTTTTATTTTGGCCGCCACACCAGAGACTTCAGTACGGAATACTCAGTCTTTATGCTCTACGCGCTTTTCTTCTTCAGCCGTTTTTTCAGCTGTCGCAGGTGCCGGGGTAGCATCATCATTCATCGCTTTCTTAAAGCCACGCAGTGCAGCACCCAGGTCACCGCCCAGAGAGCGCAACTTGCTGGTACCGAACAACAGAACGATCAGCACGCCGACCACTAACAATTTAGTAATACTTAGACCTTCCATACATACCTTCTTTACACTGAGTGCCAGAAAACAGCGGTAACAACCTGTCATTATTAACGGCCATTCACGACGCTAATACAAACCGAAAATGTAACAGAACGGATCCAGTATTGTGCGCATTATGACCAGCGACGGCGATTATGAGCGAGAACTGCCTGCTCATAAAGCACTTCTGCCATCGGGCGGAGGAAATACGCTGCAAACTTGATGTTGACCCGGATTTTGTTGCACCGCTGCCCGTCAGATAAAGCGGCTTAAGAAGGCCTGCGTGCGAGGATGCTGTGGATTAACCAGCACCTCGCCCGCCGTTCCCTGTTCGACCACAACACCGCGATCCATAAACACCACGCGGTCCGCCGCCTCTTTCGCAAAACCAATTTCATGCGTCACAACAATCATCGTTAAGCCCTGCTTCGCCAGATCCCGCATGGTTGACAGCACTTCGCCCACCAGTTCCGGGTCGAGCGCCGAGGTCGGCTCATCGAACAGCATCAGTTTAGGTTTCACCGCCAGCGCGCGGGCAATCGCCACACGCTGTTGCTGTCCGCCAGAGAGATGGCGCGGATAAGCATCGGCTTTATCGCTCAGACCGACCTTTTCCAGCAGCTCGCGGGCATATTTTTCCGCCTCCTGCCGCGACTCTTTATGCACGCCAACCGGGGCTTCGATAATATTTTGCAGCACGGTCATGTGCGGATAAAGATTGAATTGCTGGAACACCATACCGATATCCCGGCGCTGGCGTGCAATCGCCCGTTCAGACAATTTATGCAGCCGCTCGCCACGCAGCTCATACCCGATTTGCTCGCCGCCCACCATGATTGAACCGCGATCGATATCTTCCAGATGATTGATACAGCGCAGAAATGTCGATTTACCCGAGCCCGAAGGCCCGAGGATGACCACAACTTCGCTGGGTTTCACATCCAGATCTATGCCTTTCAGCACTTCATTGTCGCCGTAACTTTTATGCACGTTACGGGCAACCACCAGTGACGCCGGTTCGGATGACCCGATGTCGGAGGGTAAATGACTCATAAGTCCTCCTTTCGGGCCATGCCCGGTGAATTCATAATCGGCGCGGCTTTATCTTCCGCAGCATGTTGACGGCGCTTCACGCTGGGCAACGTGCGGCGCGTGCCACGGGAGTAGTAACGCTCGATGGCGGACTGTCCGAGATTAAGCAACGACGTGATGAACAGATACCAGATCACCGCAACCATCAGCATCGGCACCACTTCGAAGGTCCGGTTGTAAACGGTTTGCACCGAATATAACAGGTCACCCATGGCAATGACGCTGACCAGCGACGTCGCTTTGATCATACTGATCAGCTGGTTACCGGTAGGCGGAATGATCGAGCGCATGGCCTGAGGAATAATGATCCGGCGCAGCGCACGACCACGACTCATGCCAAATGCCTGGGCCGTTTCAGCCTGACCGTTATCGACTGACAGCAAACCGGCGCGAATGATTTCTGCCATGTACGCGGCCTCATTCAGCGCCAGCCCCGCAATGGCGGCCGTCAGCGGTGTGATCAAATCATTGGTATTCCAGCTCATGTATTCAGGGCCAAACGGAATGCCCAACACCACGCGCGGGAACAACGTCGACATGTTGTACCAGAACAACAGCTGAACCAGCAGCGGCGTACCCCGGAAGAACCAGATATAAAGCCCCGCCAGCTGCCGCAGCAATAAGCTGTTCGACAAACGCGCTATCGCCAGCATCAGACCAATGAACACACCGAGCACCATTGAAACGACGGTCAGGCCGAGCGTGACGCCCAGACCTTTAATCACCGTACCTTCCGTGAACCATTGGGCAACAACGTGCCATTCAAAGTTTTTATTCTGCGAGATGCCCCAGAGAACATCCGCGGCGATCAGCAGCACCACAATCCATGCCACCCAGCGGCCAACGCTGCGTGGCGCATGGGAGAACTCAACGTTACGACGTGGATCCTGCGTATAGTCGTCCTTGACTGCCGGCTTTAAACTATACGTTTTATCGGTCATTTAGGTTGTGCCTTTGCCAGATTGATGCCCGGTGCCTGGATCATGTTGCCTTCCAGACCCCATTTTTTCATGATGATGGCATAGGTACCGTTATCAAACAGCTTCTGATAACCGGCGAGAATCGCATCCCGCACCGCTGAGTCTTTCGGCACCACCGTGCCCTGGAAAATATCACCGAAACCATTCGGCTGGCCGGTACCGGTCAGTTCCAGCTGGCCATTGGCTTTCTCAACAAAATAGGTCAGCGGCGCCTGAGAAGAGAAGAATGCGTCAGAGCGGTTGGAACGCACCGCCAGAATGGAGGTTGGCTGATCGCTGAAAGATTGCACGGTCACGGCAGGTTTGCCGTCTTTCACGCACACCTCAGACTGCTTGCGGATAACCTGTTCCGCTGACCCCCCCGCCATCACGGCAATGCGTTTGCCGCAGGTATCGCCGAGAGCATTGATCTTTTCCGGGTTGCCTTTACGCACACCAAACACAACGAACTCTTTGACGAAATCGACGAAATCATTCTTAGCCTGACGGTCAGGATAATCGCCAATCGGGCCGATGCCCATCTGGTAGCGGCCAGCGGCCATACCGCTGAGGATCCCGGACAAACCGGTCACCGAGGCATGTTCAATTTTTACACCCAGCACTTCTCCCAGCGCATGGGACAAATCGGCACTCGCGCCGTCGAGGCCGTTGCTGCCGGTCACGATTTCATAAGGAGGGAAAGAGCCATTATTCACAGAGGTCATCACACCCGACTTCTGAATGTCCGCAGGTAATTTGGCGTGGATCGCCGGGTCCATCGTCTGAGCCGGGATCGCAACACTTTCAGCAGCAAAAGCATTTAAGGAAGACACGGAAAGTAAAGCAGCAGTCAGCACCGCGGCCTGACGTAATTGTTTTGCCATCATCTCTTATTCCTCTGTGTAAAAAATCAGTCTGTGAGTTTATGAATGTTGTGTATTTATAATTGGAGCCTTCCGTGGCGAACTTCTTTTGAGTGATATTTTTGGGGTCTTTCTTTACAACGAGTTCCCTGGTGAGGCGCTCGCGTTACTGCCTTGAGCACTGAATATCAGCCGTTGAGGAGCGGCCGGATCAGGCTCAGTCGTTGTGCAGCTGCGGCAAACCAAAACGACGGTTTGCCAGCACCGGCAACACTTTTCGGGCATGTGCCAGACGTGCTTTGTCCAGCTCGGCAAATATCAGGGCGGGCGCTTCGGCGGCGCGGGCAATCGCCACGCCCAGCGGATCCACCACCATACTGTTGCCGATATTACGCTCGCCACATTCACCCACTGCCACCATGTAACTGGTATTTTCCAGCGCGCGAACCGAGACCAGCATGTCCCAATGCATTTCTTTCAGCGGACCTTTTACCCAGGCAGCAGGCAGCACCAGCACGTCTGCGCCATCCAGCACCAGACGGCGCGCCAGCTCCGGGAAACGCACGTCGTAACAGGTCATCAGGCCAATGTTAAACCCGGCCACCTCAACCAGCGGCGGCACATCATCGCCCGCGGTAACATTTTTGGATTCCTGAGACGAGAAAGCGTCATACAAATGCAGCTTGCGGTATTGCGAAATAATTTCACCATTGCGGATAGAAATCAGCACGTTATAGGCACGATTGTCTGGCGCAGGTGTATGCACGCTCATCATGGTGGTCATCTGATTGCCACGACTGGCGGCCAGCAACTGACTGACAAACGGGCCGTCCAGCGGTTGTGCAGCTTTGAGAACTAAATCCGGATCAGTGATATCGCGCGCCAGAATACCTTCCGGCAGCACCAGCAAATCTGCACCTGCTTCCAGGGATTTCGCCATCAGCGAAAGGCAGGTTTCTACGTTAGCTTCCCACTCGCGGGAAACGGCAAACTGACCTAATGCAACTTTCATCGTAATTTCTCCGGCCATTAACGGTTGGCAAATTGCGGGAACAAATCTGCCGGCGTCAGGCGCTGAGCGGTCAGCCCCTGGGCATGTAATTCATAAGCAAAATCGTCGATCATTTTTTCGTTGGCGGCGAAACCGTTTGCATTCCAGTTCGCAGGCAAATCGACCACTGTGCGGCGTAAATCATCCAGCAACCACGGTGTGGTATCGGCGTATTTCGCGCGCTTATCCATCCAGAGTTCATAAGACTGATCGATAATGTCGCTTAACGCCTGCGGCAGCCAGGGGTGAGCTTCAGCCAGCGCCGGTTTGATCGCCAGTAAGTGAATACCGGGGATGTAACCCACGCGGTTAAAATAGGCCAGTTCAGCCGCGCGGAAATCCGGCTGGAACTGACGGAAACCGGAATCCGGTTTAAAGAAGCCGTCAGGCATAAATGGCGTGAAGATCGCGTCCAGCCAGCCTTCCTGCAACAGTTCCATCATAGGACGTTCGCCCGGAACCGCTTCGATGCGCCCTTCTCGGCCAAAACCCGCCAGGCGATCAACAATCGGGTGCGCCTGCGTCAGACGGCCCACGTACCAGTTAGCGTCTTCGATACCCACGCCTTCCAGCGCCAGCAGCGTACGGGTCCAGGTATTGCCTGAATCCTGCCAGCCGGTAAGGCCGATGCGTTTACCCGCCAGTTGCGACAGCTCGGTCAGCGGACTGTCTTCGCGGGTGATAATGCAGCGCTGACGAAAACCGCGCATCAGGAAGTGCGGTATGGCCAGCAGATCGGTTTCACCACGGGCGCGGCCCTGGGCATAGCGGCTGAAAGAGACTTCACCGGCGTCGTACTTCTCGCTGGTCGCCAGGTTATCGACCAGCGTACCCACACGATCAATCTCGAGGGTAAACCCTTCAGGTTTAAGATCGCCCAACGCCAGTGGCGTAAAATAATCCCAGTCACGAACGGCCAGCCTGATGGTAATCGTCACATCTATCCCCTTAAGTGTCAGCATTTGATATGCAGAAAGACAATGCTGCGCTGCGCAGTTTGTTCATCATTCGTTCACAAACTCGTCCACAAACGCATTAGATTCTTTTACGAAGGAGATGATGTTCACGACAGCATGATTATTTTATCGCCTCCGTTGGCTAAGTTTGATACTAATGGCATAAATTAATATGTACAATAGAATCTTTGTTACTGAACAAAAGGCAAAAAAATGGCTGAAAACTCCCCGGAAAAAACGCTGGACGCAGAATGGTTAGCAATACAATTGCAGGACCGTTCAATGCGGGGTATCGCGATTGAAACGGCGGCGCTGATCCGCTCGGGCGTGATCGAAATTGGTACCCATCTGCCTGCCGTTCGTGAGCTGGCGCAGGCGTTAGGCGTCAGCCCGGCCACGGTTTCCGCCGCCTGGGGCCAGCTGCGTCGGCAAAAAGTCATTGCCGGACGCGGCAGAAATGGCGTCTGGGTTTGCGGCGACATGCTTTCACCGCGCCCTGCCCGTTTTGAAAAAATCGGTAACTTTGGCGAGCACATCATCGCCGATCTGGCGCTGTCTTCGCCCGATCCCGCGCTGTTGCCAGATCTGCATGAAGCCATGCAGCAAGGGGTCAGCGCCGATAACCTCAACAGCTATCAGCGCGAAGCCATTGCCCCGGCTTTACTGGAGGCGGTGAAACCTGACTGGCCGTATGACGCACCGGCGTTTATGGCGGCTGACGGCGGGTTCGATGCGATGAATCTGGCACTGCAAACCTTACTGATGCAGGGCTCAGTGGTCGCGATTGAAGACCCGACGGCCACGCGATTGCTGGATATGCTGGATAATCTCGGCGCGCAGGTGGTGCCGGTGAAATGTGATGAATTCGGCCCGATCCCCGAATCACTGAGTCACGCGCTGGCCAAAAACCCGTCGGCATTTATTTTCCAGCCCCGCACTCATTCCCATTGCGGCCATGCACCTGATGCAGAACGTTTTGCGGCGCTGGCGGCCATTCTCGCCGGGAGCAATGCGCTGATTATCGAAGACGATGGTATCGGACAGCTCTCCGCTTATCCGCCGGTCAGCATGGGCAGCGTCCTGCCGGAGCGCACCGTACACGTGCGCTCCTATTCAAAAGCCTATGGCCCGGATTTACGGCTGGCCGTGCTTTCCGGTTCTGAAGATCTCGTCAAACAAATCAAATCTTTCCGCAACTTTGGCGCAGGCTGGTCGAGCCGCATTTTGCAACAAGCGCTGGCATGGTTGATTAAGGATCAAAACACTCAGGAAGGGATTACGCATGCCAAAGCGATTTATGCCGCACGGCGCAAGGCAATGTCAGATGCCCTGCGCATCCGCGGTGTGAACATCCCTGAGCGCGACGGGCTGGCGATGTGGATCCCGGTGCCGTCAGAGCAGTTCGCGCTGGTGACGCTGGCCGCACGCGGTATCGCCGTGTTGCCGGGCGAGCGCTGCCGCATCGGACCGGGGCAGTTTATCCGCATCAGCACCAGCCAGATTCATGCAGATAAAGTCGATCTGATTGCCGATGCCATTGTGCTGGCGATGGGCTGACGTTTTACGCTAAAATCAGCCCCTGCTGTATGGAGATGACATTCCTCCCAAACCGCCTTTACCGGCTGATGATGTCTACGCAATCTCGCGAGAGGTTCGTAGCATCGCGCCCGGACCTTTCTGTTTTTTCTCTGTTTATAAGGTTTTCTATGTTCAGCACCTTACTTGCAGTTTTTATTGGCGGCGGTATTGGCAGCGTTGTCCGTTGGTATGTCAGCCTGAAAATGAACGGAATGACACCGGTGCTGCCGGCCGGCACACTGACGGTCAATCTGGTCGGCGCATTTATCATCGGGCTGTGTATCGCCATTTTCAGCCGGATGACGCATCTTGATCCGGTATGGAAAATGCTGATCACCACCGGCTTTTGCGGCGGATTAACCACGTTTTCCACCTTCTCGCTCGAAGTGGTGTACATGTTGCAGGACGGTCGTTTTGGCGCAGCCTTACTCAATATGGCGCTCAATCTCGCCGGTTCACTCGCCATGACCCTGCTGGCGTTTGCACTGGTCAGTTGGTACAGCGCGCACTGACTCACCCCGGCGGCGATCTCTTTTCTGCTCTGAGACGCCGCCGTGGCTTCATTTTGTGACCTGCGTTCCGCTTCCTCTCCTTTGTCTTAATGTTTCCTTCATGTTCTGCCGCGATAATGGCCAGCATCAATTCCGGTTCATTCATGTAAACATGAGGTATGCCATGTTCTCCGCTCCAAAAACGTCATCCGAATATCTGGTTGTGGCCCTTTGCGTCCTGACCGTCGCCGCTTTTTTCCAGGCGTACTTCGCTTAATCACACCGCCTGCAGGTTGTGATACCCCTCTTTTCGCTGACGGCGCATTTCTCTGGAATGCGCCGTTTTGCCGTCTTCATCATACAAATATTTACCTGCCGGACCTTATTGCCTATAATTGAGAATGATCGTTCACATTCATTAACGGCGACCCGCCAGGACATCCATGCTTGCCCCACAAACCTGCACTAAAGACGCGCGCATCAACGCCCGACGTGACCAGATCATCGCCGCCGCCCGCCTGTGTTTTCGCAAACATGGTTTTCACGGTGCCGGTATGGCTGAAATCGCCAAAACGTCACAGCTCAGCGTGGGACAGATTTACCGCTACTTCGCCAATAAAGACGCCATCATCGAAGAAATTGTTCGCCGGATGGTGACGAATAAAATCCAGCTGATCACCGGTAATGCCCATAATTTACAGCAGGTAGCGCACAATCTGGCGCACCGGCGCATCGGCAATCTGAGCTCGCCGTTCAAAGAAGACATTTGCATGGAACAAAAAGAACAGGCCGAAATAGATCACGCCCTGATGCTCGAAGTCGCTGCCGAAGCGACCCGCAATCCGGTGGTGGAGAAGATCTGGCGTGACTCAGAAAAACAACTGTTCAATGAAGCAAAATCCTTCTTAAGTAAAAGTTTCCCGCAGTTTTCAGATGCCGAAATGACCGCGAAAGTGGAAAGCCTGGCGGTCATTTGCGAAGGCACCGCATTCCGCCGCCTGACTACCGCTCACGCTGATGCAGAGCGCCTGGAAGCCTTATACCATCGCTACTTTCAGGATCTGTTCAACACGGATTTTCTCTCCCCCAAACCGGAATAACTCTTCACCATGAGCGCTCACTTGCATGAAAAACGCCTTGGCTACGCCCTGGTTCTCGGCTCACTCGCGGCTCTCGGTCCGTTGTGTACCGATCTGTATTTACCGGCCCTGCCGGAGCTGGCCGGAGAGCTGAATACCTCGACCGCCAGCGCCCAGCTAAGCCTCACTGCCGGTTTACTCGGCCTCGGTTTCGGCCAGCTGATCTTTGGTCCGCTCAGCGATCGTTATGGCCGTATTCGTCCGCTGTTATGGTCGCTGGCTCTGCTGCTGGCGACGTCGGTGTGGTGCGCCATGGCGCAGGATATCCATCAGCTGATCGTCGCCCGCTTATTGCAGGGGATCGCCGGTGCCGGTGGCGCAGTATTGTCTCGCGCCGTCGCCAGAGATTTATACAACGGGCATGAACTCACGCGGTTCTTTGCGTTACTGATGCTGGTAAACGGGCTGGCACCGATCATTGCGCCGGTGCTGGGCGGTGCGATGCTGAGCTGGATGAACTGGCGGGGGATTTTCGGCGTACTGGCGGTGATCTCCATCATGCTGTTTGCTTCCGCTGCGCTGAAACTGCATGAAACCTTGCCGCAGGAACGCCGTTCGCAAGGCGGTATTTTCAGTATGCTCGGCTCGGTCTTTTCGCTGCTCAGGCACCGTCCGTTTATGGGGTTGTGCCTGACGCAGGGGTTCGTGATGGCCGGAATGTTTGCCTACATCGGCGCATCGCCCTTCGTGTTACAGCAGATTTACCACCTCAGCCCGCAGATGTTCAGCCTGTGTTTTGCCGTTAACGGCATCGGGTTAGTGATTTCCGCGCAAGTATCAACGCGCTTTAGCCGTCGCTATGGCGAAATGGCGCTGGTTAAAACCGGATTGTGTATTGCTGCCGTAGCCTCTGTCGCGCTGGTGATTGCCGCAAGCCTTGGCGCACCGCTGATTATGCTGCTGATACCGCTGTTCTTCTCGGTGATGGTGATCGGGATTGTCAGCCCGAATGCGGGATCGCTGGCGATGCAAAGTCAGGGGGAAAATGCGGGCAGCGCGTCGGCACTGCTGGGCGTGTGCATGTTTGCACTGGGTGCGATTGCCGTGCCCGTCACCGGTTTTGGCAGTATGCCAGCGCTCTCGATGGCGCTGACCATGCTCGGATGCTACGCGATTGCCATCGTGCTGTTTATGACGCTGGTGAAAAAACCGGCGTAATACTCTCAGTATTCCAGGCAACATCTTCTGCGTATTACAGGCAAAAAAAAACCCGCTTCGGCGGGTTTTTAAGTAATCGGCTAAAGTCAGATAGCGATAACGTTAGCAGCCGACGGGCCTTTGGCACCATTGGTGATTTCGAACTCTACGCGTTGGCCTTCAGCAAGGGTCTTGAAGCCCTGGCTGGAAATAGCAGAGAAATGAACGAAAACATCTTTGCTGCCATCTTCAGGGGTAATGAAACCAAAACCTTTAGATTCATTGAACCACTTAACGCTACCTTTAATCTTAGACATCAAACTTACCTTTACGTGAATGTTGGACACAAAATGTGTGTCAAATACAGTACAGCAACAGATCTCCATTTTGTCCAGAATTCTGATGGCAATAAGCGATAAACCTCTCATTCCTGACTTTTCATTGCCGTTTTCTTCTGCAAAATCAGCCATCCACGGCGTGCTGTCGCGAGACGTCAGAAAAACGAATCGTCGTCATCGTTGAAATCATCAGAACCCATATCATCGGAACCGAAGCCGGAATCGAGATTGTTGTCGCCCAGGGAAGCATCTTCCCAGGACGGCTGATTGCTGTCGAAACCCTGATTATTGTTATCCAGAAAACTGCTGTCAGCAGGATTGAGATCCTGCACCGGCGGTTCCTCAATGATATTGACGATTTCCTGTGGCTGACTGTGATGGAACATACCGGTCAGCATATCGGCCAGCACCACGCCACCGGCCACACCCGCCGCCGTGCGCAGTGCGCTGCCCAGAAAACCCGGCGCCTGCGCAGCCGCCTGAGCCGGTGCAGGCTGTTGTCCGGCATATTGCGGTGGCTGTTGAGGCTGCGCGCCCCACCCCTGCGTGCCGGGAATTGGCTGACTGCCCTGCTGCGCCGTGCGCTGCGGTTCAGGCTGGGAAGATCCCCCGCCAAACAGTCCGGCCAGAAAACCGCTGCTCTGGGGTTTGGTCTGCTGCGCCTGCTGCAACTGCGCGATCTGCTGTTGCAACGCCTGCACCTGGCCGTTGAGTTTGGTCAGCGCCGCTTCCTGAATAATCATCGCCTGCGCCATGTAGTAAGGAGCCGACGGCTGCTGGCGGATATGATCCTGAATCACACGTTCCGCTTCCGCATCGCGCGGCGCAGTGCTGGACTCAGCTTGTTGCAAGCGACTAAAAAGCCCGTCAATTAAACGCTGTTCTTCAGATTGCATACATTCACCTTGTTGATATGGCGTAATTCGCCGTGCGTCGCCCGCTGCAACACACAGCCAGAACTTACGAATCACACTAATACAATTGAATTAAAGTATGAATTAACCGAGTGTCAACGAATGTGACGAATGTAAATGGCGTTCGGGGAGTGCTGCGCAGAAGGAAACCCGCCTGCCGGGAAGCAGGCGGGAGAAGGCCGGACTTATTTTTTAGCTGACCAGCCGAGGATGAAGTCCTGATCCGGCAGTTGGGTATATTGACGCACGATATCGTGATACGTCTTCGCAGGATCCAGGGTTTTGAATTCCTGCGGATAGATAAATTTCGCCAGATATTCCATTCCGACGATGTTGTACGGATGGTTATAGAACTGGTGATAAATCGCGTAAACATTGCCGTTCATTACCGCAGGAATTTGCGCCACACCGGTACGTGAGGTCAGCACTTTCGCTTCTTTATCCAGGCTGGCCTGATCGGCGCCGTAACCGAAAGGCAGAATGTGGGTGACAGAACCGCCCTTCGGACGCGCGGAACCGGTCATGATATACACGTCCGGCTTCATGCTGATCACCTGCTCAAGCGACACGGTGCCCGACGCGCCCGGCAACAGTTTACTGCCAATGTTATTGGCCTCTACCGCCTGGATCAGTTTACCCCAGCCTGCGTTGCCGTGGGTGAAACAGCAGGAATCATCGCGACCGGCAATGGGTTCGATGAAGACGTTAGGTTTGTTTTTAATGCCCGCGACGGCTTTCTGAATGCTCTGCAGATGCTCGTTATAGAACTGGGTGTATGCACGGGCATTGTCTTCCTGATTCATCACTTTACCCAGCAGATCGATGCTCGCTGCGGTATTTTTTGCCGGGTCCAGTTCATAGTCCAGGAACACCACCGGAATGTGCAGTCCGGCGAGTTTATCCAGTACACCGGCCTGCGCCAGGGAATCTTTTGCACGCAACTGGGCGATCATCAGATCGGGTTTCTTCGCGATCACGGTTTCCAGATCAATCTGCCCTTTATCACTGAAACCCATATCGAGGATCTTCGCAGATTCCGGCCATTTGCTTTTCAGCATGTCCCAGGTGCCGCTGTCGGTTTTCTTCAGCAGGTTGTTCCATGCCACCACGTGCTGGAAAGGATTGGCCTTATCCAGAACCGCCAGCGCCAGCAAATCACGGCCATCCTGCAAAATCACGCGCTGCGGCGCTTTATCGATAGTGACTTTCCGCCCGGCCAAGTCCGTCACGGTAAGCGGGTACGTGGTGGCAAAAGTGGAGAACGATGCGGCCATCAGACCGGCAACAGACAGCACGCGAGCGGTGTTCTTATACATGCAAAGCCCCGAAAATGAGAATGAATGAAAAGTGATTTTGATAATTGTTATCAAAAAAGGAGGAAATAATAAACAAGGAATGATTGATGAGGCAATGGTTTTGCGGGGATGAACGAGGATAAAACATGTCGAAATATGAACGGGATACCTGAAAGGCATCCCGTTTGGCTTAAGTCATAGGATAAATTTACCGCACCGGTTAACCGGTTACCGGCCAATAAACCGCAGCAGGAATTCGCTCACCATCGCCCGTTTAAAGGCAGACTGCGCCTTGTCCGCCGCCGCGCTGTGCCCGCCTTCGGTATTCTCATAAAAATAGACATCAGGAATACCCATCGCCTGCATTTTCGCTGCCATTTTACGCGCATGGTCTGGCCCGACGCGGTCATCGCTGGTCGCCGTTGAGAACAGCACCGGCGGGTATTTTTTTGCCGGAGAGAGGTTGTGATACGGCGAGAACTCGCGGATAAAAGCCCACTCTTCAGGATCCTGCGGGTCGCCATACTCGGCAATCCACGAAGCACCGGCAGAAATCTGCGTGTAACGTTCCATATCCAGCAACGGCACTTCGCAGACAATCGCCCCGAATAATTCCGGGTAACGCGTCAGCATATTGCCGACCAGCAGACCGCCGTTGCTGCCGCCCTGCGCGGCAAGATGCGCCGCAGAGGTGATGTTACTGGCGATCAACGCTTTGGCGACTGACGCGAAATCTTCATATGCCCGCAGACGTTTTTCTTTCAGCGCCGCTTTGTGCCATTCCGGTCCGTATTCGCCCCCACCGCGAATATTGGCCAAAACAAATACACCGCCACGATCCAACCACGCCACGCCGCTGACGCCGAGATAATACGGGTCCAGCGACACTTCAAACCCGCCATAACCGTACAACAGCGTCGGATTTTTACCGTCATACACCACGTCTTTGCGGCAGATAACAAAATAAGGCACGCGGGTGCCGTCGTCGGACTGCGCAAAATGCTGGCTGACCTGATACCGGGACGCATCGAAATGCGACGGATCCTGTTTCAGTAATTCCGCTGACTGGTGTGTGCCGTTGTCCAGATCCCCCAGCGACAGGCTGGCCGGTTGCAGGAATCCGCTGACACTCATGAAATATTGGTTCGAATCGTCTGCCACGCCCCAGGCATTGATTTTGCTCAGTTCCGGCACATGCCCGAACGGCTCACGCCGCCAGTCACCCTGTTCCGGCGTCAGGACTTCGAGGCGGTTTACCACATCGCGCGTGATACTGAGAATGATGTGATCGCGGGTGCAGGAATATCCGCTGAGCTGATCCTGTGCGGTCGGCATAAACAGCGGTTTCAGCGCGCGTTCACCGGCCATAAAGGCGTCAAAATTCATGGTCAGCAGAGAACCCGAGGGCCAGCTTTCGCCGCTGACCTGCCATTCGCTGGCAGGCTGGATCAGGATCCACTCGCGCCACGAGCTGAATTTAGCATCGGCCGGCACATCAATTTTGACCAGATGCTTTTTCTCATCCAGCAGAAACACTTCGCGATGATAAAAGTCGATCACCCGCACCACATAATCGTGTTCGAAGCCTTTAAAACTGTCGTGATAGCCGACCGCCATCATGTCTTTTTTACCGGCGCTGTATACCGTTGTGGCTTCGCTGAGCGGTGTGCCGCGTGACCAGATTTTCACGATGCGCGGGTAACCGGAGTCGGTGAGTGAATCTTCCCCGAAGTCGGTGGCGACAAACAGATGGTCATGATCAATCCAGCCCGTGCGACTTTTCGCCACCGGCAGGAAAAAGCCGTCAGAGACAAATTCGCGCGTTTGCAGATCAAACTCACGCACTTCCGACGCATCACCGCCGTCGGGTGAAAGAAAAATCAGCGCGCGCTTAAAATCGGGTTTGAGCGGGTACACGCCGTGGTACACCCAGTCTTTCCCTTCCGCTTTGCCCAGCGCGTCGATGTCCAGTAGCGTTTCCCAGTGCGGTTCGGCTTTGCGGTACTCCTCCAGCGACGTGATACGCAGCAGGCCGCGCGGATTCTGCGCATCCTGCCAGAAGTTGCACCAGGTTTGGCCGAATTTGCTGATGCCGGGGATCTGATCCGGAGAATTCAGCGCCTCAAGCACTTTCTGGCGAAGAGGATCGAAATCGCGGCCTTGCGTAAACGCCGCCAGCGTGACCGGATTTTGTTCATGCGCCCAGGCCAGCGCCTGTTCGTTGCGTATGCCTTCCAGCCAGATAAAGTCATCCTGCTGCGGGGTCGTTGAGTCAGTCGTCATGCGGTTCTGCTCCTTCAGTCATGAGTTTGCGAAGTTATTGCACCAGGATGCCCTGAATCAGGCTGGCCTTGACCACGGTCACCTGCGAAATGTTCAGCGCCTGCATAAAGCCTTCCACCAGCAGTAAATTACTGACGTCGGTGGCGCGATATTCACCAGTGAGTTCGCTGTCGCCTTTCCATACCTGATTTTTCGACACGCGCTGCACATCTTCCAACGTGTAAGTATTGTTCGCCGGACGCAGCTGATCTTTTACTGAATAGCCGTGAACACCACCGATACCAATCACCCGGCGGGTCTGCGCATCCTGTTTGATTTGCGGGCTGACGTGCGTTCTCGCATAGAAATTCACGTAACGCAGCACGGTATTGCGCAGCGAACCGATCGGGTTCGGAGACGCGGCTTTATCCAGCGCCTGATTCTTCAGTACGCTGATAATAAATTCTTTCAGCGTCACCGACGCCAGTTTGCCCTGATAAATATCCGTGACCGTTTTGCCGTTTTGCTCACGCAATGCCGTCATCTGCATCGATCCGCCGCCGATGTCCCACACCAGCAGATCTTCATTTTTCACGCTGTTGTCATGCAGTGCGGCTTTCGCCGAGAGGAACCCCAGCGCGGCTTCCTGTTCCTGCGTGATGATGCGCAGCTGGACCTGTGCCTGCTGGTTAAACAGGTCGATCACCTGCTGCCCGTTTGACGCCGAGCGGAACACCGCCGTCGCTACGCCGGTGATGCGCTGCGGGTGGAAAGTGCGGGCCTTGTCCACCATCTCTTTCAGCGCAGTGACGCCCTGCTGCTGCATCGCGCTGCTGATTTGATTGTTGCCGGATTTGCCTAAATCTTCGTTAAACGCCAGCGGACGCTGATCTTCATACAGCACTTTGCCCAGCTGATGACGGCAGATATCGACCTGTGCGACCTGAATTTTAGTGGTGCCCGAACCCATATCAATACCGGCGCGGGTTTCTATACACTGGCTGGCCAGCGCCGAAAAAGTGCTTAATGCCAGTACCAGCCCCAGAAGACTATTACGTGTGAAATTCATTTCATCCTGCCCTGAAAAATATAACAAAAATCATAAAGCACTCAGGAATACCTGTTTTATCGCTGTGATTTCAAGCTTTTTTGCTTTCTGTTTACCCGCTGGTTTTGCCAAAAAGCGCAATCCGGCGGCATAAAAAAAGCGAAAAGACACTGCATTTTGTCCGAAATAATGAGTTATGCGATCCAGCGATGATCTGGCTATGACTTTTTGTGAGTCAGTTCAAGCATTGAAATAACAGGAACGCCTATAAAGAAATCATTACCTTGTGATGACAAAAAATGACGGAATTGTGAGGTAAGAATGAGGCACTAAATCAGGCAGTACGATAAAGGAGTAGAAATATGGAATGGAAAATTATAGATATCCTGAACATCCCGCACACAGGTTTGAAATATATCTGCATTCAGGCATTTAAAAACCTGAAGCTGATTTTGTCAGTCGATGACAATTTCTCCCTGAAGACCGGTGACACGTTAGAAATCACACCGGAAGGTTATTCACTGAACCGCCATGAACCACAAACGCTGAAGATCCACCGCATGATGCCGTATTGTCAGCAACGCTGGCAGTCGCTTTCCATCCAATGAAGACGTCTTTGACATGATGATCCCCGCTTCGATGAAAGTGTTAAATGCATTACTCGAATAAAAAAGCCGGTTATGACACCGGCTTTTTTTTATCTCTTTTTTGGTCAGATAACCCGTCATGCTCGCCGAACGCCTGCTGCGGCACATCCACCCAGCGGTCTTTACGTGTGGCTTCGTATTGCTGATTCTTCGGATAGTAAATCCGATTTTCCGCTTTATTGGCTTCGCCAATCGTCAGTAAATGCACCTCATCATCGGTGTTATTAATGAAGGTGTGACAGATACCGGTTCCCTGGGGAAAGGCGACAGCGTCACCCGGTTTCAGCGGGTGCAAATCCCCGTTGATCCAGGCATCCGGATGCCCCTGCAACACATACACGAACTCATCTTCTGCACTTTCTGCGTGCGGGTAGCTGGTACGACGCCCCGGTAACAAACGTTCGTGGTGAATACCGATACGCGTCAGCCCCAGTGCTTTACCGAGCGGCGCGCCAATTGACATAAGCTCATCATCGCCGGGATAACTGCCGTCGTCCGGGCCTTCAAGCTCCGTCCAGTGACGGATAAAATCGGGTCTTTGCTTGCTCATAGTGCCTCTAAGGAAACTGGATTTAATACTGCGTTGGCGATTTCACCGGCGTGGCATAAATGCTTTGCACCTGCTCTTTAGGCAGACAGGCAAATTTTATGTGCACCTTTTCGCCGTCATTACTTTCGCCCAGCGTCTGGAATTTTCCGCTACAGAAATCAAAAATCTTTTTATAGGTATCCGCGCGGCGGTGACGTTCCAGAATGGAAAATACGGACGAAAAATAACTCGCCTGGCCCTGCGCGAAAGATGCATCGAAATTGGCAGGACGATAGGTTTCATCGCCCACCGGTTCATCAATACTTGAGCATCCTGCCAGTAAACCCATCAACACGACTGTTGCTATCATCACTTTTTGACTATTTTTCATCATTATTCATCCCGAAAAATGTTTATCCCAATCAGAAAAAAAGGTTATGCCCTGCCTGCACTGCCAATACTGTTTTTGCCATTTTGCTTCACGCTGGCGACCGCACGCTCGGCGGCGGCCAGCCATTGATGATAATCTTCCCGCCCGCGTGACGTGGCAATTCCCACACTCAGCGAACACTGGAAACCCGCGTCCTGCGACAGGCGGATCTCCGACACCTTGAGTAATAACCGGTACCCCACCGCGTAGGCTTCTTCTTCGGAAATTCCCGGCAAGATCACCACAAACTCATCGTCGCCCAACAGCGCCGGAAAATCATGTTCGCCGGTTTCCTGACGCAATATCGTCGCAACGGCCCGCAGGACATAGTCGCCCGCCTCAGTGCCGAACAGGTCGTTCACCATTTTCAAATCATCGACATCCAGCACCATCAGGCACGAAAGATCGTGTTTTGAACGCTCGAACTCCAGCATCAGCCGCCGGTCCAGCAACCGGCGATTCGGCAACCCCAGAAAAGGATCCATCAGCGCGGTTTTCTCCAGCTCATGCTGTTTATCACGCAGTTTTCTGGAGATGGAATAGTTGGCGGCGCTGAACGCGATAATGTAAATCGTCGACAGCGGCAGCGTCAGCCACAGCGTTCTGTCGGTGACCACGGGATACAACGTCATGCCGGACAACGGCCAGCACACAATAAAACCAGCGCAGAAGAACACCATCGCACGGCGTAATAACCGCCAGCCGCCCGCTGAGAAACGGTCAGCAATAAGGATAGACGTAATAATGGCCGACGGCAGCGGACAGATCCCCATCATCGCCACCCAGGCGCCTCCGGCAACGGCATCAAAAGCCAGATTTCTGAACTCAGCCTGATTCGATTTTTTAGCGCGGCGGGAAATCCGCATGGCGACGTGTGGCCAGACAAACACATTGAGTACCAGCAACCCGAGAGGCAGCCAGGATGCGCCGCGCTCCACCAGCACCGACGCGATCGGGAAAAAGCACAGGAAAGTGCCCAGCATGCGCATGAGATACATTCGTCGCAGAAAACGATCCGAACGTTCACGCACGTGGTGATCATCCGGGAAATAATATGGCATACCTGGCAAAGCTCGCTGAATGTAATTCTTTTTATAGTAGTCGAGTTAGTGATAACTCATCTACAAAAAGCACGGTATTCAATGGCAGGAACAGAGGGTGTTTTTGACTTATTTAGAGCGTCTTAGGAATTTAACGGGAAAATTTGAGATAACACTGGCAAATGAATAAAAAACGGCCATATCAGAATGGGCATTCCAATATGGCCGGGAGGGGTCAGCTGACTCTTTTCTTACGCCGTCAGCGTCGCCATATCGATCACAAAGCGGTATTTCACATCACTTTTCAGCATACGTTCGTAGGCGTCATTGATGTCCGGCATGCTGATCATTTCGATGTCAGAACCGATGCCGTGTTTAGCGCAGAAATCGAGCATTTCCTGCGTTTCCGCAATACCTCCAATGCATGAACCGGCGACAGAACGACGGCCCAGAATCATCGACAACGTGCTGAGCATCGGGCTGATATCACCGAGGAAACCGACGAAGACCAGCGTACCGTCGATATTCAGCGTTGGCATGTACGGGTTGATATCGTGGACATATGGAACGGTATCGATGATGAGATCGAACTCGCCTTGGGTGGCCGCCATCTGTGCTTCGTCTGTGGAAACAACGATGTGATGCGCGCCCAGACGGCGGGCATCTTCCGCTTTACCGGCGGAACGGGTGAACAGCGTCACTTCTGCGCCCAGCGCGTTGGCCAGTTTCAGCGCCATGTGGCCCAGACCGCCCAGACCGACCACGCCGACTTTGCTGCCTTTGGTGATGTTCCAGTGACGCAGCGGCGACCAGGTGGTGATGCCCGCACACAACAGCGGCGCAGCGGCTTTAAGATCGATACCTTCCGGCATTTTCAGCACGAAGCTTTCACTCGCCACGATGGTTTTGGCGTAACCGCCGTAAGTCGGCATATGGTCGTGACGGTCAACGCTGTTGTAGGTTTGCGTGTTGCCTTCCAGACAGTATTGCTCCAGACCTTTTTCGCACGGGGTGCAGACACGGCAGGAATCGACCATACATCCGATACCGGCGTAATCACCGACTTTGAACTGAGTGACGTTTTTACCGACTTTCGCCACGCGGCCTACCACTTCGTGGCCGGGAACCAGCGGATAAGTACTGAATCCCCAGTCGTTGCGCGCCTGATGCAAATCAGAGTGGCAGACGCCGCAGTACATCACGTCGATGACAACGTCATCTTCACGCGCTTCGCGTTGTTCGAATTCAAAGGGAGCTAAAGGCACTTTGGCTGACTGAGCAGCGTATCCGAGAACTTTCAGGGTCATGTTATTTCTCCGAAATGAGGGGTGAGCACGGACAAAGGCCCTGACATAACCATGTCAGGGCTGGAAATCTGAAGCGGGACCGCGTTTCTGCCGATGACGAAAACCCGGCCTGCGCGTTAATGATGCCGGACTTAACGTTTCTGATACTGGGCGTCGGTCACTTTTTCCAGCCATTCGACCGGGCTGCCGTTCAGGGATTCGGCGATCGCAATATGCGTCATGGCATTTTCCGGCGTCGCGCCGTGCCAGTGTTTAACCCCTTCAGGGATCCACACAATATCCCCCACGCTCATGTCGCGGATCTCGCCGCCCTCTTCCTGTAACCAGCCGCGACCGTGGGTCACAATCAGCGTCTGTCCCAGCGGATGGGTGTGCCATGCGGTACGTGCGCCTGGTTCGAAGGTCACGGTCGCACCGCCAACGCGGGCAGATTCGGTGCCGCTGAATGGCGCGTCAATACGCACGTTGCCGGTGAAGTAACTTTCCGGTCCTTGCTGCGATGGGGTGGAGCCGTTCCGGGTGATTTTGATTTTTTCGCTCATTGAATTCTCCGCTTCGGCATAAGCTGCCGGGGCCATACAGGACATCATGATAGACAGTGAAAGCGTAGTTGCTCTGATGCCGTTCATGTCACTTTTTCCTTCATGATGGGCTGCGTGAGTGTAGTGGCACTACGTTACCGCCATACGGCGAACAGGACTAGGCAGCAAAATGTGAAAGGCGCTATGAGGAGAATTCATCAATCAGGCGGCGGACAGGCACAACACTCAGCACCATAAATAGACAGTTATCTTTCGCCCGCAAGCCGCCGAAGGTGCCGGGTTGTGCGGGCTACCCGGTGTTCCCCCGCAGCCGGTGAACTGATCGGCAAAAATGTGCAGTGAAGATCACACTTTAAATATGTTAACGTTAACATTTGTGATTAACATCATAAATCCGTTATCGCCTGTATGGGAAAAGCAATAAGTTAACGTTAACAATGTGAACTACCTCTTCGAATGCGCACGGATATGCCATGAAAACAAGTCACCGAAGTCACTACTTTCAGTTAAGCGGATTACTTTTCTGCTTCTTTTACACCTGGTCATCTGCTTTTTCGCTGATCTCACTTTGGCTCAGCCAGAAGGTCGGGCTTAAAGGCGCGGAAACGGGGTTATTCTTTTCCGCCATTGCCCTGACGGCGCTGTGCGCGCAGCCGCTGTACGGTTTTATTCAGGACAAGCTGGGGTTACGTAAAAACCTGCTGTGGGCCATCGGCATACTGTTACTGGCCAGCGGACCTTTCTTTATCTTCATCTTTGCCCCGTTGCTGCAAATCAATATTCTGCTGGGCGCCGCCGCTGGCGGCTTGTACGTGGGCGCGACGTTTTTTGCCGGGATTGGTGCGCTCGAATCCTATACCGAGCGTGTCAGCCGTATCTTGGGGTTTGAGTTTGGTAAAGCCAGAATGTGGGGATCGCTCGGCTGGGCCGCCGCCACCTTCCTCGCCGGGATCCTGTTTAACATCAACCCGAACCTTAACTTCTGGATGGCTTCGTCTTCTGCGATCATTTTCCTGCTGCTGCTGTGGCGGCTGCGTGAGGTGAAGACCGATGCGCTGAATCAGCTCGAGTACGGCAAGCCCGGTAACCTTCAGCTTTCTGATGCGATTGCCCTGTTCCGCCTGCCGCGTTTTTGGGCGCTGATTGTGTTTGTGACCGGCGTCAGCGTTTACAACGTCTACGATCAGCAGTTTCCGGTGTACTTCGCTTCACTGTTCCCGGACGTTAAAAACGGCAATGAGATGTACGGTTTCCTTAACTCCTTCCAGGTGTTTTTAGAAGCGGGCGGCATGTTCCTCGCGCCGTTCGTCGTCAATAAAATCGGGGCAAAAAACGGCTTGCTGCTCAGCGGGCTGATTATGGCGCTGCGCGTTTTTGGTTCAGGTCTGGCAGCGGATGCGGTGACCATTTCCTGCATGAAACTGCTGCACGCCGTGGAGCTGCCGATCCTGCTGATCGCCATGTTTAAGTACATCACCACCCGCTTCGACCCGCGCCTTTCAGCCACGCTGTATCTGGTCGGGTTCCAGTTCATCACGCAGGTGTGTGCCAGTGTGTTTTCCCCGCTGGCCGGTTACGGCTACGACCGGATCGGCTTTGCCGACACCTACATGATTATGGGGATGCTGGTGCTCATCCTCACTACGATCTCGGGATTCCTGCTCATCGGCGAAAAGAGCCGGACAACCCCTTCCGTATTATTCAAAAAGAGTGAGATTTTATGAAACAGCGACTGGAACGCGCAGAACAGGCGTTGCGCGACGGAGCAGCAACGCGCGGCAAATCCTTTTACCCGCATTTTCACCTCGCGCCACCGGCGGGATGGATGAATGATCCGAACGGGCTGATTTATCACCAGGGGCGATATCACGCGTTTTATCAGCATCATCCGTTTAGCGAGAACTGGGGACCAATGCACTGGGGGCACGCCACCAGTCAGGACATGGTGAACTGGCAACATCAGCCTGTCGCACTGGCGCCGGGCGAAGAGTATGACCGGGATGGCTGTTTCTCCGGCAGCGCCGTGGACGATAACGGCGTGCTGAGCCTGATTTACACCGGCCACGTCTGGCTGAGCGGCGAAGGCAATGACAGCGCCATCCGTGAGGTGCAATGCCTTGCCACCAGCGAGGACGGCATTCATTTCACCAAACAGGGCGTGGTGCTCACACCACCGGATAACATCATGCATTTTCGTGATCCGAAAGTCTGGTACGAAGACGGCCACTGGTGGATGGTGATCGGGGCGCGGGATGACAGCGATATCGGCCAGGTGTTGTTGTACAAGGGCAACAGCCTGCGCGACTGGACGTTCGACCGCGTGCTCGCCAAAGCTGACCGCAACACGGGTTACATGTGGGAATGCCCGGATTTTTTCCCGCTTGGCGATGAACATATTCTGATGTGTTCCCCGCAGGGCATTAAAGCGCAAGGCGATGATTATCTGAACTTATTCCAGAGTGGCTGCCTGCGCGGAACCTGGCGACCGGGACAGGATTTTGAGGTTCGCGAAGGTTTCCGCGAGCTGGATCACGGCCATGATTTTTATGCGCCCCAGTCATTTACCGCAGCCGACGGTCGTCGGGTGATCATCGCCTGGATGGACATGTGGGAATCCGTGATGCCCTCAAAGGCCGAAGGCTGGGCGGGTTGCATGACGCTGCCGCGCGAACTGACACTGCACGATGGCAGCGTGCGGATGGTTCCGGTGCAAGAAGTGCGGACGCTGCGCCGTGAGCATTATCCTCTTTCGCTATGCCTGCTCAGAGACAGCGTTCAGCACATCGCAGATGACGCGCAGGCGCTGGAGATCATCACCCGGTGGGATCGCCCTGCCTGCGATGCAGAACGTTTCGGTATCAAACTCGGTGACGGCGTGACCCTCTTTGTGGACACACGGGCGCAGAGACTCTGTCTGGAAAGGGACTTCCCGATGCACGGGATCAAAGACCAGCGCAGCGTGGCGTTAACGCAAGGAAAGGTGCTGGAACTGCGGATCTTTATCGACAGCTCGTCTGTGGAGATTTTCGTTAATCAGGGAGAAGCAACATTAAGCAGCCGGATTTACCCGCAGCCCGGTCAGCGCGCCCTCTCCTGCTTCGCCGCTCACGGTCAGGCGGCGTTGATTGAGGGAGACGTCTGGAGGCTGAGCGCGGGTTAACGCTGAACGCACGATAAAGACGCGCGCTCCAGCACGGGAGAGGCGATCTTTATCAGGCCGTGATTGGGGCGTTGCTCAATAAGATGCAGCACCGCTTCACGGCCTATTTCGCTGTGCGGCAATTGCACCGTGGTCAGCGGCGGAAGGAACAGATCGCCGATACCGACCATGTTGTCGTACCCGAGCACCGCGACCTGCTGCGGTATCGCAATCCCCTTCGCCAGCAGCACCTGGTACGCCAAAAAGGCAATACGATCATTGCCGCACACCAGCACGTCGAAATCCGGCTTTCCGCCGGGGATAAAGTCCTCAAGCATTGTCACAACATCACGATAATGCTCATCGCCCAGCGCCATATGCAGCTGACGAAGATGTTCTGCCGCCAGCCCCGCTTCGCGCCATGCCTGTTCCGCACCGGCGCGACGGCGGGTTCCGGCGGGGATCGACTCCGGTAAATAAATGCACAGCGGATGGCGGTAGCCTTTGCTGATCAGCAGCTTGGTCGCCTGATACTGGCCGTCAAAATCATCGGGAATGTAGCCCGGCAGCGCGTGTTCACGGCTCAGGCAATTCGCCAGCACCAGATTTTTATCCACCAGACGCGAGGGAATATCGACTTCACGCAGCCCCATGGTGGTAAAAATAATGCCGTCCGGACGCTGGGAAAGCAGCTGGCTGACCGCGCGCTCGCTGTCTTCCTGCGAGGTAATGCTGACCAGAAAACTGCTCCAGCCAAATTCGCGGGCCGTGAGTTCAATCGAGAGAAGCAGTTCAACGGAGAATGGCGTCGTGGCGGTATCGAGCGCCAGCACGCCGAGCGTGGAGACTTTGCTGCTTTTGCCGCGCATCTTGCGCGCCGAGAAATCGGGCACATAGTGAAGTGCGTCAATGGCCTGCTGCACGCGCGCCAGCGTTTCCGGCTTCAGCCTTTGCGGCTCATTAATGGCGCGGGACACCGTCATCAGCGAGACGGATGCCCGTTGTGCTACTTCTTTCAGCGAAGCCATAACTCTCCCGATTGGCAATTTTACAGCCCTGATCCTACACACAAAAACGCCGGTAGCGTAAGCCTAAATCTGTGACGGCGGGTTAATTCTCACCTGAACTTTTCAGGCAGGCGCAAGAAGAAAAGACACCTTTCGCTGGTGTCTTTTCTCTATCTGCACTTAACATTGATAAAGGTGATTATTGAATTGATATACGCATAACAATGAAATTAACACAACGTAATATGACGCGGGATTTTATATCAATATATCATGCGCGGATCATAGGTATTTTTTAAGAAATTAGAGCAAACCTTCCCTATAAAAAATTGTTCCGTTCTTTATTTTAATGATAATAAGCAGACATAAAAAAACCCGCCGACTAAGTCAGGCGGGCTTGATACTCAGGATGATGCATTAACGGAAAGGCGAATCCATCGGCACTTCAGCATCGGGTTCATGCGTGATTCGGTTTCTCAAATCACGGCGGATCATTTCAATCGCCCAGAACCAGAAGATGTGGCCCAGTAATTCAGACACATATTCATCCAGCGGAAGCCCGGACAATGGCGGTGTCAGACCCAGCAACGGGAAACTTATCCAGTGGACGGCAACAGTCGCAATAATACCGGCCAGCGCACCCTGCCATAATTTTACTTTCGGGAAGACTTCCGCGACCAGGCAATAGCCTATCGCGAAGACCAGAGAGAAAATAATATGGGTAATATGGACAGGATTAATAATATGTTCAGAGAACTGGTAAACGGCATGCGTCGGATCAATGCCCAGATAATCTCTCAGGAACAAATACGGCGGGTTAAATTCATCGCGACCGCCTGAGAAAGTACGCGGGGGTAAAGGCACTTCTGCGCCCCACTTCACGAAAGCTGACATCACACCGGCAATAATACCGACAAAAAAAGCCACGCCATAACGGCGACGGTTCGGTGCAGTCATCACATAAAAGTCTTTAATTTTCATAGATCCCCAGTAGTCAGTAAATTTCCGTAAAGAGTAAAACTTTACAGATTGTTACCGTTGATCTTGATCAGGGTTCTATGGATTTTACTCATAAACAGAAGATTTACAGGGATAAACCCTTTGACGCATGACAGAAAGAGAATATGCAGATGGCAAAGCTCATGCGTTATTCGCGTAGGATTTTGTCACCCTATGATGACTTTACTTACCGCTCCAAAATCTCCTGAACCCAATCATTCCAGCAATCGCACCCAAGTTGCGTCTCGATGGTATTAGGGTTGTTTTCAATCCACCACGCTTTCACCACTTCATATTCAGAGAGGGTCAGTGCGAAGCGCCGCCAACGTCCCATCCGACCATCTTGATCGCAGGGATCACTGCCCGCCAGGAAGAATTCATTCAGGAAAGGCAACGGAGGAAAATAGCCAGAACCGCTGATGATACCAAATATGCCGTAAAGCACGTTGGTATTATCCTCTAAGACGCGTTTAGCATGATCAATATTATCCATAGAAATCTCTGCGGCTGATGTTTACCCTATTATATTGCTCTGAATTATATTTAACAGAATAAGTCTGCTCCATGGCCGCCAACTCCCACCTGATTCTGGCAGGCTTTCAGGCGGCCACTGCGTTTTCCTCGGTTGTCAGAAAAATTTTTGCTTTTCAGTTTGCACTGAGCCGTCTCTGGCGTCAGGATCTCCTCTGATTCTTTTCATGGCAGTGATTAAGGCTTATCGATAATGACGACCCAGACACCTGAAACGCCGGTTCCGGCAGGGACAATTTTTAGCGCAGCCGGTTTGCAATTTCTGAATAAACTCGCACAAAACAACTCCCGCGACTGGTTCAAAGCGAATCAGGATGAATACGAAAATACGCTGAGAACCCCCGCACTGCGGTTTATCGAACACATGCAGCCAGAGATTATTGCCATTTCCCCGAGGCTGACTGCCGTCGCCAGAAAAGTGGGCGGCAGCCTTATGCGTCCGCAGCGGGACAGCCGTTTCAGCAAAGATAAAACGCCTTACAAAACCAATGTCGGCATCCAGTTTCGCCATTTTCAGGGCAAAGATGTCCACGCCCCCGGACTCTATCTGCACATTGCCGAAGATAATTGTTTTCTCGCGGCGGGGATCTGGCATCCGGAATCTAAAGCGTTAAATGCGATCCGTACGTGCATTGATGAGAATCCGAACGCCTACAAGAAAGCCCTTAAGACATTGCACGACAACGGTTTCGTGATGGATGGCGACAGCCTGATTCGACCGCCAAAAGGCTACGACAAAAACCACCCGTTGTTAGAGGAATTAAAGCGCAAAGATTTTATCGCGATTAAAAATATCGCCTTCGAGGATTTGTGCAAACCTGATGTGGTCGAGTTTTGCGCGGCACAGTTCAGGCATTGTGCGCCACTGATGGCTTACCTGTGTTTTGCACTTGAGCTGGATTTCTGAGGCGGCAGGAAGAGCAGTACAGGATATCTTGCGCACTGAATTTCAGGCATAAAAAAAGACGCCAGCGGGCGTCTGTTTTTCCGGTTTTACACCGCGAAGATGGTACGCCCTACAGGGCTCGAACCTGTGACCTACGGCTTAGAAGGCCGTTGCTCTATCCAACTGAGCTAAGGGCGCATTGCTTGTCCCATTCGGGAGCGTTGCGGGTTCGGATTATACGGGCAGACCGGGATGAGTCAATGGCTTTCGAACTCTCTGCTTAATGCCTGAACAATTTCAGGTTATTCCCGGCATGCCCCGCAGCGGAATGTGATGCATCTGGACTATTTTTCAGACTTCAGCGCCGCAGCAATCACGCGTGCAGAAGCATGGTATGCCACGCCTTCGTAAACGGTCAGCTCGGGCCGCAATGTCTGAACCACGCCGTTTTTGCCGATAACCGCAGGCTGGCCGATGTACACGTTCAGCTCTTCATCCCACGCCGACACCGGATATACGCTGTGCGCGTCAGATAATATCGCGTCCACCAGACGGGCCGTTGCCGTGGCAATGCCGAAACTGGTCCAGCCCTTGCCTTGCAGGATTTCCCAGCCACCGCCGCGCACGGCGTCCTGCATGCTGGCCCAGTCAACGTCACGGTTGCCCGCCAGTTGTGCCACCGGACATCCGCCCAGAGTCACGGTGCTCCAGGCGACAAACTGTGATTCGCCGTGCTCCCCCATCACGTAGCCGGTGACGCTTTGGGGGTCGATATCGAAGAATTCGCCCACGACGCGCTTCATGCGTGCGGTATCGAGCGACGTGCCGGTGCCGAAGACCTGAGAGTGCAGGAAGCCGCTGGTTTGTTGAATAATCTGGGTAATGACATCGCACGGGTTGGTGATGTTGACGATAACGCCGCCAAAACCGCTGGCAATCACGCGCGGGATCACTTCACGCACGGCGGCGCGCGTCTCTGCCAGTTCTTCGAGGCGATCTTCACGCAGCAGCGTTTTCGGGCCGACGGCGATGACCAGCACATCTGCGTTGTGCAATTCGCTGTAATCGTTAGCGATTATCTTAACGCGTGACGCGGTGAGAGATGCCATGTCGCGCAGTTCGAGTGCCTGACTGCCCGCCTTTTTTTCGTCTTCATCCAGCAAAACAATCGTGTCGCACAATCCCTGTGTGACCAATGAAAATGCAACGTCAGCCCCTACGTGGCCTGCGCCTATAATCCCGACTTTACGTGTCATGGGTTCCTTTCCTGATGATTTAAAAAGACCTGTTTCTAAAATAGACACTTTTTTAAGCACTGTCTCAGTGAATTTTCGAACAAGTAATTCGCATTCAACGCCTGACAGCGCCCGCCGCTTCTGACAAAATAGGCGCATCCCCTGCATTTTTTAATTGATGGATTTATTCCCCGATGGCAGCAAAGATTATTGACGGTAAAACGATTGCGCAGCAAGTCAGAAGCGAAGTGGCGGCGCGTGTGCAACAACGACTGGCGCAAGGTAAACGCGCTCCCGGCCTGGCCGTGGTGCTGGTCGGTGAAAACCCGGCATCACAGATTTATGTCGCCAGCAAACGTCGCTCATGCGAAGAAGTCGGCTTCATCTCCCGCTCTTACGATTTACCCGCCACCACCTCTGAAGGCGAACTGCTGAAACTGATCGACGATCTGAATAACGACGGTGAAATCGACGGCATTTTGGTGCAGCTTCCGCTGCCAGCGGGCATCGATAACATCAAGGTTCTGGAACGCATTCATCCGGACAAAGACGTCGATGGCTTCCATCCGTATAACGTCGGACGCCTGTGTCAGCGCGCTCCCACGCTGCGCCCTTGTACGCCGCGCGGCATCGTCACCCTGCTTGAGCGTTATGGTATTGATACCTTCGGGCTGAACGCCGTGGTGATCGGCGCATCCAACATTGTGGGCCGTCCGATGAGCATGGAACTGCTGCTGGCAGGTTGCACCACTACCGTCACGCACCGCTTCACTAAAAATCTTCGTCATCACGTTGAGAATGCCGATCTGGTGGTAGTGGCGGTCGGTAAACCGGGCTTTATTCCGGGTGAATGGATTAAACCGGGTGCGATTGTCATTGATGTCGGTATTAACCGTCTGGAAAGTGGTAAAGTTGTCGGCGATGTGGAATATGATGCCGCCGCTGAGCGTGCTTCCTTTATCACACCGGTGCCGGGCGGCGTAGGCCCGATGACGGTCGCGACGCTGATTCAAAATACCTTGCAGGCGTGTGAGGAATATCATGACATCAGCGCCATTAAGTCTTAATTCATTCGTACCAAACACAAAGTCAGGAATACATGGAAACTTTTTTTCTCGAAAAGCACCCGCACGTTGAACTGTGCGACCTGCTCAAATTTATGGGCTGGTGTGACAGTGGCGGTTCCGCTAAGTCGGTCATCGCTGAAGGCCAGGTGAAGGTCAACGGTAAAGTAGAAACCCGTAAGCGCTGCAAAATCGTTGCCGATCAGCAAGTCGAATTCGCCAGCAATATGGTTGTCGTCAAAGCATCTGTTGAATAACGTTTCAACGACGCAGACCGCGATAAAAGAAAATGCCCTGAAAGCGTAAGCTCACAGGGCATTTTTTTATCCGCAACATAACGCCGCAGCGGGAATTAAGGCGCCTGGGTCACCCACAGAACCGGCCATTCTCCGCCGCTGCTGTAGCCGTCACAGGCGGGTTCAGACGAAAATGCCGCCAGCCTGAACGCTTTGCCATCAAACACCCAGCGCGAGGCGACGCCGCAATCTCCGATCCCACGGCCTTTATCATAGGTCGAAAGCATGCCGGTTTTCGGGTCGAAATCTGTGTTAATCAGCTCGGGCGCCTGTTCATCCTCACCCAGTTTGAACGGCATGTTCAGCGCCAGATTTTCCATTTTGTAAGGTGCCTGACGCGATACCACAAATCCCAAAGCAAACAGATTGTAAGCCCCCATGTCGCAGTTGACGGTCATCAGCGCCTTATCGTTACTCAGGGCGAAAATATGCACTTCACGTTCTGAGGGATCGAGGCTGCAATCATTGTTCTCAATGGTGGTCGCAGCGTTCTGCGTGATGGCTGAGATCTCACTCTCGGACAAGGCGTGCGGTTCACTAAAACGTGGCAATACCGGCGCGACCGGCGCAGGTGGCACGGTATTCGCCGGTTTCGTGCCCCGGCTGGCCCAGGCCGTTTTGGTGCCGACCCGCCCCTGCTGGGCATCGATGGCCAGCAGCACCGCTTTCAACCCTTTGAGCGAAATCATCGGTTTCACCGGTTGTGCGGGATCCGATTTACCTGCCAGCTGAATGCTGCTGCCTTCACGAATGGCGGCGATGAAATCATTGACCACCAGACGGTTACTGCCCGAAAGGTGCTTTTTACTGATATCCCATTCGCGGTGATTAAAACTCAGCGTTTTTCCGTTCATCTGCAACCGCCCGGCAATCGGCGCATCGCTGCTTTGCTCGTCGCTGTTACGCTGGTAATCAATACTGAGGGTTGATTTGCCCTCCGGCCCGGCTTCGCGGGTGATTTTCATCACCAGTTCCTGACCATCCTGACTGTTGCGCGCAGCGCAGTGGTTCAGGTTATCGCAGCTCACCTGCCAGTCGTTATACATTGCCTGTATCGGCTCGGCCTGCACGCTAAAAGCCAGCATTCCGGCCAGCAGGCATAAAGGGGAGGTCATCCATCTGCACATTATGAGTCTCAGCTCTTCTCTAAGTTATCTCCCTGATAATAGCGTAACCTCCGCCGGGAGACTGCTAACAAACCAGCATTTTTTTATTCGAAATTAGAAAGAGATACCTTTCCCGATGGCTTTTTTGGGCAAACGATAATTTTTTTCTACTTATCAGATCACGTAATGGTGACGTAACGAAACTTTCAGTACACTGGCTTTCGCACGTCATTGCCTATAACGAAAAAATAATGGCGCAAAGGATGATTTATTTCTCTGGGAGATACTGATGAAGTTGTGGATTTGGTTGATAGCCCTGCTTGCATTGCCTGCTCTGGCTGAAGAGCCGCCTGTGGTGTATTCCGGTACGCTGGGTAAAACCAGTATTGTGGTCGAGCTGGATTTAAATAAACCCGATGAAGTGACGGGCCGTTACTTCTATCAAAAATACCGTCTCGACCTGCCGCTTAATGGCTCGCTGGACGGGCAGGAGCTGAAACTTCAGGAAGGTCTGGATGATTTTGATGACACCCCGCGCCCTGAATTTTCCCTGACCAAAGATGAGAAAGGCAACTGGCAAGGGAGCTGGACCAATCCGCAAGGCAAAACCTTGCCGGTGAAACTGCAACCTGCGCAGTTACCTGCTGTCACCACCGATGATGCCTGGCTGACCGCACTTGCTCACATCGAACCTTATGAGTTTTTACGCCTTTCAGGCCTGCAGCTGACCGCCGGTAAAAGCGAAAATTTCATGGGGTATCAGCTGCAATGGTGGACAGAGCCGCAATCCAAAATTACGTTGTTCGAAATTGCCTCCGGCTACCCTGACGCCGAGCTGCACGCGATCAATCAGAAGCTGCGCACCCGCCTGTGGCAGGAAGTCAGCGGCTGGCATGCCTGTATGCTCGGCGCAAGCCGCTTCGGTCAGGGTGAGTATATGCAAACCGTGACGCCGAAATACCTGAGTAAAGACATCGTCAGTATCAGTATTTTCACCTCTTACGATTGCGGTGGTGCGCACCCTGATTTCGGTGAAGCGCCGGTGAATATGAATGCCAAAACGGCAGAATCGCTGACGCTGGAAGATGTGGTCTGGGTCGGCGAAGGCGCCCCTTTCCATTATCTCAATGCGGAAGATGGCGTCTCCACCGGGAAAAATGATGTCGATTTCGACACCTTTGCTCAGTATCGCGACAAGAAATGGGCGCCCTGGCTGGTTAAAGAGCTGACGCTGGCGCATCCGGCAGAAATGAAAAAACCGACCGAAGAAAGTGATGACGATTGCGATTACTCGCAACCGGAAATCTGGCAGTTCCCGGCGTGGTATTTCACCCCTGCCGGGCTCTATTTTGATCCGAGTTTTGCCCGTGTTCAGCGCTCGTGCGAAGGACCTGAATGGTCGGTGCTTCCGTGGTCAGCGATCAAGAAGCAGGCTGGCACCACCGCGGTCGCCACGGTGCAGTAACGCTTTTAGCGTCATGCAAAAACAACAAAGGCACCCTCGGGTGCCTTCTTCATTCTTAAGTGCTGAAATGAGTGCTGAACGTACCGGAACGGTTCAGGCCATCCATCCCTGAATCTGAGCGTATTGCAACAGCATGATGGTTTTACCGTCTTTGATACGCCCGTCTTTGATCATGTCCAGCGCCTGGCTGAACGGCACCTCAAGCACATCGATGTCTTCGTCCTCGACCCCACCGCCGGCGTTCTGACGCTGCGACTCATCATATTCCGCCGCAAAAAAGTGCACGATTTCCGTCACGCTGCCCGGCGACATGTAAGCCTCGAACAGTTTATCGACTTTACCGACCGCAAAACCGGTTTCTTCGATCGCCTCTTTACGGATGCAATCTTCAGGGGAATCGTTGTCCAGCAGGCCCGCGCAGGTTTCCAGCAGCATTCCGGTGCTGTTGCCGTTGACGTAGGTCGGCATACGAAACTGTTTGATCAGCAGGACGGTTTTTTTGATTTTGCTGTAAAGAAGGATCGTCGCGCCATTCCCACGGTCATACACTTCACGGGTTTGCGGCTGGCGTTCGCCATTGCGTTTGATTAAGTCGTAGGAGAATTTACGCAAAACATACCAGTTGTCAGAGAGCAACTCGCTCTGGACATTTTCGATTCTGGAAGATGTTGGGTCAGATGCTGTTTCTTGAGAAAAAGTGTCGTGAGATGACATTCAATGCCCCCGCTCAGAAGTGGTGAGAGAAGCCAGGCATCATAGCCGTATTCTACTTCTCCCGCCATACTCAACCCTGCGCTATTGCCGCGATAAGCTGTTCGCGGTGGCGTTCAATCCATTGCCTGTCCAGCGGCCCCCAGCTGGAAAGCTGGTAGTAGCCGTCATTATTGCGTATTCCCTGCTGGATAAAATCCAGTTCAACGCCCATTCCCGGCAGCGCTTTCAGTACGTCCTGCAAGGTGCGGCGCGGCCAGCCGGTGATTTCCATCAGCTTCGGCACGTTGGGTTTTTGTTCGTTGTCCAGCAACCAGCAAAGGTAGAGGCGGCGGGCAAACACCGAATTTAACATCATGTTGAACGCTCCGGGCGTTGTCATTAAAAGGATCCATCAAAAGCGTAGACTGTCTGGTGAAATATAACCCCGTGTTCAGGTGGGCTTTTTTACATTATCTCCTTTATTTCTCCACGTTTTATTCGCCCTGAGAAGGTAAAGTGCTTAGACGTAGAACGACACTCTAACATTCACTCCGTCCTGTTTGGACAGTACTGCCGCTGGGAAAATCTTCTCAGTGGATTTTTTTGTCAGATTACTGACATTCTGTTTGTTTGCTGATGTGAGTCACTCCCGCCAGAGTGATAACGAGGTTTTTGACGCATGGCCAATTTTTTCATCGATCGCCCGATTTTTGCCTGGGTATTAGCGATCATTCTGTCTTTGTCCGGCGCACTGGCGATTTACTTTTTGCCGGTCGAACAATATCCCGATCTCGCCCCTCCTAATGTTCGCATCTCGGCAACATATCCCGGCGCATCAGCACAAACATTAGAAAATACCGTTACCCAGATTATCGAGCAGAACATGACCGGCCTCGACAATCTGATGTACATGTCTTCGCAAAGCAGCAATGACGGTAAATCGCAGATTACACTGAGTTTTACCGCCGGAACTGACCCGAATGAAGCGCTGCAACAGGTGCAGAACCAGCTGCAACAGGCGCTGAAACGTTTGCCACAGGATGTGCAAACGCAGGGGGTGACCGTCTCGAAAACCGGTGATACCAACCTGATGATGGTGGCGTTTGTCTCCACCGACGGCAGTATGGATAAGCAGGATATCGCCGATTATGTGGCCTCGAACATTCAGGATCCGCTGAGCCGCGTGGACGGCGTTGGCAGCATCGATGCTTACGGTTCACAGTACGCCATGCGGATCTGGCTTGACCCGGACAAACTCACTAATTACCAGCTGACTACTGCCGATGTGGTCACCGCGATCAAAGCGCAAAACAGTCAGGTAGCGGTCGGGCAGCTCGGCGGCGCACCTTCTGTCGATTTCCAGGCGCTGAATGCCACGATCAATGCGCAATCGCAATTACAGACGCCGGAGCAATTTCGTCAGATCACGCTGAAAGTGAATAAGGATGGTTCGCAGGTCAAACTGGGGGATGTGGCAGAAATTGGTCTGGGTGCTGAAAACTACAGCCTGCTCAGCCGCTACAACGGTCAGGCCGCGTCCGGTATGGGGGTGAAACTGGCGTCCGGTGCGAATGAACTGCAAACCGACAAAGCGGTGCGCGCGCGCCTTGAAGAACTTTCGCATTACTTCCCTCACGGCCTGAAAGCGGAAGTGGCGTATGAAACCACGCCGTTCGTCAAAGCGGCGATCACTGATGTGGTGAAAACGCTGTTTGAAGCCATCGTGCTGGTGTTTCTGGTGATGTACCTGTTCCTGCAAAACTTCCGCGCAACGCTGATCCCGACCATTGCCGTGCCGGTGGTGCTTCTCGGCACTTTTGCCGTGCTGCATCAGTTCGGCTACAGCATCAATACCTTAACCATGTTTGCGATGGTACTGGCGATCGGCCTGCTGGTGGATGATGCCATTGTGGTGGTGGAGAACGTTGAGCGCGTGATGAGCGAGGAAGGCCTCAGCCCCAGAGACGCTACGCGTAAATCGATGGGGCAGATACAAAGTGCGCTGGTCGGTATCACCCTGGTGCTCTCCGCCGTGTTCGTGCCGATGGCGTTCTTTGGCGGCACCACCGGCGCGATTTACCGTCAGTTCTCCATCACGATTGTGTCAGCGATGGTGCTGTCAGTGTTTGTCGCGCTGACGCTGACACCGGCGCTGTGCTCAACCCTGCTGAAACCTATTGCGAAGGGGCATCATCACGGCAAACGCGGCTTCTTTGGCTGGTTTAACCGCATGTTTGACCGCAACGCGCGCCGCTATGAAAACGGCGTGGCGGGGATTTTACGCAACAGCCTGCGCTGGATGCTGTGTTATGCCGCGCTGGTGGCGTTGCTGGCATTTATGTTTATTAAGTTACCGACCTCGTTCCTGCCGCTGGAAGACCGTGGTGTCTTCACGGTTCAGGTGCAGTTACCGCCGGGTTCGACACTGCAGCAAACGCAAAAAGTGGTCGAGAAAGTCGAAAACTACTTCCTGAAAACCGATAAAAAAGATGTGCTTTCGGTGTTTTCCACCATCGGCGCAGGGCCGGGCGGTAACGGGCAGAATGTCGCTCGTATGTTCGTGCGCCTGACCCCGTGGGATGAGCGTACAGGTGCGGATGACTCCTCCTTTGCGCTGATTGAAAAGGCTACCAAAGAATTCAGTAAGATTACCGAAGCCAGAGTGATCGCCAGCAGTCCGCCGGCCATTAACGGCCTCGGCAGCGCCACCGGTTTCGACATGGAATTGCAGGATCACGCCGGGCTGGGCCACGCGGCACTGATGTCAGCGCGTGATCAGTTGCTGGATATGACCGCCAAAGACAGCAATCTGATCCGCGTGCGTCATAACGGTCTGGATGACAGCCCGCAGTTGCAAATCGACATCGATCAGGTCAAAGCGCAGGCGCTGGGGGTGTCGATCACAGATATCAACAGCACGCTGAGCACCGCCTGGGGGTCGACTTACGTCAACGACTTTGTTGATCGCGCCCGCGTCAAAAAAGTCTACGTTCAGGCCGGTGCAAAATTCCGTATGCTGCCGGACGATATTAACCGCTGGTATGTCAGAAACGCCACAGGAACCATGGTGCCGTTCTCCGCGTTTGCCACATCATACTGGCTGACCGGCTCGCCGCGCCTTGAGCGCTACAACGGATATTCCGCGCTGGAGATTGTCGGGGAACCGGCAGAAGGCGTCAGCAGCGGTACGGCGATGGATACCATGGAAAAGCTGGTGGCGAAATTACCGACAGGGATTGGCCTCGAATGGACCGGGTTGTCCTATCAGGAGCGTTTATCCGGTTCACAGGCGCCTGCGCTGTATGCCCTTTCCCTGCTGGTGGTGTTCCTGTGTCTGGCGGCACTTTATGAAAGCTGGTCGATTCCGTTCTCAGTCATGCTGGTGGTACCGCTCGGCGTGCTCGGTGCGGTGATTGCCACCTGGATGCGCGGGCTGGAAAACGACGTGTATTTCCAGGTCGGGATGCTGACCATCATCGGGCTGTCGGCGAAAAACGCCATTCTGATTGTCGAATTTGCCAATGATCTGAACGTCAGGGGCCGGGAGCTGTTAGAAGCTACGCTGGAAGCCTCGAGAATGCGCCTGCGCCCTATCCTGATGACCTCGCTGGCCTTTATTTTCGGCGTACTGCCGATGGCGACCAGCACCGGCGCAGGTTCTGGCAGCCAGCACGCGGTGGGTACCGGCGTCATCGGCGGGATGATTTCCGCGACCGTGCTGGCAGTCTTCTTCGTGCCGTTGTTCTTCGTGCTGATCCGCCGCCGTTTTCCGGGGAAAACCACGGAACCGGTGATAGCCGATATCGTTGAGACAGCACCGGCAGAACTCAAATAACGGTAAAAAAAGTCGACAAAAAAGGCGTTAATGAGAATTAACGCCTTTTTTATTATTGATTTACTGGCTGTGAGAACCGTCGCTAACTGGACGTAATGGTCTTCCTGAACAAACGTTTTTTATAATGACGTGCTGACACTGAGAATAAATCTGTGTGCTTTACCGGCTATGTTTTTACTGTCACGGTGTGGCTGTTACGCGTTCAACATACGGTCGATAAAGTCTTTCCAGTTTCCTAATTCTTGCTCTAACATTTTGCTCCCCTTGATTGGACGAGGGGATTATACGGTTATATTTTAAACAAACAAATTATACCGACCGCTTATATAACCTGGATCACAATCCCGCCCCGTCTGGATCCTGCCCGCGTTTTGCCTCATTATGTGCCCTATCCTCGCGCCCGCATTCTGTGCTGGTGAAAAGTTCATAATTACTGACAGGTTACGTTTTTCTATGGCAACGACTTCGGCTTCAGCCCCATTTATTCTTTATGGCATTAAAAATTGCGATACCGTGAAAAAAGCCCGTCGCTGGCTGGAAGAAAACGGTGTCAGTTGCCAGTTTCATGATTACCGGGTTGAGGGGCTGGATGACAGCCTGTTGCAGAACCTGATCGACAAACAGGGCTGGGAAGCGATGCTAAACACCCGTGGCACCACCTGGCGCAAGCTCGATGAAGCAACCCGCGCAGGCTGTGACAATGAAGCCCGCGCTAAAGCGGTGATGCTGGCGCATCCGGCTGTCATCAAACGCCCTTTTTTACTGGCACCCAATGGCCAGTCTCTGCTGGGATTTAAACCAGAGAGCTATCAGCAATTCCTTGCGGAGGTAAAATAACATGAGCTGTCCCGTTGTCGATCTTGCCCAACAGTTGATCCGTCGTCCGTCACTCAGCCCCGACGATGCAGGCTGCCAGGAGATCATGATCGCCCGCCTCGAGGCCATTGGTTTCCACGTTGAGCCGATGCATTTTGGCGATACCCTGAATTTCTGGGCAACGCGCGGTGAAGGCAAAACGCTGGCCTTCGCCGGACACACCGACGTGGTGCCGACCGGCGATCACAAACTCTGGGTCACCGGCCCGTTTGAACCCACCCTGCGCGACGGCATGCTTTATGGACGCGGCGCGGCGGACATGAAAGGTTCGCTGGCGGCAATGGTGGTTGCAGCAGAACGCTTTGTGGCCGCCAACCCGCATCACAAAGGGCGACTTGCCTTTCTGATTACCTCTGACGAAGAGGCCAGCGCGGTCAACGGCACGGTAAGAGTGGTCAATGCCCTGATGGAACGTAATGAACGCCTGGATTATTGTCTGGTCGGTGAGCCTTCCAGCACGACCCGCGTAGGTGACATTGTGAAAAATGGCCGTCGTGGTTCCATGACCGCCAACCTTCACGTTCACGGCGTTCAGGGCCACGTAGCCTATCCCCATCTGGCTGACAATCCGGTGCATCGCGCCATGCCTGCGCTGAACGAACTGGTGACTACCCTGTGGGATGATGGCAATGAATTCTTCCCGCCAACCAGCATGCAGATCGCCAATATCAATGCCGGTACTGGCAGCAACAATGTCATTCCCGGCGAGCTGTATGTGCAGTTTAACTTCCGCTTCAGCACCGAACTGACCGATGAAATCATCAAACAGCGCGTCGCCGCGCTGCTGGACAGCCATAATCTGCAATATACCCTGAACTGGGTGGTGTCCGGCCAGCCGTTCCTGACCTCACGCGGGGCACTGGTCGAAGCCGTGATTAACGCGGTTCGTCACTACACTGAGATGACTCCCGAACTGCAAACCACCGGCGGAACCTCCGACGGGCGCTTTATCGCACTGATGGGCGCGCAGGTGGTCGAACTGGGGCCGGTAAACGCCACCATTCACAAAATCAACGAATGCGTTCATGCCGCCGATCTTCAGGTTCTCAGCCGTATGTATCAGCGCATCATGGAGCAGTTAGTCGCATGATAACCCAAGAGATGCTGACCGGACGCTCAACCGCTCACCTGGTCACATTGGGCGACGGGCCACACCGTTTGCAGCCAGAGGCGGCACAGGCGTTTGCCCGGATGCAGCAGGCAGCGCGTGAAGCGGGGTTTGATCTCCAGCCAGCCAGTACCTTTCGTGATTTTGATCGCCAACTGGCTATCTGGAATGGAAAATTTCGCGGTGAGCGACCAGTATTAGATAAGGACAGCCAGCCAGCAGACGTCAGCAGATTGTCTGCCGCACAGCGGTGCGAACTGATCATGCGCTGGTCGGCATTACCGGGCGCCAGCCGCCACCACTGGGGCAGCGATCTGGATGTGTACGATCCGCGTCGGGTGCCTGCCGGCCAGACGTTACAGCTGGAGCCGTGGGAATATGAGCAAGGCGGGTATTTTTATTCGCTGAACAACTGGATGTCAGACCATATGGCGGAGTTTGGTTTTTATCGTCCGTATGCTGAAGACCGTGGCGGGGTAGCTGTTGAACCCTGGCACCTGAGTTATCGCCCGCTGGCGCAGTTGTGTGCATCGCAACTGACGCCGGAGGTGCTTATCAGTGCATGGCAAGGGCAAGATGTGGCCGGTTCTGACTGGGTTATCAGTGAGATGGCCACCCTCTTCCCGAGATTCATCGCCCTACCAACAAACAACATTTAAGGAGCACGCCATGGAGTGGATTAAAGATTACTGGTGGATCATTTTGATCATTCTGATTGGTATGTTGATCAGCGGTGTGAAGGAACTGCGACGCGTTGATGTGAAAAAATACCTCAACGACAAACCTGAAATTCCACCGCATCGCGATAATAATGCCGAGTGGGACAAAGATGATGAATGGCCGAAGAAGAAGTAAAAGCAGTTAAAAACGGAGGCAGCCAAACTGGCTGCCTTTTTTGATCAATGCACCGGCGGCTCGTCATTCTGCAAATGCGAAATGGCGGTGTTGATCATGTGCGAATCCAGCCCGTGCGCCATGCCCGCCTGAATATTCAGGGTACTGACGCAGCCTAAAGCGTTGAGTCGTTCGGCCGCACTTCTGGACTGGAACGGATTGATCACCGGATCCTGCTCGCCGTGAATAAAATGCACCACAGTGCCTGCCGCAATGGGTTTTTCCGGCAGATTAGCGAAACGGCCACTGAAAGCGATAATGCGCGAAGCGAGATGTTCTTCCACTTTGGTGGATTCCAGCGCCATGATGGTGCCCTGTGAAAAACCGACTAACGTGGTATTTTCAGGAGTGACACCGGTTTTTTGCTGCCAGTCGCGGACAATCTCAATAAACAGCGGCATCGCGGCATCAATACGCGGCTGGCGGTTTTTCTCCGTCACGCCCTGTACAGAGAACCACTGAAACCCACGGCCAAAGTCACAAATATCCGGGCTGCCGACGCTGACGACCTGAGCCTGCGGGAAAGAGACGGCGAAAAACTTGCCAATTTCACCCATCGAAATCGGGTTATCGCCCACGCCGTGAAATAATAAAATCAGCTGGTTAGCACGCGCTTCCGGCTGCTGGACGATAATCTGTTCTGAGCTCATGGGTTTCTCCCGTTTTAGGTTAATGCCGTCACTATACGCCGCCTGCCGGTGAGTGAAATCGGGTTTTATTGAATGAGTCTTTCCATTTTTTGCAATGAAATCTGCCCGTTATTCCCCCCGTCCGCAGGATTTGAGTGCCTGCTGCGTTTCCTCTCGCCAGCGGGCCACCAGCGCCCTGCGGCCGGTTAGTTGCAACATTTGCACAATTTCCGCGGTGCTTTTTCCCTGTTGTAACCAGGCACGCAGCGCCTGCAACGGCAACGGGCTGGACATCAACAGGCGGCTGAGGGCGGGAAGACTGCTTTGTGCTGGCCGATGCGCGAAGGCAAATCCGGCCAGTTCGCGCCAGTCGGCGCCATTCATTCGGGTATCACCCTCGGGCGGGAACGGCAGCCGGATATCGGTCAGCGTCGATAGCCAGCGCCAGTCACGGTGAAGCTGATTTAATGCTGCCTGAGCCAATTCATGCCCCGCAGGACTGAGCGGTAATATCGCCATCGCGGCATAACACCCGCTACTGGCCTCTTTCTGCGTGCTGATACGCGCAAGCTGAAAACCGGCCTGATGCCACAGCGCGGTAAGTTCTTCGGTATAACCGAAACTCACCGACAGAAAATCCAGCCCCGCCTGCTGCGCACACTTTTGCTGTTCCGCCAGTAAATGGCGGGCGATCCCCTGCCGCCTCAGCGCCGGGTGTACTGCAATCCGACTGACGCGCCGTGAACGCAATACGGCGGCTTCGGGGAAACCTGCGTGAGCCGCGAGCGACTGCGCCACCAGATTGCCACGCGGACGCCGCCGCCCCGCCCAGACGTCCTGCGCCAGCGCCTCGCTAAGTCCGCCCTCATCCACCAGCCACAGCGCACCGGTTAACGTCGAACCTTGTCTGGCGGCGCTGAAGGTCATCCCCGGCGCATCCAGTAAACGACGTAAATCCAGCGGCGAAGTACGGTAATGCGCGCTGGTCAGCAGGCCGTAAAAATCCTTTAGCAGCGCGGGCTCCTGACACCAGCGTGCGGCGTCAACCGGGAAAATTTCCGGCGTTTCACCGGTGTTATGCACGTCTGGCAAATGTTCTTCAAACAGCAGCAGTTCACTGATAAATGGCTCGAGCGGATCCTGTTCCGACCAGCGTATCGGTGCGCGCAGCCGCAGATCGTGCCATTGCGGCAGTGATGCACAAAACTTCAGCAAAAAACCACGCCCGGTGCCTTCGTAGCCCTCCACCGTGGTGGTAAGTAACACACGCGGGAAGGCTTTGACCATTACCGAAAGCATCGGCGCAGGGATAGCTGCGGCTTCGTCGATAATCAGCCAGTCAGCGCCGTTGACCGCCCCTTCACGACATAAGGTCAGCAGAGCATCAGGCGCAATAAAACGTACCGACTCCGGTGCATGACAGAGAATGTGATCAACCGAACGTTTGCCCGGCGCCGTCACCCAGCAGGTGCCCGACCACTGCGCAGTCAGCATACCTGCCAGCGTTGATTTGCCACGGCCACGAGGCGCAGTCAGCACCCAAACACCGGATTTTGCCTGCATAAGCAGTTGCAGAATCGTCTGCTGCTGCGGCGTTGGCTGACCATCAGGCGGCAGCCACCGCGCCGTATCGGGCAACGGGGAAAGTTCAAAATCGGTGTCTTGTCTGCACAGTGCAACGTGCGGCGCGTTTTGCAGCAAACGCTGAAAACGATGGATAAAACGGGGCGTGGCGATCGGTTGCGGCTGTTCACTCCAGCGCAGGCTGTCGCTGTCGGGCTGTTGCGCCCAAAGCTGCCATGGCGGCACCAGCAAAATCAGCCAGCTTCCGGCTTTCAGCGTGCCGGAAAAGGCGGCCAGTGCCTCGACATCCAGCCCGCTGCGCGCATCAAAAATGCCGTGTAAAACGTCCTGACCCAGCAGCGTCCGTGCCGCAGAGGGTGAGCAGGCGTTCACTCCGGCGGGCGGCGAATCACTGAGCCACAGCCAGTCGCCTTCGCAGCCTGCCGACACATGTCTGGCCTGATCTTCACACCAGCCCGCTTCCCCGCTAAACACCAGTAAACGCCGCACACCCTGGTGCTGCATCTGATGCTGTAATGAGGTCAGGGACGCGGCGGGCATGTCAGCTTTTCCCTACCAGCATCGACAGTAAACCGGCGGCGATCAGCGGCCCGACCGGCACGCCTTTAAACAGCGCGACGCCGAGCACGGTGCCGACCAGCAAACCGGCAACCAGATGGGGCTGCGTTCCCATCAGCGTAAGACCTCGCCCGCCCAGCCACGACACCAGCACGCCGACCAAAATAGCGGCGATAGATTTCCAGTGCAGGAAGGAATGCACAATGGTGCTGGCACTGATTTTTCCGCTGGCAATAGGCGCCATCACTCCGACAGTCAGAATGATAATGCCGATGGTCAGGCCGTATTTTTCTATCCAGGGGAAGAAGTTGTTCAGCGGCGTGATACGTACCGTCAGCAGGAAAAACATCGCGATAGTCACCGCGCTGTTGTGACTGATAATGCCGAGCCCGGCAAACACCAGTAAGATCAAAAGGGTTGGATCGAGAAAAGCCATAGCGTTCCCTGCGTTTTCCTGTCAGGAAGTAAAAAAGGCTCCGGGGAGCCTTTTGAATCGGTCATTGATTATTGAACAGTTTTTGCAGCCAGACCAGAACTGAATAGCCTGCATTTCACCGAATCAGCGGCTGGCAAAGGTGTTGCACTGATCGGGATTACCGGTATCGAAACCGCGCTTGAACCAGGTATACCGCTGCTGAGAGGTGCCGTGCGTAAAGCTGTCCGGCACCACACGCCCCTGGCTTTGCTGTTGCAGACGGTCATCGCCGATCGCCTGCGCGGCGTCCAGCGCCTCTTTCAGATCGCCCTCTTCAAGCACATTTTGTTGCTGCATGGCATGTCCCCAGACGCCGGCGTAGCAGTCAGCCTGGAGTTCCATTTTCACCGACAGCTGATTCACCGCCGCCTGCGATGCGCCCTGCTGCATCTCGCGCACCTTGCGCTCAATGCCCAGCAGATTTTGTACGTGATGGCCGACTTCGTGCGCCACGACGTAACCCTGTGCAAAATCACCGCCCGCGCCCAGTTTGTTCTGCAGTTCCTGATAGAAGGAGAGATCGATATACACCGTGCTGTCCGCCGGGCAGTAGAACGGCCCCATCACCGACTGGCCGGTACCGCAGCCGGTGCGGGTTGCACCACGGTACATCACCAGTTTCGGTTCGCGGTAAGTCATCCCCTGTTTCTGGAAGATTTCTTTCCAGGTGTCTTCCGTAGAAGCGAGGATCACCGAAGTGAATTTCGCCTGCTCATCATCTTTCGGGCTGATGGATTGCGATTGTGTCTGCTTTTGCACACCACCGGACTGCCCGCCATCGATGAGCGGTGTCAGATCAATGCCGTAATAACCGGCGACCAGCACCACGATAATAATCACGATGCCACTTTTCCCACGGATCGGCAGACGCATTCCGCCACCGCCCGGACCACCACCGGAGTTGGATCCCTGTCCGCGTCTGTCTTCCACATTGTCGCTTTCGCGACGCCCTTGCCAACGCATACTCCACCTCCAGACTGTTTTTATAAAGACTAGCCAGCGCGCGCGGTTAATACCATCCGCGCAAGGACGTAATTTTAGGTCAGAAGGCATTAAATGAAATAAAACAGTGGGGAAAAGGGGAAATTAAATGCGCAGGAAGAAATCGGGTGGCACAAATACCACCCGGTTTGATACAGCCCTGCTACGTAAACGATTGCGCGTCAGGGCTGAAAAATGACTGACGATCAGTCCAGTTTCACACCGATGCGGCGAGCAACTTCTTCGTAGGCTTCGATCAGGCCACCCAGACTCTGGCGGTAGCGATCTTTATCCATCTTGTTCAGGGTTTCTTTATCCCACAGGCGGCTGCCATCTGGCGAGAATTCATCACCCAGTACGACTTCACCGTTGAACAAACCGAACTCGAGTTTGAAATCGACCAGAATCAGACCGGCATCATCAAACAGTTTGGTCAGCACGTCGTTGGCTTTGTAGCTCAGCTCTTTCATGCGTGCCAGATGCTCTTCGTTCACCCAACCGAAGGTTTTGCAGTAAGACTCATTGATCATCGGATCATGCATCGCATCGTTTTTCAGGAACAGATCGAACAACGGTGGATTGAGTACCAGACCTTCTTCAATGCCCAGACGTTTTACCAGCGATCCTGCAGCACGGTTACGGATAACGCATTCAACCGGGACCATATTCAGTTTTTTCACCAGTACTTCGTTGTCAGACAGCAGGCGTTCCATTTGTGTCGGAATACCGGCTTCTTCCAGCTTAGCCATGATGAAATGGTTAAATTTGTTGTTAACCATGCCTTTACGGTCGAACTGCTCAATACGCTGACCATCCAGTGCTGACGTATCGTTGCGGAATTCCAGCACCAGCAGGTCCGGGTTTTCTGTGGTGTAGACGGTTTTCGCCTTGCCGCGATACAACTCAGCTAACTTTTGCATCTTTACTTACTCCAGTGGAAAAAACAGATGTAAAAAGGGGCCGAAGCCCCTTGGTATTATTTTGCACTGCTCTGGCTAAATGCGGCCTGCATGACCGCCACCATCGCGTCGTTCTGCGACTGGCTGAGAGCATGTCCTTTTGGATCAAGGAACTGCAAGCTACTGCGGTTGTCGAGGTCGCCAACCTGAAGTTTGTAATCACCGGATGACAGACCCGGATCTTTCGCACCCAATGTCTGCCACGCATCGTCATTCAACGGTTTGTAGGTGACGGATATTGTGCCCTGCGGACGGCTGCTGTCGGTCACTTTCATGCCGGCTTTCGCCAGGGCATTAGGCAAGCGATCCCACACCACGCCATAGCTGGTACGCACGATCAGCACCGGCAGGCCGGTATCGTCTGCGCCACTCTGCACGTCGATCTCGCCAACGCGACGATTATCGAGACGGGCTTGCGTATCCTGCTGCACTTTATCCAGACTTGCGGTGATGGAGTTCATCATCTGGCTGTTATAACGCTGGATTTCAGCCGATGTGGTGACCGCTTTATCCTGCTGTTTCAGTTCAAGCGTTTTCACGGTCAGGGCTAACTGGTAGCTCTGCTGTTTCACGCTGATCTGATAACGGCCCTGATACTGGAAGTCTTCATCTGCACGATTCCAGTTAACGAAATCAGTGGTCAGCGTCTGGTTAGCATCATCACGGTTAGCGATGGTGTAATTGTTTTGCTGAACGGCTTTCACCACGTTGTTCCACAAATCACGGTTCTGAGCGGTGTTTTCCAGCAGCACGGTACTGCTGTCGCCGGAGAATTGCGTTTGTGAACCGTTCAGCAAGGCCAGAGGCTGCATCGGTGGACGGATGTCGAGCTGTTTGCCCACCGCACCTTGCATTGCACCGGCCTGAACATCGTACGTTCCGTTCTGTACAGGCAGAATCATCCCGGCAGGGGCTTTCAGCTCATGCAGGGCGGGTGCATCCAGATAGGATTCATCGCCGCTCACCTGGCGCTTGTAGCGCTGGTCGCTTGAACAGGCCGCCAGCAGCATGATCAGGGAAACCCCAACCACTTTCGCTACGGCTGATTTCTGCAATCGGGTCATCTGGAAACTATTCTTGTCAAATAAAGAGGCCATCAAATCTTCCTAAGAGTTACAGCAAACCGGCGCTTTTTAATGCGTGTTCCACGACCGGACGGGCAGCATCTGTTAACGGCGTCATAGGCAGACGCAGAGTATCTGTTGCCATCAACCCCAGTGCCTTACAGGCCCATTTCACCGGGATTGGGTTTGCTTCTACAAACAAATTCTGATGCAACGGCATCAGGCGCTGATTCAGGCGACGCGCTTCGGCAAAGTTGCCACATGCCGCCAGTTCACAAAGTTGAGCCATTTCACGCGCAGCCACGTTGGCCGTCACAGAAATCACCCCTTTGCCACCGAGTTGCATAAAGTCCAGACCGCTGGCGTCATCGCCGCTCAGCAGAATGAAATCTTCATCATCAACCAGCACTTGGATCTGACTAACACGACTTAAGTTCCCTGTTGCTTCTTTAACAGCAACAATATTCTTTAATTTGGCTAAACGCGCGATGGTCGGCGGCAACATATCGCAGCCGGTACGTGAAGGCACGTTGTAGAGAATTTGTGGCAGAGAGGTGTTTTCAGCGATGGCTTTAAAGTGCTGAAACAGACCTTCCTGAGTCGGACGATTGTAATATGGGGTGACTGTCAGACAGCCCACAACGCCACTCTTTTCAAAACGTTGCGTCAGTGAAATCGCTTCGGCGGTGGCGTTTGCCCCGGTGCCTGCGATAATAGGAATGCGTCCATCGGCCAGTTCCAGCGTTTGCATGACCACGTCACCGTGTTCGTCATGACTTAACGTCGCCGACTCGCCTGTTGTGCCAACGGAAACGATCGCCGCAGTACCACTGGACACATGATAATCAATCAGTTTTTTCAGACTCGCGCGATCGACAGCACCTTTGGCGTCCATCGGCGTAACCAGTGCAACAATACTTCCCGTAAACATTGACCTTCCCCTCCACAAACAGGTCACTCATGGTACTTTTGACACCACTGCAAAAGCAAGCAAACAACGTGTTGTAAGCGCTTGTCCGGCGGTTTTTTTTATGTTTACCTTGGGAATACTCCCAAGCACGACAGGAAGACCCATTTTGCCGCAGCCACAACAACATTATCTGGTTATCACCGCGTTAGGTGCCGATCGCTCAGGTATCGTCAATACCATCACCCGCCAGGTCAGCAGCTGCGGCTGTAATATTGAGGACAGCCGGCTGGCGATGCTCGGTGATGAATTTACCTTCATCATGCTGCTTTCGGGCAGCTGGAACGCGATTACGTTGATTGAATCGACACTGCCGCAAAAAGGCGCCGAGCTGGAATTGCTGATCGTGATGAAGCGCACCAACGCGCCGGAACGCCCGCCGATGCCAGCGACCGTATGGGTGAAAGTGGAAGTGAAAGACTCCCCGCACCTGATCGAGCGTTTCACGGATTTATTCGATACGCACCAGATGAATATTGCAGAACTGGCGTCAAAAACCCGTCCTGCTGAGGGCACAACGCCCGCCCAGCTTTCCATCCAGATGACGGCGCACAGTGCTGCTAATACCGATCCGGTAATTATTGAACAAGCCTTTCATCAGCTATGTACAGAACTGAATGCGCAAGGCAGTATTAACGTCGTCAGTTATTCTGAGAATGAAAATAAACTGCAGTAATCGCTAAGAGATACGGAGAAAGACAATGAGCCCACTGAAAGCCGGTGATCCTGCGCCGCAATTTAGTTTACCCGACCAAGACGGTGAACAAATTAATCTGGCCGACTTCCAGGGACAGAGAGTCCTGGTTTATTTTTATCCAAAAGCTATGACCCCTGGCTGTACCGTACAGGCCTGTGGACTGCGCGATAACATGGATCAGTTGAAAAGTGAGGGTGTGGAAGTGCTGGGTATCAGCACGGATAAACCTGAAAAACTGTCGCGTTTTGCTGAGAAAGAGCTGCTGAACTTCACGCTGTTGTCCGATGAAGATCATCAGGTTTGCGAGCAGTTTGGCGTCTGGGGTGAAAAATCCTTTATGGGGAAAACCTACGACGGTATTCATCGCATCAGCTTCCTGCTTGACGGCACTGGCAAGGTCGAGAAAGTGTTCGACGACTTTAAAACCACCAACCATCATGACATCGTGATGGCCTATCTGAACGAAAAGTCCGCCTGATAACTCACAGATGACCCACGTTCATAAAAAAAAGCGCAGACGCGCTTTTTTTATTTCCTTCATTTCGCCCTGCCGGTTCAGACGCTTTCGTTGAGCAGTTCATCCGGCCAGACGTGCACCACCGCTTTGACCAGGGTCGCCAGCGGTATCGCAAAGAATACGCCCCAGAACCCCCACAAACCGCCGAACACGACAACCGAGAGGATAATCACCAGCGGGTGCAGATTCACGGCTTCCGAGAATAGCAGCGGCACAATCACGTTTCCGTCCACGCCTTGTACCACCAGATAGGCAACGAGCAGCGTCCAGAAATCGGCACCCAGTCCCCACTGGAACATCGCCACAATCACCACCGGGATGGTCACCAGCATGGCGCCGATATAAGGGATTAACACCGAGATCCCCACCAGCACCGCCAGCAGCAGCGAATAACGCAAGTCCATCACCCAGAACACCAGATAGGTGGCGACACCCACGATGATCATCTCAAGCACTTTGCCGCGAATGTAATTGGTGACCTGCTGATTCATTTCTGCCCAGACCTGCCCCGCCAGCCCGCGATCGCGTGGCAAAACGCGACGCACGGCATTCAGCATTTGCTCTTTATCCTTGAGCAGGAAAAAGACCATCATCGGCACCAGAATCAGGTAAATCGCCAGCGTCAGCAAACCAACCAGCGAGGCCACTGAATACTTCACGACCGATTCGCCCAGCCCGGAAAGTTTGCTGCGCATATTTTCGGCCATCATGTCGATGATACCGGCATCAACCAGCGCCGGATAACGCCGGGGCAGCGTAGCGGCAAAATCATAGAAACGGTTAAGCATGCTGGGTAAATCCGCCAGCAAATTAACGCCCTGTTGCCAGGTCACCGGCGCAACAACAAAAATGCCCAGCATCAGAATACCGGCGAACAGAATCAGCACCACGCTGACCGCCAGCGTGCGCGAAAGCCCGACATGTTGCAGGCGCACGGTTGGCCATTCCAGCAAATACGCCAGCACTATCGCCACCAGCAGCGGTGCCAGAATACCGTTGAGAAAGTAGAGAATACAAAAACCTGCAACCAAAATTGCCAGCAACGCAATGGCTTGCGGGTCGGTAAACCGGCGGCGATACCACTGTAATAACATGTCCAACATCAGAGAATGCTCCTGTAAATTCCGGTATCTGGTAGGGTTGCGCTCTTCGTTCCCTGCGCACTCTGACACAAGTAACTATCTTTTATATTTGTTGTCACACAACTGTAGCCGCAGAGTGTTTTAAACTCTCACGAGGATAGCTACTATAAAGTTCAGCGCAAACAATAGCGCCAGAAATAATGTTCATCCCTTCAGTTCACGGAAGAAAAGCTCTTAAAGCTCATCGGTGTGCGGATAAATTATTGGGAAGCAAATGTATATGGTAATGCGATTGAAAAAAACCGTGATCGCCCTGTGTCTGGGCAGCCTGTTCAGTAGCGCAATTTTTCCGGCAGGCGCTGATGACAGTTCATTCTGGTCGACACCGGCCACGTCTTCCGCCAAAACGACGACATCCCCCTTAGCGCCTTCGGTGAGCGATCAGTTACCGGATATTGGCACCACGGCGGGCGGAACGCTGAGCATTAATCAGGAATTGCAGATGGGCGATTTCTACGTCCGTCAGATGCGCGCCAGTACCCCGCTGATTAACGACCCTTTGCTCAATCAGTACATCAATGAACTCGGGCAGCGTCTGGTTTCTCATGCCTATTCTGTCCGCACGCCGTTCCATTTCTTTATTGTGAATAACGACGAGCTTAACGCCTTCGCTTTCTTCGGTGGCAACGTGGTGCTTCACTCTGCGCTGTTTCGTTATACCGACAACGAAAGCCAGCTGGCATCGGTGATGGCGCATGAAATCTCCCACGTCACCCAGCGCCATCTGGCCCGTGCGATGGAAGATCAGCAGCGCAATGCGCCACTGACCTGGGTCGGCGCACTGGGCTCTATTCTTCTGGCGATGGCCAGCCCGCAAATGGGGATGGCGGCGCTGACCGGCACCCTGGCAGGCACGCAACAGGGGATGATCAGTTTCACCCAGGGCAACGAGCAGGAAGCGGACCGTATCGGTTTGCAGGTTTTACAGCGCTCCGGGTTTGATCCGCAGGCAATGCCGGCGTTTTTACAGAAACTCGCCGATCAGGCAAGTTATTCCACCCGTCCGCCGGAAATGCTGCTGACGCACCCCCTGCCCGACAGCCGTCTGGCGGACGTGCGTAACCGTGCCAATCAGATGCCGCATACGGTGGTGCAGTCTTCGCAAAATTACCTGATGGCGAAAGTGCGAATGCTCGGTATGTACGGTTCCGAAAGCTTCCCGCTGACCGATGACTATCTGCAAAAACTGAGCAACGGCAACGTGCGCGAACAACTCGCCGCGAAATACGGTCAGGCGCTGCAGTTTTATAAAGCCAAGAAATACGATCAGGCACGGGCAATACTGGATCCGCTGATAGCGCAAAATCCGGGCAATGACTGGTTGCTGGATTTATCAACTGATAACGATCTCGAAAGCAAACGCGCACCTCAGGCCATCGCCCGTCTCGAAGCCACAGGGGCCGCCAGCAGCACCAATCCGGTTCTTCAGCTCAATCTGGCGAATGCCTATTTAGAAGGCGCTAAACCGGCCAATGCCAGCAGGATCCTCAACCGTTATACGTTCAATTATCCGGGCGATCCTAACGGATGGGATTTACTGTCTCAGGCGTCTGCCGCGCAGGGGATGCGTGCGCAGGAACTGGCCGCCCGCGCTGAAAGCATGGCGCTGATCGGCAGGTTAGATCAGGCGATAGAAATGCTGAGTAACGCCAGCGCATTGCAAAAATTAGGCAGTCTGGAGCAAGCCCGCTACGACGCACGTATCGACCAGTTGCGTCAGCTGCAGGGACGTTTCCGCCAGTATCAGAAAGGCTGAATTTGATGATTAAGGAAGAGTGTATGCCAAAAGATGTCGCTATCTACCACAACCCGCGCTGCTCAAAGAGCCGCGAAACGCTGAAATTGCTGGAAGATGCCGGGATCGAGCCGGAAGTGATTTTATATCTGGAGACGCCACCGACCGTTGCAACCTTGCAGGATCTGCTGAACAAGCTGGGGTTTAGTTCGGCACGCGAACTGATGCGTAAAGGCGAAGAGATGTATAAGACACTGAACCTGAGTGATAAATGCCTGAGCGAAACACAGTTGTTGCAGGCGATGGCTGAAAATCCAAAGCTGATTGAACGTCCGATTGTACTGGTAAACGGCAAAGCGCGTTTAGGGCGGCCACCGGAACAAGTCAAAGAGATTTTGTAACCCCGCACGCCGGTTCGGGTTCGTGATGCGAACCCGGACTCCTTTCCGCTTACAGCCCCAGAATATCTTTCACGAACGGGATGGTCAGTTTCCGCTGAGCGGTAATCGATGCGCGATCGAGCTGATCGAGCGTTGTGAACAGCGTGCGCATTTCCCGATCCAGACGTTTGAGCAGGAACCTGCCAACATCTTCCGGCAATTCAAATCCGCGCAGTTTTGCGCGCAACTGTAATGCCTGAAGTTTTTCTTCATCGGAGAGCGGCTGCAGTTTATAGATTTGCCCCCAGTCGAGGCGCGAAGCCAGATCCGGCAGGCTGAGGTTCAGCTGGCGCGGAGGACGGTCGCCGGTAATAAACAGACGCGTGCGACCGGTTTCAAGAATGCGGTTATAGAGATGGAAAACTGCCGCTTCCCATTCGTCATCTCCGGCAATGCCCTCGATGTTATCAATGCAGACCAGCGCAAGATGCTCCATGCCGTCCAACACTTCTGGCACAAAATAGGCGCGTTTATCTAAGGGCACATACCCCACGGCTTCGCCACGCTGGGATAATTCCGCGCAGGCCGCGTGAAGAAGATGGCTGCGGCCGCCGCCTTCGCGTGACCAGAAATAAATATACGTGCCGTGTTCCTGATGCAATGCGGTCTGAATAGCAGATAGCAGAGAGGGATTCTCACCCGGATAAAAACTGGCAAAGGTTTCATCATCGGGAAGATAAAGTGGCAGGGAAAGCTGTGCCGGCGTATTCAGAAGCACCTCAACCAAAGCGGTATGAAGACCGCAGATGTTGTCTCGTCAATAAAAAGGAACGACCGAATTCTAGCAAGGATCCGCAACGAAATGAACTCTGCCGAGTGCAACCGCTTGTGATCCGAGCACCTGACCGGGAAGCGCTGCGCCCGCCGGTCAGGTGTTTCGTGAAAATACCGCCATCAGACAGGCGGATTTTCCCGCTCGTCTTCAATATCAATGATCTTTTCTTCGCCACGGAAGATCTCAATCACCTTAAACAGCAGGCTGAGGAAGATGCCGACGATGGTCGCCAGCGCCATGCCTTTCAGCTCCGCCGCGCCGATGTGGATCTTAGCCCCGCTGACGCCGATGATCAGGATCACCGCCGTCAGGATCAGGTTCTGTGCTTTGTTGTAATCGACCTTTGATTCGATCAGTACGCGGATACCCGATGCACCGATCACGCCATACAACAACAACGACACGCCGCCCATCACCGGAACCGGCACCGCCTGAATGGCCGCCGCTAATTTACCGATGCACGACAGCAGGATCGCCAGTATTGCCGCGCCGCCGATCACCCAGGTGCTGTAGACCTTGGTGATCGCCATGACGCCGATATTTTCGCCGTAGGTGGTATTGGGCGTGGAACCGAAGAATCCGGACAGCACCGTCGACAGGCCGTTCGCCAGCATTGAACGGTGCAGGCCGGGGTCACGCAGCAAATCTTTTTTGACGATGTTTGCCGTCACAACCAGATGCCCGACGTGCTCTGCAATCACCACCAGCGCCGCAGGCAGGATGGTCAGGATCGCCACCCATTCAAAACGCGGAGTGTAGAAGGTCGGCAGTGCAAACCAGTGCGCACTGGCAATCGCGGAAACATCTACCACGCCCATAAAGAAGGAGAGCGCGTAACCGACCAGCACACCGATCAGGATCGGGATAATCGCCAGAAAACCACGGAATAACACCGAGCCCAAAATGGTCACCGACAGCGTCACCACTGAAATGGTCACGGCGGTGGAATCCACCGGCGCGCCATCAGCAGGCAGCAGCCCGGCCATGTTCGCCGCCACACCGGCCAGCTCCAGACCGATGACGGCAACGATTGCGCCCATCGCCGCCGGAGGGAACATCACGTTGATCCAACCAATGCCCGCTTTCTTCACAATCAGCGCCACCAGGCAGAATAACAGCCCGCAGGCGATGAACCCGCCGAGCGCCACTTCATAACCCATCGGCAGCAGTAGCAGCACCGGTGAGATAAAGGCAAAACTCGAACCGAGATAAGCGGGTATTTTCCCTTTACAGACAAACAGATACAGCAAAGTCCCTATGCCATTGAACAGCAGCACCGTCGCCGGATTGATTTTGAACAGAATCGGCACCAGAACGGTGGCACCAAACATGGCAAAAAGATGCTGGAAACTCAGGGGAATGGTCTGCAATAACGGCGGACGTTCGCTTACCCCGATGACACGACGGGTCATGGATTGATCCTCTGTAAAAAATGGCGGGTAAAAAAATATCAAAAAAAAGCCGACTGCTTAGTCGGCTTATTGCTTGCTGCTTATTTCGTACCAAATATCTTATCGCCCGCATCACCGAGTCCCGGGATGATGTAGCCTTTTTCATTCAGCCCCTGATCAATCGAGGCGGTGTACAACTCAACGTCAGGGTGCGCAGCTTCCAGCGCGGCAATCCCTTCCGGTGCAGCCACCAGTACCAGCACTTTAATGCTCTGGCAGCCGGCTTTTTTCAGCAGGTCGATGGTGGCAATCATAGAACCACCGGTCGCCAGCATCGGGTCAACAACCAGCGCCAGACGTTCTTCGATATTAGAAACCAGTTTCTGGAAATACGGCACAGGCTTGAGGGTTTCTTCATCACGATACACGCCAACCACGCTGATGCGTGCGCTCGGTACGTGCTCCAGTACGCCTTCCATCATGCCCAGACCGGCACGCAGGATAGGCACAACGGTGATTTTCTTACCTTTGATCTGATCGATTTCGACCGGGCCATTCCAGCCTTCAATCGTCACTTTTTCAGTTTCTAAATCGGCAGTCGCTTCATACGTCAGCAGACTTCCCACCTCAGAAGCCAGTTCGCGAAAACGTTTCGTGCTGATGTCGTTCTCACGCATCAGGCCCAGCTTGTGTTTCACCAGCGGGTGTTTCACCTCGACGATCTTCATTTTTTATTCTCCTAAGGTGGTTGAGCTGCAAAAAAAATCGCGAGATTATAACGCCATTTTTTTTCAACGCCATAGCTTATAGCCTGATCTGGATCATCAGGAGCCCCGATAGAGTATAGACAGCCTAAAAATCATCATCGAATAAGGCGCTCGCAAACGTTTGCCTGCGCTGTTAGAATTGCCGCGCTTTATTCTTCAACCACCAACCCAAACCGCCGTGGGGACTTCGCAGTGACCGACAAAACCTCTCTCAGCTATAAAGACGCAGGCGTAGATATCGATGCCGGTAACGCATTGGTAGATCGCATTAAAGGTGTAGTAAAACAGACTCGCCGCCCGGAAGTGATGGGTGGACTGGGCGGTTTTGGTGCTCTCTGCGCGCTGCCGCAAAAATACCGTGAACCCGTTTTGGTTTCGGGCACCGACGGCGTTGGCACCAAGCTGCGTCTGGCGATGGATTTGAAACGCCACGATACTATCGGTATCGATCTGGTCGCGATGTGCGTCAACGATTTAATCGTTCAGGGTGCTGAACCGCTGTTCTTCCTCGACTATTATGCCACCGGCAAACTGGACGTCGATATCGCCGCCAGCGTGATCACCGGGATCGCCGAAGGCTGTAAGCAATCGGGCTGTGCGTTAGTCGGTGGTGAAACCGCTGAAATGCCGGGCATGTATCACGGCGAAGATTATGACGTCGCAGGTTTCTGTGTCGGCGTGGTGGAAAAATCAGAAATTATCGACGGCAGCAAAGTGGCTGACGGCGACGTGCTTATCGGTCTTGCCGCCAGTGGCCCGCATTCCAACGGCTATTCTCTGGTGCGCAAAATTCTGGAAGTCAGCAACACCAATCCGGAAACCACCGATCTGGCAGGCAAACCGCTGGCCGATCACCTGCTGGCACCGACCAAAATCTACGTGAAATCGATCCTTAATCTGATCGAAAACGTGGATGTTCACGGCATCGTTCACCTGACCGGTGGCGGCTTCTGGGAAAATATTCCCCGCGTTTTGCCGGACAATACGCAGGTCATTATCAACGAATCCAGCTGGGAATGGCCGGACGTCTTCACCTGGTTGCAAACCACCGGTAACGTCAGCCGTCATGAAATGTACCGCACCTTTAACTGTGGCGTGGGCATGGTCGTGGCACTTCCGGCAGAGCTTGCCGACCAGGCGATTGCTTTACTGAATGACAATGGTGAAAAAGCGTGGAAAATTGGCTATGTTAAAGCCTCTGATTCCGCTGAACGCGTAATCATTGAATAATCAGGTAAATCAACTGACTGAAGACAGGTACTGATATGAAAAGGATTGTGGTTCTGGTATCGGGCGAAGGGAGCAATCTCCAGGCTCTGATAGAAGCCTGCCAGCAGGGACGAATTAACGCGCAGATCAGCGCTGTCTTCAGTAATAAATCCGCCGCTTACGGTCTGGAGCGCGCGCGACTGGCAGACATTCCGGCACATGCCCTGGATGTTAAAGCCTACGAAGACCGCGCAGCATTTGATATCGCGCTTGCCGATGCCATCGAGGCTTATCAGCCTGATCTGGTGGTGCTGGCGGGGTATATGCGTATTCTTACCGCGGATTTCGTCCAGCGTTTCGCCGGGCGCATGATCAACATCCACCCTTCCCTGCTGCCGAAATATCCCGGTTTACACACTCACCGTCAGGCGATTGACAATCAGGATGATGAGCACGGTACGTCGGTGCATTTCGTGACAGAGCAGCTCGACGGTGGCCCGGTTATTTTGCAAGCCAAAGTGCCGGTATTCAGTGATGACAGCGAAAACGATCTGGTGGCCCGTGTGCAAACGCAGGAACACAATATCTATCCGCTGGTGGTCAGCTGGTTCGTTGAAGGACGTTTATCTCTGAAAAACGATCAGGTTTTACTGGATAATAATCCACTCCCCGAACAGGGTTACGCAGCGGATTAATCTGCCTTATCGCGATGATTTCACCAGAAACCGGCCCAGTGCCGGTTTTTTATTTCCTGTCATTTGACACTTGTTTACAGTGTAGCCGATATAATCCCCTTCCCGGCGCACGTTTAAACGTCGTTTGTGCGCCGACCTTCGTCTGAAACTCAGTCGTTTCAGATTTCATCTTCAGGAAGGTTACCTCAGGTAAAACGGCTTTTGATTTTTTGAGGAACACCCCATGTTTAGCAATAACAGCGTCAGATTACGTCCACTGGAAAAGGACGACCTGTCGTTTGTTCATCGTCTTGATAATAACGCCAGCATTATGCGTTATTGGTTTGAAGAGCCTTATGAGGCCTTTGTCGAGCTGACCGATCTTTATAACAAGCATATTCATGACCAAAGCGAACGCCGCTTTATCATTGAATTCCAGGGCGGACCTGTCGGCCTTGTGGAGCTGGTGGAAATTAATCACATCCACCGCCGCGCGGAATTTCAGATCATCATTGACCCGCAGCATCAGGGCAAAGGTTTCGCCGGAGACGCCGTGCGTCTGGCAATGGATTACGCCTTCTCTGTGCTCAACCTCTATAAACTGTATTTAATCGTCGATAAAGAAAACCAAAAGGCGATCCATATCTACAGCAAATTAGGGTTTGAACTGGAAGGCGAATTGAAACAGGAGTTCTTTGTGAACGGAGAATATCGCAGCGCCATCCGCATGTGTATTTTCCAGCCGCAATTCCTGGCGAAATATAAAACCAAACCGGTGCAGATCAAACCGGAAGCGGTGATTGGCGCAGGCGCAGTCTGATTTAATTCAGCGGATCCTGACTCATTTTCTGCGGGTGAAGGGCGTGAATGTCCTTCATCCGTAAGACTTTTCCCCTATTTTCCCCTCTTTTATTCCTTCTTCTAAAACTCTCCCTGTTATGTTGGACTTTCCTGTCAATCTTTCGCAATATTGTTAGTAGACACTAGGCCCCTCACACAAAAGGCTTGCTGTTACGCTGACGGTTTCGAAAAGCGAACGGCACGAAGATGATGTTGAGCTAAATTGCGGTGTTTTCAGGCAAAATTTTGCCTGTATGGGCCAGGTTGCAAGCTAAACGAACGGAGTGAAAATGGGTCAGGAAAAGCTTTATATCGAGAAAGAACTAAGCTGGCTGTCCTTCAATGAACGCGTCTTGCAGGAAGCAGCAGACAAAAGTAATCCCCTGATCGAACGGATGCGGTTTTTAGGCATTTATTCCAACAACCTCGATGAATTTTACAAAGTCCGGTTTGCCGATTTAAAACGACGCATCCTCATCAGTGAGGAGCAGGGATTTCTTGGCGCTTCCCGGCATTTGCTGAAAAAAATTCAGGCGAAGGTGCTGCGCATCGATCAGGAATTCGACAGCCTTTATAACGATTTGCTGCTGGAAATGGCGCGTAATCAGATTTTCCTGATTAACGAGCGTCAGGTGTCTGAGAATCAACAGCTCTGGCTGCGACAGTACTTCAAACATCATCTGCGCCAATTTATCACGCCAATCCTTATCAATCACGACACCAATCTGGTGCAGTTCCTGAAAGACGATTACACCTATCTGGCGGTCGAAATTATCCGTGGCGAAGAGATCCATTACGCTCTGCTGGAAATCCCGTCGGATAAAGTGCCGCGTTTCGTCAATCTGCCGCCGGAAGCGCCACGCCGCCGTAAGCCAATGATCCTGCTGGACAACATTTTGCGTTATTGTCTGGACGACATTTTCAAAGGCTTCTTCGATTACGACGCGCTGAACGCCTATTCGATGAAAATGACCCGTGACGCCGAATACGATCTGGTCACGGAAATGGAATCGAGCCTGCTGGAACTGATGTCATCGAGCCTGAAACAGCGTCTGACCGCCGAACCCGTGCGATTTGTTTATCAGCGCGATATGCCCAATGAGATGGTCGAATTGCTGCGCGGCAAGCTCGGCATTTCTAACTACGATTCAGTGATCGCCGGTGGCCGCTACCATAATTTCAAAGATTTCATCGGTTTCCCTAATGTCGGTAAAGCCAATCTGGTGAACCGCCCGCTGCCAAGATTACGGCATCTCTGGTTCGATAAATTCCGCAATGGTTTTGCAGCGATCCGCGAGCAGGATGTGCTGCTGTACTATCCGTACCACACGTTTGAACACGTGCTTGAGTTGCTGCGTCAGGCGTCATTCGACCCGAACGTGCTGTCGATCAAAATCAATATTTACCGCGTCGCCAAAGACTCGCGCATTATTGAATCGATGATCCACGCGGCGCACAACGGCAAGAAAGTCACCGTGGTGGTTGAGTTACAGGCGCGCTTTGACGAAGAGGCAAATATTCACTGGGCGAAACGTCTGACGGAAGCCGGTGTACACGTTATTTTCTCTGCGCCGGGCCTGAAAATTCACGCAAAACTCTTTCTTATTTCTCGCCGCGAAGGCGACGAAATTGTCCGCTATGCTCATATTGGGACCGGGAATTTTAACGAGAAAACAGCACGCCTTTATACCGACTATTCGCTGCTCACCGCGGATGCGCGAATCACTAACGAAGTACGTCGGGTGTTCAACTTTATCGAAAACCCTTACCGTCCGGTGTCCTTTGAGCATCTGATGGTATCGCCACAGAACTCCCGTGACATGCTTTACCGGTTGATCGACCGGGAAATTGCCAATGTTCAGGCCGGCGATACCGGTGGTATTACGCTGAAAATCAACAACCTGGTGGACAAAGGGCTGATCGACCGTCTTTACGTGGCATCCAACGTCGGCGTGAAAATCCGTCTGCTGATCCGCGGGATGTGTTCACTGGTGCCTAATCTGCCCGGTTTTAGCGAAAACATTCAGGTCACCAGTATCATCGACCGTTATCTAGAACATGATCGCGTTTACGTGTTTGAAAACGGCGGCGATGCCAAAGTGTTCCTGTCTTCCGCTGACTGGATGACGCGTAATATCGATTACCGTATCGAGGTGGCCGTCGCGTTGCTCGATCCGCGTCTTAAACAGCGCGTGCTGGACATTCTGGAGCTGCTGTTTAATGACACAGTCAAAGCCAGAGTGATTGATAAAGAACTGAGCAACCGGTATGTTCCACGCGGAAATCGCCGCAAAGTCCGTGCGCAGCTGGCGATTTACGACTATCTGAAAGATCTGGAACAACAGAGTCAGCAAGCCTGAACCCCCTGGAGCGTTACATAACTATGCCCCTTAAAAACAGCTCATTGAGTGCCAAGCCACAGGAAATTGCGGCGATCGATCTCGGGTCGAACAGTTTCCACATGGTGATCGCGCGCGTCGTTAACGGCGCATTACAGGTTTTAGGTCGCCTGAAACAACGCGTTCATCTGGCTGACGGCCTCGACAGTAAAAATGTGCTCAGTGAAGAAGCCATTCAACGAGGGCTGGATTGCCTGGCTTTGTTTGCCGAACGCCTGCAAGGTTTTCCGGATAACAACGTCACCATCGTCGGGACGCACACTCTGCGTCAGGCGGTGAATGCTGAGGAATTCCTCAAGCGCGCCGCAGAAGTCATCCCCTACCCGATCGAAATCATTTCCGGTCAGGAAGAAGCTCGCCTGATTTTCATGGGTGTGGAGCATACGCAGCCGGAAAAAGGCCGCAAACTGGTGGTCGATATTGGTGGCGGATCCACGGAACTGGTCATCGGGGAGGATTTCGAGCCATTGCTGGCCGAGAGCCGCCGCATGGGCTGCGTCAGTTTTGCGCAGATGTTTTTCCCCAACGGTGAAATCAGCCGCAGCAATTTTAAACGCGCCCAGCTCGCCGCCGCACAAAAACTGGAAACGCTGGCATGGCAATACCGTCTGCAAGGCTGGCAGTATGCGCTTGGCGCATCCGGCAGTATTAAAGCCGCGCATGAAGTCCTGGTGGAAATGGGCGAAAAGGACGGTTTGATTACGCCTGAACGTCTGGAAATGCTTACCGAAGCGGTGCTGAACTTTAAGAACTTCGACGCGCTGGATCTTCCGGGGCTGTCAGAAGATCGTCAGTCAGTTTTCGTGCCGGGGCTGGCCATTCTGCGTGGCGTGTTTGATGCGCTGGCGGTCAAAGAACTCCGTCTTTCTGACGGCGCGCTGCGTGAAGGCGTGCTGTATGAAATGGAAGGCCGCTTCCGTCATCAGGATATCCGCACGCGTACCGCGAAAAGCCTGGCCGAGCATTACAACATCGACCGGGAACAGGCGCGCCGCGTACTGGAAACCACCGAGCAGCTTTACAGCCAGTGGCTGGCGCAGAACACCAAACTGGTTCAGCCTCAGCTCGAATCACTGCTGAAATTCAGCGCCATGCTGCATGAGGTGGGTTTGAGCATCAACCACACCGGTATGCACCGTCACTCTTCCTATATTCTGCAAAACACCAATTTGCCGGGGTTCAATCAGGAACAGCAAACGCTGCTGGCAACGCTGGTGCGTTTCCATCGTAAAGCGATCAAGCTGGAAGAGTTGCCGCGCCTGAATTTGTTTAAGAAGAAGCACTATATTCCGCTGATCCAGCTATTGCGCCTCGGGGCACTGCTCAATAACCAGCGTCAGTCCACCACGACGCCGGAATCTCTGCGGTTATCGACGGATGATAATCACTGGACGCTGCGCTTCCCTGCCGGTTATCTGGCGCAGAACAACCTGGTTCAGCTGGATTTCGAACGTGAACAAAGTTACTGGGATGACGTCACCGGCTGGAAACTGATGCTGGAAGAAGAAGATGTGGGGTCTTCAGAAAGCTAAGCCTTTCCGGCGATAAACCCCCAAAAAAAACCTCTGCACGCGAAGGCGTCAGAGGTTTTTTATTTTTAGGATGAAAACTGCAGGTCAGTCTTTGCGAAACGCCAGCAGGGACGCCAAAGGTTCAGGTTTGCCCACCAGATAACCCTGCATGTAATCAACCCCCAGCGCGTGCAGGGCTGCCTTCTGCTCTTCGGTTTCGACGTACTCCGCCACAATGCTCAGATGTTTCATTCTGGCGACCTGACAGATCGACTGCACGATATAGCCATCCAGCGAATTGGTCAGCATGTTGCGCACGAAGCTGCCGTCAATTTTGATGATATCGGCCTGAATGGCTTTCAGACGGCCATAACTGGCATAACCGGTACCGAAATCGTCGATGGCAATCCGGCAGCCGTAATTACGCAGCTCGCGCATGGCTGAGTCAGCATATTTCACGTCCTGCAATAAGTGTGATTCCGTCACTTCCAGAACGATCTGGAAAGGCTCCACCTCAAACTCAGCCATCAGGGTTTTGAAATCACGGGTGAACGTCGGGCGGCACAGCGTTGATGGCGTAAAGTTGACGGCAAAACGCAGGCTCGGCAGACGCGAGCGGTTCGCGTTGATAAACATCAGCGTGTGCCTGAGCACCCACATATCCAGCTGATAGGAAAGACCAAACTCATGCACAACCGGCAGGAACTTATCCGGCATGACCAGATTTTCCTGTGCGCCATCGAACATGCGCAGCAGGATTTCATAATAATTGTCACCCCGCACGCCTGAGATAGGTTGCGCCATCAGAACGAAGCGATCGTCATCCAGCGCGCGCTGGATTTTATGCAGCATATCGACCTTTTCTCTGATTTCCAGCTGCACCTGGCTGTGATCGCTTTTGTTCGATTCCGGTTTACCGGTGGTCAGCGACACTTCGGCAATCCCGCTCAGTTCGCCCAGCAAGATCGGCAGATGCTCAACCGGTGAGTAGACCGTGCAATAAGACAGACCGATATTAGGATGGAGCGGTAATCCGTTCCAGATCAGACGAAAATCTTCCACATACTCATACAGTTGCTGGAGTTTGCCTTCCACGTCTTCACTGTTAAGCCGCAGCACCAGATCGTAACCCGGTAAGTGATACACTTTTTCGCCCGGCTGCAGATACGGCTTCAGCCCCATCGCCAGTTGCTGCTTAAACTGAATACGCAGCTGCATACCGTAATTACGGCTCAGCACATCCATATCGGAAACACGAACAAAGCACAGCAAGGAGCGCGGATAAATCGCCAAATCACGGTTAAAAGCGCGCAGGTTCGGCAAGGCGAAAACCGGATCCTGTAATGCGGCAGCTTTGAATTTTTTCATCAGCAGCCGCTGGCGGGAGGAGATCACCGCCATCAGCAACAGCGTGATGGTATAAACCAGCATCAGGGCGGAGACGAAAACCAGATTATGGACAAAGTTAGTTTCAGAGATAAAACCCTGATAATAATGGAATAAAATGGTGAGCGTGATGGTCCAGACAATGCTGATGAAGTAATAGCCATAGCGCAGTGCACCGAACAGTAACACCGGGAACAGCAACGTCAGCGTGTAATCACTCAGCAGGATTTTCATGAAAGGCTCGCTGAGCCCCTGAATGCACAGCAGCGCCACCATTGTGCCCAGCACAATAAACCACAGCACCATTTCAGCCGGTTTCACACCGGGCGCACATTGTTTTCGCAACATCATGCGCAACACGCGCCAGTAACGCGGGCGGCGGATAATGCGGATAATCAGATAGATCAGATGCGAGTTGAGCAGAATACCCAGAATCATCGCCTGAAGATTGATAAGCGTGCGCAGCGTCATGAAATCGCGTGTCGCCATCCCCAGATATTCTGGCAGCAGGCCGCTTTCCACGACAATTTGCAGCACAATAATGAAGAAGAACGTCAGGAAAATCAGCAGCCAGCCGACACGCACCCAGGCCTGATTCATCAGCCCGAGCGGTGCAGACCAGCGGCTTCCCGCCTGCCAGCGGTACCCCAGCCAGGCAAGAAACAGAGACGTGAAATAAATCACCGTCATCAACGTTCCCATTTCCGCGCCCACGCGCAGGTAGTAGCGCAGGAAAAGCGTCAGCACAATGCCGGGGAATGCCGCCCAGTCAAACACCATCAGCAAGGCCACACAGGTCGCCAGCGGCATGTAAATCAGATAGGTGCGACCTTCCGGCAAGAAAATGATCGGAGAAAGCGACGAGCTGAGCGGGATCAGCACCAGCGCACAGAAGATCGGAAGCCCCCACCATTTATGGCGCAGTTCATTCCACGAGAAGAGTTTTTGCATCGGATCCATCGTAAGTTTCGCGTATGAAAGTCATGACGCAGTATAGGTGTCAGGATGAAACGGGCGTGTGTAAAACGCCGGGTGACAGTGACAACGGGTTCCGCGCGCAGTTATCGGCATAAACATCTTTTCACTGAAAAACGCAGAAAGAATATAAACAGCGGAGGTTGGTGTCATGAATCACAAATTATGGCTGAATTCTAATCGGCTTTATATTAATGCTCTTGATGCTGATCAATAAACACATTCTTCCAAATATCCGCTAAATGAAGCTCAAACAATTTCGCACGTGATTAACCAAATAATAAATACATTCAAATCCATGAGATTAACTTTAAACGTATAGATTGTCTGAATGGTAAAGTTATCGTGCGACTTTACTTACCGGTGAAAATAAACCGCACTTTTTGCATTTTTCCTTTATCTGGAGCGTCGTTTAGTTGTGCGTTATATTGTAAACGTTATCATTTACACTCTTTCATCACTTCTACCGGAGCAAAGATCCACTGAGCCGACACGACTATGTCTCGAAAATCCAACATCAAGATGACGAAAATTGTTCTTTCGGTAAGCTTCATTATTTTGTTCGGGCGACTGGTTTACTCCGCTTTCGGCGCGTATTCGCATCACCAGAATCAAAAGCAAACGCAGACCGATACGCAGACAGTGGGGCCACAGCAACAGACGCCGGAAAAAACCTGTACCGGTACGCTGAAAACCTGCCGTTACTCAAAGGACTAAGGATCTCAAATGTCGGGTGAAAAACCGAAAAACTACGGCCAGAAACTGGCCGAAAGCCGCAGCAGGATCCTCGATCTCCTTCTGAACACCGATGACCTCGCCGACAGTATTCTGGGCGAGGAACCTGACGTTGATGACGCCACGCGCGCGCAACTGATGGATTACACCGCAGAGCTCAGCTCGCGGGTGCAAAAACTCCACGCAGCCGACGTCGCTGACGTCCTGGAAGCGTTGCCGATCCGCGAACGTCTGGCGCTGTGGCGTCTGGTCGAACCGGCAGCGCGCGGTAAAGCACTGGTCGAAGTCTCCGAAACCGTCTGGGACAGCCTCATTGAAGAGATGAGCGACAAAGACCTGCTGAAAACCATGTCGCTGCTTGATGTAGACGATCAGGTGTATCTGGCAGAATATCTTCCCCGTGACCTGACTGGCCGAGTGCTGACCTCGCTGGAGCCAAAGCAGCGGGAAAAAGTCCGCGAAGTGATGAAGTTCAACAAAGAATGCGTTGGCCGAATCATGGATTTCGAGCTGCTGACCGTCCGTCCGGACGTCACGCTCGGCGCCGTTCAGCGTTTTCTGCGCTCCCGCAAAATCATTCCGCAGGCCAGCGACAAGCTCTTTGTCACTGACCGCAAAAACACGCTGCTTGGCGAATTGCCGCTGACCACCATTTTACTCAATCCGCCGGAGACGAAAGTCGCTGACGTGATGATTACCGATCTCACCAGCTTCGAGCCGGAAGATAAAGCCGAAGACGCCGCCAGCGCGTTCGAACGTTATGACCTGATCACCGCGCCGGTAGTGGATAAAAAAGGCAAGCTGATGGGACGGCTGACGGTGGAAGAGATCGTTGATTTCGTCAACAACGATACCGACAGCAATCTGCGCCGGATGGGCGGGTTAAGCCCGGAAGAGGATGTCTTTTCTCCGGTCAGCAAAGCGGTACGCAACCGCTGGGCGTGGCTGGCTATCAATTTGTGTACCGCCTTTGTGGCTTCGCGCGTGATTGGTCTGTTTGAACACACGATTTCGCAGCTGGTGGCGCTCGCCGCCCTGATGCCGATTGTGGCGGGCATCGGCGGTAACACCGGGAATCAGACCATCACGATGATCGTGCGCGGTCTGGCGCTGCACCATGTTCAGGTAGGGAACCTGAAATTTCTGATGTTCAGGGAGCTTGGCGTGGCGTTGATTAACGGTCTGGTCTGGGGCGGGCTGATGGGTATCGTCACCTGGCTGTTGTACGGCGACTGGCAGATGGGCGGCGTAATGACCCTGGCCATGATCCTCAATCTGCTGCTGGCGGCGCTGATGGGTGTCATTATCCCGCTCACGATGGTCCGCATGGGCCGCGACCCCGCCATCGGTTCCAGCGTGATGATTACCGCACTGACCGACACCGGCGGCTTCTTTATCTTCCTCGGCCTCGCCACTATATTCCTGATCTAAACCTCTTTTCCGGCCTGCGGGCCGGTAAAAGTTTTCCCGCAGAATTTTCCCGATAATACCCGCTGAAAAACGCGTTTGATTTCTGCTACTGATTATTCGTTATCGCTGTAAGAGTGATGTAGAATTCATACTAATAATCCTAAAAAAATAGATATCCCTCCGACACGAAGAATGCCGTCTTAACAGACGTTGTCTCAGGTGATGCGGCGGTTAATAACAGAAAAAACAAGTTTCACCGTTACTGCCTGCCACTCACGGCCAGTCAGAAAAAGGTTTGCACCGTGGAAAAAATAAAACAGACCACTTTCTTTACGGAAAAGGTCAACTGGAAGGTGCCTCTGCTGACGGGCATTGCCATTTGTCTGCTGGCCCTTGCCTGCCTGGAAATCATTCAAAAAACCTCGAGTCTGGCCGGATTGTGGTTGCCGACGGCGTTGCTGATCCCGGTGCTGTTTCATCACCGCTATCTCGACTGGATCCCGCTGCTCTGCGCTGCGGCGCTGGGCATTGTTGCCGCGCATTTTATCGCGGGTACGCCGGTGCTGCTTTACCTGCCCTACACGGTGAATAATCTGATTGAAGCCACGCTCTGCGCCTTGCTGCTGCGCCGCGCGTTACCGGCACAAGATCCGCTTTCCGGCCTGAGCCACTGGGTCAAATTTCTGGTGATCGCGGTGATCTTCTGCCCGCTGGTAAGTTCAGTGTTTATGATGCTGTTCATTCTGCACATCCACACCGCGGCGGAATTGCAGGATCGTTTTGCCACCTGGTATATGTCAGAAGCGGTGGCTATCCTCGCGCTGACGCCGCTGGGGCTGATTTATCAGCGCGGCTACCTCAAACAAATTCTGACATCACGTCGTCTTGTTGAACTGCTTGCCACACTGGTCATCACGCTGGCGCTCGGTTTTATGGCGCTTAAATGGCTGCCTTATACCTTTGCCTTTATCACTATTCCGTTGCTGTGGTCAGCTATCCGCCTGCCGCGCCTTGAAGCCTTTATTATTTTCCTGTCGATGACGCTGATGATCGCCCTGCTGCAAACCAGCGGTATTATCACCGTCCAGCCCCATGCCATACAGATCCCGCAAGGGCTGATCTTCCTGCCGCTTTTACTGATCCTGCTGCCTGCCAATGCGATGGCGATGGCGATGCACACCCTGCGTACCGAAAAGTCACATATCACGCAGAGCGAAAACCGCTTTCGCAATGCCATGGAATACTCGGCAATCGGCATGGCGCTGGTTTCCCCGCAGGGTAAATGGCTGCAGGTGAATAAATCGCTGTGTAAGCTGCTGGGCTATGAAGCCGACTACCTGAAAACCTTATCTTTTCAGGACATCACTCATCCGGAAGATTTAGGTAAAGACCTCGCCTTGCTCCAGCAATTGCTGGATGACGAAATTCAGAGCTACACCATGGAGAAGCGCTACCTGTGCCGCAATGGTGAAATGGTCTGGGTGCTGCTGGCCGTCTCCCTGGTGCGTGATGAGGATCAGAAACCGCTCTATTTCATCTCGCAAATCGAAGATATTACCGAGCTGAAACACACCGAAGTGACTAACAAGCGGCTGTCCGAAGCGCTGCATGAAGAAAAAGAACTGCTGCACATCACGCTTAATTCCATCAACGAAGCCGTGATCTCCACTGACCGGGATTTGAACGTCACCTTCATGAATCCGGTCGCCGAGAACATGACCGGCTGGAAAGAGTCTCAGGCACAGGGTCAGCCGGTCGGGCGCATTGTCCACATCACCAAAGGGCCGGAGGGGCCGCTGCTGGGTAATTTGCAGCAGTTCGATATCAACGAAAATTTGCACTCCTCCGTTGAACAGTCTCTGGTGCTGCACGGCCACAATACCGGCATGTTTGACGTCCAGCTGGCCGTCTCGCCGTTGCGCACCCTAAAAGATGAACCCATTGGCATTGTGCTGGTGTTGCAGGACGTCAGTAAATCCCGCGAACTGATGCGCAAACTCAGCTACAGCGCATCACATGATTTACTCACCGGTTTAGCCAACCGTGGCAGCTTTGAAAAGAGCCTGAAAAAAGCACTGAGCCTGACCGCTATACATCAGCAGCCGCACAGTCTGGCGTTTATCGATCTCGACCGGTTTAAGGCGATCAATGACACGGCGGGCCACGCGGCGGGGGATGAACTGCTGCGCCAGCTGAGCACGCTGATGCAGGATCACATCCGTAACAGCGACCGCCTGGCACGCCTGGGCGGCGATGAGTTTGCACTGATCCTGTTTGATTGTCCGCTGGAACAGGGGTTGTTAACCCTTCAGCAACTGGTGAACAAAATCAACGCGTTCCAGTTTATCTGGGAAGAGCAGATTTACCGCATCGGCGCCAGCGCCGGGTTGACGCAAATTAACGATGCCAGGATCAGCGGCAGCGAATATATGGCGCAGGCCGACGTCGCCTGTTACACCGCCAAACACAACGGGCGCGGCCGGGTCTTTACCTATGAATCGCGGCAAAAACTGCAACTGTCTTCACACACGGCGCTGTTCCGCCCGGAAGATATCACCCGCATTCTCACCGAAAATCAGCTGACGCTGCATTGCCGCGCCGCATCCCCGCCGAAAACGCCGCTGTCAGTGTGTTTCTATCAGATATCGGTACAGCTGGCGATCCCCAATCAGATAGTGCAAACGGCAGCGCTGTTCCTGCAGGCCGCCCATTTTTACGACATGATGGCGGACGTTGACCGCTGGCTGTTACGGCGCGTGCTTTTGGATTACGGACAAGGCATCGCCAATAAAGGCATTTGTGTGGCCATCCCGCTCTCAACCGAAGGTCTGTTGCAACCGGCGCTGCGTGATGAATTGCTGCATCTGCTGGAGACCACGCCGCTGCCGCTGTCGTCGTTCACCCTGATGATTGATGATGCCGTCTTGCTCAAGCATCCCGATTTGCGGACATTCATCGCCGGTATCCGTCAGCAGGGATGTAAGATCGTGGTGCAGAATATCGGCAAAAATATGCTCGAATTTAACCAGTTAAAGGCCAATATGGTGGATTACGTGCAGATTGATCCGAGCTTTATGGCACAGATCCACTACAACCAGATGCATGAAGTGCTGGTGACGATCCTGCATGGCAACACTCACCGCTTAAACGCGCAGACGCTGGCGGGCCCGGCGGATATCAATGAGACTCTGGATAAACTCACCGGCATTGGCATCGATCTGGTCGGCGGCGATACCATTGCCCCGGAAACCTCACTGGAAAAACTGCTCAACACCGGTTACTTCGGCATTCACTAAGGCGTATCGGGCTGCCAGTCATTATTGAACCATAAATGCAGCGTGGCATAAGTGCGCCATGGCCGCCAGACTTCGGCGTAACGGGCAATTTTACCCGGTGTCATCCCCGGAAAACGCTGCTTAATCAGATAGTCCCCACCGAGAAAAACGTCGGGCGCCGACCAGGCGCGCATCGCGACATAACTGGCGGTCCAGCTGCCGATGCCAGGCATTGCCAGCAGCAATCGGATCCCTTCCTGCGCATCGGTTATGGTATCTAGCGGTAACTCCCCTGCTTCGACCGCCTGCGCCAGCCCGATCAGACAGGCTGCGCGTTTGGCCTGCACGCCGATACCGCGCAAATCATCCACCGTTAATTGCCCGATAGCGGCCGGAGACGGAAACAGATGCGTCAGGGCCGCAAACGGCGTGCTCACGGGTTCGCCCCATTTTTCCGTCAGCCGGGTGGCAAGCGTCGCCGCCATTTTTACGCTGACCAGTTGCCCGAGGATTGCCCTGACCGTCAGCTCAAAACGGTTAACGCATCCCGGTAATCTGAGTCCCGCCGCATTGTCCGCCAGCGCCCCCAGCCCGGCGGCAATCACGTCGGGTCGGGCATCCAGATCCAGCAAACGCCGCACCTGCTGCGCAACCTTTTCGGCAGCCGGCTCCAGCGACGGTGAGAGTTCCAGTTCAACGCGATTTTCCGCCGGTACGGGCCGCAAGCGCAGCCAGCCGGTCAGCCGCTCGCCGTTGTGTAACACCGCCAGGGTACGCTGATAATCATCGCCGTCCTGCTGCTCAACGCCCTGCAACGCCCGCGCGCCGAGAAACGCCGTCATCCACTGCCAGTCATACGGAGGCTGATACGTCAGAAGCATGTTGCTCACAGGACAATCCTTATAAAAATGGCCCCCGGTTGGGAGCCATTGGTGTCATTTCAGGTAGCAATGAGATTACTTGCGACGCCAGGTGGTGCCCGCCGCACCATCTTCTAACACGATGCCCATTTCATTGAGACGGTCACGCGCTTTGTCCGCCATACCCCAGTCTTTGCTGGCGCGGGCATCGTTGCGCTGTTTGATCAACGCTTCGATTTCAGCGACTTCATCGTCGTTATCCGCCTGCGCACCGGATTTCAGGAACTGCTCCGGATCCTGCTCCAGCAGACCGAGCACACCCGCCAGCTGACGCAGTTCTGCCGCCAGACCGTTGGCCGCCGACAGGTCTTCCGCTTTCAGGCGGTTGATGTCGCGCGCCATATCGAACAGCACGGAGTAGGCTTCCGGAGTATTGAAATCGTCGTCCATGGCGGAGCGGAAACGGGCAACGAAAGCGTCACCACCGGCTGGCGTTGCGGCAGCATCCGTCCCGCGCAGTGCGGTGTACAGACGTTCCATCGAAGTACGCGCCAGTTTCAGGTTCTCTTCGCTGTAGTTCAGCTGGCTGCGGTAATGGCCAGACATCAGGAAGTAACGCACACTTTCGGCATCATAATATTTCAGCACATCGCGCACGGTGAAGAAGTTATCCAGCGATTTGGACATCTTTTCGCGGTCGATCATTACCATGCCGGAGTGCATCCAGGTGTTCACATACGGGCCGTCGTGCGCGCAGCTGGACTGCGCAATTTCGTTTTCGTGGTGCGGGAACATCAGATCAGACCCGCCGCCGTGGATATCAAAATGATCGCCCAACTGTTTGCAGTTCATCGCAGAACATTCGATATGCCAGCCCGGACGGCCTTCGCCCCACGGTGACGTCCAGCTCGGCTCGCCCGGCTTGGACATTTTCCACAGCACGAAATCCATCGGATTGCGTTTTACATTGGCTTCCACTTCCACGCGGGCGCCCGCCTGCAGCTGGTCGAGATCCTGACGGGACAACAGGCCATAATCAGGATCGCTTTCCACCCAGAACATCACGTCGCCGTTTGAGGCCACATAAGCGTGATCGCGGTCGATAAGCTTCTGCACGATTTCGATAATTTCCTGAATATGCTGCGTCGCGCGCGGTTCGGCGTCCGGCGGCAGAATATTCAGCGCAGCAAAATCATTGTGCATTTCAGCGATCATACGGTCGGTCAGTGCGGAGAAATTCTCGCCATTCTCAGCGGCACGTTTGATGATCTTGTCGTCGATATCAGTGATATTGCGTACGTATTTCAGGTCATAACCGAGGTAACGCAGGTAACGCGACACCACGTCGAAAGACACAAAAGTCCGGCCATGACCAATGTGACACAGGTCGTAAACAGTGATCCCACACACGTACATCCCGACTTTACCGGCATGAATTGGCTTGAATTCCTCTTTTTGGCGACTCAGGGTATTAAAAATCTTCAGCATCAGGCTATTCCGTGTGTTGGGCGTAGAAAATGATGGTTGCGCGCTTTCGCGACGCTCGGGCTCATAATATAACGAAAACGCCTTCACCGAAACGGCATAAGGCCGCCGGACGGGCTTTAGTCCTCACAAACCGCCTGCTGACGGCAACTTTTGAGTTATGGTATAAGAAAAGGCTATAGTAGCGGCTCTTACTGAGAGCACACATCAACATAAGCAGGATGATTAATATGGTCACTTTCCACACCAACCACGGCGACATCGTAGTAAAAACTTTTGCTGACAAAGCACCCGTTACGGTTGAAAACTTCCTGAACTATTGCCGTAAAGGCTTCTACGACAACACAATTTTCCACCGTGTTATTGATGGTTTCATGATCCAGGGCGGCGGTTTTGAGCCAGGCATGAACCAGAAAAACACCGACGCACAGATCAAAAACGAAGCAGACAACGGCCTGAAAAACACCAAAGGCACGCTGGCGATGGCGCGTACCAACGATCCGCATTCTGCCACTGCACAGTTCTTCATCAACGTAACTGACAACGATTTCCTGAACCACAGCGGCAAAAACGCACAGGGTTGGGGTTACTGCGTATTCGCAGAAGTGGTTGAAGGTCAGGATGTGGTTGATGCGATCCGCGCAGTGAAAACCGGCCGCAGCGGCATGCACCAGGATGTTCCAAAAGAAGATGTTGTGATCAAAAGCGTCACAGTCAGCGAATAATCAACGTCGGGATGACCACGTTTTTTATCGCAGATATTCATCTTTGCGCACAGGAACCGGCAATCACTGCCGGTTTTCTGCGTTTTTTACGCGAAGATGCGCCGCAGGCCGACGCGCTGTACATTCTCGGGGATTTATTCGAAGCCTGGATTGGCGACGATGATCCACAGCCGTTACACGCAGACATCGCTGCGGCGTTAAACCACTTACACCAGCAAGGCGTTCCCTGCTTCTTCATTCATGGTAACCGCGATTTTCTGCTTGGCCGCCGCTTTGCGCGCGACAGCCTGATGACCCTGCTGCCAGAGAAAAAAGTCCTCGAACTTTATGGCCGCCGCGTCCTGATCCTGCACGGCGATACGTTGTGTACCGACGATGTTGCCTATCAGAACTTCCGCAAGAAAGTGCATAATCCGCTGATTCAAAAGTTGTTCCTGATGCTGCCGCTGAAATGGCGTTTAGGTATTGCCGCCAAAATGCGCGCCAACAGCAAAGCGTCTAATCAGGGGAAATCACAGGAAATTATGGATGTGAACCCGCAGGCGGTGGTGAATGACATGCAGGCGGCAGGCGTAGAATGGATGATCCACGGCCACACCCATCGCCCGGCGATCCATGATGTACAGCTTGTGGCGAAAACCGGCCACCGCGTGGTGTTAGGGGCGTGGCACGAAGAAGGGTCGATGGTCAAAGTCACCGCCGATAACGTAGAGCTGATCAGTTTCCCGTTTTAAGGCTGCACACCGGCGTACCGCTGTGGAAACGGAATTGCTCATCCGGCGCCAAAATCAGTTCCGCTTCTATTCTGCCAAAAAACTCTACCCGATCGCTGATGTCCCCTCCGGCATATTGCTCCGCCAGCGCCAGATAATCGGCAAAATGACGTGATTCTGAGCGCAGCAGCGAAGTGTAAAAACGCGACAACGTGTCATCGAGATGCGGCGCGATTTTGGCAAAACGCTCGCAGGAACGCGCTTCGATGTACGCCCCGATAATCAGGCGGTCGACCAGAATATTTAAATCATCATGATGACGGGTGTGTTTAATCATCCCGCTGGCGTAGCGCGACGGCGAAAGCTGGGTGTAGGTGACATTGCGTTTTTGCATGATTTCCACCACCTGCTCGAAATGATGAAGTTCTTCCCGCGCCAGACGCGCCGCGCAAAACAGCAGTTCAGTGCGATCCAGATATTTCGTCATCAGGCTCATCGCCGTGGCCGCCGCTTTTTTTTCACAGTTGGCGTGATCAATCAGCATCACCGCCTGATTTTCCAGCGCCACATCCACCCACAAAGCCGGTGTTTCACAGTGCAAAAAATCATAAATCGGTGCCAGTAAAGCCTGCGTCATCATTCAGTTTCCAGTGTTGATTGCTCATCATAGTGTGGTCCGGATTATACAAATCTGCCCGCCACTTCTCATCAAAAATGCACCGTATTCCGGCGACGCAACCGTTTTCCTTGCTCCGTGAGCATGATATCATTTGCGCCCTCGCAGTTTCTATTTCCGAATCACAGGAGCTTTACAGACATGTCATCCAACGTTACCCCGGCAAAAATCGCCATCGTTATGGGGTCTAAAAGTGACTGGGCGACCATGCAGTTCGCCGCCGAAGTCCTCACAACGCTGAATATTCCTTTCCATGTCGATATCGTCTCCGCACACCGCACGCCGGACAAATTATTCACTTTCGCTGAACAGGCTTCAGCGAATGGCTTTGATGTGATCATCGCGGGTGCAGGCGGCGCGGCGCATTTACCCGGTATGCTGGCAGCGAAAACGCTGGTGCCGGTGCTCGGTGTGCCAGTGCAAAGTGCTGCGCTGAGCGGCATCGACAGCCTGTATTCCATTGTACAAATGCCGCGCGGTATTCCGGTTGGGACACTGGCGATTGGTAAAGCCGGTGCGGCAAATGCTGCGCTGCTGGCCGCACAGATTCTCGCGCTGCACGATGCTGAGATTGCGAAAAGTCTGGCCGCATGGCGCACCGCGCAAACCGATGAAGTGCTGAATAATCCCGATCCACGGGAGCAAGCATGAAGCCGGTTTGCGTGCTCGGAAACGGCCAGTTAGGCAGAATGCTGCGTCAGGCCGGTGAACCGCTGGGGATCGCTGTTTTTCCCGTCGGCCTGGATGCTGAACCGGAAGCTGTGCCGTATCAGCAAAGCGTTATTACCGCTGAAATCGAACGCTGGCCGGAAACCGCGCTGACCCGCGAACTGGCGACACACAATGCGTTTGTTAACCGCGAAATCTTCCCGCGTCTGGCCGACCGCCTGACGCAAAAACAGTTGCTCGATCAGCTCGGTCTGGCAACCGCACCGTGGCAGTTACTGGCCGATGCCGCCGAATGGCCGCAGGTATTCTCCGAAATTGGCGAACTGGCGATTGTGAAACGTCGCGTCGGCGGTTACGACGGCCGTGGTCAGTGGCGTTTGCGCTCCGGCGAAGAAAATACGCTGCCGCAGGATTGCTACGGTGAATGCATCGTTGAACAGGGCATCAATTTTTCCGGCGAAGTGTCGCTGGTCGGTGCGCGGGGTCATGACGGCAAAACCGTGTTTTACCCGCTGACCCATAACCTGCATCAGGATGGCATTCTGCGCACCAGCGTCGCGCTGCCGCAGCCGGACGCCGCCCTGCAACAGCAGGCGGAACGCATGTTGTCAGCCATCCTCAACGAACTGAATTACGTCGGCGTGATGGCGATGGAATGTTTCGTGGTCAGTGAAGGTTTGCTGATTAACGAGCTGGCCCCGCGCGTGCACAACAGCGGTCACTGGACGCAAAACGGTGCATCTTACAGCCAGTTTGAAATGCACCTGCGCGCGATCCTCGGTCTGCCGTTGCCGCAACCGGTGGTCAGTACGCCGTCGGTGATGGTCAATCTGATTGGCACAGAGGTGTCAGAAGCATGGCTGAGCCTGCCGCTGGTCAATCTGCACTGGTATGAGAAGGAAGTGCGTCCGGGGCGTAAAGTCGGACACCTGAATCTCAACGACGCCAGCGCCAGCCTGCTGAAAGACAATCTCAACGCACTGATCCCGATGCTGCCGGCAGAATACGCCAGCGGTATTGAATGGGCGATTGAAAAGCTGTGATTTTCAGGCTTCCTCCCCTGCAAAGGGGAGGAGTTTAAACACTACGAATCATATTGCCTGAACAACGCCCTTCCCCGCAGTAACCGCACACCCAGCCAGCCACCGCAGACCGACAGCAGCAACGCACTCACCACCGGTACGGCGATCCACATCAGGTAATTCGGTTCCCATGGGAAATCGAACACTTTGCGTTGCAGCAGCCACAATGCGGCTTCCGCACCGATGGCGGCAGCGACACCGGCCACCAGCCCGAGCACGGCAAACTCACACCACAGCGTGCGATGCAGCATCTTTTTGCTGGCGCCCAGCGTGCGGTAAACGATCAGCTCCTGACGGCGCTGACGCATGCCGACCTGAATCTGCGCCAGCAGCAGTAAACCGCCGCACAGCATCACCAGAATCACCATTACTTCCAGCGCCCTGCTCACCTGCTGCAATACCTGCCCCACCTGACGCAGGATCGAGCCGATATCCATCAGGCTCACCGTCGGGAACTGGCGGTTGAGCTGCGTGATGGTGCGGTCATCGCCGTGATAACGGAAGCTGGTCAGCCAGCTTTGTGGCTGGCCGTCGAGCGCGCCCGGCGGGAAGATGAAGTAGAAATTCGGCTTCAGGCTGTCCCAGTCCACTTTTCGCAGGCTGGTGATTTTGGCGCTGAACTCCTGAGTATCGCCGCTGAACGTGACCGTATCGCCGAGTTTCAGCCCCAGACGCCCCGCCAGCCCTTCGTCGATCGACACTTCACCGGCTTTCGGCGGCCCGTTGCCTGCCACCAGCGGATTATGATCCGGCAGCCCTTCCATCCAGGTCAGATTCAGTTCACGGTTTACGGCTTCACCGCCCGCGTCGTCCGGTTTGATGATCTCGGTGGCGACCTTGTCGTTAATCCCGGTCAGGCGAACCCGCACAATCGGATAGAAGGTTTCCGGCTGTGCTTTATGCTGATGCAGGAAATCCGTCACCTGCGGAATTTGCTCTTTCGTGATATTGAGCAGGAAGTAATTCGGGCTGTCCGGCGGCAGCTGTTGCTCCCAGCGATCCAGCAAATCCCCGCGCATCACCAGCAGCAAAGCCAGCAACATAAACGACATGGAGAACGCCGCCAGCTGGCTGAGCGTCACCCACGGCTGTCGCAGCAGACGGTTGACGGCTAAACGCAGCGGCAACTGACGGAAAGTCAGACGGCGCAGTAACAGCAGCGCCCCCCAGCCAATCACGCCCAGCAGCAACGACAGCACCAGCACGCCAGCCAGCAAAGACCACAGCAGCGAACTTCCGCCCATCAGCGCCGCCAGCAGACCAACCACCACCAGAATCATGACCGGCAGGAAGTAGCGCAGCGGCCAGACGTTGGCGACCACATCATTACGCAGCACGCGCAATGGCTGCGTAGCCAGTAACTGGCGATAAGGGCGAATACCAATCAGGAAAGAGATCACCACCATCGCGCCCATCGACCACACCCACGGCCAGACACCGGCGGGAGGAAGCGCCGCAGGCAGTACCGGGGCCAGAACTTTCATCAGCACCGCTTCAAATGCCAGACCGACCAGACTGCCGCAAATCCCCGCCAGTACCATCACCGCAACCCACTGGCCGATGATCAGCCTGCGCAGGGCTTTTTTCCCCGCGCCGAGGGTTTTGAGCACCGCCACCAGATCGTAACGGCTGCGGCAGTAATGCCCCATCGACACGGCAATGGCGGCAATCGACAGCATCAGCGTCAGCAATGCCGATAGCGTCAGGAACTGCTGCGAGCGCTGCAACGATTTACCCAGCGCACCGTCGGAATCTTCCATTCCGGTCCAGCGCTGATCGGGTTTCAGCAGCCCTTTTATCGCATCGCCATAGATCTGAATCGCCTGCGGCGAACCGGCAAACATATAACGGTAGGTCAGGCGGCTGCCCGGCTGAACCGCGCCGGTTTTCGGCACATCCGCCAGATTCATGATCACCCGTGGCGCGGTCTGGAACGGGTTGAAGCCCGAATCCGGCTCCTGCACCACCACACCGGCAATTTTCAGCGTGGAGTCACCCACGTCCAGATTGTCGCCCACTTTCACGTTGAGCAACGCCAGCAGACGCGGCGCAACCAGCACGGTGCCCGGCTCAGGTTTCAGCCCGACGGGTTCGGTTTGCAACGTTCCATACAGCGGGTAAGCCAGATCGGTGGCTTTTACCGCCGCCAGCTGTGGCGTTTCACCGGCAAACGTCATGGTCATGAAAGAGAGCTGACGGCTGACCTTCAGCCCCTGCTTTTCCGCGTCCTGCAACCAGGCTTCGGTGATCGGCCGGGCGGAGCGCAGCACACGGTCACCGGCGATAAACTCGCGGCTTTGCTGACTCAGCCCTTTGTCCATGCGGTCACTGATGCTGCCGAGCGCCAGCACGCAGGCCACCGCCAGCGTCAATGCCAGCCAGACAATCAGCAGCGAAGGCGAACGCCATTCGCGCCAGAACCAGCGCCAGATCATGCTTCCTCCCACAACTTCCCGTCACGCAGACGCAGGCGCCGCTGGCAACGCGCCGCCAGTTGCTCGTCGTGGGTGACCAGAATCAGGGTGGTGGCCGCATCGCGGTTCAGGGAGAACAGCAGATCGACAATGCGTTCGCCGGTTGCACGATCCAGATTGCCGGTCGGCTCATCGGCGAACAGCAGTTTAGGTTTACCGATAAATGCCCGCGCCAGCGCCACGCGTTGCTGCTCGCCGCCCGAAAGCTGCGCAGGCAGATGGTGCAGACGCCCGCCGAGCCCGAGACTTTCCAGTAACTGCACCGCCTGCTGACGGCTGTTGCTGTCGCTTTCGCCGCGCAGCAATGCCGGAAGCTGGACGTTTTCCAGCGCGTTGAGCGTCGGCACCAGCATGAAGGACTGAAACACGAAGCCCACATTTTTTGCCCGCAGCGCGGCGCGACCTTCTTCGTTAAGTTTACTGAGAGATTTGCCGAGCAAAACCACATCGCCGCTGGTGCCGTCATCCAGCCCGGCAAGAATGCCCAGCAGGGTGGATTTACCGGAACCGGATTCCCCAATCAGCGCAATTGTCTGCGCCGGTTTGACAACCAGCTCCACACCGGACAGGATGGTGAGCTGTCCTTCACCCTGACCGACGTGCTTATTAAGATGATGAACTTCAAGAACGTTTTCCGCTGGCATCTCCCCTTCCTTATGTTGTTAGGATTATTGAGTTTTCGCGCCGTTGCTGCTGATAACTTGCTGATTATTGGCGACAGTTTAAGTGCTGTCTATCGCCTGCCTGTAGCCGAATCATGGCCGTCACTGCTGAATAAAAAATGGCAAAAAGAAGGGGGGAAACCCACCATTATTAACGCCAGCATCAGCGGAGATACCGCCGAACAAGGGCTGGCGCGATTGTCTGCGCTGCTGCAACAACATCATCCGCGCTGGGTGCTGATTGAGTTGGGTGCCAACGACGGTTTACGCGGATTTCCGCCACAAACCATTTCGCAAACCCTGACCCAAATTATCGCTCAGGTTAAACACGCCGATGCCCAGCCGTTGCTGATGCAAATCCGCCTGCCGCCAAACTATGGCCGCCGCTACGGTGATGCGTTTTATGCCATCTATCCGGCGCTGGCGAAGCAGGAGAATATCCCGCTGGTGCCGTTCTTTATGGAACAGGTCGCCGTGAAACCGGAATGGATGCAGGATGACGGCTTGCACCCGGCGCTGGCAGCCCAGTCGTTTATTGCCGACTGGATGTCTGAAAAACTCACGCCGCTGCTGACGCATTAGGTTTAAAATACGAAAAATAAAATAATACCGGGACGTGAGTAAAACCAGGACGTTACCTTTTTCACCCGACTCCCTAGTAAATCACAGCCATAAAAAATAGGGACACCTCACAGGTAAAGTTATGCAAAAAGCAGTATTAATCACCGGTTGTTCCAGCGGTATCGGGCTGGTGGCTGCACAAGATTTGCGCAGCCGTGGTTACCGGGTGCTGGCTGCATGCCGGAAACCGCAGGATATCGACACACTTCAGCAGATGGGTTTTGAAACCATACCGCTGGATCTTGATGATGAAGAGAGCGTCATACACGCCGCTGCGCAGGTGATCGCGTTGACCGGCAACCGCCTGTATGGCCTGTTCAACAATGCCGGATATGGCGTTTACGGCCCGCTGAACAGCATCAGCCGCGCGCAGTTCGAGAAACAATTCTCCACCAACCTGTTCGGCACACATCAGCTGACTCAACTTTTGTTGCCCGCCATGCTGCCGCACAGCGAAGGCCGCATTATTCAGACCAGTTCGGTGATGGGGCTGATTACCACGCCCCGCCGTGGCGTTTATGCCGCCAGTAAATTCGCGCTGGAAGCCTGGTCCGACACGCTGCGCATGGAGCTGCACGGCACGGGCATTCAGGTCAGCCTGATTGAACCCGGCCCGCTCAGCAGCAATTTCACCGCCAACGTCAGTCAGTCACAAGCTGACCAGCCGGTAGAAAATCCGGGCATCGCCCGTCGTTTTACGCTCAAGCCGGAGGCGGTTTTACCCAAACTGCACCATGCTTTGGAGAACCCGCGTGCGCGCCTGCGTTATCCGGTGACCCTGGTCGCCCATGCGCTGACGGTGCTCAAACGCCTGTTGCCCGGCCGGTTGCTGGATAAAATATTGCGCGGAAACAGCTAAGTAAAAGCGCCGGGGGGTTGAAGCAGTAAGAGTCGCCCCCATCTCATTTTTAACGCTTTAAACGCCTTAGTCAGAGAGAACGAATTCATGCTTGCACAACCTACGATTATTGATATTGACGAAACAAACCTGCAACAGGCACTGGAGCAATCCATGTCTGTGCCGGTGATGTTCTATTTCTGGTCAGAACGCAGTCAGCATTGCCTGCAACTCGGGCCGATTCTCGACAAACTGGCGGTGGAATATGCCGCTCAGCTGATTCTGGCGAAGGTCGATTGCGATGTGCAGCAAATGGTCGCTCAGCAGTTTGGTCTGCGTTCGATCCCGGCGGTTTACCTGTTTAAAGACGGTCAGCCGGTTGATGGTTTCCAGGGCCCGCAGCCGGAAGAAGTGATCCGCGAACTGCTGCAAAAAGTGCTGCCGAAAGAAGAAGAGCTGAAGCTGGCTCAGGCACAGGAACTGTTGCAGGCAGGCAATGCGGCTGAAGCCCTGCCCCTGCTCAAAGAGGCCTGGCAACTGAGCAGTCAGCGCAGTGATATCGGCCTGTTGCTGGCCGAAACGCACATTCATCTCAACCGTAGTGATGACGCTGAGGCCATACTGGCCACCATTCCGTTGCAGGACAAAGATTCCCGCTATCAGGGGCTGGTCGCGCAGATCGAGCTGCTCAAACAGGCAGCGGATACCCCGGAAATTCAGCAACTTCAGCAGGAACTGTCGCAGGATCCTGATAATGCAGAGCTCATTGTTAAACTCAGCCTGCAACTGCATCAGGTTGGCCGCAACGAAGAAGCGCTGGAATTGCTGATGGCGCCGCTGAAGAAAGATTTAGCCGCGGCTAACGGCGCGGCGCGTAAAACGCTGATGGATATCCTGGCCGCACTTGGCACCGGTGATGCACTGGCTGCGAAATATCGACGTCAGTTATATTCCTTGCTTTACTGATTCATCAGAATTTTAATTTAAAAATGCCGGCCTTGCGCCGGCTTTTTTATTTCCACATATTAAGAAGAAGTTACATATCCCATCACAATATAAAATATATTCATCGCTTTTAATTTGATATGTGAATGTATTTATTTTCTCTTAAAGAAGAATACATCCTTACAATCACGTGATATTCTCGCCGCCCTAAAAACATCGAAGACAGATGTTATTCGCAAAATAATTAAGCGATCAACGCAGAACCTGAAAAATAATCGTCAACAAAAACAATTCAATAAAACCATTATTATCCATCGAGCATGAGTAATATTATTTACATGGAGTTTTTTATATGAAGTTTAAAAAAGGATTAATTTCTTCAATATTATTCATGGGGCAAATTAGTGATGCGTCAGCTGCCTTAATGCGTGATGATATCAATGTTCAGGTTTACCGGGATTACGCGGAGAACCGTGGCGTATTTTTCCCCGGCGCCGTCAACGTTCCGGTCTATCATATTGACGGTTCCATGAGTGGTACGCTTAACGTAATCCCTGATTTCAGTTCGAATGCTGATGGCGGTTTTTCGACGCTCATCTCTGCACAGGTCGCCCCCTCTGCTGTCCATGTTGGTTATACGGACAATCTCACTTTCGGCAAACGATTCCAGCAATTAGATGCCACCCTTTTCAGCGGTGCAGAGAAAGCCGAAAGCTACACCTTAATGAACGAGGTGACCAAACGCGCTTATGATGTGGAGACAACTGACGATTATAAAATTACACGTTTGCGCACCCTCGTGACCGATGCGGCCCCTTCAGAATTATTTACCGATACGTCGCAAATAAAAAAAGGACTTGTTATTGCCCGTGTGGGTGGCGGGACTTTTGCCGTTGCTCTGGACAAAAATACGATTCAAGATCTGGGTTATGGGCCAATGGCAGGCGGCACAAACATCATTGAAACCGTGAGCCTTAATGGCCAGGTATACAACCTAAGAATAACGCTGACAGAAGCGCAGAAGACCGCTCTTGATGTCGGCACTCTGGGCGGTGACAGTGGCAGTGGCGTATGGGGATGGGATACAAAATCTCAGAGCTGGAAACTGGTGGCGATCAACTCGGCTGGTGGCGGAACGAAAGGCTACGGAAAGACGAGTTTTTTCAGGACAGCCCCGCAATGGACGCTGGACACCATGGAAAGCTTTAACGATGCGGCGATTAGCACGTTAAATAGCTCGGATATTATTTACGCAGGCGCACAAGACAGTAAAAGTGGCGAAGGTTATTTGACGCTCAATGGTAACGATATTCTTTACCACGGAATACGCACAGATATCGCCGCTTCCGCATTGGTCAATAATGACTTCAAAAGTAACAAGAACCTTATATTTGGTGGCGCGGGCGGCACTATCCAGCTCACGGAAAAAAACCTGAATTTAGGCGCGGGATCGATAACCTTTAATTCCGATTACATTCTTTCCGACGGCGGCGATAATAACCGCCGGTTAAACAGCGCGGGCTATATTATCAACGCGGGTGCGGTCGTCACCAGTTTACTTACCGGCGGCGTCGGCGATATCTGGCGTAAAATTGGCGATGGCACGCTGATTATTGCCGGTAACGGGAATAATCAGGCCGGATTAAATGTTGGCGACGGCCTGACTATTCTGCAACGCGTGGGCGGTTCCGCGCTGAAAACCCTGCATATCGGCAGCGGACGGGCTATCGTCCGACTGGGGGCCGCCGATCAGCTGGTGGGGACGCAGGTTGGCTTCGGCACGCGCGGCGGGATCCTTGATCTCTACGGTCAGTCGCTGAGCTGGAATGACATTATCCATATGGACAACGGCGCGACCATTGCCGCCACCAAATCCGGCGCGCAGTCCACCTTCACCTTCACCGGCAGCGGACCAAAAACGTTCCTCGGGAACTTCATCGACGGCGGCTCACTGAGCGACGGGCTGCTGCATCTGGTGTATGCGCCAGCGACGAAAGATTCTTCCTGGACACTGAAAGGCTATATCGATACACGCGGCGGAATGGATATCACCTCCGGTAATCTGGCGGTTCAGGGCGCGCTGACGCTGCATGCCGGTGGATATATCGATCCGACCCAGTATGAGAAAGCCAGCTTTGATCTGGGCGACAGCCTGGTCAATCTTACTGATGCCAGTTTCACCGTAGCCCGCAACGCCACGGCACGCGGACGTTTTGTGCTTGATGATAAATCGACTCTGATCGTCGATTCCCGTGGTGAGACGAGCAGCGATGCTCAGGGCGTGCTTGAAGGCGCTTATTTAGACGGCAGCGTGAATTTAACCACCAAAAACTCAACCCTGCGCGTGACGCCTGATGACAAATTCAGGGTACAAATCAATGCCGATTTAAGCGGGCAAGGCCGGATTATCAAAGAAGGTGCAGGCACCCTTTTTCTCACCGGCATCAATGCGCTCACCGGAAGCAGCCTGATTTCAGAAGGCCGCGTGATCGTCAACACCCTCGCCAGCCTGGGTACACAGCGTGACGGCTGGATCATCGAAAAAACCGGCGTGCTCGATGCAGGCAACAACGCCGGCAGCATTGCTTCCATTTTAAACACCATTTCTGCTGCATCCCGCGGCGTGCTGGCGCTGAGCGGTTCAATCACCTCTGCCGCTGATATGAAGAGCCTGAAGGATGAGTTGTATATCGGCAGCAGCGGCTATTTGTCGCTGGGTACTTTCGGGCAAAACCTGACTGCGGGCGCTGATACATTCTATCTGGGCGGCGGTGATGGCGAAGTCGGCATCAAAGGCAACCTCACAACGGGAGACTCGCTGTTCCTCGGGAACGGGGAAAGCAGCGGCATTGTTCGTATAGAAAGTCACAACGCCAACTGGGTGGGCGACATTGATTTGCGGCGCGGAATTACCCTTATCGGTGATTTTGATGATTCCCTCGGCAATGGCACCCTGAGCGTGGGTTACGGCGCGATCGCCACTTCGAAATTTATCTCAAATATCTCCCAGGATTCTGCCGGGATGATCAACATCGATCAGGCGCAACGTTTTGGTTACGACCTCAGCAATTTCGAGCGGTTAGCGCTGGGTGCGCTGGCAGGCGAGACGCTGACGATCGACCAGCCGCTGATTGCCGCCCAAAACGGCTATTACTTCTCAGGTACGGGTAATGTGCTGATAAACAGCGCTCTGGATAAAAACAGCGATCTCAGCATTGATGCGCAAGATAACCAGGGCGGTATTATCACCCTCAACCATGCCTCTGATCTGGAAAGCATGGTCAACGTGCGTGGTTTTAACGCCAGCAATATGGCTTCAGCGAAAAGTGACATGACCCTGAAAATGGGCGTTGATGAGGCGATTGGCGGCAAAGCACACGTAATGTTAGAAGATGGCGGCGTTCTCGATCTGAACGGCCATATTGCTTCCCTGAATATTGAGAAAAGCAGCACTCTGTCAAAAATTACTTCCTCGCAAACTCAAAGCGATTCCACACTGAATCTTCTGGTTAATTCAGATACCACACTGAACAGTTCCATTTCCGGTTCCCATATTCACCTGAACAAAATGGGGCTCGGTACGCTCATTGTGGCCGGGGATAATACCTTCAGCGGAGAGACGTTGTTAACCGCCGGGAAAACGCGGCTCAATGGCAGCCATGCCTTTGGTCTGAAGACGAATGCCGTGACCATCGCGAAAGATGCAGTGCTCGATCTGTATGGCCACAGTATTGAAAACACTCTAACCCTGAATTCTGGCAGTTTGCTTAATACGCACTCCGGAGCTGTCAGCATTGGGGGGATTAACCTTCAAAATGACAGTACGATGACCCTCTACGGGACATCGGACAGAGCAACCATTGGCTCTTACCGGCTAAACGGCCATCACCTTACTGTCAATAATACGCTGACGAGGTTAGACGCATCCGCTTTTGATGACGGCGATATCACGTTCAATAAAAGTAAACTGGAATGGAACGCTAACAACAGTCTGCTAAGTCATAGCACCGGCTCCTTCACGGTCGGAAACGGAACCACCCTCGAGTTGCGAGATGTGGATCAAACATCCGGGCCTTCAAAAACACTGGTACTCGATGGCGGTATCATCGCTTCAGGCACGAACGGCAATGGCGGCGGAGGCGGGGCAAAACTTCGTAGTGACATTAATGTCGCCACCAGCGGAACGTTAGTGGGAAACAACACCGCATTTAACATTATGTTCCGCATTTTTGGCTCATTGACGGGCAAAGGGATACTCACTATTGCGGGCAGTCATTCCGTAGGGTTACTTGGCGATACATCGGCCTTTACGGGCAAAATTTATATACAAAACAAAAGTACTTTGCGTCTGTTGCCGGAAATGGACACCTCATTGTCAGCCAGCATGGAGAGTCAGGGGGCTGGGAAGATTATTAAAGAAGGAACCCGCAAACTCACATTAAGCGGTAACAATCATCTCTATATGAATGAACTGGAGATTAAAGCAGGCGATTTGGTATTCACGAATGCCGACTCCTTAACCGGTGGCAAAATTAAAATGACCGGCGGGAACCTAGGGTTCGCCAGCGATGAAAACCTGATCCTCAATAACGCCATCAGCGGCACATCCGGCAGCCTCGTTAAACAAGGCACGGGCAGCGTCGTTCTCAATGCGGTGAATACGTTCAACCAAAAAACAGTGGTTGAAGACGGCACGCTGGTGGTGGGTGATGCCCTGCATGCCAGCGCGCAGTTAGCCGGAAATATAGAGGTTAATCCTTTCGGCACATTGCAGGGTTACGGCACGGTTGGCGGAAATGTCTCCAACAGCGGCCTTGTACGCCCGGCGGGTGCAGGGAACACCTTCAACGTTAAAGGCAAATACACCCAGACGGCGGATGCGACGTTGTTCATCGATATCGATCCCCTGCTGGGTGCTTCAAAACTTGCCGTTACGGGAATAGCAGAACTTGCCGGACACGTGCAAACGCTCTTCGCACCAGGCACATACACTGAACAGGCGTATGAAATTCTGACCGCCGCGGGCGGCGTCACCGGAGTGTTTGCCGATAACCTTCAGGTGGGCAACGACGTGATGAGTCAGTCGCTGACTTATGCGGCCAACGGCGTGACCCTGACGACAGTGGCGAACCCGGTTAATCCTGTAAACCCGGTTAATCCTGTAAACCCGGTCAATCCTGTAAACCCGGTCAATCCTGTAAACCCGGTTAATCCTGTAAACCCGGTTAATCCTGTTAATCCGGTTAACCCCGTTGATCCGGTTACCCCTGTTAACCCGGTTGATCCTGTAGACCCGGTTAATCCGGTCGACCCGATTGACCCCGCTGATCCGGTTATCCCTGTCGATCCGATTGACCCTATTGACCCCGTTGATCCGCTTATCCCTGCCGATCCGACTGATGATGTTAAGCCGCAGCCAAGGTTTGTCGTGCGTCCGTCGAATATTCACGCCTATGACCCGCAACTGATGGCTATCGGTTTGCAGAAATCCACGCAATGGAGCCTGCACCAGGTGGACTGGGCATTAAATCCGTTCGTTAAATCGGGCTGCGATATGTCCGGGCAATGCTTCAGTGACGATGCGATGTGGATTATGCCGCACACCAGCAAGGGTTCCGGCAGTTCCGGCCTGAGTGCTGATATTAATGGCATTTCTATCGGCGGATATATTGAGAGTCACGCCACCCGCGTAGGCGTCTCTGTCGATTACTCGGATTTTGACCTCTCATCCGACGGCGCCTCTTCTTCTGCCAGTCGCTACGCCGTGAATGTGTTCGCATCCGAAAAATTAAGTGACATCGTGCTGTCCGGCTCGCTGGGATATACGCACTCCCCTACCGATACCACACGTCAGGTCACCCGCAGCGGCATCTCTCTGGGCGAAGGTAAAAGCTCAGTGTCCGCCGAGGCGATAACCACGGCCCTCAGCGCCAGCTTACCGCTGACGTTGGGTGACATGAGCATCGTTCCTCAAATCGGTATAGAAGGCCTGAACGTTTATTATTCAGGCTTTGATGAAAGCATGTCAGCGAATAATGAAATGTTCGATTCAGTCATCGGCAAGATGAAAGTTCGCGGTGACGCCGATCGCTACACCAGCGTGCAGCCGAACATCGGCGTCAGCGTTTCCAACACCTATGTTGTTGCGGGCAAAGAAGTCACTCCGAATCTGAACCTGACCTACCGAAGGGAATTGATGAATGACAACGACAGTCAGGTCTACAGCAATGACGGCACGCCATTCACGGTTTCCGGCAATACGTTAGGCCGTGATATTGCGGAGTATTCCGCTGGCGTTGACGTGAAACTCACACCGAATCTGCGGGCAACACTCAGTTACACCGGCAGCCATCAGCAGGGATATCAGTATCAGGAAGGCATGGCTCAGGTGAAATACAGTTTCTGATGACAGAGGAAGCAGAAATTCACCCTGCTTTATGACATCAGCACTCCTCAAAGGCCGCCGATTTTTCGCGGCCTTTTCATTATGTTCATTCACAGCAAGCTTCTTTATTAATACGAAGCCTTATTGAATTGTGCGACAATTCGCCATGCGCCTGACCGTTTGGTGAGTGCGCCAGGGAGATATTTTATCGGGATGTTCCAGCCGGAATATTCAGGACTCAATTTACAGGAGTTTCATCTATGTTTGATCTCATTCCCATTCCAATCCTTATCCTGATCGTCCTTGCCGTGCTGGTGGTTTTTGCCGGCATCAAAATCGTGCCGCAGGGCTACCAGTGGACCGTCGAACGTTTCGGGCGTTACACCAAAACGTTGATGCCGGGGCTGAACCTGGTGGTGCCTTTCGTTGATCGCGTTGGTCGCCGGATCAACATGATGGAACAGGTACTGGATATTCCGTCTCAGGAAGTGATTTCCCGCGATAACGCCAATGTCGCCATCGACGCCGTCTGCTTTATTCAGGTGATCGACCCCGCGCGCGCAGCCTATGAAGTCAGCAACCTGGAGCAGGCCATTGTGAACCTCACAATGACAAACTTCCGTACCGTACTCGGCTCAATGGAGCTCGATGAGATGCTGTCACAACGCGACAACATCAACGCACGTTTGCTGCATATCGTCGATGAAGCGACTAATCCGTGGGGCGTAAAAATTACCCGTATCGAAATTCGCGACGTGCGTCCACCGGCAGAGCTTATCTCTGCCATGAACGCGCAGATGAAAGCCGAACGTACGAAACGCGCCGATATTCTTGAAGCCGAAGGTGTGCGCCAGTCGGCGATCCTGCGGGCTGAAGGTGAAAAACAGTCGCAGATCCTCAAAGCGGAAGGTGAGCGGCAGTCAGCGTTCTTACAGGCCGAAGCCCGTGAACGTGCGGCAGAAGCGGAAGCCCAGGCGACCAAAATGGTGTCAGAAGCCATCGCCGCCGGCAGCGTCCATGCCATCAATTACTTTGTGGCACAGAAATACACCGACGCACTGACAAAAATCGGTTCTGCCAACAACAGCAAAGTGATCATGATGCCGCTGGATGCCAGCAGCCTGATGGGCTCGATTGGTGGTATCGCTGAATTACTGAAAGAATCAAAAGGCGAAAAATAATGCTGCAAAACCTGATGGCGACGCCGCATCTGTTCTGGCTGTCGCTCGGCGGTCTGTTACTGGCGGCTGAGCTGGTCGGGGCGAGCGGTTATTTACTGTGGAGCGGCGTGGCAGCCGCGCTGGTAGGGTTAATCACCTGGATCCTGCCCCTGCCGTGGGAATGGCAAGGTGTGGCTTTTGCACTGCTCACCGTTATCGCAGCCTGGCTGTGGTGGAAATGGCTCAACCAGCGCATGGATAAAAACAGTGCCAATGCTTCATTAAACCAGCGCGGGCAGCAGATGGTCGGTACCTATGCCACCGTCATTGAGCCTGCGGAGAATCACTTCACCCGTGTAAAAGTCGGTGACAGCAGCTGGCGCGCGGTGTGTACTTCGCCGCTCAACGTCGGTGACGAAGTGATGATCACCGGCGTGGAAGGCGCGACGCTGCGCGTGGAGCCTCATCGCCGTTAACGGGTGTGGCAGCAGCCGCTGAGGTTGTCGATGATCGGGCAACTGGCGCCGTCGTCACCCGGACAGGATTCCGCCAGCGTCAGCAGACGCTGGCGCATCACGTTCAGTTCTTCAATATGCCGCGCAATATCTGCGGCCTTTTCCAGCGTCCTCGCTTTCACATCCGCACTGTGCCGCTCCGGATTATGAAATAACGCGATCAACTCCTGACACTCATCCAGCGTGAACCCGACCTGCCGCGCCTGTCGCAGCAGCGTCAGCTCTTCAATGTGTTTTTGCGCATAGCGGCGATAGCCGTTGTCACCACGCATCGGCGCAGTCACCAGCCCCTTCTCTTCGTAAAAACGAATCGCTTTGCTGGTCAGCCCGGTTTTTTTTGCCACATCACTGATATTCATTTCGCCTCCACGACGTGCTGGTTTTGCGCAACAGGTCACCATCATACGCCTGGTATGCCCATTCGCAGAAATCAGCGGTAATGAATGGCCTGTTTTTTAGTGCGCAGAAGCAGCCACATTGGCAGCGGCAAGGTGACAATCAGCAGGATCCACAACAGGGAATAGACCGACGTCACGCCGTCGTTTTGCAGGTTGATAAACATTTTGACCGGAATGCCCTGCGGGAAGTAGCAGAACACCATCACGATGCCAAACTCCCCGATGGCGCGCACCCAGGCTATCGCCACGCCAGCGGCAATTCCGCGTGAGGCCAGCGGTAATGTCAGACGAACCAAAACCTGAAACGGTGAGGCACCGAGCGTATTACCGGCTTCTTCGACATCTTTCGGCACGGCTTCCAGCGCACCTCTGGCGGATAAAATGAAATAGGGTAACGCGCCATAAATCTGCGCCAACACAAAAGCTGGCGCATTATTATTGAGGGTCATGCCGATGGCAGACAGTATTTCACCCACCGAGCCGTAAGGTCCGTACACCGACACCAGCAAAATCCCCATCGCCAGCGGCGGCGTCAGCAGCGGGATCAACACCAGCATTTCCACCAGAACACGCCAGCGCGATGCAGTTTTTGCCAGCCAGTAAGCCACCGGAAGTCCGAGCAGAATAATCAGCCCTACCGACACCAGACTGAGCCCGAGAGACACCGCCACCGCGTGGCTGTCGCCGTAAGCCAGATGAAAATCCGACCACGGCGTCAGGAACAGCAGCGTAATAAACGGCACCAGCAGCAACGCCAGCGCGGGAACCGCCAGACCTGACGCGCGCAACTTAGAGGTTTCCGCCTTTCGGTTTGTCATAGCCATTTTGTTTAAACAGCTGCTGCGCCTCCGCGCTTTGCAGGTAGCGGATGAACTCTTTGGCCAGTTCAGGGTGCGGGGCGTTGTTCAGCACCACGGCGTAGAAGACCAGCGGTTGCGTGCTCAGGGTTTTCTCTTTTCCGGTCGCGTCTTTCACGCTGAAAGTGACCTTGCTGTACCAGTCTTTCGACATCTGCGGATTACTGAGGTTAATTTCATCGGGCAATTTGATGTACGGCAAGTGAGCAGAAATAGTGGCACTTTCGTAACCTGAGGCCGCATCAACCTGCCCCGCTTCCAGGCGGGTCAGTAATCCGCCTTCACCGGAAATCTGTTTAGGATTTTGCACATCCCCCAGCACCGCTTTTTCCAGCCCCGGTTGTTTGTAATAATTTTCCGCCAGCATCAGGGTGAAAATGATGTTCTGCCCCTGCGGATCACTGACCGGATCGGTACGACCGAATTGCAGCCCCGGCGTCTGTAACACTTTCCACCACGGCTCTGCGCCCGCTTTACCGTCTTTAATCGCGGTAAATTTTTCGGCGTATTTGCCTTTCGGGTTGTAGGCGATCACCATGCTGGTGCTGGCAACCGGAACAGCCTGCCCGGCAAGCCCGGCTTTTTGCAGGATTTCAACCGGCCCCGGCGTGATAGAAACGAAAACATCTGCCACCACTTTTTTAGACGCCAGCAGATTTGCCATGCCGTAAGCGCCCTGCCCCTGTCCCTGATAATTCACATTTTTTTGCTTTGCAAAATCTGGACCCAGAAATTTATCCATTACCACGCCCATCGAACCGGCGTACGTCACACGAAAATCCTCCGCCGCCTGTGTGGACTGTGCCACCAGCAAACCGGCCATCAGCAGAAACGTTGTTTGCATCTTTGCCATTATCTTTCCCTTATTACCCACCGTTATATAGTTAGGTAGATAACGATAATCCATCAGAGAGGGAGATTCCTAAATAAACTGTTAATGAACAAGAACGCGAAAGCGAAAAATGCAGGCTTGACCTTCCCCTTGCTGGAAGGTTTATCCTCTGTCCTTAGTGAAGTTAACCCTGAGGAAATTCATCATGACGACGACCGTATTATCGCTGCAAGGCTTGTCCTGCGGGCACTGCGTGGCTTCAACGCGTAAAGCGCTGGAAGCTGTGGAAGGCACTACTGCCGTTGAAGTCTCTCTGGATAAAGCCATCGTCAAAGGCGATGCCAGCAGCCAGAGCCTGGTCGATGCCGTTGTTAACGCCGGTTATGAAGCGCAGGTTGTGGAGGACGCCTCCCCAAAATCTGAGCCGCTGACCGATAAGGCGAACATTTTGCCGGAACCCCTGTCAGCGGCGGCGTCATCTGTTCCGGCATCTGATGAGAGCGTGCAGTTGTTACTCAGCGGCATGAGCTGCGCCAGCTGTGTCAGTAAAGTGCAGAAGGCGCTGGAAGGCGTCAGCGGCGTCGAACGGGCGCGGGTCAATCTGGCGGAACGCAGTGCGCTGGTCAGCGGTGACGTTGATCAGGCAGCGCTGATTGCCGCCGTTGAACGCGCAGGTTACGGCGCTGAAATTATTATTGATGAAACCAAACGCCGCGAGCGCCAGCAACAAACCGCGCGCAGCAGTATGATCCGTTTCAGCTGGCAGGCCGCTCTCGGTCTGGCCGCCGGTATTCCACTGATGCTGTGGGGGCTGCTCGGCGGTGAAATGATGGTCACCGACGCCAGTCAGACTGGCTGGTTAATCGTCGGCATTCTGACGCTGGTGATCATGGTTGTCGCGGGCGGGCATTTTTACCGCAGCGCCTGGAAAAGCCTGATGCACGGCAGCGCCAATATGGACACGCTGGTGTCGCTCGGCACCGGCGCGGCGTGGGTATTCTCCTTCGCCGTCTGCCTGTGGCCGGAGGCGTTCCCGATGCAGGCCCGCCACCTTTACTTTGAAGCCAGCGTCATGATTATCGGCCTGATCAATCTCGGCCATGCGCTGGAGCAACGCGGACGCCAGCGTTCGTCTCAGGCGCTTGAGCGATTGCTGGATCTCACGCCGCCCACGGCCCGCGTGGTCACCGCGCAGGGTGAAAAAAACCTGCCGCTGGCCGAGGTTCAGCAGGGCATGACGCTGCGCCTGACCACTGGCGATCGTGTGCCGGTTGACGGTGAAATTCAAAGCGGCGAAGCCTGGATGGATGAGGCCATGCTGACCGGTGAACCGGTTCCGCGGCAGAAATCGCAGGGTGAAAAAGTGCATGCGGGGACGCTGGTAAAAGATGGCAGCGTGCTGTTTCGTGCAGACGCCATTGGCAGCCAGACCACCCTGTCGCGCATCATCAAACTGGTGCGCGAGGCGCAAAGCAGTAAACCGGAAATTGGCAAACTGGCCGACAAAATCTCTGCCGTTTTCGTGCCTGCCGTGGTGCTGATTGCGCTGTTCAGCGGCGCTGTCTGGTATTTCTTTGGCCCTCAGCCACAGCTGATGTATACGCTGGTGATTGTGACGACGGTGCTTATCATCGCCTGCCCTTGCGCACTGGGACTGGCAACGCCGATGTCGATTACTGCGGGTGTGGGCCGCGCGGCGGAATTTGGCGTGCTGGTACGTGATGCCGATGCGCTGCAAAAAGCCAGCACCCTCTCCACGCTGGTTTTCGACAAAACCGGCACGCTGACCGAAGGCCAGCCGAAAGTGACGGACATTCATACGTTTGGCGATATCAGCGAGCCTCAGGCGCTGCGCTTTGCTGCCGCGCTGGAACAGGGATCGCATCACCCGCTGGCGCAGGCCATTGTCGAAAAAGCGCAAGATCAGGCCATTCCCGACGTGCAGAACTTCCGCACGCTCGGCGGTCTGGGTCTGCGGGGCGAAACGGAAGGCAAAACGCTGCTGCTGGGCAATCAGGCGCTGATGCAGGAAAACGGCATTGACGTTCAGGTTACCGACGCGTTGCTCAATGCAATGACCGCGCAAGGCGCAACGCCGGTTCTGCTGGCGGTTGACGGGCACCTCGCTGCGCTGTTCGCCCTGCGCGATCCGCTGCGCGAGGACAGCGTCAGCGCCTTGCAGCGTCTGCATCAGCTCGGTTATCAGCTGGTGATGCTGACTGGCGACAACCCGCGCACCGCGCAGGCCATCGCTGCACAGGCGGGTATCGATACGGTGATTGCCGGTGTGCGGCCGGAAGGCAAGGCTGATGCCATCAAAGCCTTGCAGGCCAAAGGCCAGCAGGTGGCAATGATTGGCGATGGCATTAACGATGCTCCCGCGCTGGCACAGGCGGACGTCGGCATCGCAATGGGCGGTGGCAGCGATGTGGCTATTGAAACCGCCGCAATTACCCTGATGCGCCCCAGCCTGCACGGCGTTGCCGATGCACTGGCGATGTCGCAGGCCACACTGAGCAATATGAAACAGAACCTGCTCGGCGCCTTTATCTACAACGTGATTGGGATACCCGTGGCCGCCGGCGTGCTGTATCCGCTGACCGGTACGTTGCTCAGCCCGGTGATTGCGGGCGCGGCGATGGCTCTGTCATCCATCACTGTGGTGGCGAACGCGAACCGACTGTTAAGGTTCACACCGAAAAAACCGGCCTAAAAAACAAGACGTTTCCTCTGTTCGCTCAACCGCTGACGCGTTAGCATGGTCTTTCATTTTTCGGGAGACCATGCGATATGGCGAAGTTTTTCAATCAGGCATTCAGCTGGCTCCGCAGGCTGTTCCCCGTCGAGTATTCCTATCCCGCCCTTGATATTCAGCTTCCCGGCAACCGCTTTTTACATCTGGTGGGCAGCATTCATATGGGCACCCAGGACATGCAGCCTTTGCCCGCGCAGTTATTACGCCGCCTGCAAAAAGCCGATGCGCTGATCGTCGAGGCCGATATCAGTGGCACCGAGTCTCCTTTTGCGATGTCAGGTGAGTTTCCGCCGCTGGCGGAACGCCTTCCTGAATCACACTATCTGCACGTAGAACGCCTGTGCGAAGAGCTGGGCGTCTCGATGTGGACGCTGAATCCGCTGCCCTCGTGGCAGGTCGCCCTGATGTTGCAGGCCACTCAGGCCCAGCGCCTCGGGTTACGCGGAAACTACGGCATTGATTATCAGCTTTTGCAAAAAGCCAAACTGCAAAACACCCCGGTGATTGAGCTGGAGGGACCGCAGGAACAGTTCGCGTTGTTGCAGCAACTTCCCGACGACGGTCTGGGGCTTTTGGAAGATACGCTGACGCACTGGCATACCAACGCCCGGCTGCTGCAAACCATGATCAGCTGGTGGCTGGATACCAAACCGGTGATGGCGTTAGATCAGCTGCCGAACACTTTCAGCGGCGATCTTTACGACGTGCTGATGAATCAGCGAAATATTCGCTGGAAGCAACTGCTGCTGGAACTGCCGCCGGGACATTACGTGGTGGCCGTCGGCGCGCTGCATTTGTATGGCGAGGGGAACCTGCCGGAGCTGCTGAAAGGATAAAAAAATGGCCGGGTTTTAAGGCCGGCCAGTCAAAGAGGAATTTCATTTTATTTTTATAGCTACAGTGCCTGCCCTCGCGGACGCGACACCGGCGGGCACAGGGTAACAACCTGTGTTGGGTCTTGGCAATAACCATTCATTGCACTACTATTTCTCCCTCGCTTAATAATCATACTTTATTGTTAAATTTCATCGAATTGAACTGCCGACGATTTTTCGAACAAAAAAGTAATCAGAGATGAAAGATCATGACCCCAGCGGTACTTCTTCTGGAAAAAAATAAAGTCAGCTTCACTCTTCATTCGTATGAGCACAGCAGCGACGAAACCCACTTCGGCGATGAAGCGGTGAAAAAGCTGGGGCTGGATGCGCGTCAGGTCTACAAAACCCTGCTGGTTTCCCTGAACGGAGACGCTAAAAACCTGGCCGTGGCGGTAACGCCGGTGGCGTCCATGCTGGATCTGAAGAAGGTGGCGAAAGCCCTCGGGGCGAAAAAAGCCGACATGGCGGATCCGGCCATCGCGCAGCGCGTAACCGGTTATCTGGTCGGCGGCATCAGCCCGCTCGGGCAGAAAAAACTGTTGCCGACGGTGATCGACAGTCCGGCGCAGACATTTTCCACCATTTATGTTTCAGGCGGTAAACGCGGGCTTGATATTGAGCTGACGGCAGGCGATCTTTGCCGGTTACTGAAAGGCCAGTTTGCTGAGATCGCCAAAGTCGACTGATCTCCCGGCCCCCTCTGCACAGAACATTAAGGTTTACGCGCCATGACCGACAATACGGCAACGCCGGACAGCCCGCAGAAAGACGCAGTCAAAAAGACTGCGTTTTCTATTCTGGCGGCGATCAGCGTTTCTCATCTGCTTAATGACATGATCCAGTCGCTGATCCTCGCGATTTATCCGTTGCTGCAAAATGAGTTTTCGCTCAGCTTCACCCAGATAGGCATGATCACGCTGACCTATCAGATCACGGCTTCTTTGCTGCAACCGCTGATCGGTTATTACACCGATAAACACCCGCAGCCCTACTCCCTGCCCGTCGGCATGGGGTTCACCCTCTCCGGCCTGCTGTTGCTGGCTGTCGCGCAGAGTTTCCCGGTGGTTCTGCTGGCCGCCGCGCTGGTCGGCACCGGCTCCTCAGTTTTCCACCCGGAGTCTTCCCGCGTGGCGCGCATGGCTTCCGGCGGACGTCATGGCCTGGCGCAATCGCTGTTCCAGGTCGGTGGAAATTTCGGGGCTTCCCTGGGGCCGTTGCTGGCGGCGCTGATCATTGCGCCTTACGGTAAAGGCAACGTTGCCTGGTTCTCACTGGCGGCATTACTGGGCATTGTGGTGTTACTGCAAATCAGCAAGTGGTACCGCCAGCAGAATCAGATCGCCAAAAAGCGCGGGCCGGTGAAAATGAACATCACCGTCCTGCCCCGCAAAACGGTGGCAATGTCGCTGGGCATTCTGCTGATACTGGTATTTTCAAAATATTTCTACCTGACCAGTATCAGCAGTTATTACACCTTCTACCTGATCCATAAATTTGGTGTATCGGTGCAAAGTGCTCAGATTCACCTGTTTGTTTTCCTGTTTGCCGTCGCAGCAGGCACCATCATCGGCGGGCCGGTGGGAGATAAGATTGGGCGCAAATACGTCATATGGGCGTCAATTCTCGGCGTCGCGCCATTTACCCTACTTTTGCCACACGCCAACCTGATGTGGACCAGCGTACTGAGCGTGATTATTGGCGTGATCCTCGCCTCGGCATTTTCGGCGATTCTGGTGTTTGCACAAGAGTTAATGCCAGGAAAAGTCGGTATGGTTTCCGGGCTGTTCTTCGGGCTGGCCTTTGGTATGGGCGGTCTGGGCGCTGCGGTACTGGGGTATGTGGCAGACATCACCAGCATTGAGCTGGTGTATCAGATTTGCGCCTTCCTGCCGTTGCTTGGGATATTCACCGCCTTCCTGCCGAATCTGGAAAATCACCGCGCCTGATAGCCTGCCTTTCGCTGCCGGCAACCCAAATGCCGGCGGCTTCTTACCCCTTCTCCCCTTGAGCTTTGTCGGATAAAACCCATTTAAATCATCCGTTGGGATTTTTTTTGTTGTCTGCGGGGGATTTACTGCAAAAAAGGCCAAAATTCCTCAACGCCGGAACGATTTTTACCATAAACTTAGAAACAATCTGCAACACATTGCTTTGTGCATCACCAGAAGGAGTCTGAATGCATCATTCTACGCCCTTGATTACCACGATTGTCGGTGGCCTGGTACTGGCCTTTCTTTTTGGCATGATCGCCAATCGTTTACGTATTTCTCCTCTGGTTGGCTATCTCGCCGCGGGCGTGCTGGCCGGACCTTTCACACCTGGCTTTGTTGCTGATACCTCTCTTGCTCCCGAACTGGCTGAAATTGGCGTCATTTTGCTGATGTTTGGCGTCGGGTTGCATTTCTCTCTGAAAGATTTACTGGCCGTAAAGGCGATAGCCATTCCCGGCGCTGTAGCGCAAATCGCGGTAGCGACGCTGCTTGGGATGGGATTATCACACCTTATGGGCTGGGACCTCGCCACCGGGCTGGTGTTCGGGCTCTGCCTGTCTACCGCCAGTACTGTGGTGCTGTTGCGCGCTCTGGAAGAACGGCAACTTATTGAAAGTCAGCGCGGGCAAATCGCCATCGGCTGGCTGATTGTTGAAGATTTAGTGATGGTGCTGACGCTGGTGCTGCTTCCGGCCTTCAGCGGTATGCTGGAAAGTCATCACTCCAGCCCGGTGGAACTGCTGACCGGCCTGGCGGTGACTATCGGTAAAGTGATCGCGTTTATGGTGCTGATGATGGTGGTCGGACGCCGCGTGGTACCGTGGATCCTGGCGAAAACCGCCAGCACCGGTTCACGCGAACTGTTCACACTGTCGGTTCTGGCGCTGGCGCTGGGTATCGCTTACGGCGCGGTTGAAATCTTTGATGTCTCGTTCGCACTCGGTGCGTTCTTCGCCGGGATGGTGCTGAACGAATCCGAACTGAGCCAGCGTGCCGCGCACGACACCCTGCCGCTGCGCGACGCTTTTGCGGTGCTGTTCTTCGTGTCGGTGGGCATGCTGTTCGACCCGATGATTCTGGTGCGCGAGCCGCTGACGGTGATCGCAACCCTGGCGATTATCGTATTCGGTAAATCCATCGCTGCCTTCCTGCTGGTGATGATGTTCGGGCACTCAAGACGCACCGCGCTGACCATCTCCGTCAGCCTGGCGCAGATTGGTGAGTTCGCCTTTATTCTTGCCGGCCTTGGGATTTCACTGGGGCTGCTCTCCGAGCATGGCCGCAATCTGGTACTGGCGGGGGCCATATTGTCGATAATGTTTAACCCGCTGTTGTTTACGCTGCTGGAAAAATATCTGGCGAAAACAGAAACCATCGAAGATCAGAGCGTCGAAGAAGCGGTGGAAGACGAGAAGCAAATCCCGTTCGATTTGTGCAATCACGCGCTGCTGGTCGGCTATGGCCGCGTCGGCAGCCTGCTCGGTGAGAAACTTCAGGCCGCCGGTATTCCGCTGGTGGTGATTGAAAACTCCCGCCCGCGCGTTGAAGCGCTGCGCGAACAAGGTATCAGTACGGTGCTGGGCAACGCGGCCAATCAGGAAATCATGGATCTGGCGCGTCTCGACTGCGCGCGCTGGCTGCTGGTGACCATTCCTAACGGTTACGAAGCCGGAGAAATTGTCGCTTCAGCCCGTACCAAACGGCCAAATATCGAAATTATTGCCCGCGCGCATTACGATGACGAAGTGACCTATATTCTGGAACGCGGCGCCGATCGCGTGGTGATGGGCGAACGTGAGATCGCCAACAGCATGCTGGGTATGCTGCAGATCGACATCATGACCGAAGACGAGAAACGGCCATTTTGTCCGGTGTGATGACGCCTTAACAACGTAATGAATCAGGGGTGCAGTCCTGCGGCTGCGCCCTTTTTATTGCCCGTTTTTTTCCCTTTTACCTCTGTAACATAAAAAACGCCAAATCAGATCATTTCGCGGTATTCTGTGGTTATGCCACATATTGATCGGTCGTCGCAATGTCGTTACCCCATCTGGAAACGTTAAACATATTGAGTACGCCGATCTGGGTTGTTTCGGCGCAAAGTCAGCACATCCTTTTTGCCAATATCGCCGCCAGAAAGCTGGCAGGCAACAGCCTGCTGGGGCCGCTGCGTAACGGCCAGTTTTCCGTTCATTCTCACCAGTCTCTCGATGCCTATTTGCCGAATCTGGCGAAGGGCGATCAGATTGTCGAAATCTGGACGATCCACAAAGAAGGCCGCGCATTTCCACTGACCTGCCGCTTATCATCGATACCGCTGGATGGCAGTGAATATGCCATTGTGTTCGAAGGTGCCCACACGTCCACCGCCAATGTTCCGGTACCCGTTCCCAGCAACACACGCTATCGCCGCGATGAAAGTGGTTTCTATGAGCGTTTCTTTCAAACCAACAGCGCCCCGATGTTGTTAATCGATCCCGCCAATAATGGGCAGATTGTCGATGCCAATCAGGCCGCCACCCGTTTCTATGGCTATACGCGCGACGAAATCTGCATGAAACACACCTGGGAAATCAATGCGATGGGGCTGGACGTATTGCCGGTGATGCATGAAATTGCCCGACTGCCCGGCGGCCACAAGCCGCTGACGTTCGTGCATAAACTGGCGGACGGCAATTTGCGCCACGTCCAGACCTATGCCGGGCCGGTGGAACTGAACGCAGTACGGCTGATGTTGTGCATCATTCACGACATCACTGAGCAAAAACGGCTTGAGCAGGAACTGGAACATGCAGCGCTTCGTGATCCGCTCACCGGGCTGGGTAACCGTCGTCAGTTCATGCAGCTGGTGGAGAATGCGCGCACGCAAAATCCGCAGCGGACACATAATTTTAGCCTGATGCTGGTGGACGCCGATCATTTCAAAACGATCAACGATCAGTACGGGCATAACAAAGGCGATGATGCGCTGGTGATGCTGGCCAGAACGCTGGAAACCGGGATCCGCGAAAGCGATACGGTCTTCCGCTGGGGCGGTGAGGAGTTCCTGATTTTGCTGCCGCTGACGCCTCTGGAAGGCGCGATGATCGCTGCCGAAGCCCTGCGTGAAAGAGTGCAGCAGTTATCGCAGCCGGAAATGCCTGCGCTGACAGTCAGCGTAGGCGTGGCGCAGTACGAAGCGGGGGAAGATTTTACCAGCCTGTTTAAACGTGTGGATGACGCGCTGTATCGCGCCAAAACGTCAGGCCGTAATCAGGTGCAGTCAGGATAATCAGAAAGCCGGACGGGGATCACCCCGCCCGCTTCACTCAGCGTTCCCAGTAACTCTCTTCCAGACTGTCTTCACGCTCCGGCAGGCCACGCGTCAGACGTGGTGAATGCTGGTTAAGCACCTGATAACTCACACGGTTGGCGTATTTACACACCTGAGCCAGCGAGGAATAGGTCAGATACTCGCGCGAATGCTTGCTGGAATTGGGAACGGACGTGCGGTGAAAACCGTTCGCCGCAATGTCATGCAACAGCGCCGATAACGCGCCATCGCCTGCCCCGTTGGTATTCATGATTTTTTCCGGGCCGCCCATGTAGGGAGCGATGTGGGAATAAATCTTCAGCGGTTGCTCACAACATTCACGGCGCATCGCACGGCTGAATTCGTATTGGTTAAATTCGGCAATCGCCCCCGGCAGCAGGGGATGCTGCGTGGTACGTTTGAACGCTTCTTCGGTATAACTCGCCATAAACAGGCCGTTCGGCCCGGCGGTACACAACACCAGATCGACCCAGTCCAGCGCCTTATCGGCAGCCATCAGCGGATCTTTCATGCCGGTCAGTGCAAATCCTTCATCTTCGTTCATCGCCAGAATCGAGACATGATCGCGCAGGAAATCGCGCCATGCCTGCGGATCATCTGCAATCACATATTGCGTCCCGAGCGTTAGTACCACCGGCACATGATATTTTTTCGCGTACTCAATCGCCTGCATGGTGGCTTGCGGAATAGGCTCGCCGGGTTTGCTGCGTAACAGGTATGAGGTCAACAGCAGCGCGGAGGCACCGGCGATGACGTCTTCCGGTACGCTTTCGGCTTTCAGTCCGTTCATCTTGCCCGGACTGATGGCAAACGTACGTTCGCCGGTGTCGCTGATAAGCGTAAAGCATCGGCCGATTGCGCCATCGACGCCCTGCAGGAAGTTAAGATCTACACGGCTTGAGGTGTTGCACAGGTAGCGGTAGGCGTAATCACCGATTCTGACGTTGTTACACATCACCCCCAGCAGAACCGAGCGGTCATCGGCCAGCACGGAATAGTTGTGCAGCGTATTGCCCACGGTGCCGCCTGCAAACTGGTGCGTAATCAGCGCGTTTGCCATCAGTTCCTGGTAAAGCGCTTCCGACATGTCATCATCAAGAATATTGGACTCGCCGGGCGTCAGACCGTAACGGGCGACAAAACTTTCATCCACGCGCGCTTCGATATCCACCATCGTCTGATCGATACCGACAATATAGGATGCCCCGCCCTCGGATTCCGGCTGCATCGCCTGCAGCATAGAATCACGCAGTAATGGGTCACGCGCGCTGACCGGAAAATAGTGTTTTGACTTACGCTTACCAGGAAATTTCATTGCTTGTTCTCAGGAAATTCAAAAAGCTCAGCCTTCCATCAGAAGTGCTGAGTGACCAGTTGTTGCAGCAGATCGATATGCTCCGGCTGGTCGTTTAAGGCGTCAATATATTCGAAGCGCTCGCCGCCTGCATGCATAAAAATCTCACGATTCTCTTCTTTGATCTCTTCCAGCGTCTCCAGACAATCCGAGGCGAAGCCGGGACAGATAATCTGAATAGACTTAACGCCCTGAGCCGGAAGGCCTTTGAGGGTTTCGTCCGTGTACGGCGTCAGCCACGGTTCACGGCCAAAGCGCGACTGGAAAGTCAGCATAATTTTGCCGGTCGGCAGTTGCAGCGCATCGGTCAGCGCCTGCGCGGTGTCGCGGCAGCGCTGTTCGTAATCATCACCTTCCGCCACAAAACGCTTTGGAATACCGTGGAAGGACAACACCAGACGGTCCGGTTCGCCATGTTGCGCGAAAGAACGTTCGATACTGGCTTTCAGCGCGGAGATGTAGACCGGATGGGTGGCGTAATCACGAATAAAGCTCAGGGAAGGCAGACGGCGCTGTGATTTCAGCACCCGCGCTACGCCGTCGAAAACGGCGGCACTGGTGGAACAGGAATATTGCGGATACAGCGGCAGCACCACCATTTTGGTCACGCCCTGCGCCAGCAGTTTTTCGATCGGATCTTTCATGCCCGGCTTGCCGTAGCTCATCGCCAGTTCAACCGGCGTACCCGGCAGGCGCTCAGCCAGGGCTTTTTGCTGTCGACGGCTGAAAACCATCAGCGGCGAGCCTTCTTCCATCCACACGGATTTGTACAGCTTGGATACGCGCGGAGAACGCAAAGGCAAAATCACCAGATTCAGGATTGGCCACCAGAGCAGGCGGGGTGTATCTACGACGCGGATATCACTCAAAAACTCACCCAGGTATTTTTTTACGGCCTTAGGCGTCGGTGCTTCAGGTGTTCCGAGATTAACCAGGAGGACCCCGAATTTGGTCTGCGTCATGCTGAATTTCCTAAATTGATGGCGTTGAAGCCAGAGTGAAAAATCATGGGCGCTCCCGTTTACGGTAGCTCAGGAAGAAGCGCACGTCATTGTAACGAAAACAAAGGCGATCGGAACAACGGCAATGGCTATCAATGCGAATTGTGACTATTTCTGGCGGGGGATGGTGTAAAAACAAACGGGGCGACCTAAGTCACCCCGTTAACAGAACCGGTACAGCGGAAATCAGCTTAAGATAGCCGCAAGTTCATCACGCACGGCAGAAACCTGCTGGGTGCCGTCAATTTTGACGTAGCGGGTGTTGCCTGCTTCTGCTTCTTTACCGTAGTAGGACACCAGTGGCTCAGTCAGCTCATGGTATTCCACCAGGCGTTTACGCACGGTTTCTTCCTGATCGTCTTTACGGGTGATCAGGTCTTCGCCGGTCACATCGTCTTTACCTTCCACTTTTGGCGGATTGTACTGGATGTGATACACACGGCCAGAGCCCGGATGTACGCGACGACCGACGATGCGATCCACAATCAGTTCGTCAGGTACGTCGAATTCCAGCACGTAATCGACCTTGATGCCCGCTTCTTTCATGGCATCAGCCTGCGGAATGGTGCGAGGGAAACCGTCTAACAGGAAACCGTTACGGCAATCTTCCTGCTGAATACGTTCTTTCACCAGAGCGATAACCAGTTCGTCCGTCACCAGTTTACCGGCGTCCATAATCTCTTTTGCTTTCTTGCCGAGCTCACTTCCGGCCTTCACAGCGGCGCGCAACATATCACCGGTAGAAATCTGAGGAATACCAAATTTCTCCATGATGAATTGGGCCTGAGTACCCTTACCTGCGCCCGGAGCGCCCAGCAGAATGATACGCATTGCGTAAATCCCCTTGCATGTAATTTTTATGAATCTCGAAAAACGGTCAACCATACCATTCTGAGCGCTTTTGCTCAAGGAACAACCCCTACGGGCACTGGGGTTAACGCGGCAGATTAGGGGGCGACCATAAAAAAAGGGCCTCGTTTTCACGACGCCCTTTTCAGTTTTATTTCAGCAGATTACGCCTGCAACAGCGTATTCATACGGCGAATAAACAGGTTTGGATCTTCCAGCGTGCCGCGTTCTGCGAACAGCGCCTGATCCAGTAACAGTTCGATCCACTCACTGAACTGGTCTTCGTCAGCCACATCAGATGCGCGTTTTACCAGCGCATGTTCAGGGTTCAGCTCGAAGATGTATTTCACTTCAGGCGCTTCCTGACCGGCAGCGGCAAACAGTTTGGCCATTTGCGTGGTCATCTCGTCGGCACCAGTGGTCACAATGGCTGGCGTATCGGTCAGACGGTGCGTCAGACGCACTTCTTTCACACGCTCACCCAGCAGCGTTTTCACGCGCTCAACGAACGGCTCCAGCGCTTTTTCCGCTTCTTTCTGCTCTTCGCTTTCGTCAGCCAGTTTGTCCAGTGTGTCGTCAGCCTTGCTGACAGACTGGAAGACTTTGCCATCAAACTCAGTCAGATAGCTCATCATCCATTCGTCGATGCGGTCAGACAGCAACAGAACTTCGATGCCTTTCTTACGGAACAGTTCCAGATGCGGACTGCTCTTCGCCGCGGCGTAGCTGTCGGCTGTGATGTAATAAATCTTGTCCTGACCTTCCACCATGCCCGCCACATACTCTTCCAGCGACAATGTCTGCTCGCTGCTGTCGTTGCGGGTGCTGGCGAAACGCAGCAGTTTGGCGATGGTTTCTTTGTTCGCGCCGTCTTCTGCCGGACCTTCTTTCAATACCAGACCAAACTGTTTCCAGAATTGCAGGTATTTTTCGTTGTCGTCTTTCGCCAGTTTTTCCAGCATTTGCAGAACACGTTTGGTCAGCGCACTGCGCAGGTTCTGGGTGATGCGGCTGTCCTGAAGAATTTCACGGGACACGTTCAGCGGCAGATCGTTGGAATCTATCAGACCACGCACAAAACGCAGGTAGTTCGGCATGAACTGCTCGGCTTCGTCCATGATAAACACGCGCTGAACATACAGTTTCAGGCCGTGCTTGTGATCGCGGTTCCACATATCCCACGGCGCCTGTGAAGGGATGTACAGCAGGCTGGTGTATTCCTGCTTACCTTCAACGCGGTTATGGCTCCAGCTCAGCGGATCACTGAAGTCATGGGAAATATGTTTGTAGAACTCAACGTATTCTTCGTCGGTGACTTCAGACTTGCCACGGGTCCACAGGGCCTGTGCCTTGTTGATTTGTTCCCAGGTGACAGTGCCGTCTTCTTCGTTACGGGTTTCAACTTCAACCGGCAACGCAATGTGGTCAGAGTATTTGCTGATGATGGAGCGCACGCGCCAGTCATCAAGGAATTCGTCCTGATCTTCGCGCAGATGCAGGGTGATTTCAGTCCCGCGATCGGCTTTCTCGATATCCGCCAGGGTATATTCACCTTCACCGGCAGATTCCCAGAACACGCCTTCGTCGGCGCTGGCACCGGCCGCACGGGTGCGCACGGTCACTTTGTCGGCCACGATAAAGGCAGAGTAGAAACCGACGCCAAACTGGCCGATCAGCTGGCTGTCTTTCGCCTGCTCAGAACCGACAGATTGCAGGAAAGCTTTGGTGCCGGATTTGGCGATAGTACCGAGGTTGTCGATGACTTCATCGCGGCTCATACCGATACCGTTGTCGCTCAGCGTCAGGGTGCGTTTTTCTTTATCAAACGCCAGACGCACGTGCAGTTCGCCATCGCCTTCATATAACTCAGGCGTGGACAGCGCGCGAAAGCGCAGTTTGTCAGCCGCATCGGAAGCGTTGGAGATTAACTCACGCAGGAAAATTTCTTTGTTTGAATACAGAGAATGGATCATCAGATGAAGAAGTTGTTTTACTTCAGACTGGAATCCGCGTGTCTCTTGTCCTTTCATACTCATCAAATTACCTCAATCCAGATACTGTTATTGACCAAATCAGACGTTGAGGAATAAGTGGGGTTAGGGACGGGGGTTTTCAAGCATGCGGCAAAATAATTTAGAAGAAATTCAGCAGGACAGGAGAAAGTAAACCGGGCGCGCTGTGCTGCGCCCGATCCATAACAGTCAGAACTTGAAGGGATTACGCCCGGCGAGGGAATGTGACAGCGTGGTGCCGTCCACCATATCCAGTTCGCCACCGACCGGCACACCGTGCGCGATACGGCTCGCCAGCACGCCGTACTGGCCGCACATTTCAGCGATGTAGTTGGCCGTCGCTTCACCTTCGACCGTCGGGTTAGTCGCAAGGATCACTTCCTGAATGTTTTCACTTTCAAGACGCTCTTCCATACGGCCCAGACCAATGTCGTCCGGCCCGATGCCATCAAGCGGTGACAGGTGACCCATCAGCACAAAATAGCGACCAGAGAACTGACCGGTTTGTTCTATCGCGTGAATGTCTGCCGGGCTTTCCACCACGCAAATCTGGCCGTTTTCTTTACGCCGTGGATTGGCGCAAATCGTACAGATTTCCTGCTCAGTGAACGTACGGCAATCGGCACAGTGGCCGATTTCAGACATCGCACGCGTTAAAGACTGCGCCAGCCGCATTCCGCCGCTGCGATCGCGTTGCAGCAGTTGGAATGCCATACGTTGCGCAGACTTCGGGCCAACGCCCGGCAGGCAACGCAACGCCTCCATTAAAGATTCAAGGAGAGGGCTGGTTTGCATCAGAACGGCATCTTAAAGCCTGGTGGCAACTGCATGCCGCCAGACACGGCTGCCATTTTTTCTTTCTGAGTTTCTTCGATACGACGTGCAGCATCGTTGAACGCCGCAGCGATCAAATCTTCCAGCATGTCTTTATCGTCTTCCAGCAGGCTTGGATCGATTTCAACGCGACGCACATTATGCGCACCGTTGATGGTGATTTTTACCAGGCCAGCGCCTGATTCACCGGTGACTTCCAGCAGAGCGATTTCCGCCTGAGCCTGTTGCATTTTTTCCTGCATTTGCTGGGCCTGTTTCATCAGGTTACCAATGCCGCCTTTTCCAAACATAGTCTTCTCTCTCAGCAATGGCCGCGTCACAATCGCGGCGTTTAAATTGGGCGGATACTTTCTTCATCCAGCTCCGCGTCGAAGAACCGGCGCAGTGTCTGAATGTTGTTATCCGCAATAATTGACTGACGCGCCTGCGCCAGTTTTTCTTCATAAATGGCCTGTCGCCACTCAAGCGGCGTTTTCACCGCCAGATTATCATCTTCCAGCACGGTGAGTTCAACCGGTGTCTGATGCAGCGCCGATAAGGCCTCCGCCAGCACTTTCTGCGCGGACGGCGAATTCAGATGCTTTTGCGAAGAACGCAGGTGCAGGCAGATTTTGCCCGGTTCCGGCTGTTCCCGGTACGCATTCAGCGCCAGTTGCTGAACCAGTTTCGGAATGGTCAGACGGCTGATTTCGGCCGCCCATTCATCACGTTCAATCGCTTCTTCTGCCAGACGGGAAGCCAGTTCCGGCGATTTTTCATGCTCAAGGGCCGTTCGCAAGGCCTTCGGCGTGGCCACTGGTTCGGAGGACTCTTCCGGCTCAGTCAGCGCTTTCCAGCGGTACGCTTCTTCTTTGACCGGCGCAGCGGGCTCTTTCTTCGCGCTGGCCTGTGTCTGCGCACGTTCAGTCACCGAAGCGAGGCGCTCCAGTGCTGAGTTTGCCGGCCGCGCTTTTCCTGGCGCTGCCGGCTCAGCTTTTTTTGGGGTGGTACTCCCCTGCTGCCTGAGTAATTGTGTTCGCGCCTGCAACAGCTGTGCGGTGGAATCCGGCATCGAAGCCGGTTCTGCGCCGCCGTGCGGCGGTGGCGAATCATTGTGGCCCTGCTGCGGCGACGGCTGCTGCGGTGTGGCGGCGCGCGGCGCGGCATGCTGTGCGGGTGCGTGAGGTTGCGGCGCAACGTAAGCAGGTGCCGCGGCCGGTTGCGGAGCCGGTTCAGCAATGATCACTTTCGGATGGAAGGCCAGCGCGCGCAGCAGCGTCATTTCAACGCCCATGCGTTTGTCCGGCGCGTACGCCAGCTCTTTACGGCCAATCAGTAAGGTCTGGTAATAAAGCTGGACGTCAGCCGGCGGAATGACACGCGCCAGTTCACGCAGGCGTTGTTCAATCGCCGAGTAATGATTATCGAGCACTGACGGCAACAGCTGAACCATGGCAATGCGGTGCAGCAGCGCCAGCGTTTCTACCAGCAGATTTTCCCAGTCCACACCACGGGACGCAGCTTGCTCGACCTGCGCCATCATCTGGCCGCCATCAGCGCTGACCAGCGCTTCCAGCATCGCCAGCGGCTGTTCGTCGTCGAGGGTACCGAGCATTTGTGCCACGGTTTCGGTGGTCACCGCGCCCTGCCCCATAGCGATGGCCTGATCGGTCAGGCTCAGCGCATCACGCATACTGCCGTCGGCAGCACGGGAAAGCAGCTGAAGCGCGCGCGGTTCAGTGGCAATGGTTTCCTGCGTTAATACGTTTTCGAGCTGTTTGCGGATTTGTTCCGGATCCAGCGCTTTCAGATGGAACTGCAAACAACGCGATAAAATCGTGACCGGTAATTTCTGCGGATCGGTCGTCGCCAGCAGGAATTTGACGTGCGCGGGCGGCTCTTCCAGCGTTTTCAACAGCGCATTAAAGCTGTGACGCGAGAGCATGTGAACTTCGTCAATCAGATAGACTTTGAAGCGGCCACGGGCCGGCGCGTACTGGACGTTATCCAGTAATTCGCGGGTATCTTCGACTTTCGTCCGGGAGGCGGCGTCGATTTCGATCAGATCGACAAAACGGCCCTGTTCGATCTCGCGGCAGTTATCACACACGCCGCATGGCGTGGAGGTGATGCCGGTTTCGCAGTTCAGTCCTTTCGCCAGCAGACGGGCAATGGTGGTTTTCCCCACGCCACGGGTACCGGAAAACAGGTAGGCGTGATGGATGCGCCCGAGCGACAGGCCATTAGCCAGTGCGGTCAGCACATGTTCCTGTCCGACGACGTCGGCAAAAGTTTGGGGGCGCCACTTACGGGCAAGAACCTGATAGCTCATTAACACTTCATCGTTGATTTATAATGAATAATTTGACGATACACGAAAAAACATCGTTTAACCCGTCTTTCTGCGCTGGTCTGCGAAACGGAGACTGAGGACTCAGCATAATGATGCCGGAGCCAGACTGCCACTCCTTAGTGTACCAGCAGGGTCGCCATCATTCCTATTACTTTACTTTTTGCGCAGCGCGCCGCAGTTTCTCCGCCTTCGTCCTCCTCCTGATAATTCGCGTCAGGGGATGAGGGCAAATTTTGTGCACTGATTACACTCAATTCACCTCTGTTCCGATAATGCTTCCTGCCCCGCGTAAGGAGAGCCATGAAACGCCTGACACTGCCGTTATTACTGCTCGTTTCCCCTGCTGCCCACAGCTGGACGCTGCAAGGGTTCCCCACGTTTGCCGAACCGGTGAGCGGAATATTCATCAGCCACGCCGCGCTACCCAAAGGTCAGCGCGCACTGGAATTACATCAGGATAATCAGTGCTGGCAACCCACCGGCGCGGTAAAGCTTAACGAGATGCTGTCGCTGCAACCCTGTGAAAACAATGCGCCGGTTAGCTGGAAACAGTTCCGCGCAGGGGATTATCAGGTGCGGATTGATACCCGCAGCGGCACCCCCACGCTTCAGCTGAGCCTGAAAACGGCGCAGGAAAGTGTCGCCGCCGTGACAAAAACCTGTCCGCAATGGGATGGCAAACCGCTGAACGTCGATGTCTCCGGCACATTTGCCGACGGCGAAACGGTGCGCGACTTTTATTCCGGCCAGACCGCACAGGTCAACGGCGGTCACATCACGATGACACCCGATCCGGCCAGCGGCGGTTTACTATTGCTCGAATCTGCGGAGCACAAAAAACCCGCCGCCTTTAGCTGGAAAAACGCCACGGTCTATTTTGTGCTGACCGACAGATTCGTAAACGGCAATCCGGATAACGATCACAGCTATGGCCGTCACAGTGACGGAATGCAGGAGATCGGCACATTCCACGGCGGCGATCTGGCCGGGCTGACCGGCAAGCTGGATTATCTGCAACAACTGGGCGTCAACGCGCTGTGGATCAGTTCGCCGCTGGAACAAATCCACGGCTGGGTCGGTGGCGGCACCAAAGGCGATTTCCCGCATTATGCCTATCACGGCTATTACACCCTCGACTGGACAAAACTGGACGCCAATATGGGCACCGGCGAAGACTTGCAAAAACTGGTCAGCGAGGCGCACAAACGTGGGATCCGCATTCTGTTTGACGTGGTGGTCAATCACACCGGTTACGCCACGCTGGCGGATATGCAAACCTATCATTTCGGCTCGTTATATCTGAAAGGCAACGACATCGAAAAAACGCTCGGCAAAAACTGGACCGACTGGAAACCCGGCCCCGGCCAGAACTGGCACAGTTTTAATGATGACATCAATTTCATCGACAAAGACGGCTGGAGCACCTGGTGGGGCAAAAAATGGATCCGCACCGACATTGGCGATTATGACTCACCCGGTTATGACGATCTGACCATGTCGCTGGCGTTCCTGCCGGATATAAAAACCGAATCCACACAAGCCAGCGGCCTGCCCGTTTTCTATCGTCACAAACCTGATACCGCCGCCCGTGAAATTCCGGGGGCAACGCCGCGTGATTATCTGGTGACCTGGCTCAGCCAGTGGGTGCGGGATTACGGCATTGACGGATTCCGTGTCGATACCGCTAAACACGTGGAAAAACCGACGCTGGCCTTACTCAAAGCCCGCTCAGCCGAAGCGCTGAAACAGTGGAAAGCCGCCAATCCGTCCCAGGCGCTGGATGACACGCCATTCTGGATGACCGGTGAAGCCTGGGGTCACGGCGTAATGAAAAGTGATTATTACGACAATGGCTTTGACGCAATGATTAACTTTGATTTTCAGGATCAGGCCGCGGCGGCGCTGAGCTGTTTTACCAATATCGATGCAACTTATCAGCAGATGGCAGAGAAAATGCAGGATGTTAATGTGCTGAGTTATCTCTCATCCCATGATACCCGGCTGTTTTTTGCGGCTGATGCCAAAGGATCTCTGTCTTTGCAGCAACGCGCAGCCGATGTGCTCCTGCTGGCACCCGGCGCGGTACAGATCTTTTACGGCGACGAAAGCGGACGACAGTCTGGCCCGACGGGCTCGGACCCTTTGCAGGGAACGCGATCTGACATGAACTGGCAAGAGCTGACCGGCGCGAAACAGGCACTGCTCACGCACTGGCAAAAGCTGGGCATATTCAGGGAGCGGCATCCGGCGGTCGGCGCAGGGGTACAGAAATCGCAGCAGACGGCGCAATATTACGCCTTCAGCCGTCAGCATAATGACGATAAAGTGATGGTGGTCTGGGCGGGAGAAAGCGGAAAAGAGTAACACAGAAAGCAAAAGGCCTCGCGTTAACGGCGAGGCCAGTTCACATCAACTGTTTATATCAATCAATGCCCGTCGAAAGAAACCAGGCTGTAACAGTGAATGTTCAGGGAGTTCAGGCGTTTTTCACCGCCCAGTTCCGGCAGATTGATGATGAAAGCAGCATCGGTCACTTCCCCACCCAGACGGCGGATCAGTTTCGCGGTGGCTTCAATGGTGCCACCCGTTGCCAGCAGATCGTCGATCACCAGAATTTTTTCGCCCGGCTGAATGGCATCAACGTGGATTTCCAGACTGTCAGTGCCGTATTCCAGATCGTAAGTTTCGCTGATGGTTTCACGCGGTAATTTACCCGGTTTGCGCACGGGCACAAAGCCTACGCCCAGAACCAATGCCACCGGGGCGCCAAACAGGAAACCACGCGCTTCGGTGCCCACCACTTTGGTGACTCCGGCATCGCGGTAACGATCGGCCAGTAATTTAATGCTTTCAGCGTACGCTTTCGGGTCTTCCAGCAAGCTGGTGACGTCGCGGAACAGTATGCCTGGCTTAGGGTAGTCAGGGATGGTTTTAATACTGTCTTTAATAAACTGAAGCTGCTGTGCGGTAGCGGTCATAATGTCATTGCCTGATATAGCTGCTGTTCATACTTAAACGCGGGCGGTCAAATGTCCCCCGTCATGCCTTGTAAAAAGCATGTCGTCTAAGGAAGGAAATTGGGAGCGCACCGACGTACGAGATGCCCAAATCTATGCAAAGCCGCTTTAAAAAGCAACCCGCAGCCGGACATGATCGCCTTTTTTATTGCTCAAGGTCAACCACTGGTAATCGCCACATCATAAACAGCAGCATAAACATCATGCAGAGCAATAAAATACGCACCCATAATAACGGTACGAAATATATCGAGACGGCGAAAGTGACCAGAATCAGGGCAACCGCTTTGGGTTTTGCTCCTTTCGGCAATGCGCGATGTTGTTGCCAGTGGCGCAGATAGCTACCGAACCAGGAACGGTGCAGCAGCCAGTGATGAAAACGCGGCGACGAACGGGCAAAACACCAGGCGGCCAGCAAAAGAAACGGTGTGGTGGGCAGTAATGGCAGCACCACACCCAGCGTCGCCAGCACCACGCAGATCCAGCCAGCGATAATCAGTAGTACGCGTTTCATTCAATTCCTTTTAATTCGGATAAACCACGGCAAGTATTGCTCCGGCCAGTGTAAACTGACGCGGCAAAGCTGTCATATTTGCGAACTATCAATGGAGATTTCCCGTGAGCACAGAACGAATTTTACATGTCCTTGATCAGCAGATCGAAACACTGTCGCGGGAAATTGAACCTATCGGCCATGTCTCCGCCACGCAGGCGCGCTTCGATATCGCCCTTTTTTCCACCAAAGGCACACGTCTGCGGGATTATCTGGCAGAAATCAAAAATAATTTGCGTCAGCTGAATCAGGAAGTGGCAGAAAAGCGTTCCGCTCAGGTGGCTTTTATCGCAGAGCGGCTGGTGGCACAAATCACCGCCATGCAACGCGAACTCGCCACCCAGACCCTGCGTAAAACGCATCAGACCCCGGAACGTAAAAGTCATGATAACTACACCAAACTGGCGGAAACACAGCAGTTTGAGCGTCGGCTGATTGCGATGATTGAAGACCGGGAAACGACGCTGGGACAACTGTCGACGTTCAGCGATCAGCAGCGCGTACAAAAGGAGCTGGCGGCATTAGAGGGACGGCTTATGCGTTGCCGCCAGGCGCTGGCAAAAATCGAGCGCCAGATTGAAAGACAGGAAAAAGGTTTTTGAATCTTTATCACATTTTTTTAATCCGGCCTGCTAACCCGGCCTTTTGTTATCTATAATGATAAGTCCAAAACCTGCTAATTATAATGTTGGCCAATATGTCAGTAGAAAATGCGCCTCCCGAACTTCAGCTTGCTGTCGATCTGATTTACCTGCTCGAGTGCAATGAAATCGCCCCTGAAACCGCCCTTGCCGCACTGGAAATTGTGCAGCGCGATTATCAGGAAAAGCTGAAAAACAGCAAAAGTTCGCTTTCAGTGAGTTACCTGTAAACCGTCAGCCTCGCTGAGCGCCGACGTGTGGCTTGTCAGGGGATCTGATACTTTCCCCTGATTTGCACCCCCTGCCTAACCTTGCGTGACCGCGTCCGGTTCATCTCCCGGCTGCCTCATCATCCGCTTCACTTCCTGAATTTCATTGCCGTCCTGATTGTGCAAATACACTTCGAGCTGATTGAAGGCGATATTGATGCCGTTTTCACGGCAAAGTTTATCAATGCTGCGGTTCAGCTCATCGACGGTGTAACTGCGGTCACCCAATTCACGGACATACACACGCAATTCATGATCCAGCGTGCTTGCGCCGAAGTTAAGGAAAAATACCAGCGGCGAAGGATCGTTCATTACCCGCGGGTTTTCATGCGCCGCCTGCAATAAAATCTCCTTCACTTTGTCGAGGTCTGACCCGTACGCCACGCCGATTTTTATCAGCACGCGGGTCACGGTATCGGTCAGCGACCAGTTGATCAGCCTTTCGGTCACGAAGGCTTTGTTGGGAATAATCACTTCTTTGCGATCAAAGTCAGTGATGGTGGTGGCGCGGATCCGGATCCGGCTCACCGTGCCGGAGAAGCTGCCGATAGTCACGGTATCGCCGATACGTACCGGGCGCTCAAACAGGATGATCAGGCCGGAGACGAAGTTGGCGAAAATTTCCTGTAAGCCGAAACCAAGACCAACCGACAGCGCGGCTACCAGCCATTGTAATTTGTCCCAGGAGACACCGAGCGATCCGAGCGCAGTCACGGCACCGATCACCGTGATCGAATAGGTGAGGATCGTCGTAATTGCGTAAGAGGTGCCCTGCCGCAGTTGCAACCGCGAGAGAACCACCACTTCAAGCAAGCCCGGTAAGTTGCGCGTGAGCACATAAGCGACAATCACCGCCAGGAAGCCGAGCAGTAAATTCCCCAGCGTCACGGTTTGCTGTGTCACCGTGCCCGCGACCGTGCCGGAGTAATGCCACAGCGAAATACTGTCTAGATAAGAGATGACCGTCAGTAAATCCGACCAGATCCAATAGAACACCGAGGCGAAAATAAAGAACAGCACCATGGTGGTCAGTCGCAATGACTGCTGGTTGATCTGATCCAGCCCCAGCGGAGGTTCTTCGACCGGTTCATTTCCTTCCACGCCGTCTTTGACCGCCGTGGTCTGACGCCGTGCCAGCGCACGCCGGTACGCCAGACGCCGTGCCGCCACGCTCAGTCCGCGCAGCGCGGTAAGGTAAATAATGTTCCAGAATATCAGCAGATACAGGCTGTCAAGCCAGCGCCCGGCCAGACGCAGCGTGGTGTAAAAATACCCCGTGACCACCAGCCCGACGAGGAAAGCCGGAGCCAGCGCGATGGCCGTCACCATGACCAGACGAATGCTGTGTGAGTCTTTATCCCGCCAGCCGTCGCGCGCGATCGGAAAGACCAGCACCGTCAGCGCAATAAGCGTCAGGAAAATCACCACCTGCCCGATGATGTCATCCACCAGACCGAGCGGCGCTTTTTCACCACGTACCGACCAGAAAATCAGTGGCAACATCACCAGACTCAGGCGGATCACCGAGCGGCGGTAATGCGCACATGTCGTCGCGGGCATCGCGAAGTGGCGCTCATTGATTCCACCGGGTTTAAGTATGCGATAGCAGAATCCCATCACCAGCTGGAAAACGGCCAGCCGCTGCGAGAGCGTCCATAAGAAGTCGTTGAGTGCGATATCGCACTGCGAAAACCAGTAACCAACACCGAGCATCAGTAATACGCCCGGCAACACGTTGAGCACCATCAGCAACAGCGCCTGCGGCGTGTGCATCTGGCTGTCGCGCCTGAGCTGCCCGACATCGTTACTCAGGCTTTCGATCCGCTGATTGATGTATTTTCTTCGCCACAGCAGCACAAGGATCGCCACCAGCAACGGAACGGTCACCGGCAACGAGTGAATCGCGCCCAGCATCAGCTCGCCACGGGGAATGCTGATGCTCAGACTGCTCAGCTGGTTTTTGACGTCACCGGGCAGCGATTTGATGAACTCCCAGTTCATCGGCTTATTACTGCTTACCCAGAAAATCTGCTGCGTCAGCGTTTCCGTCAAAGACTGGTTGATGCTGAGCAACTGCTGCTGATTAATCTGCAAATTAATCGCCAGCGAAAGCTGATTACCGAGCTGTTTATTCAGCTGATCCAGCAATTCGCGGCGCATATCGACGATCTGATCTAACGCGTCGCTGATATCTTCATTAATGGTTTCTTTACTATTGCTGACCACGCCCTGAATGTAGCTGTCACCCTGAAACAGCGCATCACGCTGCTGGTTAATTTTGAACTGTTCCAGGCGTAAATCTGCAATACGCGTACTCATGTCGGTCACCAGCCCTGAAGGCGGGATGGTATTTTGCTGCTGCTGATAAAGGATGCGCGACAACAGGAGGCTGCCCTTGAGCACGTTAATCTGTTCTTTCAGGTCGTGCTCCGCCTGCGCTGAACGGTCCAGCCAGTTTTTCACCGTGATGTTGTTTTGCACCAGCTGATTGCCCTCTTCGGTCGCGGCAATCAGACGCTCACTCAGCTTGCGGTTGATGTCCAGCTCCTGCGCCACCAGCGGGTCGTTCTGAATATTGGAGGTGTCGTCCGGCGTCTGGGCTTCTTTCGCGGTGCGCTCGGAGAGGATCAGGCGTTTACCGTTCACCACCTCCTGTAATAACTGAGCGGTATGTTCTAGCTGATTAATATGCGCATTGGTGTAATCACGTTGTTTTTGCAGCAAATCTTGCAACGTGGTGTTGGCTTCAAGACTTTTACGTTGCAAATCAATCTGCGCATTCAGCAATGCCTGCTGGGTCACCAGCATGGTTTGCTGCGTATTACGTAAATCCTGCTGCCCTGGCGACATCCCGTTAAGCTGATTGCGGATTTTCTGGATGGCCATGGAATAGGAATACATGGCGTTCTGCACCCTTTCCGGCTGGGTTTGCAGCGAGATTAACTGGGTGTTGAACGTCGAGAGATCTTCCTGTGAAGACTGGAGATCGTCGAGGGTATCGTTAAGACGGTTCTCCAGCTGGCGCAGGGCCAGAGAAGAAAGCTGCGCTTTATTCACGTCGTCTTTCGCGCTGTTTTTGAGTTGATCGAGCCCGTCCATTGCCGCGCGCAATTTCTGTGGCGCTTCGGTCACCTGCTGATGCAATTGCGTGGCGTCCTGCTTCACGCGATCCAGCGCATCAAGGTACTCAAGGGTGTGAATCAAATCCTGTTGTGACAATTTATCAACCGGCGTGAGATTTTTTTGCCGGTTAAGGGCATCGAGCTGGTTTTGCACTTCATTGCGGGAGGGAACATCGTTACTTGCCGCCAGAGAAGGAAGCGAGAAAAGTAAAAGTGCTGCGCACATAATCAGCGAGTAAATACGAATTATCCCGTGTTTTTTCCGGGTTAATGTGCGGTCAGAAGGTGCGGTCAGAAACCGGATCAACATACGTAAACTTCAACTCATTTACCGAATGAATAGATGGTGACGACAATAGCAGCCTTCAGTCTGAAAGGAAGGGGAAAAGCGTTTCAGAATACAACATGCGATGGGCGATATTTTACACAGAATAAGGGATAAAGATTGCAGGCTTATTATTTTTAACAGAAATGATTAATGCGGCGTTTTAGTTGCAATGAGATAGGTGGAATGGCGAAGCATATCAAGATAGGTATCGATGAATCTGCCGGCATTGGCTTCTAAATCAAAGCTTTCCGGTATAAATAACCAGTTTTCCATCAGACCCGTGATGTAAGCGCGCAGGATAATGGCCGCCTGGCGGGTATCCAGTTCGGCGGGCAACTGTTTTTCATCTATGCAGCGCAGCAGAATACGTTCAATTTTACCGTACCCTTCCATATAAAGTGATTTGCGCGCTTCGTGTACCGACGTCATCTCCCCAACAAATTCACATTTATGGAATATAATCTCCATCAGTGCTTTACGTTGTGTATCGGTCACCGTAGAAACAAGAATGTAAATTAAGATTTCGCGCAAAATGCGCAGTGGATTATTCGGAAACTTTGTCTGATACTCTACTTCGAGCACTTTTATACGGGATTCATAGGCTTCCCAAATCGCGTTAAATAGTTCTACTTTGTTCCTGAAATGCCAATAAATTGCGCCCCGCGTCACACCGGCTGCATTCGCAATATCAGTCAGTGATGTCGACGATACCCCACGGGCAGAAAACTCTCGCACAGCAGCATCCAGAATCTGTTGTCTGGTTTCCAGCGCCTGTGATTTGGTTTTTCGTGCCATAGGTTTATCTTTCAGGGGAGTTTGATTTACATACATTCTTGAATGTATGTAACATAGCACGCACATACTAAAAGCGCAGCAATGGATTTGGAATGTTGTGATCCATTGGACAATTTGAAATCGGACACTTGAGGTTTATTTATGAACAAAAACAGAGGGTTAACGCCTCTGGCGGTAGTTCTGATGCTATCCGGAAGCATAGCACTTACAGGATGTAACGATAAAGAAGCTCAACAAGGCGCACCCCATGCTCCGCAGGTTGGCGTCGTTACCCTGAAAACTGAACCGCTGAATGTGACTACCGAACTTCCAGGTCGTACTGCTGCTTTCCGCATTGCTGAAGTACGTCCGCAAGTTGGCGGTATCATTCTGAAACGCAACTTTGTTGAAGGCAGCGAAGTCAAAGCTGGCACCTCTTTATATCAAATTGATCCAGCCACTTATCAGGCCGCGTATGACAGCGCTAAAGGCGATCTGGTTAAAGCTCAGGCCAACGCACAGATTTCCCGCGTGACCGTGAATCGCTACAAACCTCTGCTCGGCACCAACTACATCAGTAAGCAAGATTACGACACCGCAGTCGCAACCGCTGCACAAGCTGATGCTGCCGTGGTCAGTGCTAAAGCGGCCGTCGAAACCGCCCGTATCAATCTGGCTTACACCAAAGTCACCTCCCCTATCAGCGGACGTATCGGTATTTCGTCTGTGACTGAAGGTGCGCTGGTGTCAAACGGTCAGGCGACAGCGCTGGCGACCGTGCAACAACTCGATCCTATCTACGTTGACGTGACTCAGTCGAGCAACGATTTCCTGCGTCTGAAACAGGAACTGGCTGACGGCTCCCTGAAACAAGCCAACGGTAAAGCACAAGTCAAACTGCTGATGGACAACGGTAAGGAATATTCACAGGCGGGTACATTAGAATTCTCTGATGTGACTGTTGATGAAACCACGGGCTCTATTACGCTGCGTGCCATCTTCCCGAATCCACAGGACTCACTGCTGCCAGGTATGTTTGTGCGCGCGCGTCTGGATGAAGGCGTAAACAACAACGCTCTGCTGGTTCCTCAGCAAGGTATTACCCGTAACCCACGTGGTGATGCAACGGCGATGGTGATTGGTGCTGACAACAAAGTTGAGCTTCGTACCGTGACGACCACACAAGCAATCGGCGATAAATGGGTTGTGACCGAAGGCCTGAAAAGTGGCGATAAAGTCATCGTAACAGGTCTGCAAAAAATTAAGCCGGGCGTACAGGTTACTGCACAGGAAGTTGATCAAAAAGCAGCTGCATCCGATACAGCGACGAAGTCTTAATAGGAGCCGGTAATTCATGGCTAAGTTTTTTATAGATCGTCCCATCTTTGCATGGGTGATCGCCATCATCATCATGTTGGCAGGGGCATTGGCAATTCTTAAATTGCCTATCGCACAGTATCCAACGGTTGCGCCACCGGCTATCCAGCTGACCGCAACTTATCCGGGCGCCGATGCGCAAACGGTTCAGGATACGGTCACCCAGGTTATTGAACAGAACATGAACGGTATCGACAACATGATGTACATGTCGTCGACCAGTGACTCTTCAGGTACTGTCCAGATCACGCTTACGTTTGCTTCCGGTACCGATGCGGATATCGCACAGGTTCAGGTTCAGAACAAACTGCAGCTGGCAACGCCGTTGCTGCCACAGGAAGTTCAGCAACAGGGTATTTCCGTAGAGAAATCGAGCAGCAGCTTCCTGATGGTCGCAGGCTTTATTTCTAATAACGGCACAATGACGCAGGATGATATCGCCGACTACGTGGGTTCGAACATCAAAGACCCGGTCAGCCGTACATCAGGCGTAGGTGACGTTCAGCTGTTTGGTGCTCAGTACGCAATGCGTATCTGGATGGATCCGAACAAACTGAACAACTTCCAGCTGACGCCGGTTGATGTCATCAATGCCATTAAAATCCAGAACAACCAGATTGCAGCAGGTCAGCTCGGTGGTACACCGCCGGTTCCTGGTCAGCAGCTGAACTCCTCTATCGTGGCGCAGACACGTCTGAAGTCCGCCGATGAGTTCGGTAAAATCATTCTGAAAGTGAATCAGGACGGCTCTCAGGTTCGCCTGAAAGACGTGGCGAAGATTGAACTGGGTGGTGAAAACTACGACGTTATTGCCCGCTTCAACGGACAACCTGCTTCCGGTTTGGGTATCAAACTGGCGACCGGCGCGAACGCCCTTGATACAGCAGCATCGGTCAAGGCAACGCTGGCTAAACTGCAGCCGTTCTTCCCGGCAGGCCTGGAAGTTGTTTATCCTTATGACACCACGCCGTTTGTAAAAATCTCGATTAAAGAAGTGGGTAAAACACTGTTCGAGGCCATCGTCCTGGTATTCCTGGTGATGTTCTTGTTCCTGCAAAACTTCCGCGCAACGCTGATCCCAACGATTGCCGTTCCGGTGGTATTGCTCGGTACGTTTGCCGTCCTTTCTGCGTTTGGCTATTCGATAAACACCCTGACGATGTTCGGGATGGTGCTCGCGATAGGCTTGCTCGTCGATGACGCCATCGTCGTGGTCGAGAACGTCGAGCGCGTCATGGTTGAAGATGGGCTGCCACCGAAAGAAGCTACCAAGAAATCCATGGAGCAAATCCAGGGTGCACTGGTGGGGATCGCGATGGTGCTGTCCGCAGTATTCATCCCGATGGCCTTCTTCGGCGGTTCGACCGGGGTTATCTATCGTCAGTTCTCCATCACCATCGTATCTGCCATGGTGCTGTCGGTTCTGGTGGCAATGATCCTGACGCCTGCGCTTTGTGCGACCATGCTTAAGCCGATTGCCAAAGGCGAGCACCACGAGAAGAAAGGTTTCTTCGGCTGGTTTAACAAGAAATTCGAGCAAAGTACGCACCACTACACCGACAGCGTGGGTAACATTCTACGCAGCACGGGTCGTTATCTGGTGATTTACCTGCTGATCGTTGTCGGCATGGCATTCCTGTTCATTCGCCTGCCAACCTCCTTCCTTCCGGAAGAAGACCAGGGCGTATTCCTGACCATGGCACAGTTGCCTGCAGGTGCGACCCAGGAACGTACACAGAAAGTGCTCGATGAAGTCAGCGATTACTATCTGACGAAAGAAAAAGCCAACGTGAACTCCGTGTTTACCGTAAACGGCTTTGGTTTCGCGGGTCGTGGTCAGAACACCGGTATCGCGTTCGTCAGTCTTAAAGACTGGTCTGAGCGTAGCGGCGCTGAAAACAAAGTTCCTGCGATTGCAGGCCGTGCAATGGGCGCATTCAGCACCATTAAAGATGCACTGGTGTTCCCGTTCAACTTACCGGCAATTGTTGAGTTGGGTACGGCGACAGGCTTCGACTTCCAGCTGATTGACCAGGCTAACCTTGGGCATGACAAACTGACGCAGGCACGTAACCAGTTGCTGGGCATGATTGCTGAGCATCCGGACTTGCTGACTCAGGTTCGTCCGAACGGTCTGGAAGATACTCCACAATATAAAATCGAAATTGATCAGGAAAAAGCTACAGCGCTTGGCGTGTCTATTTCCGACATCAACACCACGTTAGGTGCTTCGATTGGTGGTAGCTACGTCAACGACTTTATCGACCGTGGTCGCGTGAAGAAAGTGTACGTGCAGGCTGAAAATAAGTACCGCATGTTGCCTTCAGACATTAACAATCTGTACGTCCGCGGCAGCGCGGGTCAGATGGTGCCGTTCTCCGCGTTCTCCAGCGCGAAATGGGAATACGGTTCACCGCGTCTGGAACGTTATAACGGTTTGCCATCGATGGAAATCCTTGGTCAGCCAGCTCCGGGCAAGAGTAGTGGTGATGCGATGGCGATGATGGAGTCTCTGGCTTCTAAACTGCCAAGCGGCATCGGCTATGACTGGACGGGTCTGTCTTATCAGGAACGTTTATCCGGTAACCAGGCTCCGGCGTTGTATGCTATCTCGCTGATTGTCGTCTTCCTGTGTCTGGCGGCGTTGTATGAGAGCTGGTCGATTCCGTTCTCGGTCATGCTGGTCGTTCCACTCGGTGTTGTGGGTGCGCTTCTGGCGGCAACGATGCGCGGTCTGAGCAACGACGTTTACTTCCAGGTGGGTCTGTTAACCACCATAGGGCTGTCAGCGAAGAACGCCATATTGATTGTTGAGTTCGCCAAAGACCTGATGGATAAAGAAGGTAAAGGACTGATCGAGTCAACGCTGGAAGCCGTCCGTATGCGTCTGCGTCCGATACTGATGACGTCACTGGCCTTCATCCTCGGTGTAATGCCGCTGGTTATCAGCTCCGGCGCAGGTTCCGGTTCTCAGAACGCCGTAGGTACCGGCGTTATGGGCGGGATGATCACGGCAACGCTGTTGGCGATCTTCTTTGTTCCGGTCTTCTTCGTGGTGGTTCGCCGCCGCTTCGGTAAGAAGAATGAAGACATTGAACATACGCATAAAGTAGAGCATCCGACGCTGTAACCGGATCCCCTACCCTGACGAAAGGCCGCTTATGCGGCCTTTTTTTTCGTCTGATGCTTGAACATGAAAACAGATGGGCGCATACTTATTGTTATAGTATAACATAACATTTAGAGGCATTATGAAACCCGCTATCCATCCTGCTTACCGCACGGTTGTATTTCACGACACCAGCGCTAACGAATACTTCAAAGTCGGTTCGACCATCTCGACTGACCGTACCATTGATCTGGAAGGTGTCACTTTCCCCTATATCACTATTGAAGTGTCTTCCGCATCGCATCCGTACTACACCGGCAAGCAGAAAGAGTATTCAAAAGAAGGCAGCACCGCACGCTTCAACCAGCGTTTCGGCAGCTTCCTCGGTAAGAAGTAATCAGCATCAGGGAGAATTTTTATGCAGGTTCTGAGTTCACTACGTTCGGCTAAAAAACGTCATCCGGATTGCCGCGTTGTTCGTCGTAAAGGGCGGATTTATGTGATTTGCAAAAGCAATCCACGGTTTAAAGCCGTGCAAGGCAAGAAGAAAAAACGCTAAGCGCTGTCTCATACGGCCTTACGCCTGAAAAAACAAAAGCCCCGTCGCTTGCCCGACGGGGCTTTTTCTGTGCTAAGACATGATGTAAATCTCCCCACGTAAAAACCGTGGGGAGGGTTAGATCTTATTTCATGCTGGCGACAATTGTCTCAACGTTATGTTTGAACGCTTTGACGTAAGTCGTTGCCGGGCCTTGTGGCCCTGACAGCGCTTCCGGATACAACTCCCCACCCGGTTGTGCTCCGCTGGCGGCAGCAATCTGCTTCACCAGGCGCGGATCGGTCTGATTCTCGATGAAATAGGTTTTTACCTTCTCATCTTTGATCTGCTTAATCAAAGACGCCACCCCGCTGGCGCTGGCTTCCGATTCAGTTGAAAAGCCTACCGGCGCCATAAAACTCACATGATATTCCTGGCCGAAATAACCGAAAGCATCATGGCTTGTCAGCACTTTACGTTTTGACTGAGGAATGCCGGCGAACTCGGTTTTCGCCCACGAATCCAGTTTTTGCAGTTGTTCAATGTAGGCCTTACCACGCTGACGGAAATAATCAGCATCTTGTGGATCGGCTTTGATCAACGCATTCATCACGTTGGTCGCATAAATCACGCCATTTGCCATACTGTTCCAGGCATGTGGATCCGTGATTTGCTTTCCGTCTTCTTCCATTTTACGGGAATTGACGCCTTCAGATGCGGTCACCAGATGGCCTTTGTAGCCCGATGCCTTCACCAGACGATCGATCCAACCTTCCAGCCCTAAGCCACTGACGAAAACGACATCAGAGGCATTAATGGCTTTGCTGTCCTTTGGCGAGGGTTCGAAACTGTGCGGATCACCATCCGGCCCCACCAGCGAAGTGACCTTCACGTGCTCGCCCCCTACCTCCTGAACAATGTCACCCAGAATAGAAAAACTGGTCACCGCATTCACGGTTTTCGCCATCGCCAGCGGGCTCGACAGTAGGGCAGCTACTGCGAGTGATACAGGTAATACTTTCATCATGTCCCCTTAATTGTGGTACTGCATTTTCATTGTTTTACTGCTAACAACGCGAGGCCGTTAACATCCCGCCCCGCCTTCCAAATAATACTGAAATAAAGAAAATCACCGTTGCGCTGAGGACGATCGCCGGTCCGGCGGGCAATGAGGCGTAATAAGACCAGATCAGCCCGACAACGCTGGAGAGGATGCCGATAATCATCGCGCTCAGAAGAGTGTGAGGTAAATCCCGGGCCCAGAATCGCGCGCTGGCCGCGGGTAACATCATCAACCCGACGGACATCAGCGTGCCGAGGATTTGAAAACCGGCCACCAGATTGACCACCACCAGCGCCAGAAAAATGCCGTGGATCACCGCCAGCCATTTTCCGGCGCTGACCCGCAAGAATAACGAGTCAAAAGACTCAATCACCAGTGCGCGATAAATGCAGGCAAGCATCAGTAATGACGCGCTGCTGATGATCCCAACCATGATCATCGCGGAAGAATCGATGGCCAAAATGGAGCCAAAAAGCACATGCAGCAGGTCAACGCTCGACCCCCGCAACGAAACCAAGGTGACGCCCAGGGCAAGCGAACCGAGATAGAACCCGGCAAAGCTGGCATCTTCTTTCAATTGCGTTTTACGACTCACCAGCCCCGACAACATCGCGACCGCCAACCCGGCAATAAACCCGCCAATGCCCATCGCCACCAGTGACATACCCGAAATCAGATAACCGATCGCCGCACCCGGTAAAACGGCATGAGAAAGAGCGTCACCCACCAGGCTCATGCGACGTAACAGAAGGAAAACACCCAAAGGCGTGGCGCTTATCGATAACGCAATACACGCGATCAAAGCACGGCGCATGAATCCGAATTCAATAAACGGGTCGGCAAGCAAATGGAAAAGCATCATGAATTTGCGACTCCCGCCGCCAGAGCAAAAGGTTCTACCGAGACACAGGCATGCGACGGGTTGGGGAAATGGCTCAGAACCTCGCGGGCGCTTCCCCACAGATTCTGCTGAGCACTGAGGTAAAGCACGTCAGGAAAATGCCGCGCTACCATAGAAATATCGTGTAAAACCGCGATGACGGTCTTACCTTCCTGATGCCATTGCGCAATCACTTTTAACAACAGCGCGGTGGTCTGGCTGTCAATGCCGGTAAAAGGCTCATCAAGCATAATCAGCGGCGCCTGCTGGACCAGCAAGCGGGCAAACAAGGTGCGTTGCAGCTGTCCGCCGGAGAGCGAACCTACCGGGTAATGTTCCATTCCGGTCATGCCAACGGTTTCCAGCGCCTGCGCAACATTTGCCGCAGACTGCCGGTTAATACCACCAAATAAACCGCTCTGCGGCCAGCACCCCATGGCGACAAGATCCACAACGCTGATGGGAAATCCGCGATCCAGTTCAGTCTGCTGAGGTAAGTAGGCCAGGCGCGGCCGCTGGCCCTGACTGAAAGTAAAATCTCCCGTAATCGCCTGTTGCAGGCCTGCCACTGTTTTTAAGAAAGTCGATTTACCGGCACCGTTCGCGCCAATCACCGCCGTCAGCGAACCCGTTAAAAATCGTCCACTTAGCGGCATGGCAACAGCGCGGCGGTCATAGCCGACTTCAAGGTTGTTCACGAAAATCATGGTAGCGAAATCGCCCAGTAAATTGCGGTCCAGAGAACAACGAGCACGGCCAAAACCCCCATGCAGCGTAGTGGCGAAGAAATGGTAAAGAGTGTTTTAGTCATGGCGCCCCCAAATAGTTATAATATAACATCACATGAAGGCATTTTTATCAATACATGAACTGTTTCAGTTTCTTAACGGCGTGAAGTCCCCCAAAACTGTAAGAAAAGGGTAAAAAATAATGTACATATCCTAAACATGATGAAAATCAACTGACTATGCGTAAAGGCATTGGAAATTTTTTTTTCCACTAAATCCACAGAATACTCAAAGTATGTAATAATGAAGAGATACAGGTTTAGAGGATAAAAGGCGTGCGGAAAATCATTCCCGGTAATATTTATGGGCAAAATCCGTCTCTTAAAACGTTACAAGAGATTATTGAACGTTCTTTATCTGAAATTGAAGAACCTTTAATTGGCGATTTATCTTATTTTTCTGAAAATGCCCGTTATGAGCCGAATTCCATGGAAATCGTGTCTATAACTCAAACAGGCGAAAGCATATATTCAATGAGTTACAGGTTCAAATGGACGATTTTCAATGGATGCCTGGACATTAATGCTGATGAATTCACAACGCAAAATGTCACATTCTCAGTCACCCCTGAAGGGCTTGAGTTTGATATTATTGATATGTCCAGAGGAACAACTTCAGACGAATTGTAAGTTTGAGTAATACGTTTGCACAGCGTTCTAAAAATGAATTATATTTAAACCGTTGACTGTAGAATTATCCCATGTAAAACCTCCTGTCTGAGTCCGTTTTATTGTGATTGTTACTGATGTTTAACTCATGATGTGTAGTTCTTAAAAAGTGTAGTGAGAGCTGTTTCCTGTAAGCCATTAAGTTTTGTTGTTTACTCACAGAGTGTTATCAACACCGAATAAACCATTACGGAGGGGATGATATGGATGAGTACTCGCCTAAGCGGCACGATATCGCTCAGTTACGATTCCTGAATGAAATGTTGTATGATGAAGGGATTGCGACACTGGGTGACAGTCATCATGGTTGGGTCAATGACCCTACATCAGCTGTTAACCTGCAACTCAACGAACTGATAGAACACATTGCATCTTTTGTGATGAGTTTTAAAATTAAGTACCCCGACGATAACCATTTAAGTGATCTGGTTGAAGAGTATCTGGATGATACCTACACCCTCTTCAGTAATTATGGAATTAACGATTCTGATTTACGCCAATGGCAAAAGACCAAAAAGCGATTATTCAGAATGTTCTCAGGGGACTACATCTGTACCCTAATGAAGACTTGAGTAATAATTTATATGTTGTCATCAGAACAAAATGAAAAGGCTACGATGAACAAAATCGACTATTTGATGCGTTTAAGAAAATGCACCACTATTGATACGCTTGAACGTGTTATTGAAAAAAATAAGTATGAGCTTTCCGACGACGAACTCGAATTGTTTTACTCGGCAGCTGACCATCGTCTGGCTGAACTGACGATGAATAAGCTGTACGATAAAATCCCCGTTGCCGTATGGAAGTTTGTACGTTAAGTGCTTGCACTGAGCCGAATTATCGTGCGGCTCAGTGTTTATTATTTCAGCAATACTACGTTAGCGTTGTTAAACAATTTCCCTCACAGCACTCTTTCATTCTTTTCTTTGATTCGTTGATGAAACGTCTTTAAGAGAAATTGAAAACACTGTTCTGTTTTTGCCGATCGTAATGGAACCGGTTTACGCATCATAGCGACCGTTCGACTTAACATCGGCTGCTGCAAGTGAATGACCGTTAATTCATTATCGTTCAGCGTTGCCGTGTATAATTCCGGTAAAATCGCCAATGCCATGCGCGACCGCACCAGTCCATATAACGTTTCCTGAAAATCTACCCGGTAACTGACGCGTAAATTCAGACGATGACTCTCATTCATCGCCGTCACCAGCCTGCTCACATTCCCTTTTGAAAACAACGCAATGTCCCTTTTTGCCAGTTGCCGCCACGGGATGTTATGCCCTTCTGCCAGCGCATCATCACGCCTGATCACCACGACGAACGGATCCTCGAGCAGCGGATATATTGCTATCGATTCCGGTACGGTACTGTCGGTAGCGCCGATACCAAAATCAACAGAACCGTTCTCGAGTTCCAATAATAATGCGTCATTTGTCAGGTCATGGAATTCCACACGCATATCAGGGAAATATTCAGATAATAATTGTGGCACCGCCGGAAATAATAATGTGCTGACTGAAGGCACTAATCCGATACGTAAAGTTCCATCTCCGCCCTGGTGCATAATTTGCTGCATATCATCGAACACGCTGTGAGCAGTATTCAATAAGCGTTCTGCATACGGCAGCACAGCTTCACCCTGCTCAGTGAGACTGACGTTCTGTGCCGTCCGGTGCAATAACTTCCCACCCAACACGGATTCAATCTGTCGCAGCGCACTGCTTAACGCAGGTTGGCTGATTGCCAGCCGGTTCGCCGTTTCAGTAAAACTGCGCAATTGCGCCAGCGTCACAAAATATTGAATTTGCTTGAGAGACAGCGCAGGCAGACGACGCCAGGGTTCAGACATAATGTGCAGAGGTTCCGGTCAAAATAGAAAACGTTTGCCCAGCATAACCGCATCTTATAATCGGATAAAATAAATCATCTGTGCAAAGCCCCTTCCTCTCCCTACATTAGCCACATCATTCTGCAAATCCGGAAACTGCTATGACCGAGAACCTCGCTTCCCTGCCCCTACGCCAGCGGGCGATTGATGCCGCATTAGGGAAAATTCCTTTTGACCATTTGCTGATCAACGCAAAGATCGTCGACATGGTGACGGGTGAGATCCGTGATGCAGACGTGGGTCTGGTCGGTCATATGATTGCCAGTGTCCACCCGCGTGGAAAATTTACCCGGTCGGAAAATATTGATGACTTATCAGGTTTTTATCTTTCACCCGGCCTTATCGATACCCATGTTCACATTGAAAGCTCCCACCTGCCCCCTGAAAAATATGCGGAGATCGTTGTCGCTCAGGGGACGACAACCGTGTTTTGGGATCCTCATGAGCTGGCAAATGTGCTGGGCGTGGCCGGCGTTGAGTACGCCGTTAAAGCCAGCCGGGGTTTGCCATTACGTGTGATTTGCGCGGCGCCTTCCAGCGTGCCCTCAACGCCGGGTCTGGAAATGTCGGGAGCGGATTTCAAAGGCCAGGAAATGCAAACCATGCTGAGCTGGCCGGAAGTTGCCGGCGTCGCGGAAGTCATGGATATGTATGGCGTGCTGAACGGCAGCGAACGCATGATGGAAATCCTTGATGCCGGATTACGCAGCGGCAAACTGATCGAAGGCCATGCGCGCGGGCTTAAAGACGAGCAGCTCCAGGCCTATCTGGCGGCAGGTGTGACTTCCGATCATGAACTGACCTCGGCGGAAGATGCGCTGGAGAAATTGCGCGCAGGCCTGACTCTGCAAATTCGTGGTTCTCATCCTTATCTGCTGCCGGATATTGCAGCCGCTCTGCTGGCCTTACCGCATCTTTCCTCGCAAATTACGCTGTGCACTGACGACGTGCCACCGGATCATCTGCTGGAAAAAGGCGGACTGATCGCGCTGGTCAAACTGCTGATCTCCTTTGGCTTACGTACTGAAGACGTGTTGAGAATGGCGACATTTAACGCCGCCATCCGTATGCGCCGCTCAGATCTCGGGCTGATTGCCGCTGGCCGCACTGCTGACATTATTGCATTCGACTCTCTTGAGACGCTCAACCCGCGCAAAGTGTATGTCGCCGGAAACTGCGTTGCAGAACACGGGAAAATGTTATTCAGCCCTGCTGCCGCCAGTGACGTTATCCCGCCACGCGACACCATGCGCCTGCAAAAAGTGGCCGAAGCTGATTTCCATTTAAAAATCCCCGGACTGAAAAAAGGTAAGGCGCGCTTACGTAACATCAAGGGCGCTCGCTTCACGCAATGGAGCGAAGTGATTGTGGAAGTCAAAAGCGGAGTCGTACAAATTCCGGAAGGTTTCAGCCTGATTTGGGTACAGCACCGGCATGGGCGTCATGAAGCCACGCCGAAAATGGCGTTGCTGGAAGGCTGGGGAGAATTACGCGGAGCGATAGCCACCTCTTACTCCCATGACTCACATAATCTCGTGGTTATTGGCCGTCATCCCGCCGATATGATGCTGGCCGCCAATCAGCTGATCGCCAGCGGCGGCGGTATGGCGCTGAGCCAGAACGCGACGTTGCTGGCCAGTGTCGATATGCCAATTGCCGGAATGCTCTCAGATTTACCCGCAGATGTGCTGGCCGCACAGTTTAAAAATCTTCGCGAGCTTAGCGCACAGATCGCTGACTGGGAGCCGCCGTACCGGGTCTTTAAAGCGATCGAAGGAACCTGTCTCGCCTGTAATGCAGGGCCACATCTGACGGATTTAGGGCTGACGGATGGCGGATTGCGCGAGATTGTCGATCCTGTTTTGCAAATCTGGCCCGACGAGGCCTGATCTTTATTAATAAGAAACACAAAAAAAACAGCACGCACCACTCATTAATGACGATGTTCAGGGGAATTTTATGACCGACAGCTCTGTGAAAAATGTGACAGCCTCATCGGGTGAAAGCTGGTTGCAGCGCCGCTTTCAGCTTCGTCAGCGGGATACAAAAGCGAAAACCGAATGTCTGGCCGGGATCACCGGTTTTCTGGCAGCGGCTTATTTGCTGATAGTGATCCCCGGTCTGCTGGCGGCGGGTGGCATGGATAAAGGAGCCGCCACCACCGGCGTCATTTTGGTATTTGTATTGGGTTCTTTGCTGATGGCGTTCTACGCGAATCTGCCGTTTATGGTTGGCCCTGGCATCGGCGGTTCGGTACTGGTCGGTATCACGCTGGCCGGAGACGGTATCACCTGGCCAATTGCGCTGGGTATTGCCTGCTGGTCCGGGATCTTATTTTTTGTGATGACGGTATTCGGCCTGCGTGAAGTCGTCACCCGCTCGGTTCCGCAATCCATCAAACTGGGTCTGACGGCATCGATCGGTATTTTCGTCGCGCTGCTGGGTTTTCGTAATGCAGGCCTGGTGCTGGCCAATGCCAAAACGCACGCGCTGGCACTGGGAGATTTCACTTCTCCGGGTGCGCTGATTGCTTTGCTGGGTTTGCTGGTAGCAGTGGGTTTACAGGCTCGTAAAATTCCCGGTGCTATTCTCTGGGCGATTCTGCTGGCAACGGTAGCCGGGATCCCGTTTGGCGTAACGCATTTACCTGAACAGTGGATCGCTTTGCCACATTCTCTCGCCCCGCTTTGGGGGAAAGTCGATCTGACTGGCGCCATCAATATCGCCTTCCTGCCATTTCTGTTTATCTTTTTCGCCTCAGAATTCTTCTCAACCATGGGCACCACGCTGGCGGTTGGCGGTGAAGCCGGACTGCTGGATGAACACGGCAACATGCCGCACATCAACCGGCCCTTTATGGTGGATTCGATTGCTGCGGCGCTGGGTCCGGTTGTCGGTATTCCTGCGGCAACCGCATTAATCGAATCCTCAGCGGCGGCTGAGGCGGGAGGGAAAACGGGTCTGACGGCGCTGGCGGCGGCGGTGATGTTTCTGCTGATGCTGCTGTTCACGCCGGTGGCACTGATGATCCCCAAAGAAGCGACCGCACCGGCGCTGATCCTCATCGGCCTGAATATGTTCAGTAATTTGCGCAAAGTGAACTTAGCGAATTTCACCGATGCTTTACCGGTGCTGCTCATGGTGATGATTACCCTGATTTCCAACAGTTTTGGTACGGGCATCGCGGGCGGATTGCTGTTTTACATCATCATCAACGTGGTGGCAGGAAAAATGCGCGAAGTGCCGACAGGGCTGTATATCCTGGCGATCCCGCTGGTGTATTACTTCACGACGCTGGTGCATCACTGAAACAAAAGAAAAAAGAGGATGAGGTCTGGAATCGAAAAGAGAAGGCGTAAAGTTTGCGGGGCCTGAAATGGTGGAGGCCCTGCCAGCTACATCCCGGCACACACGACACCTGCTATGGCTGCTTCCTTCCGGACCTGACCGAGTTAACAAGTTAGTGTTGCGGGAGAACCAACAGGGCCCCCATTGTCGTTGTTGGCTTCACTTTTCTTTACGGAGAACTGAAGCGGTGGGCATTATCAGTGATGCCCACCGCAAAAGCAAGTTAACCGCCGACAACCGGTGTTTTCTTAAACAACAGAGCCGAAACTCGCCTGTCTGAGACGCAAAATTACGTCATACTGTCGGGCAGACACTGAGGAGGATGTAATGTCGGAGCCCGATAACTTTCGTCAGCGCGTATTTCAAATTATAGCGGCTATCCCCGCAGGCCAGGTCACAACGTACGGTAATGTGGCACAACTGGCAGGATCGCCACGCGCTGCCCGTCAGGTTGGCGGCGTCCTGAAGAAATTGCCCGAAGGCAGCACCCTTCCCTGGCACCGTGTGATTAACCGCCACGGCGAGATTTCACTGCAAGGTGAAGATTTTAAACGCCAGCGTCAGGCGCTTCTGGCCGAAGGCGTCGTCTTTAGAAAAGGCAAAATCGATTTAGAGAAGTATGGCTGGAAGTGGTAATGCACATAAAAAAACACCGCCGGAGCGGTGTTTATTGTGACAGCAGCGGACATTAATAAGCAGGCGACGGAGCGACTGCGCTGACCGGTGCCGGAGCGGTGCCTAATCCTGTAGGCTCAGACGGGTTGCTCAGTGGCCCTAATGCACCCGGCTTGGTGGCAACAGGAACGGAGACAACCGGCACAAGTTGCAGATCCGCACGTGTACCCTGTCCATTGTTAATCACTTCTTTAATGGAGTCGGTCACGAAGGTCATCTGACCATTGATGGTCACCGCCGCACTCAGGATAACGTGTGAGTTCGGTGGAATGTCCTGTGGGTTATACGGCAGGATAAACGTGAATGGTGCCTGCTTACCCTGCGTTCTCGCCACTTTCTGCGAGATCACACGCGATGGTGCATCAGCAACAGAGGCATCGGACAATGTCACGGTCAGTACCGCATCAGGCGGCAACGCCACACGCTGAGCGATAAACACACTACCGGATACGTTTGGCCCCGTTATCGCGGGTTGGGTGGCCGGACTGGCTGCCGTATTCACCGGAGCCTGCTGCGCGGGTGCCTCATGATGCTGTGCGCATCCGGCAAGAGTCAGAGACAGCGCGGTTCCACCTACTATCTGCCAAAGTTTCATAGATCGTACTCCCTTTTTATTATTCGCTTGTCGACAAGCTGTAATAAACGCCGACATGAAAATGGTTTCTTTAACCAGCGTACCTGTTAATCATGGCACAATAATCTGAATTTTTCCTCCCGGTGGCTAAACAGGTCTTCTGAGCGCCCGTAAGATCCTCTATCATTAACAGGTTAGACCTGTGCTTTTGCTGCGCTTACGGGCTGCATCAGGCATGAATTAACCGGTAACTTTCATGAGGCCACTATGAGTCAGGCGTTAATAAATCTGCTGGATCTTCTGGATCTGGAAAAAATCGAAGAAGGGCTGTTTCGTGGTCAAAGTGAGGATCTGGGCTTACGCCAGGTCTTTGGCGGGCAGGTTGTCGGGCAGGCACTCTACGCAGCCAAACAAACGGTGCCGGTTGATCGCGGGATCCACTCGTTCCACAGTTACTTTTTACGTCCGGGTGACAGCAGTAAACCGATCATCTATGACGTGGAAAACTTGCGCGACGGCAACAGTTTCAGCGCCCGTCGTGTGAAAGCGGTACAAAACGGTAAACCTATTTTCTACATGACAGCCTCTTTCCAGAGTCATGAAGAGGGTTTTGAACATCAAAACACCATGCCTGATGTACCGCCGCCGGAGTCACTGATTTCGGAGTCAGACATTGCCAAAAATCTTGCGCATCTGATCCCTGAAAAAATTCGTGATAAATTCCTCCGTCACCGGCCGATTGAAATGCGCCCGGTGAAATTCCATAACCCGCTGAAAGGCACTAAAGAAGAGCCGCACCGCGCGGTGTGGTTCCGCGCCAACGGCGAAATGCCTGACGATCTGCGCATCCATCAGTATCTGCTCGGTTATGCTTCAGACTTTAATTTCCTGCCGACCGCATTGCAACCACACGGAATTGGTTTTCTGGAGCCAGGAATGCAGGTCGCGACCATTGATCATTCGATGTGGTTTCACCGGCCATTCCGTATGGACGACTGGCTTCTTTACGCGGTTGAAAGCACATCAGCTTCCGGTGCCCGTGGTTTTGTACGCGGTCAGTTCTACACCCGCGAAGGGGTGCTGGTTGCCACTACGGTGCAGGAAGGTGTGATCCGTCAGAGAACGGCAGAATAAGATTTCAGTCTGAAAATCAGGCATTAAAAAGGGGCGATAGTGATATCGCCCCTTTTGCTATTCATCATTATTTTTAGTTTTGATACTGCCGTTCAGAAAGCGTTAGCGCACTGCCTTCTCTGAATGTATATGACTGAGATTACTGGTTGTAAGCATTTTCGCCGTGGCTGTTGACGTCCAGACCTTCACGTTCCTGTTCTTCAGGAACACGCAGACCGACCAGCATATCAGCTACTTTATAAGCGATGAAGGCAACAACACCTGACCAGACCAGCGTAACGCAGACGCTGAAGAACTGTACCCAGACCTGATGGCCCATGGTGACGCCTTCTGCATAACCCACGCCGCCCAGTGAGCTGGAAGTGAATACGCCGGTCAGCAGGCAGCCTACGATACCGCACACGCCGTGCACACCGAATACGTCACAGGTGTCATCAACACGCAGCCATTTTTTCAGGGTAACCACACCCCACAGACCGGTAGCACCACCGACCAGACCGATAATCAACGCACCACCCACGCCGACCGTACCACAGGCTGGCGTGATGGCAACCAGTCCTGCGATGGCACCGGAGCTTGCGCCAAGCAGAGAAGGTTTACCGCGAACCATCCACTCTACAAATGTCCATGACAGGATTGCGCCAGCCGTTGCGATAACGGTATTGAGGAAAGCCAGAGCCGCAATTGGACTTGCTGCGCTTGCTGAACCGGCGTTGAAACCGAACCAGCCAACGTAAAGGATCGCAGCACCCGTGAAGACCATTGGCAGGTTGTGTGGCTTGAATGCTTCTTTGCCAAACCCTGCACGTTTACCCAACAGGTAGGCACCGACCAGACCCGCGATGGCGGCGTTAATGTGAACCACCGTACCGCCGGCAAAGTCCAGCGCACCGTCTGCTGCCAGGAAACCACCCGCCCAAACCATGTGAGCCATCGGAATGTAGGAGAAGGTCAGCCAGATCACAGTGAAAATCAAGACCGCAGAGAAACGTACACGTTCAGCGATACCGCCCACGATCAGCGCCACGGTGATACAGGCGAATGAACACTGGAACGCCACGTGAATCATCTGCGAGAAGGTGCCGGTGACCGAATCAAGGCCGATGCCTTTCATCATCACATTACCGAAACCGCCGAAGAACGCGTTGCCTTCGCTGAAGGCCAGGCTGTAACCGTAGAGGATCCACAGAACGCAGACCAGCGCGAACGTCACGATGACCTGAGTCAGCATAGATAACACGTTTTTAGAACGCAGTAAGCCGCCGTAGAACAGCGCCACACCGGGCACGGTCATAAACAGCACCAGTGCAGTACAAATCATCATAAAGGCATTGTCAGCACCGTTAGCGGCTGCTGGCGCTGCTGCCATGGCAAGCGAAGGCAACAATGCAACCGCCCCAAGCCCCATCATGGATAAAAGTTTTTTCATTAGTAGCCCACCCCTGTTCTCAAAACTGTTTTTCTAAGCTCTTTTATCTCAACTCTTCATTCAAAGAGATGAACCTGAAATTACAGTGCTGCTTCGTCGGTTTCACCGGTACGAATACGGATAACGCGTTGCAATTCAGCAACGAAAATTTTGCCGTCACCAATTTTCCCGGTGTAGGCCGCTTTGCTGATCACGTCGATCACTTCATCAAGCTGATCGTCAGCGATAGCAATATCGATTTTTACTTTTGGCAGGAAGTTCACGCTGTACTCTGCACCGCGATACAGTTCAGCGTGACCTTTCTGACGGCCGAAACCTTTAACTTCCGTTACGGTCAGGCCCTGAATTCCAACAGCAGACAGCGCTTCGCGCACGTCTTCCAGCTTGAAAGGTTTGATCACCACAGTAACCAGCTTCATTTTGCCACTCCTCGAATTAAGGGCTTGCCGCGGAAAAACCGCGCCCGATACGAAATGGATAAAGCAAAGGCTGTGCCAGAGTTGAAATTGCAGAGAGATTCGTTTGATTACCGCGTAATACGGCATTTTCAGAATATTCGTGACGAGGCGCACACTTGGCCGTTCACATCATTATCATGACGCACGCACCAATAAGGTGCCGACCGCTGCTTTTTAGTGCAGTGACATCACGCCCAAAGACTTGATGCCAGATGAAGGTGCAGGCCAGAAAAAAGGAGGGGGGAAATCGGGAGAAAAAACCACCCCAACGCGGTGCGCCATGCTGCGTTGAGGCGGGTATCAGGCGTTTTGCGTCGCCGGCGTGGCCTGCTCCGCTGAGGCAAGTTCCTGACCGGCAAGCTGTAGCTGATACATCTGATAATACCGGCCTTTTTCAGCCAGCAGTTGCAGGTGATTGCCCTGCTCCACTGCCTGACCACGATGCAATACCAAAATGTTATCCGCATCGACAATCGTCGAAAGACGATGGGCGATCACCACCAGCGTCGTTTGCTGTCGGATGGCCCGAAGTGCACGCTGGATCGCCTGTTCAGTACCTGAGTCGATATTGGCTGTTGCCTCGTCAAGGATCAAAATCTCCGGTGCCTGCACCAAAACGCGCGCCATGGCCAGCAACTGTTTCTGACCCACCGAGAGATTATTTCCCTGTTCGCCGAGGCGAGTGTTTAAACCTTCCGGCATTTCGCGAATAAGAGGCGAAAGCTGCACAATATCCAGCGCGTGCCAGACTTGCGCTTCATCGATATCACGCCCTAACGTGACATTGGCGAAAACCGACTCAGCCAGCACCACCGGATCCTGCTGAACCATCGCAATCCCTTTACGTAAGCTGGCGTGCGAGAGATCGGAAATGTGACGGCCATTAACCCGGATCTCTCCTTTATTGAGCGGGTAATATCCCATCAGCAAATTCGCCAGCGTACTTTTACCACTGCCCGTATGCCCGACCAGCGCAACGAAACCTCGCGATGGCACGTGCAGGGATATATTTTCCAGCACCCATTTGTCCGGCAGATAGGCAAAACTGACGTCTTTAATGTCTATCTCGCCGCCGGTAAGTCTTTTGTCGTCAGCCCCGTATTGCTGCTGGGTTCGGTCCATCAGGTCAAAAATTCGCTCACCCGCGACGACGGCCTGCTGAAGAATCGACTGCTGCGAGGTCAGCTCGATCAAAGGCTCGTTCAGACGCCCCAGATAATTGATGAAAGCATAGAGAACACCGACGCCGACTGAACCTTCTGCGCTGAATCCGAACAGCAGTAACAATCCGCACAGAATTAACGAGGAGAACAAACTGAGCAATGGTCGCAGAAGAAAGCCTTCCAGCCGGAGCGTTTGCATACGCGCCAGATAATGCGACTGACTGGCACGGGTCAAACGTTCGCCAAAACGCTTTTGCTGGCGGAACTGCTGGATGACATTCATGCCGTTAATGACTTCGTTGAAACCGTCATTGATGTCCGCCAGATAGCTCCGGACTTTACGAACAATCGGGGTACTGTAAATCTGGTACAGCCCCATCACGACGAAAACCGCCGGGAAAATGCATATCGCCACCGAGGCCAGACGCCAGTCGAGGCTGAACATTGCCACCAGCATCGCGCCGATCAACGCAATACTGCGCAATACGGTCGAGACGACGGTTACGTACAGATCGCGGATCACTTCCGTATCATTTGTGACACGAGAAATCAGTTGCCCGACGGGCTGGGTATCAAACGCACTCAGCGGCTGGCGCAATGCAGCATCCATCACATCGGTACGCAAACGCTGAACCACGCCCACTGCGGCCCGGTTAAACAGCAGCGCCTGGAAATAGTGCAATCCGGCAGCCAGAAACTGCAGCAGGATAAAGCACAGTGCCAGCAGACTGATTTTGTCCCACGGCATTTCGCCTTTGGCGACATAGTGGTCGATAAAGAAACTGATCAGAATCGGCCCGGTCACCTCTGCTGCTGCCGCAATCCACAACATCAGCACCGCGAATGAAAGAGGTTTTCTGTATGGCTTGCCGTAGCCCAGCAGGCGCTTCAGCGTCGGCCACATCTTTTGAATTTTACTCACTTTTTGCTCAGCCACGTTGTTCCGGCTCCTGTTCCTGCGGTACATCGTCCAGTGCGGCTTCCAGCTGCTGATAACGGAACATATCGCGATACCATCCTGACTCAGCAGCAAGTTGCTCATGGCTTCCGCGCTGGGAAATACAGCCGTGGTTAAACACCAGAATCTCGCTGGCTTCGGTCAGTGCGGATAGACGATGGGCACTGATGATAACGGTGCGGTCGCTGCCCCACTGACGCAGGTTGTGCAGGATCTGATGCTCTGTCCTGCCATCAACCGCAGACAATGCATCATCGAGGATCAGGATTTCCGCTTTCAGCAATAAAGCACGGGCAATAGAAATTCGTTGCTTCTGCCCGCCAGAAAGCATCACTCCGCGCTCTCCGACCTCTGTTTCATAGCCGCCGGGTAAACGCAGAATATCGTCATGAACGCTGGCAAGCCGCGCCGCTTCCTCGATCTCTTCCCGGCTGGCCTCCGGACGTCCCAGCGCAATATTTTGTGCGACGGTGTCAGAGAACAGGAAAGGGGTCTGGCTCACAATCGCCAGACGTGCGCGCCAGTCATCCAGGCGGATCGTTTTCAGCGACAGGCCGTGATAAAGCACATCCCCTTCAGTGACATCAAACTGTCGCTGAAGCAGCGACAGCAAAGTACTTTTACCGGAACCTGTCGGGCCGCACAGACCGAGCATTTGCCCAGGTTGCAGGGAGAACTTCACAGAGGACAAGGCCGGATGCGTTGTGTCGGGATAGTGGAAATCCGCAATGTTTGCTTCAAGTACAGCACGTCCGGCAGGCAGAGGCGCAGTACCATCCACGACACTGGGCGCTTCCTCAAGCAGGCTGCGGATGCGGCTGTAGGCGGCGCTCCCGCGTTCAACGATATTGAACATCCAGGCCAGTGCAAGCATCGGCCAGATCATCAACCCGAGATACATGACAAAACTGGTTAACTGCCCGAGTGTCAGATGCCCGTTAACCACCATCCAGCTACCACCGCCGATAGCCAGCAAATTAGCCATGCCAATCGAGACATAAATAGTCGGGTCAAAACGGGCATCAACACGCGCTACACGCATGTTTTTCGCACCGGTATCAGCGGCCACATCAGCAAACTGGGAAGACTGATGGTTCTCAAGGCCGAAGGCTTTGATCATGCGAATACTGGTCAGGCTTTCCTGCGCCTGATCGTTTAATGAGGAAAAGGCAGCCTGCGCGGTTTTAAAGCGATGATGAAGTTGGTCGCCGTAGCGTTTAATGATAATTGCCATCACCGGCATAGGAACCAGCGACAGCAGCGTCAGCTCCCAGCTGATTTGCGTCGCCATCACGATAAGAACAGCAAGCCCCATGACCAGCGAATCAACCAGCGTCAGAACGCCTTCGCCTGCGGCGAAAACCACGCGATCGACGTCATTGGTTGCCCGGGCGATAAGATCACCCGTTCGGTGGCGTAAATAGAAGGCCGGATGCTGACGGCTGAGCTGCCGGAAGAAATCCTGACGCAGTTCAACGGCCAGCTGATAGGACGCACCGAACAACAGCACGCGCCAGACGTAACGCAGCAAATACACCACAATTGCCGTGGCGACCATGAGCCCAAGCCACGCAAACAGTACGCCGGTTGACATCGTTTTGGTCGTGACGCCATCAATAATGACACCAACTAGCTTAGGCGGTATCAATTGCAGAATGGCAATGATAATCAGCAAGGCAACGGCACCCAGATACCGGCGCCATTCACGTCGGAAGTACCAGCCTAATTGGGCGAACAATCTCACGCAGTGTTTTCCATACAAATAATAATGATGATTTTATTGAGAAAAAGCGCCCGAAGCAGGACTTTTTTCTCATCAGGCGACAAGGATAACAGAGTTAACTGGCGATTCTGATGAAACTTTTTACTGTAACTTTTGCATCAAATCGGCAATGCGGTGGTGGATTTTATGCGTTCCATCGCAAAACTGGAGGTCACATCATTCAGCCCTGGAATGCCGTTCACAAGTCGCTTGTAAAAGTTATCGTAGCTTTTCATATCGGACACCTGCACCTGCAGTAAATAGTCATATTCACCGGCCATCCGGTAGAAACCCAGCACTTCAGGAAATGCCTCAACCTGCTGAACAAAGCGCTGGTACCACTCGCTGTTGTGATGCTGAGTTTTGATGAGCACAAACGCCGTCAGGCTTAGCCCTAACCGATCGCCGTCCAGCAGGGCCACTTTCCCGCGAATAATGCCGTCATCTTCGAGGCGCTTAATCCTTTTCCAGCACGGCGTGGTGGTGAGATTGACCGCATCCGCCAGTTCATTCAGAGATAATGTGCAATCTTTCTGCAACAGGGAGAGCAATTTAAGGTCAATTTTATCTACCATACCGGCCTCCGGGAGGAAATTTTTCTATTAAATCTTATCTTCTTGGGTTAAAGGGTAACTTATTTCTCCGTGAGTTACGTTATTCTTGTGTGCATCAAGACACTTTTATGAGCCTGCATCATGCGCAATTCCTGGGTTAGTCACGCTATTAAAGAAATCGACGCCGATTTTCAGCGTTCCGCCGATACACACCTGATTCGCCTGTCACTCAACGACTTTCCCGGAATTTCACTGTATCTGAAGGATGAAAGTACCCATCCGTCCGGCAGCCTGAAACATCGCCTTGCCCGCTCTCTGTTTTTGTACGGTTTGTGCAACGGGTGGATACGTGAAAACACGCCTATTGTGGAAGCTTCTTCAGGCAGCACCGCCATCTCTGAAGCCTATTTCGCACGCCTGCTGGGATTGCCTTTTATCGCCGTGATGCCTTCTTGCACTGCTCCACGAAAAATCCAGCAAATTGAGTTTTACGGTGGCCAGTGTCACTTCGTCCAGAACTCAGGGCAGATCTATGCCGCATCCGAGCAACTCGCCCGTGAACTGAACGGGCACTACATGGATCAGTTTACCTACGCAGAGCGGGCAACCGACTGGCGCGGGAACAATAATATTGCTGACAGTATTTTCCGTCAGATGTCGCATGAGCCGCATCCGATACCGCGTTATCTGGTGATGAGCGCGGGTACCGGCGGTACTTCCGCAACGCTGGGCCGCTATATTCGCTATCAGGGGCACGATACGGAACTGGTGGTCGTCGATCCGGAAAACTCAGTATTTTACGATTATTATCAACAGCGTGATGCCAGCGTCACTGCGCAATGCAGCAGCCGTATTGAGGGTATTGGCCGCCCTCGCGCCGAGCCATCGTTCATACCAGGTGTAATAGACGACATGATGCGCGTGCCTGATGCGGCCAGCATCGCGACGCTTCACTGGCTTGAGAAGGTGCTGGGGCGTAAGGTCGGCGGCTCAACCGGTACCAACGTCTGGGGGGCGCTGCAACTGGCTACGCAGATGCGTGAGAGAGGGGAAACCGGCTCTATCGTCACCCTGCTCTGCGACAGCGGCGAACGTTATCTGAATACATACTTCGATGAGAGTTGGGTAGCGAAGAACATCGGGGACATTTCACCATACGCACAGCAGCTGGAAGGACTAAGTTAACTCCGCGTTAAATACGGCGTAAGAAAGGAAAAAAGCCGGGACAGATGACCCGGCTTGCTGCAAAACCTTAATATTCGGGGGAATAGGTGAGGTTTGGTGTGTGCAGCCAGTGTTGCAAAAAGTGAGACACCGCCTGATGACGGCAATGCCCGATAATTTGTAAGTGCGGCGACTTCTCTTTCAGAACGGGTAACGCGTTCCCCATAATCAGCCCCATCCCGACGCCCTCGAGCATTTCCTTGTCGTTCATGGCATCCCCAAACGCCATACACTCTGACATGTTGATCCCCAGACCGTCCGTCAGCAATGCAAGCGCGCTGCCTTTGTTGCTGCCTGCGGGCTGCACATCAAGACAATCCATCGCAGAGAAACATAAATCGATGCGCGGGCCAAAGTGAGCTTCGAGCTGAGGCACCAGCGACAACAACACGTCATGCGGGGCGCAGAAACACACTTTGCTGTTACCGGAATCCGGTAATAAGCGCAGATCCTGTAACTGATAGCGAAAACCACTGAACTGATGCGGAATGAGTAAATCCGGATCGTCGAGAGAAGTGAACCAGCCGTCATCGCGGAAAACATGCACACTGGCTGGCGTGTCCCACGAGGTATGCAGTAATTCGTGCGCACAATCCTCGGGTAAATCGCTGGCGTGCAGCCGGTGGCCACTGAGATCATGAATACGGGTACCGTTGCCGGTGATGAGATAGCCATCCAGCCCGATGTTAGCAAGAATATCTTTCATTTCGAGATAATGACGCCCGGTGGCAAAGGTCAGCGTTACCGGCTTTTCAGCTAACTGTCGCAACGTGGACAACGTTTTGTCGCCCAGCGTGTGGTCAGGTAAAAGCAGCGTGCCATCCATATCAAATGCAGCTAAACGGTACATATTTCCTCTCTGAGCGGCGTTGTTTTCACCCGCAAAGTATGGACTGAGATTTACGGAACTAATAGTGAACACTTTATGAATACTGTTCCGGTTTTAGCTCACACTTTGGTTTTTTACTTCAAGTCTGGTCGCGTCAGCTGGGATATGCTGAACAGGAAAAATTTACCCTACTCCTGAGGTTCCGTATTTACCGTGCGTCTGCAAAATCGGCTTAATCAGTTTCAGCGTCTGTACCTGAAAACCGGATCGCATCCGGCTCAATTTACCGTGGCAGAACTGGCAGAAATCTTCTGTTGCAGCGAACGCCACACCCGAACGCTACTGATGCACTTTCAAAATGCCGGCTGGATCCGCTGGCAGTCGCAGGCTGGTCGCGGAAAACGCGCATCGCTAAGCTGCCTCAAAACACCGGAAGAGTTACGCGGAACGTATTTACAGGAATTACTGAAAAAGGGTGAACATTCTGCCGCGCTGCAACTGAGCCAGCTGGATCCTTCGCATCTGAATACCCTGCTCGCGCCGCATCTTGGCGGCCAGTGGCAGGAAGATGCGCCGACGCTGCGCATTCCCTATTATCGCCCTCTCCAGCCTTTAGATCCGCTAACGCTTACCGGCCGCGCTGAACAACACCTGGCGCATACTATACATGCAGGTTTAACGCGCTTTATCCCCGGTGATACCTCACCGCAGCCCAATCTGGCGCATCACTGGCACGTCAGTAATGACGGAAAAACCTGGCAGTTTTTTCTGCGCAGTCAGCTTTTCTGGCATAACGGTGAACCGTTAAAAACCGCGCAACTGGTCGCACGCTTTCAGCAACTTCGCGAGTCAGCACGCGGTAAACATAATCTGGCGTCAGTGGTGACATTATCTCAGCCTCATGCGCTGTGTTTGCAGTTCGATCTGGATAAACCGGATTACTGGCTGGCACACCGTTTTGCCGACCTCAATTGTCTGTTGGCTCATCCGGACGATCCGCATATCGGCGCCGGACCGTTTCGCCTGACCACCTTCACCCCTGAGCTTATCCGCCTCGAGCAACACACCTATTACCCTTTACAACATCCCTATCTGGCCGCTATTGAGTTTTGGATCACTCCACAACTTTTTGCTCAGCGGGACAATGTCAGTTGTCAGCATCCGGTCAGAATTATTCTTGGCGAACAGAACGAGCTTTCGCAGGTAAAACCCGTCCGGCGAAGCACCAGTCTTGGTTTTTGTTACATTGCTACTAACTTGCGACGCGGCGTGCTCAGTGAAGCACAGGCGCAAAAAGTCATCCGAATTATCCAGCGCAGCGGCATGCTGGATAATCTGCCGATCGATCATGATCTGGTGAAAGCCAGTAAAGAAATGCTGCCCGGCTGGCCGATCCCGGTTCACGACCTTGCGGATGTTCAGCTGCCTGAAACTCTGCGTCTGCTTTACCATCCGCCCGTGGAGTTTGAACTGGTGGCTCAGGCGTTACGGGAAAAGCTGGCGGAAGAAGGTTGTGCGCTGGAAGTGGTTTATCACGCGGGCCGGTTGTGGGAAGACGGCGAATTACTGGAATCGGCAGATCTGCTGCTGGGCGACCGGCTGATCGGTGAATCTCCGGAAGCCACGCTGGAGAACTGGCTGCAACAGGATCCGTTGTGGCCGGGGATTTTGCGCGAAGAAGATCTTATCTTGCAGCAAGGACGATTGAGCCATATTCAGCAAATCCCGCAGGAAAACAGGCGGTCTGAAGAACTGCGCGATCATTTTTATCAGTGGATGGTGCGCAGCATTATTACACCGCTGTTCAACTATCAGTATCAGGTGAGCGCGCCGCCGCGCATCAGCGGAGTTCAGCTGACGGCATGGGGCTGGTTCGATTTCTGTCAGGCGTGGGTTCCGCCGCCGTTGCAATCTGAAAATGACTGAAGCAGCTGTTTCGCTACACTACGGCGGCAAAGGTAAGTACCATGAGCGTGGTTTTGCTGCCCGATGCGCGGTCAGTTCAGTAAACAGGAAATCAGAATGAAAAGAGCAGTGGTGGTTTTTAGCGGTGGACAAGATTCAACAACCTGTCTGATTCAGGCTTTGAAAGAGTATGACGAAGTACATTGCGTCACTTTCGATTACGGTCAGCGACATCGTGCTGAGATTGAGATCGCGCAAAAACTGTCAGTGCAGTTGGGCGCGCGTGCCCACAAAGTGCTGGATGTCGGTTTGCTCAATGAACTGGCGGTCAGCAGCCTGACTCGCGATAACATTCCGGTACCGGGCTTTGGTGAGGAAACTGAAGGCGGTTTACCCAGCACATTTGTACCGGGTCGTAATATTCTGTTCCTGACACTGGCGGCCATTTACGCTTATCAGATCCAGGCAGAAGCGGTCATTACCGGTGTGTGCGAAACCGATTTCTCCGGCTACCCGGATTGTCGTGATGAATTTGTCAAAGCGCTGAATCATGCAGTGTCTTTGGGTCTGGCGCGCGATGTGCGTTTTGAAACCCCGTTGATGTGGCTGAACAAAGCCGAAACCTGGGCGCTGGCAGATTATTATCAGCAGCTCAACCTGGTTCGCCATCATACTCTGACCTGTTACAACGGCATCGCCGGTGACGGGTGTGGGGAGTGTGCCGCCTGCCACCTGCGCGCCAACGGTCTTCAACAGTATCAGCAAGATCAGGCGGGCGTGATGGCCAGTCTGAAAAAGAAAACCGGTCTGCGTTAAAGTACCTGACGGATAACCGCGGGCAGCCCTTTCGCCGCCCGTGGTTATGTCAGTCATTCATGATTGGCCGCGTCATTTTCCAGCTCAAGTTCACGTAATCTTTCCAGCAACTCACCTTCCAGCGGCAAGGCCTTTTGTGTGCGTAAATCAATACACACGAAGGTCAGCGTAGCATCCGCCACGACATCACCCTCACGGGTTACCACCTGCTCAATGACTCCACTGCGACCATTCAACTGCTGAAGGCTGCTGTCGATGCGTAAAACATCCCCGAGCACCGAAGGCTTGCGGTAATTGATGTTGATATTTACCACAATGAAAGCAATGTTGTTTTGGCTCATCCACTGGAAGCCGGACTGATTGTCCAGCCATTCCCAGCGGGCGGTTTCCAGAAATTCCAGATAACGCGCATTGTTAACATGCTGGTAAACATCGATGTGAAAACCACGAACTTTAATAAACGTATGCATAGTGATTAAAAAACTCCTGCGTCTCGCCTGAGGTACAAACCAAACTGGTCAGATGTCTTAAGAGATTAGCAGAAGAAAACGGCGGCAACCGTTAAGGGTTCGCCGCCGCGACATCCGTCACAATTTCAGACGGTCCTTGTTACGTTCAAACAGTGCAGCGCCAATACCCGGCACTTCGCGAAGCTGTTCAATATCAGTGAATTGCCCGAGCTCTTCACGGTAGCTGATAATGGCCTGCGCCTTCTTCATCCCTACACCGTTCATCGCCCTGGCAAATTCTTCCGCTGTGGCCGTGTTTATGCTGACGGTGGTGTCGTCAGCCACTGCGGCCTGCTCTTTTTTCACCTGCGGACCCGCCACTTTCCCCGCCGTTGTTGCCGGTGCCACAGATGTCGTGGCTACAGTACCGGATGCATTGGGTGCGGCCTGTAGCATCACAGGCAACGTTGAAAGCCCAAGAGCCAGAGCGAGAGAGAGTGATGTAATGCCTAGTTTTTTCATGCTGTATCCTCCATGTGTTTGACAGCACGGAGAGAGTGCATCAGGAATAAAAACCGGACAATGGGCAACTTTCAGATGTGGAAAAGGCCGCGAAAGCGGCCTTTGTTTGTTGCAACGCGTTGCAAAACTTTGCGGCGTTTACTGGTTTTGTGCAGCAGAACCGAACTTGATTTTTGCTTCCTGACGCAGGTTTGTCAGCAGCGCATCAAAGGTCACGTTTGAGGAGGTTTGTTGCATTTCCTGCGCAAAACGTGCGGCATCCGCTTCCGGCACAGCACCCGGGGTAACGGCAGTGAGTTTAATCAACACGCTGTTCCCTTTTGGATCCTGAGACAAGCCGTAAACGGCCTGGTCTTTCTGTGGATGCGGCAATGCGAAGACATTTTCTTCGAAAGCAGAAGGCTGCTGGCTGCGCTGTACTTTCTGCACATCACCAAAGCTCAGACCTGCGGCTTTCATTGCGTCATCGCCTTTACCCTCTTTCAGGGCTGTCAGCAGTTTCTCGCCTTCCATGCGTGCCTGATCTTGTGCTTTCTGGCGTTTAACCAAAGTAGTCACCTGATCTTTCACTTCAGCAAAAGGCTTAACGCCTTCGGCTTTGTGCGCATCGACGCGAATGACAAACGCACGATCGCCATCAACAGTAATGATGTCAGAGTTACTGCCAGGAGCACCGTCCTGACCAATCAGGCCACCTTCAAAAATCGCCTGCACAACAGGTTTGAAATTGATGCCTGCCGGGATTTGATTCTGAGTGAACCAGTCAGTGTGTACCGCTTTCACACCGGCAACTTCTTCAGCCGAAGCCAGAGACTCGTTGTCGTTTGTCGCGGCTTCACTGACTTTCTGCTGCAGCGCATAGTAAGCATCCAGTGATTTCTCTTGTTTGAGCTTATCAGTGATGCTGGCGCGCACTTCAGTCAGAGGCTTAACCTGTTCAGGTTTGATGTCTTCAAGACGCAGGATGAAGAAACCATTGTCGGATTTAATTACACCGGAAACCTGACCTTTGGTGGTCAGATTGGCGCTTTTGAATTCTGGCAATGTGGTTTCAGGTTCCATCCAGCCTAAATCCCCACCCTGCTTCGCACTCAGTGCATCGGTAGATTTAGTTTTCGCCAGTTCTGCGAAATCAGAACCGCTTTTCAGTTGGGTAGCGACCGCATCAGCGTCAGCCTGAGTTTTCAGGACGATTACGCTGTAACGACGACGTTCAGGCTGGCCAAACTCGTTCTTATGCTGGTCGTAGTACGCGCTGATGTCGGCATCAGTCACGTCGGCTTTACCCTGCATGGCCGCGGCATCCATTTCGATGTAGCTGACTTTCACCTGCTCAGGGGACAAGAAGTTATTCTTGTTTTGGTCGTAGAACGCCTGCACTTCTGCATCAGTAACTTGTTGCTTAGCGGCCAGCGTGTCTGTGTCCAGCGTTGCCGTATGCACATCACGGGTTTGCAGGATCAACGCGCCAAGCGTTGTGCTTTCAACAGGCAGAATAAAGTCGGTCTGACCGTAGGCTTGTTCGAGCTGCTGGCTGATCAATTGCTGTTTCATTAACTGAGCAAAATTATCTGCGCTGTAACCCATGCTCTGGATGCTTTGCAGGTATTTGGCGTTGTCGAAACGGCCATTAGTCTGGAATTGTGGGGTCGCAAAAATCGCGTCTTTGATCTGCTGATCGCTGACGGCAATGCCGAGCTTTTTGGAATACTGATCCAGCAAAGTGACGTCAATCAGGTTGTTCAGGGATTCCTGGCGCAACTGCTGCATATAACCATCGCTGCCCGCCAGCGCAGAGAATTGATCTCCAAGCTGTTGCTGCAGTCGGCTACGCTGGTTTTGCACTGCTTGTTCCAGCTGTGCACGACCGATTTCCTGACCATTCACTTTCGCTGCATAGTCGCCTGAACCGCCGACCAGGTAGTTGCCCACCCCTGTCAAAATAAAGGACAGAATAATCAGGGCCAGAATGATTTTGAGCACGACGTTATTGGACGCCGCGCGTAAATTGTCCATCATAGTGAGGCAACACTCCGCTGTAATAAAAAAAGCGCACCGTTTTCGATGCGCCTTGTATCTTACCTTACCAGCCCGGTGACGTCAGGTTATTGTTTAACAACCAGACCTGAGTAAACAGGCATCAGTGATGCGCTTCACACAGATTTGACGTCAGCCCTTCGGGTAATTAGCCGTTAACGGCATCTTTTAGCGCTTTACCTGCACGGAAGCCAGGTACTTTAGCTGCTGCAATGCTGATTTCTTTACCGGTCTGTGGGTTACGGCCGGTACGCGCTGAACGTTCACGCACTGAAAACGTACCAAAACCTACCAGAGCGACTTCTTCCCCAGCTTTCAGGGTATCCGTCACAGATGCAAGAACAGCATCCAAAACACGTCCCGCTGCGGCTTTAGAAATATCAGCACCGGCAGCAATTTTGTCGATCAATTGTGACTTATTCACTCTTTTCATCCCCTCTTAAAATTCTCTCATCACGCCGAATTTCCCTTCGGACGTGACCGCGCTGCTGTTATATCAATCTTGTCAGGGCTATGCAAGCGACTGAAAGCAGCCTGAAACCTTCTGACCGTTGACTAACTTAACGGCACAAAAAAAAGCTGGCAAGTGAGATTTCACCTGCCAGCCTGAGTTTTATTCAACTGTGTAAGTCGACGTCACTATTTTGCCGCTACCGGTAATGCACCGTAAGCTGGATTTTGCAGTGCAAAGTTCAGAACATCATCAATGCGCTTAACCGGATGGATCTCGAGGTCTGCCAATACGTTCGCTGGAATTTCTTCCAGATCGCGTTTGTTATCGTCAGGGATCAGCACCACTTTGATACCACCACGGTGTGCAGCCAGCAGTTTCTCTTTCAGCCCACCGATTGGCAGAACCAGACCGCGCAAGGTGATCTCGCCCGTCATCGCCACGTCGGCGCGAACCGGGTTACCCGTCAGACAAGACACCAGTGCGGTACACATTGCAATACCGGCACTCGGACCGTCTTTCGGCGTCGCCCCTTCAGGTACGTGAACGTGAATATCACGTTTTTCGTAGAAGTCAGGGTTGATGCCCAGTTTGTCAGCGCGTGCACGCACAACCGTCAGCGCGGCCTGAATGGATTCCTGCATCACTTCACCGAGAGAACCGGTATACGTCAGCTTACCTTTGCCCGGTACGCAGGCCGTTTCGATAGTCAGCAGCTCGCCGCCCACTTCGGTCCACGCCAGACCCGTCACCTGGCCTACACGGTTTTCGGTATCAGCACGGCCATAATCGACCTTCTGCACGCCGAGGAAATCTTTCAGATTATCGCCGTTAATTTCAATGTGCTTGATGGCTTTATCCATCAGCAATTGTTTAACCGCTTTACGGCAGAGTTTAGACAACTCACGTTCTAAACTACGCACGCCCGCTTCACGGGTATAGAAACGAATGATGCCGATAATCGCACTGTCATCTACCGTCAGTTCGTTCTTTTTAAGCGCATTACGTTCGATCTGTTTCGGCAACAAATGCTGTTTAGCGATGTTCAGTTTTTCATCTTCGGTATAACCGGAAAGACGGATCACTTCCATACGGTCAAGCAGCGGTGCCGGGATGTTCATTGAGTTCGACGTTGCGACAAACATCACGTCTGACAGGTCATAATCGACTTCCAGATAGTGATCGTTGAACGCGACGTTTTGCTCAGGATCGAGCACTTCAAGCAGGGCTGAAGCCGGATCGCCACGCATGTCAGAAGACATTTTGTCGATTTCATCGAGCAGGAACAGCGGGTTTTTCACCCCAACTTTCGCCATTTTCTGGATCAGTTTGCCCGGCATGGAACCAATGTAAGTACGGCGATGACCGCGGATTTCCGCTTCATCACGCACCCCACCCAGCGCCATACGGACATATTCACGCCCTGTAGCACGCGCGATGGACTGACCCAGTGACGTTTTACCGACACCCGGAGGCCCTACCAGACACAGGATCGGCCCTTTGATTTTGCTGACGCGCGTCTGCACTGCAAGATACTCAAGGATGCGATCTTTAACACGCTCGAGGCCAAAGTGATCGGTATCCAGAACTTCCTGCGCTTTACGCAGATCTTTTTTCACTTTACTGCGGGCATTCCATGGCACCTGAAGCATCCAGTCGATATAACCACGAACAACGGTGGCTTCGGCGGACATCGGCGACATCATTTTCAGCTTTTGCAGTTCAGCTTCTGTTTTTTCACGCGCTTCTTTCGGCATTTTAGCCGCTTCGATTTTGCGTTTCAGCGCCTCATGCTCATCAGGCGTGTCGTCCATTTCGCCAAGTTCTTTCTGAATCGCTTTCATTTGCTCATTCAGATAGTACTCGCGCTGGCTCTTTTCCATCTGCTTTTTGACACGGTTACGGATGCGTTTCTCAACCTGTAACAGATCGATTTCCGATTCCATCATCGCCATCAAATACTCAAGACGCTCGGTGATATCAAACATTTCCAGTACGGACTGTTTGTCAGCGAGTTTCAGGGGCATATGTGCAGCAATGGTGTCAGCCAGACGTGCAGCATCTTCAATGCTGTTGAGTGAAGTCAGCACCTCTGGCGGGATTTTTTTGTTCAGCTTGATGTAGCCTTCAAACTGATTAATCGCTGTGCGTACCAAGACTTCCTGCTCGCGTTCATCCACGGCAGGAGATTCAAGGTATTCTGCCTGGGCAGCAAAATGCTCACCACTGTCAGAAAGCGTGGTAATGCGTGCGCGTTGTAACCCTTCCACCAGCACTTTTACAGTGCCATCCGGCAGCTTCAGCATTTGTAATATTGAGGCAACCGTACCTACGGAGAAGAGATCGTTAACGCCCGGCTCATCGGTAGACGCTTCTTTCTGCGCAACCAGCATGATTTTTTTGTCGTGATCCATCGCGGCTTCAAGGCACCGAATCGATTTTTCCCTGCCAACAAACAACGGGATCACCATGTGCGGATAAACCACCACATCGCGCAGAGGCAATACGGGGATTTCTATGCGTTCAGAACGCTCAGGGTTCATAGAGCTCTCTCTTAGTTTAGCTTCCGCCAGGTTAAGGAAATCTCGTGAAACACGAGTCAGACGGGTTTCAGCAAGTCGTTAACTGAGTATATGGGGATGAATGTCCGACATTCAACGATAAGAATGTGCGAAAAAAAAATGGGGGACTAAATCCCCCATTTTGTGGCTAACTCTCTGGATAGTTTGGCTAATTATTCACCAGACGCTTGCTGCGCCTCGGGTTTGCCATAAATCATCAGAGGTTCTGACTGGCCCGCAATGACGGATTCATCAATCACCACTTTTTCCACATCGTCGAGCGACGGCAGATCATACATAGTATCCAGCAATGCGGCTTCAACGATTGAGCGCAGGCCACGGGCACCGGTTTTACGGTTCATGGCTTTTTTAGCAATCGCAATCAGCGCTTCATCGCGGAATTCCAGTTCAACGCCTTCCAGATTGAATAACGCCTGATATTGCTTAGTCAGGGCATTTTTCGGCTCTTTCAGAATTTGAATCAGTGCTTCTTCATTCAGTTCGCTCAGGGTTGCCACCACAGGCAGACGGCCAATGAACTCAGGGATCAGACCAAATTTGATCAAATCTTCCGGTTCAGCCTGTGCCAGCAACTGACCTTCAGTGGCTTTTTGCTCTTTGCCTTTAACTTCAGCACCAAAACCAATACCGGTACTGGTGTTGATACGTTGACCAATCACTTTATCCAGGCCTGCAAACGCACCACCACAGATAAAGAGGATTTTCGACGTATCAACTTGCAGGAATTCCTGCTGCGGGTGCTTGCGTCCGCCCTGCGGCGGCACAGCGGCAACCGTACCTTCAATCAGTTTCAGCAACGCTTGCTGAACACCTTCACCGGACACGTCACGTGTAATCGATGGGTTGTCAGACTTGCGGGAAATCTTGTCGATTTCGTCAATGTAAACAATACCGCGTTGCGCTTTCTGAACGTCGTAATCACATTTCTGCAGCAGCTTCTGAATGATGTTTTCAACATCTTCCCCCACGTAACCGGCTTCGGTCAGCGTGGTGGCATCGGCCATAGTGAATGGCACATCCAGGAAACGCGCCAGGGTTTCAGCCAGCAGCGTTTTACCGCTACCGGTAGGCCCGATCAGCAGAATGTTACTTTTGCCCAATTCGATACCATTGCTGGTGTCACCATTGCGCAAACGTTTGTAGTGGTTATACACCGCCACGGCCAACACTTTCTTCGCAGGTTCCTGACCGATAACGTAATCGTCAAGGTGCTGACGGATTTCGTGCGGCGTCGGTAAAGCACTGCGTTCGCGGTGTGGCGCGACTTCTTTAATCTCTTCGCGAATAATGTCATTACACAAATCGACACATTCATCGCAGATATACACTGACGGCCCGGCAATCAGCTTACGCACTTCATGCTGGCTTTTGCCGCAAAAAGAGCAGTACAGCAGCTTTCCTGAACCGTCTTTGCGCTTATCTGTCATCAGTAAACCTCTTCTCTAGTATCAGTCCCGCAGCGTTACAATAACACTGCGACACGACCATATTACACAACAGCCGCATGATGGCTGATGTCTGTTCATTCATGTTATGACTCACATCGGGCGGAAAAGTGTCATCAGTGATGTACTCTTTTTCCTTCACGGGAAAATATCCGCCCGGATAACCTCCGTATGAGTATAACTATAGACCATCAGCCCGGCACAATTGAGCCGTCAGGCGCGATGGGTAAATACGGAATCCACTAAACCGTACTGTACAGCCTCATCAGCAGACAGGAAACGGTCACGCTCTGTATCGCGCTCAATTTCTTCCAGTGTCTTGCCGGTATGTTTCGCCATCAGCTCATTCATACGGGATTTCACTTTCAGGATTTCTTTCGCATGGATCTCGATATCCGTCGCCTGCCCCTGGAAACCGCCCAGTGGCTGGTGGATCATCACGCGTGAGTTTGGCAGGCAGAAACGCTTACCTTCCGCACCCGCAGTCAACAGGAACGCACCCATTGAACAAGCCTGACCCATACAAATTGTGCTGACGTCCGGCTTGATGAACTGCATGGTGTCATAAATCGACATCCCGGCAGTGATCACGCCACCCGGCGAGTTGATGTAAAGGTAGATGTCTTTTTCCGGGCTTTCTGCTTCCAGAAACAGCATCTGGGCAACAATCAGGTTAGCCATATGGTCTTCGACCTGGCCGGTCAGGAAGATGATGCGTTCCTTAAGCAGACGGGAGAAGATGTCGTATGAACGCTCGCCCCGTGAAGTTTGCTCAACCACCATGGGTACCAACGCCATGTTTGGTGCAAATTGCTCTCTTTCACCACTGTATGACATAACCGTCTCCTAATAGATTCTGTTTGGCGCTATTTAAAACCGATTCTACTTGAGATAGACACACATGACTATGCTCAAGCGGCCAAGTCGCCATTTACACGCCTGACGGTCGTTATCAGTCAGATTCTGACTACAAATTTACCTAAGTTCGTGTTTATCAATTGGGGGATTTAGGCCCCTTTTTCAAGCCTGCCGTGATAATTCTTTTCTTTCTCCCCCAAATTGCACCGTTCACATCACTGTTGCTGATGACTATCGAACGTTTCTACGTAGGTTGTGCCTTATAGAGCTAAATATAGTGCAAAAACAACAGTCAAAACAAAAATACCTGATTTTTGGCAAATAAAAAGCCCGCAGTGAAAACTGCGGGCTTCAGGAGGTGAATCTGCGGACAGATTCAGCAACGTGCAATAAAATTATGCAGGTTGAGTCTGGTTCATCAGCTCGGTAAAGGTAGTGGCTTTTTCAGTCACTTTCGCTTTAGACAACAGAGTTTCGACCGCTTGTTCTTCCAGCGCGACGTTACGCATGTTGTTCATCAGCTCTTTGTTTTTGCTGTAGAACTCAACAACTTCCTGTGGATCTTCGTACGCAGAAGCCATTTCTTCGATCAGCGCTTTAACGCGATCTTCGTCAGCTTTCAGTTCGTGCTGGCTGATCACTTCGCCCAGCAGCAGACCGACAACAACGCGACGTTTGGCTTGCTCTTCGAACAACTCGCGTGGCAATTCCAGCGCTTGTTTTTCGTTGCCACCAAAACGCTGTGCAGCCTGGCGACGCAGAACGTCAACTTCGCCGTCGATCAGTGCCGCTGGCACGTCGATTTCGTTAGCGCTGACCAGACCGTCGATTGCCTGAGTTTTGATGCGGTTACGAACAGCACCTTTCAGCTCACGTTCCATATTTTTACGCACTTCAGCACGCAGACCGTCAACAGAACCATCAGCCACGCCGAAACGTTTGATGAATTCTGGGGTCAGTTCTGGCAGCTCACGCTCTTCAACTTTCTTCAGGGTAATAAAGAACTTAGCCGCTTTACCTTTCAGATTTTCAGCGTGGTAATCTTCCGGGAAGTTCACGTCAATCGTGAATTCTTCACCGGCTTTATGACCAACCAGACCTTCTTCGAAGCCTGGGATCATGCGGCCCTGGCCCATAGCCAGTACGAAATCAGAGGCTTTGCCGCCTTCGAAATCTTCGCCGTCGATAGAACCGGAGAAATCTACAGTAACGCGGTCTTCTGCGGTGACTGCTGCATCCGTTTCTTTCCAGTCAGCTTGTTGCTTACGCAGAGTTTCCAGCATGGTATCAACATCAGCGTCGTTAACTTCAACAACAGGTTTTTCAACTTCGATGTTTTCCAGATCTTTCAGCTCAACTTCCGGGTACACTTCGAATTCTACGGAGAAGTTGAAGTCTTCACCCTGCTTGTACTCACCCGGGATGTAGTTAGGTGCGCCAGCTGGATTGATTTTTTCTTTGATGATTGCATCAACAAAGTTGCGTTGCATCAGATCACCCAGTACGTCCTGACGTACTGACGCGCCATAACGCTGTTCGATGATGTGGCTTGGTACTTTGCCTTTACGGAAGCCGTCAATACGTACTTTTTTAGAGACGTTGATCAGTTCACTGCTCACTGCTTTTTCAATGCTTTCAGCAGGAACAGTAATCGTTACGCGGCGCCCAAGGCCTTGAGTGGTTTCAACAGAAACTTGCATCTTGTTACCTCAAAAAAAAATCACAGTGCTCGGTCAACTCCAGAAGTCGTTCTCAAGATGAGCGCAAACTTACCTTGAAAACGACTTCTAAGAACCGGGACAGTTCTGTATCAGAACGTAGCCCTGTATTCGAGAGCGTCCGAAACCATTCCGGAAAAATTAGACGCGACATTATAGCGACGCAGACGCATTGAGTCGAGGACGGTGTCTGTTGCACGGGAGGGAAACTCACACGGGAACTCGATCCTTCGAAAAATGCGGTCGATGCAGAGGCGAAAACTGCCCTTATCGTCTGCCGGTCGTAAGAAAAACAAAAACGGCCCGCGGGCCGTTTCATGAAATTCGCATCTACTAATACCGCATCTGACAAGGAAAGTTCCAGTGATACTGCGTCAAACGACGATATTTATGCCTTTTGTGAATCAGATCGCGACGATCAGGCCATTGTTCCGGCACCACGACACGGCGGCGATGCCGGTACCGTGTCCTGTAACCCTTCCCATTCTTTACGGGTGTAGGTGTGTAATGCCAGCGCATGGACGCTGCCTGCGAGTTCTTCGGTTAAGTGACCGTAAATAGCCCGGTGCCGCGCCAGAAAACGCTCTCCCAGGAATTTATCGGACACCATAACGACTTTAAAATGGCTTTCTGAGCCTGCCGGTACATTATGACGATAGCTTTCGTCAGTCACTTCCAGAAACGAGGGCTCGAATGCCTCAGCCAATTTTGCTTCTATTTGCTCACGAATCATCGCTATCTCCTTACACCGCATCAGCAGAGAACTGCGCCCGTCGGGTTCCCTTCAGTAACATTCCTTCACTTTCATTCCCTACCCTTAAAGAATAGGCTGTTTTCCGACGTCCACGTTAATCACATTAAAAAATTTATAAGAATGATTGATAAAAACGGCGCTCAGTCTGTCAAAGAAATCGCGGCTTCGCCACGCATGAAGTTCGTAATCCGCTTTCCTGATGAAAAAAAACGCTAAAAAATCGCTTTTCCAGATTGTTGGGACTTCCACCCGCAAATGGCAATGTTATGATGTCGGCATATTTTTGAGCACTATTCCCTTATAAATATTGAGAAAACACACATGTTAAAGAAAATCATTTTTCCCGTTCTGGCGATGCTGATGCTGGCAGGTTGCGCCACCAGCACCAACACGCTGGACGTGTCGCCGAAAATTGTTCTGCCTTCGCAGGATCCAACGCTTCAGGGCATCACCATCAGCATCAACGGCGCTGACCAGCGTCAGGATCAGGCACTGGCGAAAGTGAACCGTGACGGCCAGCTGATTTCCCTGACACCTTCCCGCGATCTGCGTTTCCTGTTGCAGGAATCTCTGGAAAAACAAATGACTGCCCGTGGTTACATGATCGGTGCTGATGGCGCAGTCGATCTGCAAATCGTGGTGAACAACCTGTATGCAGACGTGCAGGAAGGCAACCTGCGTTACAACATCACCACGAAAGCAGACATCTCCATCATTGCTACCGCGAAAAACGGCAGCAAGCAGGTGAAGAACTACCGCTCGACGTACAATGTTCAGGGAGCACTGTCAGCCACCAACGCGAAGATCACCAACGCGGTGAATACCACGCTGGGCGATGTCATCAGCGACATGGCGTCAGACACCAGCATCAGCGATTTCATCAAAGCTAACGCACGCTAAGCTTCGGTTGATCTCTGTGCAATCCATTCTGCCCGGCGAGTCCGGGCAGAATGCTTTATAAAGTCAGTGAATTTTCTCCCCGATAATCATCCCTTCCTTTATTATGCCCATGCGCCACTCTTTCACCGGTCCGCAGGAACATACTTTTCATGATCAGTCAGTACTTTAAGATTTTCACACAGCGAAATACCCTCATTTTACTTCTGCTGGGCTTTGCCTCCGGTTTGCCGCTGGCGCTGACCTCTGGCACCTTGCAGGCGTGGATGACGGTCGAGAATGTCGACCTGAAAACAATCGGTGTTTTTTCGCTGGTCGGTCAGGCGTACGTGTTCAAATTCCTGTGGTCGCCGATGATGGATCGCTACACGCCCTCTTTTCTCGGGCGTCGGCGCGGCTGGCTGGTACTGACGCAACTGCTGCTGGTGGTGGCCATTTTTGCGATGGGCTTTATGGATCCTTCAAAAGATCTCTTCTGGCTGGCGGCCCTGGCGGTTTTGATTGCTTTTGCCTCGGCATCCCAGGACATCGTCTTCGATGCCTATAAGACGGATTTATTGCCTGCGCAAGAGCGCGGAAACGGTGCGGCGGTGTCGGTGCTGGGCTACAGGCTGGCGATGCTGGTGTCCGGCGGGCTGGCATTATGGCTGGCCGATCGTTATCTCGGCTGGCAGCACATGTACTGGTTGATGGCCGCCCTGATGCTGTGCGGCGTATTGGCTACGCTGATGGCGCCGGAGCCTGAAAATTCACAGCCCGCACCGCGCACCATGGAAATGGCCGTGGTGGCGCCGTTAAAAGACTTTTTTGGCCGTAACAATGCCTGGCTTATTTTACTGCTGATCGTGATGTACAAAATGGGCGATGCGTTTGCAGGCAGCCTGAGTACCACATTTTTGATCCGCGGCGTGGGATTTAACGCCGGAGAGGTCGGGCTTATTAACAAGTCGCTGGGGCTTCTGGCGACAATCATCGGTGCCCTGTTAGGCGGAATGCTGATGCAGCGTCTGAGCCTGTTCCGCGCGCTGATGCTTTTTGGGATTTTACAGGCCGTCTCGAATGCGGGTTACTGGATCCTCGCTGTCACCGATAAGCATCTGTATTCAATGGGCGCGGCGATTTTCTTCGAAAATCTGTGCGGCGGCATGGGCACTGCGGCATTCGTCGCGTTACTGATGACGTTGTGCAACCGCTCCTTCTCCGCCACGCAGTTTGCGCTACTTTCCGCTCTTTCTGCCGTGGGCCGTGTTTATGTCGGTCCGATTGCCGGCTGGTTTGTTGAAGCCTACGGCTGGCCGTGGTTTTACCTGTTCTCTATCGTGGCTGCCGTACCCGGCTTGCTGCTGCTGGCAGTCTGCCGCAACACGCTGGAATACACGCAGAAAACCGACAGTTTCCTGCCGCGGATCCATTTTGGCACGCCGTATCGCTGGGCGTTGCGTTGCATGATTGTTGGCAGTTCGATGTTGGGTTTTTGGCTGATAACGCTGATAATCAACAGCCTGGGCTGGGCATCGTGGCCATCGCTGACGATACGGCTTCTGGAAACCGGCGCGCTGATCTGTCTGGTGGGGATTGTTCTTGGTAGCCTGCTCGATTTCCTCTCCCTGCGCCGCACTGACCGGGCATGATTTTCCCGCCATTCATTTTCAAAATGAATGGCGGATTTGATTTAACAATCCATCTATAAATATTGCTCAACAATTTACCGCCAAAAAAAATAATATTCTCAGTTCTATTTTTTCCGTCACGCATTTCATGCTTTTTATTTCACCTGAAATCTACATTAATTTAACATTAATTAAACCTTACGGCCGGATAATCAGTGAGAATAATATTTACAAATTCCGTCACCCCTTGTTTTTCATCACTATAGAAAAAAATCTATACGCAACATATTGTTGCCCACTGTGAATTGTCACGATCCGTGACATGTGTGACTGCGTTAACATAAAGTGTCAACAGCGCTTTGACACTTGTTTAAGCGTGTTTACAGTCCTGCAACCTTCCCGTAAAATGCCCGCACACCTGAAGCGACAATAGAGCCCTAGTTATTGAGGTCGTTAGATGAGACTTAAGAAATACAATAAAAGTATTGGGATGTTGTCCTTATTTGCCTCCGCGTTAATGTTAAGCGGTTGCAATACGGCATTGATGGATCCCAAGGGAGCAATTGGACTTGAACAGAGAACGCTGATTTTGACGGCGATCGGTTTAATGCTGATCGTTGTTATTCCAGTTATTATCATGGCGTTTGCGTTTGCCTGGAAGTACCGTGCTTCCAATACAAAAGCAACCTACAGTCCTAACTGGTCACACTCCAACAAAATTGAAGCCGTCGTCTGGACTGTTCCAATTATTATCATTGCCATTCTGGCAACGATTACCTGGAAGACCACCCATGCGCTTGATCCGTTCAAGCCAATCGTATCTGACCAAAAACCGATGACGGTAGAAGTCGTTTCTCTGGACTGGAAATGGTTGTTCATTTATCCGGAACAGGGCATCGCCACTGTTAACGAACTGGTTATCCCGAAAGACGTGCCTGTTCAATTCAAAGTCACTTCAGACTCTGTCATGAACTCGTTCTTTATTCCTCAGTTAGGCGGACAGATTTACGCGATGGCCGGTATGCAGACTCAGTTGCATTTGATTGCAAATGAAGCCGGTACCTACAAAGGCATCTCGTCAAACTTCAGTGGCCGTGGTTTCTCTGGCATGAAGTTCAACACAATTGCGACCCCAACCCGTGGCGATTTCGACACCTGGGTAGCGAAAGTGAAAAGTGCACCGAACCAACTGGCAACCACTGATGACTTCAACAAACTGGCAGCACAGAGCATCGACAACCCGGTCGAATACTTCTCTGTAGCAAAACCGGGTCTGTTCAAAGAAATCATTGGCAAATACTCCATGCATGACATGAAGGCAGCGCCAGAAGGTCATACCATGCCAATGCCAGCCGGCAGTGACATGAAAGGCATGGATATGGGTGGACAGTCTCACGCAGCCGGAGCCGAGGAATAAACGATGTTCGGAAAATTAACGCTTGATTCGGTTCCGTATCATGAACCGATTATCATGGTCACCGTTGCCGCAATCATTTTGGGCGGTCTGGCAGTCGTTGCCGCGCTGACCTATTTCGGCAAGTGGAAGTACCTGTGGACCGAGTGGATCACCTCCGTCGACCACAAAAAATTAGGTATCATGTATATCATTCTGGCCTTCGTCATGCTGTTGCGTGGCTTTGCCGATGCCATCATGATGCGTAGCCAGCAGGTGCTCGCGTCTGCGGGAGAACCTGGCTTCCTGCCTCCTCACCACTACGACCAAATCTTTACCGCGCACGGCGTGATCATGATTTTCTTCATGGCGATGCCTTTCGTTATCGGTTTGATGAACGTAGTCGTTCCTTTACAGATCGGTGCGCGCGACGTTGCGTTCCCGTTCCTGAACAACGTCAGCTTCTGGTTCACCGCTGCCGCTGTGGTATTGATCAACATCTCTCTGGGTGTCGGTGAGTTCGCACAGACCGGTTGGTTGGCCTATCCGCCGTTGTCTGGTAAGGAATACAGTCCGGGAGTGGGGGTCGATTATTGGATATGGAGTCTACAGATATCCGGTATTGGTACCTTGCTGACCGGTGTTAACTTCTTTGCGACCATCCTGAAGATGCGCGCACCGGGTATGCCGCTGATGAAAATGCCGGTATTTACCTGGGCCGCACTGTGCACCAACGTGTTGATTATCGTGTCTTTCCCGATTCTGACCGTGACTGTTGCACTGCTGACGCTGGACCGTTATCTGGGCACCCATTTCTTCACGAATGATATGGGCGGCAACATGATGATGTACATCAACCTGATTTGGGCCTGGGGCCATCCGGAAGTGTACATTTTGGTTCTGCCAGTATTTGGTGTGTTCTCTGAAGTCACGGCAACATTCTCCAAAAAACGTCTGTTCGGTTACACCTCACTGGTATGGGCAACCATCGCCATCACCGTGTTGTCGTTCGTCGTTTGGTTGCACCACTTCTTCACCATGGGTTCAGGCGCTAACGTCAATGCCTTCTTCGGCATCATGACGATGATCATTTCCATCCCTACCGGGGTGAAAATCTTCAACTGGCTGTTCACCATGTACCAGGGTCGTATCACGCTGAATGCGGCGATGCTGTGGACCGTTGGCTTTATCGTCACCTTCTCTGTGGGCGGTATGACCGGCGTTCTGTTGGCGGTTCCGGGTGCTGACTTCGTGTTGCACAACAGCCTGTTCCTGATTGCTCACTTCCACAACGTTATCATCGGTGGTGTGGTCTTCGGTTGCTTCGCAGGTCTGACTTACTGGTTCCCTAAATCCTTCGGCTTCACGCTGAATGAGAAATGGGGCGTGCGTTCATTCTGGTTCTGGATCATCGGTTTCTTCGTTGCATTCATGCCGCTGTACGTTCTGGGCTTCATGGGTATGACCCGTCGCGTCAGCCAGAATATCGATCCTGAGTTCCACACGCTGCTGGTTATTGCGGCATGCGGTGCGGCGCTGATTGCTATCGGTATCCTGTGCCAGCTGATCATGATCTTCGTTTCCGTTCGCGACCGCGACCAGAACCGTGATCTGACCGGTGACCCGTGGGATGCACGTACTCTGGAATGGTCAACCTCTTCTCCTCCTCCGTTCTATAACTTCGCTATCGTGCCGCAAATTCACGACCGCGATGAGTTCTGGGACATGAAAGAGAAAGGCAACGCGTACAAGCAACCTGCAAAATATGAACAAATTCATATGCCACGTAACAGCGGCGCAGGCTTCATCATCGCTATGTTGAGTCTGGTTTGCGGTTTCGCATTAATCTGGGATATCTGGTGGCTGGCAGCATTAAGCTTCCTGGCTCTGGTGGTTTCCTGGATTGTGAAAAGCTTCGACGAAGATGTTGATTACTACGTATCAGCTGAAGAAGTCGAACGTATTGAGAATCTACATCATGAACAAATCCGTAAAGCAGGTGTGAAACATGGCAACTGATACCCTGACTAACCACGACGCAGCCCATGCAGAGCATGGGCACCACGACGCGGGCGAGACCAAAGTCTTTGGCTTCTGGATCTACCTGATGAGTGACTGCGTACTGTTTGCGAGCTTGTTCGCAACTTACGCGGTACTGGTGCACGGGACTGCGGGTGGACCGACTGGTAAAGATATTTTTGAACTGCCGTTCGTTCTGGTAGAAACCTTCTTCCTGCTGTTCAGTAGTATTACTTACGGCATGGCGATGTTGGGCATGAACAAGGGCAGCGTCAAAGCGGTCAATGGTTGGTTGTTCCTGACCTTCCTGTTCGGTCTTGGCTTCATCTGCATGGAAGTTTACGAATTCCATCACCTGATCAAAGAAGGTTATGGCCCGGATCGCAGTGGTTTCCTGTCAGCCTTCTTTGCGCTGGTCGCCACCCACGGGATCCACGTAACCTGCGGTCTTATCTGGATCATCGTGATGATGGTACAGGTGAGCCGTCGTGGTCTGAACGCCGTTAACCAAACCCGTCTGATGTGTCTGAGCCTGTTCTGGCACTTCCTGGACGTTGTCTGGATCTGTGTATTCACCGTTGTTTATCTGATGGGGGTATTAGCATGAGTCATTCTGCCACTTCCCACGGCGGCGCAAGCCACGGCAGCGTGAAGTCATACCTGATTGGCTTCATCCTGTCAGTGATCCTGACGGTTATCCCGTTTGCTATGGTCATGAGCGATACTGCTTCGCATTCACTGATCATTGGCACCGTGGTTGCATCCGCGGTCATCCAGATCGTTGTCCATCTGGTGTTCTTCCTGCACTTAAGCACTGCATCGGAAGCGCGCTGGAATCTGGTGGCATTTCTGTTCACCGCTGTGATTATCTTTATCGTCGTTGTGGGCTCATTGTGGATTATGTATAACCTCAACCTCAATATGATGGTCAGTTAAAGAGCCGAGCTGCACGTGATGATTAAGCAATACCTGCAAGTAACGAAACCAGGAATTATTTTCGGCAACTTAATTTCTGTCATCGGGGGATTTCTCCTTGCTGCCAAAGGCAACATCGACTTCCCACTCTTTCTCGCCACTTTGGTGGGCGTTTCGCTGGTCGTCGCATCGGGTTGTGTATTTAACAACTTCATCGACCGCGACATCGACCGGATCATGGAAAGAACGAAGAACAGGGCCCTGGTAAAAGGACTTATTCCGCCGAAAACAACCCTGGTTTACGCCACTATTCTGGGTATTGTGGGCTTTGCGTTGTTGTATATCGGTGCCAACCCGCTGGCCATGTGGCTGGCGGTGATGGGCTTTGTGATTTATGTCGGCGTTTACAGCCTGTACATGAAACGCAATTCGGTCTACGGCACGTTGATTGGCAGCTTGTCTGGCGCGGCGCCACCGGTCATTGGTTACTGTGCCGTTTCCGGCCAGTTCGATACCGGTGCGTTGATCCTGCTTCTGATTTTCAGCCTGTGGCAGATGCCGCACTCGTACGCGATTGCCATCTTCCGCTTTAAAGATTATCAGGCTGCAGGCATCCCGGTTCTGCCGGTTGTGAAAGGCATTTCCGTCGCCAAGCATCATATTACCGTCTACATTCTGGCGTTTATGATTGCCACGCTGATGCTGACCCTGAGCGGCTACGCAGGGTATAAATACCTGATCGTCGCCGGTGCGGTGAGCGTCTGGTGGCTGGGCATGGCATTAAAAGGTTACAAAGCGGAGAACGATGTGGTCTGGGCGAGAAAGCTGTTTGGCTTCTCTATCATCACCATCATGTCGCTGAGTTTCATGATGTCTGTGGATTTCAGTTCAACACCGACGTCGATGTTAACCTACGTTTGGTAACATGAGCTGTTAGCCTGACGCGCTGTCATTCATTCCGATAATCAGCACACTGAAAGGCCAGTAGCGATACTGGCCTTTTCTTTTATTCTGACGGAAAGCAAACCCGTAATATCTGCTAAAGATCCATCGTTTTACCCTAACTCGCCAAAAGCACTACAATGCACGATTGTTATTTTGAGGTAGTAATGTGAACGATAACCAGATGACCCCGCAGGAAAGTCGGGCAACATGGGGACTAGGGACAGTTTTTTCTTTACGCATGCTTGGCATGTTCATGGTGTTACCCGTCCTGACCACCTACGGTATGGCGTTATCCGGTGCCAGCGAAACGCTGATCGGCATCGCAATCGGTATTTATGGTCTGGCACAAGCCGTATTCCAGATCCCGTTTGGGTTGATGTCTGACCGCGTTGGCCGTAAACCACTGATCGTCTTTGGTTTGATCATCTTCTGTATCGGCAGCATCGTGGCTGCTTCCACCGATTCTATCTGGGGCGTGATCATCGGTCGTGCCCTGCAAGGTTCCGGCGCCATCGCCGCCGCCGTGATGGCGTTATTGTCAGATCTGACCCGCGAGCAGAACCGCACCAAAGCGATGGCGTTTATCGGCATCAGCTTCGGTGTGACCTTTGCGATTGCCATGGTTCTCGGGCCTGTCATCACTCACGCCTGGGGCTTACACGCGTTATTCTGGGCGATCGCCGGTCTGACGCTGGTCGCCATCCTCATCACTGTCGCCGTAGTCCCCTCCCCTGCCACCCATATTCTGAACCGGGAATCGAGTATGGTGAAAGGCAGCTTCAGCAAAGTGCTCAACAACCCGAAACTGCTGAAACTGAATTTCGGCATTTTGTGTTTGCACATCCTGCTGATGTCGAGCTTCGTGGTATTACCGCAAGTGATGGAGCACGCTGGTTTCCCGCCGGCTGAACATTGGCGTGTGTATCTGGTCACCATGCTGACGTCGTTTGTTGCGGTGATCCCGGTGATTATTTATGCCGAGAAAAAGCGCCATATGAAGCAAGTCTTTATGGGCTGTGTGGCCGTATTGTTACTGGCTGAGCTGGTACTGTGGTCGGCGGGCCTGCATTTATGGGTCGTCATCGCGGGTATCCAGCTGTTCTTCCTGGCGTTTAATGTCATGGAAGCCATTCTGCCCTCGCTTATCAGTAAAGAATCTCCGGCCGGGTACAAAGGTACGGCGATGGGGCTGTATTCCACCAGCCAGTTTATCGGCGTGGCGATTGGCGGGAGTTTAGGCGGATATGTTTATGGTAACGCCGGTGCCGACGCGGTCTTTCTGCTGTGTGCGGCTATTGCCGTGGTCTGGCTGCTGGTCAGCGCAACCATGACCGAGCCGCCGTATGTCAGCAGCCTGCGTATCACGCTTTCTGAGCTGGCCGTAAAAGACTCCGCCCTGCAGGCGCGCATTCTGGCCCAGCCAGGCGTGGCCGAGGCCGTTGTGGTCCCGGAAGAATTCAGCGCCTACGTGAAAGTCGATACCAAACAGACCAACCGTAAAGCGCTCGAACAACTGGTCAGCGCCGCCTGAGATCAAACGCTGTGCTAAAAAATGGCACAGCGTTTCATTTTCCTCCCCCCTTGTGACTTTCCTCACTTAAAAATTTTCCTCAATCATTATCCTCAAGAATTCCTTAACAAAATTTTGTCAGTGATGACGGCTTTCGGGCCTTTTGAGGATCTCATGAAAACCTATGCTTTAGTTGGCACCGGCGGACGCTCGGGTTTATACATTGAAGCGATCACCGGTAAATACCGCCACAACGCAAAGTTTGTGGCCTTCTTTGACACCAATCAGACCCGCATGGACTATGCCAATCAGCAACTGGTGCAGAATGACATCGCGCCGGTTCCGACCTGGAAAGCCGCGGATTTTGGCGACATGCTCACGGAAACCAAACCCGACATCGTGATTGTCACCAGTATGGATCGCACCCATGATGATTATATTGTCCGCGCCCTGCATGCCGGTTGTGATGTGATCACCGAAAAGCCGATGACCATTGATGAAAATCGTGCGCTGCGCATTCTCGATGCCGTCGATGCCACCGGTTATCAGGTGCGGGTGGCCTTTAACTACCGCTACGCGCCGCATCACAGCAAAATCCGCGAACTGCTGATGCAGGACACCATCGGCGACGTGCTGTCTGTGCATTTCGAATGGCTGCTCAACACCGAACACGGCGCTGATTACTTCCGCCGCTGGCACCGTGACAAACGCAATTCCGGGGGCCTGCTGGTGCACAAATCTACGCATCACTTTGATCTGATGAATTTCTGGCTCAACAGTACGCCGGAGAAAGTCTATGCCCAGGGTGACTTGCGTTTTTACGGCAAAGAGAACGCCGAGAAGCGCGGCGTGACAGAATTTTATCCCCGCGCTCACGGCTATCCGCAGGCACAGAACGATCCCTTTGCGCTGCACATGGAAAACAACGCCCAGCTCAAAGCGCTGTATCTGGATGCTGAACATGAAGATCACTATTTCCGCGATCAGAGCGTGTTCAGTGACGGTATCAACATTGAAGATACATTGTCGGTGCTGGTGAAATATCAGAACAAAGTCCAGCTCACGTATGCGCTGAACGCGTATCTGCCATGGGAAGGGTTGAACGTGGTGTTTAACGGCACTCAGGGGCGCATCGAAATGAAAATCGTTGAGATGTCCTATGTCAATGCGGGCGGTAAACGCGAAAACGAAGGCAGTATCGAGAAGGCCGAAATCACTGTTTATCCGCTATTTGCTGAGCCGTGGAAGGCACAATTCCAGCTGGGAGAAGGCGGCCATGGCGGCGGCGATAATGCCATGCTGGAAGATCTGTTCGGCGAACGCAGAGAGGATCCGCTAAAGCGCGCTGCCGATCACCGTGCTGGCGCGATGTCGATCCTGACCGGGATAGCCGGAAACTTGTCGATGCAATATGACAAACCGATTTACTTCAAAGATTTCGAACTGGTGAAAAGACTGCGCGATCGCAAGTAACGGATCATAAAAAAGGGACGCTTAACTCAAGCGTCCCTTTTCATTTGCCCCTACAAAAAGGCCATTAATCTCTGAAGTTTTTAAACTGGAACGGTTGTCCGAGATCACCGTTACGCACCAGCGCCATGACGGCCTGCAAGTCATCACGCGCTTTACCGGTGACACGCACTTCATCACCCTGAACCTGCGCCTGCACTTTAATCTTGCTGTCTTTAATCAGTTTGACGAGTTTCTTCGCCAGGGCGGATTCAATTCCGGAATGCAGTTTCGCTTCAACGCTGTACGTTTTACCGCTGTGCTCCATTTGCTCAGGAATTTCCAGCGCCCCGCCTTCAATGCCACGTTTGGCTAACTTCTCACGCAGAATATCGACCAGCTGGTTTACCTGAAAATCTGATTCGCTGGCGACTTTGATGCTCTCGTTTTTTTCATTGAGATCAAAGCTGGCAGGAATGTTGCGGAAATCCCAGCGGGTTTGCAGCTCACGGCTGGCATTTTCCACGGCGTTGCGCACTTCCTGCATGTCGATTTCGGAAACAATGTCAAAAGACGGCATAATCGCTTCTCCCTGTAGTTTTTTGTATTGCACGTTATATGGCGTGCATAATACCGCCTTCAACCGTCGATGCCAAACGACAGCACAGCACCGAACATAAAATGCCCCGATGGTCAAAAAGTGCAGGTGAAAATGTGATCTACAGCACGAATGTCTATACTAATAAGATAACCGGACAGCAGAATATTCTTTCAACAACCGATTACCACGGCGTATTTCGCCGCATCACCCAGGAGGCACAATGAAAATAACAGTATTAGGTTGCGGTGCACTGGGACAACTTTGGCTATCAGCGCTTTATCAGCAAGGTCACGACGTTCAGGGGTGGATCCGCATTCCTCAACCTTTCTGCGCAGTAAACGTCATTTCTCCTGATGGCACGGCGTTTAACCGCAACATGCCAACCAACGATCCGCAGCATCTGGCACAAAGCGAACTGCTGCTGGTAACGCTGAAAGCCTGGCAGGTTTCCGGCGCGGTCAGTGCGCTGATGCCGATGCTCAATGATAATTGTACCCTGCTGTTGTTGCATAACGGCATGGGGACAGTGGATGAATTGCCCGCCAATCGTTTTGCTATTTTACAGGGCGCCACCACGCACGCTGCCCGACACGAAGGCAATGCGATTATGCACGTTGCTGCGGGAACGACACACATCGGCCCGGTGACGCCGCGCGGTGCAGCGCTGAGTTCACTGGCAGATACGTTACATGACGCCCTGCCGGACGTCGCCTGGCACGATAATATCAGGCCATCACTGTGGAATAAGCTGGCAGTCAACTGCGTGATCAATCCGCTGACGGCGCTGCATGAATGCACCAACGGCGATTTGATCGGTTATCCTCAACAGATCGAGCAAATCTGTCAGGAAGTGGCGCAGGTCATGGCGATCGAAGGTTATGAGATCCACAGTGAGTCGTTACTGAGTTTTGTTTATCAGGTGATCGACACCACGGCGGCCAATCACTCTTCGATGTTGCAGGATATACAGCATCAGCGTCACACCGAAATTGATTACATTACCGGTTACGTGCTGCGCCGTGGTCGCAAACATGGGCTGAGCCTGCCTGTAAACACCCGGATATTTGAACACATTAAAAGAAAGGAAAACGACTATGAGCGCATCAGTTCTGGTCTGCCTGGCACCTGGTAGCGAAGAGATTGAAGCGGTAACCACCATTGATTTGCTGGTTCGTGCGGGAATTAACGTGACGACCGCCAGCGTGGCGGGCGACGGCAGTCTGGAAATTCGCTGCTCGCGCGGGGTAAGAATTTTGGCCGACGTTGCGCTGGTAGACGTCGCAGACGACGATTTTGACGCGATCGTTCTGCCGGGTGGCCTCGGTGGTGCGACCTGTTTCAGCGAAAGCCCGCTGCTGGTGGAGAAAGTTCGTCAGATGCACATCAGCGGAAACATTGTGGCAGCGATCTGCGCGGCGCCCGCGCTGGTTCTGGAATATCACGATCTGTTCCCGGTCGGCAACATGACCGGTTTCCCCGGTCTGCGGGATAAAATTGATCCGATAAAATGGTCAGATCGCCGGGTGATTTTCGATCCACGTGTCAATCTGCTGACCAGCCAGGGGCCAGGCACATCGATGGAATTCGCCCTGAAGATTATCGATCTGCTGCTGGGGAAAACCAAAGCAGCTGAAATCGCCGCGCAGCTGGTGCTGTCACCGGGAATGTATAATTACACCGACGAAGGCGCCCGGGAATCCTGATCGGATAGCGGCAAACAAAAAGGGGCTCAGCCATGCTGAACCCCTTTTTTACATCGGGAATGCTGAACTAGGGACGATACACTTTCACATTATTAAAGCCCTGTTCTTTCAGATACAGCGCCTGTAAACGGCTCATCACGCCGCGATCGCAATACAGCAAATAGGTTTTGCTCTGATCCAAATCGCCAAACTGCGTCGCCAGTTTATAGAACGCCAGCGCCTTCACTTCGACATTTTCCAGCGCCAGCGGATCCGCATCCACTTCATCCGGTGCGCGAACGTCCAGCACGATATCCGTGGAAACAAACTCAGCGACGGTTTCCACTTCCGGCACTTCCTGAGCAGCCTGCTCAGCAATTTCACGGATGTCACAGTTACGCGCTTCACTGACCACTTTATCGAGGATGGCAAAATTGAACATCGCCTCTTCCGCTTCGATTTTGGCTTTCACCGCTTTCACCGTCGGGCTTTTCGAAATCACACCGCAATATTCCGGCATGGTTTTGGCGAAATCTTCAGTACCAATTTCACGGGCAATCTTGATGATGTGTTCTTTATCGTGCGAAATCAGCGGACGCAGGATCAGGGTATCAGAAACGTTGTCGATCAAACGCAGGTTGGTCAGCGTCTGGCTGGAAACCTGTCCCAGTGCTTCACCGGTCACCAGCGCCTGAACGCCATAACGCTCCGCGATAGAAGACGCTGCACGCACCATCATTCGTTTCAGCACGACGCCCATCTGGCCGTCTTCGATTTTTTCGAGGATCTCACCGACCACCGGCTCAAAATCAATAGCGATAAAACGCACGCGGTGCGAGCTGCCAAAACGATTCCACAGGTAATGAGCCACCTGTTTCACGCCGATTTCATGCGCCGCGCCGCCAAGGTTAAAGAAGCAATAATGCACACGACAGCCACGACGCATCAGCATATAACTGGATACGCCGGAGTCGAAACCGCCAGAAATGAGTGACATCACGTCTTCCTGCGTACCGATAGGATAACCGCCCTGACCTTCGAGACGGTTCTTCACCAGCACCAGTTTATCGTCGTTGATTTCCAGTTTCACCGTCACTTCCGGCGAGGTCAGGTTGACACGCGCAGACTCAATGTGTTGGTTCAGGCCGCCGCCCACGTAACGTTCTACGTCGCCGGAGCTGAAATCATGCTTGCCGCGACGTTTAACACGTACGCAGAAAGTTTTGCCTTCGACTTCAGAACGATAGGCTTCGAGTGCCTGTTCGAAAATATTGTGAACGTCTGTGTAAGGGCGGTCTTCCACTTCTTCGACATAGCGGATGCCCGGAATGCGGCAAAGCAATTCCTGGATAAGATCGTGTTTACTTTCGTCTTTGCTGCGAACTTCGATATGATCCCAGTGGCGAACGACTGCCAGTGTCTCATCATGCGGTCGCACAATGTTGCGAATGCTGCTTGAGAGGATCTTAATGAAGCGCAAACGCACAGATTGGCTCTTGATGGTGATTTCAGGGAACAATTTAATGATAAACTTCATGGCAGTCTTTTGTTAGCAGGTTAAAAAACGGGGTAGTAAGTCGCTGAATAAGGATCTAGGATCCTATTATTGCTAAGCCTTATGCTTGTTTGTGAAACATAAGTTTTGTGCCACATTGGGCTTAGCAATAAACTCAGCGGCGCAGAGTATATCACTTTTAATGGATATTCTGCGCGCAAAACCAAACAGCAGTGCCATGCTTAACGGGAATGTCTCCCGGAGCTGAGAGCCGACCCTGCCGTCTCAGCACTCTGGTCATCGATTCTGATCAACGATATTGAAAGAGAATTATGCCGAAAAAATCTGCACCACCCGCCAATTTCGAAACTGCTCTGGCCGACCTGGAACAGATCGTTTCACGCCTCGAATCAGGCGAATTGCCTTTAGAAGAGGCGCTGAATGAATTCGAGCAAGGCGTCCAGCTGGCGCGTCAGGGACAGCAAAAGCTGCAACAGGCCGAACAGCGTGTACAAATTCTGCTCGACAGCGATGAAGATGCACCGCTGACACCTTTCACACCGGAAGCAGAGTAACGGTTTATGTCTGAAGCGATTTCTCTTTCTCCGGCTGGCGAGTTTTCACGTGAACTTCGCGCGATGCAACAACGCGTGGATGGCGTACTGACCGCTTACATTGACGCCCTGCCGCTGGCTGATTTACCGCTGGTTGAAGCCATGCGCTACGGTGCACTGCTCGGCGGCAAACGGATGCGACCTTATCTGGTGTATGCCACCGGTCAGCTATTCGGGCTGGATTTGAAAAATCTTGATGCGCCCGCTGCTGCGGTCGAATGCATCCACGCCTATTCGCTGATCCATGACGATCTGCCCGCAATGGATGACGACGATCTGCGTCGCGGCCAGCCAACCTGCCACATCAAGTTTGGCGAAGCGAATGCCATTCTGGCAGGCGATGCCCTGCAAACGCTGGCGTTCTCTGTCTTAACCGACGGGGAAATGGCGGACGTGGCGGTCAAAGATCGTTTGTCGATGGTATCCGAGCTCGCAGGCGCCAGCGGTGCCAGCGGCATGTGTGGCGGACAAGCACTGGATCTGGCCGCAGAAGGCCAACAGATAAGCCTCGACGCTCTGGAAAAAATACACCGTCATAAAACCGGTGCGCTGATCCGCGCTGCGGTGCGCATGGGTGCTCTGGCCGCCGGTGACACCGGACGCGCCGTATTGCCTATACTGGATACCTATGCACAGGCGATTGGCCTGGCGTTTCAGGTTCAGGACGACATCCTTGATGTCATCGGAGATACCGCCACGCTGGGTAAGCGCCAGGGTGCAGATCAACAACTCGGTAAAAGCACTTACCCTGCCCTGCTGGGGCTCGACGGCGCAAAGGCCAAGGCCATGGACCTGTATCAGGAAGCCGTTTCCGCACTGGACCAGCTCGCTGCGCTTTCTTACAACACAGCGCCACTTCTCGCGTTAGCCAGCTTCGTTATTGAGCGCGATAATTAATACTTACTATGAGCAACTGATGAGTCTTGAATTAGCCAAATACCCGACACTGGCGCTGGCGGAGAATCCTGAAGATCTCCGTTCACTTCCTAAAGAGAGCCTGCCCAGGCTCTGCGACGAACTGCGCCAGTATTTACTGGCCAGCGTCAGCCAGTCCAGCGGGCACTTCGCGTCCGGTCTGGGAACGGTTGAACTGACCGTCGCCATGCATTATGTCTACAACACGCCGTTTGACCACGTCGTCTGGGATGTAGGCCATCAGGCCTATCCTCACAAAATTCTTACCGGACGCCGTGACCGGATTTCCACCATCCGTCAGAAAGGCGGTCTGCACCCGTTCCCGTGGCGCGGTGAAAGCGAATACGACACGCTTTCCGTCGGACATTCCTCGACCTCCATCAGCGCCGGTTTGGGCATGGCCGTTGCCGCCGAACGCGAAGGTAAAAACCGTCGCACCGTCTGCGTGATTGGTGACGGCGCAATCACCGCCGGTATGGCATTCGAAGCCATGAACCACGCCGGTGATATTAAGCCCGATATGCTGGTGATCCTTAACGACAATGAAATGTCGATTTCAGAAAACGTCGGCGCGCTGAATAATCATCTCGCGCAATTGTTGTCGGGTAAGTTGTATTCCCATCTGCGCGAAGGCGGCAAGAAAGTCCTTTCCGGCATCCCGCCGATCAAAGAACTGGTGCGCCGTACCGAAGAACATCTGAAAGGTATGATGGTGCCGGGCACGCTGTTTGAAGAGCTGGGCTTTAACTATATCGGACCGGTGGACGGTCACGACGTGGTGGCGCTGGTGCAAACGCTGAAAAACATGCGCGATCTGAAAGGTCCGCAGTTGCTGCACATCATGACGAAAAAAGGCAAAGGCTACGCGCCGGCCGAGAAAGATCCGATCGGCTGGCACGCGGTGCCAAAATTCGATCCGGCTTCCGGCATTTTGCCTAAAGGCAAAGAAGGCCTGCCAACGTATTCGAAAATCTTTGGCGACTGGCTGTGTGAGACTGCCGCCAAAGACAGCAAACTGATGGCCGTGACGCCTGCGATGCGCGAAGGCTCCGGCATGGTGCGCTTCTCCCGCGAGTATCCGCAGCAGTATTTCGACGTTGCCATCGCCGAACAGCATGCCGTGACGTTTGCCGCCGGGCTTGCGATTGGCGGCTACAAACCGATCGTCGCGATCTACTCGACTTTCCTGCAACGGGCGTACGATCAGGTGATCCACGATGTGGCGATCCAAAATCTTCCGGTGCTGTTTGCTATCGATCGCGGCGGTATCGTCGGTGCCGACGGCCAGACCCATCAGGGTGCATTTGACCTGTCATTCCTGCGCTGCATTCCGAATATGATCATCATGACGCCAAGCGATGAAAACGAATGCCGCCAGATGTTGCATACCGGCTATCATCACAACAGCGGCCCGGTGGCCGTGCGTTATCCGCGCGGCAGCGGCACTGGTGCAACCTGCGAACCGCTGGCATCCCTGCCGTTGGGCAAAGGTGTTGTGCGTCGCGAAGGTGAAAAAGTGGCGATCCTGAACTTTGGTACGTTGCTGCCGGATGCGCTGGAAGCGGCTGAGAAACGTAATGCCACCGTCGTGGATATGCGCTTTGTTAAACCGCTCGACGAAGTACTGATTCTCGAACTGGCGGCAAGCCATGAAGTGCTGGTGACGCTGGAAGAAAACGCCATCATGGGTGGCGCAGGCAGCGGTGTGAATGAGCTGCTGATGGCAAAACGCATGTTAGTGCCGGTATTGAATATCGGTCTGGCGGACCACTTTGTGCCACAGGGCACACAAGACGAAATCCGTCATGATGTCGGGCTTGATGCCGAAGGTATTGACCGTCAAATCACCGACTGGCTGGCCTGATCATTTCCCCTCTTTCGCCTGAAAGAGGGGTTTCTTTCCCCACATCCTCCTGTCTTCCCCAATCCCGCCATTCTGTGAGCTACAGTTAAGCATGCTAATTATTTTTTAACGCCTGCCGGTTATCACGCAGGCTTTTACGGAGAGATGCAATGCAATACACCACGTTGGGAAAAACCGGTCTGAAAATATCGCAACTGTGTCTGGGTTGTATGACGTATGGCGAACCGGATCGCGGCAGACATGCCTGGACTTTACCGGAAGAAAGCAGCCGGCCAATCATTAAACAGGCGCTGGATGCAGGCATTAACTTTTTTGATACCGCCAATAGCTATTCCGATGGCAGCAGCGAAGAAATCGTCGGGCGTGCGCTGAAAGACTTCGCGAAACGCGACCAGATCGTCGTCGCCACCAAAGTGTTTTATCCGATTACCGGCCTGGAAGGCGGATTGTCCCGCGCGTCGATTATGCAATCTATCGACGACAGTCTGCGCCGCCTCGGCATGGAGTATGTCGATCTGCTACAAATCCACCGCTGGGATTACAACACGCCAATTGAAGAAACGCTCGAAGCACTCAATGACGTGGTGAAAGCCGGTAAGGCGCGTTTTATCGGCGCTTCTTCCATGCATGCCCATCAGTTTAAGCAGGCGCTGGATGTTTCACAGCAAAATGGCTGGGCGCGCTTCGTCTCGATGCAGGATCAGTACAACCTGATCCAGCGTGAAGAAGAGAAGGAAATGTACCCGTTGTGTCTGGAAGAAAACATCGCGGTTCTGCCGTGGAGTCCGCTGGCGCGCGGTAAGCTTACGCGCCCATGGGGAGAAACTACCGCCCGTTCGGTGTCTGACAGTTTTGCCAACACGCTGTACGATGCCACGGATGAAGCCGACGGTAAAATAGCCGAGCGTGTGGGTAAAATCGCGGAAGATCATGGTGTTCCGCGCGCGCAAATCGCGCTGGCGTGGATCCTCAGCAAACATGTGATCACCGCCCCTATCATCGGCGCTTCCCGCCCTGCCCATCTCGACGATGCGATTGCTGCGCTGAACATCAAACTGTCGATTGAAGAAATCGCCGAACTTGAAATGGCTTATGTGCCGCATCAGGCTGTCGGATTTGAGTAAAACGGGCGAAACCCTCTCAGGTTAAAAACAGAAAAGGCGCTGTAGAATCAACATGCAGCGCCTTTTTGACTTCTTACACACCGTCAGAACATCGGCTCATGCAAAATGGTCGAAACCCTGCCATTCCAGTTGCACCGGTGAACCGGCCCGCATCAGTTTGAGGCCTTCGGAAAGGGGAGCAATCTGGCCGATGCAGGTAAAATCAACGCCAAGATGACTCAGCGCCGCGTCCACCGCCCCGCGATTGATTTCCGGCACGGTGAAGCACAGTTCGTAATCTTCGCCGCCGGTCAGTGCCCATTTCAGTGCCTGTTCCGGATCGCCGAGTGACTTCATGGCATCAGAGAACGGAATGGCATCCAGATCCAGGCGCGCGCCGCAATCACTGGCTTTCAGAATGTGCTTCAAATCGGAAATCAGCCCGTCGGAGAGATCGATCGCCGACGTCGCTAAATCACGCAACGCCTGGCCTTGCAGAACGCGCGGCGAAGGCCGCAGATGGCGTTTGAGCAGGAACTCACGCGTTTTATCATCAGTGATGTTCAGCTGCTCGAGCACAACGGCCAGACCCGCGGCACTGTCGCCCAGCGTACCTGTCACGAAAATCCAGTCGCCCACACCGGCACCAGAACGCGTCAATGCGCGACCGACCGGCACCAGCCCCTGAATGGTTAACGTCATGCTCAACGGACCGCGGGTGGTATCACCGCCAATCAGTTGCATACCGTAGTAATTGAGTTGTTCGAACAAGCTGTCACTGAAAGACTGTAGCCAGTCAGCATTGACCTCGGGCAGCGTCAGCGCGAGAGAAACCCAGGCAGGATCCGCGCCCATTGCCGCTAAATCACTGAGATTCACCGCCAGCGCTTTGTAGCCAAGATCGGCCGGAGAAATGGTTTTCAGGAAATGGATGCCTTCGACCAGCGTATCAGTGCTGACGGCGAGGAGTTGTTTTTCGCCAACCGTCAGTAAGGCACAATCATCACCAATGCCTAACTGAACATCCTGTCTGGCGGTTCTGAACCGGTTAAAGTAGCGATTGATTACGTCAAATTCGCCGGATGCCATAATACAATTCCAAATCGTTAGAATGACTTAAGGCCGGAAAACCGGCCTTAAGAAGGGTGTCACACAAAGGATAAGCGAGGTGACATCACCAGAGTATCAACGAAGACAGCAATCGGGTGAAAATGAGTGTGATCATTTATCCGTCGGGCTGACCCTTGCTGACATTATTTCTTGCGAATATGCGGGCCCGCTTTGTCCAGCACACCGTTCACAAATTTGTGACTGTCTTCAGCGCCGAAGGTTTTCGCCAGTTCGATCGCTTCATTGATGGCCACTTTATAAGGGACATCCTGGCGCTTGCTCAGCTCAAACAGAGCCAGACGCAAGATCGCTCTTTCCACCTGGCCTAATTCATCCAGCTGACGTGACAGGTATGGCGCCATCAATGCATCGAGTTTCTCTGCACTGTTTGCTACACCAGCCAGCAGTTCGCGGAAATAGGCAATGTCTACATCTTTGACATCCTGCTCGGTCAGGAATTCTAATTCAACATCGGCGATGTCATTTTTCGACAACTGCCAGGAGTAAAGCGCCTGAACGGCACATTCACGGGCGCGGCGACGAGCAGCAGGTTTCACGGATTTCCCCTTAACTAGATTCAGGCCTTAATAGCCTTGATAACATTAATCATTTCAAGCGCGGTCAGTGCAGCTTCTGCACCCTTGTTACCGGCTTTTGTCCCTGCGCGTTCAATGGCTTGTTCGATGCTTTCTGTCGTCAGCACACCAAAGGCAACCGGGATTTCGCTGTTCATGGCAACGCTGGACAGGCCAGAGCTGCATTCGCCCGCGACGAATTCAAAGTGGGCTGTGCCCCCGCGGATCACTGTACCGAGCGCAACAACGGCGTCGTACTTTCCGCTTTCAGCCAGAGCACGGGTTGCCAGAGGCAATTCGTATGCGCCCGGGACCCAGACTACGGTGATGTTGTCATCGCTGACCTGACCAATACGTTTCAACGCATCAATAGCACCGGAAAGCAGGCTGTCGTTGATGAAATTGTTAAAACGAGCAATCGCGATCGCTACGCGCGCGTTAGGCGTGGCTACAACACCTTCAATAACGTTCATAGTTTTCCTTAAAGTGGGTTCAGGAGTTTCTCAACCCCAGCCGCAGGGGGGCGGATTCTATCATAAAATTACCCTGTCTGGACACGGGCTTTTCAAACCCGTGCAAACAGAGGAGGAGTAAAATGCTCAGTACACCGGCTTCAGACGTAAACGCAGGTCCGGGCCAATCTGCCGGACATCACTGAAAACGAATTCCGGCGCATCTTTCAGATGCTGCAATCCGGGCAGTTCGCACAGTGCGCGGCCATTATCACCCAATAACTTAGGTGCCATATAAACGATTAATTCATCAATCAGACCCGCTTGTAATAAGGCTCCGGCAAGTTGAGCGCCGGCTTCCACCCAGATGGAATTTACCTGACGTTTCGCCAGTTGCATCATAAGCAGAATCAGATCGATGCGATTCTCGCGTCCCGGAACACACCATTGTTCAACGGAATCAGGCCAGGCCAGCTGATCTTTTTCAAGACGGGCCAGCAGAACGTCGCCGGGTAAATTCACCAGCTGATGCTGTGGCGTCACGCGGTTCTGGCTGTCGAGGATAATTCTCAGCGGCTGGCGAAGGTTCTGCTCAGGGTAAACGGCCTGCACATCACTGCCCAGTTCGCGCCAGCGCACATTCAGCGAGGGATTATCGGCCAGCACCGTGGCGCTGGTGCTCAGCACCGCTGAGCTTTCTGCGCGAAAACGCTGCACGTCAGCGCGCGCCGCCGCCGAGGTGATCCACTGACTTTCGCCGGAGGCCATCGCCGTTCGGCCATCCAGCGATGCGCCCATTTTCAGTTGTACGTAAGGGAAACCGGTGCGCATGCGTTTCAGAAAGCCAAGATTGACGGCTTCCGCCTGCGAATGCATCAGCCCATGGCTGACATCCACGCCATTTTGCTTCAGACGGTATAACCCTCGCCCGGCAACTTCCGGATTAGGATCCTGCATCGCTGCCACAACCCGGGTGATGCCTGCCGCCAGTAAAGCATCGGCACAAGGCGGCGTGCGGCCATGATGGCTGCACGGTTCGAGTGTCACATAGGCCGTCGCGCCTCTGGCTTTTTCACCGGCCATGCGCAGCGCATGGACTTCGGCATGAGGCTCACCGGCACGCAAATGGTAGCCTTCACCGACGATTTCACCCCCGGAGACAATGACACAACCGACGTTGGGATTCGGTGTGGTGGTGAAACGCCCGCGACGCGCCAGCTCGAAAGCGCGCGCCATAAAGCGTTCATCGAAGGGTAATTCAGCAGATTGGGGTGCAGCAGGCTGTTCGGGGAACATCAGTTTTCCTTAATCCTGAAGACGGGCGATCTCTTCACCAAATTCACGAATATCTTCAAAGCTGCGATAGACTGATGCGAAACGAATGTAGGCCACTTTATCCAGCCCTTTCAGGGCATCCATCACCAGATTGCCGATCATCTTCGCGGGAATTTCACGCTCGCCGGTGGCGCGCAGCTGCGACTTAATGTGGCTGATGGCGGTTTCAACATCGTCAGAACTGACCGGCCGTTTTTCCAGCGCTTTCAGTAAGCCGCCGCGTAATTTATCTTCGTTAAAGGGTTCGCGGACTTCATTGCTTTTAATGACACGCGGCATCACCAGTTCCGCCACTTCAAAAGTGGTGAAACGTTCATGGCACACCAGGCACTGACGGCGACGACGGACCTGCGATCCGTCACCCACCAGGCGGGAATCAATCACTTTAGTATCAACAGCAGCACAAAATGGGCAATGCATAGCACTTCCTGATCGCGAACTCAATTGGACATCAGTTTAACCCGAAGTGTGCAGACAACAAAGGCTGTCGCTACTTTCATCGACATCGGGTTAAACTTAGGCTCTCTATTAGTGCCCGGACGGTTGTTGCATCGGGCAGAAGAAAGGAAATCTCTGATATGACGAAACACCCTCGCCTTTGGCTTATCGGCGCCGCGTTGCTGAGCCTGCAGGGCTGCGCGCAGCAAAATCCACAGCTGCCGGAATTGAAATCAGAAGTGGGTCAACTGAATCAGAAACTGCAACGGCTGACCGATTTGGCGGTCGCACTTGAACAGCAAACCACGCTGAACCGGCAGTCCAGCAATGGCGTCTATTTGCTGCCTGCGGCTAAGAGCCCTGCCCTGCTGAAAAGTGATCTGGGTGAGCTGACTGTGACGTTGCTGCGCGTGGCACCGGATGCCAGCGGGTTACAAGCGGTGTTAGAAGTGAAAAACGATGCCGGCAATCCGCTGCCGCCATTTACCGCGTCACTGAGCTGGGGCCAGCTGGATCCGGTCACCGGCAAACCGCTGACCGTCGATATGCAAACCCAAAACATCAACGTGGAACCGGATTTGCTGCCCGGACCGGTGAAAACCTTCGAGGTGAAATTCAGTCAGGTCACGATGGAAACGCTGGGCTTTGTCCATCTGCACAATATTGTCGCCACGGTACCGCCTTCTGCCGCCACAGTTCAGCCATAACATCCCGAATTTCAGGCAAAAAAAACCCCGCAGCGCGGGGTTTTTTGATCACTGAACCATCAGCAGATTAAGGCAGAATCGAAGGCTGATCTGCACCTTCTTTTTCCACTTTTTGCTGCAACATGTGTTCACGCTTCATACCCAGTTTCAGGGCCAGCGCCGAAGCAACATATATCGATGAAGCCGTACCGATTGAAACACCAATCAACATGGTCAGTGAGAAACCACGCAGCAATGCACCACCAAACAAATACAGCATCAGGATCACGACTAACGTGGTACCGGATGTGATCAATGTTCTGTGCAACGTCTGGGTCAACGACACGTTAAAGATTTCGTAAGATGTCCCGCGACGGATCTTGCGGAAGTTCTCACGAATACGGTCCGATACGACGATGCTGTCGTTAAGCGAGTAACCGATAACCGACATCAGTGAAGCAACGATGGTCAGGTCAACCTCGATATGGAACAACGAGAGCACACCCATGGTGATCACAACGTCGTGAGCAAGCGCGATAACAACACCTGCTGCCAGACGCCACTCGAAGCGGAAACCGACGTAAACCAGGATAGCGATCAATGCCACTAACAGCGCCATCGCACCATTTTGCGCCAAATCAGCCCCTACGCTTGGGCCGACGAACTCGATACGTTTCACCTGGGCATTCTGGCTGGTCGTTTCGTTAATCACGCTAAGAACCTTAGCACCCAGTTCCTGGCCGCCTGTTTCACCCTTAGTCGGTGGCATACGAACCATGATGTCGCGGCTGCTACCAAAATTCTGTACCAGCGGTTCTGCAAAGCCTGATTTCTCAAGCGAAGCGCGCATCATGTCCAAATCCGCAGGTTTTTCCAGCGAGATTTCAATAACCGTACCGCCGGTGAAATCCAGACCCCAGTTAAAACCTTTCACACCGATAATGGCGATAGAAAGGATCAACAGGAAACCAGAGATACCGAAAGCCCAGTAATCCCAGCGCATAAAGTCATAGACTCTACGGCCGTGGTTTAATTGTTCAACAGTATATTCCTGTGCCACAACGCACTCCTCAGATAGACAGCTTTTTGATGCGCTTGCCGCCGTACAACAGATTTACGAGGGCACGAGTACCGACGATTGCGGTAAACATTGACGTCGCTACACCAATACCGGTTGTAATCGCAAAGCCTTTAATTGCCCCGGTGCCGACGGCATACAGGATGATGACCTTGATTAGCGTCGTGACGTTGGCATCAAAGATGGAGCTGAACGCGCCTTTGTAACCTTCATCAATGGCCTGCTGCACTGAACGTCCGTTACTAAGTTCTTCCTTAATACGTTCGTTGATCAGTACGTTGGCATCCACCGCTACGGCAAGGGTTAATACGATACCCGCAATACCCGGCATCGTAAGTGTTGCCCCAGGTATCAGAGACATGATCCCAACAATAAGCACCAGGTTAGCAATCAGCGCAGAGGTCGCAATCAGACCAAACTTCTTATAGAAGAACAGCATGAAGATAATTGAGACCACAAGTCCTGCCAGACAGGCTTCCAGACCTTGCTTGATATTTTCCATCCCTAAGGTCGGGCCGATGGTACGTTCTTCAACAATCTGGATTGGCGCGATCAACGCACCGGCGCGCAGCAGCAGAGACAGCTGACGGGCTTCATTCGGATCGTTTACCCCGGTGATACGGAAGCTGTTACCCAGACGTGACTGAATCGTCGCCACGTTAATAACTTCTTCTTGTTTCGCCAGAATTGAACGGCCATTGGCATCTTTCTTACCGCTGTCTTTGTACTCCACAAACAGGGTAGCCATCGGTTTACCGATGTTATCCTTAGTGAAGTTAGACATGGCGTTACCGCCAGCGCTGTCGAGAGAGATGTTAACCTGTGGCTGATTGTACTCATCCATGCTGGAGGTGGAGTCAGTGATATGGTCACCGGTCAGGATCACGCGTTTGTACAAGACAACCGGGCGGCCTTCACGGGTATTTTTCACTTCGCTGTCACCCGGCACGCGGCCAGACGCTGCAGCAGTGGCATCCACATTGGTATTCACCAGACGGAATTCCAGTGTCGCCGTGGCGCCCAGAATTTCTTTCGCACGCGCCGTATCCTGAATACCCGGCAGCTCAACGACGATACGGTCAGAACCCTGACGTTGTACCAGCGGCTCTGCCACACCCAGTTGGTTTACACGGTTACGCAGGATGGTGATGTTTTGCTGAACGGCATACTCGCGGGCTTCATTCATGCGAGCATCAGTCATCACCACGCGAATGGCGTTATCGCCGCTGTTGGTGATCACTAAATCGCGGTGACGTGGGCTCAGGTAGCTGACCGCAGAATCGCGGGTGGCAGCATCACGAAAACGCACTTCAACGCCATAGTTGTCGAGCTTACGCACCGTGGCATAAGGAATATTCTTGTCGCGCAGGTCGCTGCGCATGTTGTCCATCGTCTGCTCTTGCAGCTTACTCAGCGCAGTATCCATATCCACTTCCATCAGGAAGTGCACACCACCACGTAAGTCGAGGCCCAGCTTCATCGGCTCGGCGCCCAGCATGCTCAACCAGCGCGGCGTTGCCGGTGCCAGGTTAAGTGCAATAACAAACTTGTCGCCCAGCGCTTCAGTCAGCGCTTCACGTGCACGAAGCTGTACATCCGTGTCTTTGAAACGGGCAAGAATAGCGCCATTCTCCAGAGCAACTGATTTGATCTGGATTTTGCTTTGATCTAATACGTTACGGACTTGGTCCAGCGTTGCTTCACTGGCGTCGGAACCCCGAGCACCAGTGATTTGAACAGCCGGATCCTCACCATAAAGGTTGGGAAGTGCATAAAGCAGCCCGACGATGACCACAACGATCAGCATCAGATACTTCCACGCAGGATAACGGTTTAACACGGCAGTTCCCTTCGGGAAAATCGAAAATTAGATAGACTTCATCGTGCCTTTTGGCAGGACAGCTGCCACGAAGTCACGCTTGATCATCACTTCGTTAGTGTCGTTCAGTGCGATGACGACATAGCCAGTTTCAGCCACTTTCGTTACGCGACCGATCAGGCCACCGGTGGTCATCACTTCGTCACCTTTACCGATGGAATCCATCAGTTTTTTGTGTTCTTTAGAACGTTTCTGCTGCGGGCGCAGGATCATGAAATAGAAAATCAGACCAAAAACCACCAGCATAATAACCAGAGAGTAAGGACTTCCCTGTGACGGTGCGCCGGAAGCTGCGACAGCATCGGAAATGAAAAGACTCATTTAAATTCCCTCATTGTTGTTGTGAAGCAAAATAGTTGTTGTAAAAAAAACCGTATTTCCAAAATGGAGTCTGGCGATGAAACGTCTCGCACAATACCCCATTATGACGGCTCAACAAATGATAAAATCGGCACCGCCTTTCGGAGATGCCGACACGACTAAGAAATCAGAAGTTTAAAGGCGGAACCGGTTTGCCTTTACGCTCGTAGAAGTCTGTCACAAAGAGCTCTAATTTACCCTCTTCAATAGCCTGGCGTAAACCGGCCATCAAACGCTGGTAATAGCGCAAATTGTGGATGGTATTCAAACGGGCACCCAGAATTTCGTTGCAACGGTCGAGATGATGCAAGTAGGCGCGGCTATAATTGCGACATGTGTAGCAATCACAGTGTTCATCCAGCGTTGTCGTATCAGATTTATACTTGGCATTTCGGATTTTGACGATGCCATCGGTGACAAATAAGTGACCGTTACGCGCGTTACGCGTTGGCATAACACAGTCAAACATATCCACACCGCGACGCACGCCTTCCACCAAATCTTCCGGTTTGCCGACGCCCATCAGATAACGAGGTTTGTCTTCCGGGATTTGCGGGCAAACGTGCTCAAGGATACGGTGCATGTCCTCTTTCGGCTCGCCTACCGCCAAACCGCCCACAGCGTAACCATCAAAGCCGATATCTACCAGCCCTTTTAATGATACATCTCGTAAATCTTCGTAAACGCTGCCCTGAATAATCCCGAACAAAGCATTCTTATTATTCAATTCGTTGAAGCGATCGCGGCTGCGTTTTGCCCAGCGCAAAGACATCTCCATGGAGCGTTTTGCGTAATCCCAGTCAGCAGGATACGGCGTACATTCGTCGAAGATCATCACGATGTCAGAACCGAGATCGTATTGGATCTCCATGGATTTTTCCGGGCTTAGAAAGACCGGATCGCCGTTGATCGGATTGCGGAAATGCACACCCTCTTCTTTGATTTTACGCATCGCCCCCAGGCTGAACACCTGAAAGCCGCCGGAATCGGTGAGGATCGGGCCGTGCCAGTTCATGAAATCGTGCAGATCGCCATGCAGTTTCATGATTTCCTGACCAGGGCGCAGCCACAGGTGGAAAGTGTTGCCCAGCAGGATTTGCGCGCCGGTATCTTTAACTTCTTCCGGGGTCATGCCTTTTACGGTGCCGTAAGTGCCCACGGGCATAAATGCCGGGGTTTCGACCACGCCACGTTCAAAGACCAGACGTCCGCGACGTGCGCGGCCATCGGTAGTGCTTAATTCGTACTTCACATTGCCTCCAGCATCAGAGAAACAGTCTGATGAGGTTAAGTCCGTGGCATGACGCCCGGAAAAGAAAGCCCGGATACACCGAGTGCGTCCGGGCGGGTAGTTACAAAAACGTTACTGGCCGACCACTTCCTGCGGCGCCAGCGGGTTACGGTTGATGAACATTGCATCACCATAACTGAAGAAACGGTACTGCTCTGCGACGGCCTGATGGTAGGCATTCATCGTATTTTTATAACCGGCAAACGCCGACACCAGCATGATCAACGTCGATTCAGGCAGATGGAAGTTAGTGATCAGGGAATCAATCACCTGATAGTGATAACCCGGATAGATGAAGATCTTTGTATCGCCGAAGAATGGCGCAATCAGCGCATCTTCGCTGGCTTTCGCGGCACTTTCCAGCGAACGCACAGAGGTGGTGCCCACGGCCACGACTTTATTACCGCGCGCTTTACACGCCAGCACGGCATCGACCACGTCCTGCGGCACTTCGGCATACTCAGCGTGCATAATGTGGTCTTCGATAGTGTCCACGCGCACCGGCTGGAAGGTGCCCGCGCCTACGTGCAGCGTCACAAAAGCGAACTCCACGCCTTTGGCTTTCAGCGCATCCATCAGCGGTTCATCGAAATGCAAACCGGCGGTCGGCGCGGCGACGGCACCCGGACGTTCGCTGTAGACGGTCTGATAGAGCTCGCGGTCGGCATCTTCATCAGGGCGGTCGATATACGGCGGCAGCGGCATATGGCCGATTTCGTTGAGCAGAGTAAAGACATCACGATCTTCATTAAATTCCAGCTCAAACAGCGTATCGTGACGGGCCACCATGGTGGCTTTAATGTCTTCTTTATCACCGAGCAGCAATTCTGCCCCCGGTTTAGGGGATTTGGACGCGCGAACGTGCGCCAGAACGCGGTGCGAATCGAGCACCCGCTCGACCAGCACTTCAATCTTGCCGCCACTGACCTTACGGCCAAACACGCGGGCCGGGATCACACGGGTATTGTTAAATACCAGCAAATCGCCAGGCAGGATTTTATCGAGAATATCGGTGAACACGCCGTGCGTTAACTCACCGCCCGGCCCGTCCAGAGACAACAAACGACAGCCGCTGCGCTGGGTTTGCGGATAGCGGGCAATCAGGGATTCAGGGAGTTCAAAAGAAAAATCGGCAACACGCATGGTTTTTCACTTCACTTTAACGACAAAAACAGGCGGCTTAGTCTAGTGGGACGAGGCATCCCCTGCAAGCTTCTGCGCGAATAAAGGCGGCCACCCTGTCAGGGATCACATTTACTGCGTTATACTCGGCCAATGAATTTTTTAGCTCACCTCCATCTGGCCTCTCTGGCCGACAGCTCCCTGTTAGGCAATCTGCTGGCGGACTTCGTTCGCGGCAACCCTGAGGGGCAATATTCCGATGACATCGTCAGCGGGATCCGCATGCACCGCCGCGTCGATACCCTCACCGATTCCCTGCCGGAAGTCAGAATTGCGCGCAGCTATTTTCGTGATGATTTTCGCCGCGTATCACCCATTACTCTGGACGTCGTGTGGGACCATTTTCTCTCCCGCCACTGGGCCAGCATTCATCCGCAGCAATCCCTGGAAGATTTTCTTGACGACTGTCAGCAGGAAATTGAACCGCAGCTGCCTGAAATGCCTGAGCGTTTCCGGAATCTGAATGCCTATTTATGGCCGGAACGCTGGATGGAACGTTATGCCGCGCTGCCTTTTATAGGCGACGTATTACGCGGCATGGCCAGCCGTCGGCCAAAGCTCAGTGCACTGACCGGCTCATTCCATGATATCGAACTGAATTATGACGCCCTCGAACAGCTTTTTTGGCAGTTTTATCCGGTCATGATGCAACAGGCGAAAGACCGGCAAATCTGACAAACCGCGTTGAATTTGTGAGAATGAACACAATATTTTGCAATTAAGTGTCTGTTGTTAAATAACGATGGGACATACTTCAAAAACTGATAGCCGGATGCTATCTGATTGATTGGCGCGATGGGGTTTATTCACTTCGGGCTTGCCCCTATACTGACAGTCGTTTTGTTCACCCTTTCCTCTCACCTACGACGCCCTTTTGGGTTTCATAAGGAGTAATATTATGGTTCTGGTAACTCGCCCAGCCCCTGACTTCACCGCAGCAGCAGTACTTGGTAGCGGCGAAGTAGTTGAAAACTTCAACTTCAAAAAACACACTGCAGGCAAACCAACTGTTATCTTCTTCTGGCCAATGGACTTCACTTTCGTCTGCCCTTCTGAACTGATCGCGTTTGATCACCGTTACGAAGAATTCCAGAATCGTGGCGTAGAAGTGGTAGGCGTGTCCTTCGACTCCGAGTTCGTTCACAACGCATGGCGTAACACCCCTGTTGAGAAAGGCGGCATCGGTCCTGTTAAGTACGCGATGGTTGCTGACATCAAACGCGAAATTCAGAAAGCTTACGGTATCGAACATCCGGACGCTGGCGTTGCACTGCGCGGTTCCTTCCTGATCGACAAAGAAGGCGTTGTACGTCACCAGGTAGTGAACGATCTGCCACTGGGTCGTAACATCGACGAAATGCTGCGTATGGTTGACGCGCTGCAATTCCACGAAGAGCACGGCGAAGTGTGCCCGGCTCAGTGGGAAAAAGGCAAAAAAGGCATGGGCGCATCTCCGGATGGCGTGGCTAAATACCTGTCTGAAAACGCGTCAAACCTGTAATCCCTTCACGGATTTCACGTTCAATAACGGTCAGCTTTGCTGGCCGTTTTTTTATGCCTGCCGTCCGGCGGGATCACATTTTTTCCCCTTCCTTTCCTTACGCTCCTCTTTTACGTCTACGCTGAAAACGACATGTTTCGTTCACAATGGCGTGCGCTTTGCATCATTTCCTCAGGCGAACGGAACACAGTCGTCATAAAAAAAGTGATATCACACAATAACCTGAAGGTTATGACTTAAAAGACAGGGTTAAAACAGGAGCCTATATGTTACGGAAATCACTCATCGCGCTCACCATGCTGACCAGCCTGCCGCTCTACGCCGCGTCCAGTCCTGCGGTAGAAGCCAAAAACGGCATGGTCGTCACCTCGCAATATCTGGCCTCACAGGTCGGCGTCGATATTTTGAAAATGGGCGGTAACGCCATTGATGCCGCCGTGGCTGTCGGTTACGCGCAAGCCGTCGTCAACCCATGTTGTGGCAACATTGGCGGCGGTGGCTTCATGACGGTGCATCTGGCCGACGGAAAAGACACTTTTATTAACTTCCGGGAAATGGCACCTGCAGCAGCCAGCGCCAATATGTACCTGGATGCCGACGGGAATGTGAAAAAAGGCGCAAGCCTTTACGGCTATCTGGCGGCTGGCGTGCCGGGCACGGTATTGGGCATGGATACCGTCCAGAAAGAATACGGGACGCTGACACGTCAGCAGGTCATGGCACCGGCCATTAAACTCGCACGTCAGGGTTTCGAACTGACCCGCGCCGATACCGATATCCTCGACACCAAGGTCGATCGCTTCAAAGAGGATCCTGAAGCAGCGCGCATCTTCCTGCGCAAAGATGGCAGCGCGTTGCAGCCCGGCGATAAACTGGTGCAAACCGACTTAGCCGACACGCTGGAAGCCATCTCGAAAAACGGCCCGGACGCTTTCTATAAAGGAAAAATTCCGCAGGCGGTCGAAGCTGCCTCTAAAAAAGGCGGCGGCATCCTGACGGCGGCAGATTTCGCAAATTATAAAGTCACCGAAGACACGCCGGTTTCATGCAGCTACCGTGGCTATAAATTCGTGTCTGCGCCACCGCCAAGCTCCGGCGGCGTCACGATGTGCGAAATCCTCAACATTGTGGAAGGCTATGATCTGAAAAGCATGGGGTTCAATTCAGCGGCGTCGATTCACGTCATGACCGAAGCCATGCGTCATGCTTACATGGATCGTAATACTTACCTCGGCGATCCGGCGTTTGTGAAAAATCCTGTCGATCGTCTGATCAGCAAAAGTTACGCCGAAGAAATCCGTAAGAAGATAGAAGCGGATAAAGCCACCCCATCGACTGCCGTTCAGCCGGGCATGGAACCACACGAAAAACCGGAAACGACGCACTATTCCATCGTCGATAAAATGGGTAACGCCGTCTCCACCACCTACACCATCAACGGTCTGTTTGGTTCTGTGGTGATCGCGCCCGGCACCGGTTTTTTCCTCAACGACGAAATGGATGATTTCACGGTAAAAGTCGGTGAGAAGAACCTCTTCGGTCTGGTCCAGGGCGTTAAAAATTCCATCGCCCCCGGTAAGCGCCCACTATCGTCGATGAGCCCGAGTCTGGTGACTAAAGACGGTAAAATCTTTATGGTTCTGGGATCGCCGGGCGGTTCACGCATCATCACCATTACGTTGCAGTCCGCGCTGAATGTCATCGACCACGGCATGGCACCGCAGGAAGCCGTGAACGCACCACGTATTCACCACCAATGGCTGCCGGACGAAGTGTATTACGAGCAGCGCGGCGTTTCTCCGGACAGCCTGAACATCCTGCAAAAGATGGGCTATAAAATGGTGGAACAGACGCCGTGGGGCGCGACGGAATTGATTATGGTGGGTTTACCGGGCGCGGCAGGTGTCACCTCTGCTACTTCCGGTAATGACTCGGCGGTATCAGGCAAGGTTCGCGAAGGTTATCTCTATGGCGCGAATGATGTGCGGCGGCCAGCAGGCGCGGCCATCGGCTATTAACTGACAACAAAAAGCCCCCGATACCTTGAAGATATCGGGGGCTTTTTTTAACCGAAAGGTAAGTGCTTGCTTACTTGCTCAGTGCCACTGCCTGCTTCTTGCGGTCATTACGCAGCTTGAAGGCGTACCCTATCAGCAGGGCGGCAACCCACACCATACCGACGTAAAGCGACACGCGGGTGTCCGGGAAGTAACCAATCAGGCCGATGATAAACACCAGGAAGATAATCCCGAATACCGAGGTATACACGCCGCCACGCAGCGGGAACTCGAGTTCTTTAACCTGCTGCTTGCTCAGCTTGCGACGAAAACCAATCTGGGAGAACAGGATCATTATCCATACCCAGACGGTCGCGAAGGTCGCCAGAGACGCGATCACCAAAAACACATTCGAAGGCATGATGTAGTTGAGGTAAACCGCAATCAGCAACGCGGCCATCATCACCAGCACCGTGACCCACGGTGTGCCCAGACGCGACACTTTGCTGAACATTTTAGGCGCCTGCCCCTGCTTTGCCATTCCGTGCAACATACGGCCCACGCCAAACACATCGCTGTTGATCGCCGAAAGCGACGCAGTGATCACCACGAAGTTCAGAATACCCGCAGCGGCAGTGATCCCCATATGCTGGAATGTCAGTACAAACGGACTCCCCTGCGTACCGATCTGATTCCACGGGAAAATCGACATGATGACAAACAGAGTACCCACGTAAAACACCAGAATACGCAGCGGAACCGAGTTAATGGCTTTCGGAATCGACTTCTTCGGATCTTCCGCTTCACCGGCCGTAATACCAATGATTTCAATGCCGCCATAAGCGAACATCACCAGCTGTAACGACAGGATAGTCCCCATGATGCCCTGGCTGAAGAATCCGCCGTGGCTCCACAAATTATGGATACCTGTTGCCTGGCCGCCATTGCCGATGCCCCAGAAGATAATGCCAAAACCCGCCACGATCATGATGATAATCGTCAGCACTTTGAAGAAGGAGAACCAGAACTCCAGCTCGCCGAACACCTTCACACTGACTAAATTGATCGCGCCGATGATCAGCACGACGCTGAGCACCCACGTCCATTGCGGCACATCCGGGAACCAGACGCCCATATATATGCCGAACGCGGTAACGTCGGCGATCGCCACAATGAGGATTTCGAAACAGTAGGTCCAGCCGGTGATATAGCCCGCCATTGGCCCGAGGTAGTCCTGGGCATAACGTGAGAACGAACCGCTTTGCGGGTTATGCACCGACATTTCGCCGAGTGCGCGCATGATGATAAAGGCGATGATGCCGCCGACCAGATATGCCAGCAATACGCTGGGCCCTGCCAGTTTGATGGCATCCGCCGATCCATAAAACAGCCCGGTTCCGATGGCTGATCCCAATGCCATAAAGCGAATATGACGCGTTGTCAGACCGCGTTTTAGCTTCGTGCCCGGCGCTTCTGGCTGCCCGGTTGGTTGTTCAGCTGATTCTTGCATGTACCTTAACCCGTCTCTGTATTTTAAAAATCACAATGCCAATTCAAAAAAACACCTGCACCCTGCCAATGAAAAAGCCACGGAAAAGGTTTCCGTGGCCTGATTGGCGAACAATTCACTCAACTACTGTGGAACTTTCACCCGATAATTATTGATGCGCCGTGACGCTGCGCGGGCCACTGATTTTGTCATAGATCCCCACCAGCACCAGCATTAATACTGACGGCGGTAACCAGGCAAGACCTTGTGCAGCCAGTGGCAGGTTTGCAGTCCAGGCAGGCATGATATCAGCAAAGGCCGAGGTTTTGATGCCATCAACAATACCGAATACCAGACTGACCAGCATGACCGGCGCCACGATGCGCGTCGTATTATTCCACCAGCGCAGGGTGAAGCTCAAGACCACCAGCGCGATACATGGCGGGTAAATGGCGGTCAGCACCGGAATTGAAATCTGAATCAGATGGCTCAGGCCGAGGTTAGACACCAGCATGGAGAACAGACCCAGAATGAACACCAGTGTTTTGTAAGACAGCGGCAGGTACTGAGCAAAGAACTCCGCACAGGCGCAGGTCAGGCCAACCGCCGTCACCATACAGGCGATGAAAATCAGCGCGCCGAGGAAGAAGCTGCCGACGCCACCAAAGGTATGCGCCACATAAGCATGCAGGATCACCGCGCCGTTAGTCGCGCCAGGCACCAGTGATGCACTGTTTTCGCCAAGTTTGAACAGGCTGAGATAGACCAGCACCAGACCTAAACCGGCGATCAACCCTGCCAGAATTGTGTAACGGGTCAGCAACTTAGCATCAGACACACCGCGTGAACGAGCGGCATTAACGATCACAATCCCGAACACCAGCGCTCCCAGCGTATCCATCGTCAGATACCCGTTTACGAAGCCACTTGAGAAGGGAACCGTTTGATAAGCATCGACCGCAGGCATTGTCTGCCCGGCTGGCCACAGCAGTGCGGCAACGCCCAGCGCAGCCAGTGCAACCATTTTCAACGGCGCAAGGAAATGCCCGACGGTATCGAGCAGACGGCCCGGATACAGGGAAATGCCGATCACCAGCGCAAAATAAATCACGCTATAAATCAGCAGAGGCAGCGGGCCGTCACCGGTCATCGGCGCGATCCCCACTTCAAAGGAGACGGTCGCGGTGCGTGGCGTAGCAAACAGCGGGCCCACGGCCAGATAGCAGACGGTGGCCAGCAAAATACCGGCACCACGGCCAATCGGAGAGCTCAGGGCGTCAACACCGCCCCCGACACGCGCCAGGGCAATGACGGTCATCACCGGGAGGCCGACGGCTGTGATCATAAACCCGGCAGCAGCCCACCAGACTTCAGGACCGGCCTGCAGGCCAACCATTGGCGGGAAAATAATGTTTCCGGCCCCGACGAATAAAGCGAAGGTCATGAAACCTAACGCCAGAATATCTTTATTTGTTAAACGAGTACTCATGATTGGTGTCGTGTTGCCTGTTCAAATGAATAAAGTGTCCGTTGCTGTCGTCGTGCTGCTCGGTCAGAAGGATGAATGGCGAACAAAGCCAGAGAGCACCAAAATGAAGCCGGAAGGAGCCTAAAACGCCTGATGATATGCAGATGATTACGTTGTTATGCAGGGAGTATCGAGCGACAGCGGGGGCTAAGGTAAACGTTTATAGCGCAGAAAGGCAAGCCGAGATCCAAAAAGCAGAGTCTTCAACCAGATTAATGCTTGAGAGCAGCGATTATCACTAAATACAGCCGCAAACACGCAATATGATATGTATGATTTTTGAACGAAGTAAGCACAAGATATGCCCCGAAAAGGCAAAAAGTGCGTGAAATCACCACGAACGGGCAATTTCACGCACGATATCCAGCAGATTTATGAGGTCAATAAATAACCGGCGACGCCTTTACCAGACGCGTGCAGCGATATCCACGACCAGTTTTAATTTTTCCCACTGCTGCGCTTCGGTCAGGCTGTTGCCCTCTTCTGTCGAGGCGAAACCACACTGCGGGCTGAGGCAAATCTGGTTGATATCCAGATACTCAGCCGCTTCTGCAAGACGCGCTTCCACCGTTTTCGCCAGCTCCAGTTCGCCGGATTTTGTGGTGATTAATCCCAGAACCGCCTGCTGATGGCCTTTTTTGATAAAGCGCAGCGGCTCGAAACCACCGGAACGCTCGTTGTCATATTCAAGGAAGAAAGCATCGATGTTCACGCCGCCAAACAGGATCTCCGCGACCGGCTCGTAACCGCCTTCTGAAATCCAGGTGGAGCGGAAGTTGCCGCGACAAACATGCAGACCAATCACCAGATCGTCGGGTTTCCCGGCGATGGCTTTATTCAGCACGTCTGCGTAAGTGCGTGCTAACTCTTCCGGAGAATCCCCTCGTTCGCGGATTTGCTTCTTCTGATCTTCTGAACACAGGTACGCCCAGACCGTGTCGTCGAGTTGCAGATAACGGCAACCGGCATCGTAAAACGCCCTGATGGCGTCACGGTAAACCTGTGCCAGATCGTCAAAATACTCCTTCAGGTCGGGGTAAACCTCTTTGCTGATGGCGTCACGGCCACCGCGGAAATGCATCACACTCGGACTTGGAATGGTCATTTTTGGCACCGCGCTGCCACTGATGCTTTTCAGGAAGCGGAAATCTTCCAGCATCGGGTGTGCGCCAAAACCGAGTTTACTCACCACTTTAATGCTGCGTGCTTTCGTTTGTACGCCGTTGAACTGGATCCCCTGCACCGCGTCGTAACCTTCCACGCCGTCCAGCCCTTCGAAGAAATCGAAGTGCCACCACGCCCGGCGGAATTCGCCGTCAGTGACCACTTGCAGACCGGCTTCACGCTGCAAATCCACTACGCGACGAATTTCAGTGTCTTCCACAGCGCGCAGCTGAGCGGCATCAATCTCACCGGCCTGAAACTGTTTACGCGCTTCTTTAATCGCCAGCGGGCGCAGGAAACTGCCGACAACGTCGGCGCGGAATGGTGGGGTTGTACGTTGCATGCATGACTCCTTTTAGGCACCCCGCGGCGTATGGCGGAATACCAATGATTTACAAAGTAAATAATTGCGTTGCGTTATATATAGACATCTGGATGTCTAAACGTCTTTGATTGGATAGTGTCATGCAGCACGTTGATCAGCAACAGAGGAATCTTCATGGGACATGAATAAAATTCACGTTAGTGGGAAGAATGTTCATTTGGAAGAGAGTAAGAAAGCCTGAAATCCGCAGATAACAGGCTTGAGAGGGTTAAGGCTTAATGGAAGCTTGCGCACCGGCGTCTTGCGGAACAATCAACCGCGGCGCCAGCGTAAACATAAAGCGGGTGCCGACACCCACTTCGCTCATGACTTCCAGCCTGGCGTTGTGATGGCTCAGGGCATGTTTGACGATCGCCAGGCCCAGCCCGCTGCCACCGGTCTGGCGGGAGCGCGCTTTGTCTACGCGATAGAAACGTTCGGTCAGGCGCGGAAGGTGCTGAGGCGCAATACCCGGCCCGTTGTCGCTTATCTGGAACTGCGCGCCGTGCGGCGTTTGCTGCCAGCTGACTTCAATGCGGGTGCCCGCCGGGGTGTGATTGACCGCGTTGTACACCAGATTGGAAACCGCGCTGCGCAGTTGATCTTCGTTGCCAAAGACCTTCAGCTTGTCGTTTATACGGAATACAACCTCATGCTGACCGCCGCTCAGCGTCTGCACTTCGCGCTCCAGCATGCCGAGCATCACCGGAATATCGACTTTCTCGTGCAAATCCATATTGGCAGAGGCTTCTATTTTCGACAGCGTCAGCAGTTGTTTTACCAGGCCGTCCATGCGTCGCGTCTGCTCCTGCATGGTATCCAGCGCTTTGGAACGAAACGGCTCTTCCAGCTTGGCGTCTTCCATCATTTCCAGATAGCCCTGCAAAACGGTCAGCGGCGTACGCAGCTCATGGCTGACGTTAGCGAAGAAGTTGCGTCGCGCGCCCTCGAGCTGACGCATCTGCGTGACATCCCGCGCCACCATCAGTAATTGCCCTTCAGAATAAGGCATCACGCGAAACTCCACGTAATGCTCATTATTCAGCTGAAGATTCAGTGCACGGCTGAAATCACGTGCCTGGATCCAGGCGCGAAACTCCGGGTAGCGCAAAAGATTAAAGATGTGCTGCCCGTTGTCTTCCGGCCAGCGAAAGCCGAGCAGTTCCTGCGCCAGACCGTTACACCAGAAAATATTGCCCTCTTCGGTGGTCAGCACCACCGCATCAGGTAACGATTCTGCACCGCTGCGAAAACGTTTAATTAATTGCCCTAATTCGCGACGACGACGACGGTTACGCATCTGCATCTGGTTCAGCCCGTAGAACAGCGGCTCCCAGCTCCAGCGCCCGTTTGGCGGGGTGATGCTGCGGTCAAGCCACAGCCAATGTGAGAGTTTAAGCTGGTTGTAATAGTTCCAGCCCAGCGCCGCCAGCAGCGACGCAAAGAGAAGCCAGCCAAAATGGCCGACAAAAATGCCGAGAATGATCGCTGGCAGGCAAAAGAGGAAAAATTCGCCGGCCAGCCGTTTCCATGACAAACGTTCTAACACACAGATTCTCCGCTGTGGGGATTAATAACGCGTTGAGAAACGGTATCCCGTGCCACGGACAGTCTGAATCATTCTGTCATGTCCACTGGTTTCCAGCGCTTTACGTAAACGACGAATATGCACGTCCACGGTGCGATCTTCCACATAAACGTTAGTGCCCCAGACGTTATTCAGCAACTGTTCGCGGCTGTAAACACGTTCTGAGTGGGTCATAAAGAAGTGTAATAATTTGAATTCGGTCGGCCCCATGTCGAGCGCCTGCTCGTTGGCCATCACCCGGTGAGAGGAAGGATCCAGGCTCAGCCCCTGCATGTCGATCACCTCTTCCACCGCCATCGGAGAAATGCGGCGCATTACCGCTTTGATGCGGGCAACCAGTTCTTTCGGAGAAAACGGTTTGGTGATGTAATCATCGGCACCCACTTCGAGGCCGCGCACCCGATCTTCTTCTTCACCGCGTGCGGTCAGCATCATCACCGGGATTTCGCGGGTCAGGGCTTCACGTTTAAGGTGCTTAATAAACTGAATACCGGAACCGCCCGGTAACATCCAGTCGAGCAGGATAAGCTCAGGATAAGGCTCGACCAGCTGGGCCACTGCGGAATCAAAATCTTCAGCTTCAACAGCCTGATAGCCATTTTGTTCCAGTACAAAACACACCATTTCACGAATAGGAGCTTCGTCTTCAACCACTAATATACGTCTAGCCATCGTAGGTCCTGCCAATAGGTTAGCGATCTTTTATTTGATTGCGGGCGCCATTATGCGTCAGTTTTGTGACAGATTTATGAATAGAAAGGATGGTTCATTACCCGGCAATTTAACAGCCATCTTGCTGAAATGCGTCCGATTTTCTCAGGACATCGTCCCCCGTCGGCGTTTATACTTTGCGCCATTGTTACCGCACCGCGAACCACAGGGAGTTTCATGCGCCTGATCCACACCTCAGACTGGCATCTTGGCCAGTATTTCTTTACCAAAAGCCGCGCCGCCGAGCACCAGGCCTTTCTGCGCTGGCTGACGGAACAGGTGGAAAATCATCAGGTTGATGCCGTGATCGTGGCAGGTGACATTTTCGATACCGGCTCACCGCCGAGCTATGCCCGCGAACTGTATAACCGCTTCGTGGTGGAATTACAACGCACCGGCTGTCAGCTGATTGTGCTGGCCGGTAATCATGATTCCGTCGCCACGTTAAATGAGTCCCGCGAGCTGCTTTCCTGTCTCAATACCAAGGTGATCGCCACCGTCGGCGAAGATCTGTCTGAGCAAGTGCTGGTGTTAAATCAGCGCAATGGTACGCCGGGAGCCGTACTGTGCGCGATCCCCTTTTTACGCCCGCGTGATTTAATCGCCAGTCAGGCAGGGCAATCCGGCAGCGACAAACAGCTGGCCTTACAGGAAGCCATTGCCGCGCATTATGATGCGCTGTGGCACGCTGCGCAGGCCAAACGCGACCAACTGGGTCTGCCGCTGCCGATCATCGCCACCGGCCATCTGACCACCGTTGGCGTCAGCACCTCTGATTCCGTGCGCGACATCTATATAGGGACTCTTGATGCCTTTCCGGCGCAGGCGTTCCCGCCGGTGGACTACGTGGCGCTCGGCCATATCCACCGCGCGCAGTGCGTGGCGAAAACGGAGCATATCCGTTACAGCGGTTCCCCTATTCCGCTCAGTTTTGATGAGCTGAGCAAAGTCAAAAGCGTCTATCTGCTGGATTTCGACGGTGCCACGCTCAACGCCATCGACACGCTGGAGATCCCCGTTTTCCAGCCGATGCAAATCATCAAAGGCTCGCTGGCGGAGATTGAACAGCAGCTGGCGCACTTCACCGGAGGCGATGCCGCAAAACCGGTCTGGCTGGATATTGAAGTGGCGACGCAGGATTATCTCAGCGATATTCAGCGCCGCATTCAGGCGCTGACCGCCGAACTGCCGGTGGAGGTCGTGTTACTGCGCCGCAGTAAAGAACAACGGATTCACAGCATCGAACAGCAGGAAAAAGAAACCCTCAGCGAGCTGAGCGTCAGCGACGTTTTTGAACGCAGATTGTCGCTGGAAGCGGATACGGATGAACCGCGCCAGACGCGGATGCGCACGCTGTTCGCCCAGGTTGTCGAACAGGTCACCAGCGGTCAGAGCACAGAGGACAGCGCACGATGAAAATTCTCAGCCTGCGTTTAAAAAACCTGAACTCGCTGGCAGGCGAATGGAAAATTGATTTCACCGCCGAGCCGTTCGCCAGCAACGGTTTATTCGCCATCACCGGCCCGACCGGCGCGGGGAAAACCACCCTGCTCGACGCCATCTGTCTGGCGCTGTATCACCAGACGCCACGCCTGAACGTCACGCCAAGTCAGAATGAACTGATGACCCGCCATACCGCCGAGTCACTGGCCGAAGTGGAGTTTGAAGTAAAAGGCATCGGCTATCGCGCATTCTGGAGTCAGCGCCGCGCGAAAAACTCACCGGACGGCAATTTACAGGCGCCAAAAGTCGAGCTGGCCTTGCTGGCCGACGGCAAAATTCTGGCAGATAAAGTGCGCGATAAACTTGACGCTATCGCCGAACTGACCGGACTGGATTTTGGCCGTTTCACCAAATCGATGATGTTGTCGCAGGGCCAGTTCGCGGCGTTTCTGAATGCCGACGCCAACGACCGCGCCGAACTGCTGGAAGAACTCACCGGTACCGAAATCTACGGTCTGCTGTCCGAACGCGTGTTTGAACAACATAAAGAGGCACGCGTCACCCTGGACGGTTTGCATCAACGCATGGCCGGTATCGAACTGCTTAGCGAAGAACAGCGCCAGGCGCTGGAAACAGAACTGACTGAGCTGAACGCACAGGAAATCAGCCTCAGCCGGCAGGCGCAGCAGCGCCAGCAGGATCTTAACTGGCTGCAACAGTGGCAGCAGGTACAGCAAAAACTTCAGCAGTCTCAGCAGCAACTGAGCGCCGCCGAGCAGGAAAATTTGGCTGCCGCGCCGCAATTGCAGCAACTGGCACGCAGCGAACCGGCAGAAAAACTGCGTCCGTTACTCAATGATCGCCAGCGTTGTCAGGATGAATCGCAACGACTTGTGCAGCAACTGGCGCAGCTCACGCAGCAACAGGAACAGCAAATTGCGCAGATGACGCCGCTGACTCTGGCGGTGGAACAGGCGCAAACCGCACGCCTGAAACAGGCGGAAGAACAGCGTCAGACGCAGACGCTGATTGAAGAAAAAATCCTGCCGCTGGATGGCGAAATTATCCAGTGGCGTAAATCACTGGCCGACACGCAGCAGTCGGTCAGTGACGTGCAGAAACTGGTCAGTGAGCATAACGCGACGCGGGTGCAAATGACCGCCGAACGTCAGAAACTGGACGAAGAAAGCCGCCAGCATCAGACCCGCCAGACCGCGCTGACCGAGGCGCTGAACGCCGCACAACAGCGTCAGGCTGAGCTGGAAAAACAGCATCCGCTGGCAGCATGGCAGAAACGGCAAACAGAGCTGGCGCAGCTGCGCCCGGTGCGGCAACAGCTGTATTCACTCGCGCAGATTTTCCCGCAGCTCAACCAGCGCGTGCAGCAACAGCAAAAAGATTTGGTGCAATATCAGACACAGCTGGCCGAAGAGGAACTGCGTCTGGGCGCGATCCGCCAGCAATGTCAGAAACAGCTCGAACATCTGAACGACGTTAAAGCGCTGCATAAACAGGAAATGCTGATCGTCAGCCTCGAAGCTGAACGAGCCAATCTGCAAAGCGGCAAAGCCTGCCCGCTGTGCGGTTCCACATCCCATCCGGCCATTGAACACTATCAGGAGGTTAAACCTTCTGAAACGGCGCAACGCGTCGATAAAATGCAGACCGAATTCGATGCAGCAAAAGCCAGCGGCATTGAGCTGGCAGCGAAAATCAAAAGTCTGAAAGAACAGCAAACACGCGTGCAAACCCAGCTGGAGCAGGAAAGCCAGCAACTGAATACGCATACCGAAAACTGGCAGCGACTCAGCGCGCCGCTGAATCTGACATTCGGATTGCAGGATACCCAGGCCATTCAGCAGTGGCTGGCGGAACGCGACGAAGAAGAACAGCAGTCACAGGATCTGATTAACCAGCACGAACAACTGGCGCGGGCGTTGCAGCAGGCGAAAGATGCCCTGAATGACGCCCTGAACGCGCAGCAGAAAGTGCAGCAGCAAAGCGTATTGCTGACCGAACGCATTACCCGACTGGAAGAGACGCAGGCTAAAACTCAGCAGGACTTTGCGCGGCTGCAAAAGCTGTTCACGGAAGGTGAGAAATCTCTTTCAGAACTGAATGCCAAACGCCTCGAACTGTTCGGTGACCGCCAGGTGGCGCAGGTTCGCGAGCACTTACATCAGCAACAACAGGCGGCGGAAAAAGCGGTCAGTGACGCACAGGGCGCGCTGCAAAAAGCGCAGGAACTGCGCGATCAGCTGGCCGGTCAGCTGGCGAGTACGCAGCAGCAACAATTGCAGGCTACGGAACAATTGAAGCGGGCAGAACAGGTGTGGCAACAAGCGCTGAGCGCCAGCGGATTTGCCGATGAAGCCGCGGTGACACTGGCCCTGCTCGACGACGCACTGCGTCAGCAACTTCAGCAGCGTAAAGAACATCTGCAACAACAACTGGCGCAGGCGAACGCATTGCTGAGCGATGCCAAAGCACAGCTGGAAAAACATCGTCTTGCCCGCCCTGCCCATCTGAGTGAAACAGAAAACGATCTCGAAGCCCTGACGGCGCAGCAGGCGGAACTGGCGCAACAACTGAAAGCCTTACAGCAACGTCTGGGCGAAATAACCAATAAACTCAACGACGATAAAGCGCGAAGCGGCAACCAACAGGCGCTGATTGCTCAGATTGCGCAGGCACAGCTGACGTGTGACGACTGGGGCTATCTGAATCAGATGATTGGCTCAAGCGACGGCGCGAAATTCCGTAAATTCGCGCAAGGTCTGACGCTCGATCACCTGGTGTATCTGGCGAACCGTCAGCTGGAAAAACTGCATGGCCGTTATCTGTTGCAGCGCAAAACCAGCGATGCGCTGGAGTTGCAGGTGGTCGATACCTGGCAGGCCGATGCGGTGCGCGATACCCGCACGCTCTCCGGAGGCGAAAGTTTCCTGGTCAGTCTGGCGCTGGCGCTGGCGCTTTCTGATCTGGTGAGCGATAAAACCCGTATAGATTCGCTGTTCCTCGACGAAGGTTTCGGCACGCTCGATGCTGACACGCTGGACACTGCGCTCGACGCCCTCGACAGCCTGAATGCCTCAGGTAAAACCATCGGTGTGATAAGCCATGTGGAAGCCATGAAAGATCGCATTCCGGTGCAAATCAAAGTCACCAAAGTGAACGGGCTGGGTGTCAGCCGCCTGAGCAGCGAATTTAAAGTCTGAACGTCAACCCGCAGGCCATCCCGCTAGCAATCTTGCTACCGGTTGCCCTGCGGTGGATCCCCTCTCTGCACATCCGCACAATAATCGCACCGTCACGGTGCGTCACAGCCTGTCAACCTGCTGAATTATCGGTTATTTCCTTCGGGTGACGATCTGGCACGCCCTGTGCTTACTGTTATGTATACAAGTTGCAGTACAAGCTGCACTGCCTGCAAAACAGCCAAGGGGAACGCCGATGAAAAACGACAAACCTGCAAACCTTCCGGTCAATACACAACGCCGCCAGATGATGAAATGGCTGGCGATTACCGGCGGTGTCATGACACTCGGCGGGATGATCCCGACCACCGTTTTCGCCGCCGATGATGATGAAATTCGCATCGGCTACTGGCCTATCGTCGGCGGTTTGCCTCTCTATGTCGCTCTCGAACAAGGGTTCTTCAAAGAGGCCGGGCTGAACGTGAAAGGCGTTAAATTTGCCAGCGCGCAGCAAATTGTTGAAGGGATGATCACCGGCAGGATCCACGGCTGCGCCAACGGTACGGCCACCGGCGCACTTGGGCTGGGGGCCATTACTTCCCCGGATCTTTTCAAAATCATCTGCTCGAACCCGTCCAATCATCAGCTGGTGCTGGATGAATTTCTGGTGCCGCTGAATAGCACCGCGAAAGCAATCAGCGATCTGAAAGGCAAAAAGATCGCCTGCGGTCCGGGGATCCAGAACGTCACCATGGCGAAGATCATTCTGGAGAAAAATGGATTCACCAATCCTTCCGTGATTGAACTGCCGGTCGGACAACACGCGCCTGCGCTGGCCGCCGGACAAATCGACGGTGTGTATACGCTCGAACCCACCGGCACCGTCGGACGCATGAAAAACCTCTCCCGCACGCTGGAAACCGGCGTGATTTCGAAATACGTGCTCGGCAATGCGGACGCCCCGTGGTTTGGCGGCGCGGCGGCGCTGAACTCCAGCTTTATCGCCAGCAAACCTGAAGAGACGAAAAAGTTTATTGCCGCTTATCAGAAAGCGGTGGAATTCATTGCGGCGCATCCTGATAAAGCCCGTGAAAACGTCGCCGGTTACACCAGCATTGAACCCGCGCTGGTGAAAGAAGTGCCACTGCCAGGCTTCGTGATGTATCCGGGGTTAAAAGGCGAGAATCTGCAATGGTTCCAAAAATTTTATGACGTCTTTACCGAAAGAAAAATCTTCAGCAAACCGGTGGATGTCGCTTCGCTGATCTATCAGGGATAAGGGGAAAGATGATGACATCACCATGGTCTTCAAGATTGTTGCCACTGATCGGCCCTGTCCTGCTGTTTCTGTTCTGGCAACTGGCAGTGAGCGCCAAATGGCTGAATCCGGTACTGCTGCCTTCTCCCGTCGACACGCTGGGCTTTATGTTTCAGTCGTTTTCGGATGTCTCCATGCGCACCGACATCGGCGCGACGTTATACCGCACGCTGGTGGCGTTCGGCTTCGCCGCAGTCATTGGCGTCCCGCTCGGCGTGATTTTGGGCAGCAACGAAAAGGTCTATCGCAGCCTGGAATTTCTGATCGACTTCTTTCGCTCCACGCCCTCATCCGCGCTGATCCCGCTGTTCATGCTGATTTTCGGCATCACGGATGCCAACAAAATTGCCATCGCCGCCTTTGCCGCCGTGCTGGTCATTCTGTTTAACAGCGCCTACGGCGTGATGAACGCCAAGAAAACCCGCCTGATGGCGGCCAGGGTGATGGGAATTTCCCGCTGGCATATTTTCAAAGACATTTTGCTGATGGAAAGCCTGGCCCAGACGTTCGTGGGTCTGCGTACCGGTGTGTCGATTGCGCTGGTGATCGTGATTGTCGCCGAAATGTTTATCGGATCAGAAACCGGCCTCGGCCATCGGATCATTGATGCCCAGCAGGTCTTCAACATCAAAGACATGTACGCCTCGATCCTGATTACCGGTGCGCTGGGCTATTTACTGAATCTGGCCTTTTTGCTGATCGAGAAAAAAACTGTCCACTGGAGTAGCAAAGCATGACGCAACCTCTCTCGCTGAACCCCGGTTACAAAGGCCCGCAACTGCCGCAATACGCCACGCGACCGGATACCCATGTGACCATTCGCGGCCTGACCAAAGCCTTTGCCGGACAGCCGCTGTATACCGATCTCAATCTGGACTTGCCGCGCGGAAAAATCGTCTCGATCTTCGGCCCGAACGGCTGCGGTAAATCAACGTTAATGAACATGATTGCCGGGCTGATTCCGGTAGATAAAGGCGACATCCTGTTTGACGGCAAGACGCTGGCGCAGACCACCATTGGCTATGTGTTTCAGAACTACCGCGACGCGCTGTTTCCGTGGATGAGCGCGCGTGCCAACATCGCCTATCCGCTGGTGCGTCACGGCATGAGTAAGGCTGAAGTGAACGCGCGGGTTGAAGAACTGACGCAGATGTTCGATATCCGTTTTGATCTGAAACGCTATCCGTACGAGCTTTCCGGCGGCCAGCAGCAAACCGTGTGCATCATGCGCGCGCTGGCGACACGCCCGGAAGTGATGTTCCTCGACGAGCCTTTCTCGGCGCTGGATTTCGAAATGACGCTGTTTATCCGCGATAAATTGCAGGAAGTGCAGCTGGCAACCGGCGTTACCATGCTGATTGTTTCTCACGATCTGGAAGATGCGGTATTTCTGGCGGATGAAATCTTACTGCTGACGCGACGGCCAACGCAGATTGCGGAAATCGTACCCTTCGATCTTCCCCGCCCGCGCGGTTCAGAAATCATGAGCCACCCGGAGTTTATCCGTGTGAAAGCGCATACGCTGGACGTCTTTAAACGGGAGATGGCGCTTTGACTGGGGAGTGATGAATGAAATCAGGGGCGCAAATTCTGCGCCCCTGAAAGCTGATGATGGCTTACAACGCAAAACGAGACTGCGGCCACAACCAGGCGGCACCGCGCACGCCGCTGGAATCGCCGTGAACGGCTTTGAGGATAGGGGTTTCGCATTCTCCCCCGAAGACCCACTGCTTCACCAGCAGAGGAACGGTCTGATACAAACGATCGACGTTACTCATGCCGCCGCCGAACACAATCACATCCGGGTCGAGAATATTCACCACGTTCGCCAGCGCTTTTGCCAGACGACGTTCGTAGCGGCCAAGTGCCAGTTCAGCGGTTTCGTCGCCCTGCTCCACCAGCGCAATAATCTCTGCACCTTTGAGACGCTGGCCTGAGAGACGGAAGTAGTCCTCGGCAAAACCGGTACCGGAAACAAACGTCTCGACGCAGCCGGATTTCCCGCAGTAACACGGCACTTCGCGGGCGAACTGGATTTCTTCTTCATCCTGCCACGGCAGCGGATTGTGCCCCCATTCGCCTGCATTACCGTTACCGCCTGCGTGCGCCACGCCGTGCAGCGCCACGCCCGAACCGCAGCCGGTGCCGATGATCACGGCAAACACGGTCTGACGGCCCGCACCTGCGCCGTCGGTGGCTTCGGACACCGCCAGGCAATTGGCGTCGTTGGCAATATGCACCTCACGGTTGAGCAGCAGCGCCAGATCTTCATCCAGCTGTTGTCCGTTCAGCCACACGGAGTTTGAGTTCTTCACTTTCCCGGTAAACGGAGAAAGCGTGCCGGGAATGCCAAGCCCCACGCTGCCGCGCTGACCGGTGGCTTTCTCGGCGTCCAGCACCAGCCCTTCGATCGCTTTCAGCGTGCGTTCGTAGTCATTTCTCGGCGTATCGACCCGTTTGCGAAACAGCTCTTTACCTTCATCAGATAACGCAATGACTTCTATTTTTGTGCCGCCTAAATCAATGCCAATTCGCACGTGTTGTTCTCCTTTTACACTTTGCAGGGTCAGTTTTTTTGTGTTTATTCAGTTTAGAAGCCAGAGGCGTCTGTCACCAGAATAAGCTGTTATGCAATGTTACAGGGCGCGGTGATTTCTTAACGACGACGGACTCTCAATTGGTTATCATGCCGCCCTGCATTCATTTATTCAGCGTACCACGAGTGCGCCGGAACAGGGATAACGCCATGTTATGGTTTAAGAATTTGTTGGTTTACCGTTTGAGCCGTGAAGTTTCGTTATCTGCTGACGAAATGGAAAAACAGCTCAGCGCTTTCACCTTTACCCCGTGCGGCAGCCAGGACATGGCAAAAACCGGCTGGGTTTCGCCGATGGGTTCTCACGGTGGCGACGCGCTGACTCACGTCAACGGCGGCCAGATCCTGATCTGCGCCCGTAAAGAAGAAAAAATCCTGCCTTCTCCGGTGATCAAACAGGAGTTACAGGCCAAGATCGACCAGCTCGAAGGTGAACAACACCGTAAGCTGAAGAAAACCGAAAAAGATTCCCTGAAAGATGAAGTGCTGCACAGCCTGATGCCACGCGCATTCAGCCGCTACAGCCAGACGTTCATGTGGATCGATACCGTGAACGGCCTGATCATGGTCGATGCCGCCAGCGCCAAAAAAGCCGAAGACATGCTGGCGCTGCTGCGCAAAAGCCTCGGTTCACTGCCGGTCGTGCCATTAACGATGGAAAGCCCGATCGAACTGACGCTGACGGAATGGGTGCGTTCCGGCGACACGCCGGCCGGTTTTACTTTGCAGGACGAAGCCGAGCTGAAAGCGATTCTGGAAGAAGGCGGCGTGATCCGCTGCAAGAAACAGGCGCTGGTCAGCGACGAAATCGCCACCCACATTGAGAACGGCAAACTGGTGACCAAGCTGGCGGTAGACTGGCAGGAACGCATTGCCGTGGTACTGGCCGATGACGGCAGCATCAAGCGTCTGAAATTCAGTGACGTGATCCGTGATCAAAACGAAGATATCGACCGCGAAGATTTCGCAGGCCGCTTTGATGCTGATTTCGTGCTGATGACCGGAGAACTGGCGGCGCTGATTCAGAATCTGATTGAAGCGCTGGGCGGCGAAGCGCAACGCTAACACCGCCTGCCAAACGCAGAAAAGGCGCTCATTGGGCGCCTTTTTTACATTTATTGTGTCTGAAGGAATTACTTGGTCAGGTATTTACACAGGTATGAGGTGGTTTCACCCACCTGCAAGTTGAATTCACTTTTGCCCGGAATGTAGAAGGTTTCGCCTGGCTTAAACACCTGCCAGTCCGGAGAGCCAGGGATCAGCACTTTCAGCGAGCCACTGATGACCGTCATTTCTTCCGGTTTTGCTGTGCCAAATGTGTATTCACCGACGGCCATCACGCCAACGCTGGCGGCACCCGTACTTTCGCTGTCAAAACCAATCGATTTTACTTTCCCGTCAAAATACTCATTATTTTTCAACATTGATTGGCCCTTTGCGATAAATTTAAGAGCTTCCATATTAGGGGCAAAAACCCGCTGCTGTCACTGATTATTACAGGTTTATCCGCACCAGACGACACCGCCCGCAAAGCGTCATCACTGATTTGATTTTACGCCTGCACAGTGCCATTGTGGGGAGTCACCTTCCTGCAATCACCGCAGCCCGTCACCGCTTACGCCACCAGTTCTGCCGCCAGTTGCACCATCAGCACATTCGCCAGCAGCACCGGCACATCGAGATGTTGCTCCAGCACTTTAACGTGATGATGGTTGTAGCCGATACAATCGAGCACCACCACTTCCGCACCCTGCTCAGCAAAGCGTTTGGCCGCTTCCTTCAGTGCCTGATCGTCCGTTAAATACGGGCTGGCTACCGCAAAGCACGGTGGTTTTTCCAGTTTTCGCCATTTGTTGGCCTGCCAGCCAATCTGCGATTCCACCGGCACCACGATTCCTGCGCGATGCGTCCCCACCATCGCACCGATCAACGGAGGGATCATGCGTTCAGGCTCGATCAGCAATGCACTGCTTGCGTGTAACTGACCAAACTCGCCACCGCACAGCAGCAAAATCGTGGTACATCCCTGCGCTTCCAGCTGATCGATTTTTTCCTGCAATCCGCGTTCGGCGTTGGCCGCAGACAGTAAAATCTGCGAACCATCCAGCAAAACGGCGACCAGCACGGCATCGCCCTCTTGCGGCGCATAACGCTGCTCTATTTGCTCCCTGCTTAGGCCGTCCAGTAACCCGAAATGTGTCACGGGTTCGTCCGGCAGATGCGCCGTCAGCAGCGGCATAATATCGCTGCGCGGTGCCTGTCCAATGGTCAGGGTCGCAAAAGAAGTCATCATAAGCGTGATTTCCCATCTTTCAGGCCATACAGCCCGGAAAGACGCAGTGAACGGAGAAACTCAGATATCGTCAATGTGTTGGCTAAACTCATCACAAAATCCTCTTAAAACACGTAACCGGCGCAAACGCGCACGAGCTAAAACGGTTACGAACGCTGTTCATCATTGGAACAGTCATTGTGTCGTACTGGCTAAAAATAAGCCCTGGTGTCGGTCTGGTACTCGCTTTACTTTTAACGTCAGCAGTTAGGCCTGACGTATTTACTGCAAATCGGACAACTTCAGATTATTTCCCCAGTCATCATCACCGAGTTTCTCAGCAATTTTTCGGGTAACGGCAATCAAACCGTCTTTTATTCCGTCCGGTATGCCCTTTCCTTCAGAAGGTGAAGAGAACGACAAACCTAATCCTACAATTTCATTGCGGTGTTTATTAAAAATGCTGGTGGCTAAAGAACTGATGCCCTGCAACGTTTCGTTGTTGGCAAAAGACAAACCGGTCTGCCGGATTTCAGCCAGGCGCACTAATAATAAATCGATGCTTTTCGGCGAATTCGCCGAGTTCACGTGATAAATACCCTTGTAACGCTCGCGCACTTCTTCGTCGCTGTAGCGGGCCAGGATCGCCCGGCCAATGGCCGTTTCATGCGCAGGCAGCAGGCTGCCCGCCGGTGTCATCACCTGCAGATACGTCCTGCCGGGAAACATGCGCATGACCATAATGTCGCGCCCTTCCAGTATCGACACGTATCCGGTGCACTGGGTCAGCTGGCTCAGCTGCGTCATATAAGGTGATGTCGCATCCACCAGCGGCGTCGAAAGATAATGGCTGGATACCGCCAGTAATAATTTTCCTATGCGATATAAACGGCTGTCCGGATCACGCTCTAACAGCCCTTGCGTTTCCATCGTCATTAATAACCGGGAAACCGTACTTTTTGGCAATTGTAAACTGCTCACCACATCACTGAATGACAAACCCGGATGCCCCTGACTGACACCCTGCCGGGAAAATAACTTCAGCACTGACGTCGCATTCTCTAATGTGCTCATAAAGAGAGAAGTTCCGATATGTGGAACAAGGTTCCTGTTAAGTTGTTTGAAAAATAGTGCTGATACGTGTCAGCGTCAAGGCGTTTATTTTTGCGCAAATGAAATTGCGGTTAAGGAATATGCTTAAAGATAATCCTAAGACCATTTAATAAAGAGAAGGAGGGGGAATAATGCCGAGTATTTATGAGGTGACGGATGTAAAACCCAGCAGAATGTAGCGATTAAAGATTACGCAAAATATACAGCGCAATAGAGGCTTCAACGAGGATAATCGTGATCGACCAGATAGCGGGCATCGCTTTGCTATGCTGGTGAAAGAATGACATCAGGGGTTTCATCATGGGGTCCGTTGTGGAAGTGTAAAGTAATCACCTGAGTTATTACTTTACGCCTATGCATTCACCAGGGCAATATCGCTCAGTCGTGACGCACCGCACATCTGATGGCCCGTTTTGTTTACGCCTGCCAAAATCCTGCCCGTGCGGACATAAAAAAACGAGCCATCAGAGCTCGTTTTTTATGTCCACGCCAGGCGTTCAGCGCACCATCTGTAATGCCAGGGCATCCATGATGGCATTGACGACCTGTGCGGGATCCTGCGTGCCGTCCACGACATGATGAGCGGCCTGCTGATACAACGCTTCACGCTCATTCAGCACCTGCATCATTTCCTCAGTAATCGGCTTGCCCGTCAGCGTCGGACGCTGGTCTTCCATCGGCGCATCTTCCAGACGGTTGGCAAGCGTAGAGGCCGGTGAACGCAGATAAATCACGGTGCCGGCCTGACGCATAAACTCACGATTTTCGGCAGAGAGCACCACGCCTCCGCCGGTCGCCACCACGGTGAGCGGTGAGCTGATCGTTTTCAGCGTCTCGGTTTCACGGCGGCGGAAACCCTGCCAGCCTTCACGGTCAACGATATCAGCCACACTGAGGCCGGAGGTGCGCAGCAAATGCAGATCGGTGTCGGAAAATTTATAGCCCAGCGCATTGGCCAGAGCACTTCCAACCGTCGTTTTGCCCGCGCCACGCGCGCCTACCATGAAAATGGGTTGTGTCATTAACGCTGTCCTTAATTCCCTGGGAGCCTCGTTGCTCATCTGATGAAAATCCATCATTGACCTGAAGGATAAATGTCAAAAATCGTACGTTGAAATGCCGACGCGGTGTACTCGCGAAATAGTACAACAAAAAAGCCTCACTGGCAGGTTTTTGTCACCTGCCGGTGAAGCTTCTGTAGCGTTTTATTTACGCCACCCCTGGCATGATACTGATAAATCCTTGCAGCGCAATATTCTCAGCAGGGTCAGGCGGTAAAGTGCTGTATCAGTGTGGTTTACAAATATAGACCAGAGCCGGGGGGAAATTCTTCACCACACGAATTTTTTTCCAGGTGAAGTAGCGTGAGAGCATTTTTTCAGAAAGATGACTGTACTGAAACAGCACCAGCACCCCGTCCTTCTCCTTCAGTTGCTGCTGTGTTCTTTGCAAAATTCTCATGCTGATCCGCGTGGGTATTGAGAGCAGAGGCAGGCAGGAAAACACGGCGTCGTAGCCGCCCGTGAGATGTTCCGCAGAATGCGCCATGACCTGCAGTCGCGGGTCGTCGATCAGATTCAGTTTACGGATAAACGCAGGCTGGATCTCAAAGGCATCAAGCCGGGCATCAGCACGCATACGGTTCAAAATACGTCGGGTCAGTACGCCATCAGCAGCCCCTAACTCCGCGATATGTAAGGATGTTGTCCAGTCGATCTGGTTGAGCATGGCATGGCACAACCAGGGAGACGACGGCATCAGCGTTCCCATGGTCCGTGGTGAACTAATAAAATTCTGCAAATAAAAAAATTGATTCTGGATCGAAAGACCGGTGTTCTTAATCGTCATTCTCGCGGCATTCAACATATTAACCACCTCCTGAAAACATAGACCCTTATATAACAGAAAAATTCTTAAGAAATGATTATTAAGGGGAATAAACGTCAGGAGGAACAATTAAAAACAAATCACATGAGATAACTCCCAAAAAAGGAGGTGTGTGCAGGTCCGGGCACAAATAAAAAGGCCAATGTCAGGTGACATTGGCCTTCTCACACACTCTCTGAAGTCAGTCAGATGTTATTTATACAACTCAACATTTGCACGGTTCAGGCTGGAGTCACCCGGCGTACCGGCACCGACAACGCGGTAATGTGTTGCGCCTTTATCGCTGGCGATCTGGTTCAGCGCATCCGTCATGCTGCCTGGGACGGTGCTGGGGGCGCTGACAGAAACCATACCCAGTGACTGATAAGTCCCACTTTCAGCCTGCTGTGCAGTGATTGGGGAAGCGGCCAGCGCAGAGAATGAAGCAACCGTAATGGCAACAGCAGTAATTGCAGGTAAGAGTTTCATATTACGCACCTTTCTTTCGTTAGTTTCGTTAATTAATGGAGCGGAAGCAATCCGTTGAAATAATTATCGCTTAACGAATGAAAGCAGGCGTAATGCAACGTAAAGAAGTTTAACCTTTGTGGTAAAAATAAGGAGGGAATGAAAGGAAATATGTAGACACTGATAAGCTGAGGAGAATTAAAGATATTTTATGGAGAAATGATGAAGAGTTTTCAAAGTTATTTAGGACCGGCACAACATTCGCACGAATCGACGGCGGAGTGCAATCACTGATATGATTATTTTTTATGAATTTTCTGCTTCCTTGATCACCTGCACAGTCAGGAACGCAGATTCGGGTTTCCGCGCGGGCGGAACTCATTTTAACAAGAAACGTAAAACGCTTTTATGGAGAGCATAAATTATGGCAGGTGGTAGCCTTCTGGCTTTGATCGATGACATTGCATCAATTCTTGATGACGTAGCGGCGATGAGTAAAGTCGCGGCCAAGAAAACGGCCAGCGTACTGGGAGACGACTTAGCGCTCAATGCGCAGCAGGTCACAGGGGTTAAGGCTGACCGGGAGCTGCCCATCGTCTGGGCGGTGGCTAAAGGGTCCATGCTGAATAAGGCCATTCTGGTGCCGCTGGCTTTACTTATCAGCGCCTTTATTCCCTGGGCAATTACGCCGTTGCTGATGATTGGGGGCGCGTACCTGTGTTACGAAGGGTTCGAAAAAATCGCGCATAAACTGATGCCCGGCAAGCATCATGAAGAAGAAAAACCGGCGGCTGAGCAGGTAAAAAATGAAGCCGACGCTAAAAAGCTCGAAAAAGAGAAAGTAAAAGGCGCCGTCCGGACTGACTTCATTTTGTCAGCCGAAATCATTGTGATCTCTCTCGGTATCGTCTCCGCCGCACCGTTCATCAATCAGGTCACTGTCATGGTGCTGATCGCCGTCGCGATGACCATTGGCGTGTACGGTTTGGTGGGGGCGATTGTGAAAATCGACGATGCCGGTTTATACCTGAGCAAACTGTCCGGCGAAAGCAGCATCATGAACGGCGTACGCGCATTTGGGCGTGGCATCGTGAATCTCGCCCCGTGGCTGATGAAAACGCTGTCAGTGGTGGGGACTGTCGCCATGTTCCTGGTCGGTGGCAGCATTATCAGCCACGGGCTGCCGTTTATGCACAGCCTGATTGAGCCTCTGACGCACGGCCACGAAAGCTGGGTCAATACGCTGATTACCGGTGCAACGGATTTAGTTGTCGGTCTGATTGTCGGCGCGGCCGTACTGGCGCTGGTAATGATTGGGCAGAAAATGTTTGGTAAGAAATAAAACCGCCATATTTCGATAATACCTCTGCAGCGAAGATTAACACTCTGCTGCAGAGGCTATTGTCAGCTCAGTAAAACCCACGGCAATTAAAACATCTGCCATGACTAATAGAAAAGGTGAAACAATCCGCGATGGCGCCTCGGAAAATGGCTTTCCTCAAGGATCTTGAAACGCTCATCTGAATCAGGTGTGCGGTAGAAATGAAGTCTCTCTGATTTATAATAGCCTCGAATATAGTAGGCCTGATATTCGCCACTTTTACTTTGCCCCCATGAATGATCATTGGGTGCCGGTGGCTTGTCTGTGACTGAAAAGCCCGCCATCTCAGGTTGATATTGAGGATAATTCCAGCTTTGCATATTATTAGTGCATCCGCCGTTATGATAGGCCGCCTGACATTCCTCAAGGGTACTGAATTTCTTCATTTTTCCCTTCATGTAGTGTCTGGCAGCATACTCGGAGAACTGACAAAGGGCCATTGGGCTGCCGGATGTATGGCATTGTTCAGCATTTTTAAAAATCATCGGATCATTACGGGAAGGAAAAATAAAAAAACCGGCTATCACCAAAGCGATAAAAAACATGGCGATATTCTGACGTGTAAACCTATTAATAATACGATCATACAGTTCGTTAAAGTAATTAAAAACCATGGAAATATCCTTATAAACACATGAGGTATAAAAAGACCCATGGAGTTTATAAGTTTTCGGGGAAGAGTTCACTGCCAATTTATTCACTGGCCGTGTTATTTATTAAACCATAATTTATTTATATAGTAATTACCCCACAAGCCGTTATATATATTCCTCATGAATATTTTACAATAACAATATCAAAACCTGCTTAAACTCATTGCCCCTGCCGGTCGGGAAAGACAATGAGCAAGCGTCACTGATTTCAGTTCTTCGAGGCCACCAGCATCATAATATCGCTGGTGAAGGTGCCGTCGGGCTGTATCTCGTAATGTTTTACCACGTCATCTGACATCACTTTTTGCAGCTCACGGATAGCCACAGCGAAGTGTTCCGGGGTGCGCATCCTTGCGATCCAGCTGGTGTACTCCAGCGGCAGACGGTCGGTTGTGACCTCGCCGGCGATCAGACCGGCTTCAGACGCCATCTTCAGCCATTCACCCGGCGAATAATTGCGAACATGCGAAGTGTCGCGCAGCACCTCGACGGTTTGCAGGTAAATATCCAGCAGCGGATGCCCCGGCGACACGACGTCCATCATGATGAATTTTCCGCCCGGTTTCAGCACACGCGCCACTTCACGCAGCGCCTGTCCGACATCATGCCAGTGGTGTGCAGAATAACGGCTGATTATCACATTCGCGCTGTGGTCGTCGAACGGCAGCGATTCCGCCACGCCCTGCCTTACCGTGATGTTATTCAGCTGTTTGTCGCTGGCCGCCTGCGCGACCACATCCAGCATTTGCGCGGATAAATCATAGGCGATCACATTTTTCACCGCACCTGCGGCAATAAAACTGGCATGGCCTGCACCGCAGCCTAAATCGATCACCTGCGCCTCTTTATAAGGCGCCAGCAGCGTCGCCAGACGTTGCAAATCTTTGCCCTGCGAGTGAACCGCGCTGGTCAGATAATCCTGCGCCTGTGAACCAAATTGCTTATCAACCGCCTGACTGTGGGTATTTTTCATGTTCATCATTGCTCCTGTCTGTCTTGTTTTTTGTCACAGGAATTCGGGTTTCACGTGACCTCAAAATCACTATAGGCATTGTTCTATACGGGTACAATATGAGCGTTTATACTGGTATGAGTTGATTCCTGTCTGAGACAAAACAATGATGGATAATACAGAGTCGCTCAGTGGCCCGAAGGCGCTGGGTTTATTTTTGCGCACGCACCGCGAACGCACCACGCCCGAAATGGTCGGCCTGCCGGGGTCCTCGCGCCGCCGGACCAGCGGACTGCGCCGCGAAGAGCTGGCACAAATCAGCGGCATCAGCGCCACCTGGTACACCTGGATTGAACAGGGGCGCGATGTGTCAATTTCTGCCACTACGCTCGACAGTCTCGCCAAAGCGTTACGGATGGAACCGGCCGCCCGTGACTATCTGTTCAGTTTAGCCTCGATGAAAGACCCGCAGGCAGTGCCCTCGCCCACGGCACCCGGCGTTGGCCTGAAAAACTGCGTCAATCAGCTGGCCTGCCCTGCCTACCTGCTCGACAGCAGCTGGAACGTGCTGGCGTGGAATCCGCCAGCCGGAGCCCTGTTCAGCGGCTGGCTGGATGTGGATCCTCAGCCTAATCTGCTGGACTTCATGTTTCTCAATCCCTTAGCGCGTCAGCTGGTCACCGACTGGGCGGAGCGCGCCAAGCGGGTGGTCGCTGAATTTCGCGCCGAAACCAGCCATTACGCGCATTCAGATGCGGTGCGTCAGACCGTTATCAGCCTGCGTGAACGCAGCGCCGGGTTTGATCAGTGGTGGACGCAGCAGGAGGTGCTGGCGCGCGAAGGCGGCGAGCGGCATTTTAATCATCCACGTGAAGGGGGAAAAAGTTACCGCCAGCAGACCTTTTTTCCGGCGGGATATGCCGAATGTAAGCTGGTTATGCTGGTGCCTGAAGGGGAGAACTGACGGGCTGACAGCCCTGTTTTACCTCACTAAATCGGCGTTCCCGGCAATTGACATATCATTGCCGTATGTGTGAGGCTGATTCGATTGATTCCCCGTATTATTTCTACACTGACGGATAATGATCATGATGACACGCCAGATTTATCAGGATGACGACATCGAGATTCGTGTGGCGACCGAACTTGAGGCCGTGCTGCACGTTGCGGCGATTCAGGATTCGGTCAATGAAATTGGCGCCTGGGAAACCTGGTGCACCGAAAGCTACACGGCGGATGACAGCCGCAAATATCTCGCAGACAGTGAACTGAAACGCCATCGCGGCGCTGAGTTCAATTTCTGTTTGTTTGAGCGCGCCAGCGGTAATCTGATTGGCAGCGTGAGCCTGAACCGCATCGTTCATGAATATAAGTTCGCCAATCTCGGCTATTGGATCCGCACCGGTTACACCGGGCGCGGTCTGGCAACGCTGGCGGTCAGAGCCGCGGCACGTTTCGCCTTTACCGAACTCGAACTGACGCGACTGGAAATTGTGGCGATGGAAGGCAATGCCCGCAGCCGCCGCGTGGCGGAAAAAGCAGGCGCCACTTCCGAAGGCCTGCACCGCAACCGGCTTTATTATCATGGTCAGCCGCGCGACGCCTGGGTCTATTCCCTGATCCCAGGCGATCTCTGAGCTGGCTTCACAAAAAAGATAAGGCACTGAACATGACTTTTTCTACCCATACCGTATCTACCGACTGGCTGGCGAAGAATCTGAATTCACCGGACGTCGTCATTATCGATTGTCGTAAATCCAAGCCCGGCATTACGCCGCCGATTGATTTCCATGGAAAATATCTCGAAGCGCACATTCCCAACGCCATTTACGTGGAAGTGGACGCCATCTCCGATTGCTCAACCGGCCTGCCGCATATGATGCCGACGGCGGAGGCGTTCTCCGCGTCGATGAGCCGTTTAGGCGTGGCCGATACGCAAACTATCGTGCTTTATGATGAAGGCGATTTGTTCTCCGCACCGCGCGTCTGGTGGATGCTGACCAGCTTCGGCGCGAAAAGTGTACGCGTGCTGGACGGGGGGCTGAATGCCTGGATTGCCGAAGGCAAACCGACACAAAGCGGCGAACACACCCGTGTGCCATCAACGTTTAACGCAAAACTGGTACGTCCGGTGGTGGTCGACGCGCAGCAGGTCAAGGCGTCACTCGGCAAGGTGCAAATCATCGACGCCCGTTCGCTGGCGCGCTTTAAAGCTGAAGCGCCGGAACCGCGTCCGGGTCTGCACGGCGGCCATATCCCCGGCAGTATCAGCGTGCCTTTTACTGAGCTGACGCAGGACGGGCACCTGAAAGCGCCGGATGCGCTGAAAGCAACCTTTGAACGTCTGGGCGTGGATCTGCATAAACCGGTGATCACCAGTTGCGGATCGGGCGTGACTGCCGCCGCACTGGCATTCGGGCTGGATGCGCTGGGTGTGAAAGAAGTGTCGTTGTACGACGGTTCCTGGGCGGAATGGGGCGACGTAAACGAAGATTACCCTATTGAAACGCACTGAAACAGATGAAGCGCGTATACCCTCGCCGGGCTGAGAAGCCCGGTTTTTTTACGCCGTTTTTTGCAGGGTGAGCTCGCTCACGCCAAACGACTGAGCAATCTCTTTCATCAGGGTGATCACCCCGTAAGCCCGCCTCGGGACTTCCGTAAATGCCTCGATCAGCAGCGGCTGGCTGACCGGTTCCTGCGCGATTTCACGCAGCGCCTGCCGCAACAGGAGCAGATGTCCGGGGGAGGTGTGTGACGAAGTGATAAGCGGCAGGCCGGGAACGGCCGCCGTTTGTCCGACCACAATCAGGCCGCGAAGCGCGTCCGGTTCTGAGCGCTGCAGCAACGCCATGGTGACGCAATCCACCGCCGCGATATCCGCTTTATTCTGCTGAACAACGTGCAGCGACTCCCGGTGGCTGCCGGTGGCGCTGGCGGCAGAAAAGAATTGCCCGGCGTGTGCCAGCGGCGCAACCAATGCACGCAGGCTGTTGTAGCCAGACTGAGAATCGGTGCTGTTAAAGGCCAGACGCCGGTGGCGGAAATCGGCCAGATGGCGCCCCTGATCGTCCTCGCGCGCGACTAAAAAACTTCGATAACGAAAACCATCACAGCCCGGCGCGAGATAGCTGAATGTGCCGACCAGTTGCACCTCAGGCAGGCTTTCTACCAGCGGAAATCCGCAGGTCTGGCTCAGCAGTAAATCAGGCATTTGCCAGTGAGCCAGTAAATCCTGCGGCCAGCTCAGGGTATCGGGGGTATCAGACAGGCCAAGCCGCCGGAGTTTATCGCGCAAAACGCTGGCGAAGGCCTCCACGTCGGCAGGTGAAATGGCGTACATCGGTAAGGACATCAGCATTATCCGGCGACTCCGTCAGAGGGTTTCCTGCTGATAATCATAGTCGCTGCGCTGCAGTTGCGCCGCTATTGCATCCGGCGCAAAAGGATGGCTTTCCACTTTTACCGGCGAACGCGTGTGGTCGCGAAACCACTGCCGGTAACCTTTCACCACAAACCCCTCGCTGCGCGCTTTGTAGGCTTCGCGGTCGGAAAAATAGACCTGACGCAGCGCAAACCACGGCACCCCCGGCAAATCGTGATGCACCAGGTGATAGTTCAGATTGAGAAACAGCAGACGCCACACAAAACCCGCTTCATTCAGTGTCGATCTCGCTTGCGGTGCATGTTCTGCACGGTGCTCGAAGAAGGACCGGACTTTGGTCAGGCTCAATGCCGGATAACTTACGGCCAGAACAAAATACAGCGGCGACAGCCCGCGCTGCGCCATCCAGCCAAGTAACACCGCCAGCATCGCGCCATGCGCCAGCCACATAGTCACCGGGCGCCACTCTCCGCGCAGTACGGCCAGCAGCGCCCCGGTCAGCGTACTCACGATATCTGACAGCGGGCCGAGCAGCATCCTACCCGGCAAGGTATTGCGCAGGCGGACGACCGCTTTCATGGCGGGCGACAGATTTTCCCAGCTGGCGCGGCTGAAGTAATAGCCCTCCGGGTCATCGCCGGGCAGCGTGAGATGTTCATTGCGGTGATGTTGTAAATGCGTATCGCGATACAGGCCGTAGGGATACCAGACCGCCAGCGGCAAGGTGCCGAACAGCTGGTTCAGCCAGGGTTTGCGGGTCGGATGCCCATGGATGAGTTCATGTTGCAGCGACATATACCAGGTGGTGAACCAGACAAGCAGCGGCGTGCCCAACCATGGCCCGAGTTGATGCCAGTAAAACACCGTTGCAAACCAGCCGCCGTAGACCGAGACAATCAGCAGCCAGGTGGGAATTTCCCATCGCCACCAGACATGGCGGGAGCGGGAGGTGATGTCGGCCCGCTGACGGGCGCTGAGGTAAAACGAAGAGGACGCCATAATGTGCCAGAGTAAAAGGACCTGACACATTATCGGGCAGCCGGAAGACGCCGCTAACTAACTTAAAACACTATCTATTGCCAGCCAGCGGCTAAAGCACTCAGCCCTGTATATCTTTTTGCAATGCCTGAGTAAATTCTTCCATCGGGCAGAAACCTTGTTTATCGACAGTACAGCCGTCGATTTGCAACGTCACACGCTGAGGCGGATTTTTAAGGCTCAGTGCCACATTGTTACGGATCTGCTTCGCCGTCGGATAAACGTATTCGATTTTCATCAAATCTTTATTGGCCTGCTTGTCATGCCAGCGCTGGAAGACCACGGTGCCGCTGATCGGCGTACGTTCGTACTGGCCCGGCAGCTGGTAATCCTGCGTTTTCAGTGCGGCGAGCAGAGAAGCGATATTGGAATCATGCCCGACCAGCACCGCCAGTTTTGCCTGCTGAGCCGCTTTCTCATCGGCGGTATTGGCGTGTTGTGGATCCAGCGCACCGGCAATAAAGGTCAGCAGCGGTTTAGCCGCGTTCGCAGCAATGGCCGGAGAGCCGAACAGCGTCTCGTGATACAGATTTTTGATATTTTCCAGCTGTGTCCATTGCTCAGGCGTACTGATTTTTCCCCAGGCGATATCCTTCATCGGGAAACCTTCGTAATACTGCAACATGAACGCATCGGTCGCGCCGGTCGCCATTCGCAGAGGCCCGGTAATTCCCGGCTCTTTGCCCTGCGTCAGCACCACATCCGATGGCTGAGAAGCCAGATCGCACTGCTGCTTCTCTTTACAGATCTTGCTGTTTTTGTAATCGAGGATACTTTCCAGCAACTGGTAGTTTGGCTTGAGGCGCTGATTCAACCCCGTCAGACCGCCCTCACCTGCGTGTTGGTTAATGGAATTCAGTGCGCCGGTTTTAAAGGTATCGTTCACTTCTGCGGTAATGATCGGGTTAAACACCGGATCCATTTTGCCGACTTCAACGCGGTTAAGCACCGTGACATCACAGCCAGGGAAAGCCCCGGTGGTGAAATGCTTCGCGGTATCAATGGTGCGCGGCAGGCTGTTGGCGTAGGTAAAGACCTGCGCATTTTCCGGGCATCCGGTGGCGGGCAGGAGTTTGTCCTTTGCCAGCCAAGCGCGGAAATAATGCCCCATGTGTTCAGAAATCTGGCCGCCTTTTGGCGTCAGTAATCCGCCTTCGGTTTTCCACACCGGCCAGGTGTGCGTGGTGGATTCGGCAAGCACATCACCATAATTCACCAGCGGCGCGCGAATGCCGTGGCGGCTGAGCACCAGCACTTGTTGCAGTTCGAGATTATCAGACTGTGCAGCCTGAGCGGCCGGTAAGATGAGCGGTAAAACGCAGGCAAAGGCTGACAACGCAAGATAACGGGATGCTTTTTTCACGAGTGATCCTCTTAATGAATAGTTTTACAGATTCCCTGAAAACAAAAACACCGCAGAAACCAACGGATTGATTCCTGCGGTGAATTTTTAGCATAGTGGAATATTCATCAGAAGTGGGGGATCAGGTTCACAACCTGCGCCCTGTGTATTGTTCAGTCACAAAGAAACCGGATCAGAACTGATATCGCAGCCAGGCAAAGAAAACATTGCCGTTATTGTAGGTGCCCGGAATATAGGTCGCCTGAAAGGTCAGTTTGTTATAGCCGACGGAGGCCAGCGGCAACACGATGGGAATGGGGATATATTCGTAATCATCCCGCGCCGTCACCGCCGCGGTATAGCCCAGACCTACACGAAAATTTTTATCTTCTGCAGGCGTCCATATTTTTTCCCAACCGTAACCGCCAATCGGTTCCCATTTATTATGCGAGTCTTTAAACGCCATGAAATAAATGCCGTGCCAGTTCCCTTTATCATCATACCGGGAAATACCATAACCGCCGCCCCATGGACGCTCGTTATATTTGTCGGTTTTTTCTTTATCGTAGGTAAGACGGTTATGCCAGGTAATCACCGGCAGATAAACGTCCTGCGCCTCAGGCGCGTTCCAGGTTTCGGCCACGTTTTCTTTGAACGTATCCCACATGCCTGGAAAAATAGATTCCTTTCCGTCCCAATTGGGTGTGTTCGTCGGATTAACACCGCTGTTGGTTGCCCAAACCGGTGAACTCAATCCCAGCGATAATACAACACCCACATAACAGATTAATTTGTTGATAGACATATTCACAATAACTCCCTGTTTAGGGGTGCATCATAAACAAATCATGGCTCAATAAATTAAACGAAGGTATAACAAAAACATCTGCACATTTTCAATTCGATGAATTTACAGCATTTAAGATTTCTATTATCAGATTTATCCGTAATTTATTTAGGCCTCGTTTAGATAAACGTCTTATGTCCGCTGATTCAGCAAAACTGGAATCATAAAACACATCAGGAATAATCTTAATGTACTGTATAGTTAATTGAAGAAAGTTTTAGAACTGAAAGCGGAACCAGCCAAACAATACGTTCCCCTTACTGTTGCCGCCGGGCACATAAGTGGCCTGGAAGGTCAGCCTTGAGTAGCCTGCTGACACCAAAGGCAGCACCATCGGGAAAGGAACGTAATCATAATTATCACGCGCCGATACAGCGGCAACATACCCGGCACCTAAACGAAACTCTTTATCACTCAGGGGTTGCCATATTTTTTCATAACCGTAACCGGCGACGGGCTCCCATTTATTAAAAGAATCTTTAAATGCCATGGCATAAAGCGCATGCCAGTTTCCTTTTTCGTCATAACGTGACACCCCGTAACCGCCGCCCCAGGGATGCTCATTATAACCATCAATTTGTTTTTTACTGTGCGTATGCCGGTTGTGGCGGGTTAATACCGGAAGAAACAGATCTTGCTGCTGGGGTGCATTCCAGGTTTCAGCAATATTATTTTTAAATGTTGACCACAATCCGTCGTTATTTTCCTGCCCGGAGACTGCCTGAGCGGGCGGAATAATATGACTTTCACCGGCCTGAACATAACCGGCACCTAATAAGGAAAGGGTGAAAAAAGAATATGAAACTACTGCGCGAATATTCACGAAATGATTATTTTTCATTGGCGTTATTGCCCTGTTGAGTTGACCAGGACATTATATGACGTCAAATAAATATGAATACTGAATGATATATTAAGAAAACATAAATCGAATAAATAGATCTTTTATGCCGTTAAAAAACAGCACCTTAGAACGATGATGAACGGCGGAACGCGGAAAAATGAGTTCCGTCTGGCGGCGCTGACGGATGACTGCTTTCTTTCAGAGATGCCCTGACATAAAAAAATCCGCAGGCTTTCGCACTGCGGATTTTTATTACTGACGCCGGTTAAGCATCAACCGAGCTGTTTACGCGCATTGCGGAACATGCGCATCCACGGGCTGTCTTCGCCCCACTCTTCCGGATGCCAGGAGTTGCTGACAGTACGGAATACGCGCTCAGGGTGCGGCATCATAACGGTGACGCGGCCTGACAGGTTGGTCACCGCCGTAATCCCATTCGGAGAGCCGTTCGGGTTCGCCGGATAGGCTTCCGTCGCCTGACCGTTGTTATCCACAAAACGCAGCGCCACCAGGTTGCTGTGCTCGATTTGTGCCAGATGCGCCGCATCACGCACTTCCACGTGACCTTCACCGTGGGAAACGGCGATAGGCATACGTGAACCGGCCATGCCCTGCATGAACATCGACGAGCTGGCGGTCACTTCTACCAGGCTGAAGCGTGCTTCAAAGCGATCAGACAGGTTACGCACAAAGCGCGGCCAGTGTTCAGCCCCCGGGATCAGCTCTTTCAGGTTCGACATCATCTGGCAGCCGTTACATACGCCCAGCGCCAGCGTTTGCGGACGGTGGAAGAACTCTTCGAACTCTTCACGCACGCGGTCGTTGAACAGGACTGATTTCGCCCAGCCTTCACCCGCGCCCAGCACGTCACCGTAAGAGAACCCGCCGCACGCCACCAGCGTGTGGAAGTCCTGCAAATCACGGCGACCGGCCAGCAAATCACTCATGTGCACATCTACCGCATCAAAACCTGCACGGTGGAAAGCGGCAGCCATCTCAACGTGGGAGTTAACGCCCTGCTCGCGCAGTACCGCCACTTTCGGACGCGCGCCCTTCGCGATGTACGGCGCAGCCACGTCTTCGTCAGGAGCAAATGTCAGTTTGACGTTCAGACCCGGATCGAGATCCTGAGTTTTGGCCTGATGTTCCTGATCGGCACATTCCGGGTTATCGCGCAGACGCTGCATCTGCCAGGTGGTTTCTGCCCACCAGGTACGCAGCGTGGTACGGCTTTCGCTGTACACCGGCTTGCTGCCGGAAGAAATGATGAAGCGATCGCCGGTTTCTGCGGTGCCGAGATAATGTGTGCAATCCGCCAGACCAAAATCAGCCAGCGTTTTCTCAACCGCTTCACGGTCTGATGCACGCACCTGGATCACCGCGCCCAGTTCTTCGTTGAACAAGGCTGCCAGCGAATCGTTACCCAGCGCCGCGATATCGGCAGTCAGGCCGCAATGCCCGGCGAAGGCCATTTCAGCCAGCGTCACCAGCAGACCACCGTCGGAACGGTCATGGTAAGCCAGTAATTTTTGCTCAGACACCAGCGCCTGCATGGCGTTGAAGAAGCCACCCAGTTGCTCTGCGCTGCGCACATCAGCAGGCGTATTGCCGAGCTGACGGTAAACCTGCGCCAGCGCCGTCGCACCCAGTGCGTTATGGCCGGCACCCAGATCCACCAGCAGCAGCGCGGTGTCACCTTTATCCGTGCGCAGTTGCGGCGTCACGGTGTGGCGCACGTCTTCAACGCGGGCAAATGCCGTAATCACCAGAGAAAGAGGTGAGGTCATTTCGCGTTGTTCGTTGCCTTCCTGCCAGCGGGTTTTCATCGACATAGAGTCTTTGCCCACCGGAATGGTAATGCCCAGCGCCGGACAAAGCTCTTCACCCACCGCTTTCACCGCGGCATATAACCCGGCATCTTCGCCAGGGTGACCGGCGGCAGACATCCAGTTCGCTGAAAGCTTAACGCGTTTCAGGCTGCCGATTTCGACAGCGGCGATGTTGGTCAGCGCTTCGCCCACGGCCATACGACCCGAGGCGGCGAAGTCCAGTAAGGCGATTGGCGCACGTTCGCCCAGTGACATCGCTTCACCGTGGTAGCTGTCGAGGCTGGCGGTCGTGACCGCGCAGTCAGCAACCGGGATTTGCCACGGCCCCACCATCTGGTCGCGCGCCACCATACCGGTGACGGTACGGTCGCCGATGGTGATCAGGAAGGTTTTCTCGGCAACCGCCGGCAGATGCAGAACGCGGTTTACCGCTTCAGCAATCTGAATATTTTCCGCATTCAGGTCGTCGCCGTTGGCTTTCAGCGTGGTGACGTCGCGGGTCATTTTTGGCGTTTTACCCAGCAGAACGTCGAGCGGCATATCAATCGGCTGATTGTCGAAATGGCTGTCTTCCAGAGTCAGATGCATTTCTTCAGTGGCTTCACCGATCACCGCGTAAGGTGCGCGCTCACGTTTACAGATGGCATCAAACTGCGCCAGCTGTGCCGGTGCGACGGCCATGACATAACGTTCCTGAGATTCGTTACACCAGACTTCCAGCGGGCTCATGCCCGGTTCGTCGTTGAGGATGTCGCGCAGCTGGAAACGACCGCCACGGTTGCCATCGCTCACCAGTTCCGGCATGGCGTTGGACAAACCACCGGCACCGACGTCATGGATAAACAGAATCGGGTTGTCTTCGCCGAGCTGCCAGCAGCGGTCGATCACTTCCTGGCAACGACGTTCCATTTCCGGGTTATCGCGCTGTACGGAAGCAAAATCCAGATCCGCATCCGACTGACCTGAGGCCATCGAAGAAGCCGCACCGCCGCCCAGACCGATATTCATCGCCGGGCCGCCGAGCACAATCAGTTTCGCGCCAACGGTGATTTCACCTTTCTGCACGTGATCGGCACGGATGTTGCCGATACCCCCGGCCAGCATGATCGGCTTGTGATAACCGCGCAGTTCAGGGCCGTTGTGGCTGTTGACGTTTTCTTCATAAGTACGGAAGTAGCCCAGCAGTGCCGGACGACCGAATTCGTTGTTGAACGCAGCGCCGCCCAGCGGGCCGTCGGTCATGATATCCAGCGCGGTCACGATACGATCCGGCTTACCGAAATCTTCTTCCCACGGCTGTTCAAAGCCCGGAATACGCAGGTTGGAAACGGAGAAACCGACCAGACCGGCTTTCGGTTTTGCACCGCGACCGGTTGCGCCTTCATCACGGATTTCACCGCCGGAGCCGGTTGCCGCACCCGGCCAGGGAGAAATCGCCGTCGGGTGGTTATGCGTTTCGACCTTCATCAGAATATGCGCCTGCTCCTGATGGAAATCGTACAGACCGTCTTTCGCATCGGCGTAAAAACGACCGACCTGCGAACCCTCCATCACGGCGGCGTTGTCTTTATACGCGGACAGCACGTGATCGGGCGTCTGCTCGAAGGTGTTCTTGATCATCTTGAACAAGGATTTCGGCTGCGTTTCGCCGTCAATAATCCAGTCAGCGTTGAAGATTTTATGACGGCAGTGTTCGGAGTTAGCCTGCGCGAACATATACAGCTCGATGTCAGTCGGGTTGCGCCCCAACGACGTGAAGGCTTCCATCAGGTAATCAATTTCGTCCTGCGCCAGCGCCAGACCCAGTTTGATGTTGGCCGTTTCCAGCGCGCTGCGGCCTTCGCCGAGAATATCAACGTGCTGCACCGGCGCAGGCTGATGCTGTGCAAACAGCGCACTGGCGTCTTCCAGATTGCCGAAGAGTGTTTCCATCATCCGGTCATGCAATAAAGCGCCCAGCTGTGCCCACTGCGCTTCGGTCAGCTGCGGTGCCTGCACGTAGAAGGCCAGACCGCGCTCCAGACGCAGAACCTGCGACAAACCGCAGTTGTGTGCAATGTCAGTGGCTTTGGAAGACCAAGGAGAAATGGTGCCAGGGCGTGGCGTGACCAGCAGTAAACGACCGGTTGGAGCGTGTTCAGCGAGAGAAGGACCGTATTTCAGGAGGCGTTGTAACTTGGTTTGTTCGTCCGAACTCAGCGGCGCGCTGACATCGGCAAAGTGTACATATTCGGCGTAGATATCGCTGACCGGAAGGCGGGCATCCTGACAGCGGGACAACAATTTATTAATGCGAAAAGCCGACAAAGCGGGCGAACCACGCAGTATTTCCATAATCACAGATCTCTCGTCTTCGAAGACACTGACCACAGTGCTTCATTGGGCGCAACAGGGGGAAAACGCGGCCTATTATAAAGAAAGCCTTCGCCCGACGAAACCGTTTGCGCAGTGAATATTGATATTCATTTATAGGCAGGCATTTCGTGCGGGTATTATGAATAAAGTTGCAGACTGTCGTTTTGTTGAGCAAAATGCGTCAGCACTGGGGATATAACCATACAAACTGCACAGCATATCGTAAAAAAACAAGAGCGCCGCAGCGAGATAACTATTTGAAGCGACTAAAATTTAATTATTTCCTCATGGGAATTGCCGCCCTGTTGCTGGCGCTGGCCTTATGGCCTGCCGTGCCGTGGCATCGGGGTGAAGGTGACCAGCTGGATCAAATAAAATCCCGTGGAGAATTGCGCGTCAGCACGCTCAATTCTCCACTGACTTTTATGGACTCACCGGAAGGTAATCTCGGCTTCGATTACGAACTGGCAAAACGCTTCGCAGATTATCTGGGGGTGAAGCTCGTCGTCTCTCAGCACACCACCGTCGACGCGATGTTCAACGAACTCGATCACGATAAAGCCGACATGCTGGCGTCCGGTCTGGTCTACAACAATGAACGGCTGAAAAACTACCGCGCCGGGCCGGAATACTATTCCATCTCCCAGCAACTGGTTTACCGGCAGGGCTCCGCCCGGCCAAAAAGTTTTGCCGACATTAAAGGCACTCTGGTGGTTTCCGCCGGAACCGCGCACATCCCGACACTGGAAGCCGCAGGCAAAAAATTCCCCAACCTGACGTGGAGCACCACAGACAAGATGTCGCCACGCGACCTTCTGCAGCAGGTGGAAAATGGCAAACTGGATTACACGCTGGGCGATTCAGTGACTATCGCGCTGATGCAGCGTGTCTATCCACGCCTAGCCGTCGCGTTTGACGTTACCGAAGATGAACCCGTCACCTGGTATTACCGCAAGCAGCCTGACGACGACAGCCTGTCCGCCGCTATGCTCGACTTTTTCAGCCAGATTGCCGACGACGGCACTCTGCAAAAGCTCGAGGAGAAATACCTCGGCCACGTCGGCGATTTCGATTACGTCGATACACGCACTTTCCTGAACGCCATCGACAAAACGCTGCCTGACTTGCAGCCATTGTTCGAAAAATACGCGCAGGATATCGACTGGCGCTTACTCGCCGCCATCGCGTATCAGGAATCACACTGGGATCCGCAGGCCAAATCACCCACCGGCGTGCGCGGTGTGATGATGCTAACCCGTGCCACCGCCTCGGGGCTGGACGTGGATGACCGGACCGATGCCGAGCAAAGTATCCGTGGCGGCGCGCTCTATCTGTCGCGACTGATGGAGAAAATGCCGGACAGCATTCCGCAGGACGAGAAAATCTGGTTTGCCCTTGCGGCCTATAACATGGGTTACGGCCACATGCTGGATGCCCGCAAACTGACGGCGCAGCAGAAAGGCAACCCCGACAGCTGGGCGGATGTGAAGCAGCGTCTGCCTATGCTCAATCAGAAACGCTTCGCGGGCCGCACCACCTACGGGTATGCGCGCGGGACGCAGGCTTATAATTACGTGGAAAATATCCGCCGCTATCAGCTCAGTCTGGTGGGATATCTGACGGAAAAAGAGAAACAGCTGGCGCAGCAGGCGGCATTGCAGGCCCAGTTAGGCCAGGGCTATCCGGCGGTGGAAGCGAAGGAAGCGCTGGCAGAGTAAGACAGAGTAAGGCAGGCGGGGTTATTCCGGCTCTGCGCCTTGTTCAGCAGCGCGTTTCGCCAGTCTGAGGGCTTTTTTCTGACTGCGACGATAACGGAAAAAAGCGCTCAGCTGTTCCGAACACGCCTGCGCCAGAACGCCGGAGGTAATCTCTATCTGATGATTCATGCCCGGATGGCGCAGCACGTCGAGCAGTGATCCGGCGGCACCGGTTTTAGCATCTGCCGCGCCATACACCACACGGCGGATCCGGCTGTGAATCATCGCGCCGGCACACATCACGCAAGGCTCCAGAGTGACATACAGCGTGGCATCAATCAGGCGGTAGTTTTGCACCGCGCAGCCGCCCTGGCGCAACGCCATAATTTCGGCATGTGCAGTCGGATCGTGATGCCCGATGGAACGGTTCCAGCCTTCACCAATGACCCGGTTATCCAAAACCAATACAGCGCCCACCGGCACTTCGCCTTCATCCTGCGCTTTCAGAGCCAGAGTCATGGCATATTGCATCCATTCTTCATCACCCTTTGTCTCGTTCATCACTGTTTCTGTCACTTCAACCTCAGCCAATATTTCCTGCGGTCATTATACCTTTGTTCAGCCGCCCCGCCCACGGCAGCCAGGTGTATTCAGCCAAACAAATTGATCTGATGAATGAGTAATATCTCTGATGGAGTTTACCTGATGCCGCATCACGGACTCCCTTTGAAAAACACTGAGCGAAACAGATAATAACCTTAATATTCATGAGGATTAGCACTGGCTTTTTGCGATAAAAAACAGCAAATATTGCGTCAGATCAAATCGTGTTACCGGTAACAATCATAAGATTTCCTTGTACCCACTAAGAATTAACAATAAGGAAATACATTATGGCTACTGCAACTTTCTTTATCCCTTCTGTCAATGTCATCGGTTCCGGCGCACTCAGCGAGGCCGCCGCCGCCATCTCCCAACACGGTTTTCATCATGCATTGATCGTTACCGATAAAGTGTTATTCGATATCGGCGTCGTTAAACAGGTTCAGGAATTACTGGCGCAAAGCGATGTGCAAAGCAGCGTCTACCACGGCACGCACCCTAACCCAACCACCCGCAATGTGCGCGAAGGCCTGGACGTTCTGCAACGCGATGGCTGTGACTGCGTAATTTCGCTCGGCGGCGGCTCTCCGCATGACTGTGCTAAAGGCATTGCGCTGCTCGCCACCAATGGCGGTGACATTAAAGATTATGAGGGCGTAGACCGCTCGGCAAAACCTCAGTTGCCGCTGATATCCATTAACACCACAGCCGGTACTGCGTCAGAAATGACCCGTTTTTGCATCATCACTGATGAAGAACGCCACATCAAAATGGCTATCGTCGATAAAAACGTCACACCGCTGATGTCCGTCAACGATCCTCATCTGATGGTCGGAATGCCTAAAGGGCTGACGGCTGCCACCGGGATGGATGCCCTGACTCATGCCATTGAAGCTTACGTCTCCAGCGCGGCGAACCCGATAACGGATGCCTGCGCTCTGAAAGCCGTCACTATGATTGCAGAGTCATTGCGTACCGCCGTGGAAGACGGCGCCAATATGCAGGCCCGTGAGAACATGGCATACGCGCAGTTCCTCGCCGGAATGGCCTTTAACAATGCGTCACTCGGCTACGTGCATGCCATGGCGCATCAGCTTGGCGGTTTCTATAACCTGCCACACGGTGTTTGTAACGCAGTGCTGCTGCCGTTCGTGCAGGAATACAATGCCCGCGTCGCCAGCCCGCGCCTGAAAGAAGTGGCCGCGGCGATGCATATCGATGTGGCGGACATGAGTGATGAGCAAGGTGCGAAAGCCTGTATCGATGCCATCCGCCAGCTGGCGCGCGACGTGGGGATCCCTGCGGGGTTGCGCGATTTGAAGGTCAAAGAGGAAGATTTTACTACGCTGGCGACCAATGCCCTCAACGATGCCTGTGCGCTGACTAACCCGATTCAGGGGACACATCAGGACATTGTCGGTATTTTTAAAGCGGCAATGTGATTCACTGAAAGAATTTCTCGAACTTGACGGGGGCGTTGAGGAAAAGAAAGTACAGAAAAGGCCGGATAACCGGCCTTTTCTTTTTGCGCGAAACAGAACGTCACGCTTTATTCCAGCTGTTGTAATTCCCCCTGCTTGCTGACACGAAAGCGGTGTTCACAAAAGAACAGCAACGGATTGTCCTGTTTGCTGTCGCTGTAGCCGCTGTAGAGTTTCAGCGGCGAACCGATCCGGCTTTCCAGTTGCACGACCTTCTCTTCTCCCAGACAACGTAACGGCAACACCCATCCCCCTTTCGCACGGGCGATCCGGCTGCCTACCAGTTTTACCTGCGGCAGAAACAGCGACGTGTCATAAACCTGCCGCACCAGATTTTCCGGCGAGCCGGTGATAAGCCAAACCTCAGTGTCATCACTCTCGAGATATTCGCGCAGGCGCCGCTGCACAACCGGGAACTCCACCACCTTCTGGCGAAATGCGTTAACAAACTGTAACTCCAGCGCCTTTAAACGCGCCTCGCTGTGCCCGAAAGTGATTGCCCACAGCAGCAGGCTCATTGGCCAGCGCGCGGCGCGCCCCTGAAAAAATAGCCCCAGCCCAATCAGCGGCAATAAAGGCACCACCAGAATCAGATTTTGCGGCATGCGCCAAAGCAGGAAGCGCAGAAAGGAACCAAACATATCCTGCTGATGCAATGTGCCATCAAGATCAAAAAAAACTACCCGTTGGTCAGGCTTCGTAGTCAATCCGTTACTCCTCGGGATCGTTGAACCCCATCATCCAGGTAAATATAAAACCAGCTAATACCGTAATGACTAAACCTGCCAGATACAACATCACTTTTCCAGAAACGATCGTCAGTGCCAGCGGCAATCCTGAAATCCCGAAGGTGATCACCGTGGCGACTTTCCAGTAACAGATGAGTGCGCCGCCGACGGCACCGCCCAGACAGGCGCCGATAAAAGGCCGCCCGAGAGGCAGCGTGACACCGAAAATCAACGGTTCGCCAATCCCCAGGATCCCGACCGGTAACGCACCTTTAATCACTTTTTTCAGACGGGCATTACGGGTTTTCATATAAACGGCGATCGCCGCGCCCACCTGCCCGACACCCGCCATTGCCAGAATCGGCAGCAAAGGATTGGAACCGTGAGCCTGAATCAGTTCTACGTGGATCGGCACTAATCCCTGATGCAAACCTGACAGTACCAGCGGCAAAAATGCCCCGGCCAGAATGGCGCCGACCAGTAAACCGCCTTTATCGATGGCAATATTGACACCGTGCGCAATGCCGTCCGAGATGTACCCCCCGAGCGGTTGCAGGATAATAATCGCCAGTGTCGCGGTGATAAGCGTGGTGATAAGCGGGTTGAGGATAAGCTCCACGGACTCCGGTAACCCCTCACGCAGACGTTTTTCCAGCCAGCACATCAGCGCCACCACCAGCAGTACGGCAATCACCCCGCCGCGACCGGGCTGCAACGTTTCGCCGAATAAGGTGATCTGCGCCAGCGCAGGGCTGGAGAGAATACCGGCCATCACGCCGCCCATCGCCTGCGAACCTCCGAACACCCGCGCCGCATTGACGCCGACCAGAATGTTCATGATGGCAAAAACGGCCCCGCCGAACACGGCCAGTAATCCAAGAATATTCGGATAATCGGTGGCAATCGATCCGGCGATGTCGGGGCGCTTGAGCAGGTTGATGATGCCCATGATCAGACCGGAAGCAATGAATGCGGGGATAAGCGGAATAAAGACGTCGGCAAGCTTTCGCAGCGCCCCGCTCATCGGCGCGGAGTATTTGGCTTTTGCATTCGCCTTGTTACGGGCAATGTCCGTTTCACCACCGCCGTTTTGGCGGGCAGGCGTAAGCTGTAAGCGCATGGCGTCGACGACTTTTGCCGCCGCACCCGGCCCGACAATAAACTGGTGCTGATCGCCCTGCTTAAGATAGCCCTTTATGCCGTCGAGCGTTTTCAGGCTGGTCAGATCTAAAAGCTGCTCATCCAGCACTTCCACACGCACGCGCGTCATGCAGTTTTCCAGCTTACTGATGTTTGCTTCGCCGCCCACACCCTGCAAAATTCTGGAAGCCAGCAGGTGAGTTTTATTCATCTCCGTCGCCATACTTATCCCCTTATGCTTAATCGGCCAGAGCCAGACGCAGGAATCCGTTATGTCTGGTCAGGCGTGCTTGCGCCTGTTGCGCATCAATGCCCGCCAGCAGCATCAGAATCGCCGGTTTTACTTCAAAATCAGTTTGCGCGAGCGCCTGTTCTGCAGCAGTTCGTTCCGCGCCGGTGGCCTCCACCACAATCCGGCAGGCACGATCCACCAGTTTGACGTTGGTCGCTTTCACATCCACCATCAGGTTCTGATAAACCTTGCCCGTTTTCACCATGGCACCGGTTGAAATCATATTGAGTACCAGTTTCTGTGCGGTACCGGATTTCAGACGTGTGGAGCCGGTCAGCGCCTCCGGGCCTACCACCGGGGAAATGGCGATATTGGCTTCGCGGGCAATCGGTGAGTCCGGGTTACAGGAAATCGCCACCGTCGCACATCCCAGCGTCGTGGCATAACGCAGCGCGCCAATCACATACGGCGTGCGTCCGCTGGCCGCCAGTCCGACAACCGTATCTTTCGCCGTCAGGTTTAGATTTTTTAAATCTTCAATGCCCAGATTTTCATCGTCTTCAGCACCTTCTACGGCTTTGAGCATGGCGCCGGGCCCACCGGCTATCAGCCCGACAACCACGCCATGCGGTACGCCAAACGTCGGCGGACACTCTGACGCATCCAGCACGCCCAGACGACCGCTGGTGCCTGCACCGAGATAAATCAGGCGCCCCCCGGCAGTCAAAGAGGCAGCGGCGTGGTCAACGGCCTGAGCAATCGCTGGCAGAACGAGGCTTATCGCCTCGGGCACTTTGCGATCCTGGTGATTAAAGCAGGTCACCAGCTCCAGCGTGGACATCTCATCCAGATTCATTGTTTCCGGATTACGGCTTTCTGAGATAAGGGAACCTAAGTTCATGGCATTGCTCATTGCACACTCCTGAATTTTTAATTCAAAATAATCATCCAATACTTGAATATTTTATTCATCAATGCGAGGAATATTTGCTACTTTAGATAACATAATCAGTAAAACGTGATGTTGGTATTTTGAGGCACGGGGATAACCCACCATGAGTTGTATGATTCGGATCCGCCAGCTATACCCATCGCTGGCACAAAATGATCGCAAGCTGGCTGATTTTTTACTGGATCAGCCGGAAGAAGCGCGCCATCTGAGTTCACAGAAGCTGGCTGAGATGGCAGGCGTCAGCCAGTCAGGCGTGGTGAAATTCGCGCAGAAATTGGGATATAAAGGTTTTCCGGCGCTGAAGCTGGCGATGAGCGAATCCCTGGCATCGCCTAAAAACAGCCCGCCGGTCACGGTACATAATCAGATCCTGAGCACCGACAGTCTGCAGGTGGTCGGAGAGAAACTGCTGGCGGAAAAACAGGCGGCATTGCGCGCCACGCTGGATATCAACGGCGAGGCACGGTTGCAAATCGGGTTGTCGATGCTGAGCGAGGCCAGAAAAATCGTGCTGACGGGGATCGGCGCATCAGGTCTGGTGGCGAAAGATCTGGCCTATAAACTGCTGAAAATTGGCGTAACGGCCATCGCCGAATCAGACACCCATGTGCTTATCGCGACGGTTCAGGCGCTGTCTAAAAAAGATTTACTGCTGGCGATTTCCTCCAGCGGCGAGCGCAGCGAGATTAATCTGGCGGCGCGGGTGGCCAGAGAAAGTGGGGCTAAAGTGCTGGCGATCACCGGTTTTACGCCGAATACGCTGCAACAACAGGCCGATCACTGCCTGTACACCGTTGCCGAATTGCCGGCGACCCGTGGTGCCGCGCTCTCTGCCACGACGGCGCAATATTCCCTGACCGATTTGCTGTTTGTCGCGCTGGTTCAGCAGGATACCGAGCATGCGCCGGAGCGTATCCGCCACAGCGAAGAGTTGGTAAAGAAGCTGATTTGATCAGGATCAGTTCAGACAAGGATAGGCGCTGGCGTGGAACCTACGCCAGCGCAATTCTGATATACTGCGCGCCCTGATTATTGAGAGATGAGACACATTATGGCCCTGCTGATCACACACAAATGCATTAATTGCGACATGTGCGAACCGGAGTGTCCGAATCAGGCGATCTCGATGGGCAACGAGATTTACGAAATTGACAGCGATCGCTGTACAGAATGTGTCGGCCATTACGATAAGCCGACCTGCCAGAGTGTCTGCCCGATCGATAATACGATTATTATCAATCCGCAACACACCGAATCCAACGAACAGCTGTGGGATAAATTTGTGGTGCTGCATCACGCCGTGTAAATCAGTTTTCGATAATCACGGTAGCACAGGCATAACGGCGTTCATCGGCCAGCGTCACGTGTACGGCTTTTACCCCGAGCTCCGCCGCCATTTCCGCCGCGCGGGCGTGAAAAATCAGCCCCGGTTTTCCCAGCACGTCGTTTACCACTTCGAACTGCTCAAACGCCAGACCGTTACGGATCCCCGTTCCCAGCGCTTTGGCGGCGGCTTCCTTGACGGCAAAACGTTTTGCCAGAAAGCGAACCGGCTGCTGATGCTGCTGATAAACAGCCCATTCGCTGGCGCATAAAATACGTTTTGCCAGCCGGTCGCCACTGCGTTCAATCACTGCTTCGATACGGGTTATCTCAACGATATCCGTACCTAAACCTAAAATAGTCATTAACGACGTGCTTCCCGCATCAGATTTTTCATCTCGCGCACTGCACCTGACAAACCATCAATCACGGCCTGACCAATAATCGCATGACCAATGTTCAGTTCGTGCATTTCCGGCATCGCGGCGATCGGCTGTACGTTGTGATATGTCAGCCCGTGGCCGGCATTCACTTTCAGCCCTTTACCTGCGGCGTACGCAGCACCTTGTTTAATGCGATGAAGTTCTGCCTCACGCTCAAGATCCGTCTTCGCTTCTGCGTATGCGCCGGTATGAATTTCGATATAAGGAGCACCGACGGCAACTGCGGCATCGATCTGACGTAAATCCGCATCAATAAACAGAGAAACCAGAATACCGGCCTCACTCAGTCGCGACACGGCGACGGTCATTTTATCGATCTGCCCTGCAACGTCCAGACCGCCTTCCGTGGTCACTTCTTCACGCTTTTCCGGCACAAGACAGCAGAAGTGCGGAAGGATTTCACAGGCAATGCCAACCATCTCATCCGTCACTGCCATTTCGAGATTCATGCGGGTCTGAATAGTCTGACGCAGCAGGCGCACATCGCGATCGGTGATGTGGCGGCGGTCCTCGCGCAGGTGAACGGTGATGCCATCAGCACCCGCTTGTTCTGCAATAAACGCAGCCTGAACGGGATCAGGGTAAGCCGTACCGCGTGCATTACGCAGTGTCGCGACATGATCAATGTTAACGCCCAACAGCAACTCGGCCATAACAACTCCAGATTTTAGAATGGATTAATTTACGGGTGGATCAAAAAACCATTCCCGCAGTTTACACCCTTGAACGCTACGGCGTGTAGTGCGGGGGGTAAATTAGCTGGCAGAATTGTCAGAAGGTGCAACGGGTTTTTTAACCTGAAACTGGCGAAACAGCTCACGGCTTTTCAGTGGCTTACCACCGAGATACGGCTTCAATGCGATGCGCGTAAAACGTTTGGCGGCTCGCAAGGTTGCGACGTCGGGGAAATCACGGCTTGCAAGCGCCTTCAGGTCTTTGCCGGTGAAACTGGTATTGTCGATAACCAGACTGGCGATAAACCCTTTCTCTTCGCGATAACGGTAGGTCATGGTGTCAGTGACTTCTTCGCCGCTGCCTGCACAATGCAGGAAATCGACGCCATAGCCAAGATGGTGCAATAGCGCTAGTTCAAACTGCCGCAAGGCATATTCAGGAGAGCCCGTGGCGCCCGCAAGATTTTGCAAACAATTGAGATAATCGAAGAATAACGAGGAGTAGTTAGCTTCCTGCTCAAGAACGCGGGAAACAAGCTCATTGACATAGAGGCCGCTGTAAAGCATCAAACCAGACAGAGGAAGTGCGAGAGACACCGGCTCGGCGTTACGCAGGGTTTTCACTTCTCCCCGCCCGCTCCAGCGAACCAGTAATGGCGTAAAAGGCTGCAGGCAGCCTTTCAGATTGGACCGGCGGCCACGCGCACCTTTAGCCAGTATGCGCACCCGCCCTTGTCCCTCAGTGAATAAATCCAGCATGAGACTGGTTTCACTGTAAGGTCGCCCATGCAAAACAAATGCGCGTTGCCAGCCTTCCATAGGCGCGGACCTTATTATAAGTCGTCTACATAACCCAGGCTACGCAGCGCACGTTCATCATCTGCCCAGCCGGATTTGACCTTAACCCACAATTCAAGATGAACCTTCGCTTCAAACATGTTTTCCATGTCCTGGCGTGACTCGATACCGATCGTCTTGATTTTTGAGCCTTTATTACCAATAACCATTTTTTTCTGGCCTTCACGTTCTACCAGAATCAGGCCATTGATATCGTAACCGCCGCGCTCGTTACTCACGAAACGTTCAATTTCAACGGTCACTGAATAAGGCAGCTCTTCGCCGAGGAAACGCATCAGTTTTTCACGGATGATTTCAGAAGCCATAAAGCGCTGTGAACGGTCAGTAATGTAATCTTCAGGGAAGTGATGAATCGCTTCCGGCAGACGCTTACGAACAATGCTGGCGATTGTATCCACGTTGATACGTTTTTCCGCCGACATTGGGACGATATCGATGAAGTTCATCTGCTCGCTGAGGAACTGCAGGTGCGGCAACAGCTTCGATTTGTCAGTGACATTATCGATTTTGTTGATCGCCAGCAGCACCGGCGCTTTGATATCGCGCAGTTTGTTCACGACCATTTCGTCGTCAGGCGTCCAATGGGTGCCTTCAACAACAAAAATAACCAGCTCAACATCACCGATGGAACTGCTTGCAGCACGGTTCATCAGGCGGTTAATCGCCCGCTTTTCTTCCATGTGCAGCCCCGGGGTATCAACATAGATGGCCTGATATGGGCCTTCAGTATGGATCCCCATGATACGGTGACGGGTGGTTTGCGGTTTACGCGAAGTAATGGAGATTTTCTGCCCCAGTAATTCGTTCAGCAAGGTTGATTTGCCGACGTTTGGTCGGCCAACAATGGCTATAAAACCACAGTAATTCTTTTCTTCGCTCATTCAAGCTCCAGCTGTATCAGCGCTTGTTCCGCTGCCGCCTGCTCGGCTTTTCTGCGACTTGAGCCGGTTCCTACAACCGGTTGGCTCAAGCCACTGACCTGGCAGTGGATGGTAAACTCTTGGTCGTGCGCTTCACCGCGAACCTGCACAACCAGATAAGAAGGCAACGGCAGATGACGACCTTGCAAAAACTCCTGTAACCGGGTTTTTGGGTCTTTCTGCTTATCACCGGGACTGATTTCGTCTAAACGACTACGGTACCAATCGAGAATCAGCTTTTCGACGTTCTGGATATCACTGTCCAGGAACACGCCGCCAATGAGTGCCTCCACCGTATCCGCAAGAATTGACTCACGGCGGAAACCACCACTTTTTAATTCGCCCGGCCCTAAACGCAAGCATTCACCGAGATCGAATTCACGTGCCATTTCAGCTAACGTATTTCCACGAACCAGCGTGGCTCGCATACGACTCATATCGCCCTCGTCAACACGAGGAAAACGTTGGTACAACGCGTTAGCAATCACATAACTAAGAATGGAATCACCCAGGAACTCTAAACGCTCATTGTGTTTACTGCTTGCGCTGCGGTGAGTCAGTGCCTGCAATAAAAGTTCCTGCTGTTGAAAAGTGTAGCCCAGCTTCCGCTGAAGCCTGTTTATTACGATGGGATTCATGAGTTACCAATAGATCAAGAATGCGTCAAAAACTTCAGCATACGGAACAGGCCTGCTTCGCCCTAAGCCAATCCAAAGCTGTTTCGTTTGCAGTGGCTCTCAGTGCTTTTTAATAAAAAATTAAAATCAGGAGAGCCAACTTTTATCGCCCGAAGGGTTATTCTACAACGTGTGGACATTTAATGCTGCGCTAATGTGCCCGCGATCACTGAAGTTGCAGGGGTATTATCCTCCTGCAACTCGAATAACTCAGGGGCAGCAACAGGCGTTAATGAATTCCACCGATACGGCTTAAACGAACGCCGGTAGGCCATTCACCTTCCTGTTTTTTAAAGCTCATCCAAATAGCAGACGCTTTACCCACTAAATTCTTTTCTGGCACAAAGCCCCAATAACGGCTGTCTGCGCTGTTATCACGGTTATCGCCCATCATGAAATAATGGCCGGCTGGGACAACCCAGGTGCCCATTGGCTGCCCTGGTTGGCGGTAATAAGCACCCAACTGGTCACGTGCGCCAGGCACAGTCAGAATATGGTGCGTCACATTTCCCAATGTTTCATTGAACTGCACCAAACGGACGCCGTCCTGAGGAACATTCGCCGTTGGCGGTGTTTCAAAGAAGCCACTGCTCGCTTCGCCACCCGAAGACTGACCAAATGTCTGAACGAAATCACTGGCAACGCCGGTGTCGTAAGTCACGGCCAGCGCGGTATTACAATTACTGCCGCTCTGACAGGCTGGCTGAATAGTCACTTGCTTACTGAAAGGATCGTAAGTCACACGATCACCCGGCAAGCCCACCAGACGTTTAATATAGTCCACCTTGGTATTCAGCGGATATTTGAACACCACCACATCGCCGCGTTTCGGCTCGCCCGTTTCGATAAGTTTAGTCTGAGTAATAGGATCTTTCAGACCGTAGGCATATTTTTCTACCACGATGAAATCGCCGATCAACAGCGTAGGCATCATGGAGCCTGACGGGATCTGGAAGGGTTCATAAATGAATGAACGCACCACAAACACGACGAGCAAAACCGGGAATACTGAAGCACAGGTTTCTACCCAACCTGGCTGCTTCGCCACCTTGTTCAGCGTTGTATCGTCAACAGCACCGCCGGTTTCAGCCTTAATTTTCGCAATTTTAGCCCGACGAGCGGGTGCCAGTTTAAAACGATCAAGGCACCAAATAATCCCTGACACCAGCGTTGCAATCGCCAGAATCAGGGCAAACATGTTAGCCATGCATACTCCCTACAACTCAATTAAGGATTTATTTATTGCCGTCTTTGCCCACATGGAGAATGGCCAGGAACGCTTCCTGAGGCAACTCGACGTTACCCACTTGCTTCATGCGTTTCTTACCATCTTTCTGTTTCTGCAACAGTTTTTTCTTACGACTTACGTCACCGCCGTAGCACTTAGCCAAAACGTTTTTACGTAACTGTTTAACCGTTGAGCGGGCGATGATATGTGCACCAATCGCCGCCTGGATAGCAATATCAAACTGCTGACGCGGGATGAGTTCCTGCATTTTCTCAACCAACTGGCGACCGCGACCTTGTGAGTTACCACGGTGAGTAATCAGCGCCAGGGCATCCACACGTTCGCCGTTGATTAGAACATCAACACGTACCATGTCAGAAGCCTGAAAACGTTTGAAATTGTAATCAAGTGAAGCATAACCGCGGGACGTTGATTTCAGACGGTCAAAGAAATCAAGAACCACTTCCGCCATAGGGATCTCGTAGGTCAGCGCAACCTGGTTGCCGTGGTAAACCATGTTGGTCTGAACACCACGTTTCTCAATGCACAGCGTAATGACGCTACCCAGATATTCCTGAGGCATCAGCATGTGGCATTCAGCAATAGGTTCACGCAGTTCCTGAATATTATTCAGCGCAGGAAGTTTAGACGGGCTGTCCACGTAAATGGTTTCGTTACTTGTGGTCACCACTTCGTAAACTACCGTCGGAGCCGTGGTGATCAGGTCTAAATCGTATTCACGTTCGAGACGTTCCTGAATGATTTCCATGTGCAGAAGACCCAGGAAACCAATACGGAAGCCGAAGCCTAACGCTGTAGAACTTTCTGGTTCATAGAACAGAGAAGCATCGTTCAGGCTGAGTTTGCCCAGCGCGTCACGGAAGTTTTCATAATCGTCGGAGCTGACCGGGAACAGACCGGCATAAACCTGTGGCTTCACTTTCTTAAAACCAGGCAGGACTTTATCCGCAGGATTACGTTGCAGTGTCAGAGTATCGCCCACCGGTGCGCCGAGGATGTCTTTAATCGCACAGACCAGCCAGCCCACTTCACCACAATTAAGAATATCTTTATCGACACGTTTTGGCGTGAAAATACCCAGACGGTCGGCGTTATAAACCTGTCCGGTACTCATCACTTTAATCTTGTCGCCTTTTTTCATGGTGCCGTTTTTGATACGCACCAGAGAGACGACACCAAGATAGTTATCGAACCAGGAGTCGATGATCAGAGCCTGTAAAGGCGCGTCAGGGTCGCCCTCTGGCGGGGGAACATCACGCACCAGACGTTCAAGCACTTCAGGGACACCGACACCGGTTTTTGCGGAACAACGCACCGCATCCGTCGCATCGATACCAACGATATCTTCGATTTCCTGAGCAGCGCGATCGGGATCGGCGGCTGGCAGGTCGATTTTGTTCAGAACAGGAACGACTTCCAGATCCATTTCCATCGCGGTGTAGCAGTTAGCCAGGGTCTGAGCCTCTACGCCCTGCCCTGCATCCACGACCAGCAACGCGCCTTCACACGCCGCCAGTGAACGGGAAACTTCATAAGAGAAGTCAACGTGGCCCGGCGTGTCGATAAAGTTCAGGTGATAGACCTGACCATCTTTCGCTTTGTAATCGAGGGTCACGCTTTGGGCTTTGATGGTGATGCCACGCTCACGCTCCAGATCCATCGAGTCGAGGACCTGCGATTCCATTTCACGGTCGGACAACCCACCGCAAATTTGAATAATACGGTCGGACAGCGTCGACTTACCGTGGTCAATGTGGGCAATAATGGAGAAATTTCGTATATGCTTCATTATAAAAGTTTTTCTGCCTTGGTATTTCTGGATCATTCGCCATGAACATACAGCGACGGTTTGTAGGTTGGCTGTCTTTCGCCTGAGTCGCAGCATTCTACATGCCAGCACTGTGAAAACCTAGTCTCGACATCCCCTAAGTCCAGATTATGCAAGCTTTGCCAACGGGCTGAACTCACATTGACAGCGGATCCCTCCTGCCAGCTTCCCCGAAAGGGACCTCACGATTTTACTGCGAACCTCTGCGCATCACGCTAAGACAACATACGCTTTAGGAAAATACCCATATACAAAATGCATTATTAAAACCTAATATATTGTTATAAAAAGAAAATATTATTTCAAAAATATCATTCAACTGCCCCATTCTTCCTTAAGCATCTTTTATTTTTTAACTCAATCCGGTCACAAGGTTATCATCATGATCAATGAAGGGCGGCTGCTCAGTCAGCATGGCTTTGCCAAAGCCAACTCGTGGATCACTCTGGTCCTGTCAATTCTCTTACTGGTCGCCGGAGCAGTGCAACTTGCCTTACTGCTGACCGTTGATCACTCAACTAACAGTCTCTACAGCGTTTTCTTTACTGCACTGCTGAGTATTGCGCTGGGCGTTGTGCTGATCTTTTTACGACGCCTGATCCGGCCTCAGCAAATATATCAGCTGCATGAAAATGGCATTTTGGTTATAAGTCAGGAAGATAAGAAAAACAGGTTCATCCCTTTTGAAAGGATTATGGATATATATCGTTTCAGGACGGGAAAATATACGCGACGGATTTTAAATACCATGCTGTTTCGCGAAGAAAATAGCAGAATCTGGCACCGTATCACCCCAAATATTGCGAACTCAGAACGGTTAATCGAGATCATTAAAACCGAACAACTGATTTTTCGGGGCCCGTGGGCATTAAATACTCTGGCTCAGGGCGGGGATATCCATTTCACCAGCATGACCCATTCACACTGCGGCTTAAAACGGTTTTTCAGTAATAAGCTTATGATGATGAATGAGAAAAAAATCAGACTTAGCGCGCTGGCACTCAATGCAGATGGCGGTAAAACAGTACCGATAGAGGATATTCAGTTTATCAGTGGTGGCAGCAACAGTCCGCTGGTCAGACTGCTCGATAAACATGGCAGAATTTTATTCTCCGTGCCCTACACATCATTGTCCAGCGCCGATCTTTTTATCGCACTGATCGAACATATGATTCAGAACCGGATCCCGGTCAGGCATTAGAGTGAGAATATTAAGGCCGTTATATCACCCGATATAACGGCCTTAAATCAGGAAGGAAGTTGCTGATCGTGATCTGTGGCATAACGGAATGCATTGGGGGGAAGACCCACCTGCAAAATAACGGGCTGATAACCTGACTTGCCATCGACTTTAGCTGCCAGGGTTTTAGCAATCAAAAAACCAAGCCCGCCGCCAAGTACCGCCCCAACCACTGCGTAAACATCCGCTTTCATCAGTGACTGCAGCACACCGCCACCCAGTATCACACCAAACAGCGGCGTCATATACACCAGAAAAGCAGAACGCAGCAGGCTTCCTTCAGGAATACCCAGTTCGACTTTTTGCCCTGGCTCAAGGCGTTCGGAGATGTTGACCTGCAAATTATGTTCGGTTTGCGGCCCTAATTCGTTGAGCACACGGGCACCACAGCCTGACCGTGAATGGCAACTACTGCACCCCGCCTGCGTTTCGCAACGCAGTGTAGCAATGCCGTCTTGCCACGAAACCACCGTGGCCCATTCTTTCATCATGTGATCACCCGAAAATTCTTTAGTAGAAAGCGTTATTTTGCCGCGAAGACTATGCTGTCAGCAACACGTTTGGCCGTTGAAGGCGGTAATTCGCCCACAACCGTAATTTCATTTCCATTACGTATTTCCGTTTGCACTGTTCTTCGCCCCTGCCTGATCAACTGCTCAGAAGGGCCATTGGTGGTTGCACTGACGTTAACAGAGAAACTGAAAAGCCCATCAGTATACAAACGAGACTCTATCGTCACCGGCATATTTGGCAAGGTTCTGCGACTGCTCGCCACTTCGGTGACACCCGCCGGAAGCCATTTAACCTGCCATGCAAATTTCACCTGCTCGGAAGCAGGTAATGAAAGCACAGGAGGCAGATTTGCTTTCTCGAGATCGCCCAAGGAGCTGATGACTTGTTTATCAGCGTCGCTGAAACTGATGACCCGGAACTGTTCGAGCGTTTCGCCATCGCGATCCAACAGATCAACGCGCATCGGCAATTTCGTTTCTTCATCCACCCAAATCACATAGCTAAAACGAGTTCCATCGCGAGAAACGACGCGGATAACCTGACTCAAACGGTCAGCGGCACGCGCACGTCCTACGGCGATAAAATCGTAATATTTTGAGAGCAGGGAGAAATCACTGAAAACAATTGAAGGCAGCGAATCAACGATATGATCGCCATCCAGGGTGAAGGGTTGTAACCCAGTTTCAAAGTAGCTGATGTCTTTTCCACGCTGGACAATTTCACGGCGCGGACCATCCATCAACACTAACTGAGCCAGAGAGCTTCGGTTAGATATAGCATGACGATAGCGATAGGAATCAATTCCTTGCTTCGTGATGTTGATGAAACCCATTTCATAATTCAGCGACTGGCTGGCCTTGCCCATCTCTTGTAATAAAGCCTCGGTAGGGGATTCAGCCGAGGCGATACCAGAAGAAAGCAGGCCGCCTGTCACTAAACAAACGGCAAACCAAATTTGCTTCATTACTGCGTTTGCGTTCCTAAAGACTGATTACCAGGGACCTGAACAGCGGCTTGCTGTGGAGTAACAGGCTCAAGTTGTAGCTGCTCAGAGTGCAAGCGGCGCTGCAATTCGTAGTCCTGCAACATAGCGTTGATACGCTTGCGTTGTTCCTGCACGTTCTGTTGCCCACTGGCCGAGTTACCTTCGCTTGGTACACCGAAGCTAACAGGGGAAGCTTTGCCCATCATAGGCAGGGTATTGAACGCCGGGGTTTCTGGCGAAGCGCCGGTAGCGTCAGGCTGATTGTAGTGCTGGACACCGACAATCACCGCCAGCGACACACAGGCTGCGACACCGACCTGAGTCAGCTGGCTTGCCCAAGGGCGAACCTTCTGCCAGAACGGCATTTTTTGCCAGGTATGAGGTTGAGGTTGCGATTCGGTTGCAGAGCCAGGCACCAGTTTAACCGGCTCGTTTGCCAGCGCAGCGGCCACACGATCTGCGATATCCAGATGCACCACATTCCCAATATCACCACGCAAGGTATCGCGTATCAAATGATAACTCTGCCAGTTTTGTTGAAGCGCACGGTCTGTTGATAACGAACTTAACAGTTCGGAATCAATGGCTTCACCATCCATCAGAGCGGAAAGCTTTTCTTTCTGCATGCCTAAGTACCCTTCCTGTGTCCGTCATCTCTAACGCTGGATGAGCGGTTGAACTTTGTTATCAATTGCTTCCCGGGCACGGAATATTCGGGATCGTACCGTACCCACCGGACAGTCCATGATGGTCGCTATCTCTTCGTAGCTTAATCCATCCAGCTCCCTCAGAGTAATCGCCATGCGAAGATCTTCCGGGAGTGCTTCAATAGTACGGAAAACTATTTGCCGTAACTCTTCTGACAACATCAAGTTCTCAGGGTTCGATATTTCTTTCAGGGCGCCGCCACTTTCGAAATTTTCGGCTTCGTTTGCATCCACATCACTCGATGGTGGACGCCGTCCCTGAGCGACTAAATAATTTTTCGCTGTATTGACTGCAATTCGATACAGCCAGGTATAAAAAGCACTGTCGCCACGGAAAGATTCCAGCGCACGATAGGCTTTAATGAAAGATTCCTGAACCACATCAGGCACATCGCCCTGTGGCACGTAGCGGGATACCAGGCTCGCTACCTTATGCTGGTAACGGATAACCAGTAAATTGAACGATTTTTGATCACCCTTCTGGACCCGCTCAACCAGAACTTGATCGGCTAACTGCTCGCTCATCCGAGGTAAAATCTCCCCAAAACTATCTCCGCGCATAAAGTCGTACTGCCAGCTTTCATCATTATATTCCTGAGCAAGTACTGCTTGGAGTTCACATGGAACCTTAAGTTCCACATCGCCATTGTTTTTTCTATTGAAGTCTCATGCCCGTGGCTTTTGCACGGAGGTTTAGGCTAACATGAATTTCCCTCTTCTTCTGCAAACATCATACGTTATGCAACCTTCATCTGAATTTGTTAGCGATGTATTGATAATCGGAAGTGGTGCTGCGGGCCTTTCTTTGGCTTTGCGACTTGCAGACCACTGTCACGTTACTGTTCTCAGTAAAGGCCCCCTCAACGAAGGTTCCACATTTTACGCTCAGGGTGGTATCGCCGCCGTTTTCGATGAAGCAGACAGCATTGCCTCACACGTCGAAGACACATTAATTGCTGGCGCAGGTTTATGCGATAAAGAAGCTGTTGAATTTATCGCCAGCAATGCTCGCCATTGTGTTCAATGGTTAATCGACCAGGGAGTCCTGTTTGATACCGAAACGAACGCCAGCTCAGAAGAGCGTTATCACCTGACCCGTGAAGGTGGTCACAGCCACCGCAGGATCCTGCATGCTGCTGATGCAACAGGTAAAGAAGTAGAAACTACGCTGGTAAGTAAAGCAAGAGCGCACCCCAATATTTGTGTTAAGGAACGCTATAATGCGGTGGATTTAATTACCTCCAGCAAAGTTGGATTAGCCGGTACTCAGCGGGTGGTGGGCGCGTACGTCTGGAACCGTGATAAAGAACATGTCGAGACGCTGCGAGCCAAAGCCGTCGTTCTGGCAACGGGCGGTGCAGCAAAAGTGTATCAGTACACCACCAATCCGGATATTTCCTCCGGCGATGGCGTTGCCATGGCCTGGCGCGCGGGCTGTCGTGTTGCTAATCTCGAATTCAACCAGTTTCATCCGACCTGCCTCTATCATCCTCAGGCACGCAATTTCCTTCTGACTGAAGCCCTGCGCGGCGAAGGTGCCGTGCTAAAACGCCCCGACGGCTCACGCTTTATGCCGGACTTTGATGCACGTGGCGAACTGGCTCCGCGCGATGTGGTCGCCAGAGCTATCGACCATGAAATGAAGCGTCTCGGTGCAGATTGTATGTATCTGGATATCAGCCACCGCCCACCGGAATTCATCAAACATCACTTTCCGATGATTGATGAAAAACTGAGCTCACTGGGCATTGATTTGACCAAAGAAGCGATTCCGATTGTTCCTGCCGCGCACTACACCTGTGGCGGCGTAATGGTTGATCAGCATGGGCGAACCGATCTTGACGGCCTCTACGCTATCGGTGAAGTCAGTTACACCGGTTTGCATGGCGCAAACCGTCTGGCCTCGAACTCATTACTGGAATGCGTGGTTTACGGCTGGTCAGCGGCTGAAGATATCATCAAGCGCCTGCCTCACGTCAAACTGGCGAAAAACCTGCCGCAATGGGACGAAAGCCGTGTGGACAACTCCGATGAACAGGTCGTGATCCAGCATAACTGGCATGAGTTGCGATTGTTTATGTGGGATTATGTCGGGATCGTGCGTACCACGAAACGCCTCGAACGCGCGCTGCGTCGCATCATGACCCTGCAACAGGAGATTGATGAGTATTATGCAAACTTCCGCATTTCAAATAACCTGCTCGAGTTGCGCAATCTGGTGTTAGTCGCCGAACTGATTGTGCGTAGCGCCATGGAACGTAAGGAAAGCCGCGGGCTGCACTACACGCTGGATTATCCTGATTTACAGGAAAATCCACAGCCAACGATCCTCCAGCCCTGATGGCGCGAAGTGCGAAGGAACGCACTTTTCTCATTTTTGCCTTTAATTGCACTCTTCTCAGTAATTCAGATAAAAATCCGTGATCAATGCGCAAAATTCTTCGCTGTAGATCCCTTCAGATTTTCGCAGTGCCAGTTCTTGATCCCGCAATTCTGCGGGTTGCTTTGAGAGCGTGAGCAGCAGCCGGTTTAAAGGTTTACCCGGACGATCCCGTACGGCCATCCGCCAGTGGCTGAACCAGCCTTTCTGATGCGCCATGGTTTCAAATGCCATACCAATTTCATAAGGCAGCACAACGCTGAACACACCGTCAGGCGTGATGAGCTTTGCGGCGCACTCAAGCAGAGCATCGTGGGTCAGCGTTTCGGTATAGCGCGCCGCATTACGGGCCTCATCGCGGCAGGCCACTGCCGACTCAAAATACGGCGGATTGCTGACGATCAGGTCATAGGTTGCGGGGTGTGCTTCTGCAAAGAGATTGATATCCTGCTCAAACACAGCCAGCCTTTTCGCCCAGCAAGACTCATGGAAATTCTCAGCGGCCTGTCCGGCGGCGGCGGATTCCAGTTCAACCGCATCAATTTGCGTTTGCGGGCCGCTGCGCTGTGCCAGCATCAACGCAATAAGACCGCTGCCGCAGCCGATATCCAGGATACGTCGTGCCTGCGTCACGGGGGCTGTAGCGCCCAGCAGGACACTGTCTGTACCGACTTTCATCGCACAACGGTCATGGGCGACAAAGAACTGTTTAAAGGTAAATCCATTACGCCGTAAAGGCTGTGTGGAACTGGCTTCTTTTGTCACTAATTTCACCGTAATTGCGCCTGCCATCAGGCCTGTGAACGAAAACTGACGTAGCATAGGGCAAAGAGATGCAGAGGAAAAGGCACACAAACCGCTTAAATAGGTGAAGATCGCGTCTAACACGTCTATAATCGGCGCCCCAAGTAGAGGTAGACCATGACTGTAACGAATTTTTCCGAACTCGAACTCGATGAACGCCTGTTAGACGCCTTAGGCGAAAAAGGCTATACCCGCCCGACTGTCATTCAGGCAGAGGCAATTCCGCCTGCAATGGACGGACGCGATGTGTTGGGTTCGGCTCCTACCGGCACCGGCAAAACAGCGGCATTCCTGTTGCCTGCATTGCAGCATTTGCTGGATTTCCCGCGTAAGAAATCTGGTCCGCCACGTATTCTGATCCTCACGCCAACGCGTGAACTGGCCATGCAGGTTGCCGATCAGGCCCGCGAACTGGCAAAGCATACCGATCTGGATATCGCAACGATCACCGGCGGTGTGGCTTATATGAACCACGCTGAAGTCTTCAGTGAAAACCAGGACATCGTCGTTGCGACGACAGGCCGTTTGCTGCAATACATCAAAGAAGAAAACTTCGATTGCCGCGCCATTGAAACGCTGATCCTTGATGAAGCCGATCGCATGCTGGACATGGGTTTTGCTCAGGATATCGAAACGATTTCAGCCGAAGCACGCTGGCGTAAACAGACGTTGCTGTTCTCCGCAACGCTGGAAGGGGAAGCCATCCGTGAATTCGCCGAACGCATCCTGACCGAGCCGGTCGAGATCGAAGCCGATCCGTCACGTCGCGAGCGCAAGAAGATCCTGCAATGGTATTACCGCGTCGATGATGTGCCACACAAAACACAGATGTTGATCCACCTGCTCAAACAGGAAGATGTCACTAAATCAGTGATCTTCGTGCGTAAGCGTGAACGGGTACACGAACTGGTTGCATGGCTGCGTGAAGCAGGGATCAACTCCTGCTATCTGGAAGGCGAGATGGTTCAGGTCAAGCGTACTGAAGCCGTTAAGCGCATGGTTGAAGACCGCGTGAACGTGCTCGTTGCCACTGATATCGCCGCGCGCGGTTTGGATATCAATGACATCAGCCACGTCTTTAACTTCGACCTGCCACTGACTGCGGATATCTATCTGCACCGTATTGGCCGTACCGGTCGTGCGGGCCGTAAAGGCACAGCCATTTCATTCGTTGAAGCGCATGACCATCTGCTGCTGGGCAAAATTGGGCGTTATTTGAACGAGCCATTGAAAGCCCGCGTGATTGATGAACTTCGCCCGAAAACGAAAGCGCCAAGCGAGAAGACTACCGGTAAGCCATCGAAGAAAGTGTTGGCGAAGCGCAAAGAGAAGCAGAAAGCGTCGCAGGAAAAATCGAAAGTGAAAGTCAAAGTTCGCCATCGCGACAGTAAAAATGTCGGCAAACGCCGCGTAAAACCTGATGCTGCGAAAGACACGTCAAAATAAGTATCCGTTAGTTATCTGATACAGATGAAAAAAAACCGCCTTTTCAGGCGGTTTTTTTATGGGCATCACACCCGGAAAACCCTTTAATTACAGGCTTTCTGTGAAGGTACGGGTGATAACGTCACGCTGCTGTTCTGCAGTCAGTGAGTTGAAGCGCACCGCATAGCCGGAAACGCGGATAGTCAGCTGTGGGTATTTTTCAGGATGCTTCACAGCATCTTCCAGAGTCTCGCGACGCAGTACGTTTACGTTCAGGTGTTGACCCCCTTCCACGCGTACAGTCGGTTGAATTTCCATTGGCACTTCACGGTATTCAAACTGGCCCAGTTCGCTTACAGCCACGATCTGGTCTTCCGCATAACCTGCTTTCGCACATACGCAGCGAGCTTCCGCTTTTTCATCATCCAGCAACCAGAAAGAGTTTTTCAGTGCTTCGTTGTTGGTTTTGGTAATTTGGATCCCGGTGATCATATATTGCCTCCATAATTGGCTACGATACTGTTAATTGGTGGGTATCAGATTCTTACAGCAATCTGTTGTTCCTGCTCTCAGATATAACAGCACTACACCCCGCAATCTTTGACTAATATCAATCTTTTCAGTGTGGTCATTTCATCATCACGGCATATTTATGTTTTACATCAATTTTTCCAAGCCTCTCGCTTAAATTATTTTTGTAAATTATCAATAAAATTTGCATACAAATCCTCAAACCGCAGATAACTATGGGTAAAGGGAGGTGCGGGTTTCACTGTGATGAACGAGCAGGTAAGCTACGCCCATCAAAATAACCTTAAAAAGGAGAGCGTCAATGTCCACCACTCTCACCTGGCATGACGTGATTGGTCAGGAAAAAGAAAAACCTTACTTCATTGATACATTGAAGTTTGTCGCAGCGGAACGGGCTGCAGGCAAGACCATTTATCCACCGCAGCAGGATGTGTTTAATGCATTCCGTTCAGCGGAACTGGCGGATGTGAAAGTCGTCATTCTCGGGCAGGATCCTTACCACGGTCCGAATCAGGCTCATGGACTTTCATTTTCAGTGCGTCCCGGCATTCCTGCTCCTCCTTCGCTGGTGAATATGTATAAAGAGCTGGTGACCGATATTCCGGGGTTTGAGCGCCCAGGCCACGGCTACTTACAGAGCTGGGCCGATCAGGGCGTGTTGCTGCTCAACACGGTATTAACCGTGGAAGGCGGACAGGCACATTCACATGCCAAACTGGGTTGGGAAACGTTCACCGATCGGGTCATTGCGGCGCTGAATGAAAATCGCGAAGGGATTGTCTTTTTACTCTGGGGTTCTCACGCGCAGAAGAAGGGCAATATTATCGACCGAAACCGTCATCATGTGTTGAAAGCGCCACACCCTTCCCCACTTTCTGCACACCGGGGGTTTCTGGGATGTAAGCATTTTTCACAGGCAAATGCTTTACTGGAACAACAAGGCCTCACGCCGATTAACTGGACGCCGGTATTACCCGATCAGGCATAAAAAAGAGGCACCCGCAAAGGTGCCTCTCTCATTAAATCAGTCTGTTGAAAACAGAATCAGGCTTTGGCTTTAGACACCGCAACCATCGCAGGACGTAACAGACGGCCATTCAGCGTATAACCCTTCTGCATCACCATGATAACGTGATTAGGTTCCAGCTCTTCGGATTCCATCATCGTCATCGCCTGGTGCAGTTCAGGGTTGAATGGCACGTGAATATCACCCACCACTTCCATACCGAACTTACGAACCGCATCCAGCATTGATTTCAGGGTCAGTTCTACCCCCTCAATCAGACCTGTCAGCTCAGGGTTAGATTTATCAGCCAAATCGATCGCACGTTCCAGGTTATCAATCACTGGCAGCAATTCGCCGGAGAATTTTTCCAGGGCGAATTTATGTGCTTTCTCAATATCCAGCTCGGTGCGGCGACGGACGTTTTCCACTTCCGCTTTAGCACGCAGCAGGCTGTCACGCTCACGCTGCTGGACTTCTTTCAGCTGTGCTTCTAATTCAGCAATGCGTTCATCGCGCGGGTCAACGACATCTGCCGCCTGAGTTTCCGCTTCCGCATGCAGCTCTTGTTCCTGATTCAGTTCTTCAGAGACTTGCTCGTCAGGTGTCTTATGTTCTTTACTACTCATGAATATCTCCGCGTTTTAGCATTAATCTTGCTAGTTGGCTTATTATGGGGATCAAAACCGGGGTTTCAAGGTTTGGTTTTGAATGAAACCGGTCATAATGCAGGAGTCATCACACCCTGCTGAGGATAACCACAGCGATGAATAAAAAATTTAAGTGCATTGGGATCGTCGGACACCCTCGCCATCCTTCCGCACTTGCCACCCACGAAATGCTCTATCACTGGCTAATTTCAAAAAATTATCAGGTGATTGTCGAGCGGCAGGTGGCGCAAGATTTAGCTCTTGAAGGCGCACAAACCGGTAGTCTGGCAGAAATCGGGAAATTAGCAGATCTGGCCGTGGTGGTGGGAGGCGACGGCAATATGCTGGGCGCAGCCCGCGTGCTGGCGCGTTACGACATCAAAGTTATCGGCATTAACCGCGGCAATCTGGGATTTTTGACTGATCTGGATCCCGATAACGCGTTACAGCAACTGGATGACGTTCTGCAGGGCGAATATATCAGCGAGCAACGCTTCCTGCTCGAAGCAATGGTGCGCTGCAAAGATCAGCAATGTCGTGTGAGCACGGCCATCAACGAAGTGGTTCTGCACCCCGGAAAAGTCGCGCACATGATTGAATTTGAAGTCTATATCGACGACAAATTCGCGTTTTCACAACGTTCGGACGGGCTGATTATTTCAACACCGACCGGTTCGACCGCGTATTCGCTGTCAGGCGGCGGGCCAATCCTGACCCCGACTCTCGAAGCGATAGCGCTGGTGCCCATGTTCCCGCATACGCTGTCAGCCCGACCGCTGGTGATCAACAGTAACAGCACGATTTGCCTGCGCTTCTCGCACATGAGCACCGACCTGGAAATCAGCTGTGACAGCCAAATCGCGTTGCCAATTCAACCAGGCGAAGAAGTGGTGATCCGCCGCAGTGAGTTCCATTTAAACCTGATTCATCCGAAAGATTACAGCTATTTCAATACATTGAGCACTAAACTCGGATGGTCGAAAAAATTGTTCTGATCCCTAAAAAATAATTCGCCAGCCCCTTTACTGTATATAAAACCAGTTTATACTGTATGTAATTACAGGTCTGTTGTTATGTACAGGAAGGTGATCATGCTGGCGCAATTAACTATCAGTAACTTTGCTATTGTCCGTGAGTTAGAAATCGATTTTCATGCAGGGATGACGGCAATCACCGGGGAAACCGGTGCTGGTAAGTCCATTGCTATTGACGCGCTCGGACTCTGTCTCGGGAATCGCGCCGACGGCAGTATGGTACGCCTTGGCGCAAGCCGCGCAGATATCTGCGCGCGCTTCACCCTTGCCGACACCCCTTCCGCTAAAGTCTGGCTGGCGGAAAATCAGCTTGATGAAGGGCATGATTGCCTGCTGCGCCGTACAATCAGTAATGACGGACGCTCGCGTGGCTTTATCAATGGTACACCGGTGCCCCTGTCACAGTTGCGTGAGCTGGGCCAGCACCTGATTCAAATCCATGGTCAGCATGCTCATCAGCTTCTGCTCAAACCCGAGCATCAAAAGCATCTGCTTGACGCCTACGCCGATCAACCTTTGCTCTTGGCTGAAATGCGTCAGGCATATCACAACTGGCATCAGAGTTGCCGCCAGCTGGCGCTGTATCAGCAACAAATCAACGAACGTGAATCCCGCCGTCAGTTATTACAATATCAGCTGAAAGAGCTCAATGAGTTCTCACCACAAGCGGGTGAATACGAGCAAATCGATGAAGAGTACAAACGCCTGGCAAACAGTGGGCAGCTTCTCTCACTCAGTCAGAGTGCGCTGTACTTACTGGCGGATGGCGAAGACCAGAATATTGTCAGCCTGCTTTACACCGCTCGTCATCAACTCGCCGAACTGGCCGAGCTCGACAGCAAAATGAATGAGCTGATCGTCATGCTGGATGATGCCTCGATTCAAATCAGCGAGGCCAGCGACGAGCTTCGCCACTACAGTGAACGTCTGGATATGGATCCAAACCGCTTGTTTGAACTTGAACAGCGCTTATCCCGCCAGATGAATTTAGCGCGCAAACATCATGTCCGCCCAGAGGAGTTACCGGAGCATCACCGCCAGTTACTCGAAGAACAGCAGGCGCTTGATGATCAGGAAACCAATCAGGCAGAACTGAGTGAGGCTGTCCAACATCATTATCAGCAGGCCATCGCGATTGCCGGGCAGTTGCACGAAAAACGTCAGTATTTTGCTGATGAGTTAACGCACCTGATCACACAAAGCATGCAGGCACTGTCCATGCCGCACGGTAAATTTAAAATTCAGGTCCAGTTCGAGCCTGAGCATTTAAATATGGAAGGCGCTGATCGCCTTGAGTTCCAGGTCACTACCAATCCGGGTCAGCCATTGCAGGCTTTAGCCAAAGTGGCATCCGGCGGCGAGCTTTCACGTATCGCGCTGGCTATTCAGGTGATCACCGCGCAGAAAATGGAAACGCCGGCATTGATCTTTGATGAAGTGGATGTGGGTATCAGTGGTCCTACGGCTGCCATTGTAGGTCGCTTACTGCGTCAGTTAGGTGAATCAACACAGGTGATGTGCGTGACGCACTTACCGCAGGTTGCAGGTTGTGGTCATCAGCATTATTTTGTTAGCAAAGAAACCGACGGCGAAGTGACAGAAACGCAAATGAATCGCCTGGATAAAAAGGCGCGTTTGCAGGAACTGGCGCGTCTTCTGGGCGGAAGTGAAGTCACCCGAAACACCCTGGCTAATGCAAAAGAGTTGCTCGCAGCGTAAAAAGCTCAACTTTTTTACAGTTCAGCGGTCATACAGGTGCCCCGCAAAGGTTTCAAACTGATGAAAGGTCTATTATCATCGGCATCTTATGCCCTAAAGGAATGTAATGACTATGCGCTGTAAAACGCTAACTGCCGCCGCTGTAGCTCTTGTAATGCTTACTGCGGGCTGTTCCACTCTGGAAAAGGTGGTTTATCGGCCTGACATTAACCAGGGGAATTACCTGTCTCCTGCTGATGTTCAAAAAATTCACACCGGTATGACTAAGCAGCAGGTGGCTTATGTTCTTGGCACACCGATGCTGCACGACCCGTTTGGCAGCGATGTCTGGTTCTACGTGTTCCGTCAGGAACCGGGCCATGAAGGCGTCACTCAGCAAACCCTGACTCTGACCTTTAATGCATCAGGCACGCTGACTAATATCGATAACAAACCGACATTGTCCGACCAAAAATAATCGCCCGGTGTGATGGTCGTTGGTAATCACCAAACATCATCTTTCAGGGTAAAAAAATAAGGCGCCTGAGGCGCCTTATTTTTTGGAGCGTTCTGCGCGAATGCGCCGTAACTCTTTCGGGTCAGCAATCAGCGGCCTGTAAATTTCGATACGGTCGCCATCATTGACGATATCCGTCAGTTTAACCGGACGACTGTAGATACCGAATTTGTTCTTTTTCAGGTCTATATCTTTGCGTAATTCAAGTAAGCCCGAGGCCTGCAGCGCATGTTCAACATTACACCCCTCTTCCAGCTTAACGGTTCGCAGATACTGACGCTCCGGTAACGCGTACACCACTTCAACACGGATCTCAGACACTGTAGACCTCTTTTGCCCTCAGGGTGAATGCCTGAACCATACTGCCAGCAAGTTCCTTAAAGATTTTACCGAATGCTAATTCGATCAGTTTATTCGTAAACTCAAAATCAAGGCTGAGCTGCACTTTACAGGCTTCCGGGCTAAGCTCGATAAAATCCCAGCCCCCGGTAAGCTTACGAAATGGACCATCAACCAGTTGCATATCAATTCGCTTATTACTGATTAACGTATTCTTCGTCGTAAAGGTTTTGCTGATACCCGCCTTCGAGACGTCAACAGCGGCGGTCATCGACGTATCACTGTTATCCAAAATACGGCTACCAGTGCAACCCGGCAGAAACTGCGGGTAAGCATCAACATCATTCACTAACGTGTACATCTGCTCCACGCTAAACGGCACAAGCGCAGAACGACTTATCTGTGGCATATCATTTTCCAGGTGTCATAAAACGTACAGATAATACCATTTATCCGCCCGGTAATAAAAACTACGAAGCACAGGGAGCCAAAACAGGAAAAACCACAGTCTCAGACGCGTGGGGATTTCATTCGGCAACGCTTACAGTATAATAAGTATCACTATGACAAAGAAAAAAGCACATAAACCCGGTTCCGCGACTATCGCGATGAACAAACGCGCTCGCCATGAATATATCATCGAAGATGAATTCGAGGCGGGGCTTGCTTTGCAGGGATGGGAAGTCAAATCGATGCGCGCTGGCAAGGCAAACATCACTGACAGCTACGTCACATTCCGCGACGGTGAAGCCTTTTTGTTTGGCGCAACCATTCAACCTCTTAATGTGGCGTCGAGTCATATCGTCTGCGACCCTACACGTACAAGAAAATTACTGCTGAACAAACGAGAACTTGAAACGCTGTTCGGTAAAGTCAGTCGCGATGGCTACACCGTCGTCGCACTTTCTATGTACTGGAAAAATGCCTGGTCGAAAGTAAAAATCGGTCTTGCTAAAGGTAAGAAAGAGCACGACAAGCGCGATGACATTAAAGATCGTGAGTGGAAAGTAGACAAAGCACGTATCATGAAGCACGCAAATCGCTAAGTCTCTGGCTTAGCTTGGTGTTTTGCTGGTATACTGCGAAATAGTACTTGGGGCTGATTCTGGATTCGACAGGATTTGCGAAGCCCAAGGAGCATGCCGAGGGGCGGTTGGCCTCGTAAAAAGCCGCAAAAAAATAGTCGCAAACGACGAAAACTACGCCCTAGCAGCTTAATACCCTGCTTAGAGCCCTCTCTCCCTAGCCTCCGCTCTTAGGACGGGGATCAAGAGAGGTCAAACCCAAAAGAGATCGCGTGGACACCTTGCCTGGGGTGAAAGCGTTAAACCCAATCAGGATAGTTTGTTAGTGGCGTGTCCATCCGCAGCTAACCGGCGAATGTAAAGATTGGACTAAGCATGTAGTGCCGACGGTGTAGTAATTCTGGACGGGGGTTCAAATCCCCCCAGCTCCACCAAATTCTTGGTTGATGGTTACCAGAGCCATCCAACGAAGTCCTAGAAGCCCGCATGGCGTAAGCCCTGCGGGCTTTTTTGTATCCTCTCGAGTCTGAAGTCACCTAATTAAATCCAATCCTTTTGGGCCCATTGATAGGCCCAATGAAAACTAATATGGTTTTCGTTGGGCCTACAAGAGCGGAGACTGATCATGGCAAGACAAACCAAGCCGTTGACCGATACGGAAATCAAAGCAGCAAAATCTAAAGATGCAGATTATCTTCTGTATGACGGAGATGGCCTGTCACTGCTAATCAAATCGAGCGGCAGTAAACTCTGGCAATTTCGCTACTATCGCCCTTTCACGAAACAACGCACTAAGCAGAGTTTTGGAGCCTACCCTTCGGTCACACTTTCTGAAGCACGCAAGCTGAGAGCAGAATCGCGTGCGTTACTTGCAAAGCAGATCGATCCTCTTGAGCATCAGAAAGAGCAACTCCGGTCTTCACAAGAAGCCAAAACCAACACTTTCAAATTGATTGCCGAACGTTGGTGGAATGTGAAGAAAACTAGCGTAACTGAAAATTATGCTGAAGATATCTAGCGTTCTTTGGAGAGAGACGTTTTTCCTGTTATTGGTGAAATCTGCATTACCGACATCAAAGCCCATACATTGGTCAAAGCCATACAACCAGTTCAAGCCAGAGGGGCCCTGGAAACGGTCAGGCGCTTATGCCAGCGCATTAATGAAGTGATGGTATACGCTCAAAATACCGGGCTCATTGACGCCGTTCCGAGCGTTAATATCGGTAAAGCCTTTGAAAAGCCTCAAAAGAAGAATATGCCCAGTATTCGTCCAGACCAATTGCCCCAGCTAATGCAGACAATGCGCACGGCTAACATTGGACTTTCAACACGCTGCCTGTTCATGTGGCAGTTACTCACCATAACGCGTCCTGCCGAGGCCTCAGAAGCCCGCTGGGATGAAATTAACCTCGACACCAAAGAATGGAAAATCCCTGCTGCAAGAATGAAGATGAACAGGGAACATATCGTCCCCTTATCAGATGAGGCTTTAGCCATTCTGGAGATGATGAAGCCTCTGAACGGTGCTAGGGAGTATGTATTCCCAAGTCGCATCAAACCAACTCAGTCAATGAACAGCCAAACGGTGAATGCGGCGCTTAAACGTGCCGGATTAGGCGGGGTACTCGTCTCGCATGGTCTGCGGTCTATTGCCAGCACAGCACTTAATGAACAAGGTTTTTCACCGGATGTCATAGAGGCCGCGCTAGCTCATGTGGACAAAAATGAGGTACGCCGCGCCTATAACCGCAGTGACTACCTGGAGCAACGGCGTCCCATGATGCAATGGTGGGCTGATTTTATAAGTGCGGCTGATAGCGGAAGTATAATTGAAGGTGGTATTAAAGGATTGCGGCTCGTTGGAACTTAATAATTACCACCTTCACTCATATTTTTATCAAAGGTGTGAAGGTGGTAATTTGAACGCGGCTAAAAATAAAATTATTGAGGCAAAAACGTTGCGGCGTGACTCTAGCTAACTTTTTCGTAGGGTAAATTTAACATTGGAATCGTTTTTTCTAATGCCTGTTCAGCAGTTCTGATATCATTTTCAGGGTTGATCTGATAGGCACTTTCTAGTTTTACAAGCGTTGTACATTTAGGCATCTGGTCATGAATAAGCGCCCGTTCATGAGTCAGCTCTTCATTGAGCAAACCCCGTGTTTTATGTTCAAGCCTCACCGCTACCACTGTGAATGACTGTAACCGACTGGCGCGATAATCCCTTGCGCGTCTCGATACAATTCATTCAGTAATCATAAATATGCTAAAAGGCCATGCCAGGCCTTTTAGCTATAACGGGATATTACAGTTCCGCATCCCAGCTTTTGAAATGACGCATCAATTTTTCGACCGTATGTCGCCATTTTGGCGTAGTGGGTTTGCAGACGGTGTTTTGGTTACCGAAGAATCCAACCTCATTCACAGCTTCATGTTCGCTGCGGGTTTCAAGCCATTTCACCGGCACAAAATACTCTGATTTATCGGGATCATCCGCGTTCTGGCGATACAGTTCGCCATGCTTCAGCACGTCCATCGCGAGTTTTTCGCCGTCTTCAGTGTTGAGCGTAAAACTGCTGGCAGGCTCAACGGCGCTCTGCACAATGCCGACGCCGACATAACCCGTTGCCGGGATTTTTACCCAAACACGATCGCCGGGCTGAAGCTGTTTTAAGGTCTGGCTGTACCAGCTTCCGCCACCTGCACTAATGAAACCATAGCGGCGGGCCTCTTCCCAGTTACGGCTGTTTGGGTCGCCAAACGAGACATAGAACTCCCCGTTCCAGGGTTCCTTCGCTTTGGCACTGGCCCCAGCAGTGGCTTGTGCTGCGTTGGTTTGCGTTTCGCTTGGATCAATAAGCCAGGCACGGCTTAGGAACTGTTCTTCGCCGTGCTGGAACACCTTAAAGAACAGAACGTTTATAGAGATACCCTTCTTACTCAGATAGTCCACGATGCGCTCAGTCGACGGATCCAGCTCCGCTGCCACAATGATGACTTGGTGCGACTGGTTGATGGACTCTTCTTCCAGCTCGGTATTGAAACGTTGCTTAAACGCGTCGCCCAGATTACCGCCACCGGAAAATTTCTCATAAATCTGTGACAGACGGTCTGCGGTTAAATCATCCACCCACGAAGCGTAATCCAGCGCCTGAGCCACCACTTCGCGCGGTGTGCGGTCACGTTTAAGCTCAATCAGAATCAGCGAAGCATCCGGCGCAATCGCCAGCAGGTCGATGCGCCCTTTATCGAGCGTATTTTCCTGATGACCAATAATCATCCACTGGTCAGAGAGGATGGTAGGATCATTTAAGATCATCCTCTCAAGCAACTGCTCACTGACAAGCTTACTGATGGTCAGTGGCTGTGGGTTATCTCCCACCCGCCAGATAGCATGATGAACCGGCATCGTCTGTTCCCTAGTTTAATGCTGCGTCAGTGAGCGCATCCGCCAAGTGGAGCTGGGTTTGCTGGGCGGATTGCAGACGGGATTTGAGGCCTAGGAATAAGACATCCAAGGTTTGTAATTTCTCCATGATCCTCGCAATCTCGTTAGCGGGAGGCAAAGGAATACACATTATCCTTAATCCGGTTAACGGGACTGTTTTTTGTGCAATCCCAGTAGCTATATTTGTTGCAAGATCATATGCGTAAGGTGTTAGAAATACATGTTTTAAATATAAATTAGGCGTATTCAAACAAGATTTGAATATTGCAACATGTCGCTGCACACAAAATTTGTGATTCTCTTTAACAATAATTGGAATACCGTATGAACCAGTCACTGTATAAAGCATGTCATTCTTAGTTGGCTTCTTACTCCAATCTAAATTATCAAAATACTCTTTAGGAACAAACTTGGAGTTTTCTAATGAAACCTCACCTTTATTTAAATTTCCGATTACCAAAAATGGTACTCCATTACTCGCTTTTGGTGGTGCTTGATGATCACCATCAGTTATAATAGAGAACAGAGAACCAAGTCGACACCACTCCCATCCCATTGGTAATTCAAATGGTTTTTTCTCATCATTTACTGGTGGCAACGGTTTTTGCTTTTTAATTTTACCTTCTTTCACCAGTTGCGCTTTTTCCTGCTCAATACGTTTAAGCAGTTCAGAGGCGGGTTCGTCGTTAGGATCCTGTGGCACCAGTTTGCCCATCACCGCCAGTTGCAGAATGGTTTGTTTAAGTGCGTCGATACTGGCTTCGGTGGTAAACAGCGTGTCGAAATACTGGCTGATCCGTGCCCAGTTTTCGGCGAGTTCATCGGCATTTTGGCTGTCGGTAAGCGTTGCCAGCAGCGTTTCAACCAACTGATAATGCGCATCCAGACTGGTCAGGGATTGCTGTTCAAGTTGATCGCAGAGGGACATGAGTTCGTGAACTTTGCAGATAATTCGGTTTTGTTCAGCTTTAGGCGGAAGTGCAAACACTGTGGCAATAAGTTTTTCTCTTGAGATATTCGGTTGAGCTCCACCAGCGCCCATGCCTATAAAAATCCGCTTGTAAGCTTTTAAAAGAGTTAATAAATAGACATTCGAAATTCCACTATATGGGGTACAAGCACATACTGCCTGATTAGTAGTACCGCGAACATTTAGGATCGATGTCTTACCAATTGTAGCTCCATACATCGCAATTAATACATCACCGATATTATTATCTCGGAGTGAACATTCTTGCAAAGCCAATTCTGTAACTGTCTCCTCTGAATCCGAAATGAAATCTGAGGAAAGCTCGCCTGATTTAAACCACGGAATATTACCATTATAATATTCTGAATTAGAGCGGCTTGGCGTAGAACCAGCCCCCCAATTACCTATGTCATTTAAATAACACCATTCCCAACCATCTGGTAATTCAAAGGGTATTTTGGAGTTTGTAATTTTTTCAAGTGTTTTAGGCTTTCTAATCACTTTACTCTTAACTAGTTCATCTCTTTCTTTTGCAATACGTTTCAGCAATTCAGACGCCGGTTCATCATTCGGATCCTGCGGCACCAGCTTGCCGCGCACGGCCAGTTCGAGGATCAGTTCACGCAGCTTTTTGATGCCGTAAAGATCAATTTTTCCAGAGATTCCTCGTCCGGCGGTGGAACGGGTGCGCAGAGCGGACGTCCAGGTATCGATATGTTGGGTGATCAGTTGTTCGACAGCCATCAGTTCGCTCCTTTACCGGCCAGCGCAGCACCGAGGATGTCGCGCAGCTGATTGCGCAGTTCGCTGATTTCTGTTTGCTGCTGCTGATACTGACTTAACAGTTCATCCGGATCATGGCTGATGGTTTCGCCCTGATACGGGTTTTTAATGTCGAGGTTGAAGTTGCGGGTAATGATCTCGTCGATGCCCACTTTCCAGGCCTGATGGCTCTCTTCGCGGCTGGCAAAGCCGTCGGCTTCATCGCCCCACCAGTCGATTTCTGTCTGAAATTCTTCAAACTTCATCGGGCGGGTTTTGTTGTAGTTCTTCACGCCTGCCGGGTACGGATGCTCATAGAACCAGATGTCTTTGGTCGGCTGGCCTTTGGTGAAGAACAGAATGTTGGTTTTAATGCCGGTGTACGGGTTAAACACGCCGTTCGGCAGGCGCACGATGGTGTGCAGGTTGCACTCTTCAGTCAGCATCTTTTTGATTTTGGTTTTTACGCCTTCACCAAATAAGGTACCGTCCGGCAGAACGACGGCTGCGCGGCCTTTATCGGCCAGCACTTCGACGATCAGTTGCAGGAATAGATCGGCGGTTTCGCGGGTCTGCATTTCGGCCGGGAAATTCTTCTCGATGCCATCTTCTTCGGTGCCACCAAACGGCGGGTTGGTGACAATCACGTCAAGCTGCTCATCCCATGAGGAGAGCGGTTTGTTCAGCGTGTTGTCGTGGCGGATTTGTACCGGCACTTCAATGCCGTGCAGCAACATGTTGGTGGTACACAACAAATGTGGAAGCTGCTTTTTCTCGACGCCGAAAATCTGCTTTTGCAGTATCTGATGGTCTTCGGTGGTGTTGACGTAATGTTCTTTGACGTGGTCAAAGGCACAGGCCAGAAAACCGCCTGTACCACAGGCCGGGTCCATAATCGATTCGCCCAGTTTCGGGTCGATGCGATTCACCATAAAACGCGTTACGGCGCGCGGAGTATAGAACTCACCGGCGTTACCGGCGCTTTGTAAATCACGCAGGATCTGTTCGTAGATATCACCAAACAGGTGGCGTTCATTGCTGTTGCTGAAATCAATTTCGTTCAGCTTGTTGATCACCTGACGCAGCAAAGTACCGTTTTTCATGTAGTTGTAGGCATCGCTGAAAGCCTGCTTCACGACAAAACCGCGTGGATTGGTATCAAGCGGCGCAGTCAGATTTTTCAGTGCCGGGAACAGGTCGTCGTTAACAAACTCCATCAACGCATCGCCGGTGATCCCTTCATTATTGGCTGCCCAGGTGCGCCACAGATAACGCTGCGGGATCGGCAGACGATAATCATCCTGCTCAAGTTCCAGCTCTTCTTCCTGTGTATCGAAAATCTTCAGGAACAGCAGCCATGAAAGCTGACCAAGACGTTGGGCATCACCATCGACACCGGCGTCTTTACGCATGATGTCCTGAAGGGATTTAATGACGGAGCTTATAGACATAGTGGTTTCCATACTTCAAAAAATGATGCCACCGGAAGCCAAAGCCACCGGTGGCAGAAAAGTGTCGTGCAGTCAGGCGGAGCGTGGCGACGGCTGGTAGATTTCGTTTTCCAGTTCGTTCACGGCGTTCTCATAGGATTTTTTATCGCCAAAGCTGTTTTTGATAATTTCTAACGGGCGGCCAAGGGTATCGAAAGGTTTCAGTTTTAGCACCTGAATATCTTCAATTTCGTGCACACCCTGATCGGCATATTTGTCCAGCAGCGTATTTAAAACGTTCTGTGCGGGTGCGGAATATTTGGTGAAGTAATTACGCTTACGCACGTTGTCCGCGCGTTCACGACGCGTCAGCGGCGGCTGACCGTAAACGACGTGGCAGAGCAGATCAAACGGGTCGAGATCTTTACCCACCTCTTCCGCCAGCACTTCCCACAGAATGCCCAATTCCTTTAATTCATCGATGATTACCTGTTTGCGGGTGGCAGACTGCCACTTACGGGTAAAATCATCAAGCGATGCGTAGTCTCTGTCTTTTAGCAGCGTTTTGCGGGTGTAATCCTGGAAGGATTCGGTGACCAGTTTCCCATCCGCATCGTAATACTGAACGCGTTTTGCCAGGACTTTCACCTGCACGCCATTCACGTAGAATTTACGGATTGGACGTTCTTCATCTTCTTCAAAAGGCGCGAAATCCGGATCGGGCGTAACGTTATATTCCCCCGGTGTTTCGTGAACCGCTAAGGTATCAGGATCCGGTATTTCATCCGTAGATTCATCTTCCAGCATTTCATCAAACTCAGAATCCGGATCGGAGATGTCCTCCGGCGTGGTGCGGATCACTTTTTCCGGCACGCCATCAAAACGTTCATCGGCAAACAGTTCCGTGGCTTTTTTGAAGTCGAGAATAGTGAACCACAGTTTGCCGAATTTCTCGTTGATACGCGTACCGCGCCCGATGATCTGTTTAAATTTGGTCATGGACTGAATATTTTGGTCTAGCACTACCAGCTTGCAGGTTTGGGCATCGACGCCCGTACTCATCAGCTCGGAGGTGGTTGCGATAACCGGATACGGCTTTTTCGGATTGATGAAGTTATCCAGCTGCGCCTTGCCGATATCGTCGTCACCGGTAATTTTCATCACATACTTTTCATTCTTCGCGACCTGCTCAGGGTTCAGGTTCACCAGCGCCCGGCGCATACGTTCTGCATGATCGATGTCGTTACAGAAGACGATGGTTTTATCCATCGGATTAGTGCGTTTTAAATAATCGGTAATGGTCTGCGCTACCAGTTGAGTACGTTCATCAATCACCAGCGTGCGGTCAAAATCCTTCTGGTTATAGATGCGGTCATCCACCAGCTCACCGTTTTTATCCATCTGCCCGATAGTTGGACGCCAGCCTTGCAGATCAACGTCGATATCTACGCGGACCACTTTATAAGGTGCGAGAAAGCCGTCTTCAATCCCTTCTTTCAGCGAATAGGTATAAACCGGCTCACCGAAGTAATCGGTATTGGACACTTCGTCTGTTTCTTTCGGCGTTGCCGTCAGGCCGATCTGCGTGGCGCTGCTGAAATAATCAAGAATTTCGCGCCAGGCGCTATCTTCCGAAGCGCTGCCGCGATGGCATTCGTCAATCACAATCAAATCGAAGAAATCAGGAGCGACCTGTTTATAAGCTTTCTGATGTTCTTCCGGCCCGGTAATGGCCTGATAAAGCGCCAGCTGAATTTCATACGCCGGGTCGATGGTACGCCCGGTGACTTTTGCCATTGCTGTGCCGAAAGGCTGAAAATCATTATTTTTGGATTGGTCGACGAGGATATTGCGGTCGGCAAGGAACAAAATGCGTTTCTTATTTTTTGCCTTCCATAAACGCCAGATGATTTGAAACGCGGTGTAGGTTTTACCGGTACCGGTCGCCATCACCAGCAGTACCCGCTTTTGTCTGGCAGAGACGGCGGCTATGGTTTTGTTAATCGCCTGAAGCTGATAATAACGCGGTGATTTACCGGTGCTGTCATCGTAATAATCCTGACTGATCACCGGTAGCTGCTCAGCGGTAAATCCTTTCCAAAAGCAATATTTTTCCCAAAGCTGTAGCGGTGTCGGGAAATCGGCGAGCGATATTTCAGACTCGAGTTGTGAGGGATTGGTTTTGTCGTGAAAAATAAAACCATCGCCGTTGGAAGCAAACACAAAGGGCACATCAAGCAAACGAGCGTACCCCAGCCCTTGCTGCATACCCTTGCCGATCTCATGCTTATTGGCTTTTGCTTCTACAACCGCAAGCGGTAATCCCGGCTTATGGTAAAGCACGATATCAGCGGATTTCACCGTCAGGCGTGCCGCCAGTTTTCCGCGTACCACGACTTTCCCGTCGCGAAGTTTTACCTCTTGGCGAATCTGCGTCATCACATCCCAACCCGCCTCTTGAATCGCAGGCAGGATGAATTTTGTGATGATGTCCGTTTCGGTCAAATGAGTTTTGTTAACGCCAGCCATAGCAGAGTTCCCAACGGTGGTGTGTGTCTTCAGATTAACTTACAAAGGTGTTTCAAATCATGACGTAAAACTAGGTTTTAATCCATAAGCCAACACAGCGTGTGCCTTTCACGAAAAAATCGTCATGAAAAAATATCTCAGGATTGCCGATAATTGTTCTCTCAGAGAGAAGACTAGCTAATGCAACTCTGGATTAGCGGGATACTTACACAGTGAGGTGGATTGGTTGCAGTAATGCGAAAGATAATTTAATTCTCACCGCCTCAGATGATAATGAGGCGGTGAGAATTTCATATCTACAGGAGCTGTATTTTTGCATCAACTCCAGCATGTTCTCTTAAAAGATAAATTAAACCACCACCATCAATTAATTCTATAGGTTTATCTTTACAGAAATTATAAGCATCTTTGCCATATTTACTAGTGCAAACCAAGATTCCTTTATTTGCACCTTCATTCATCATGGTTCCATAAAGATCTCGTACGGCACTCACACCTACAGTATCTTTATATCTTTTAGCTTGAATGACAACTTTCCCACCAAGTATAGGTCTTGTATCAAACGCTATTGCATCAACCCCGCCATCTTTAGTACCTCGGGTTAGTTTGGTATCTAATCCCATCTGCGAAAAAAGATTTGAAACTAAAACCTCGAACTCCCCAGGGGATAAATCCATAAGATTAGGACGCGATTCCAATCCAGATAAGGCATCACCCTGCTCAATAAATCTCTTATCTACCATATTAAATTCTATAATAGGCTTAATTGCTTGAAGTTCTTCAGGATGATTAGATACTTGAGCACCAAGACTACGAAGGCAAGCTACCTTATCTATTCGGTCTAATTTTATAGCCATAAACTCTTCTTTGAAAGCTCTAACAGATACGACATTTACATTGATATCATGCCCACTAGTTGGGTCGATCGTATCGAGCACCCCATTGAATACTACTGATAATATAGCACCAGCCTGATCAGCCTCAAAAATCTCATGTAATGTACGCAAAGCAATTGCAGCTATAATATCTTGATATAGCTTATTTATTTCAAATGGCTTTCTTAGTTTTGAAGTTATCGCATCACGCGTCTTAATATATTTGTATTCTAAATCCTTAGGGATAACATCGATACTAGGTATGAAATACTCTATTACTAATTCCTTGTTTGCAATTGTATAGGCAAGACGGAAATTTTGTTGAAATCCATCTTGCGGATACTCAGAGCGAGTAAGAACCATTTCGCAGTAATTTTTAACGGATAGTTCATCTCCAGAAAAATAACTTATTTCAAACTCATCAATATCTTCATTATGCCGATTCACCTCATCAAGATATCTATTTTTTTCTCGTGAATATTCATTTTTCATCTCTTCGATTTTCTGGCTTTTTTCTTTTTCTTTAGAGATATACTCTTTCATTTCAATTTCTAATTTCTTCTCAGCCAACTCTACTTTCGAATTGTATTTTTTACCCGCACCAGGTATTAACTTTCTCCATCCCATCGGCATAGGTACGAAATCTATTATCGGGCTACTGTCGGGTAAAAGATGGCTCGGTGTCTGAAATTTTTTAAAACTAGGTACCATTTTTAAACTTGAAAAATCAATAGAATCATCATGATTTAAAGTGTGTTCTAAAATGCCAGATAATTCAGAGATTGTTTCAACCAAATCAGAATTAAGATCGTTAACCTCCTCTATTCTATCTTCTAAATACATTACTTTAGCAAGTTTATCTGCCTCCTTTTGCTCACGAATTAACTGTTTTTCTTCACGCACGTATTGTGCATATTCTTGTCTGTTCTGCCTTTCTACACGCCTAGCTTCAGCGGCATGGCTTCTCAGAGATCTTTTATTTTCACGGTCAATTGCCGCAGCAGCCCTAACCGAAGCCCTCAAAAAACCCTCAAAACCGGATCTACGCCCCATTTTATGTCCTTAAATTAGTTTAGCGCTTTTACTGTGTATAAATGATAACAAACAATTTTTTTCATAATAGGCGAAGTCATGAACCAAAAATACCTTTTGGGATCATCGTGAATAGAAGTGAAGGCTATGAAATGACTTAAAAAAATTTAACCAACTGAAAAAAAAGAGTTTTCTATAAGAGTGAACACTGTGACCAGTTTTTCTATAAATCTTTTTGTATCGCGTAGGCTAGTCAGAGTCACCCTACTCAAAGCGTTCAAAATATGAACATAACAAAGCACGATTATCTGCATTGGTATACGTTTAGGTATACACCACAAATCTGAACTCGTAATTAACTAGTTAAAACAATAATTTAGCTAATTTCCTCAACCTCCCCCAGCCCACCAAACAAGGTTTCGGTTATTACCAGATAAGACCGTTACCGCAAAGAAAGCCGCAGCCCGCAAGGGTTTGCGGCTTTTTTATTGCCTGTTATCAAACCGCATTTGTGTACCTCTCACGCCCCAAAAAATTTCATTGATCTATTTCTTCGACTAATTTAGAGTTTACTTAAATTAGTAAACTCTAAATTAAAAAATGAAAAATACCGAAATCCGTTTTCTGCAAGAAGGCGCGACTCAGGCGGCACAACTTCTTAAGTCCATGAGTAACACCAATAGATTAATGATTCTTTGCATGCTCATTGACTCGCCAGGCACTTCTGCGGGCGATCTGAGCAGGCTGACCGGATTGAGTCCTTCCGCGACCTCCCAGCATCTGGCAAGGATGAAGGAAGATGATTTGATTGAATGTTCCAGGGATGAGCAAAGAAGGAATTACTTCATCAAAAATGAATCGATTCGAAAAGTTATCGCAACGTTAAAGGACATTTACTGCCCTGAGGATGTGAAATGATCGTGAAGACCGTAAGTCCATCTGAAGCACAAGAGCTTATGAACAATGGCAGCACATTGATCGATATCCGTGAACCTGCAGAATTTTTGCGTGAACACGTTCCCGGAGCACACTCTTTCCCGCTGTCTGACATCGTATTGGGAAAAAGCATTAAAAATCTTCCGATACAACATCCGGTCATTTTTCACTGTTTAGCAGGCTCCCGGACAACTCAAAATGCCGAGGCACTTGTCAGAGCTGCGGCGCCCGTCCCGGTTCTGTTGCTTTCAGGAGGAATTAACGCCTGGAAAAGCGCAAATCTTCCAACCGTAGAGGATAAAAAACAGCCGCTTCCGATCATGCGACAAGTTCAAATCGCAGCCGGAACGCTTATCCTTATCGGGATCCTGATGGGATACACAATCGATACAAGCTTATTTCTTTTGTCCGGATTCGTCGGTGCGGGCCTTCTTTTTGCGGGTATCAGCGGCTGGTGTGGAATGGCGATCCTGCTTTCCAACATGCCGTGGAACAGGATTAATAAATAAGTATGGGGTTTTTAAAAAAGCCGCAGCCCGTGAGATGTGCGGCTTTCTGTGCAGTTAGTGCCAGTGATTATTTTCACATCTGTCCTTCGTTGCGAAGGAAGCAGATTGGAAGAGCATTTACTGTGCTTCTAAATAGTGCTTGAGCGTCATTCGCAAATCTGGCGTTAATTCTTTGATGTTATTAAGCATCCAGCACAAATATGCCGGATCATCTTGCGCGATTTCCTCAATTTTTTTTCCACGATATTTACCGAACATCATTGTGCTCACCAGCGCAGGACGCCCGGTGATCGTCACCATCTGTTCAGGTGTCCAGCCTGACTCATCCATAATCCGAATCAATAACGCCGCCGTGATATAGCAGTCAAAAAGCGCACGGTGATGATGAAGCTCCGCAGGCGTTTCCACTTGCAGCTTGAGGGATTTGTATAACCCCATATTGCTGTACTTGATGCCAGGCCATAAACGTCGCGCAAGTTTGACAGTACAAATCCATTCGCCTGACATCTCAGGGAGCATACGCTGGTCAAAGCTGGCGTTATGAGCAACATAATATGGGCTCCCGTGGTAACGAGGAATGATGTCCTCTATCCAGGGTTTATCGGCCACCATGGCTTCAGTTATTTTATGAATTGCCATCGCCTGATAGCTAATAGGACGGTCGGGACGCACCAGATCGCTCATCGGATTGACGATCTGTCCATCTACGATATCGACAGAAGCAACTTCAACCACACCACCTTGCAATCCACAGGTTTCCGTATCGATAACGCGCAACATATTCCACTCCAGATGACCAGCAAACGCCGACTAAAAATGTAAGCGTAAAGGAATGAACTCACTCTGCCAACCGCTGAATCATTGAAAAGTAAACCGTGGCCATCGTTCACAGCTAAATCCAGGAACGACCGTGCAAAGCCTGCGGCTGAAAAAGGGTGAACTGCATGTCACATATAAAACACGAACAGAAAGACTTCGCCTAAGGTTTAAAAAATATCGGCTCCCCTCTTTGCAGCCGCACAGAAACAACGCGGCGACCACCCTTTCCTGAATTTATCTCTCAAATTAATCTGCCTGCTACTGCAACGACTCACATTGTTTTCGATACTCAACGCAGCGTCTGAAACTGCCCGTTCCCCAGATTCTCCGGGTGGATTACATTCATCACCAGGCGGACGTCTGCAACCTGAAAGGAGTTAAACAAGAATGAGGTCTATCGCTGTGTCTCTGAGAGCCTGTTGGGCCTCATCGCTGATATCCGTGTCCGTAATGATGGTGTCGATTTTTTCCATCGGCAGCACCAGGTTATACCCGCGACGACCAAATTTAGTGGAATCGGTGACGACGACAACGCGCTGAGCGGCATCGGCCATAATCCCGCTGATGCTGTAGCCCTCATTAAACGTCGTAATTCCGGTCGCCGCATCCAGACCATCGGCTCCCACGAACATCAGGTTAGCCACGATGCCCTGCAAGGCATACTCCGTGATATTGCCATGCAATGAACGCGTTTTGTGCCTCAGTGTTCCGCCACAAACAACCAGCGTGATATCCGGGTTCTCAGACAATACAAAAGCCGCCGGTAAGTTATTAGTAATGACCGTGATATCGCCGGATTTCACCAGTTCCTCAGCCAGCAACATAGTGGTGCTACCGCTATCAAGGATCACCGTATCGCCGGGCTTCACCATGCCTGCCGCAGCCTGCGCAATGCGCTTTTTAGGATCGCTGGCCTGAAGATAACGCTCTTCGAGAATCAATTCGTCCTGCGGCTTATCCTGCCCGTCACTTGCCTTGTCTTCACGCTTTGCCGCGCCGCCATGAAACCGGGTGAGTTCGCCTTTTTGACCCAGCAGGGTCAGATCCGCACGAACAGTCACCTCAGACACACCGAAAGCATTCGAAAGCTCAGCAACCTGAACGGTGCCTTTCTGATTCACTAATTCAACAATTTTATTGCGACGATCGTAAGTATTCATCCTGTTTAGTCCAAAACGTCCTATTTCGCACAGTGTAAACAAAAGATATCGAAGTGAGGATAAAAAATTAACGGGGATGTGAAATACAGCACGCTTAGCTTGCCGCCGGCCTCGCCAGAAAGCATCCCCCTCTCTCGCCCCTCAATCCAAAATGAAAGAAAACGAATGAAATGACTTACGAAATATTACGATCATCATCACGAAACACAAACAACGCTATTGTTAGACTTTCGAAAAGACACGAATATCTTCGAAAACAAACGGAGGAAAAATGAAAGAAATAATCAGGAAGCATAAGAGTGGCGAAAGTATCGGGATATGCTCAGTCTGCTCAGCTCATCCTTTAGTGATCGAGGCCGCGCTAAGAGAAGATCTGCACAGTGGTCGTAAGGTGCTGATTGAAGCTACATCTAATCAGGTTAATCAGTACGGCGGTTACACCGGTATGCTGCCGATTGATTTTCGCGATTTTGTGCTCGCAATAGCGGAGAAATTGGGGTTTCCGGTTCAGCGTCTTATTTTGGGAGGTGACCATCTCGGGCCAAATTGCTGGCAGAGTGAAAATGCTGAAAGTGCGATGAGCAAAGCGGAAGTCTTGATAGCACGCTACGTCGAAGCCGGATTCAGCAAGATCCATCTCGATGCCTCGATGTCCTGTGCGGACGATCCTGTCCCGCTTGATCCTCTCGTTGTGGCTCAGCGCGCAGCCCGCTTATGCAAGGTCGCGGAAAAGGTCGCGACACCACAGCAGAAACAGATGCTGACGTACGTTATCGGGACAGAAGTTCCGGTACCCGGTGGCGAAGCGTCCGCGATTAAGCATGTTCATGTGACCGAAGCCAAAGATGCCAAAGCGACGCTGGATATGCACTATCAGGCATTCCGTGAAGCAGGGCTGGAAAGTGCCATTGATCGGATTATCGCCGTCGTTGTTCAGCCGGGAGTTGAATTTGACCATAGCCGGGTGATCCATTATCAGCCCACTCTGGCAGAGGATTTATCAGCCTTTATCGATGACACCCCGCTGGTTTATGAAGCGCACTCTACCGATTACCAGACCCGTGACTCATACCGACATCTGGTAAAAGACCATTACGCGATCCTCAAAGTGGGTCCGGCACTGACATTTGCGCTGCGTGAGGCTGTATTCGCGCTGGCCAATATCGAACAAGTCCTGGTTGCGCCTGAATCCCGCAGCCAGATCCTCACAGTGATCGACGGCGTGATGCTGGATGAGCCTGGCTACTGGAAAAAGTATTACAACCCGACGTTCAGCCTGTCACTTATCGACCTGCACTTCAGCCTTTCCGACCGCATTCGCTACTACTGGCCACACGCCCGTATTAATCGCGCGATGGAAGTCCTGATCGGTAATCTCCAGTCGCTTGATATCCCGCTTGGTTTACTGAGTCAGTACCTGCCAGCTCAGTTCGAACGGGTGATGTCGGGTGAACTTGCCAGCCATCCTCATGAACTGATCATCGACAAAATCCAGGATGTATTACGTGCCTATCACTTCGGCTGCACGCCACAAGTGACGGCCTGTGGAGAATGCAGCCATGCATAACTGCCAGGTGTTTGTAAAAACAGGCATCGCCTTCGAGGATTACCACGAAGCACTGACGCACATTGGTGAATCTATGGTGCAGGCGGGCGTTGTACAAACCAGCTATCCACAGGCGTTATTGATTCGTGAAGCGGAATTTCCAACCGGCATTCAGCTCGAACACCATGCGGTGGCTATTCCGCATTGCGAAGCCATGCACGCCCGAACCCCGTCCATTTATCTGATCCGTCCGGACGCACCAGTGGAGTTTTTCCAGGCTGATGATGAAGGCACTGTCGCGGCTTCGCTGATTATTGCGTTGATCGTCACCCATCCCTCTGAGCAGTTGGTGTTATTGCGCAAATTATTCAGCCAGCTGCAGGAACCCACGTTTTACGAAAGCCTGCTCACTGTGCCTGAAGACCAGCTGGCAGAACTGTTTAAACAACACGTTTTTGTCCCGGCGCCGGAGAACGCTGCCGCGGTGTAAACCTGAACCCCCTGTGATTCAAACTGTACCCAAAGCCTTACAAAAAAATAACACCAAAAAACAGACCATCAAGGAGCCTTACCGTGAAACGAAAAATTATTGTTGCCTGCGGCGGAGCCGTTGCCACCTCAACCCTGGCAGCAGAAGAAATCAAAGAGTTATGCAAAGCACACGGCATCAAAGTGGATCTCGTGCAGTGCCGCGTGACGGAAATTGAAACCTACATGGACGGCGTCCACCTGATTTGTACCACGGCCAAAGTTGACCGCACGTTCGGCAGCATTCCCGTCGTACATGGGATGCCGTTTATTTCCGGCGTCGGTATGGAAGCTTTGCGCGAACAAATACTGACCCTGCTGCAGGAGTGAGCCATGTTTACCGAAATAATGCGCTACATCCTCGATCTCGGGCCAACCGTCATGTTGCCCGGCGTAATCATCATTTTCTCGCTGATATTAGGGATGAAATTAGGCGATTCGTTTAAATCTGCCATTCACATTGGCATTGGGTTTGTGGGTATCGGGCTGGTCATTGGTCTGATGCTGGATTCCATCGGGCCTGCAGCGAAAGCGATGGCTGAACATTTTGAAATCAATTTACAAGTCGTGGATATCGGCTGGCCGGGATCGTCACCGATGACCTGGGCATCGCAAATTGCGCTGGTTGCTATTCCGATTGCTATCGGTGTGAACATCATTATGTTGCTGACCCGCATGACGCGCGTGGTCAACGTGGATATCTGGAACATCTGGCATATGACCTTCACCGGCGCAATGTTGCATCTCGCGACGGGCTCGTACTGGCTGGGGATCATGGGGGTGGTGGTTCATGCGGCGTTTATCTACAAGCTGGGTGACTGGTTTGCCAAAGATACGCGGGACTTCTTCAATCTCGAAGGTATCGCTATTCCTCACGGCTCCTCGGCCTATCTCGGCCCGATCGCCGTGCTGGTAGATACTCTCATTGATAAAATCCCAGGGCTGAACAAGATCCACTTCAGCGCAGATGATGTCCAGAAACGCTTTGGTCCGTTTGGCGAGCCGGTCACTGTCGGTTTTGTGATGGGCCTTATCATCGGTTATCTCGCCGGATATGACATCAAGGGCGTATTACAGCTGGCAGTCAAAACCGCGGCGGTCATGTTGCTGATGCCACGGGTGATCAAACCCATCATGGACGGTTTAACGCCAATTGCACGCCATGCCCGTACCCGCCTGCAGGCGCGCTTTGGAGGACAGGAGTTCCTGATTGGTCTGGATCCGGCGCTGTTACTCGGTCATACCGCCGTCGTCTCAGCCAGCCTGATCTTTATCCCGCTGACAATTTTGATCGCCGTGCTGGTTCCGGGAAATCAGGTGCTTCCGTTTGGGGACCTCGCCACCATCGGTTTCTTTGTCGCCATCGCCGTTGCTGTACATCAGGGCAACCTGTTCCGCACGCTGATCTCAGGCTGCATCATCATGAGCATCACGTTGTGGATTGCCACGCAAACTATCGATTTGCACACCCAGCTGGCTGCAAATGCCGGTGCGCTAAGCGCAGGCGGCAGAGTGGCGTCGATGGATCAGGGCGGGTCACCTGTCACCTATCTGTTGATTCAACTTTGCACACTGAAAAACGTTGCCGGGCTGAGCATCATCGGCACGCTTTATGCCATTGGAGTATTCCTCACATGGCGTCGTGCCCACAACTTCACCAAAACTGAAAAACTGGCCGCAGCTCAGGCTAACGCGTAAATCTTCATCCGGCGGGGGAATTCCCCCGCCATAAGGAAATCGACTATGAAATCTGTCGTTGTAAATGCTGGCGGGGCGATGACCGTGGAAGAATGCCCGATGCCTGTGCTGAACGCCCCGGATGATGTGCTGGTGCGCATTGCCTATTCCGGCCTCTGTGGATCCGACATTCCACGTATTTTCTCCCAGGGTGCACATTTTTATCCCATCACGCTGGGACATGAATTCAGCGGCCACGTGGTCAGTATCGGAAAAGATGTTGATGATATTCAGGAAGGTGATGCTGTGGCTTGCGTGCCGTTATTACCCTGTTTTAAATGTGAAGAATGCCGTAAAGAGGCTTACTCACAGTGTAAGCACTATCAGTTTATTGGGTCACGCCGCGACGGCGGCCACGCAGAGTTTGTCGTGGTTTCCCGTAAAAATTTATTCCGGCTTCCCGAAAGTTCTTCCCTTATTCAGGGCGCATTTTTGGAGCCCATTACCGTCGGCCTGCACGCATTAAAACTCGCGGGGGGATGTGAGGGCAAAGAGGTGATCGTGATTGGAGCAGGCACTATCGGCCAGTTGATCATCCAGGCGGCTGCGGCATCAGGCGCAAAATCCGTGACAGCGATTGATATCAATCAGCAACGCCTGGATCTGGCACTGAGAACCGGTGCCAGCCATGCCTGCAACAGCGCTGAAATGAATGCTGAAGAAATCCGTCAGCATAACCACGAACGTCGCTTTGACCAGTTGATCATTGAAACCGCCGGTACTCCGCAGACCGTGGCACTCTCGCTGGATATAGCCGGGCCCAAAGCGCAGGTCGTTCTGGTCGGTACCTTGCATAAAGAACTGACGCTTAACGTCGCCACCTTCAGCCATATCCTGCGCAAAGAGCTGACGTTGCAGGGCAGCTGGATGAATTACTCTGCGCCGTGGCCAGGCAGTGAATGGCAGCAGGCAACGCAGCTGTTTGCCGAAAACAAATTGAACCTTGAGCCGCTTATCGCGAGCGTTGGCAATCCGCAGGAGTTCGTGGCGGATGTGACTGCACTGGCGGGCAAACCCATGACCGGAAAAATTCTGCTGGATATGACAGGGAGCTGAAGCAATGTATCTCATTTCAAACAGGGAAATGCTGCTGGCGGCACAACGCGAAGGTTATGCGGTGCCAGCCTTTAACGTCCACAATCTCGAAACCGTTCAGGTGGTGGCAGAAACCGCAGCGGCCATGAGCTCGCCAGTGATTCTGGCGGGAACACCGGGAACATTCAGCTATGCGGGAACCGATTATCTGCTGTCGATATGTCAGGAAGCGGCACGCCAATACGGCATTCCGCTGGCGCTGCATCTGGATCATCATGAAGAACAGACCGATATAGAGACAAAAGTCCGGGCGGGGATCCGCTCCGTCATGGTCGATGCTTCCCACCTGCCCCTGGCGCAAAACATCGAAAAGGTCTGCCAGACGGTACGCTTTTGTCACGCATTTGACGCCAGCGTAGAGGCTGAGCTCGGGCGTCTTGGCGGGCAGGAAGACGATCTGGTGGTGGAAGACGGCGACAGCTTTTTCACCGATCCGGTTGTGGCAAAACACTTTGTGGAAACGACCCGTATTGACTCGCTTGCCGTCGCGATCGGTTCTGCTCACGGCTTGTATCAGGGAGAGCCCAAACTGGATTTCACCCGGCTGGGGCAAATTCGCCAGCAGGTCGATATTCCTCTGGTGTTACACGGTGCCTCGGGGATCCCGGAGCATATGATCCATCAGGCGATTGAACTGGGGATCTGTAAAGTCAATGTTGCCACGGAGCTGAAGATCGCCTTTGCCAATGCGGTGAAAGGGTATTTTTCTGAACATCCTGACGCCAACGATCCGCGTAAATACATTGTGCCGGGAAAACGTGCCATGCAGAAAGTGGTCGAGGAGAAGATCAGAATTTGCGGCAGTGCCGGGCGATTATAAATGCCAGCGTTTATAAACCGGCTCACTCAGCGAGCGGGATAAGGAAACAAAGCGGAGAGATTTCTCCGCTTACCAGACTTTTATTATCGCGCCGGTTGCGGTCATCAATACGTTCTGATTTTATGGGTGTTCTTCGAAAGTGAATGGAAACCGCTATGACAACGCTCAACCACTTTGGTCAGCCCATCGGCGATGCCCTGCCCGACTGGCAACCGCGAGAAAAACCGACGCACGTCCAGCTTGATGGCCTCTGGTGCCGCCTTGAGCCACTGAAAAGTGAACGCCACAGTCAGGATTTGTTTAACGCCTGGCATAGCATTGATGACAACCGTGACTGGACTTATTTCTCGGTGGATCGTCCTGCCACGCAGTCAGATTGTGATGCGTTTATTGCTCAGCAGGAGAAAAGCCAGGATCCGCTGTTTTTCGCCGTCATCGACCTCGCCACACAGCGGGCAATCGGCAGCGTTGCTTTGATGCGTATCGATGCCGTCCACGGCGTTGCGGAAATTGGTTGGGTAAACTGGTCGCCGCTGATGAAACGCTCACGTTTTGGCACGGAAGCTATTTACCTGTTGCAACGCTATCTGTTTGAAACCCTTAAATATCGCCGCTGTGAGTGGAAATGTCACAGCCTGAATGAACCGTCAAAACTGGCCGCGGAGCGTTTTGGGTTTCAATACGAAGGGACATTCAGGCAAGCGCTGGTCAACAAAGGTCGCAATCGCGACACTCTCTGGTTCTCGCTGCTCGATCATGAATGGCCGGCGTCGAAAAGCATGTTTGAACAGTGGTTGAGCGCGGAGAATTTCACACCTGAAGGCCAGCAGAAACAGCGACTTGAAGCACTGAGAAAGTAAAACATGTCCCGCATTTTCACTGACGCGGAACATGTGATAGCAAAAGATTATTGCCTGGCGGAAAGCACTGTAATATCTGGCCAGGCGTAAATGATATTGCGTGAACGCCATAGTGGCCCGGCATCGGTATAGCGTCCGGCTTCCCGGCCACCCAGAGCGGCATAAAAACGGATGGCGGATTCGTTGCCCTCTACCACGCCCAGCCCGGCAGCCCGATAGCCCGCTGCCGCGAGATATCGGGCAGCGTCGCTGATTAAACGCTTGCCTATGCCCTGACGTTTAAAATCACCAGAAACATACAGGAATTTAATTTCAGCCATTTCCCCAAATTCAGGATTGGATGAAGCAGACGCCAGACAAAATCCCGCCAGTTTTCCGTCAGCCTCGGCCAGTAAAATGCATTGTGATTCAGCGGGATGTTCAAACTTGTCCTGCCAGAAGATTTTACGACGCGGCACATCGAGCGCGGAAAACGCCTCTGCGGGTGCCAGAGAGCGATAGGTATCACGCCAGATAGCAACGTGTAATGCAGCCAGCGCATCAATATCGGCTGGCTGCGCAAAACGGAATGTTAAAACAGGCACAGGATCCCTCACTTTATCTGGGTAAGTATCGGAAAAATAACGCTCAGGCCAGTATAGTCAGCTTTTTTCCTCGCGCGCCAGCAAACTACGCTTGCGCTCGACGCCCCAGCGATAACCAGAAATATGACCGTCGGTTTTTACCACCCGATGGCAGGGGATCGCCACCGCCAGCACGTTTGCGGCACAGGCTCCGGCCACAGCGCGAACTGACTTGGGTGCGCCAATTTTGCGGGCAATATCCGCGTAACTGGCAGTGGAGCCGACCGGGATCTCGCGCAATGCCTGCCAGACTCGCTGTTGAAATGCCGTGCCGCGAATATCCAGCGGCAGATCCAGCCCCAACTGCGGCGCTTCGATGAAACCAATGACCGAAGCGATACGCTGTTCAAAGTCCGGGTCGCCGCCCAGCAATTCAGCCTGCGGAAAGCGATTTTGCAGCTCAATGATCAATGCCGTCGGGTCATCGCCGAGTAAGATCGCGCAAATCCCTCGCTGGCTTTCAGCGATCAGGATCGCGCCGAGCGAAGATTCTGCAATCGCAAACCAGACGCGCACATCACGCCCACCCGAGCGGAAAGCCTGCGGCGTCATGCCCAGCGTCGCCGCGGACGCCTCATAAAAACGCCCGTCGGAAGAATATCCGGCCGCGTGAATGGCCTCGGTGACCGTAGCCGTATCCGTCAGCTTTTCGCGTACACGGCGCGCACGCTGCGCCTGCTGATACTCTTTCGGCGTCACACCTGTATGGGCTTTGAAAAGACGGTGAAAATGGTAAGCGCTGATGCCAACAGTGCCGGCCAGCTGATCCAGCGTCAGTACGTCTGTCGATGCTTCCAGCAGACGGCAGGCTTGCGCCACACGCTGCGCGTGAAATTGCGCCAGTGAAATCAGCCCCTGGCGACAGCGTTTACAGGGCCTGAAGCCTGCCTGCTCGGCATCTTCAGCACTGTCGAAATAGACAATATTTTCCGCTTTAGGCTGCCGCGACGGGCAGGAAGGCGCGCAGTAAATACCGGTGGTTTTTACCGCGTATACAAATTTGCCATCTGCGCTGGCATCACAGTTAATCACCGCCAGCCAGCGCGGATCCTCACTCTGGATGCTGTCATTGTCGATCGTTACTGACCGGGGAAGGATTTCAGTTTTGCCTGACATTTTTTGCCTCACATTGACTGACTGGATGAACATCAGCATAAACCGGGGATCTGCCGCCTGCCCTCCGGCTCTTGCTTTCTCATTCAGCCATCCCTGCGAACACGCATGACACTCCTGGCCGGTCATGCGTGAGCAGTCGCCATGCAACGTCAGACTGACGGCGGATTACAGGTCTAACGTGCCGTCGATCAGGGTAACGGAATCCCCTCCGATCCAGGGTTCGCCGTCAACGAAAGTGACCGTCACGCGGCCCTCGCGCTGAAGTTTTGTGCCCTGCCGTACACGGTAGGTCTCTGCCATATGTGCGCCATCCGGGAAGTTTGCCGCTTTCAGAACCCTTGCCAGACAGGCATTGGCGCTGCCGGTGACCGGGTCTTCTTTCAGCACACCGTCTTCATCAATAATCGCCCGCACTTCATAATCTGCCGCAACGCTGTCGTCGTGCAAACCGTAAACCGCGATGCCATTAACTCCCAGCTGTTTTTGGAGCTGACTGACGGCTGCTGCATCGGCAGAAATATTCAGGCAATCCTGCGCGCTTTCCATCCGCACCACCAGCCAGATGATGCCCATGTCGACCGTAACCGGCGTCACATCGGCCTGGATTTTGCCCCCGCGCAGTGCGGTCGCCAGCAAGGCGAAGTGCTCTTCTTCCAGCGGTTTGAGCACCGCCGGAGGTGCGGAAAATGCCTGTCCGCCTTCTGCCAGCTGTTTCACCTGCACCAGCCCGACACCGCATTCCTGCACCAGATAGCCTGAGTTCTTTGGTTTCAGCCCGCTTTGCAACAGCGCATACGCCGTGCCGAGAGTCGGGTGCCCGGCGAATGGCAGCTCTTTATCGGTGGTGAAAATCCGCACGCGGTAATCAGCTTCCGGTGACGTAGGTGTGAGCACAAATGCCGTTTCCGCAAGGTTGGTCCAGCGGGCCATGGCGAACATGTCGTCGTCTGTCAGACCTTCGGCATCCAGGATCACAGCCAGCGCATTGCCTTTGAGCGGCTCGGCGGTGAACACATCAACTTGTTTAAAACGGCGCAGGCGGGTCATAGCTAATCCTTTTTAATCATTGAGGAATAAATAGCGAAGTGACTGAGTTTAGGAATATTTCGATAAGTTATCGAGAAAAATGTCAGTCGCCAATGGCTGATCTATGCTTAAGGCACTTTCCAAAACATTTTATAAAACACAAGGAACAGAAAGATGCCCGCGAAGGATTTGATAGGTATTGGCATCGGCCCCTTCAATTTGAGCCTGGCCGCGATGGCAAAAGATACGGAGAAACTCAACACCGCCTTCTTTGATGCAAACCCGGAATTCAGCTGGCACCCTGGCATGTTGTTGCCAACCGCCACCATGCAGACCTATGTCTTACAAGATCTGGTGACCACCGTCGCCCCACGCAGCGAATTTTCCTTCATCAATTATCTGGTGGAACAGAAGAAAATTTACCGCTTTCTGGCAACGGAACAGCTGATCATCAGCCGCGATGAGTTTTCCGATTACCTGCGCTGGGCGTGCGACCGCATCCCCAATTTGCATTTTTCTGCGCCGGTAGAAAGTATCGATTTCGACGATAAGCGGCAGGAGTTTGTGGTGCAGAGTGAAAAAGGCGAGCACCGCGCGCGCAATATTTGTCTCGGCACCGGTCATGCGCCGTGGATCCCTAAAGCGGCCCGCGCGGCGCTGGGGGAGAATTGTTTTCATGCCGCTGAAATTGAACTGCGTGAACCCGATTTCACCGGCAAACGTATTGCCGTGGTCGGTGGCGGGCAAAGTGGTGCCGATATCATTCTCAACGCGCTAAGCGGCCACTGGGGCGAATTCGCCGAGCTGAGCTGGCTGTCGAGACGCCCGAATTTTCAGCCTCTGGATGAATCGATTTTCACCAATGAATACTTCACGCCTGAATATGTGAATTATTTTTATACCCTGCCCGAAGAGGTGCGCGAGCGGGAGATTGCCACGCAAAAACTGCCTTCCGACGGCATCAGTTACCACACGCTGGAAGATATCTATAAGCAGCTTTATCACCGTTTTGACGTCCTGCATCAGCCGCGCAATGTACGTTTACTGCCGCACCGCGCGCTCGATCATATCGCGCGCAATGACGCAGGAGATTTCAGTTTGCAGGCAAGACACGGGCTGGAAAACTGCGAAGAACATTTCAGTGCGGATATTGTGATCCTGGCGACCGGCTATCGCCCCGGTTTACCGGACTATCTCGCGCCCATGCTCGGGAGGATCCCTTACGATCGTGAGCAGCATTTGCCGCTGCAGCCGAATTTCAATCTGCGCTGGGACGGCCCTGAACAGAACCGCATTTACGCGGTCAATGCCGGTATTCACAGCCATGGCAGCGCGGAAGGGCAACTGACGCTGACCGCCTGGCGCTCGGCGAAAATCCTCAATCATCTGCTGGGGGAAGCGCATTACGATTTGCAACCGGTGCCTTCGCTGGTGCAGTGGTGGGCAGGTAAATAGCAGGCACAAAAAAGCGGAGCCACGGCTCCGCTTCTCTCTTACGGCTTAAAAGCTACACGTAGAAATAGATCGCCAGAAAGTGACAGGCGCTCCCGCCGAGCACAAATCCGTGCCAGATGGCGTGACCGTAGCGGATCCTTTCCGAGGCATAGAAAATCACGCCCAGCGTGTACACCACGCCGCCAATCGCCAGCAACCAGACGCCGCCAGGCTGCAGTTTCATCGCCAGCTGATAAATCACCACCAGCGACAACCAGCCCATGGTCAGATAGGTGATCAATGAAAGCACTTCAAACCGGTGGGCGAATACCAGTTTGAAAATCACGCCAAATAGCGCCAGCCCCCAGATCACCGCCATCATCCCTTTTGCCAGCGGGGAATTTAAGCCGACCAGCAGGAACGGCGTGTAAGTTCCGGCAATCAGCAGGTAAATGGCGCAGTGATCCAGCTTTTTAAGCCAGTATTTCGCTTTCTGATGCGGAATGGCGTGATAGAGCGTGGAGGCTAAAAACAGCAAAATCATGCTGCCGCCGTACACGCTGTAACTGGTGATTGCCACGGCGCTGGCGTTATCAGCCAGAGCCTGAGCCAGCAAAAGCACCAGCCCGACAATCCCGAAAACCAAACCAACGCCGTGACTCAGGCTGTTGGCAATCTCTTCAGCCCACGGATATCCCTGTGGTGATGGAGACGTCTTACCCATACGATGAAAACCCTCGAGGCATAACAATAAAACGGCAGGTTATAAAATATCCTGACCCGCAGAGTAGCTGAGAATGATTCCAGTGTACACCTGTACGCTAAAATGGAGTATTTCCTCCTGTAACAGGCTCTTAGCAGGATCATCATTTCAGGAGGCTCATCACCGGAGCCCCTTCAATTCATTCACTTTGTTTATAATCCCTCCCTATTACATTCTTCAGATGACGGATTATTCCGCACCCAAAAACATGATTTTTTGTCATCAAGGGATTAAGGTGTACCGGAAATCTCTGATAACGCCATTAACAATGCCGTCAATATGACTAAGGTTTGACCATGTCTGTAGCAACTTCCCCGCTGAATTTCGGCGCCATGACCGACGTTTTTCAGTTCCTGATGGAAATCGACAAGCTGAAAAGCGTGCAGCGTCGCACCAAAGTGTTAGGCACCGATCGTCAGGAAAACTCCGCGGAACACAGCTGGCATTTCGCCGTGGCAGCGATGTCTCTGGCGCCTTATGCGCCACAAGACGTTGATATTAACAAGGTCATTCGTATGGCATTGATCCACGATATCGTCGAAATCGATGCCGGTGATGTGCTGGTTTACGATCTCGCTGCCCGCGCGGCGGTTCGCGATCAGGAAATCATTGCCGCAAAACGCCTGTTCGGCCTGCTGCCTGCGCCGCTAAATACGCAGTTCCTGGCGTTATGGAATGAATACGAAGCGGGCGAAACCGCAGAAGCGCGCTTTGCGCTGGTGATCGACCGCGTGATGCCGATGGTCATGAACCTGAGTAATCAGGGCCAAAGCTGGGTGGAAAATAATATCCGTCTGGAGCAGGTGTTAGCGCGTAATGCCTTTATCGCCGATATCCATCCTGAACTGTGGCAGCACATCCGCGGCCATCTGGATAACGCCCATCAGCAAGGCTGGCTGAAGTAATAAAACCTTCCCCTCGTGAGAGGGGAAGGCGCAAGACCAACTACTTCGGCACGGCCAGCGACGTCGATTCCACGTAAGGTTTCATGAGTGTATCGGCGTCTTTCTGTGCCTGTGCGGCTGCGGCTTCCGGCGTGACTTTCTCGTCATTCACCAGTGCCGCCAGCTGATTTTCCATCGCCTGACGCACTGCCACGGTTTCATAGGTCGAATACCACGGATAGGCGTATTTCAGCTGTTCCAGCGCAATCGCCGCTCGCGGGTCTTTCGCCAGATAGTCCTTCATTTCCGGTGTGTCATAAGACGCCATGCGCGGTGAAAAATAGCCCGTAAATCGGCTCCAGACGCCGTTCACTTTCGGGCTGACCAGATATTGCAGGAAGGTGTAAGCCGCTTTTTTCTGCCCGTCAGAAATGCCTTTAAAGCTCACCAGACTCGCTCCGCCGATGGTCACGCCGTTGCGCACTTTAGCGGGCATCATCGCCACGCCCAGTTCGAAATCTTTGGTGTTTTCACGCATAAAGCCCAGCGCCCCGGTGCTGAGCATGGTCATGCCGAGTTTACCGGAGAAGAACGCCGCGCTGATTTGTTTAGAATTGAGCACGCCCGACGGCATCACTTTGTCGCGATACACCAGATTCTGCCAGAAGTGCAGCGCGCCCAGCGTGGACGGTTTGTCGTAATACACTTCGCCCGGATAATCGGCGTTGTAATACTGGCCGCCGTTGGCACGGGTCAGCGCGGATAAAATCCAGGCGCCGTAGTCATCGTTAGTCGATGGCAACATGATGCCCCACTGCCCTTTTGCCGCATCCGTCAGCTTTTTCGAGTCTTCCAGCAATTCATCCCAGTCTTTCGGCGGCGCGGTAATGCCCGCTTTGGCGAACATGTCTTTGTTGTAATAGAGGATTGGCGTCGAGTTATGGAACGGGATCGCGTACGTCACGCCGTTAAGCTGGGCGTTCTGGCGCATGGCGGGCCAGAAGTTTTGCGTCAGGAACGGCGTGGCTTTCTGATCGCCGAATCTGAACAGTTCGTCCATCGGCAGAATTTCGTTTTTGATCGCCAGATCCGCCGTGAAGTTGGCGGACATGATCACCAGTGCCGGAGGCTGACCGGATTTGGCCGCCGCTTCGGCTTTGACTTTGGTGGTGTCGTAGTTGCCGGTGAAAATCCCGCGCACCTCGATATCCGTTTGTGACTGGTTGAACTCTTTGATAACGCGGGTCATTTCCATGGTCAGCTTGCCGTCAACCGGCGCAGGGAACATGAAATCGATATTTTCTTTGGCGGACGCCGTGCCTGCGGCAATGAAGCCGATGGCGAGCGCCAGCGCATGAGTTTTACGCATGAAGGTGATTCTCCTGGTGCAGATTCTGCTGGTTTTGGCCTGAAAAAAGATGAAGGTCGTGCAAAGAGAAATACAAGGTGATGCGGTCGCCGGGTTGCGGAATGTCCCGGCTGTTTTCCCGCAGCTGGTTTTTACGAACATAACGAATTTTGCCAAGCGACGTGTCGGCGTGGCACAGATACTCCGCGCCGAGCAGTTCGCGGTAGGTCAGCGTCGCCTGCAATTGCAGACTTTCGCCTTCCAACGGCCGGTCGCTGATGTGTTCGGGTCTGATGCCCAGATACACGTCAGCAAGCGCCTGCGCATGTTCCGTCTGCGGCAGACGTACCGGCTGGTTTTCGACTGTCAGCACGCCAGCGGCGCACGGCAGCAAAAACAGATTCATCGACGGCGTGCCGATAAATCCGGCGACAAACAGGTTGGCTGGATGCGCGTAAAGCGTTTCCGGTGCGCCGATTTGTTGCAGATGGCCTTTATCCAGCACGGCGATCCTGTCCGCCATGGTCATGGCTTCCATCTGATCGTGCGTGACGTAAACGGTGCTGGTTTTCAGCTGCTGGTGCAGCTGCATGATGCCGTCGCGCACCTCCGTACGCAGCCGTGCATCGAGATTGGACAGCGGTTCATCCATCAGAAACAGCTTCGGATCGCGCACAATGGCGCGCGCCATTGCCACACGCTGGCGCTGCCCGCCGGAGAGTTTGCCCGGTTTGCGTTTAAGCAGCGGCTCCAGCTGCAAGAGTCCGGCCACGCGATCCACACGCGCCTGATGCTGATCTTTCGGTTCGTTGCGCATGCGCATACCGAACGTGATGTTTTGCTCGACGGTCATGTGCGGGAACAGCGCGTAGTTCTGGAAGATCATCGAGAAATTACGTTCGCGCGGCGGCAGCGCAGAGATGTCATTGCCGTCGAGCATAATGCGCCCGTCGCTGACCTCTTCCAGCCCCGCCAGCAGACGCAGCAGGGTGCTTTTTCCGCAACCCGACGGCCCGACCAGCACCAGAAATTCGCCGTCGGCGATCTCCAGCGACAGCTGATTCACCGCCGTGCTGCCTTCAAACTGTTTGGTGATATTTTCCAGACGAATGCCAGACATCATTGATCATCCACCGGGCAACTGATTTGCGCGTCGTAAAGATACGGCCCCGGATACTGCGACAGCGGGTGCAGATAGCTGACCAGCCCGGTTTGATCCACCAGACGGTGCATGACGCAGGCCGCCGGTTCGAGGTTATAAAACGGCGCCGGATTGTGGTGGTAATACGGCACCTGATGCACCGTGCCGGGAATGGTAGTGATGATTGCCTGTTTGTACTGGGTGAAAATCAGGCGGTGCGTGTGGCCGCAGAACACGCGAACCAGCGACGGGAAGCGGTCGATCAGCGCCAGCAACTGGTCGCCGTTTTCGCAGGAAATGGCGTCCATCTGCGCCGAACCAACTTTCACCGGCGGATGGTGCATAAACACCGCCGTCGGTTTATCACCGCCCTGCTCCAGCTGACCTTCCAGCCACGCCAGCGTTTCCAGCGTCAGGAATCCTTTCGATTCTCCCGCCAGGCTGGAATCGACAAACAGCAGGCGCATCGCGAAATCATCGATGGCGTAACGCATATTCTGCGGGTCGGTGCCGAGCTGCGGACACAACGGATGCAGCGCTTCCAGAAACTGGGCTTTGTCGTCGTGGTTACCGGGAATGATAAACAGCGGATAACGCAGATTACCCAGCGTGCGGCGTGCCACCTCATATTCCTGCGGCAGACCGCAGTTGACGATATCGCCGGTGATCACCACCGCATCCGGTTGTTCTTCCAGCGCATTCAGCTGGCTGACGACTTCGGCGTTACAGCCGTTCACATCGATAAAGTCATACAGTTTGCGGCCTTGGCTGCGAAAGTGCATGTCAGAAATCTGAGCTAAAAACATGGATGACTCCTTTATTTGATCCCGGAAAAGCCGAAACTTTTCAGGAACTGTTTCTGAAAAATAATGAACGCCAGCATCAGCGGCAGGCACACCATCAGCGTTCCGGCGGTGATTAAGCCCCACTGCCCGCCCGATTCCGCGCCCATCGCGAAAGACACCAGCCCGACGGTCAGCACCTGTTTGTCCGGATCGTTAAGCACCATCAGCGGCCAGAGATATTCATTCCAGTGATAGGTAATGCTGACGGTGGCAAAGGCGAGAATGGCGGGCCACGACATCGGGATCAGTACGCGGAACACCACCTGCCACCAGCGGCAACCTTCCATCAGCGCGGCTTCTTCGATTTCACGGGGAATACTGAGAAACGCCTGACGCATCAGAAACACGCCAAACGCCGACGCGAAGTACGGCATCATCACGCCGGTCAATGTGTTGAGCAGGCCGAACTGTTTGAGGATCATCATGTTCGGCACCATCATGATGACCGGCATGATCATCAGCTGGATCAGCAGCAGGTAGAACAGCGTCTGTTTGCCGCGAAATTCGTGATACGCGAACACGTAACCGGCGGTGGTGATGGTCACCAGCTGAACCAGAAAGGTGCCGAAGGAAAAGAAGATCGTGTTGGCGTAAAGCCGCAGCCAGTCGGCGCTGTCCCACGCATCGCGGAAGTTTTGCAGCGTCAGCGGGAAGCGCGGCAGCAGCGAGGCCATGTCCGGCGAAAAACTGCTTTCGCTGAACGCCGAAGACAACATCCACAGGAAAGGCGCCATCCACAAAAAGGCCGCGCACAGCAGTAAAACCGGCAGCGTCGAACGACGCGCACCGCGCAATAACATCGACGGCGAACGTGCAGCCGCCCGCGATTTTTTGCCGGTCATCACCGGCACTTCAGACGTTTCAACGCTCATAGTGCGCCCCTCTTTCCAGCACCCGCAGGTTCAGCATCGAAAAACCAAACAGCAACACCAGCGTCAGGAAGGTCGCCGCCGAGGCTTTGCCTAAATCGTGGGTGTCATTGGCCAGACTCTGGATGTAATACAGCAGCACGGTGGTGGCGTTATTCGGTCCGCCCTGCGTCATCACCGCGACGTGGTCGATCTGCGTAATGGAATAAATCAGCGCGATGGTGACCACAAAGCTGATGGTCGGGCGCAGCAGCGGCAGCGTAATGTAGAAGAAAACCTGCGGACGCGACGCCCCTTCCATCAGCGCGGCTTCGCGGGCTGAGGCCGGGATTGACTGCAATCCTGCGAGGAAAAACAGCATGTAATAACCGGCGAATTTCCACACGCCAATCACGCTCAGCGCAATCAGCGCACTGTTGCTCATGCCGAGATAATTGTTATTCATCGGCCCGAACACTTTCGCCAGGGTGTAATCCAGCAGCCCCATGCCGGGCATGAAAATGAACAGCCACAAGGTGGCGGCGCTGACCAGCGGGATAATCATCGGGAAGAAAAATGCGGTACGCAGCCAGCGGTTCAGCGAAGTGTTTTCCCACAGCGCCACCGCCAGCAGCAGCGCCAGCACGATACCGGGCACGACGGTCATCAGGATGTAGGCGAGGTTATTAAGCAGCGCACGCCAGAACACCGAATCCTGAATCAGACGCAGATAGTTTTGCAGGCCGACAAACGGCGGGGCATCCGACGACAGACGGCTGTCAAACAGGCTGTCCGTCGCTGACTGAAATAAGGGGTAATAGGTGAATAAAAACAGAAAAATCAGCGTCGGCAGCAAAATCAGGTAGGGGAACAACATGCGGCGCATTACAGGATACCGGTCAGCGAATTAAGGTGCCTATCCTGTCCTGAATTTATGTCAGTCACATGGCGGGAATGTGATGGTTATTTGAATGAAAAATAAGCGAATGTTACTGAACAAAATTGAGCGGGGTGTGCTGCCAGAACGGCAAAAACGGGGGCCCGAAATGCAATCGGCTCCCTCCCCGTGAAAGGGAGAGAGCCGACGGAAATCTTACTCGTAATCTGACATCGGTACGCAGGAACAGAACAGGTTTCTGTCCCCGTACACGTCATCAAGACGTTTCACGGTCGGCCAGTATTTGTTGTCGTAACCGGCCGGGAATACCGCCACTTCGCGGGTGTACGGGTGGTTCCAGTCGCTGACCAGCTCGTTCTGCACGTGCGGTGCATTCACCAGCGGGTTGTCTTCCAGCGGCCATTCGCCTTTCGCCACGCGGTCGATTTCGCTGCGAATTGCCAGCAACGCATCGATAAAGCGATCCAGTTCCACTTTGCTTTCAGATTCGGTTGGCTCAACCATCAGCGTACCGGCCACCGGGAAGGACATGGTCGGGGCGTGGAATCCGTAGTCGATCAGGCGTTTGGCGATATCCATTTCACTGATGCCGGTGGTTTCTTTCAGCGGACGAATATCCAGAATACATTCGTGCGCCACACGGCCATCACGGCCGGTATACAGCACCGGATACGCGTCTTTCAGACGGGTGGCGATGTAGTTCGCATTCAGGATAGCGACCTGGCTGGCTTGTTTCAGGCCTTCCGCGCCCATCATGCGGATGTACATCCAGCTGATAGGCAGGATGGATGCGCTGCCGAACGGAGCCGCAGAAACCGCGCCGTTTTGCGTCAGTACGCCGTCAATCTGCACCACACTGTGACCCGGAACAAACGGAGCCAGATGGGATTTCACGCCAATCGGACCCATGCCTGGGCCGCCGCCGCCGTGCGGGATACAGAAGGTTTTATGCAGGTTAAGGTGCGAAACGTCCGCGCCGATGTAACCCGGCGTGGTAATGCCGACCTGTGCGTTCATGTTCGCGCCGTCGAGGTAAACCTGACCGCCGTACTGATGCACAATCTGGCAAACTTCGCGGATGGTTTCTTCGTAAACGCCGTGCGTTGACGGGTACGTCACCATGATACAAGAGAGCTCATCGCCCGCTTTCGCGGCTTTCTCACGCAGGTCACTCAGGTCGATGTTGCCCTGTTTGTCACAAGCCACTACCACCACAGTCATGCTCGCCATCTGCGCGGATGCCGGGTTGGTCCCGTGCGCGGAGCTTGGGATCAGACAGATATGGCGGCTGCTTTCGTTACGGCTTTCGTGGTAGCGACGAATCGCCAGCAGACCGGCATATTCGCCCTGCGCACCCGAGTTTGGCTGCATACACACCGCGTCGTAACCGGTGAGCTGAACCAGCCATTGTGACAACTGACCAATCATTTGCTGATAGCCGCCAGCCTGTTCTGTCGGGCAGAACGGGTGCAGATCCGCGAATTCCGGCCAGGTAATCGGGATCATTTCGGCCGCAGCATTCAGTTTCATGGTGCAGGAACCCAGCGGGATCATCGCCTGATTCAGCGCCAGATCCTTTTTCTCCAGACGGTGCATATAACGCATCATCTCGGTTTCGCTGTGGTACTGATTGAATACCGGATGCGTCAGGATCGGATCCACACGCAGCATCGCCGCAGGAATCGAGTTGCTGTCGGTGGATACCGCTTTGTCCAGCTTATCGATATCCAGACCGTTGTCGTCACCCAGCAGGGCGGCGAACAGGATTTGCACATCTTCACGGGAAGTCGCTTCGTCGAGAGTGATACCCACTGCGCCGTGAATGTCGGTACGCAGGTTCAGGCCGAAGCTCAGCGCGCGTTCCAGCACGGCGGCTTTGTCTTTCACTTCCACGGTCAGCGTATCGAACCAGGTGTTGTGGCGCAGCGTCAGGCCGCCCTGTTTCAGGCCAGTGGCCAGAATGTCGGTCAGACGGTGAATGCGTGAGGCAATGCGTTTCAGGCCTTCAGGGCCGTGGAATACCGCATACAGGCTGGCAATGTTGGCCAGTAACACCTGCGAGGTACAAATGTTGGAGTTGGCTTTTTCGCGGCGGATATGTTGCTCGCGGGTCTGCATCGCCATACGCAGTGCCGTTTTGCCCGCAGCATCACGGGAAACCCCGATGATACGGCCCGGCATGGAACGTTTGAATTCGTCTACACAGGCGAAGAAAGCCGCGTGCGGACCGCCGTAGCCCATCGGCACACCAAAGCGTTGCGCGGAACCAAAGACCACGTCTGCGCCCTGTTTGCCCGGTGCGGCCAGCAGCACCAGTGCCATAATGTCAGCGGCGACGCTGGTAATGATTTTGCGGGATTTCAGTTCGCCCAGCAGCGCGGTGTAATCGTGCACTTCGCCGGTGGTGCCCACCTGCTGTAACAGCACGCCGAACACGCCTTCCAGCTCGAGCACTTTTTCGGCTTTATCGACGATGATGTCAAAACCAAAGGTTTCTGCACGGGTACGCACCACGTCCAGCGTTTGCGGATGCACGTCGTCAGCCACGAAGAAACGGTTAGCGTCTTTCAGTTTGCTGGCACGTTTTGCCAGCGCCATGGCTTCGGCGGCGGCAGTTGCTTCGTCGAGCAAAGAGGCTGAAGCCAGATCCAGACCGGTCAGATCCAGCGTCAGTTGCTGGAAGTTGAGCAACGCTTCAAGACGGCCCTGAGACACTTCCGGCTGATACGGGGTATACGCGGTATACCAGCCCGGATTTTCCAGCATGTTGCGCAGGATAACCGGCGGTGTCAGCACCGCGCTGTAACCCATACCGATGTAGGATTTATAGCGCTGGTTCTGGCTGGCAATGGCTTTCAGCTCAGCCAGCGCCTGATGTTCCGTTACGGCGTCGCCGACGGCCGGTGGCCCCGGCAACTGGATATCGACCGGAACGATCTGCTGGATCAGCGCGTTTAAGGAATCCGCGCCGACCGCTTCCAGCATCTGTTGCTGCTGCTGAGAAGACGGGCCGATATGGCGGCCAATAAAGGCTTCGCTGTGTTCGAGTTGGCTGAGAGTCTGAGTCATTTGCTACGCATTCCTGGAATCTGCTGGAGGTGTCTTGGGATACTGACAAAAGTTACGGGTTTTGATTTGCCCCGCAAGCGGGTTACGGGGCGGTCGTGCAGTCTTGTTTATTCTTCGACAGAGGCGGCATAGGCTTGTGCATCAAGCAGGTTAGCCAGTTCGCTTTCATCTGACGCTTTAATCTGGAACAGGAAACCGGTGCCGTAGGGCTCGCTGTTGACCAGCTCCGGGGAACCTTCCAGTTCGCCGTTAACCGCGACGATTTCGCCGCTGATTGGCGAGTAAATGTCTGAAGCCGCTTTAACGGATTCCGCCACAGCGCAGTCTTCGCCTGCGGCAACTTCACGGCCAACTTCAGGCAGATCAACGAAAACCATGTCACCCAGTAATTCCTGAGCGTGTTCGGTGATGCCTACGGTGTAAACGCCGTTACCTTCTGAACGTACCCACTCGTGGGATGACGCGTATTTCAAATCTGACGGGACATTGCTCATCGATAATCTCCTGAAAACGTTTTAAATTTTTCTTTTTCTGCTCAATTAAATACGTTACTGCACCAGCGGTTTGCCGTTACGGACAAACCCTGGTTTGGTGACTTTTACCGGCATTTCGCGATTGCGGATCTGTACAATGGCCTGTTCGCCAATGCCTGCCGGAACGCGCGCCAGTGCAATACTGTAGCCCAGCGTCGGAGAGAAAGAACCGCTGGTGATCGCGCCCTGATGCGTGTTGCCTGCGGCGTCGGTAAAATGCACCGGCATCTCGTTACGCAATACGCCTTTTTCGGTCAGAACCAGTCCTACAAGCTGTTCGGTGCCCTGCTCGCGCTGTCTTTCCAGTGCGTCACGGCCAATAAAATTGCGGTCTTCCGGTGCCCAGGCGATGGTCCAGCCCATGTTGGCCGCCAGCGGTGAAACGCCTTCGTCCATTTCCTGACCGTAAAGATTCATGCCGGCTTCCAGACGCAGCGTATCGCGCGCGCCCAGACCGGCCGGTTTCACGCCTGCTGCCAGCAGTTTCTGCCAGAAATCAGCCACCTGCTCTTGCGGCAGCGCGATTTCATAACCCGCTTCGCCGGTGTAACCGGTGGTGGCGATGAAGAGATCGCCCGCCTGTACGCCGAAGAAAGGTTTCATGCCCGCGACAGCGTTTTTTTGTTCGGCGCTAAACAAGGTTTCTGCTTTTTCTTTCGCCTGCGGCCCCTGCACGGCAACCAGCGCCAGATCGTCACGCACGGTCAGTTCAACGCCGTAAGGTTCTGTATGCTGCGAAATCCATGCCAGATCTTTCTCACGGGTGGCGGAGTTGACCACCAGGCGGAAATAATCTTCGGTAAGGAAGTAAACAATCAGATCATCGATCACACCGCCGGACGCATTGAGCATGCCGGTGTAAAGCGCTTTGCCCGGTACGGTGAGTTTGGCGACATCGTTTGCCAGCAGGTAACGGAGGAATTCACGGGTACGGGCACCGTGGAGGTCAACAATGGTCATGTGAGAGACGTCAAACATACCGGCATCCTGACGCACAACGTGGTGTTCATCCAGCTGGGAGCCGTAATGCAAAGGCATCATCCAGCCGTGGAAATCGACCATACGCGCGCCGCATGCAACATGTTGTTCATAAAGCTGAGTCTGCTTAACCATCTTATTCCTCATGACGAAAAGGCTGCCTGAAAGTTGAAAATGACAGGGAGCGCAAACGATACCCTTTGTTCGAACTTACCACTGAATAAGCTCACTAACCATAAGTTAAAATAGGTGGAGCAGAAGGAATGTCAGTGATTTCACAAGGGCATTGTGCAGAGTTTTTGACTGGCAAACTGGGGTTTGTGGCGCAAAATCTACAAATAAACATCAAAAGTATCGATGTTATATAACGACAAGGCCGGATTTCTCACCATTTGCAGAATGAGAAATCCGGCCCCGGATTAGAAAATGTAATGGAAAAACCTCGCTGAAATTAGATTATTTCAATCGAAGCGAATCGTCCTGTAACCACTCTGGTAAATCATTCAACCCCATCGCCTGACGGACCAGTTTCGGTTTTACGCCCGGCAGCGAATCCGCCAGTGTCAGGCCAATATCGCGCAGCAGTTTTTTGGCCGGATTATCCCCGGCAAACAGTTCGCGGAAACCCTGCATCCCGGCAAGCATCAGCGCTGCGCTGTGTTTGCGGCGGCGCTCGTAACGGCGCAGGTACATGTGCTGGCCGAAATCTTTGCCTTCTTTTTGCAGGCGTTTGATTTCAGACGCCAGTTCAGCGGCATCCATAAAGCCTAAGTTCACGCCCTGACCGGCCAGCGGATGCACGGTGTGCGCCGCATCGCCGACCAGCGCCAGACGTTGACCGGCAAAGCTGCGGGCATAACGGCCGGTCAGCGGGAAGGTCACGCGCTCGCTTTCTACCGCGCAAACACCCAGGCGCAGGTCAAAGGTGCTGGCGAGAATTTTGTTGAACTCTTCCGGCGCCAGCGCGCTCAGTCGCTGTGCTTCCTCCGGCGATACTGACCAGACGATGGAAGACAAATGCGCATCTGCCAGCGGCAGAAAAGCCAGAATGCCGTCGCCGTGGAAGACCTGGCGTGCAACAGACTGGTGCGGTTCTTCCGTGCGGATGGTCGCCACCAGTGCATGATGACGGTAGTCCCAGAAGGTCAGAGGGATGTCGGCGTGCTGACGCAGCCACGACTGTGCGCCATCTGCGCCGACCACTAACCGCGCGGTGAGCTGGCGATCGTCATTGAGGGTAATGAATGCCTCGTTTTCGCCCCACGCCACATTTTTCAGGGTTGCCGGTGCCAGCAGGGTGATGTCGGAAGATTTTTCCGCACGTTGCCATAAAGCACGGTGGATCACCTGATTTTCAATGATGTGACCGAGATGACTGAAACCATATTCTTCGCCACGAAATGCAATTTTACCGAAGCTGTCGCGATCCCAGACTTCCATCCCCTGATAGGCATTGGCACGCTGAGCAATGATGCTGTCCCAGACGCCAATATATTTAAGCAGGCGTTCACTGGCAGCGTTGATCGCCGAAACCCGTAAACCCGGCTGTTCCGGCAACGGTGAATCGAGATCCGGTTGCTGATTTTCCAGCACAGCAACGCGTAAACCGCTGCCCTGTAAACCACATGCCAGCGCCAGACCGACCATTCCGCCACCGGCGATAACCACATCAAAAGATTGCATAATTTTTCCTGTAAGGCTTAACGGTCTACCCAACCTAAAGTCCGGCGGGTGAACGCATCGCGTAGCGGCGTAATGCCTTCCATCGCCAGTAAACCGAGATTGCGTCCGACCATTAATGGCAGCCAGCGGTTGGCAAAGAGGTGGATCAGGCCATCGGTCACACCGACGGTTGCCTGCTGATCGGGCTGACGGCGCTGCTGATAGTCGCTCAGTACGCGGTAACTGCCGACGTCAGAGCCCGTCATCGCCGCATTGGCCAGCGTTTCCGCCAGCGTCATGACGTCGCGCAGGCCGAGGTTAAAGCCCTGCCCGGCAATCGGGTGCAGCGTTTGTGCCGCGTTGCCCACCAGCGCCAGACGGTGGCTGATATGGCTGTTGGCTTTCTGTAATTGCAGCGGATAACTGAAACGTTTTCCGGCCTGTTTCATGGTGCCGAGACGCCAGCCGAAGGCTTTTTGCAGCTCGCTGAGGAACTGCGCTTCGCTCCAGTTATCGATTTCTTCTTTCGCTTCGCGCGGGTGACACCAGACCAGCGAACTGCGGCCATCAGACATTGGCAGCAGCGCCAGCGGCCCGTGCTGAGTGAAACGCTCGAAAGCACGATGGTTGTGCGGTTCGCTGGTTGCCACGTTGGCGATGACGGCAACCTGACCATAATCCTCACGCTGCCAGCCAATGTTGCAGGCTTTTGCCAGCGAAGAGTGCGAACCGTCGGCGGCCACCAGCAGTTGCGCGGTCAGCGTTTCTCCGCTGTCGAGCGTGACGCTGGCGAAGTCCTGCGAACGCGCGACATCGGTCACTTTCGCCGGACAGTGCAGCGTCACGCCGGGCGCATTTTTCAGTAAGGTAAACAGACGCTTGCCGACTTCATGCAGCTCAACCACCTGCCCCAGCGCTTCGACGCCGTAATGGGCGGCATTGAGATGCACAAAAGCCGCATGGCCGCGATCGCTGACGTGAATATCACGGATTGGCGTAGCAATTTTCGCCAGCGCAGGCCAGATGCCCACGCGAGCCAGTTGCTGACAGGTTCCCTGCGCCAGTGCGATCGAGCGGGCATCAAACCCCGGATGCCCGTGGTTTTCCGGCGCAGTGGCTTCCACCAGATGCACCGGCAAACGCCCCTGCGTCAGCGAGGAAATCGCCAGCGCCAATGTGGCACCGGTCATTCCGCCGCCAACAATTACGATGCTCATATTATTTCTGTGCCGCCGCCATTAATGCTTCAATATCATCGGCTTCTTTCACTACATCGCCGGTCAGGATTTCAATGCCGGTGGCGGTGATCAGAATGTCGTCTTCAATGCGGATACCGATGCCGCGGTACGCTTCCGGTACGTCAGCATCCGGCGCGATATACAGCCCCGGTTCAACGGTCAGCACCATGCCCGGTTCCAGCGTACGGCTGCGGTCAACAGAGCCGTAGTGGCCGACGTCATGAACGTCCAGCCCCAGCCAGTGAGATAAACCGTGCATGAAGAACTGGCGATGTGCCTGCTCGGCGAATAGCGTCTCAACGTCGCCTTTCATTACGCCGAGTTTGACCAAACCTTCAATCATCACGCGAACAGCGGCTTCGGTGGCGGCCTGAATACTGCTGCCGGGTCCTAACACGTCGAGCGCTTTGTATTCAGATGCCAGCACAATGTCGTAGATTTGGCGCTGTGCTTTGCTGAACTTGCCGTTTACCGGGAAGGTGCGGGTGATGTCACCTGCGTAGCCTTTGTACTCACAACCGGCGTCGATCAGCACTAAATCGCCGTCGCGCAGTTCGCATTCGTTTTCGGTGTAATGCAGGATGCAGGCGTTTTCGCCGCCGCCTACGATGGTGTTGTAGGAAGGATAACGCGCACCGTGACGGGTAAACTCGTGATGAATTTCGCCTTCAAGCTGGTATTCAAACATGCCAGGGCGACATTTTTCCATCGCACGGGTATGAGCCAGGGCGGTGATCTGCCCTGCGCGGCGCATCACGCTGATTTCTTCAACAGACTTGAACAAACGCATGTCATGCACCCACGGACGCCAGTCAGTGACGGTGGCCGGTGCAGACAAGTTCTGACGGAAGCCTTTGCGCAGTTTTTCCATGGCACGGTTAACGATTTCATCGGCATAAGCGTAATCGCCCTGCGCGTGGTAAACCACATCGAGGCCGTTGAGCAGCAGATGCAACTGGTCATTGATATCATCAAAAGGCAGCGCTTTGGTGACACCAAGCTTCGCCGGTGCAGCATCCTGCCCCAGACGGCGCCCGAACCAGATTTCAGCAGTGAGATCGCGCACGCGGTTGAACAGCACGCTGTGGTTATGATTTTCATCACTTTTGACCAGAATCAGTACCGCTTCCGGCTCGTTGAAACCGGTGAAATACCAGAAATCACTGCTCTGACGATACGGGTATTCACTGTCAGCACTGCGCGGTGCTTCGGGGGCGGAAAAAATCACTGCTGCGCTGCCCGGAGCCATCCTTGCTAAAAGCGCCTGACGACGATTCTCAAATTCTTGCTGAGTCATCTCACCTGCTCTCCTGAAATCGTTTTAATGTGTTGTTATGAAACAATTCATGAAAAACTTAATGCAATGTACGCGGACTTTCCGGGGCGGTCGGCAGGCTGTGGCCAAATTCGCCAAAGCACAGAATGGCCGCCACGCGGACGTATTCCACGACTTCTTCTAAAGACTGCGCCAATTGCTCCTGATCTTCATCTTCGTCGTAACCTAATTGCGCGATGCTGCGCAAATCGTCGATGGCTTCACCGACTTCGCCTTTCACTTTGGCGAGTTTAGGTTGCATCATGCCCAGGCCAAGCAGGAAATGGTTGACCCAGCCGGCCAGCGCATCCGCGCGTTCGAAGATGCTTTTTTCATCGTCAGGCATCATGATTTTGAATTCGAAACTGTCGTCTTCCAGCGTATCAGACGTCACTTTACGCAATTGCTGCAGCAAATCGGCCAGCGTATGTGGGAAGGCCATGCCTTCGTTGGTAAGATCATGCACCAGAGTCAACCAGCTACCGTCGCGGTTGCCACCGCACAGTAAACCACTGATCAGCCCGTGCATTTCTGCCGCTGTTAAAGCAACCGATTGTTGTTTCAGGTTTTGATCCAACGAATCGTAAGTAGGGTAAGTATTCTCAATAGACATGCGCATTCGCCATCGTTGGCTGGATAAGTTCGTGTTATGCTACCACCAAGGTCTGTCGTAGTACCAGATTAGCAGCCTGTGATTGGGCGTACTAAGGTATGAATGACCTGCTCTGAACAATCGGGCAGCAGTCAGCCAGCCATGGGGTTGTAACCTGGTATTGAGATAGTTATAGTGGCGCCCGCTTCCAACATCCTGCGCCAGGTCGTAGTGGTCACGTTGGGGCGGACGAATAAATTAGCAGGAAGGTGGCATGTCTGCACAACCGGTAGATATTCAAATTTTTGGTCGCTCTTTACGAGTGAATTGTCCGCCAGAACAACAGGAAGCACTGAATCTGGCAGCTGAAGATCTTAATCAGCGGTTGCAAGATCTGAAAGTTCGCACTAGAGTCACCAATACAGAGCAACTGGTTTTCATCGCGGCATTGAACGTATGTCACGAACTTGCTCAGGAAAGGTTGAAAACTCGCGATTACGCATCCAATATGGAACAACGTATCCGGATGCTGCAACAAACCATCGAGCAGGCACTGCTCGAACAAGGCCGGATCTCTGAACGTGAAGGGGCGCCTTTCGAATAACACGCGTTGCTGACTGACTGGTCACAGGTCGTCAGAAACGGTAAAAAATTTCTCTGAGATGTTCGCCAGCGGGCCCGTCCCCTGAGCCGATAATTAGTACCAACAGAATGTGATGATCCGTAATCGGTGCGCATGCTCGGTCCGTCCGAGAAGCCTAAAGATTGCGACAGCACGTTCACCTTGAACCATGGGTTCAAGGGTTACAGCCTGCGACGGCATCTCGGAGATTCCCCTTTCTTTCGGTACATCCCATCCTGGTCAATGTATCTATGTCGCACACACCCCAGTACGCTTCAGCAAGACAACACCTTCGCACCGAAATACGCCAACGCAGAAAAAACCTGACACCCGGGCAGCAAGCTGATTTCGCCCTTCAGGCGGCAGAACGTATCGTTTCGCATCCCAAAATTCAGGCAGCTAAAACAGTATCTGTGTTTCTGTCTTTTGACGGTGAGCTGGATACCGCCCCGTTGATTGCGCGTTTATGGCAGGAAGGCAAACAACTTTGCCTGCCGGTTCTGCATCCGTTTTCGCCTCATCATTTATTGTTTCTGCGCTATGCGCCGGATACACCGCTGGTTCGCAATCGTCTGAAGATCCTCGAACCAGGTCTGGATGTCACGCAGGTGATTCCACTCTCACGACTGGATATTATCCTGACGCCGCTGGTTGCGTTCGATAATCACGGGCAGCGCCTTGGTATGGGCGGAGGTTTTTATGACCGCACGCTGGAGCACTGGGAGGATGGCGGGCCTTATCCGATAGGGTTAGCGCATGACTGTCAGCAGGTCGATGCATTGCCAGCCGAGCACTGGGACGTACCTTTGCCGGAAGTCATTACCCCCGGAAAAATGTGGACGTGGTGAAACCCGTCACGGATCCTGATGCCTGCACATGACAGCGTACAAGCCCCATCAGTATGTTGTAACTAAGCCTCTAAAAAACCAGCACCAAGACACAAAACCAAATTAACTCATTGAAATTTCTGTTATTTTTCATTTATACATAGCGTTACACGCCGAAACCATTCACTCACGGACAACCTGAGCCGACACGCATACTATTCTCTCATCGGCCCCGCAGTGGGGTAGACACACAAACCAAAATTCTTGAGGAATAAACGATGAAAAAAGTATTAGCTCTGGTTGTAGCCGCTGCAATGGGCCTGTCTTCTGTCGCTTTCGCTGCTGAAACTACAGCAACTCCGGCGCCTGCTGCGACCACAACAACGGCAGCTCCGGCTCATGCCACCAAGCATAAAGCCCACAAGAAACCTGTTCAGAAAGCTCAGGCAGCCAAGAAACACAAAAAAGCAGCCAAAAAAGCGCCAGTGGCTCAGAAAGCACAAGCAGCAAAAAAACACGTGAAGCATGCTAAGAAAGCAGCTCCGGTTGCACAGAAAGCCCAGGCTGCCAAGAAACACGTGAAACACGCTAAGAAAGCGGCTCCGGTTGCTCAGAAAGCCCAGGCTGCCAAGAAACACGTGAAACATGCTAAGAAAGCTGCTCCGGCTGCAAAAGCAACACCAGCAGCATAAGAAGTAAACCAGAAGTCTTTGTGAACGCATCTGCTCACATTTATCAAGACTGAATAATTTAACACCCGGTTCGCCGGGTGTTTTTTTCTCCAGTGTCTATCCGGAGGTACTGACAGATGATGCTGCGCCGCTACCTGTTCGAAATCACCTTTTCATCCATGATCCTCTGCGGATTGATCACCCTCTCCTTTTACTTCTGAAACATGAAGCGCCTTCCAGGACGCTTAAAAACCTGACATTCCACTTTATGCAGACACAAAAAAACCGCCTTTCGGCGGCTTTGTCATTTATGGCTGATACGATCAGTAAAGCAAACGGGCACGAATGGTTCCCGGGATCGCTTTCATCAGCTGTAACGCGGTAGTCAGCGTCGCGATATCTGTTTCCGCATCGATAACCACATAACCAATTTCCGGGCTGGTCTGCAGATACTGCGCGGCGATGTTGATGCCCTGCTCCGCAAAAATCTGGTTGATGCTGGTCAGCACGCCCGGACGGTTTTCGTGGATATGCAACAGACGGCTGGCTTTCTCAGTGTGTGCTGGCAAAGAGGCTTCCGGGAAGTTAACCGCTGACAGTGTTGAACCGTTGTCAGAGTATTTCGCCAGTTTGCCTGCCACTTCGAGGCCGATACCTTCCTGCGCTTCCATGGTCGAACCGCCAATGTGCGGCGTCAGCAGCACGTTGTCGAATTCACACAGCGGAGAATTGAAAGGATCGCTGTTGGTCGCTGGCTCTTCCGGGAAGACGTCGATCGCCGCACCGGAAAGATGTTTGCTGCGCAGTGCATTGCACAGAGCAGGAATGTCGATGACCGTGCCGCGCGAGGCGTTGATCAGCAGCGCGCCCGGCTTCATCTGCGCCAGCTGCACTTCAGAAATCATGTCTTTTGTCCCGGCGGTTTCGGGCACATGCAGCGTCACGACGTCGCTGGTATTAAGCAGTTCCTGCAACGAAGCAATTGGCTGCGCATTACCCAACGGCAATTTGCTTTCGATGTCGTAGTAGAACACGCGCATCCCGAGGCTTTCTGCCAGGATGCCCAGCTGCGTACCGATATGGCCGTAACCAATGATACCCAGACGTTTGCCACGTGCTTCAAATGAACCGACGGCCAGCTTGTTCCAGATACCACGGTGCGCTTTCGCATTCGCTTCAGGAATACCGCGCATCATCAGCAACATTTCACCCAGCACCATTTCGGCTACTGAGCGGGTGTTAGAAAACGGTGCGTTGAACACCGGAACACCGCGACGCGTGGCGGCTTTCAGATCAACCTGATTGGTCCCGATACAGAAACACCCAACAGCCACCAGTTTTTCTGCTGCCTGGAACACTTCTTCGGTCAGCTGAGTACGCGATCGGAGTCCAACAAAGTGCGCATCACGAATCGACTCTTTCAGCGATTCAGTATCTAAAGCACCTTTGTGAAATTCAATATTGGTGTAACCCGCGGCACGGAGTGTATCAACCGCACTTTGGTGGACGCCTTCCACTAACAAAAATTTAATCTTGTCTTTCTCAAGTGATACTTTTGCCATTTCCCGACCCTATATTTTCTGGCTGAATTCGAACTGCGAGGTGATTGCTCACAGCCAACATAACAAAAAATCCGCCATCATCAATACAAACGATTGCCTGCCAGGCAGCAGAAGGCTCACCGTGCCTGTTGGTTTTTAGCATTTCATGCTGGTTAGATTTTACAGCGCCAGACGTTCAGGAGGAGAAATACTGAAATGTGACATAAGTCACCAAATTAAAGCCTTTGAAGAAAAGATGATTCAACCAGAAAATTATCATCTTCATAACATTGCGTTATGACAGCGGGATGACAAGGCGGAGGCTGGCTGCTTTGAGCTAAAGCAGCCAGATCTTCTGCTTATATCGTCATTACTTCAGTTTAACGGTTTTCACGCCTTCGGAAGTCCCGACCAGCGCCACGTCTGCGCCACGGTTGGCGAACAGGCCAACGGTCACCACACCGGCAATGCTGTTGATCTTATTTTCCATCGCGACGGCATCCAGAATGTTCAGGTTATGCACATCGAGGATCACGTTACCGTTATCTGTCAGCACATTCTGACGGTATTCCGGCAGGCCGCCGAGTTTCACCAGCTCACGCGCAACATAGGAGCGCGCCATCGGGATCACTTCCACCGGCAGCGGGAATTTACCCAGCACATCGACCTGTTTGGAGGCATCCACAATACAGATGAATTTTTTGGCAATCGCCGCAATGATTTTTTCGCGGGTCAGCGCTGCGCCGCCGCCTTTGATCATTTGCATTGAACCGTTGATTTCATCCGCGCCGTCGACATACACATCCAGCGAATCGACTTCGTTACTGTCGAAAACATGGATGCCAAGGCTTTTCAGTTTTGCGGTAGACGCGTCGGAGCTGGAGACTGCGCCTTCGATCTGGCCTTTGATGGACCCCAGTGCATCAATGAAATGCGCGGCGGTGGATCCGGTACCAACACCGACAATGGTGCCCGGCGTAACGTAATCCAGTGCGGCCCAGCCGACTGCTTTCTTCAATTCTTCCTGCGTCATAATGGCTTCTCTGTCTGATAACCCGAAAGTGGCGTGAATAGTTCGGTGAAACGAATTGTGCCGGTGATTATAAAGCATGTCCCGGCAGATTGGGCAGCCAAGAGCGTGACCAGCTCACACTTATTAAGTGCAATTGCGCTGCAAACACCAAGATTTTCCTCACCACAAAAACTGACAAACTGTGGCATAGTGTCCGGATAATATTGAACCCAAGGGACAGAACTCCGATGAAACGCCCGGACTATAGAACGTTGCAGGCACTGGACGCGGTCATCCGTGAGCGCGGTTTTGAACGCGCCGCACAGAAGCTTTGCATCACACAATCGGCCGTCTCTCAGCGTATTAAGCAACTGGAAAATTTATTCGGCCAACCGCTGCTGGTGCGTACCGTTCCACCCCGCCCGACCGAGCAGGGACAGAAATTACTGGCCTTGCTGCATCAGGTGGAATTGCTGGAAGAAGAGTGGCTGGGCAGTGACAGCAACAGCGACAGTAATGATACGCCACTGCTGCTTTCGCTGGCGGTCAACGCCGACAGTCTGGCGACCTGGCTGTTACCGGCGCTGAAATCGGTGCTGGTCGACTCCCCTATCCGCCTGAATTTGCAGGTCGAAGATGAAACACGCACGCAGGAACGTCTGCGTCGCGGTGAAGTGGTCGGTGCGGTGAGTATTCAGCCACAGCCGCTGCCGAGCTGTCTGGTCGATCAACTGGGCGCGCTGGACTATCTGTTTGTCGGTTCCAAACCCTTTGCCGATCGCTATTTTCCGAACGGCGTCACCCGCTCCGCCTTGCTGAAAGCGCCTGCGGTGGCGTTTGACCACCTCGACGATATGCATCAGGCCTTCCTGCAACAGAACTTCGATTTGTCGCCGGGCAGTGTGCCGTGTCATATCGTTAACTCGTCGGAAGCCTTCGTGCAGCTGGCGCGTCAGGGCACGACCTGCTGCATGATCCCGCATCTGCAAATCGAGAAAGAACTGGAAAGCGGCGAACTGATCGACCTGACGCCGGGCCTGTTCCAGCGCCGTATGCTTTACTGGCACCGTTTTGCGCCGGAAAGCCGCATGATGCGTAAAGTCACCGATGCGCTGCTGGCCCACGGGCATCAGGTTCTGCGCCAGGACTGACCTTCCTGCTCACCCAAAAATGAAAAAACCCGCCTGAGCGGGTTTTTTCATTTCTACAGAATCATTCTTACTGAGCAGGTGCTGGTGCTGGTGCTGCGGGTGCCTGAGGCTGCAATTCGAACACCACATCGACCTGATCGTCGAAGTGAATGCTTTGCTGCTCGTAGGTTTGCGCGACATCGCTCTGCCCTGCGGCTTCGGCGGTTTTATACATGCGCGCCACCGGCATCGGCTGGTAGTTAGCCACGTGATAACGGATGCTGTAGACCGGCCCCAGCGTGGTGTGGAAACCTTCGGCCAGCGATTTTGCCTGCTGCGTGGCGTTATCAATGGCTTTCTGACGCGCTTCATCGCGGAAACGATCCGGATTCGCCACGCCCAGCTCAACGGCACGCACTTCATTCAGGCCGGATTTCAGCGCGCCATCCAGCAGTTCATTCAGTTTATCCAGCTGACGCAAGGTGACCTGAACCTGACGCACGGCGCGGTAGCCTTTCAGCTGTGACGTTCCGTCTTTCAGGTAGTCATACTCCGGCTGAGTACGTAAATTCGCTGCATTGATGTCTTTCTTCTCAATGCCGTTTTTCTGCAGGAAAGCAAAGTACTCTGCCACTCGCTCATCAGCCTGTTTCTTGGCGCTGGCGGCATCTTTCGCAGAGACGTTCACTTCAATCGCCAGCGTGGCGATATCCGGCGTGGCGTCAACGCTCGCCGTTCCTGAGGTCACGACGTGCGGCCCGGCAGGTAATTCTGCCGCCTGCAACGCCAGCGGTAATGTCCCTAATCCCAACATCGCTGCAACAGTCAATGCTTTCAGTTTCACAGTGCCTCCATTAATCATCAAAGATATGGCAATAAACGTATTAACTGCGAAACCGTAGCATAATCCGTTACAACAGAAACTAAGATTAGTGACAAAAACTTACTCTGTCATAAAACTTAAAAGATCCCGGTCTGACGCGCCAGCTGAATAGCGATTCCCCACATGATGGTGCCGACAACCGCGTTAATCACCCGCTGTACTTTGCCGGTGTTAAGCCAGGGGGCGAGCATGGCCGCGAGGATCGCCAGCCCGAAGAACCAGATAATGGATGCGCTGACTGCGCCGAGTGCAAACCACGAGCGTTCATCTGCGTTCAGGCTGCCGCCCAGACTGCCGAGCACCACAAACGTATCGAGATAAACGTGCGGATTGAGCCAGGTGACAGCCATCATGCTGACTACGATTTTCCAACGGCTTTGCTTCGCCACTTCCGCCTGCGCCAGTTCAGGATTTTTGCTGAATGCCGTACGAAATGCGCCCCAGCCATACCACAGCAAAAATGCCACGCCGCCCCAGCTCACCAGCAACAGCAATGTCGGGGATTGACTCAGCAGCGCGCTGCCGCCAAAGATGCCACCGCAAATCAGCGCAATGTCGCTCAGGGCGCATAATCCGGCAATCATCAGGTGATACTGACGGCGGATGCCCTGGTTCATCACAAACGCATTCTGCGGGCCGATCGGTAAAATCATCGCGGCGCTCATCGCCAGTCCTTGCAGGAAAATTGCCAGCACGTTGTTATCCTTCAAACAGTCATTAACAGAGAATGCGCGCAGTGTAAGGGCTTTGCAGCCATAAGAGGAAATGGATAATTCTAATCACCCATTAGAACGGCTTATCATCAAGCCGGTGATATTTCAGGCATGAAAAAGGCGCCCGCAGGCGCCTGAAAAAATCCGAATCCGGGAAGGATCGGTTAGTCGAAAGTGCGTCGTTCTTCCTGCGGCTGGGTTGCCGCTTTCGCCACCTGATAAAGGTGAACATCCATCTGCGGGTAAGCAATATTGATGTTGTTTTCATCCAGCGCGCGTTTGAACGATTCCAGCAGATCCCATTTCACGCTCTGCGCATCACCGTTGCTGGTCCAGGCGTACACGATGAAATTCAGGGTTGAAGCCGCCATTTCGTTCAGGCGAACCACAACGTCTTTATCTTTCAAAACACGCGGGTCGGCGGTCACGATATCGGACAGGATCTTCTTCACCAGATCAACGTCAGAGTCATAACCCACGCCGATGGTCAGGTCGATACGGCTGGTCGGTTCGCGTGAATTGTTGATGATGTTACCGGCGATGATTTTACCGTTTGGCACCACAATGATTTTGTTGTCCGGTGTGCGCAGGGTGGTCGAGAAAATTTGTACCTGAGTCACCGTACCCGCCACACCGCCGAGATCGACATATTCACCGGCACGGAACGGACGGAAAATCACCAGCAGAACGCCCGCCGCAAAGTTAGACAGCGAACCCTGCAATGCCAGGCCGACGGCCAGACCGGCGGCACCGATGACCGCGATCACGGACGTGGTTTGCACGCCAATCCGCCCCAGCACCGCAATCAGCGTGAACGCGATAATCGCGTAGCGCACCATGGCGGAAAGGAAATCGGAAACCGTGATATCAATGCCACGAACTTTTAAGACCCGGCTGACGGCACCGGAGACGATGCGGGCGACAATCATCCCCACAATCAGAATAAAGATTGCCGCGACGATGTTGACGGCGTAATGCAGCAGTAAAGCCTGATTTCTCACCAGCCAGTTTCCCGCATTGTTAATGCTGCCCACAACGTTCAAATCATCCATTTAAAGTACCCCAAAAAAATACCCTGACGGGTTTTAAGAAACCAAAGCTGCCCGATTAACGGGCAGCAACTGTGCTTAAAGGTTAACTAACAATGCGATGAAGTGCCAATTTCCGGGGCAATAACCCCGTGAAATTAGGAATTTGCAGGGTGATTTTTCAACGGCTCCGGCGTTTTGAACGCCTGCAACGGACCGCGTCCGGTGAGCGTAAAGGCTGAAATGACGGTGAACGTCAGCGCCACCAGACCGAGGATCAGATAAGTCCCGTGGAAACCGATACGGTCATACATGTTGCCAGCGAATACCGACATAAACATGATCGCCACCTGCTTGAAGAAGCAGAAGGTCACCAGATAAATCGTCGCGGAGAAACGCACTTCAAACACCGACGTAATGTATTTGAAGCAGCCGACAATCAGGAACGGCACTTCAAACATGTGCAGGGTTTTCAGCACCACCACTTCAACCGGCGAAGAGGCAAAGGAGGAGCCGATGATGCGCACTGACATAATCATCCCCGCCAGCAACAGCGCATTTTTGCCCCCGATGCGGTTCACGATAAGCGGCGCGAAGAACATGATGCAGGCATTCAGCAGTTCGCCCATGGTGGTGACATAACCGAAGACCCGTGTTCCTTCTGATGAAGACGCAAAGAACGAGGTAAAGAAGTTGGCAAACTGCTGATCGAAGACGTCATAAGTGCAGGAGACGCCAATAACATACAACGCCAGGAACCACAGTTTGCGATCCTTCAGCAGTTCAAGGGCTATTTTCAGGCTGAACGGTTTGGTATTCGCGCCCAGATCGTTGGCGACGCGGGCGCTGGAAGTGACTTCCGGTTTGGCGATCAGCAACAGAATCGCGAGGATCACCGCACAGCCGGAGCCAAGCCAGAACACAAACTCATTGTTGATGGTAAACATAATGCCGACCACCGACGCGCACAGCGCCCAGCCGACACACCCGAACATCCGCGCACGACCAAATTCGAAGCTGCTGCGACGGCTGACTTTCTCAATATAGGCTTCAATGGCGGGCGCACCGGCATTGTAAATCAGCCCGAGATAGATGCCGCCGACCACCGATCCGAGATAAATATTCACTTTCAGCAGCGGGCCGAACACGTAGATAAAGAACGGCGCAAACAACACCAGCATGCCGGTAATGATCCACAACAGATGCTTTTTCAGCCCCAGTTTATCTGAGAGTAAACCGAACACCGGCTGGAACAATAATGAGAACAGCGAGATGCTGGCGAAGATAATGCCGGTGTCACTTTTACTGATCTGATTGATGTCATGCAGCCAGATCGGGAAGAACGGGAAATAGGCCCCCATGATGAAAAAGTAGAAAAAGAAGAACAGCCCGAACATCCAGAAATTGGTATTTTTCATGTAATTCATTTGCAGTTTCCTTGCGACTGAATGCTGCGCCGCAGCGTATTAACGCCACGGCGCGGGATGTCAGATGCGTTTCCAGGTGAAGGCGTAATGGTACTGACCGGCGGTCAGCAGGAAATCCGGGCTGACGCTCGGGCTCCACGAATCATCGCCGCCGACCCCCATATGGAAGCCGTCGATGTTCAGCCAGGTGCCCTGCTCTTCACGCAACAGGTGGCGATGGCTGGTGTCCATCAGCTGTTGCAGGCTGTAGCGGCTCAGGCCAAAGTGGAAATTGCCGCGCAACTGCCAGCCGGCGTAATCCAGCTCACGGGTGTTCTGGCGTAAACCACTTTCCGTCGGGAAGACGTAAGGTGTGTACAGATCGCCGAGCGGCAGCGTCCAACGCCCGTGCAGGGCAGCCAGACGGCGGTCCGGGTAGTTTTCATGCGGCCCGAGGCCCAGCCAGCTCGCTTTTTCGGCGGTGTCTGCCAGCTGACAGGTCAGCCCGATACGCCCCGGTGACGGGACGTTCGACGCCACGCGCACATCCACACTGATATGCAGTTCGCCCTGATTGTCGATGCGGTACGTTTTGCGGCTTAACAGGCGCGTTTCCTCTCCCGCCAGGAAAGCGTGCGTGGTGACGATAGCCACGCCGTCCTGCAACTGATCGGCGGAGATATTCAGCAGACGCGATTCCAGCTGATACATTCCGGCGGCTTTCCAGCGCTCCACCCAGGCATTCGGATCGATTCGCGTGACTTCGCTGACGCCGATGTCGTTATCCACCGGCGCACGGACAAACTGATCACGCAGCGCAGAAAGCAGGCGCGGCGTTTCGCCATCAAACCATTGCTCCAGCAAACCGCTTTGCTGACTGAACTGCCAGCGCTGCGCGCCGTGTACCACAGAAATCACATCACCCTGCTGATCCAGAACCGGCGCAGCGGCGGAGATTTTCTCCGGCACCGGCAGGCTGAGCGCCAGCGGAAGTTGCCACTGATCCCATGCGGTGCGATGTCCGGCTTCTGACCACGCGGTCGCCTGCGGCTGATGCACCGCGACGTTCAGCCACAAATCCCCTTCCGCCTGCGGAATATCCCCCAGATTCAGAGTTTGTGTGCCGTTCGGCGCGATATTGAGCACGGCTTCGCCCTGCGACACCACTTCGCCGTCACGTTCAATGCACCAGACCAGCTGCTCGTTATCGCTGTGGCGGAACAGGTATTCGCTCTGAATATCCAGCGTCAGCGGCGAGGTGCCGGTCAGCGTGAACTGGAAGAACTGCTGGGCGCGCTGCGCTTCGAACAAGGAAGGATGCGGCGTGCGATCGGCGAATACCAGACCGTTCATGCAGAACTGACGGTCGTTTGGCGTATCGCCAAAATCACCGCCGTAAGCCATATAACGCTCGCCGTCTTCGCCGGTGCGCAGCAGACTTTGATCGATCCAGTCCCAGACGAAACCGCCCTGCAGACGCGGGAACTGGCGGAACGCTTTCCAGTATTTGTCGAAGCCGCCAAAACTGTTACCCATGGCATGGGCATATTCGCAAAGGATCAGCGGACGCGTTTCGTCGGGCATGCTGATCCATTTTTTGATGGACCATTTAGGTACCGCCGGGAATGGCTGGTCCTGCTCAACGCGGGAATACATCGGGCAGATAATGTCGGTTGCCGCACTGTTGGCGCCGCCGCCTTCGTACTGCACCGGGCGGGTCGGGTCGACAGATTTGATCCAGCGGTACATCGCGTCATGGTTTGCGCCATGGCCGGATTCGTTGCCCAGTGACCAGATGATGATGCACGGATGGTTGCGATCTCGCTGAACCATGCGCGTGACGCGTTCGCTGAAGGCGTTGAACCACACCGGATCGTCCGACAGACGGTTCATCGGCTGCATGCCGTGAGTTTCAATATTGGCTTCATCGACCACATACAGGCCGTATTCGTCGCAAAGTTTGTACCACAACGGATGGTTGGGATAATGCGAACAGCGCACGGCGTTGAAGTTGTGCTGTTTCATCAGCACGATGTCGCGACGCATGGTCGCCTCGTCCATCACCTGACCGTTTTCAGGATGATGTTCGTGGCGGTTAGTGCCGCGGATCAGCACCGGCTGGCCGTTCACTTTCAACAGCCCGTTGCTGATTTCCACCTGACGGAATCCGACGTCGCAGGCTTCGGCTTCAATAAGCTCGCCCTGCGGAGAAATCAGGGACACCACCGCACGGTAAAGCGCAGGTTGTTCCGCGCTCCACAATGCTGGCTGGGTGACCGGCAGACGCAACGTGGTGCGGTCATAGGCCGCGCCGCGTTCATCAATGATGTCGCTGCCGAGCGGTTGCTGATGTTCTGCGATCGATTTGTCGCCCTGCCAGAGCTGCACGCGCACCTGATAATCAGCCGCGTTTTCCTGTGGCACGGCGGCGCTGACCTGCACTTCCAGTTCGGCCTGCGTAAAGCCGTGGAACAGATGCGTGCGCACCTGGTAATCCGTAATCTGTTCAAAGGGTTTATGCAGCAGGCTGACGTCACGGAAGATCCCGCTCATGCGCCACATGTCCTGATCTTCCAGATAGCTGCCGTCGCTCCAGCGCAGCACCATCACCGCCAGACGGTTTTCACCCGCCTGTAAGACGCCGCTGAGATCGAACTCCGCCGGTAAACGGCTGTCCTGCGAATACCCGATCCACTGGCCGTTACACCATAAATAGAAGGCAGAATTGACGCCGTTGAACACGATGCGCGTCTGGCCACTGTTCAGCCAGGCATTATCCACAGAAACTGTGAGCGAGTAACAACCGGTAGGATTTTCTTCGGGCACAAACGGCGGATTAACCGGAATGGGATACTGAACGTTGGTGTAAATCGGCGCGTCATACCCGGCAAGTTGCCAGTTAGACGGCACCTGTACGCGGTCGGCTCCCGCCAGATCCTGCTTCAGCCAGTGTTCAGGCACCGCTTCGGGGCGGGTGAAATAGCTGAAGGTCCACTCACCGTTCAGCGAGCGGATATTCGGCGATGCACTGTTCTGGCTAGCCTGGGCTTCATCCCGCCAGCTGTTGAATGGCGGGTGCGCCGCAAGGCGGTTGTACTGCGTGGATGCCGGTTTTTCCCAGTCACGACGGGCCAGAACGGCGGCCAGTGATGACAGTTTTTCGTCCGCTGATGTACTCATCATTTATCCTCTGCAAAATTGTTATGCGCTCACAATATAAGTCAACATGCGTAACATAGCGCAGTAAGTAAAGCAGAGGGGTGCAGGAAAGGGACGCGGATCACAGATTCCGCGTCGGGTCGTTCAGATTTTGAGAATTACAGCGCGCTGAGCTGACGTGCGATGCGGATCAGCTCCTGCGATAACGCTTCCTGAGAAACGCTCGCTTCGCCGACAGGTGCCGTGGTGTGGCGTTCAACCAGCGATGTCGGCAGCAACAGCGATGAACGGCGGCTGTCGCCATGGGTATGCAGATGATCAACCAGGCGGTTGACGCTTTCATGCCCCAGCAGGCGGAAATCCTGTTTGATGGTGCTGAGCGGCGGGAAGAAAAAAGCGCTGTCTTCGGTATCGTCATAGCCGATAACCGAAATATGCTCCGGTACGCGCAGGCCGAATTCGTGCACCGCGCGCAGCACGCCCAATGCCATCTGATCGTTAGCCACCAGAATCGCGGTAGGCCGCGCAGGCTGGTTCAGCAATAACAATGCCTGCTGGTAGCCGGATGCCGCGCTCCAGTCGCCGTGCTGAACCGCGCAGGGCGTCACCTGATGCTTTTTCAGCGTCTCCAGCCAGCCTTCATAGCGCAGCCGCGCAGAAACAGACTCCAGCGGGCCTGTCAGCACGGCAATTTGCTGATGCCCGAGCGCCAGCAGATGCTCAACGCCCTGCTCTGCGCCGCAATGCGGATCGAAGAGAATTTTAAACACATCCGCCTGAGGATCCACATCCAGAAACAGCGCCGGCAAGGTGCCGCACATCTGCGCAATGGCATCGGCACTGTCGTTCGACAAGGGCACGTTGATCAGGATGCCATCGACGCGCTGTGACATCAGCTCGCTCACCGCCGTCCGGCAGGCGGCGAGGCTCAGGTTGTCGGTCATCGAAATCACCACGTTAAACCCTAACTGATTCGCGCGGGTCTTGACCGCAGACGCAATCTGCGACGGCGCATGCAGCGCCAGTTCCGTGGTCGCCAGCCCCAGCGTATAACTTTGTTTACCGGCAAGCTGCTGTGCAACACGGTTCGGCACATAGTTCAGCGCCGCCATCGCCTTCTCGACTTTATCGCGGGTCTTTGACGAGACATGCGCCGCCTGATTGAGCACGCGCGAAACGGTCTGATAGGAAACACCGGCGTGGCGCGCAACATCATCCAGGGTGACAGATTTTGGCTTCATGGCTCTCTCTTCGGGGATTCAGGCGGGATTATATATGACGGGCTATTGTGGCCGGAAAGCAGACAATAAAAAAGGGGCCGAAGCCCCTTTGGTTAGGATCCTCACATTCCGGTGGTCAAGCACCGGAAGCGTAAGAATTACAGTACGTCGATTGCGTTCAGTTCTTTGAATGCCAGTTCCAGGCGCGTCACCATGGAAGACTGTGCAGAACGCAGCCATACGCGTGGATCATAGAATTTCTTGTTAGGTTTGTCCGCGCCTTCCGGGTTACCCAACTGACCTTGCAGGTAAGCTTCGTTTTTCTTGTAGAACTGCAGGATGCCGTCCCAGTTAGCCCACTGGGTGTCGGTATCGATGTTCATTTTGATAACACCGTAGCCTACAGATTCTTTGATCTCTGCTGCAGTAGAACCGGAACCGCCGTGGAACACGAAGTTCAGGCTGTTGTGTGGCAGGTTGTGTTTCTTGCACACGTATTCCTGAGAATCACGCAGGATCGTTGGAGTCAGTTTCACGTTACCTGGTTTGTAAACACCGTGTACGTTACCGAATGACGCAGCGATAGTGAAACGCGGGCTGATTGCGTTCAGTTTTTCGTATGCGTAATCAACGTCTTGTGGCTGAGTGTACAGTGCAGATGCATCCATATGGCTGTTGTCCACGCCATCTTCTTCACCACCGGTACAACCCAGTTCGATTTCCAGAGTCATATCGAGTTTTGCCATGCGAGCTAAATACTTGCTGCAAATTTCGATGTTTTCTTCCAGAGATTCTTCAGACAGGTCGATCATGTGAGAAGAGAACAGTGGTTTGCCGGTTTTAGCAAAGTGAGCTTCACCCGCGTCCAGCAGACCGTCGATCCATGGCAGCAGTTTTTTCGCGCAGTGGTCGGTGTGCAGAATAACTGGCACGCCGTAATGTTCTGCCATCTGGTGCACGTGGTGCGCGCCAGAGATTGCGCCCAGGATTGCCGCGCCTTGTGGCACGTCAGTTTTCAGGCCTTTACCTGCGATGAACGCAGCGCCACCGTTAGAGAACTGAACGATAACCGGGGAACGGACTTTCGCAGCAGCTTCGAGAACGGCGTTGATAGAGTCGGTGCCTACGCAGTTAACCGCTGGCAGAGCAAATTTGTTTTCTTTAGCGATAGCGAAAACTTTCTGTACATCATCACCAGTGATAACGCCTGGTTTTACGAAATCAAAAATTTTAGACATAGTTCTTTGTCCTGTATTCGTCGGCCGTAGATGGATTGAATCGGTTTGCTATGTCGCGCGAGTTCCACTGTGCAGCCCCTCGCGCGGCAAAGAAGAACAGGAAACCCTATGCTTCCTGTTCAGGGTTCATTACTTCTTAGCACGCTCTTCCAGCATCACAACCGCTGGCAGTGCTTTCCCTTCAACGAACTCCAGGAATGCGCCACCGCCAGTGGAGATATAGGAAATTTTGTCAGCGATACCGAACAGGTCGATAGCCGCCAAGGTGTCGCCGCCGCCTGCGATAGAGAAACCTTCGCTATCAGCAATGGCCTGCGCCACAATTTCGGTTCCTCTGCGGAAGTTAGGGAACTCGAACACGCCTACAGGACCATTCCACAGAATGGTTTTAGCGTTTTTGATGATCTCAGCCAGGCGGTAAGCAGACTCGTCGCCCATGTCGAGAATTTGTTCGTCATCTTTGATGTCTTTGACAGACTTCACGGTAGCAACGGCAGTTTCAGAGAACTCAGTGGCTACACGAACATCCGTAGGAACCGGAATGTCGCAGGTTTCCAGCAGTTTGCTTGCGGTATCCACCAGGTCAGCTTCGTACAGGGATTTGCCGACGTTGTTGCCTTGTGCGGCAACGAAGGTGTTAGCGATACCACCGCCAACGATCAGCTGGTCAGCGATTTTGGACAGGGAATCCAGAACGGTCAGTTTGGTGGAGACTTTAGAACCACCGACGATAGCCACCATCGGGCGTGCCGGGTTACCCAGCGCTTTGCCCAGTGCTTCCAGCTCTGCAGACAGCAGAGGGCCCGCACAGGCGATTGGAGCAAATTTGCCCACGCCGTGGGTAGAAGCTTGCGCGCGGTGCGCGGTACCGAATGCATCCATCACATAGATGTCACACAGTGCAGCATATTTTTTAGACAGTGCTTCGTCGTCTTTCTTTTCGCCTTTGTTAAAGCGAACGTTTTCCAGAACAACCAGCTCGCCTTCGGCAACTTCCACGCCATCCAGATAATCTTTCGCCAGACGAACTGGTGATTTCAGATGTTCTTTCAGGTAGTTAACAACCGGCAGCAGAGAAAACTCTTCGTTATATTCGCCTTCAGTCGGACGACCCAGATGCGAGGTAACCATCACGCGTGCGCCTTGTTTCAGGGCAATTTCGATGGTAGGTAAAGAAGCGCGGATACGTGCATCTGACGTTACTTTGCCATCTTTAACCGGCACGTTCAGATCCGCACGGATCAATACGCGCTTACCTGCTAAATCCAGATCGCTCATCTTAATAACAGACATGGTGAATCCTCTCGTTGATTCTCTTTAAAGTTGCTTGAAGGCGGTTTCGGCCAGAGAGGCCGGAACAACCGTACTAGAAACCGCTAGCGGACATTGCCAATGTTGTATCCAACATTCGGTTAGCAAAACCCCACTCGTTATCGCACCAGACCAATGTTTTTATCAGGTGCTTTCCACTTACCCGCGTTTGCGTTCCATCTACGATGGCGCTGTGGGGATCGTGGTTAAAATCTGTCGAGACTAATGGTAGTTCGGTATAGTCAACTATACCACGAAAAGCACCTGTTGCGGCCTTTTGCAGCAGCTGGTTCACCTCCGCTACCGTCACAGAACCCTCGACAAATACGCTCAGATCAATGGCTGTGACATTGATGGTCGGCACGCGCACGGAGATCGCTTCAAAGCGATCGCAGAACTTCGGCATGATGCGCGTGATCCCTGCGGCAAGCTTGGTATCCACCGGAATAATGGACTGGCTGGCAGCGCGCGTACGGCGTAAATCCGCATGGTACGCATCAATAACCGGCTGGTCATTCATTGAGGAGTGGATGGTTGTCACCGTGCCGGACTCAATGCCGTAGGCATCATCAAGCAGCTTGATCACAGGGATAATACAGTTGGTGGTGCAGGACGCATTGGAGACAATGCGGTGCTGACGTTCGAGCAACTGGTGGTTCACACCGTAAACGACGGTGGCGTCAAGATCATGACCGCCCGGATGCGCGAACAGAATTTTTTTGGCCCCGGCCGCAAGCTGGGTTTCGCCGTCTTCGCGGCTGCCGTAAACGCCGGTGCAATCAAGCACCACGTCAATGCTCAGTTCGCCCCATGGCAACTGGCTGGCATCTGGCTGATGGAAAAGACGGATTGAGTCATCGCCGACGTAAAGGTTTTCACCTTCCTGGCGGACATCCCAGGCGAAGCGCCCGTGGCTGGAGTCGTATTTGAGCAGATGGGCCATCCCTTCAGGGCTGGCAAGTTCATTGATAGCGATAACGGAGATTTCCGCCCGACGCCCGGATTCGTATAACGCGCGCAATACGCTACGGCCAATGCGACCAAAGCCATTAATTGCAATACGTATTGGCATACTTCTCCCTGTTACACGGTTGTTACTCAATATCAGTAACACCTATAGTAATGCAGCGTGCGTTTACGGTGAATCACCATCATCATCTGCCCGCACGATAGGTACAGCAGAAAAATATCGGTTTCCGACACGTTAACAACGTGGTCACGACGTTAAGCTCAATTAGCCTGACTGAAACGGTTCAGCTGAGAATAAACCAAACCCTGTCTAAAAGGAATAATTCCCCGAATTTCGCTGTGCGAATCGCGTCAATCGCTTAAAAAAACGTCATGCAAATCCGCGTATTCACAGTGATTTTACTTTTTCATCACCTTTCGAACAGTGATTATTCTCAAAAACCGACAGATTGAAACACTTTCAGAAGGGTGCGAGTTTACCGGGGTTTGCGCCAGAAGGGTTTGACCTGTGTCATTTGGCGGGAAAACGGCGTGCCACCCATGCATTTTGACGTAAAAAAAAAGCACCCGAAGGTGCTTTTAAGAAATCGCTATGAGCAGAATTACTTCAACAGCGCCTGTGCCTGAGCAACGACGTTGTCTACAGTGAAACCGAACTCTTTGAACAGCAGGTCTGCCGGAGCAGATTCGCCGAAGCTGTGCATACCGATGATTGCGCCATTCAGGCCCACGTATTTGAACCAGTAGTCAGCGATACCTGCTTCAACCGCAACACGTGCAGAAACGGCTTTCGGCAGGACAGATTCACGGTAAGCCGCATCCTGTTTGTCGAAGGCATCAGTAGATGGCATGGACACAACGCGTACTTTCGTGCCCGCTGCCGCCAGCTTATCAGCCGCTTCCACGGTGATACCGACTTCAGAACCGGTCGCAATCAGGATCACTTCCGGCGTACCGTCGCAATCTTTCAGGATATAACCGCCGCGTGCCACGTTTGCCAGTTGCTCAGCGGTACGTGGTTGCTGGGTCAGGTTCTGACGGGAGAAGATCAAGGTAACCGGGCCGTCGTTACGCTCAATTGCGTATTTCCATGCCACGGCAGATTCAACCTGATCCGCCGGACGCCAGGTGCTCATGTTTGGCGTCACGCGCAGGCTGGCGATTTGCTCAACCGGCTGGTGCGTCGGGCCGTCTTCGCCCAGACCGATAGAGTCATGGGTGTAAACGAACACGTTGCGGATTTTCATCAGCGCAGCCATACGCACGGCATTACGCGCATATTCGACAAACATCAGGAAGGTCGCAGAGTACGGCAGGAAACCGCCGTGCAGCGCGATACCATTGGTGATGGCGGTCATACCGAATTCACGCACACCGTAATGGATGTAGTTACCCGCCTGATCGTCACCGATAGACTTGGAACCAGACCACATAGTCAGGTTACTTGGTGCCAGGTCAGCAGAGCCACCCAGGAATTCAGGCAACACTTTACCGAAAGCTTCCAGCGCATTCTGAGACGCTTTACGGCTGGCGATGTTGGCAGGATTAGCCTGCAACTCTTCGATAAATTTCTGCGCGTCAGCTTCCCAGTTTGCTGGCAGCTCGCCGTTCACGCGGCGTTTGAACTCTTTTGCCAGTTCAGGATGGGCTTTGGCATAGGCTGCGAATTTATCATCCCATGCGGCTTCTTTAGCCTTACCGACTTCTTTAGCATCCCACTGCGCGTAGATATCCTGTGGAATTTCAAAGGCAGCGTATTTCCAGCCCAGTGCTTCACGGGTTGCTGCCACTTCAGCAGCACCCAGCGCCGCGCCGTGCACATCATGCGTACCGGCTTTGTTCGGCGAACCGAAACCGATCACGGTTTTGCACATCAGCAGGGAAGGTTTATCGGTGACGTTGTGTGCTTCTTCGATAGCCGCTTTGATGGCGTCAGGGTTGTGACCATCCACGCCACGCACGACGTGCCAGCCGTAAGCTTCGAAACGCGCTGCGGTATCATCGGTGAACCAGCCTTCAACGTGGCCATCGATGGAAATACCGTTGTCATCATAAAACGCGGTCAGTTTCCCGAGTTTCATGGTACCGGCCAGTGAACATACTTCGTGAGAAATACCTTCCATCATGCAACCATCACCCAGGAACGCATAGGTCTGGTGGTTAACAATGTCGTGGCCTGGTTTATTGAATTGCGCAGCCAGCGTGCGTTCTGCAATGGCAAAACCGACGGCATTGGCGATGCCCTGACCCAGCGGGCCGGTCGTGGTTTCTACGCCCGCGGTATAACCGTACTCAGGGTGGCCTGGGGTTTTGGAATGCAACTGACGGAAGTTCGCCAGTTCGCTGATTGGCAGATCATAACCTGTGAGATGCAGCAGGCTGTAAATCAGCATTGAACCGTGACCATTGGACAGCACGAAGCGGTCGCGGTCAGCCCAGTTAGGGTTGGTCGGGTTATGGTTCAGGTAGTCACGCCAGAGGACTTCGGCAATGTCAGCCATGCCCATAGGGGCGCCAGGGTGGCCGGAATTCGCTTTCTGCACGGCATCCATACTAAGTGCGCGGATTGCGTTCGCAAGCTCTTTACGAGAGGACATGTTCTACTCCAGGTCGGATTAATAAAGCAGTCAAGGAAGTCATTTTCTCAGACTCGGCATTAAATCGGCAATCTCTAATCACTCACGTGATGAAGTTCACAGAATACGCTTTTAAATCAGTGCGTTTTTTCGGACTTACACTATAGATCGGGCACTGCGAAAATCCTACCTTAACGCTATTCTTACAATGAGAGCCTGTTTTGGGCTGCATTACCTGTTTTGTTCACTTTTTCTGGGAATCTGAATTGATGAAATTTCGTCCTGTTATGTTGAGCCTGTTGGCCACCACGCTGATGAGCGGTTGTGCGACAGTGAATACCGATACCTTAATGCAATCCGGCGCACAGGCGTATCAGGCTTACACCCTGAGCGATGCCGATGTGAAAACCCTCAGCGTCCAGTCCTGTGAAGAAATGGATAAAAAAGCGCAAATCGCGCCAGACAGCAGCGAATATGCTCAGCGCCTGAAAAAAATCTCGGCGGCCCTGGGTGATAACATCAACGGCACGCCGGCCAACTACAAGGTGTACCTGACGAAAGACGTCAATGCCTGGGCGATGGCCAACGGCTGTATTCGCGTTTACAGCGGTCTGATGGACATGATGAACGATAACGAAGTTGAGGGCGTGCTCGGTCACGAAATGGGCCACGTCGCACTCGGCCACACCCGTAAAGCCATGCAGGTGGCGTACAGCGCTACCGCTGCGCGTTCCGCGATTTCCTCGCTGGGCGGCGTCAGTGCCACCCTGTCGCAATCGCAGCTGGCGGATCTGGGCGAGAAATACGTTAACGCACAGTTCTCCCAGAAGCAGGAATCCGAAGCCGATGATTACTCGTTCGATCTGTTGAAAAAACGCGGCATCGATCCAACGGGTCTGGCGACCAGCTTTGAGAAACTGGCAAAACTCGATCAGGGCAGCAGTATTGGCTGGTTTGACGATCACCCTTCTTCAGAAGCCCGTGCAAAACATATTCGCGAGCGTATTGCCGCTGGCAAATAATATAAAAAAAGAGATGCATGATCAGGTGCATCTCTTTTATTACTTCATAAAACACTTTCTGAAAATTCCTTAATTTTCCAATTAAATAAAAGTACTCTGCACAGAATCTGAAAATAATTCCCTTGCGTCTGTTTTTCTCGCTTAGTGACTTTGTTTGGTTATTCTTCCTGCGCATTGTTTTTATTTAACTGTCAAAGGAAGATGGATTATGAAATTTCGTATTACCTCAGTCGCGCTAGGCGTGGCTTTATTATTAAGTGGCTGCCAGAACGGTTCAGTCAATACCGACGCATTAATGAAGTCCGGTTCGGATGCTTATAAGGCGGCCACGCTGACCGATCAGGATGTCAGAAATATGACCGACGGCGCCTGTAAAGCCATGGATTCTGAATCAAAAATTGCCTCAACAAAAAGCAAATACACCAAACGCCTGAATAAAATCGCCAAAAATCTCGGCGACAACATCAACGGCACACCCGCGAATTATAAAGTTTACCTCACCAGCGACGTGAACGCGTGGGCAATGGCAAACGGCTGTATCCGTGTATACAGCGGGCTGATGGACATGATGACAGACGACGAAGTCGAAGGCGTGCTGGGCCACGAAATGGGCCACGTCGCACTGGGCCATACCAGAAAAGCCATGCAGGTCGCCTACAGCGCCTCTGCCGCACACAATGCTGCGGGCGCCGCCGGAGGTGTCGCCGGGCAACTTTCCAGTACCCAGCTGGCAGATCTGGGTGAGGAACTTATCAACGCACAGTTCTCTCAGAAACAGGAATCTGACGCGGATGATTATTCTTATGACTTGCTGAAAAAGCGCAACCTGCCGACAAAAGGGCTGGTAACAGCATTTGAGAAGCTGGCGAAAATGAGCGCTGGCAGTGAGAAGAGTTTATTCAGCTCGCATCCGCCTTCACAGGAACGTGCCGATCACATGAAAGAGCGTATGGCTCAGGATAAATAACGCCTGTGGCAAAAATGAATGGCAGCGCAGAGCTGAGTAAGCTCTGCGTTTTTTATGAGCCAAAGAATGTTCAGCCGTGGTGTAACCTGTCCGGACTCGCGGAACGGGAGATAAACAAAGGCAATAAAATAACCGGGAAGATGACTTTTTTATAAAACTCATGAATTGATTTCAATTTAAACATTCATGATAAAAATAAAAAAGGCACCAGAAAGGTGCCTTTGAACGAGATGACAGCGTCTGACAATCAGCCTTTTTTAAAGGCCTGCACGTGCAGCATTTCCAGCGCCAGTGTCGCAGCGGCCAGAGCGGTGATTTCTGACTGGTCGTAAGCCGGAGCCACTTCCACGATATCCATACCCACGATATCCAGATCCAGATCTTTCAGGCCACGAACCAGTTTCAGCGCGCGATCAGAAGTCAGGCCGCCGATAACCGGTGTGCCCGTGCCCGGTGCGTGCGCCGGATCCAGGCAGTCAATGTCGAAGCTCAGGTAAACCGGCAGATCGCCGACGATCTGCTTCACCTGCGCCAGGATATCATCCACGGTGCGGTCGTTAACTTGTGCAGCATCCAGAACGGTGAAGCCCAGATTTTTATCGAATTCGGTACGGATGCCGATCTGCACAGAGTGGTCAGCATCGATCAGGCCTTCGTTCGGCGCATGGAAGAACATCGTGCCGTGGTCGAATTTGCTGCCGTTAGAATAGGTGTCGGTGTGCGCATCGAAATGCACCAGCGCCATTTTGCCAAAGTGTTTGGCGTGTGCGCGCAGCAGTGGCAGGGTCACGAAGTGGTCGCCGCCGAAAGAGAGCATACGCTTGCCGGATGCCAGCACTTTTTCTGCATGCTGTTGCAGTTTGTCTGTCAAATCCTGTGCATCACCGAAGTTAAACACCAGATCACCGCAGTCGATGACATTCAGACGATCGCGCAGATCGAAATCCCACGGCCAGCGCTGACCTTCCCAGGCCAGATTTACAGAAACCTGACGGATAGCCGCAGGGCCAAGGCGTGCGCCTGAGCGACCAGATGTGGCCATATCGAAAGGAATACCGGTGATGACCCAGTCAGCTTCCGCAGTGTACGGCTGGAAGTTCAGCGGAAAACGCAGAAAACCAAATGCGTTGGAAACCAGAGAGTTATCAGGCTGATTGCCTAAGGTGCTCACTAATTTGCTCATAAACAATGTCCTCTTTTAACATCGTTGTGACGCCTGCTGCGACACAACGTGATGAAGTATAGATGAAAAAAAATCCCCATCGCGTCGTTAGCCCGACGAGAAAGGGATTTATGGAATTCATGCTGCGCAGCAAAAGACGCCCGTTGGCGCGAATTTTACCTTAATCCGGCTTAGCTTCAAGCCGGCTTACTTTCAAATCTGATGAGTGCGCACGCTTACTCGTCTTCTTCCAGATACGTGTAACCGTATAAACCGGCCTCAAACTCTTCAACAAACTGCGCCTGCAAATCGGCATCCAGATCGGTTTCTTTCACCTGATCGCGGAAACGGGCCAGCAGAACGTTCGGATCCAGCTGAACGTATTCCAGCATGTCGGCAACGGTATCGCCCTCATCGGACTGCTGCACCTCAATGCTGCCGTCAGGGAAGACGAACACGTCCACCGCGGCGGTATCACCGAACAGGTTGTGCATGTTGCCGAGAATTTCCTGATAAGCACCGACCATAAAGAAGCCGAGCACTGGCGGATTTTCCGGGTCATACGGAGGCATCGGCATGGTGGTCGCCACGCCGTCGCCATCGATGTAGTGATCGATAGTCCCGTCGGAGTCACAGGTGATGTCGAGCAGTACAGCGCGACCCACCGGCGGTTTATCCAGACCTTCCAGCGGCAGAACCGGGAACAGCTGATCGATACCCCACGCATCCGGCATTGACTGGAACAGCGAGAAGTTGACGTACAGTTTGTCCGCCATACGTTCCTGCAATTCGTCGATGATCGGACGGTGTGCACGGTTGCTCGGATCCAGCTGATCCTGAATTTTGTTGCAGATATTCAGGTAGATGTCTTCCGCCCAGGCGCGCTGCGTCAGATCCAAAATCCCGTGCGCATATTGCGAATGAACATCGTGCAGATCCATCTGGCTGTCATGCAGCCATTCACGCAGCGAACGACGGTTTTCCGGATCGTGCATTTCATTCCAGGTATCCCACATGCTGCTGAGCGCACGTGGCGCATCAGCTTCAGGCTGAACCGGATCTTTAAACTCGTTGCGCTCAACGCCGATGATGTTCGACACCAGCACGGTGTGGTGCGCGGTGACGGCACGGCCAGACTCGGTGATGACCGTCGGATGCGGCAGGCCGTGTTCATTACAGGCATCGCCGATCCCCCAGATCACGTTGTTGGCATATTCGTTCAGGCCGTAGTTCACCGAGCAGTCAGACTGCGAGCGGGTCCCTTCGTAATCCACACCCAAACCGCCGCCAACGTCGAAGCACTGAATGTTGACGCCCAGTTTGTGCAGTTCCACATAGAAACGCGCAGATTCACGCACGCCGGTGGAAATATCACGGATATTCGCCAGCTGAGAACCCAGGTGGAAGTGCAGCAGTTGCAGGCTTTCCAGACGCCCTGCGTCACGCAACATTTCAACTAGTTGCAGAACCTGAGAAGCCGCCAGACCGAATTTGGATTTCTCGCCGCCGCTGGACTGCCATTTGCCCGAACCTTGCGAAGACAGACGCGCACGCACGCCCAGACGCGGGATGACGTTCAGACGTTCAGCTTCTTCCAGCACCAGCTTAATCTCAGTCATCTTCTCGATAACCAGATACACCTTGTGGCCGAGCTTCTCGCCGATCAGCGCCAGACGAATGTATTCACGGTCTTTATAGCCGTTACAAACAATCACCGAACGGGTCATGCCCGCATGGGCCAGAACCGCCATCAGTTCAGCTTTCGAACCGGCTTCCAGACCCAGCGGTTCGCCGGATTCCACCAGAGATTCGATCACGCGGCGATGCTGGTTAACCTTGATCGGGTAAACCAGGAAGTAGTCACCCTCATAGCCGAACGATTCACGGGCGCGTTTAAACGCTGCGTTAATCGAACGCAGACGGTGCTGCAAAATTTGTGGGAAACAGAACAGCGCTGGCAGACGTTGGCCGTCCTGCTCGCGCATGTCTTTCACCAGTTGCGCCAGATCCACGCGTGCGGAAGGGACGTCCGGATCCGGGCAAACACTGATGTGGCCCAGTTCGTTGACGTCATAATAATTGTTACCCCAATAGGCAACGTTGTAAGTGCGCAGCATCTTGCTGGCATCACGATCGTTCACGGCAACCTCCTGCATGGAGCGCAAAGAAACGGTATCGCCCGCATGTGACGGACGGTGGGACTGGATGTCATCAGACATAGGTAAATCCTCTTTCTACACTGACAACATGGCCAGCCACTATCGCAGTAACAACAGGTGAGAACAACCCGCAAGGCTGGCTTTCAGACAGGATAAAAACCTGCGCGCCAGGGTTCGCAAACTGTTTTTCACTCATGTGATTATAGAATTCATCATTAGACTCCGTGGAACGGGTCAGAAGAAACCAATAGGAATAATGCCCCTAAGGTTGCAGGCTACGTCAGTTTTTATGGGGGAAGCGGCTGTTAACCGGCCCGATTTGGCTGAGTAGCGTCCGGATGTCGCAAACTGAGCTGTCTGTAGTCAGGCTGCATAAACGCGGCTGTCCGGCGGACAGAGTGTTTATAACATCGGATTGATGACAGAAATTTTTCAGAAAGGCGTGCAGCAGCAATGAACAGTGTCTGCCGGGGATGCTGTTGAAATGTAACAATCGGTAAAAAGTGGGTCATTAACCTAACCACCTCCACACGTGCCACGCATCACCCGCGGGCATTCGAGCTGAGAAAACAGTAATTACTGGGATACGCTGGCGTCGAGAAAGTGCCGGGCGCGCGCCGTTTATACCGGCAACCTGCTGTAAATGCAAAATGAAAATGCGGCCGGGATGGTTTCAGCACGTGAATATCACTGCCATGGCGCACAAAAACGCCATCTTCATCACAAAAATGACTGGCTTTCAGAACACCTGCTATCCTAAAATAGCCGTCCAGATGTTAATCCGTCCGTAACACCCCCCGACCATTCGCATTACAGGGGATCAAGGATTGACCGTCAAACTGCTTCAAGGCTTTGCCTTATGGGGACATGCAGGACGCATTGCGACAATGGCGAGCATAGCTCCTCATCTGCCAGTCTCCCCAGTGCTATGCAGTGATATCTAACCCGTCGTATGAAGGTAAAGAACATAATGGCTAAACACCTCTTCACGTCCGAATCAGTTTCCGAAGGACATCCAGATAAAATTGCTGACCAGATTTCCGATGCCGTACTGGACGCGATTTTAGAACAAGACCCGAAAGCACGTGTTGCATGTGAAACTTATGTCAAGACCGGCATGGTCCTGGTGGGCGGTGAAATCACCACTTCCGCCTGGGTCGACGTAGAGGAAATCACCCGTCAGACCATCCGTGAAATTGGCTACGTCAATTCTCAGATGGGCTTCGATGCCAATTCCTGTGCCGTACTGAGCGCTATCGGTAAGCAATCGCCGGACATCAACCAGGGCGTTGACCGTCAGGACCCGCTGGAACAAGGCGCGGGCGACCAGGGTCTGATGTTTGGTTATGCCACCAACGAAACCGACGTGCTGATGCCAGCACCGATCACTTACGCACACCGTCTGGTGCAGCGTCAGGCTGAAGTCCGTAAATCCGGCACCTTGCCATGGCTGCGCCCTGATGCGAAAAGCCAGGTCACTTTCCAGTATGACGAAGGAAAAATTGTCGGTATCGATGCGGTTGTGCTGTCCACTCAGCACTCTGAAGACATCGCGCTGAAAGATTTGCAGGAAGCGGTGATGGAAGAAATCATCAAACCTGTTCTTCCGGCAGAATGGCTGAACGCGGGCACCAAATACCACATCAACCCGACTGGCCGTTTCGTTATCGGCGGCCCTATGGGTGACTGCGGTCTGACCGGTCGTAAAATCATCGTTGATACCTACGGCGGTATGGCCCGTCACGGTGGCGGTGCGTTCTCAGGTAAAGATCCGTCTAAAGTTGACCGTTCAGCGGCTTACGCTGCGCGTTACGTTGCGAAAAACATCGTGGCTGCGGGTCTGGCCGATCGTTGTGAAATCCAGGTGTCTTACGCCATCGGCGTGGCGGAACCGACTTCCATCATGGTGGAAACTTTCGGTACCGGTAAAATTTCCAACGAGCAACTGACCTTACTGGTGCGCGAGTTCTTCGATCTGCGTCCATACGGTCTGATCCAGATGATGGATCTGCTGCACCCAATCTACAAAGAAACCGCTGCATACGGTCACTTTGGTCGCGAACATTTCCCTTGGGAAAAAACCGACCGTGCCGCTCAGTTGCGTGACGCTGCAGGTCTGTAATTCCCTTTTCAGACAATTCTGCCTGCCTGACCCTGCCCTTGTGGCAGGGTTTTTTATTGCTCTTTTTCCGGTAAAAAGTCTGAAAAAATCACCCACGCCCTGTTCAATGAAAACGGTTACAGATAATAATTCGTTATTAACCAATGCATTATTTCAATAGGTAAAAGTTTGAAACAGAATTTTGATTGATATATATCAATTTATGCACTATTAATTGGTCTGCTTAACCCCTTCCTGCTTTGCATCTCTTTGAATCCCTTCCAAAACAACAATCCTGAACATCGCCATTAGTGTAAACGATTACAACACTGTGACCGGGTTCACGTTAAGCTGGGAGCAGGGTTAATAACATAACAGCCTAAGCATTATTACAAACACTAAACGATTGCACTATTTTGGAGACCGGATGAACAACTCAACGTCGACCAAAGGAAAACGCTCAAACAAAAGCGTGACTTTCTTTGTCTGTTTTCTCGCTGCACTGGCCGGGCTTTTGTTCGGTCTGGATATTGGTGTCATCGCTGGCGCATTGCCCTTTATCAGCCATGATTTTCAGATCACTAACCATCAGCAGGAGTGGGTGGTCAGCTCAATGATGTTTGGTGCTGCGGTCGGTGCGGTCGGCAGTGGCTGGCTCAACTTCCGTCTGGGGCGTAAATACAGCCTGATGATCGGCGCAGTGCTGTTCGTTGTCGGTTCACTGTGTTCCGCCTTCGCGCCAAACACTGAAGTGCTGATCGTCGCCCGCGTGCTGCTGGGTCTGGCGGTGGGTGTCGCGTCTTACACCGCGCCTATTTACCTGTCAGAAATCGCTCCCGAGAAAATCCGTGGCAGCATGATTTCCATGTACCAGCTGATGATTACCATCGGTATTCTGGCGGCGTACCTGTCCGATACCGCTTTCAGCTACACCGGCGCATGGCGCTGGATGCTGGGCGTGATCACCATCCCTGCCCTGCTGTTGCTGGTGGGCGTGTTCTTCCTGCCGGACAGCCCGCGCTGGCTCGCCGCACGTGGCAATGACGACAAAGCCCGCCGCGTACTGGAAAAACTGCGTGACTCCACGGCGCAGGCAAAAAGCGAACTGGATGAAATCCGTGAAAGCCTGAAAGTTAAACAGAGCGGCTGGGGTTTGTTCATCAATAACAAAAACTTCCGTCGTGCGGTCTACCTCGGGATTTTGTTGCAGGTGATGCAGCAGTTCACCGGTATGAACGTCATCATGTATTACGCTCCGAAAATCTTCGGCATTGCCGGTTTCGCCAGTACCTCGCAGCAGATGTGGGGCACGGTGATCGTCGGTCTGGTCAACGTTCTGGCGACCTTCATTGCCATTGGTCTGGTTGACCGCTGGGGTCGTAAACCTACGCTGAAACTGGGCTTCCTGGTAATGGCTGTGGGCATGGGTATTCTGGGGACAATGCTGCATATCGGCGTGGAATCAGACTTTGCGAAATATTTCTCCATCGCGATGCTGCTGATGTTCATCGTGGGCTTCGCCATGAGTGCCGGTCCGTTGATCTGGGTACTGTGTTCTGAAATTCAGCCGCTGAAAGGCCGTGATTTTGGTATCACTGTCTCTACTGCGACCAACTGGATTGCCAATATGATCGTCGGTGCCACCTTCCTGACCATGCTGGAAAGCCTGGGCAACGCCAACACCTTCTGGGTGTACGCCGCGCTGAACGTGGTCTTCATCTTCATCACCATTGCGTTGATCCCTGAGACGAAGAACGTGTCTCTGGAACACATCGAACGCAATCTGATGAAAGGCGAAGCACTGCGCGACATCGGTAAGTAAGCGTCAAATTCCTCCCCTGCAAAGGGGAGGAATTCCATATTGCATCTCTCCCCCTGCAGATTTATCCTTCGCCAGATGAAAACCTCACGTCTCCCCATCGCCCTGCAACAAGCGGTTATGCGCTGCCTGCGGGAAAAACTCCTGATGGCAAATCAGTTTTTTGGCACCGACTATACGGAACCGGAAATCACCTACCAGCAACGCGGCACCAGCGCGGGCAGCGCGTACCTGCAACACTGGCAAATCCGGCTGAATCCGGTGTTATTACAGGAAAATCAGCAGCCTTTTATTGATGAAGTGGTGCCGCACGAACTGGCGCATCTTCTGGTTTATCGCCGGTTTGGCCGCGCGCCGGCCCCGCATGGCAAGGAGTGGCGCTGGATGATGGAGCATGTGCTTGGCGTCAGCGCCAGCCGCACGCACAAATTCGAAGTGGCGTCCGTACAGAGTAAAACCTATCCGTATTTATGCGCCTGTCGCGATCACCACCTGACCGTGCGCCGCCACAATAAAGTGATGCGTAAAGAGTCGGAATATCGCTGCCGTCATTGCGGCGAGCTGTTACATTTCAATGCTAAAGGCACCACTAATGGCTGAAATTTCAATCACTCAATAGCATCAATGTCCGATTGTCACGCCGCGCCGCATCCGTTACCCTTCCGACCTTTTCACATCAGGTCATTCAGAAACATGTTTCGCAAAACACTTTCAGCCTTTCTGTTTATCGCAGTACTCGCACCGGTCAGCGCCCTCAGCCAGTCCGGCAACGCCATCAATAATTTCAGCCAGGCCAAAGCCGCTGCGGTGAAAATCAATCAGGGTGCCCCCTCTTTTTATTGCGGCTGCGACATCAGCTGGCAGGGCAAAAAAGGCACGCCTGATCTCAAATCCTGCGGGTACGCGGTGCGCAAAAGCGAACAACGCGCCAGCCGGATCGAGTGGGAGCACGTGATGCCCGCATGGCAGTTTGGCCACCAGATGCAATGCTGGCAGGATGGCGGTCGTAAAAATTGTGCGAAAAACGCCGATTACCGTCAGATAGAAACTGACCTGCACAACCTGGAACCGGCGATCGGCGAAGTGAACGGCGACCGCAATAACTTCATGTACAGCCAGTGGAACGGCGGCGAAGGCCAGTACGGGCGCTGCGAGATGAAAGTCGATTTCAAAGCCAAGGCAGCTGAGCCGCCAGCCCGCGCCCGTGGCGCCATCGCCCGCACCTATTTCTATATGCGTGATCAGTACAAACTGAATCTTTCCCGCCAGCAAACCCAGCTGTTCACCGCGTGGGCCCGTCAGTATCCGGTGACGGCCTGGGAATGTGAGCGCGATAACCGTATCGCCCGTGTGCAGGGAAATCATAACCCGTACGTTCAGCAGGCTTGCGCTGAGCGAAAAGGCTAACTTAGTATTAAACACATCATCAGGGCACATTAGCTCGCGACAATGCGGGCTAATCACGACAAAATAGCCCGCTCAAACACGTTAAGGACAGCTGCCACACATGCGCATCCCCCGCATTTATCACCCGGAAACATTGACCGCCCACAGCGATATTGCGCTGTGCGAAGACGCCGCTAACCACGTCGGACGCGTTCTGCGTATGCAGCCCGGTCAGGCGATTCAATTATTTGACGGCAGCAATCAGGTCTTCGAGGCCAGCATTACGCAGGTGGATAAGAAGAGTGTGCGCGTCAGCCTGAGTGAAGGTGTGTTGTCGGACAACGAATCACCGCTGAATCTGCATCTCGGACAGGTGATTTCGCGCGGCGACAAAATGGAATTCACCATTCAGAAATCCATTGAGCTGGGTGCGAACACCATTACGCCGCTGTTCTCGGAACGTTGCGGCGTCAAACTGGACGGCGAGCGTCTGGAGAAAAAATTGCAGCAGTGGCAGAAAATCGCCATTGCCGCCTGCGAGCAATGTGGCCGCAACCGCATCCCGGAAATTCGCCCGGCGATGCAGCTCGAAGCCTGGTGTGCCGAGCAGGATGACAGCCTGAAGCTGAACCTGCATCCGCGCGCCAGTCACAGCATTAATACCCTGCCGCTGCCGGTGAAACATGTTCGCCTGCTGATTGGCCCGGAAGGCGGTTTATCCGCCGACGAAATTGCAATGACCTCCGGCTACGGATTTACTGATATCCTGCTGGGACCCCGCGTTCTGCGTACAGAAACCACAGCACTCACCGCGATAACGGCCTTACAGGTTCGTTTCGGCGATCTGGGTTAAGAGGAGACCAAATGATTAAGCTTGGCATCGTGATGGACCCGATTTCATCCATCAACATCAAAAAAGACACCAGTTTCGCTATGTTGCTGGACGCGCAGAGTCGTGGTTACGAACTGCACTACATGGAAATGAATTCCCTGTATCTGCGCGGCGGCGAAGGCCGTGCGACCACCAAAAAGCTTAGCGTGAAGCAGGATTACGACGGCTGGTATGAGTTTGGTACTGAGCAGGATATCGCCCTGCAGGAACTGGACGTGATCCTGATGCGTAAGGATCCGCCATTCGATACCGAATTCATTTATGCGACTTATATCCTCGAACGCGCGGAAGAAAAAGGCACGCTCATCGTCAACAAACCGCAGAGCCTGCGGGACTGTAACGAAAAGCTTTTCACCGCATGGTTCCCGGAACTGACGCCGGATACGCTGGTGACCCGCAACTCGGCCCAGCTGAAAGCCTTCCACAAAGAACACACTGACGTGATCCTCAAGCCGCTCGACGGCATGGGCGGCGCGTCTATTTTCCGTCTGAAACCGGAAGACGCGAACGTCTCTGTGGTGATCGAAACCCTGACCGAACACGGCAGCCGTTTCTGTATGGCGCAAAACTACCTGCCAGCGATCAAAGACGGTGACAAACGCGTGCTGGTGGTCGATGGCGAACCGGTGCCTTACTGTCTGGCACGTATTCCTGCGCAGGGCGAAACCCGTGGCAATCTGGCCGCCGGTGGCCGTGGTGAAGCGCGTCCGCTGAGCGAAAGTGACTGGGCGATTGCCCGCACCGTCGCGCCAATCCTTAAGCAGAAAGGCCTGATCTTTGTCGGTCTGGATATCATCGGCGATCGTCTGACCGAGATTAACGTCACCAGCCCAACCTGTGCGCGTGAAATCGAAGCCGCCTTCCCGATCTCGGTGACCGGCATGCTGATGGATGCCATTGAAAAGCGTCTGGCTGCGCGCTAACGTTCTTTGCTACACGATGGCGCGGCTGGCTGCGCCATCATTTTCCTGAGGTTAACCATCCTGCATACCATGAATCTACAACATCACTTTCTTATTGCGATGCCCGGGCTGGATGAACCCCAGTTCAAACGTTCTGTTGTCTATATCTGCGAACACAATGAAGATGGCGCAATGGGTCTGGTGATCAACAAGCTGGTCGATGATTTCACCATTGAAAATGTCCTCGATAAGCTGGATATCAGCCCGGAACCCCGCGACCCGACTATCCGCCTCGATCGTCCGGTGTTTTCCGGCGGCCCGCTGGCCGACGATCGCGGTTTTATCCTGCATACGCCGCGCGAAGGTTTTGGCTCCAGCATTCGCATCTCTGACAGCACCATGATCACCACCTCCAAAGACGTGCTGGAAACACTGGGTACGCCGGACCAGCCAAAAGATGTGCTGGTGGCGCTCGGTTACGCCGCATGGGAACAGGGACAGCTGGAAAAAGAACTGCTGGATAATGCCTGGCTGACCATTGAAGCCAGCAGCGATATTCTGTTTCGCACACCGATTGCCGACCGCTGGCGTGAAGCCGCAAAAATGATCGGCATTGATGTGAGCCAGCTCGCCACCCACGCAGGGCACGCATAATGGCTAACCGCACGGTTTTTGCCTTCGACTTTGGTACCAAAAGCATCGGCCTGGCCATTGGTCAGGAAGTCACGGGCACCGCACGTCCGCTGACCTCGTTTAAAGCGCAGGACGGCACACCCGACTGGCAGAAGATTGAAAAACTGCTGAAAGAGTGGCTGCCGGATGTCGTGGTGGTTGGCCTGCCGCTGAACATGGACGGCACCGAACAGCCGCTGACCGCCCGCGCGCGCAAATTTGCTAACCGTCTGCATGGCCGGTTTGGCGTCCAGGTAGAGCTGCACGACGAACGCCTGAGCACCGTGGAAGCACGCGCCGATTTGTTCGACCGTGGCGGTTTTCGCGCACTCGACAAAGGCAGCGTCGATGCCGCTTCTGCGGTGATCATTCTGGAAAGCTGGTTTGAAAAGCAATGGAGTCAGTCCTGATCTTGCGCCAGTAATCCGGCACTCTGCCGCTGCTGGCGGCTTTGTGCAAAAGTCTGCATTCCGGCCTGTGCGCCGGTTTGCAGGATGTCGGCCAGCTGATGCGTTTTCCCCTCCCGGATCAAATTGCACACCGCTGGCGTCGATGTCAGCACCTCAAATAACGCCACCCTGCCCGCTTTTTTATCTTCGCCGGCCTTTGTCAGCACCAGTTTCTGCGCAACCACCGCCCGCAAACTGCCCGCCAGCTGCGCCCGCACAAACGCTTTTTCTTCAGCCGGGAACACGTCAACCATCCGGTCGATAGCCTGCGTCGCATTGCGCGTATGTAAGGTCGCCAGTACCAGATGCCCGGTTTCCGCCGCCGTCAGCGCCAGCCGGATACTGTCGCTGTCCCGCAGTTCGCCGAGTAACAGCACATCCGGATCTTCACGCAGCGCACCCCGCACGGCTTCGCCGAAGGAACGCGTATGCAGCCCGAGTTCGCGCTGCTGGATCAGACATTGCCTGCTGGTGTGAATGAGCTCGATAGGATCTTCCAGCGTAATGATATGGCGCTTTACATGGCTGTTCAGATGATCAATCAACGCCGCCAGCGTGGTGGATTTACCGCTTCCCGTGGCACCGGTGACCAGAATCAGGCCATCCTCCTGCAAGATGATTTGCTGCAAGATTTCAGGCGCCAGCAGCATGTGCAGATCGGGGCAACGGGCGGGGATTGGCCGCAGCGCGGCAGACAGCCCGTGCCATTGGCGGAAAACGTTGAGCCGCATCCGTACGCCACCGCCCAGCGTCAGGGCTTTATCGACCTGTCCGGCCTGTTGCAGCGTCTCCTGTTGCGCGTCGTCCAGCCACTGGCCACTGAGCGCCTGCATCTGCGAAGCCTTAAGCACCGGCATGTCGTCGCAGCAACATAATTCGCCATCAATGCGCAACATCGGCGGATAGCCGGTACAAAGGTGCAGATCGGAGGCATTTTGCTTTACACTACGCACCACTAATCCATCAATATCCATGTTGAAATCCTCCTGAGTCCCTATGAGCCTTAGTCAGCAAAACGCTATTGCGCAGAATTTACAGAATGTCCGCGAGAAAATCGCAGCCGCTGCACAGCTTTGCGGCAGGCCTTCAGAAGAAATTACCTTGCTTGCAGTGAGCAAAACCAAACCTGCGAGCGCTGTCGAAGAAGCGATCGCTGCCGGTCAGTATGTGTTTGGTGAAAACTACGTGCAGGAAGGGGTGGATAAAATTGCCCACTTCGCCGGGCATCAGCCTGCGCTGACCTGGCACTTTATTGGCCCTCTGCAGTCGAACAAAAGCCGTTTAGTGGCGGAAAACTTCGACTGGTGCCACACCATTGATCGGCTGAAAATCGCCCAGCGCCTCAACGATCAGCGCCCGGCGGGCTTGCCGCCGTTACAGGTATTGATTCAGGTGAACATCAGCGATGAGGCCAGCAAATCCGGCATTCGCGTGGGTGAAATCACCGAACTGGCGACGCAAATCATGTCGATGCCCAACCTGACGCTGCGCGGTCTGATGGCGATCCCTGCCGCAGAAACCGATTATGCACGGCAAACCGAAGTCTTCGGTCAGATGCGCGACGCGCTGAACACCTTACAGGCTGTCTGCCCGCAGGCCGATACGCTGTCCATGGGCATGACCGATGATATGCCCGCCGCGATTGCCGCAGGCAGCACCCTGGTTCGTATCGGTACCGCCATTTTTGGGGCCCGTGATTACAGCGAAAAGCAATCACCGGCCTGAGGCGGTTTACTGCTTTACTCTTGAATGGCTCAATGAAGTCCCCATAAAACGAGGAGCACTTATGCAACACCGTAAACTCTGTTTCATCGGCGCAGGTAACATGGCTGGTGCGATCATTTCGGGTCTGGTCGAAAGTGGTTATCCGGCGACGCTTATCAGCGTCTGTGCCCCGTCGACCACACATCGCGATGCGCTGGCTGAAAAGTACGGCGTGAAGAGCAGCAGCGATAACAGTGGCTGCGCCAAAGAAGCGGATGTCATTGTGCTCTCAGTCAAACCACAAATGATGGCTGACGTGTGTAAAGCACTGCAAAAAGACGTGGATTTTAGCGGCAAACTGGTACTGTCGATTGCCGCAGGCGTCAGCGTCGCTCGTTTTTGTGAGTTGCTGGGAGAGGATCTGAACATTGTGCGCATCATGCCGAACACGCCATCCCTTGTCGGGAAAGGCATGAGCGGGCTTTACGCACCGGAACAGGTTTCACAGGCAGACCGCGATTACAGCGGTGAACTGATGACCGCGGTCGGCAAAATCTGCTGGGTCGATACCGAAGAAGGTATCAACCACATTATTGCCGCCGCAGGCAGCGCCCCGGCCTATTTCTTCCTGTTTATGGAAGCAATGCAGGCTGAAGCGCAGCGTTTAGGTTTCAGCGCAGATGCCGCACGGATGCTGGTTGAACAGGCCGCCAGCGGCGCGACCGCGTTAGTGGCTGCCAGCCCGGACACGCCATTGTCACAACTGCGTGAGAATGTGACCTCCAAAGGCGGCACCACCTTTGAAGCACTGAAAGTTTTCAACGATCGCAAATTACCGGAGATTGTCTCCGTGGCCATGCAGGCCGCCATTACCCGCGCGCAGGAAATGGAAAAACTGTTTTAATTTACATATCAAAGGTAACGCATGTTAACGCTGACTTTCCTGGTCAACACATTGATTGACCTCTACGTCATGGTTTTACTGCTGCGCATCTGGATGCAGTGGGCTCGTACTGATTTTTATAATCCGTTTTCTCAGTTTGTGGTGAAGATTACACAACCGGTCATCCGGCCATTGCGTCGGATTCTTCCACCGCTTGGGCCAATTGACAGCGCGAGCTTGTTGCTGGCTTTCATCATTACCACGCTGAAATTACCGTTATTTTTCCTGATCAAGTACGGGGTTTTCCCGTTAGAACCCATCATGTTACTTGTGGGTCTGATTAGCCTGGTGAAGGCTGCCGGGTTATTGGTCTTCTGGTTGATTATTATCCGCTCACTGATGAGTTGGGTAAGCCAGGGGCGCGGACCAATGGATTTTCTGCTGATGCAGCTTACTGAACCCCTGATGGCACCCATCCGCCGCGTTTTGCCGGCCATGGGCGGGATTGATTTTTCAGCGATGATTGTGATTTTGATTCTCTACATGCTGAACTATCTCGGTATGGATCTGCTCGGCGGGCTTTGGACGCAGGATTTCTTCACCTCGAATGCCCTGCTCGCTCAATGACATCAGGCCTCTCCCCGGTTTACTGGCAGTCAGACGACCTGGTTTTGCGGCTGGTTATCCAGCCCAAAGCCAGCCGTGACAGCCTGGTCGGTTTGCATGGCGACGAACTTAAAGTCGCCATCACCGCACCGCCGGTTGACGGACAGGCGAATACGCACTTGGTGAAATTTCTCGCCAAACAGTTTAAAGTCGCCAAAAGTCAGGTCAGTATTGAAAAGGGCGAGCTGGGCCGCCATAAACAAGTCCGCATTATCCATCCGCAAAATATCCCGACTGAGGTCGCGGTACTGCTCGCAGAATAACGTTTACGTCAGGACTCTCCCATGCAGAAAGTCGTATTAGCTACCGGCAACGCCGGTAAAGTGCGTGAGCTCGCACATCTTCTGGCCGATTTCGGGCTGGACGTGGTCGCGCAAACTGAACTCGGTGTTGAATCGGCAGAAGAAACCGGTCTGACGTTCATTGAGAACGCCATCCTGAAAGCCCGTCACGCCGCAGCCGAAACCGGTTTACCGGCGATTGCCGATGACTCCGGTCTGGCCGTGGATTTTCTGGGAGGCGCGCCGGGGATTTACTCCGCCCGCTACGCAGGAATCGATGCCAGCGATCAGCAAAACCTCGATAAGCTGTTAGTGGCGCTCAAAGACGTGCCGCAGGGCCAGCGCAATGCGCAGTTCCACTGCGTACTGGTTTACATGCGCCACGCAGAAGACCCTACGCCGCTGGTGTGCCACGGCAGTTGGGCTGGTGAGATTACTTTTGCCGAAGCAGGCGCGGGCGGTTTTGGTTATGATCCGATTTTCTACGTTCCTGAGCTGGGCAAAACCGCAGCGGAACTGACGCGCGAAGAAAAGAGCGCGGTATCTCACCGTGGTCAGGCGCTGAAACTGCTGCTTGCCGCGATGAAAGAGGCTGTCCAAAAGAATGCGTAAGTTACCGCCGCTGAGTCTCTACATTCATATCCCGTGGTGCGTGCAAAAGTGCCCTTACTGCGATTTCAACTCGCACGCGTTAAAGGGCGAAGTGCCGCACGACGATTATGTCGCACATCTGCTGGCCGATCTGGATGCCGATCTGCCTCTGGTGGGCGATCGCAGCGTAGGGACAATTTTTATCGGCGGCGGAACACCAAGCCTGCTGAGCAGCGAAGCGATGCAAAACCTGCTCGACGGCGTACGGGCGCGTTTACCCCTCGATGCCGATGCCGAAATCACTATGGAAGCCAACCCTGGTACCGTTGAAGCAGACCGTTTCAGCGCGTATCAGCGCGCCGGGGTGAACCGTATCTCGATTGGTGTGCAAAGTTTCGATGCCCTCAAGCTGGAGCGTCTGGGGCGCATTCATGGCCCGGAAGAAGCGCGGCGCGCGGCGCATCTCGCCACCGGCCTGAACCTGCGCAGTTTCAATTTGGATCTGATGCACGGCTTGCCGGATCAGACCCTGGAAGAGGCGCTGGATGATTTACGCCAGGCCATCGCGCTCAACCCACCGCATTTGTCGTGGTATCAGCTGACAATCGAGCCCAACACCCTGTACGCCTCACGTCCGCCAAAACTGCCGGATGACGACGCGCTGTGGGACATTTTCGAGCAAGGCGACAAGCTGCTCACCGCAGCCGGTTATCAGCAGTATGAAACCTCGGCGTATGCCAAACCGGGCTATCAGTGCCAGCACAACCTCAACTACTGGCGTTTCGGGGATTACCTCGGCATCGGTTGTGGCGCGCACGGCAAACTGACGCAGCCTGACGGGCAAATCCTGCGAACCGTGAAAACGAAACACCCGCGCGGTTACATGCAGGGGCGTTACATGGACAAACAGCATCAGGTTGAAACCGACGATTTGCCGTTTGAATTTTTCATGAACCGTTTTCGCCTGCTGGAAGCGGCTCCGCGTGAAGAGTTTGGGTTTTATACCGGACTTGATGAATCGGTGATCCGCGCGCAGCTGGATGAAGCGATCGCCAAAGAATATCTGGTGGAAACCGACACGCACTGGCAGATCACCCGCAAAGGCAAACTGTTCCTGAATTCGCTGCTTGAGCTGTTTTTGGCCGGGTAATTGATTCCGAATATTTATGATTAACATTAAAAAAGGTGAAGTCACTGATCTGACTTCACCTTTTTTTATGTTCAGGTACAAACAAAAATAAGCCTCTGTCCGCTGATAAGGGGCACATTTCATTAATACTTCCATACACTACGAATCATTTTGTCACCACCCTCTGTTTATATTGAAATTTTCCTTTCTCTGATATTTCCACTCTTTTATTTAAAAGAACTTCCGCCTGAAGGGCAATCAGTGAAACAGGGTAAAAATAAACAATTCAATATTTTAATATTAACCTCATGAAATTCATCCTTGCTAAAAATTACCGCCAACTTACTAATATAAATAACAAATGTGCTTGGTACTAATTTCAAATGTTATTATTATAATCAGAATTAGTAGTCGGCTAATCTTCTTAGGGGTTTTAGATCCTTAACAAATAAAACAGCTTCAATTAATTTAAGTGCCGCAATAAATGCAATTATCAATTTTGTTAAGGAATCAAATGAAAATATCAAAAATTGCGCTGGCACTGGCGCTGACAATCAGCAGTTACTCTGTCTTTTCTGTTGAATTACCAAAGGATGCCAGCTCATATACCAAAGCCTTAAATCAGGCAGTCTATAAGGGGTTGCCTTTTTCTGACCAGACGGATTTTCAGAACGCCAGTAAAGGTTTTATAGCAACACTGACGCCAACAGTGATTAAAGATTCTGCGGGAGGAATATCGTGGAATATGGAAAGCTATGGTTTTATTAAAGGTGATGCACCTGACACGGTTAACCCCAGCCTGTGGCGTATCGCTAAATTAAACTTACTCAACGGTTTATTTAAAGTTACCGACTCCGTATATCAGATCAGAGGGTTTGATCTTTCGGATATGACCATTATTGAGGCTGAAAAAGGCATTATTATCATTGATCCTCTGGTCACCACCGAGGTTGCCCGTGCCGGATTAAAACTCTACTACGCGCACCGTCCTTTTAAACCCGTCATCGCGGTCATTTATACGCACAGCCACGCGGATCATTATGGCGGCGTACGTGGTGTGGTGGATGAAAAAGATCTCGCGGCGGGTAAAGTCAGTATTATTGCCCCGGAAGGATTCATGAAAGAAGCCGTCAGTGAGAATGTCCTGGCGGGAAATGCCATGAGCAGAAGAACGCTGTATCAATATGGGGCGATGTTACCGCGCAGTGCTCACGGTCAGGTTGATGCCGGTTTAGGAAAAACCACGTCAATTGGAACATTTACGCTGATCCCTCCCACCGACACCGTCAGTAAAACCGGGGAAACGCGGGACATTGGCGGGATTAAGATGCAATTCCAGATGGCCGAAGATACCGAGGCGCCCACGGAAATGCTCATCTGGTTCCCGCAATTCAAGATGCTGGATACCGCCGAAGATGCCACCCATACCTTGCATAATCTCTACACGTTACGCGGGGCGCAGGTACGGGATGCAAGTGCCTGGTGGAAGGTTCTGAATTTTGCCATTAATGAACACAGGACTGACGTTGAGATCGTCATTGCTCAACACCAGTGGCCGACCTGGGGAAATCAGAACATCATAAAATACCTGTCTGATCAGCGGGATCTGTTTAAATTCATTCATGACCGGACGCTCAATCTGGTGAATAAAGGTCTGACGATGAATGAAATTGCTGAGACGCTGACCCTGCCACCCGGCTTGTCACAGGAATGGTATAACCGGGGTTACTATGGCTCCGTCAGCCACAATTCTAAAGCTGTGTACCAGCGATATATGGGGTGGTATGACAGTAATCCGGCTGACCTTGATCCTTTACCTCCCGTTGAAGTGGCGAAAAAATATGTCGAATTCATGGGCGGAGAAGATCAGGTACTGACCAACGCCAAAAAGTCGATCGCCGCCGGAGAATATCGTTGGGCTGCTGAAGTTTTAAAACACGTGGTCTTTGCCGATCCGAAAAATCAAACCGCACGTGACCTGCAGGCAGATGCTTTCGAGCAGTTGGGTTATCAGTCAGAAAATGCAACATGGAGAAATGAGTATCTGATGGGGGCCTATGAATTGCGTCATGGCATTCCCAATAATCCTCCGATCAGTACGGCCAGCGTAGATATGGTGGAGGCAATGGATCCTGAACTTATTTTAGATTATATGGGTGTTCGCCTGAACACGGATAAAGCACTCAATAAAAACATACATATAAACTGGAAACTGCCAAATGGTACTGAATATAGCATAGAACTGAGAAACTCAGTGATCATCTATAACATGAATAAATCGACGGCACCTGCGGACGCTGTATTAATGGCAGATAAAATGAGTTTTTCACGGTTATTCATGCAGGGTGAGCCACTGAAAAATGTGATGGCCAGTTCAGCAATGAAAATTTCCGGTGACCCGGAAAAAATCAAAGAACTTCAGGATATGCTGGATGTGTTCCCGGGAATGTTCAATATTGTTACGCCATAACTCTCTGTGAAATAGATTTTTCTGGTTAATTTCATCGCACAGAGGGGAATAAAAATGCGATATAAGTGGCAGTTAAATACCAAAGGGATTTTTTTAATTTTCTCTATTGTCTTACCTTGCAGCAGTTACGCAGATAACGCCCGTGACTGGCAGAACGTTCCTGATGATATTAATATTTTATTCGGCTACTACGAGAACATAAACAGTAATACATCTCTCGACTCTTCCTTGCCTGTCGATAATGCGTCAGTGGATGCCGATCTTTATATCATACGTTATGCGCGGTCTTTTGATCTCGGCGGGCACACTGCAGGTATTCAGTTGATTCAGCCCGTCGCGCACCTGCGGGCATCACTGGATGGTTCGCCTGTGCTGGATGATACGCATACGAATCAGGGGATGGGCGATTCACAACTCGCGCTGATCTATAACCTGTTTGGCGCACCCGCGCTTAATTCTCAGGAGTTCCGGCTCTGGACACCGGAGATGTTTTTGACCTCGGCGATATGGGTCACTGCGCCCACCGGGGATTACGATAAAACGAAAGCGCTCAATATCGGGGGAAACCGTTGGGTGATTAAACCGGAATTAGCTTTCGGTTACCCTGTCGGCCCTTTCTGGGTTGAAGTTAACCCGATGGTGACATTCTATCAGGACAATGATGACTATCTCGGTAGCCACCATCTGGCACAAAGACCGCTTTATGCTGCCGAAGGACATTTCAGCTTTACGTTCAATCCGGCGCTGTGGATATCGCTGGACAGCACCTTCAGTCAAGGCGGCGAGACGCGTATTGATGGCAGTCTGCAAGATAATAAGCAGCAGAACGTTGCTCTGGGGGCTTCGCTGGGATTTATGTTAACGCCTCAATTTGGCGGGGCTGTCGCTTATACCGATACCACCCACGAGGAGTCCGGCTCACCTGATATTTCAACCTGGATGTTCAGAATGCAATATGCCTGGTAATACAGAGTAATTGCTGTTTACTCGCACAGGGAGCTTAGCTCCCTTTCTTATCATATGATCCCGATGTATCAATGATTGCACTCTCAATCGCCTCTCCGGGGATCCGAAAAGGCGATGATTGTCAGAGCTTACTTCAAATCCGCCAGCAATGTTTTGTGCTGAGTGTCGAGCGCAGTTACACGTTTACAGACATCATCGCCAAAGGCTTTGAACTCTTTTTCCTGTTTGCTCCACTCATCCTGAACCGCCTGTTGCAGACCGCCCAGATTGCCCATCATCGCCTGCAACGGATTGCCGCCACTGGCCGCCTGTTTCAGGCCCATTTCATTGATGCTGTCCTGCATCACGCCGCCCATGGTTTGTTCCATCAGCTTCTGACCATTCTGCTTCACCTGATCAACCGCTTTGTGATGGAACGTCAGACCATCGGTGCGGTGTTCGATAATCAGATTCATCTGCTGCTTGAGCTGCTTGTCGAGGGTGACCAGACGGTTGCGCACGTTGCTGCTGCTGCCCAGTTTATCGACGATCACGCGGTCAACGGCCACACGGCCTTTTTCCAGATGCGCGGTAGCACCCTGATCGATCCAGGGCAGATCGCGACGCAGCGAGGCCTGATAATCAATGGCTTCCTGACGCTGTTTTGCGCTCAGGGTGATCTCTTTGCCGTTGAGTGTCACATTGCCGTTAGGTGTGATCAGCAAATCGCCGCTGTTACCCACAACCTGCACGGTTTGCGGCTTGATGATCACGTCATCTTTTGGCTGGACGGCGCATTCATAATCCGCCTGCGCGCTCCACGCACTCAGCGCCAGCAAGGCAGCAAGTCCGGTTTTTACCACTCCACTTTTTACAAACATGTACTCTCCCTAAAACAGCAAATTCAAAAAATTGAACGGCCAATACGTTGCGCCAGTAATTCTAAGGCAGCAATACCGGCCAAAGAGTTCCCTGCCGCGTCAAGTTCCGGTGACCACACCGCAATGCACATCTCTCCGGGCACCACGGCCAGAATGCCGCCGCCAACACCGGATTTTCCCGGCATGCCTACGCGATAGGCAAATTCACCGGCACCGTCATACATGCCGCTGGTCACCATCATGGCGTTAATCTGTCGCGCCTGACGGGCATCAATCAGCGGCTGTTCGCTGCCCAGCGGATGGCCCTTGTTCGCCAGATACACAAAGGTTCGCGCCAGTTCTTCACAGCTCATACGCAACGCGCAGTAATGAAAATAGGTATGCAACACCGTGATGACGTCATTCTCGAAATTGCCGAAAGACTTCATCAGGTACGCAATCGCAGCGTTGCGATCAGAATGATCGAATTCTGAACGTGCAACGTGCCGATCGTAGTTGAGATCTGCCGATCCGGCCAGCTGGCGCACCACTTCCAGCATTCTTTGCTTGGGCGCAGTCAGACGGGTTTGCAGCATATCGCAGACGACCAGCGCGCCCGGATTGATGAACGGATTGCGCGGTTTGCCCTGCTCCAGCTCCAGCTGCACCAGCGAATTGAAGGGCTGACCAGAAGGTTCTTTACCGACACGCTGCCAGATTTCACTTTCCTGATAACGGGTCAGCGCCAGCGTGAGGCTGAGCACTTTGGAGATCGACTGAATAGAGAATCGGGTATTGGCATCACCGGCACGAAAGATCTCTCCTTTCGTGGTACACACGGCGATTCCTAAATGATCGGGGCTGACTTCTGCCAGCGCAGGAATATAGTCGGCGACTTTGCCACGGCCAATAAGCGGCCTGACCTGCTGAAGAATATCGTCCAGCAAACTGTTATCAAGTTCGGTGCCCAACGTCCTGCCTCCAGATGTAACAAAGGTGCCGGAAGGCACCTTTCAAAGATTCAGAATTCATCTGACCGGCAGAATCAATCCCACCAGATATCGAATAACTCTGAAACTTCCACGTCTTCCATTTTATGGTCTTCTAACCATTTTTTGATTTGCGCGCGGTGTTCATCAGTGCAATGACCGATGTCCTGACGGCAAACCAGACCTTCCCACTGCAGATAACCACTGCCATCGAAGGCCAGTTTGTTTGGCTCGATCACACCTTCAATAAATTGATCCAGTGATTCGTCGATGGTTTCTACCGCGGTACCTTCCGGGAAACGCCATTTTACAGAGAAGCCCAGTTCCTGGAACTCGGCAATGTGTAACTTCTTACGTAAACGACGACTGCGATTTGTAGCCATTATTGCTTCCTCTCAAACATCAGATCCCATACGCCGTGGCCTAAACGCTGGCCACGCATTTCGAACTTGGTGACCGGGCGCGATTCCGGGCGCGGTACATAGTTGTTTTCCTGCGAGAGGTTTTTCCAGTTTTCTAAGCTGGTCATCACCTCAAGCATGTGTTCGGCATACGGCTCCCAGTCGGTTGCCATGTGGAATACGCCGCCCACTTTCAGTTTACTGCGCAGCAGTTCAACGAATGCTGGCTGGACAATCCGGCGCTTATTATGACGCGCTTTGTGCCACGGGTCAGGAAAGAATAGCTGCACCATGTCGAGCGAGCCATCCGGGATCATTTTTTCCAGCACTTCCACCGCATCGTGACACATCACGCGCAGGTTGCTGACGCCCTCTTCGTGCGCGGTAGCCAGGCAGGCACCGACGCCCGGCGAGTGCACTTCAATGCCGATAAAGTTCTGCTGCGGGTTGTTCTGCGCCATGGTCACCAGCGACGTGCCCATGCCAAAACCGATTTCCAGCACAACAGGCGCTGCGCGGCCAAACAGGGTAGCAATGTCCAGCGGTTCTGCCTGATATTCCACGCCCATCACCGGCCAGAAGTTGTCCAGCGCGTGTTGCTGACCTTTGGTCAGACGGCCCTGACGGCGGACAAAACTACGGATACGGCGCATAGCGCGACCGTTCTCGTCGAACTCCGGTGAAATGACGTCGTTTTTCATGGTGTTTCCACTCCGTTAGGCAAGACAGGGTATTCGGTCGCTGCGGTAATTTGGTCATTAACTATGAAGAATGGCGCATTATCCAAACTTACTCCCGATAAGCAAGGTTTGCGGACAGGAAATACGTCAATACAGTCCGGAAAGTTCCGGTTTACAGCCACTCGGCAACTGTGATGTGATCAGCCCCGTCTTTTAACCCTGCCGGACTGTAATTCACCCATGATGAAAGCCCCTGGTTTCCTGGAAGCCAACCGTTTCTCGCCCCTGGTACTCGACTGGTATCAGCGCTATGGCCGCAAAACACTGCCGTGGCAAATCGAAAAAACGCCTTACAAAGTCTGGCTTTCAGAAGTGATGTTGCAACAAACCCAGGTTGCGACGGTGATCCCTTATTTTGAACGCTTTATGCAGCGTTTCCCGACGGTTTCCGATCTCGCGGCCGCGCCGCTGGATGAAGTACTGCATCTGTGGACCGGCCTCGGGTATTACGCCCGCGCGCGCAACTTACATAAGGCCGCGCAGACCATCGCCAGCCAGCACGGCGGCGTGTTCCCGACGACCTTCGACGCGATCCTCGCCCTGCCCGGCATTGGCCGCTCAACGGCAGGAGCAGTGTTATCGCTGGCGCTGAATCAGCACTATCCCATTTTAGACGGTAATGTGAAGCGCGTGCTGGCCCGTTGCTACGCCGTGGACGGCTGGCCGGGCGAGAAGAAAACCGAGAACCGTTTGTGGGCGATAAGTGAAGACGTCACACCGGCTAAAAACGTTGCCCAGTTTAATCAGGCGATGATGGATCTCGGGGCGATGGTCTGCACGCGCAGCAAACCGAAGTGTGAGTTGTGCCCGGTGAAATCGGGCTGCGAAGCCTACGCGCACAACAGCTGGGCAAAATATCCCGGCAAAAAACCCAAGAAAACCCTGCCGGAAAGAACCGCGTTTATGCTGATGATTCAGCAGGAAGACAAAGTCTGGCTGGAGCAACGTCCGCCCGTTGGCCTGTGGGGCGGCTTGTTCTGCTTCCCGCAATTTGCCACGCAAGAGGAACTGGCGCAGGGGCTGAAAAAATACGGCGTGACGCAAAATCAGTTGCAGCAGCAAACCTCTTTTCGCCACACGTTCAGCCATTTCCATCTGGATATCGTCCCGATGTGGTTAAATCTGCGAACATCTGCGGGTTGCATGGATGAAGGTGCGGGTCTCTGGTATAACTTAGCGCAACCACAATTCGTCGGGCTGGCCGCGCCGGTTGAGCGTTTGCTGACTCAGCTGGCAAAAGAACCGTCCCCAAAAACGATCAATAAGGAATCAGTATGAGCAGAACCATTTTTTGCACTTTCCTGAAGCAGGATGCCGAAGGGCAGGATTTCCAGCTGTACCCTGGTGAGATTGGTAAACGCATTTATAACGAGATTTCGAAAGAAGCCTGGTCACGCTGGATGAGCAAACAGACCATGCTGATCAATGAGAAAAAACTCAGCATGATGAATCCGGAAGACCGCAAACTGCTGGAACAGGAAATGGTGAATTTCCTGTTTGAGGGCCAGGATGTGCACATTGAAGGCTATACGCCGCCTTCAAACTGATCACTGAGCATCATCAATAACAATAAAGCCGTCGCTTTCGGGTGGCGGCTTCTTTCACCAGAAATGGTTTCAAGATGAAGAAAATTTTAGCTTTGCTGGTTATCGCGCCAATGCTGATCTCCTGCTCCGGCAGTAAGAAAGACCAGTTCAACGAAGCTTACGTAAAAGACACCAATGGATTCGATATTTTGATGGGCCAGTTTGCGCACAATATCGAGAACATCTGGGGCATGAATGAAGTGCTGATCGCCGGCCCGAAAGACTACGTGAAGTATAGCGATCAGTATTACACCCGCAGCCACATCAACTTTGATGCGGGTACCATCACCCTTGAAACGATTTCCGGCACCGATCCGGCTGCCAGCCTGCGTCAGGCGATCATCAGCACCTTACTGGTGGGTGAAGATCCGGGCAACGTCGACCTCTATTCCGATGTCAACGACATTGAGATCAGCCGTGAACCGATGCTGTACGGGCAGGTGCTCGACAACACCGGTAAACCGATCCGCTGGGAAGGCCGTGCCGCCAGCTTTGCCGATTATCTGATTCAAAACAAACTGATGCGCCGCCAGTCCGGCCTGCACGTCATCTATTCCGTCACCATCCAGATGGTGCCGAACCACCTGAATCAGCGTGCGCATAAATACCTGCCAATGATCCGCGAAGCTTCGGCCAAATACGGCGTCGATCAGTCGCTGATTCTGGCGATCATGCAAACCGAATCCGCCTTTAACCCGTATGCGGTGAGCCATGCCGATGCGCTCGGGCTGATGCAGGTTGTGCAGCACACTGCGGGCGTGGATGTGTTTAAGTCCGAAGGAAAATGGGGCAAGCCTAGCCGCAGCTATCTGTTTGATCCGCAAAATAATATCAATACCGGTACTGCTTATCTGGCGATATTGCAGAAGGTGTATCTGAGTAACATTAACGACCCGACGGCACGCCGCTATGCGGTGATCACCGCCTATAACGGCGGAGCCGGCAGCGTGTTACGCGTCTTCTCCCGGGATAAAACGCAGGCCTTTAACATCATCAACAATATGTCAGCCGGTGATGTGTACGACACACTGACCACCAAACACCCGTCTGCGGAATCACGCCGTTATCTCTACAAAGTGAACAACACGCAACGCGGTTATCGTCGTATTGATTAAAATTCAGCGCATTAAGCATGAAAACGGAGATTCTCTGAGTCTCCGTTTTTTTTAGCTTAACGAACACTTTTCAGTCTTTGGCGAGAGCGCTTCATTTATTGCGTTCAGATAACGGCTGATAATGATGTGCTCGTCAAACTCACGCACCATTTTCTGCCTGCTCTTCGCCCCCATATCGAGCCGCTCGGCATGCGTAAGATTAATCATTTTTTCCATGCAGGCGACCAGGCTGTCCGTACTTTGCGGTGTGCACAGATACCCGTTAACTCCTTCGTCCACCGTTTCGCGGCATCCGATATTATCTGTGGTAATAATCGGTTTTCCGGCCGCCCCCGCTTCCAGCAAAGATTTCGGAACCCCCTCACGATAAAACGAGGGCAGTACCACGCAGTCAATCTGTCTCAGCTCATTTTCGACGTTGTCGGAAATACCCAAATAATGAATCATGCCCTCGGCAATCCACGACGTCATTCTCTCGGTTTTCACCGCCGCCGGATTGTTGCCATCGAGAAAACCCAGCAAACGGAATTCACACCGGTCGCCGTAAATTCTCTTCAGTCTGCGGGCTGCATCAACATAATGTTCCACGCCCTTTGAATAGAGCATCCGCGCAATCAGGATAAAACGCACCACGCCATCATCAGCCGCGGGCATCATCTCAAAGCGGGCCAGATCAACCCCCGATCCCGGAAGGCGCTCGGTACGCGAATAGCCAGGAATAATTTCCGTCAGAAACAGGGTGCGGTCGTCTTCATTCTGAAAGAATATTCTGGCCGCACTACGCTGACTGAATTTATACAGCAAACGGCAAATAACACAGACCGCCCCGCCGTTGATGAAAACATTTCCAAGACCTGCGACATTATTTATTACCGGTTTACGAAACAGCCACGCCACCAGAGAAAAATAGATATTATTTTTCGGGGTGAAATTCAAAACAAGATCACACTTCATCCTGAGAAATATGAAGAAAATTGACATTATCGTCAGCGAATCCTTGAATGGATTTATTCCTCCCGAATCGATGGATAAAGGGATAAATTTGCATCCCAGCGAAGAAAGCACACCGGAATAGCCGTCTTCCGGTGCTAATGCGATGACGTCGTAACCTTGTTCAAGCATCGCCTTAATGGTGTTCTTTCTGAAGTTGTAAAGATACCAACTACTATTAGCGGTAATAGCGATACGTTTAGCCGGGATTTTCTTCATAAACATTCCTTGTTTTCAATGATTACTGTGTTTTCTTCAAAATATAATTCAGGGAGAATTGTTTTACTGTCAGTTTCTCGGTGGTAAATTCCACCTGAAATGGGCTGGTTCTGCTGCTGTTTAAAAAACCAGGCCAGAATGTCTTTGCCAGACAGGTTATCGGGTTTTTATAAATACCTTGTTTAATGCTGCACGACGCATCCAGATAAAAATACTTATCCACCATCGTTTTCTCGAGGAAGGGTAATTTAAAGGCATAATTCAGGGACTCTGCCAGTAAGTATTTCTGCATTTCTCTGGCGGGTAATATTCTGAACATAAAAAGGTAGCGAATCACGAGATGGAAATCGTCAAGGTTTTTACTGAGTTCAGCGAGTTCACTCTCCAGATATTGTATAACTTCATTATCCGCCGGCAATATTATCGCGGTATCTTCTGCTAATGACTGAATTAACATCGCCGCAGGCGTGGGGGCGGCCAGACATTTCAACACTTTCGTGGCCCGGTAGATTTTTCTGCCCAGATGACTGCTCTTATTTTTCCATACGGGCAAAAACGTGCCGAATGTCGACAGCGCCCGGACTCCCCGGCGGCGATAGAGATCGTACAATTTATCGTGCGGAAGCCCGCAGAACAGGGAATCAGCCCCCTGCCCGTCGAGGACTGCAAGGCCGGTTTCGGCTTTTGCCGACGTGACCAGCGCCGGGATCACCAGTGCAATTTTGTCGGCAACAGGTTCAAGCGTCAGACGAATAAAATCACCGGCGACGGCACTCAGATCGCTTTCGACCGAAACGTGTTTAAATACTGTCGCCGTGTCTGCACACATTTTTTTCGCTTTGGTTGTTTCTTGCGGCATAGACGCCATAAAACAATGGATGGCACAGCGGGTTTTATTCAGCTGATTAGAAATCCCCAGTAACAGCGAGGAATCCAGCCCACCGCTAAATAAGACCTGATAATCAGATTCATTTTGCGCGAGCGAATGTTGCAGATCCGCCAGAAGTTGCGCACCTGTCTCAACCTGATGCTGCGCATTTTCATTGTCGAAAGAGTGACGGACAGGATAAAGCGTCTTAAATGTCAGCGGATTGGACATCACCACGCCAATATAAGGCGCCAGCAAATAAACGTTTTTATACAGCGTAAAAGGCGGTGCAATAAACCCATAACGCAGATAGAAATCCTGTGCATCAGCATTAATTTCCAGGTCTGAATCAGCATTTATTTCACTGAGATTATCAGATATCACAACATGATCATTACAACGCGTAATAAAACGTCGCGTCCTGATGTGCTCATTATAAATCACGTTATTGTCATAACGCAGTCCCAGAGTTTTAAGCACATTGCCCTGCAATATCTCACCAATACTTATTTTTAATAGCATAGATGTCCTTATTCAAAATCATTTAACTGTCCACAGGTGAAACAACCAGATAAAATCCCCGTCAAAATGGAACGTGAGCTTTAAGGCATTCAGGATGAAAAAAAATCTTCGGCTTAACGAGGTGGCAAAAAATCTGCTCAACCTCACCTCAATAAATGTACTTAATTTACTGGTGACATTAGTCACCATTCCCTTTCTTTCCCGTGTACTGGGGCCGGAGCACTACGGTTACTATTTTATTTTTATATCCGCTTCTCTCTTCGCCACCATTATGACTGACTACAGCACCCAAATAACCGGCGTGCGTGACGTGGCGAAAAACAAGGATCCCCGGCAGTTGCCGCGTCTCTACGCGCAATATCAGGCTGTACGGTTTGTCGCTGGCTTATTTTCTTGCCTGATTTTTACGGTATATACCGCCTGCGTTATTCCGGGCATTTCACTGCCGGTCATTGCCACCTATTATCTGATTGTGGTTTCCGGCCATTACCTGACAGCCAGCTGGTTTCATCAGGGTATTTCCCGGCTCAGCGCGCTGGCAGTGGCGACCCTTCTCTCCCGCCTGGTACACATTGTCGCGCTTTTACTGTGGGTCCGCTCCTCGGCGGACATGCTGCTGGCCGTCTTCATCAATGCCCTGGCCTATTTGCTTACCGGGCTTTACGCCGTCAGATGTCGTCATACTCAAAACGGCCTCAGAGAAAATGTAGAATTCACCGGATTGTGGTCACGCCTCTGTGCAGGCCGGGACAGCTTTATCGGTGACTTTGCGCCAAACCTCTACAGCAATATTCCGCTACTGATCATCGGATCGCTGGTCAGCCCCGCCGTTTTTGCCGGTTTCAGTATCGCGATGCGTCTGGTGGCCATTGCCGGTTCGGTGCAACTTATGCTCTCTAAAGCCGCTTACCCGATCATTGCGAAAGGCAAAGGCACTTTTGGCCGCCTGCTGCAGCTCAATGTGTTGCTTTCAGCGCTGCCGGTACTGGTGATCTTTATGTTCGGCGATCGTTGCGTCACGCTTTTTCTCGGCTCCGGTTACCCGGACGTCACGGGTTATCTCAAACTTCTCAGCGCGGGAATTTTATTCAACGGCATGCTGACCGCATATTCCTATGGCTATTTTCTTCCCCGTCACCTTGACCGCGAGTTCCGCAACATCTCTCTGTTCGTCTCACTGGTTTCTGCCGTGACCGGCTATGTGCTGATTTATCTCTTTTCTGTCACCGGCGCGATCGCCATGTTTGTTTTTGCCAGAATGCTTTTCGTCATGTGTTACGCGCTGACTCACCGGCGTCTATCCCGCCGGTGAAGTGTGCAATAACCGGCGATTCTCTTCCGCTATATATAAAATAAACAAGCACATAGGAAAGATAAAACCTGAGCGATAGCGCACAGCCGATCCCGGATTAAATAAACCGAACGGGTAATGTGCTATCAGCAGGGCAAAGGTAAAGGTGAAAACCAGCGTCAGACTCAGCACATTGATATAACCGCGATGAAATGCCGCTCTCGCGCACTGGAACACCACAAAACCCGCCAAAAAAATACCTTCAAGAAAGAACGGCAGCATCTTCGGCGCGGCCAGAGCTTCAAACAACGTCGGCCCGATAAACGACACCGGCAATCCCGCGGGTAAATAGGTAAAAAAGTCATACTCGTTCAGCCAAAAATCATTGGTGCGGGTGCTGCTGCTGTTGGCAGAAAAATGTAACGGTATGATCTGGGTGTACTCATAGATCAGATCCATGTAGTGAATCGCCACCGCCATGGTGCCAAGCAATGCTATGGTTAACAACGCCAGAAGAATCTCCCTTCTGAACCCCATCCGAAAAATGGTGATAGCCAGCGCTGAAAGATAAATACACACCGAATAATGCGGTTTCATAAAGGTCAGCAACGCCAGACCCAGCAACTGAAACAGCGAGAAAAACACCCTTCGCTGACTGAGAAGATCAATCAGCCCGCCGGTACACAGGCAGAACGAAAACAGAACAAACACTTCTTTTGACAGAATTGACGTCCAGACGCCAAATGAAGGCAGCATCATCAGCACAAAAACCAGCCGGATATTTCCCGATGAAAACTCCGCCTTCTCCAGCAGATACACCATTCCCCACACCGATAAAATCAGAGAAAAAACATAACTGCCGATATTCCCCAATGCAGCGCCGATAAGTGACATCAGGTAAGCGGTACTGGCCAGATTATTCCGCTCCAGATATTCGCCATTCAGGTAATCACCGGTATCGCCAAGCGAAGTGAACCGCGCAAAAACCAGTACGGCGAAGAACGCGTAGGCAATTTTTATCAGGCAAATTCCGCTGAGTTGCTGTCTGGATGTGTACATATCTTTCCCGGCTCAGCTTTTCTTATTCATGGCGTACTGGTAATTCTCATAATGCCCGTGTCGGAAGAACTGCGCGGCACGACGGTGCGTGGCGTTAAGCACCACGCCATTGACCTCATACCCTTCCTGGGCGAATTGTGTCAGGGAAATATCCAGTTCATCTGGCGTGGTGACTTCAAAACGCGCCACCATCAGGTTCACGCCGGAGTAATTAGCAATGATCATGGCATCCCCTACGGCCATCACCGGTGGCGTATCGAAAATCACCACATCGTAATGCTCGCTTGCCCACTGGCAAAAAGCCGGAAAACGCGGCGTCAGCAGCAATTCAGAAGGATTGGATGGCGCCGTTCCCCGCGTCATCATATCCAGATTGCTCACGCGGGTGTGATGAATGGCCTGCCCGAAGGCCAAACCTGACGACAACAACTCAGACAATCCGGGCGCATAACCCACATTGAAGATGTTGTGCAGATAGCCCCGTCGCATATCGGCATCCACCAGCAAAACCCGCAAATCAGACTGCGCAAACACAACGGCCAGATTACTGCTGATAAAGCTTTTACCAATATGGCTGGTGGCACCGGCCAGCATCAGAATTTTATTTTCAGCCTGTTTAAGCTGGAAATACAGGCTGGTGCGCAGGCTGCGGATGGCTTCAATGGCGCTGTCGTCCGGCGCGGAAATGGCCAGTAAGGGCTCACTGACGCCACTGCGTTCACCCTGCTGCTTTTTCGAATAAGGGATGCTGCTGAAAACGCTGAACCCCATTTGCCGGAGTTGATCCGAGCCGCTGATCCCGCGCCTGAAAACATTGCGAATAAAGACCAGCGCGATGGAAAGCACCAGGCCGAGCACCGCTCCCGTCAGCACCAGCTGGCGGTTTTTAGGGTAGATCGGCTGAGGTAAAACCTCTGCGGCATCAACAATATGGACATTCCCTACCGTGCTGACCGTGTCAATATTCAGCTCCTGCTGTTTATTGAGCAGCAACATGTAGATGTCCTGCGCTGACTGGACATCGCGGGTCAGGCGAAACACATTTTGCTGCGTTTCCGGCATGGCGCTGATTTTATTACTCAGCGCGGCTTTGGCTTTTTCCAGTGCCTGCTTTTTCTCAAGCAGGGCCCGGAAGGCCGGGTGTGCCGGCGTATAGCGTTTTGAGAGGTCCGACTGCTCCACTTTCAGCGCACTGAGCTGAGAATCGATTTCCACACCGGAATCCAGAATCGTGCGGGCTTCCATCGGTAAATCGATCGAACCCCTCTCTTTGCGAAAAAGGTTCAGCCGGGATTCTGCTTTTTCCAACTGAGCTTTGATGAGCGGCAGTTGATGCTGAACAAACGTCAGGCTTTTACGCGCTGATTCAGATTTTTTATCAATACTTTTATGCACATAGTTATCACTGATCGAACTTAATATCCGCCGGATAGTTTTGGGATCTTCGCCCAGCAGCGAGAGCCGCAGCATGCCGGTATCCTTCGACGATTCGACCACATTCAGGTTTTTCTCGAGGTTCTTTATTGCCTTAAACGGATTGATTTTGGTCAGCGTGAAACGGGTACCCGGCGAGGCATCACTCTGACTGACGACAATCGTCATACCCTCTGCATTCAGGGCTTCCCCGAACCGGCCATGCATCGCGACATTGTCGCCTGCCAGACTGAACCGGCCCTCATCCAGAATGGTCAGGGTGAAAGGCTGATCCAACCTTTCCTCGGGTACGTTAAACACAGGAACCGTGACCTGAACGTTTCTTTGCCCCAGTAACCGGGCACCGGCTTTGGCAAGATTAAGGAATTTCTCTTGCTCGATCTCGATGTCGAGCCCCATATCCTCCACCGATTTACCCAGGACTGAACGTGATTTTATCAGCACTATTTCCGTACTAGCCGACGAAGTGTCATCAGGCTGAAGGCCATACAACTTACTGAAAATATTCTCCGTGCCTTCTTTTTCAAGCTGGATTAATGCCTCTGCCTGAAAAACCGGGGGCGAGATGATGCCCCACATCAATGCCAGCACGATACCCGCTGCGGTCAAAACGACAATCAGCACTTTACTGTCGAGCAACACGCCCCACAGATAACGGACATCGACCAGATAATCTTCCCCTCTGATCGGCTTTACGACACCCCGCAACTTCTGCATTCTGGATCCTGTTTCTTTTCTATTTGTCATTTATGTCTAAGGCCCGGCCCCAACCTTGCGCAGAAGTGATGAGTTGCTGAGCGATGTGTTCATGCACCGCAAGGCTGCGGTTGAAAGGATCGGTAATATCTTGTTGTGAATCCCAGTAGCTAAAAAGCATGGTTTTCCCTTCAGCCTCCGGGACAATGCGCGCCAGCATGGCGATCTGATGTTTTTCCATCACCAGAATTAAGTCCTGACGACGGCATAACGCCGCATCCAGCTGCCGGGCGCAGTGCCCCCCGGTATCAATCCCGTAACGCGCAGCGACAAGGGCGGCATCCCGGTCAATGTCATGCCCTCTGAGCGCCATCAGCCCGGCAGACCGGATGTCGTGGCCGGGTAAATACTGGCGCAACAAGCGCTCCCCCAGCGGCGAACGACAAATATTGCCCACGCAAACCACCAGGATGCGCTGACAACTCAGTCTGCCCAATTTTGGGTCCAGCGCGCCGATTCCGTCATGTTGTGAACACCTGCGATAGTGGGCACCAGCTGACTGATCACGCGATTCCAGCGGGTCACCGGCGCGGTAGTGACATAGACGATGTCATAGGGCTGCAAACGGAATTCGGTGCCCAAAATCAGCGCCGTGGCATCTTTTGCGTTCAGCTGATAAATACTCGCTATTTTGGCGTTGTCGGGCTTCTTACCCCGCAGCGAACGGATAACAAATATCCCGCTGGCATCACTGCTTATCTGATCCAGGCCTTCGGCATTGCCCAGCGCTTCCGTCAGCGACATGCCACTGCGATCCATCTTCAGGGTCGCCTGCTTTTTCACTTCGCCCATCACAAACACTTTTAAGTCGTCATTGCGCGGGATGTAGAGAATATCGCCCGAGGTCAGCAGAGTGTTTTGGGTGAGATCGCCGTCTTGCAGCAACCCGGCCAGCGAAAGCGGCAACTCTTTTCCGTTGCGGGTTAATACCACATGGTTCCAGTCCGCATTTTCGCTGATCCCGCCCGCCTGATTGATGGCATCCATCACGGTCAACGGCACATTGGTAATCGAAACATTGCCACTCTGCGCAACGGCGCCGGTCACAAAGACTTTTTGCGAACGGTACTCCGCCACGCTGACATCCACCTGCGGGGAGGTAATGAACGTGGCCAGCCGCCGGCTCATCAACGTTCGCACTTCAGCGGCCGTTTTACCTTTCACCACCACGTTGCCCACGTAGGGATAGAATATTGTGCCGTCAGCGTGGACTGCGTTTCCGCTGCCGCCACTGTTACGCAGTTGCCCGTCTGGCTGAGTCAATTCAGGGTGCTCCCAGAGCGTAATATTCAGAACATCACCGACACCGATCAGGTACTGATAATGTTGTACAGCGTGATCGAGTTGCGGATTCGCTTTCGCGACAACGGGTATTGCGCGCTGACGGTCAATCAACTGCGGCGTAATGGGATAGACATCCACCAATGCATTAATTTCCGCGCCATATTCCGGGTCGTTGATAATATGTTTTCCTGACGTCGTTAAATGACTTCCGGGAGCCCACTGGCAGCCAGAAAGTAATAGCGCAGCCGACAGCAGCGCAGAAGAAATTTTATATTTTATTATTTCCATCAACCTGACTTATTTATCGAGAAGGACACCTTTACTTTTGATTTAATTCTTACAGAGTCATAAATAAAAACCATGGCATTAATAATGGCGAATAAAATGACACTCAAAAATTCTTTTTACGCCTTTGGGACAGGCAAAGACAATAAGCCTGGCCAACCGAAAACCTATACAAAGGAATGATTGTTGATAAACATTTTAGATACTGTAATGGCAGAAATGGCTTTATGAGCTTCTGTCAAAAGACAAAAACAAACCTTAAGTTCAATCACTTACATTTCAATTAAGCTATATTAAAAATCTCACGAAAGCAACTCCTCGAAAATTCATCGCGGATGAAGCACGCCTTAATATTTAAAACTTATCATGACAAATGAAAATAAATCGTTATCGAAAGGAGTAACATTGGCTGTTTTGTGATGAGTTCATGTCATTTAATCTTATAAAAAGAGGAGTTAATAAGCAGGATACGTGAGGATGTTCACAAATTTATTCAACATTGCAACAGAATATATAAATAAGAATTCTATTTAGATAATGATCTAAAAGTCTTAAAAGTCATGCCCGAATAAAAAAAGACTTTATTATCCGGGCACCTGGTTAATTACTCCGCAATCACATACCCCATCACACGCTTCCAGCCGACCGGTTTTTTCTCAATATACACACCCTGTAATTCCGGTGAGAAACCAGGCAGCAGGTTGATGCCCTCTTCCAGCGCCATAAAGTAACGTTGCACCGCTCCGCCCCACAGTTCGCCGGGCACCACACACAGCACACCCGGCGGATAAGGTAAGGCCCCCTCTGCGGCGATGCGGCCTTCGGCTTCGCCAATCGGCACCAGCTCGATATTGTCGCGGATAAACTCGTTGTGCGCGTCCTGCGCATTCATCACCACTGGCGGGAAACTCTTCTCGCGGAACATCTCTTTTTGCAGCTCTTTCACATCAAAACTGACGTAGAGATTATGCATTTCCTGACACAGCTGGCGGATGGTGTAGTTGCGGTAGCGGTCTTCGTTTTTACGGTAAACCGTCGGCAACACTTCGCTCAGGGGCGCATCTTCTTCGATGTACTGCTCAAAACGGGCGATCTCCTCAACCAGCAGCTGCATTTTGGCCGGGGTTTCCGCCGGGGTCAGCAGGAACAGAATGGAATTGAGATCGCACTTCTCGGGCACGATGCCGTTTTCGCGCAGATAGTTCGCCAGAATGGTCGCCGGGATCCCGAACCCGGTGTATTTACCGGTGGTCGCATCAATACCCGGCGTGGTCAGCAGCAGCTTGCACGGATCGACGAAATACTGCTTCTCAGCATATCCTTCAAAAGCATGCCAGCGCTCGCCCGGCACAAAGTCAAAGAAACGCACATCATTGGCCATTTGCTGCGTGTCATGGTTCTGCCATGCCACGCCGTCTACGACCGGCGGCACGAACGGCAAAATCATCGTGCACTGTTCGAGCAACATCTTGCGGGTTTCGATGCCGAGCTTCACACACTCCATCCACATGTGTTTACCACTGCCACCGGCGTGAATGCGCGCATTGACGTCCAGCGCGGCAAACAGCGGATAAAACGGGCTGGTGGAAGCGTGCATCATAAAGGCGTTATTGAGCTTTTTATGGCTGCAATGGCGTTTCTGGCCTTTGATGTGATTGTCTTTTTTGTGGATTTGCGACGTCTGCGAGAACCCGGCCTGCTGCTTATGCACCGACTGGGTGACGATGATGCCCGGATCGTTTTCGTTCAGTTCCAGCAGCAGCGGCGAGCACTCTTTCATCATCGGAATGAACTGCTCGTAACCGACCCATGCGGAGTCAAACAGGATGTAATCACACAGATGGCCGATTTTATCGACCACCTGACGCGCGTTGTAGACCGTGCCGTCGTAGGTGCCGAGCTGAATGATGGCCAGACGGAACGGACGTTTTTCGCCGGCACGTTCTGGCGCCACCCGCGTGATTTGCTGACGCAGATAGGTTTCATCGAAACAGGCGGCATCGATTCCGCCGATAAAGCCGAACGGGTTACGCGCCGTTTCCAGATACACCGGCGTCGCGCCTGCCTGTAACAGCGCGCCATGATGGTTGGATTTATGGTTATTGCGATCGAAAAGCACCAGATCGCCACGGGTCAGCAAGGCATTGGTGACCACTTTGTTGGCCGCCGAGGTGCCGTTGAGCACGAAATAGGTTTTGTCCGCGTTAAACACTTTGGCGGCATATTTTTGCGCATCTTTCGCTGATCCTTCATGGATCAACAAATCGCCCAGTTTGACGTCCGCATTACACATATCAGAGCGGAAAATGTTCGGGCCATAAAAATCGTAGAACTGACGCCCCGCCGGATGGCGACGGAAAAATTCCCCGCCCTGATGCCCCGGACAGGCAAAAGTGGCGTTCTCCATTTCGACATACTTTTTCAGCGTATCGAAAAACGGCGGGAACAGCGCTTCTTCATAAGCCTGCGCCGCAGATTCAATCTGCGCGGCATAAAACGCCTGATTCGCATCAGACAGGGTAATCACGCCTTTCAGCGCCGGTAAAAACTCAGGTGAAACCTGCTCAGTTCCCTGCACGGCAACAAACGCGGGGATGCCAAACCCCAGGCTTTCGATCTCCGCCAGCCTGCCGTGGTTCAGATCCCCGACAGAAATAATGATCGCCGCGACGTCGGCAAAATCGGCGCGACGCAGGTCAGCCACCAGACGCGCGGTCTGGAGGTAAGGGGAAACGGAGGTGCTTGCTGCAAGTTTTAAAAGTTTCATTCAGACTCTCAAACGGTTAAGTAAGAGGGTGTGCCACATGGCACGGCAATGAGCTGGTGCTTACGTCATAAGAGAAAATGCGCAGAGTCCAGCCCGGCAATTGACGCTGGCCTGAGTGAGACGGAACGTTGCCGTGAGGGCAATGGGGAGACAGTTCGCGTTTCATGCTCAGCCGCGTCTGACAGACAACAGTAAAATCAGAGGAGTGGCGGGTGTCATTCTCTGTTTTTAATCATGCCTGACAGCGAGCAAAGGGTAGGCTTACCGCATGAAAGGATCTGCAAAAGGAGGAAAACTGACATCGTGGTGTTGACAGCACCCGGAGATCATCATCAGATTTTTTCTGCACGAACATAAAGCCACTGCCGCGCGATGTGATAAACCAGCCATGCCGCAACCCTCTTGAGCTGTCGCGTGAAAACGGGATCAGAGTTGTTTAATAAATCGGCGCAATAATGTCATCTTTCTTATCCCTGTTCAACCCTGAACATTGGGCGAAATTCTTACAGAATGCGACATCCCGCCGCGGTCAATTGTGGTGTTTTTGCAGGGCATTCACGCGTGCCTGAAAGAGATGAAGGGAAAACCGGCAAATCGTCGTAAAAAACATCAGTCGGGTGACGAACCCGGCGGTTGTCACAAAAACCCGTTGACGACACATGCCCAATACGGTTTAATGCGCCCCGTTGCCCGGATAGCTCAGTCGGTAGAGCAAGGGATTGAAAATCCCTGTGTCCTTGGTTCGATTCCGAGTCCGGGCACCATATTTAAAGAAACCCGCCTATGGCGGGTTTTTTGCTTTCTGATGGAATCAACAAATCACGCCTTCCGCCATCCCCGTGTCAGGACCTTTTCTATCTCGACAATCACAAACAGCGCGACACCAATCAGCAATCCGATGATCCAGTAGATGAACGGCAGCGGACGTGTGCCGAACAGTGTGTTCATCAGCGGGACGTAGATGATGATCGCCTGCAGGGCGAACAGCACGACAGTGACAATCCAGATCCCTTTGTTTTGCAGCAGACCACGGCTGAGGGAGAAATTATCCGAATCGCGGCAGTTGATCATGTAAACCCATTGCGCGGTCACCAGCGTTTGCAACAACACGGTGCGGATGAATTCCGGTTCATAGCCACGGGGTTGCAGCCACGCCTCAAGGATAAATGCGCTGATGGAAATCAGTAAACCGACGAAGGCCACGCGCCAGATGGCGTATTTATCCATCACATGCGCGCTGACGTTACGCGGCGGGCGACGCATAACGCGGCTTTCCGCTTTCTCAAACGCCAGCCCGAAGGAGAGCGTGGCGGACGTTGCCATGTTCATCCACAGGATTTGTACCGGCGTCAGCGGCAAAAGATTGCCCATCAGGATCGCGATGATGATCAGCAACCCTTGCGCAAGGTTGGTCGGCATGATGAACAGAATGGTTTTCTTCAGGTTGTCGTAAACCCGACGACCTTCCCTGACCGCGTTGGCGATGGTGGCAAAGTTGTCGTCTACCAGGATCATATCGGCAGATTCTTTGGTGACCTCCGTCCCTTTTATCCCCATCGCAATACCGACGTTAGCCTGCTTCAGCGCGGGGGCGTCGTTTACACCGTCGCCGGTCATCCCGACGATTTCACCGGTTTCCTGCAAGGCTTTCACCAGCCGGAGTTTATGTTCAGGGCTGGTGCGCGCAAAGATATCAAACTGCACGGCGGCCGTTCTGAGCTGCGTGTCATCCATATGCTCCAGCTCATAGCCGGTGATGGAGTTGCCGCTGTTGCCAATCCCCAGCATTTTGCCGATAGCCATGGCGGTTTCCTGATGATCACCGGTGATCATCTTGACGCGGATCCCGGCCTGCTGACATTCAGCAATCGCGACAATCGCCTCAGGCCGTGGCGGATCCATCATGCCCGCAATGCCGATCAGCACCATGCCCTGATTCAGCTCCGGGTGATCAAGCGCGGTGACCGGTTGATCGACCGGCTTCCAGGCCGCCGCCACCATACGCAACCCTTCGCTGGCATATTGCGTGATCGCCGATTCCCAATAAGCGCGATCCAGCGGTTGTGCGCCTTCCGGTGTTTGCTGGAACTGGCAGAGTTTGAGCAGCACATCCGGCGCACCGGTCAGCATCACTTGTGACTGGCCGTTTCTCTCGCAGGCGATGGCCATGTATTTATAGAGTGAATCAAACGGGATTTTACTGCTGATCTGATGCGCCACCTCCGGCAGATGCGCCTTGGCGGCCAGCACTTTCAGCGCGCCTTCGGTCGGGCCGCCGGTAATTTTCCAGTGCCCCTGCGCATCCTGCGACAGCGTGCTGTCATTACACATATCCACTGTGCGCAGAAACTGGGTCAGCAGCGGCGAAGAGTCCGCAGGCTGCGGAGTCGCCTGCCCGGCAAGGGTGAAACTCCCCATCGGCTCATAACTGCTGCCTTCCACCGTCCAGACGTTGTCCGCCAGAATCACCGCTTTGACGGTCATCTCGTTCATGGTCAGCGTGCCGGTTTTATCTGAACAAATCACAGACATCGCGCCCAGCGTTTCCACCGTCGGCAGTTTGCGGATGATGGCTTTGGAACGCGCCATCGCCTGCACACCCAGAGAAAGAATGATCGAGATGATCGCCGGTAACCCTTCCGGCACCGCGGCCACCGCCAGGCTGATGACAGAAAGCAGCAGTTCACCGAACGGAATATCGCGCAGCAAATAACCGAAAATCAGCAACGCCGCCATCATGAACAAAATGATGACGAAAATGGATTTCCCCAGTTTGTCGATCTGTACCAGCAGCGGCGTTTTGTTGTCTTCTATCGAGGAAAGCATCTCATTGATATGGCCGAGTTCGGTGTGGCCGCCGGTGGCAAAAACCACCCCGCTGGCGGTACCGGAGCTGACCGTGGTGCCCGAGAAGGCGAGGTTCTTGCGATCGCCGATGGATTTCTCCCCCTCCAGCGAATCGGTTTTTTTCGAGACAACGGTCGATTCACCGGTGAGAATGGCTTCTTCAACACGCAGGTTATGGACGTCGATTAAGCGCAAATCGGCAGGGATTTTGTCACCGGGACGCAGCAGAACAATATCTCCCGGCACAATTTCATCGGTCCCCACGGTAACTTGTTGTCCGCTGCGTAATACCAGCGCTTCACTGGAAAGCATATTCTGAATGCTCTTCAATGATTTCTCAGCATTATTTTCCTGAATAAAACCGATCAGGGCATTAATGACTGCCACGCCTAATATCACCAGCGTGTCTACCCAGTGCCCCATGATCCCGGTCACCACGGCGGCGGCAAGTAATATATAAATAAGGATATCTTTGAAGTGAGAGATAAACTTTATAAATAAAGACTTACCTTCTTTTTGAGGCAACACATTCGGGCCATATTGCCTGAGTTTATTTTGTGCTTCCTCGGCAGTCAGCCCTGAGAGCCCGGATTGCAGGCCGGCGAGGCTTTCTTCTACGCTCAGCTGATACCAAAGTTTATCCGATGACGACGGTTGTGCAGCCTGTGGCGTTGTATTATCCATAATCCTTTGACCCCTGAAATGGTTCACGAATAAGAGAATAACAAACGAATTATCGTGCAGGTTTCTGGCAAGATACGTAAAGCTGTATAAACTATAATATACCGTGTTAAATAGTGTTAATTACCTGCCCGGAAAAACGAATAAACAAATAAAAACAACAGCTCACACCCGTCATAAGGGAATGCAGACATGATGAAATAAGTCAGTAAGATTACATGTAAATCCCTGCATATATTGTTTGTATTTATTATTTCGCGCGTTGTTCAATGAGGGGAAGTATTTTGAAAACTCGTTTTTCTCTCACGCTGGTCATCGCTTTACTGATAAGCGCCTGCGATCAGAAAACCCCGGATGCGCCGGTCTTACCGCGCCAGGTCAAAGTGGCAACGGCAGACGCCGTGAGTCTGGCCAGTACGCGGGTCTTCCCGGCACGGATCCTGGCCGGTGATAACACCGACATCGCCTTCAAACGCCCCGGCCAGCTCGATGCCTTAGACGTACGCGAAGGCCAGGCGGTGAAACAGGGGCAAATTCTCGCCCGCCTCTCCAATAATGATGCCCGCCAGCGGCTCAACGATCGCCGGAGTGCGTCCACGCTGGCCCAGCGCCAGTTCGAACGTTACCAGACGCTGGCCCGCCGGCACGTGGTGTCACAGGCCGAACTGGAAGTTCACAAAGCCAGCCGGGATTCTGCCCTCGCCGCGTTGAAAATTGCCCAGGAAGAACTGAATGATTTGAATCTGGTCGCCCCGTTCAGCGGCGTTATCGCCCGGCTGAACGTGCGTAATCATCAGGTGATTGCCGCCGGGCAACCGGTCGCCACGCTCAGCCGCGCCGATGTGCTGGATGTCATTTTCAGCGTGCCGGAAAACCTGTTCACCAGTCTGGATATCCGTAACGCGCAGTATCGCCCGTTAGTGCGCATCAACACCCTTCCCGGCCGCGATTTCACCGCCAGTTATAAAGAACACACCGCCAGCAGCGAGGCCAATACTTTAACGTGGCAGGTCACGCTGACCATGCCGCGCCCGGAAAACTTCCCTGCGGTGGCCGGGCTGAGCGGCACGGTGACCGTCAATCCGGCAAATCTCGCCACCGCAACGCCTGACAACACGCTGGTTGTGCCGGTGGAGGCGGTCTTTAACCCGGACAGCCAGCAGCGCAATCAGGCACACGTCTGGCTGATTGCCGGAGAAGGCGACAAACTGCACGTCGAAGACCGAAAGGTGACAGTGGGTGAGATGACGTCGCGGGGGATTGAAATCACCGCCGGGCTTGAGAAAGGAGACAGGGTGGTAGCCGCCGGCGTGGGTGAATTACACGCGCAGCAACCGGTACGCATCTGGACGCGGGAACGGGGTCTGTGATGGGCATCAACGACAGCTTTATCAATAACCCGACGCGCGTATGGCTGGTGATCCTGCTGCTCGGCGTGGGCGGGTTGATTGCATTGTTCAACATCGGGCGGCTGGAAGATCCGGCGTTTACCATCAAAACCGCCGTCGTCTCGGTGCAGTATCCCGGCGCCTCCTCGCAGCAGGTGGAAGAAGAAGTGACCTTGCCGCTGGAGAACGCCCTGCAACGCCTGCCTTACGTCGATAACATCACGTCAATTTCCGCCGTCGGTTTATCGCAAATCACCGTCAACATTGACTCCCGCTATCACTCCTCCGAACTTCCGCAGATTTGGGATGAACTGCGCCGCCGGGTGAATGACGCCACGCTGCAATTTCCGCCGGGCGTCAGTGCGCCCTTTGTGAATGATGATTTTGGCGACGTGTACGGCTATTTTTTCTCGATTTACGGCGACAGTTTTACCAATCCTGAGCTGCGCAAATACGCCGAACAGCTGCGCAGGGAACTGGTGCTGGTGCCGGGCGTCGGCAAGGTCGCCATCGGTGGCATCCTTCCTGAACAGGTCACGATTGAGATTTCCCGCGCAAAAATGGCGGCGTACGGCGTCACGCTGGCGCGCCTTTCGACCGTGCTTAACCAGCAGAACAGGGTGTCGGATGCCGGCAGTATGACCGTCGGCAGTGAGTCGATCCGCCTGCATCCCACCGGCGGATTTCAAAACATTGATGAGCTGAATAATGTCCTCATCAGCCCGGCGGGGTCGACGCACAGCATTTATCTGCGCGACATCGCCGTCATTTCTCAGGGTGTCAGCGATCATCCGGGCAATATTTACCATGCTAATGGCCGTAATGCACTGACCCTCGGCGTCTCTTACATTCCCGGCGTCAATGTCATGAATATCGGTCACGCCATCGAAGCCAAAATGAAGGCTTTGCAGGCGGAAAAACCCGCCGGGATCCAGCTGAAAGTCTTCTACGATCAGGCTGCCGAAGTCAAAAAATCCGTTGACGGATTTATCATTAACTTCCTGATGGCGCTGGCGATTGTGGTCGGTACGCTGCTGATTTTTATGGGGCTGCGCAGCGGGATAATTATTGCGGTGTCACTGGCGCTCAATGTGCTCGGCACCTTACTTATCATGTATTTGTTTGGTATCGAACTTCAGCGTATTTCCCTCGGGGCGCTGATCATTGCGCTGAGTATGCTGGTGGATAATGCGATTGTGGTGGTGGAAGGCGTGCTGATTTCCCGTCAGCAGGGCAATCCGCTGCTGAACGCCATCTCACACATCATTAAGCGCTCCGCCCTGCCGTTGCTCGGGGCGACAGTGATCGCCATTCTGGCCTTCGCGCCCATCGGGCTCTCGCAGGATTCCACCGGCGAATACTGTAAATCGCTGTTCCAGGTGCTGCTCATTTCGCTGATGCTCAGCTGGGTGACCGCCCTGACCCTCACGCCGGTGCTGGTGAAATGGGCGTTTGCCAATATGCCGGTGGCGCAGAAAAAACCCGATGAACAGGCAGACCCTTACGGCGGCTGGATATTTCGCGTTTACCGCCGCCTGCTCAATGCGTTGCTGATCCGCCAGACCGTGACGCTGGTGGTGCTGGCGGCGCTGCTGGTGGCTTCCGTCTGGGGCTTTAGCTTTGTCAGGCAGAACTTTTTCCCTTCCTCGAACACGCCGATTTTCTTCGTCGACCTCTGGCTGCCTTACGGTACCGATATCAACTACACCGCAAAAATTGCCGGTGAGATCGAAAAAAACATCAACGGGCAGGAAGGCGTAGAAAACACCGTGACCACCGTCGGCCAGGGAGGAATGCGGTTTATTCTGACCTACAACGGCCAGCGCCAGTACTCTAATTACGCGCAAATCATGGTACGGATGGACGATCAGCGCAAAATCGCCGGGCTTGTCCAGCGCACCGAGCAGGAGATCCACCAGAATTTCCCTGAAGTGAATGCCCGCCTGAAACGCATCATGTTTGGCCCTTCCGGCGACAGCGCGATAGAAGTGCGGATCAAAGGTTCTGATCCCGACACATTGCGCAATATCGCCAGCCAGGTGGATCAGATAATCCTGGATGACGGCGCAGCCGACGGCGTGCGTAACGACTGGCAGGATCGCAGCAAAATGGTTCGCCCGACGTTCTCACCGTACCTTGGCCGCGAGCTGGGCGTTGACAGAGCGGAAGTCGACAGTGCGTTGCAGTTGAATTTCAGCGGCAGCACGGCGGGGATTTACCGCGACGGTTCCACGCTGATGCCCGTGGTGTTACGCCCGCCGGCGGATGAACGGCTGGATGTGGATCACATGGCCAATATCATGGTGTGGAGCCAGACGCGTCAGCAGTTTATTCCGCTGAGCAATGTGGTGAGTGAGTTCCGCGTGGAGTGGGAAGATCCGCTGATCATGCGTCGTGACCGTATGCGCATGCTGACGGTGCAGACAGACCCGGATGCGGCCACCGGGGAAACCTCCGGCGACATGCTGGCGCGCATCAAACCCAGCGTCGAGGCCCTGAAACTGCCGCACGGCTACAGCATTGAGTGGGGAGGTGATGCGGAGAACTCCGCCGAGGCGCAACAGGGGTTATTCACCACGCTGCCGATCGGCTTCCTGATGATGTTTATCATTACCGTACTGATGTTCAGCTCGCTGAAAAACGCCATCGCCATCTGGCTTACGGTTCCGCTGGCGCTGATCGGCGTCACCTTTGGTTTCCTGCTGACCGGCATTCCGTTTGGATTTATGGCGCTGATTGGTTTGCTGAGTCTGAGCGGCATGTTGATCCGCAATGGGATCGTGCTGGTCGAGGAGATCAATCAGCAGAAAAAAGTGAAGAGTCAGGCCGAAGCCATTGTTTACGCGGCCACCTCGCGCCTGCGCCCTATTCTGCTGACCGCCTTTACCACCGTGCTGGGGCTGGCGCCGTTGTTACTTGATGTATTTTTCCAAAGCATGGCAGTTGTTATCATGTTCGGGCTGGGATTCGCTACAGTGCTGACACTTCTGGTTCTGCCTGTGATTTACAACTGTTTTCATCGTGAAGGACAACGCAGCAAACAATGAATACCACGGGACTCAACATTATTAAAACCCTCGGCTGCCTGACCGCCGTCACCTTTTTCACCGTGTACAACACTTACGACGATTACAACTATAACTACGACACCGTATTGGCCTTTCTGACCTTTATCTCCACCATCGCCACACCGTTATTTTTTGTGGTCAACGGCTACATGGATGCCGGTTCCTGCTCTGAGGACACCACCTCTGAATGGCAGATGAGAAAGATCCGCGGGATATTAACCCTGTTTATTTTCTGGTTCTCCCTCTATTACCTGTGGGAGCCGTATCAGAAAGGGTATCTGATCCAGCCATGGTTTATCTTTTCGCTGGTGATCATTTACACCTTCCACACGCTGGTGGACTGGCTGGCTCAGCGCACGCGCGTGCTGGCGTGCGTGATAGCCGTCTTACTGATTTTCTCTTTCGCTTACGATCTGCTGGCGCTCTATTATCCGGCGCATCAGGCGTTATCCGTGCCCGCGCAGTTCCGCATATGGACGTGGATCCTTTATTACCTGACCGGCCAGTTGCTCTTCGACCCGGCGGTTTCCAGGCTTTATGGCCGCCCGCGCGTGGCGACCTTCGCCGCAATCGCCATTCCTTTCGTGTATATCTTCACCTGGCTGTATGAGAAGCACTTTTTCTTCTCGCTGTTCAGGCTCGAGCGTAACAGCTTCATCCTGACCGGTTCGCAGGTGTATCTGCTGGTGGTACTGATCATCATTGCGGCCAACGGCGTGAAAGCAGACGCGGTGAAAAGGCCGGTCGGCGAAATGGTCGGCGCGCTCGGCAAAACCATGACCGGCGTGTATATCCTCCACTACACCTTTTTCAACATCCTGATCCAGTGGATCCCGATTCACTCACTGACCGCGAAACTCTTCGTCATCCTGCTGACGTTCCTGCTCTCGGTGGTGTCTTCCACCTTGCTGCTGAAAAATAACCTGACGAAAAAGCTGATTACCTTCTGAGAACATCCCCGTGAAACCGGCTGAACGGGCATAAAAAAAGCCGAAGAATGTAGGTGCATTCTTCGGCTTTTGAACAGGTTCGCTGAGCAGTCAGCGTGCTTCATCCATAGAGTTTAAGCCGGGCCATGGCTTTGGCAGAGGCCAGATCGGCCTGTACCATCTCAATCACCAGATCCTGCAATGAGGTTTCCGGCCCCCAGCCCAGCTTGTGGCGCGCCTTCACCGGGTTGGCGGAAGCTTTGCACTTTTCCGCCGGGCGGATATAACGGGGGTCAACGGCCACGACCACATCCCCGACTTTTAACGCCGCGGCAATCGGGCTGATAATGGCCGCAATCACCCCTTTCTCCTCGGTGCCTTTCCCGACAAAACGCAGTTTAATACCCAGCTCCAGCGCCGCGAAAGTGACGAACTGACGCACCGTATACTGAACGCCGGTGGCGATCACAAAGTCCTCCGGGCTGTCCTGCTGCAACATCGACCACTGCATTTTGACGTAATCTCTGGCATGGCCCCAGTCACGCAACGCGTTCAGATTACCGAGATACAAACACTGCTCCAGCCCCTGCGTAATGTTCGCCAGCCCGATGGAGATTTTACGGGTGACAAAATGTTCGCTGCGGCGCGGGGATTCATGATTAAAAAGAATGCCGTTGCAGGCATACATGCCGAACGTTTCCCGGTAATTCACCACGGTCCAGAAATCAGAGATCAGCGCAATGGTTTGTGGCGCACAAAGGCCGGAGGTCACCATTTCATTGATCGTCATGGCGTTAACCAGGCCGCACAGTTCAGAGGGCGAGGCATGATAATAACGGGTTTTATTCGCCAGTCCCTGAGAACGGATACCTTCCAGCATGCGCAGCGCACTGATATTCGCCCTCATGGGTGGATAACAGGCGCGCAGACATTCCGCGGTGGTCTGGCGCAGACTGCCCAGATTATAAATTTCATCTGGCCGCAGGGTGGCTAACAAATCATTCAGACTGGCATCATCAGAAAAATTTTCATCGTGAAGATGAAAATCCGGGGACTGAAGCATCAGCCCTTCAGCGGGAAATTCATTTTGCTCTCCCGCCACTACAGGAATATGTCGATTAATACCATGGACTGTATAGCCTTTTTTTAATAAAAGCTCAGCCAAATAAGAACCATCTTGTCCAGCTATACTGGTAATAAGTGCAACTTTAGACATACAGGATCCTTGGATTACAATTAAAAAGAACACATCTTTTTGGATGCACGATTAGAATTGTAAGGTCTTAAAAATAACAAATACAAACCAGACGTAAGAGGTGAAATAAGACAAGGTGAACGTAATAAAAAACCTAGTAGATTATTTTTTTGCTCTCGCTAAATTCATTCCATTTCCCTTTTATATATTCCTCCAGCTCGCGGTGAAAACGTTCTGCAGAAAATCGCATTGCATTGTCCCGGCAGTCTTGCGCAAGAATAGAATTTCCAATCATCTCGAACTGCCGCACGACCTGTATCAGCGATGTCACACTCTGTTCGGCATAAAACAGCCCGGTCGCCTTCGTTTCGCCGTAAGGTCTGATGGTTTCGAGCACGCCGCCTTTGCCAAAGGCAATAACCGGTGTGCCACAGGCCTGGGCTTCCACCGGCGTAATGCCAAAATCTTCTTCCGCAGCAAAGACAAATGCCTTGGCGCGCCGCATATGATCCTGCATAACGGCATCGGGCTGATACCCTAAAATCTCGACATTCTTTTCGGCCTTAGCCTTAATTTTTGCCATTTCCGGGCCATCACCGATCACCACCAGCTTTTTATCCGGCATCTGGCTAAACGCCTCAACAATCAGATCAATACGCTTATAAGGCACCATGCGGGACGCGGTAAAATAAAAGTCCTCTTTCTCTTCCTGCAACAGAAAACGCGTCACATCAACCGGCGGATAAATAACATCCGCATCACGCCCGTAGACTTTTTTTATCCGGCGGGCAATGAACTGTGAGTTCGCCAGAAAGTGATCAACGCCGTTAGCCGTGCGGTAATCCCAGATCCTTATCTTGTGTAAAAACCAGCGGGCCAGTTTACCTTTCAGCCCCTTGTTTAACCCCGCCTCACGTAAATACTGATGCTGAAAATCCCATGCGTAACGTATCGGAGAATGCACGTAGCTGATGTGCAACTGGTCAGGGCCGGTTAATACCCCTTTTGCCACCGCATGGCTGCTGGACAAAATAATGTCATGCTTGGTCACGTCGAGTTGTTCAATGGCCAGAGGCATTAAGGGCAGATAGTGTTGATACTTTGTTTTGGCGAAGGGTAAACGCTGAATAAAAGAGGTAGTGGAGTCTTTGCCATAAAATAACTTTCTCGACTCATCGGATAAAAAATCCACCACGGAATAGAGTTCAGACTCCGGGTATATTTTAATAAATTCCGCGATAACTTTCTCTGCCCCGGCAAATGTCACCAGCCAGTCGGCGACAATTCCAACACTTACATCATTTGACATAATCAAACCTCAGAATTTTTATTATTCTTTGCACAAAATAGCCAGAATACTTTGTGTCTGCTTTTGCATCAGGGCGATATTGCCGCGCGACTCCACATTCAAACGCACCACGGGTTCAGTGTTTGAACTGCGAAGATTAAAACGCCACTCTTCAAATTCAAGGCTGATACCGTCGGTATAATCGACGTGCAGTGCGTCGCTTTCATACACGGCCAGTACCCGGCCAATGGCTTCTTTCGGCTGAAGGATAACGCTGTTAATTTCCCCGGAGGCAGGATAGGCCTTGATCCGGTCATGAATCAGGGTTCTTAATGACTGGCCTTTCACTAACAATAATTCAGCCACCAGCAGCCACGGAACCATGCCGCTGTCGCAGTAATAAAAATCCCTGAAATAATGATGGGCGCTCATTTCACCGCCGTAAACGGCATTTTCAAGGCGCATACGCTCTTTGATAAAAGCATGTCCGGTTTTAGACATCACCGGCACACCGCCCGCCTGAGTGACAATATCAATGGTATTCCAGCTTAAGCGCGGATCATGAATAATGCGCGAACCGGGGTGTTTTTCCAAAAATGCATCGGCGAGCAAGCCGACGATATAATAACCTTCAATAAATTCGCCTGTATGGTCAAACAAAAAACACCGGTCAAAATCACCATCAAAGGCGATGCCCATGTCAGCCTGATATTTGATAATGGCATCTGTAGTATCCTGACGGCACTCCGGCAATAACGGGTTAGGAATGCCGTTGGGGAAATTGCCATCAGGGTTGTGATGAACCTTAATAAACTCAACCGGCACACCCGCCGCGATAAAACGTTGTTCAATCGCATCCACCACATGCCCGGCAGCACCATTGCCTGAATTGAGCACTAATTTGAGCGGGCGGCGAAAATGGGAAAAATCGATATAGCCGATCAGTTTATCGACATAAGCATCAAGTACCGATGCCTGTTCATAAGTGCCGCGTTTTTCAGGGGGAATATCACTGAACTGATTCACCTCGGCAAGACGCTGTATTTCGTGAAGCCCGGTATCGCCGCTGACAGGTTTTGATTCTTCGCGTACCAGTTTCATGCCGTTATAGTTCATCGGATTATGGCTGGCGGTCACTTCAATGCCGCCATCAAGGCTGAGGTATGACGTTGCGAAATAAATTTCTTCCGTCCCCGTTACGCCAATATCCACCACGTCCGTACCTGAATCTTGTAATCCCCTTGCCAGAGCCAGTTTTAAGGCTTCGCTGGTTAAACGGACATCGCCCCCCACTACCATTTTGGTCGGCTTTAAATATTGCCCGTAAGCCCGTCCGATGCGGTAAGCGATATCTTCATTTAATTCAGTACCCAGTTCGCCCCTGATGTCATACGCTTTAAAACACGTCAATTTCCCAGACATAATTAACCCTCAAATTAACAACGGCCATAATGGTCTTTGATACGAATAATATCGTCGTCTTCCAGATAGGCGCCGGACTGTATTTCTAATATTTCCAGAGGGATCTTTCCGGGATTTTCCAGCATATGTTGCGAACCGATAGGAATAAACGTGGACTGGTTTTCGGTCAGTAAATATGTTTTATCATCCAGCGAGACTTTTGCTGTTCCGGAAAGAATGACCCAATGTTCAGCGCGATGGTGATGCATTTGCAAAGAGGACTTGCCGCCGGGTTTTACGGTTAAACGGTTTACGTGATAACGAAGTGTATTCACCACATTGTCATTTCGTCCCCACGGGCGATATGACTCGCGATGCACACGATATTCCCTGCGCTCCTGATTTTTTAAAAACTCAACGACTTTTTTAACGTCCTGCACCTGAGATTTATCAATAATCAATACGGCATCTTTGGTATTCACAATCACCAGATTCTCAACACCAATGGCCGCAATAAATTTCTCATCGGTATTGATATAACAATTTGTGGCGTTATGAGTGAAGACATCACCGGTCACAGCATTGCCGTTCAGATTCTTATTATTGACCTCCCACAGCGCCGCCCAGGAACCTACGTCGTTCCAGCCTGCATCCAGCGGCACAACGATAGCCTCGGTGGTTTTCTCCATCACGGCATAATCGACAGACTCGTCCGGGCAGGAGATAAAGGCTGCTTTATCCACACGGATAAATTCTTGCTGCTCATCAGGTTGCGCTGTTTCAATGGCTTTGAGACAGGCATCGAGAATATCCGGCCGGTATGTTGCCATCTCTTCCAGAAAGCGTTTCGCGCGGAACAAAAACATTCCGCTGTTCCAGTAATATTCGCCGGTTTCCAGATATTGCAGAGCGGTCTGTAAATCAGGTTTCTCAACAAAACGCTGCACCCGAAAAACGGGGGCAGACGGGTTGTTAAATTCCGTGCCGCGTTGAATGTAGCCATAGCCGGTTTCAGGCCCGGTGGGAACAATACCAAAGGTGACTAATTTCCCTTGTTCGGCAAAAGGAATGGCGTTGTTAACCGCCTGATGAAAGGCTTCGATATTCTCGATAACATGGTCAGCCGCCAGTACCAGTAATAAAGGGTCATAATCCTCATCTATAGCGCTAAGTGCCGCCAGTGTAATAGCAGGCGCCGTATTTCTTCCGACAGGTTCAAGAATAATATTATTCGACAGCTGATTAATTTGTCGTAATTGTTCCGCCACCAGAAACCGATGCTCTTCATTACAGATCACCAGGGGGTTAGAAGTCTCTAAACCTTTTAAACGGGTAACTGTTTCCTGCAACATAGATTGCTCGCCATAAAGGCGTAAAAATTGTTTGGGATAAAGCTCGCGGGACATTGGCCATAAACGGCTACCGGTACCACCGGCCATAATGACGGGAAGGATCATGATTACCCCCAGAATTAATTCAACTACAAACTAATGACAGTGCAAGCTGAAGTGGTAATAAAATAACTAAGAAAAAATTAATTATTAATTAACAATACTATTATCTTTAAATTTCATCTCAGCGGTAGATCCCCATTTGAGATTATCTGTTTGATAATCCCTAGATACCGGAAGTATGCTTTTCGAGGATTGGAAATCATTATCCTCAATAACTAATTGCTCATCACACTGAACCACACTAATATAATATCCTTTAAAATTGCCAACATGTTTTTCGTTTACAGAAAATTTATTTCCAATAATAAATAAATTGGATAATCGTTTTGATCTGTCATAAGCCAATGTTGAAACACCAAGGAGACAATTAACGATGGTATTGTTTTCAAAAACAACATTATCAATTTTTGAAGATGCATTTGGTTTCGGCCAAAAACGAACTCTTAAAG
>NZ_JAFMOX010000048.1 GCF_019049655.1 Rahnella rivi
CGAACTCAGAAGTGAAACGCCGTAGCGCCGATGGTAGTGTGGGGTCTCCCCATGCGAGAGTAGGGAACTGCCAGGCATCAAATTAGTTCCTTTTCCCCTGACAAGGAAAATAACAGGAACAAACGCGCATCAGACGATTTCTGATGGGTGTGAAAGAACCGGTGGAGCGGTAGTTCAGTTGGTTAGAATACCTGCCTGTCACGCAGGGGGTCGCGGGTTCGAGCCCCGTCCGTTCCGCCACTTATTTGATTATGCCTGCTAATTTTAGCAGGCATAATGTTAAGCGTAATTTAGGGGCGTAGCTCAGTTGGTAGAGCACCGGTCTCCAAAACCGGGTGTCGCGAGTTCGAGTCTCTCCGCCCCTGCCATATCAGAGCCCTTCGCGAAAGCGAGGGGCTTTTTTTTATCTAAAATTCCCTGACTGTTCCTCGCAAACACATTACTCCTCAATGCACACACCTTTCATTGCAGACATTTGCACACTTTAAGCGCAATACCGCCGCTATTTCCGGTTATTTCTGGTCATATTTTGGCTAAATACATGCACTAAATGATTGTTATCCCCATATGTGACCCCGCTCATGCTCCCTTTTTCCCTGTGTACTAAACCTAATCATCGTCTTATGACGACAACCAGAACCTGATATGACTCTTTTCCCCCTTTTTACGACGTAATTGTCGTGACGGGGGAATGCGTATATCAGGTGCATGTTCTGGCCGTACCCAACGAGTCATAACAAAAAGTAGCTCAGACTACACGCGAGGAAAGAAACATGTACAAACGCTTATTTGTGGCAGCAGCAGTAGCAACAGCACTTTGCGGTGCGGCACAGGCAGCTCCGCTGGTTGTGGGTTTTTCTCAGATCGGCTCAGAGTCTGGTTGGCGTTCAGCAGAGACTAAAGTGTCTAAGTCAGAGGCGGAAAAACGCGGGATCACACTGAAAATTGCGGATGCTCAGCAAAAACAAGAGAACCAAATTAAAGCAATACGTTCGTTTATTGCGCAAGGCGTAGATGCCATCTTTATTGCACCGGTAGTCGCAACCGGCTGGGCTCCTGTTCTGACAGAAGCTAAAGAGGCGAAGATCCCCGTATTCCTGTTGGACCGAACTATTGAAGTCAGCGATCCTTCTCTGTACACCGCCGCCGTCGCGTCTGACAGCGTTTACGAAGGTAAAGTTGCCGGTGACTGGCTGGTGAAAGATGTCGCGGGTAAGCCTTGTAACGTGGTCGAACTTCAGGGAACCGTCGGTGCGAGCGTCGCGTTAAACCGTAAAAAAGGGTTTGCGGATGCGCTTAAAGCGGCACCAAATGTAAAAATCATCCGCTCACAGTCTGGTGACTTTACCCGTAGCAAGGGTAAAGAGGTCATGGAAAGCTTCATCAAAGCTGAACAAAACGGTAAAAACATTTGTGCCGTCTATGCACATAACGATGACATGGCAATCGGTGCAATTCAGGCCATCAAAGAAGCGGGTCTGAAACCGGGTTCGCAGATCAAAATCGTCTCGATCGACGGCGTTCCTGATATCTATAAAGCCATGCTGAATGGCGAAGCCAATGCTTCTGTCGAGCTGACACCTAACATGGCCGGTCCTGCATTCGATGCATTAATCGCCATGAAAAAAGACGGTACTCAACCGAAGAAATTTATTCAGACTCAGTCCGCTTTGATCTTGCCGGATATGGCTCAGAAAGAATACGACATGAAAAAAGACATGGGTTATTAAGCCGATTTTACCGGTCTGTCTGATGGCAGGCCGGTAGAAATTATTCCCTTTCCGCCGATGGCGGATGCAGCAGGAGTAGTGACGTGACGGATAATCCAGGTTCAGCAATGCTGCTCGATGTGCGCGGCCTCTCTGTAGAATTCCCCGGCGTTAAGGCGCTGGAAAATGTCGACTTTACCCTTGAACGTGGTGAAATAGTTGCTCTTTTAGGCGAGAACGGTGCCGGTAAATCTACAATGATTAAAGCCCTAACTGGCGTCTATAAACGCTCTGCCGGACAGGTATTTTTGAATGGTACATCCATCGAGCCTGTTAATACCGCGCATGCCCAATCATTGGGAATTGGTACGGTTTATCAGGAAGTGAATCTCCTGCCCAATATCTCCGTTGCAGCTAATCTTTTCATCGGGCGCGAACCTACCCGTTTTGGTCTGGTGAATCAGCGCAAGATGGAACAGCAGGCCGGGGCGCTTCTGGAAGGCTACGGGCTGCATCTGGATGTCAGTCAGCCACTCTCAACTTACTCTATTGCGATTCAGCAAATTGTGGCAATTGCCCGCGCCGTTGACCTTTCTGCGCAGGTCTTAATCCTTGATGAACCCACCGCCAGCCTTGATGCAAAAGAAGTCAGCATGCTGCTCGATATTCTTGTCCAGCTTCGGGACAAAGGCGTGGGGATGATCTTTGTGACCCATTTTCTTGATCAGGTTTACCGCATCAGCGATCGCATCACGGTGTTGCGAAACGGCAAACGTGTGGGTTCCGAGCGTACCGTGGATTTACCGCGTATCGATCTTGTTCCGATGATGCTGGGCCACAGCTTTGATGAAAGCCTGCTCAAACGTACGGAACACAGAAATGTCACTGGCGAACCGCTGGTCGATTTTAAAGATTACGGCCGCCGTGGTGTGGTTGAGAATTTTGATCTTCACGTTCGTCGTGGCGAAATTGTCGGTCTGGCAGGATTACTTGGATCCGGACGGACAGAAACCGCTCAGCTGATTTTTGGCATAAAAGGTCATGACAGCGGTAAAGCGCAGGTCAATGGGCGTGCAGAAACCATCAGTACGCCGCGCAAAGCCGCAAAGCTGGGGTTTGGTTATTGCCCGGAGGATCGCAAAACTGACGGTATTATTGGCGCGGCCACGGTGAGGGAAAACATCATTCTTGCTTTACAGGCTCAGCGCGGTTGGTTACGTCCTTTACCGTTGAAAGAACAGCATCAGATCTCTGAAAAATTCATCAAACTTCTTGGTATTCGTACTCCCGGAACCGAGCAGGAAATCCAGTATCTCTCCGGCGGGAATCAACAAAAAGTGTTGCTGTCCCGCTGGCTGGCGACCAATCCCCGCTTTCTTATCCTTGATGAACCCACCCGCGGTATTGATGTGGGTGCGCATGCTGAAATCATTCGTCTGATTGAAAAACTGTGCGATGAGGGGCTGGCGTTGCTGGTGATTTCTTCTGAACTGGAAGAGCTGGCGGGTTATGCCGATCGGATCGTGGTACTGCGCGATCGTCGTCATGTCGCCGAAATTGAGCAGGCTGAGATCTCCGTGCCAGCCATTATGAAAGCCATTGCGGCTCAGTGAGGAGATAGCGATGAGTAACAGGAGTCTGCCGATGACAGGAACACCGCGCAAAGTTCGATGGGTATTTCCTAAGGGCGCCACTCAAATCGGGGCGTTCATCGCAATATTATTGATCGACAGCCTGGTGGCACCGGGCTTTTTCTCCATCCACATTCAGGATGGCCGCCTGTTCGGCAGTCTGGTTGATATCTTCAATCGTGGTGCACCGGTGGCGCTGCTTGCACTTGGAATGACGCTGGTGATTGCGACCGGGGGTATCGATCTCTCCGTCGGTGCCGTCATGGCTATCGCCGGTGCGACGGCAGCCACCATGACGGTTCAGGGTTATCCGCTGATGATGGTGCTGCTGGCTTCTGTGGGGGTCGGCGCCGTGTGTGGCCTGTGGAATGGTTTTCTGGTTGCCGTTCTGCAGATTCAGCCGATTGTCGCAACATTGATGCTGATGGTGGCCGGGCGCGGTATTGCACAGCTTATCACTGAAGGGCAAATCGTTACCTTCGAACATAATGGCTTATCGCAGTTCGGCAGCGGCTCTCTGTTTTACCTGCCGATGCCGGTCATCATTGTGGTCGTGATGCTGTTCCTGGTGTGGGCGCTGACGAGGAAAACGGCGCTTGGCTTGTTTATTGAGTCGGTTGGGATAAACATCCGTTCGGCTTATAACGCGGGTGTGAATGCGCGTCTGGTGCTGATTTCCACTTATGTGATTTGCGGGATCTGCGCGGCGGTTGCCGGCGTGATTGTGACCGCCGATATTCGCGGTGCGGATGCCAATAATGCGGGGTTGTGGCTGGAGCTGGACGCAATTTTGGCCGTGGTCATTGGCGGTGGGTCGTTGCTCGGGGGGCGCTTCAATCTGCTTCTCTCGGTCATTGGGGCGCTCATCATTCAGGGTATGAATACTGGCATCCTGCTCTCAGGTTTTAAGCCTGAATTTAATCTGGTGCTGAAAGCGCTGGTGGTACTGGCCGTCCTGGTGGTGCAGTCGCCACGGGTATCGCTCAGTAATCTGTTCCGGAGGAAGGGATAATGCTGAAAAGAAATTTGCCCCTGCTGATTACTATCGTGGTGTTCCTTGCCGGATATGGTTATTGCTTCACGCAATTTCCCGGATTCGCCTCCACGCGGGTCTTCTTTGATTTACTGACCGACAACGCGTTTCTTGGGATTGTCGCCGTCGGTATGACGTTCGTCATTCTCTCTGGTGGTATCGACCTTTCCGTGGGCTCTGTCATTGCCTTTACCGGCGTGTTGCTGGCAAAACTGATTGGTGAATACGGTGTCGCGCCGGGTTATGCGTTTGTGATTGTCCTGCTGATGGGGGCGATGTTTGGCGCGCTGATGGGCTGGATTATCGACACCTTAAAGCTCCCGGCGTTTATCATCACCCTTGCCGGTATGTTTTTTGTGCGCGGGATGAGTTTTATCGTGTCGGAAGAGTCGCTGCCCATCAATCATCCTGTTTATGATTTTCTCGCCAATTTCGCGTGGAAAATGCCGGGAGGAGGCCGCTTTACTCTGTTGGCGCTGGTCATGCTCATGGTGGTTTTCGTGGGGATTATTCTGGCGCACCGTACCCGCTTTGGTAACAACGTTTATGCGGTCGGTGGCAGTAATGTTTCGGCAGCGCTGATGGGCGTTCCGGTCAGACGTACCACGATTTATATCTACATGCTGTCGAGTACGCTGGCAGTTCTTTCCGGCATTGTGTTCTCACTCTACACCTCTGCGGGCTACGCACTGGCTGCCAGCGGCGTAGAGCTGGATGCTATCGCCTCGGTGGTGATTGGCGGTACGTTACTCAGCGGCGGTGTAGGCACCGTGCTCGGAAGCCTTTTCGGCGTGCTGATTCAGGGTTTAATACAAACCTACATCACCTTCGACGGCACGCTCAGCTCCTGGTGGACCAAAATCGTCATGGGCATCCTGCTGTTTGTCTTTATCGGCTTGCAGAAGGGCATGGGGTCATTCTGGACCGCCAGAAGAGCACGTCACCCGCGCCCTGAGCCAACCTGATCGCGGCAGGCTCAGAGATGAGTGATCAGCGGTGTTTTGAGTAACTGACGGATCAAAACCTGCTGATCGCTGTTTTGCAGCCACACCGCATAGAGCGGGCGGATCACCGGTGGAACGTCTTCATGCACCGCAAGTTGTGGGTATTCTTTTGCCCAGTGTGCAGGCAGGAAAGCACAACCACCGGTTTGTTCAAGCAACTGACGCGTCAGATGTGCCGAGGTTGTTGTCAGCACCGGCTCCTGATCGCTGTTCTGCAATTTTTCCTGCTGTGGAAAATCTGCACCCCATTCCAGCTTCACGTAAGGCGAATGCTCGCTTCTGACCGTTTTCTGCGATGAAAAAAGTCGTAACGAGAAATTACCCAGCAACTGGCTTGAGAGTTCATCCATCTTTGGCGGCTCGGTAGTGATCAGCAAATCCAGTTGTCTTTCATGCAATTGCTTCACCAGTGACTGGCGTAACGCGATGCGCGCTTCCAGCCGTAACGTGTCACGTTGCACATAGAGAGACTGCATCCAGGGGGTCAGATACGCTTCCCAGAGCGATGCAGTGGCACCAATCGACAATTCTGTGTGCTGTAACGAGCGTATCACCTCTTTTTTCGCCAGTTGCCAGGTAGACATCAGATTTTCGGCGTAAGGCAGCAGGCGCTCTCCTGCGGGCGTTAAGCGGATATTATTTCGATGGCGGGTGAATAAATTCGCACCAAGTTGAGTTTCCAGTTGCCGGATACGAAAGCTGACAGCGGATTGCGTAAGATAGAGAGATTCCGCCGCCCGACCAAAGTGGCGAGTTCTACTGACCTCCAAAAAGGTTTTCAGTAATTCCGTGTCCAAAACCATCTCCAATTATTTTTGTCGTTAAGATTTAAATGTTTTGTTTTACACAATGTCAAGCCTAACTAATACTCCGCGCCATAACAGCACGACCATGAGAGAATTAGGAGCGTGTCAGATGGCGGAAAGCTTCACCACGACAAGTCGTTTTTTTGATAATAAACATTACCCTCGCGGGTTCTCCCGGCATGGCGATTTCACCATTAAAGAAGCGCAAATGCTAGAACGTTACGGCTTTGCCTTTAACGAACTGGATTTGGGAAAACGCGAGCCAGCAACCGACGAAGAAAAGCTGTTCCTTGAGGTTTGCCGCGGTACGCGTGAACCGGTAACGGATGCAGAAAAAGTGTGGAACAAATACATTGTCCGCACGCGTCGTCCGAAGAAATTCCACACGTTGTCTGGCGGTAAGCCGCAGGCTGACGCTGTAGAAGACTACACGGAAAGCGACGACTAATGAAACGGGGCTCTGCCCCGTTTTTTTATGCCAGACTCTTATGCAGCGTTAACAATAGCCTATCCATGCTGCGATAGCTCAGCGCCTCCGCAATATGTTTGCGTTCAATGGCTTCACAGCCCCCCAAATCGGCCAGCGTTCTCGCGACTTTAAGAATGCGATGCCAGGCTCTCACCGACAATCCCAGTTTATGCAGTACCTCTTCCAGAAATTCCGCATCCGCTTTGGTTAAAACACAATACAACTCAACTTCACTACTTTTGAGATGGGCGTTAATTTTCCCCGCCCGGTTTAACTGAATGTCCCTGGCGATCAACACCCGCTCCCGCACTTCTGCGCTACTTTCCCTCACGACAGGCGCATGATTTTGCTGGCTCAAAATACCCGGCGGTAAAAGCGGTACTTCAATCGATAAATCGAAACGGTCCAGGAAAGGCCCTGATAGCCGGCTCAGATAGCGTAAGACCTGCTGTGGCGGCGTGCGGTTATGGACGCCCTGATAATGTCCGGTCGGGCTGGGATTCATCGCGGCAATCAGTTGTGCTCTTGCCGGATAGCGTACTTTCGCCCGGGCGCGGGAAATGGTGATTTCGCCGGACTCCATTGGCTGGCGCAGAGCATCCAAAACCTGACGCTGAAATTCAGGCAGCTCATCAAGAAACAGAACGCCGTTGTGGGCCAGAGAAATTTCTCCCGGTCTGGGCAATGAACCGCCGCCAACCAGCGCACTCATCGACGTGCTGTGATGCGGCGCGCGAAACGGGCGAACGCGGGAAAACTCGCCATCTTCCTCCGGGTTATACACCAGGCTGGCGATGGCCGCGGTTTCCAGTTTTTCTTCATTGCTCAGGGGCGGCAGCAATCCGGGTAACCGGCTGGCGAGCATGGTTTTGCCTGTGCCAGGCGGGCCAATCAGCAGTAAGTTATGGCCGCCTGCAGCGGCGACTTCCAGCGCTCGCTTGGACTGCTCCTGACCGATGATTTCCGCAATGTCGGGCGGATTCGCCTGAGCGGAAGACTGCGCCGGGTATTCGATGGTCGGCAGGTTGTTTTCGCCCTGAAGAAAGGCGCAAACCTGTAGCAAATGTCCGGCGATGCGCGCGACGCCGGGATCCAGCAGCGTCATTTCCGCCTGATTGTTTTGCGGGAGGATCAGGATGCGCCCCTCTTTTTGCGCCTCAAGTGCGGCCGGGATCGCGCCGTTAACGCTGCGCAATGCGCCTGAAAGCCCGAGTTCACCTAAGAATTCATATTCATTCAGCTTATCTCCCTGCAATTGCTCAGAGGCCACCAGAATCGCCAGGGCTATCGACAGATCGTAGCGGCCGCCTTCCTTGGGTAAATCTGCGGGCGCGAGGTTCACGGTGATGCGCTTTGCCGGAAAAGTGAATCCGCAGTTAATGATTGCGCTGCGCACACGGTCCCTGGCTTCTTTAACGGTGGTTTCAGGCAATCCGACCAGCGTCAGCGCGGGTAAGCCGTTGCTGATATGCACTTCGACAGAGACGCCGGGTGCCTGAACGCCCAGCGATGCGCGCGTAAATACCACGGCTAATGACATGCTTTTTCCTTTGCGGTGAAAATTCCTGACAACAGCATGCCGTAATGCCCGACGGTTGCGGAAATAAGATCTCAGCCCTGCGCAACGTTACGCAAAAAATCTCATGAATTTAGCAAATGAAATCAGAGGGCTGTGCGGCGTCTCGCATAAGTCGCAACATCCTCTAACAGCTTGTGGTGTCTGGAAACAAATTAGCGGGCTAATTAAGTTGCTGGTTTGTGCATCAGCGGTGTTTAATTTGAATGTATTTAACAATAAACAAACAAATACCAATTATTAATTAACATCTCTCTGCCTCACCGAGGATTTTCCGTATCGGCTCGTTGAGCGCATTGCCTGCATCTTTCCGGAATAGGGATACACCCATGTTTGGTTGGACTTCACGGCAGCGAAACGTTGCCATCGCCAGTTTTTTGAGCTGGACTCTCGACGCCTTCGATTTCTTTATTTTAGTCTTTCTTCTCAGTGATATAGCGACCGCATTTCAGGTGGATATCAAAGAGGTCACGCTGGCTATTTTACTGACGCTGGCAGTGCGGCCAATTGGCGCGCTGGTGTTTGGGCGGGCAGCGGAAAAATACGGGCGTAAGCCGGTGCTGATGGTGAACATTGCCTGCTTTTCCATTTTTGAACTGTGTACGGCAGCAGCACCGTCGCTGACCATTTTCCTGATCCTGCGTGTGATTTACGGGATCGCGATGGGCGGTGTCTGGGGCGTGGCGTCATCACTGGCGATGGAAACCATCCCCGACCGTTCACGCGGCATGATGTCGGGGATTTTCCAGGCCGGTTATCCGTTTGGTTATCTGCTGGCGGCGGTGGTGTACGGGCTGTTCTCAGAACTGGTTGGCTGGCGCGGAATGTTTGTGATCGGTGCGGTGCCCGTTTTCCTGCTGCCGTTCATCTGGTTCAAAGTGCAGGAATCCCCGGTCTGGCTGGCCGCCCGTGAGCGAAAAGAAAGTACAGCGTTGCTGCCGGTGCTGAAATCGCACTGGAAACTCTGCGTCTATCTGGTGGTGCTGATGGCGGCGTTCAATTTCTTCAGCCACGGAACGCAGGATCTTTACCCCTCATTCCTGAAAGTTCAGCATGGTTTTGATGCACATACGGTCAGCCTGATCGCCATCAGTTACACCATAGCCTCGATCATCGGCGGTATCTTCTTTGGCACGCTGTCAGAGAAAATCGGGCGGAAAAAAGCCATTATTATCGCGGCCTTACTCTCATTACCGGTGATCCCTCTGTGGGCTTTCTCCAGTGGAACCTGGACCATCGGGCTGGGGGCTTTCCTGATGCAGTTTATGGTGCAGGGCGCGTGGGGCGTTATTCCGTCTTATCTCACCGAGCTGGTGCCAGCCAATACCCGCGCCGTGCTGCCCGGTTTTGTTTATCAGCTTGGGAATCTGCTGGCGTCGGTCAATGCCACGTTGCAGGCAAGCATTGCTGAAAGTCACGGACATAACTACGGGCTGGCGATGGCCATTGTGGCCGGGACGGTGGCGATCGTGATTTCTGTGCTGGTGGCATTTGGCCGGGATACGCGCGGAAAAGCGATAACAGGAGCAATAAATAATCAGGCGACCGATCAACCCGCTAAGGTTTGATTTTTCACTGAATTTTTCGCTGATGCTGCGACGGGCCGCAATTAATAACGCAAGAAAAATGTTGTCATTAAATGCATTACTGTGATAACTCTGTAGGCAATCGTTCGCAATATGAATTATAGAAACCGAAAAATGAAAGCCCTTCTCCTCGTAGTTAGCCTAGTCGTGATTAGCGTGGTGGTGATTATTATCCCACCGTGCGGGGCTGCACTTGGACGAAGAAAGGCTTATTAAACAAGCCTGAACCTGAAAAGAAACCCCGCACCGAAAGGTCCGGGGTTTTTTTTTGGGTCAGGAATTTCAGAGAACAGTGAAGCGGGGTCGGAAAATGAGCAACAGCATAATGTTCTGCACTTGTCGCAAAAAGGCAGGAGAATAAGGATGAACGGAGCACAGTGGGTAGTACAAGCGTTGCGTGCGCAGGGGGTAGATATGGTGTTTGGTTATCCCGGCGGGGCAATCATGCCGGTATACGATGCACTGTATGACGGCGGCGTGGAACACCTGTTGTGCCGGCACGAGCAAGGTGCCGCAATGGCCGCCATCGGCTATGCCCGTTCAACCGGAAAAGTCGGCGTGTGTATTGCCACTTCCGGGCCTGGTGCGACCAACCTGATCACCGGTCTGGCCGATGCGCTGTTAGATTCCGTTCCGCTGGTGGCCATCACCGGTCAGGTCGGCTCCGCCTTTATCGGCACCGACGCTTTCCAGGAGATCGACGTTTTAGGTTTGTCCCTGGCCTGCACCAAACACAGTTTCCTGGTGGAATCGCTGGACGCATTGCCGGAAATCATGGCCGAAGCGTTTGCCATCGCCAGCTCCGGCCGTCCGGGCCCGGTGCTGATCGATATCCCGAAAGACATCCAGCTGGCGACCGGCGAACTGCCACCCCATCTGCTGGCGGTGGAAGAATCTTTCCCGCACCCGGTCGCTGAACTGGAACAGGCCCGCGCCATGATTGCCGCCGCGCAAAAACCGATGCTGTACATCGGCGGCGGTGTCGGTATGGCGCAGGCGGTTCCTGCATTACGCGATTTTATCTCGGCCACCGGCATTCCTGCGGTGGCTACGCTGAAAGGCCTGGGCGCGCCGGAGGCCACTGACCCCTGCTATCTGGGCATGTTGGGAATGCACGGCACCAAAGCGGCGAATCTGGCGGTGCAGTCTTCTGACTTACTGATCGCCGTTGGGGCTCGCTTCGATGACCGTGTGACCGGAAAACTGAACACCTTTGCGCCGCACGCAGCGGTTATCCATATGGATATCGATCCGGCTGAGCTGAACAAACTGCGTCAGGCGCACGTGGCGTTGCAGGGTGATCTGAATGCGCTGTTACCGGCGCTGCAACAGCCACTGAAGATCAATGCATGGCGTGATGAAGTGATGACGCTGAAAGCGCAGGGCGAATGGCGCTACGACCATCCGGGCGAAGCGATTTATGCGCCGCTGCTGCTGAAACAAATCTCCGATCGTAAATCGGCGAATACCGTGGTGACGACTGACGTCGGCCAGCATCAGATGTGGACCGCGCAACATATGCAGTTCACCCGCCCGGAAAACTTCATCACCTCCAGCGGTCTGGGCACGATGGGCTTTGGCGTTCCGGCAGCCGTCGGCGCACAGGTTGCCCGCCCGGATGACATGGTGATCTGCGTTTCCGGTGACGGTTCCTTCATGATGAATGTTCAGGAGCTGGGCACCATCAAGCGAAAACAGTTGCCCGTCAAAATCCTGCTGCTGGATAACCAGCGGTTAGGGATGGTTCGACAGTGGCAGGAATTGTTCTTCGACGGACGCTTCAGTGAAACCAACCTCTCCGATAACCCCGATTTTGTGACGCTGGCCAGCGCATTTAACATCCCCGGCCAACGCATTCACCGTAAAGACCAAGTCGATGCCGCTCTGGACGCCTTCTTCAACAGCGAAGGTCCGTATTTGCTTCAGGTTTCCATCGACGAAAATGAAAATGTCTGGCCTCTGGTGCCACCGGGCGCAGGCAACGAAACCATGTTGGAGAAAATGTCATGATGCAGCATAACGTCTCAATCCAGGCCCGTTTCCGCCCTGAAATGTTGGAACGCGTACTACGCGTTGTTCGCCACCGTGGTTTTCAGGTATGCGCGATGAACATGACCCCGATGGTCAATGCGGAAAACATAAATATCGAATTGACCGTTGCCAGCCAGCGGCCGGTAGATTTACTGTCTTCACAGTTACGCAAACTTATGGATGTCGCCTGTGTCGAGATCCAGCAACACACATCACAACAAATACGCGCGAATGCGTGAGTAATAGGGACGATAAGAATGACGAAGAAAGCTGATTACATTTGGTTCAATGGTGAGATGGTTCCGTGGGCAGACGCGAAGGTTCACGTGATGTCACACGCGTTGCATTACGGCACGTCTGTTTTTGAAGGCGTACGTTGCTACGACTCCCATAAAGGTCCGGTCGTCTTCCGCCACCGTGAACATATGCAGCGTCTGCGCGATTCCGCCAAAATCTACCGCATGCCGGTTTCTCAGAGTGTTGATGAGCTGATGGAAGCCTGCCGCGAAACCCTGCGCAAAAACAATCTGGTCAGCGCCTATATCCGTCCGCTGGTGTTTGTGGGCGATGTCGGCATGGGCGTGAATCCACCGGATGGCTACAAAACTGACGTGATCATTGCCGCCTTCCCGTGGGGCGCCTATCTGGGTGAAGAAGCGCTGGAACAGGGCATCGACGCGATGGTGTCTTCCTGGAACCGCGTTGCCGCCAACACCATTCCCACTGCCGCGAAAGCCGGTGGTAACTACCTGTCCTCATTGCTGGTCGGCAGCGAAGCGCGTCGCCACGGTTATCAGGAAGGTATCGCGCTGGATGTTCACGGTTATGTCTCTGAAGGTGCAGGCGAAAACCTGTTTGAAGTGAAAGAAGGCATTCTGTTCACGCCTCCGTTTACCTCTTCCGCGCTGCCGGGTATCACCCGTGACGCTATTATTAAACTGGCGAAAGATATGGGTCTGGAAGTGCGTGAGCAGGTATTGTCCCGTGAATCCCTGTATCTGGCAGATGAAGTCTTCATGTCCGGCACCGCCGCAGAAATCACGCCAGTACGCAGCGTGGACGGCATTCAGGTTGGCATCGGCAAACGTGGTCCGGTGACCAAACAAATTCAGGATGCGTTCTTCGGCCTGTTCACCGGCAAAACCGAAGACAAATGGGGTTGGCTGGATCCTATCAATCCACAGTAGTCACAAGAATAAGAATTGCGCAGGTAGCGATTTCGCTGCCTGCTAAACAGAAATGATTTGGAGTGAACAGAGCATGCCTAAGTACCGTTCCCACACCACGACTCATGGCCGCAACATGGCTGGCGCCCGCGCATTATGGCGTGCCACCGGCATGACCGATGACGATTTCGGTAAGCCCATTATTGCCGTCGTCAACTCCTTTACCCAGTTCGTACCGGGCCACGTTCACTTGCGCGATCTGGGTAAACTGGTTGCCGAGCAAATCGAAGCGTCCGGCGGCGTAGCGAAAGAATTTAACACCATCGCCGTGGATGACGGGATCGCCATGGGTCATGGCGGCATGCTGTATTCATTGCCTTCGCGCGAACTGATCGCGGATTCCGTGGAATACATGGTGAACGCGCACTGCGCCGATGCCATGGTGTGTATTTCCAACTGCGACAAAATCACCCCGGGAATGCTGATGGCGTCACTGCGCCTGAACATTCCGGTGATCTTCGTTTCCGGCGGTCCGATGGAAGCCGGTAAAACCAAGCTGTCCGACAAAATCATCAAACTCGACCTGGTCGATGCGATGATTCAGGGCGCAAATCCGAACGTCAGTGATGCTGACAGCGAACAGATCGAGCGTTCTGCCTGTCCGACCTGTGGTTCCTGTTCCGGTATGTTCACCGCCAACTCCATGAACTGTCTGACCGAAGCGCTGGGCCTGTCTCAGCCGGGTAACGGTTCATTGCTGGCGACCCACGCCGACCGCCGGGATCTGTTCCTGAATGCCGGTCGTCGTATCGTTGAGCTGACCAAACGTTATTACGAAAAAGATGATGAATCCGCGTTGCCACGCAACATCGCCAGCAAAGCGGCATTCGAAAATGCCATGACGCTGGATATCGCCATGGGCGGTTCCACTAACACCGTTCTTCACCTGCTGGCTGCGGCGCAGGAAGGCGGCATCGAGTTCGATATGATCGACATCGACCGTCTGTCACGCGTTGTACCACACCTGTGTAAAGTGGCACCGAGCACGCCGAAATACCATATGGAAGACGTTCACCGCGCCGGTGGCGTGCTGGCAATTCTGGGCGAGCTGGATCGTGCGAACCTGCTGAACCGCGACGTGAAAAACATCCTGGGCCTGAATCTGACGCAGACGCTTGAACAGTACGACATCATGCTGACCAAAGACGAAGCGGTGAAAAAAATGTTCCGCGCAGGCCCGGCAGGTATCCGTACCACGCAGGCATTCTCTCAGGATTGCCGCTGGGACACGCTGGATGATGACCGCGCGGAAGGGTGTATCCGCTCGCTGGGACATGCGTTCAGCAAAGACGGCGGTCTGGCCGTGCTTTACGGCAACATCGCCGAAGCGGGCAGTATCGTGAAAACCGCAGGCGTGGATAAATCCAACCTGACTTTCCGTGGCCCGGCCAAAGTGTACGAAAGCCAGGATGATGCGGTTTCCGCAATCCTCGGTGGCAAAGTCGTGTCCGGCGACGTCGTGGTTATCCGCTACGAAGGGCCAAAAGGCGGTCCGGGCATGCAGGAAATGCTGTATCCGACCACCTACCTGAAATCCATGGGTCTGGGCAAAGAGTGTGCGCTGATCACCGACGGTCGTTTCTCCGGCGGCACTTCCGGCCTGTCCATCGGCCACGTTTCTCCGGAAGCGGGCAGCGGCGGCATGATTGCGCTGGTGGAAGATGGCGACATCATTGATATCGATATTCCGAACCGCAAAATGGTACTGGACGTTCCTGCGGCTGAACTGGCTGCCCGTCACGAGGCCGAACTGGCGCGCGGCGAAAAAGCCTGGACGCCGAAGAACCGCGAACGCGTGGTGTCTCTGGCGCTGCGTGCTTACGCATTGCTGGCGACCAGTGCCGATAAAGGCGCCGTTCGCGACAAGTCTAAGCTGGGAGGCTAAAGGCCATGGCGGTATCTCAACCTCTGCCCGATCAACCGGGTGGTGCCGAATATCTGCGCGCCGTGCTGCGTGCGCCGGTTTATGAAGTCGCACAGGTGACGCCTTTGCAGGTCATGGAAAAGATCTCTTCCCGGCTGGGTAACACCATTCTGGTGAAGAGGGAGGACCGCCAGGCTGTTCACAGTTTTAAACTGCGCGGTGCGTATTCCATGATCGCCAGCCTGACCGAAGAGCAGGCCGCGCGCGGCGTGATTACGGCTTCTGCCGGTAACCACGCACAGGGCGTTGCGCTTTCGGCGACCAAAAAAGGCATTAAATCGCTGATCGTGATGCCGGTGGCGACCGCTGACATCAAGGTCGATGCCGTGCGTAATTTCGGCGGCGAAGTGCTGCTGCATGGCGCGAATTTCGATGAGGCGAAAGCCAAAGCGATAACGCTGTCGCAGGAACAGGGCATGACCTTTGTGCCGCCGTTTGACCATCCGGCAGTGATCGCCGGACAGGGCACGCTGGCGATGGAACTGCTGCAACAGGATGCGCATCTGGACCGCGTCTTCGTGCCCGTCGGCGGCGGTGGGCTTGCGGCGGGTGTCGCAGTACTGATCAAACAGCTGATGCCGCAGATTCAGGTGATCGGCGTTGAAGCGGAAGATTCGGCTTGTCTGCGCGCGGCGCTCGATGCCGGTGAACCGGTTGATCTGGCGCGTGTCGGGTTGTTCGCCGAAGGCGTGGCCGTGAAGCGCATCGGGACGGAAACCTTCCGCCTGTGTCGTGAATATCTGGATGATGTGATCACCGTTGACAGTGATTCCATCTGCGCGGCCGTGAAAGATTTGTTCGAAGATGTGCGTGCGATTGCTGAACCTTCCGGCGCGCTGGCGCTGGCGGGACTGAAGAAATATGTTCAGCAGCACAACATTCAGGGCGAGCGTCTGGCGCATGTGCTTTCCGGCGCGAACGTGAATTTCCACGGTCTGCGTTATGTGTCAGAACGCTGCGAGCTGGGCGAGCAACGCGAAGCGCTGCTGGCGGTGACCATTCCTGAGCGCAAAGGCAGCTTCCTGAAATTCTGTCAGCTGTTGGGTGGCCGTTCGGTAACGGAGTTCAATTACCGTTATGCCGATGCCGACAACGCCTGCATTTTTGTCGGCGTGCGTCTGACGCGCGGACATGCGGAACGTCTGGAAATCATCGACGAACTGAATCACGACGGTTATCAGGTGGTCGATCTTTCTGATGATGAAATGGCGAAACTGCATGTGCGTTACATGGTGGGCGGGCGTCCCACCAAGCCTCTGCGTGAGCGGCTTTACAGCTTTGAGTTCCCGGAATCCCCCGGCGCTTTGCTGAAATTCCTGCACACGCTGGGTACGCACTGGAATATTTCGCTATTCCATTATCGCAGCCACGGCACCGATTTTGGTCGCGTGCTGGCAGCGTTTGAGCTGAACGAGGAAGAGCCGGAGTTCGAACAGAACCTGAAGGCGTTGGGTTATGACTGTCACAACGAAAGTGATAATCCGGCATTCCGCTTCTTCTTAGCGGGCTGATAACGAAAACGGGACGCCTGAAAAGCGTCCCGTTTTTTATTGCCTGAAAGGCTCAGAGTAACTGCCAGAACGCGTCAATCAGCGGTTCGTTGAGGCGTTTTTTCTGCACGCAGACGCCCAGCTCCAGCGGTGCGCCGGCCGCAACGTTATCCAGAATGGTAATGCGGTTGCGGATGGATTCCGGGCTGTTGTCGACCACGACCGACGGGATCAGCGCAATGCCGCAGCCAAGCGCGACCATCGAGACAATCGCTTCATGGCCGGACACCGTGGCGTAAATCAGCGGATTAGTCAGACGGTTGCGTTTGAACCAGATGTCGATACGTTTTCGCGCCGGGCCATGCTCGGGAAGAATAAACGGGATCCGCGACCAGTCGGGATGAGGTTCGCTGACCTGGGTGCGTACCGCGCAGGGCAGGGAAGGCGAAATCAGGATCATTGAGATTTCGCCAATCTTTGCGAAATCGACGCTGCCCGGCAGACTTTCAGGATGTCCGGCGATACCTAAGTCCGCGTCGGTAGACTGCACTTTTTCGACCGCATCGGCGGCATCGCCGGTGGTCAGTTTGATTTCGACCAGCGGATGCTGTGCGCGGAAGCGGTCCAGAATCGGCGGCAGGTGGCTGTAGGCGGCGGTCACCGAGCAAAACAGACGCAGTTCGCCGCTCAGCGTCGGGCCATGCTGATCCAGCCCGCTGCGCAGTTGCTGGTAATGCAGCAGCGTCTGCTGGGCAAAGTTTCTGAGCTGTTCGCCCGCGCTGGTCAGCTGCACGGTGCGGTTATCACGCTGAAACAATGGCTGGCCGAGCTCCTCTTCCAGCCGCTGGATCTGGCGCGAAAGCGTGGACGGGCTGACATGCATCGCCTTCGATGAACGGCCAAAATGGCGGCTTTCCGCCAGATGTAAAAACAGTTTCAGATCACGTAAGTCCATAACGATTACCCGGTTTTCTCGCATTAAAGATGGCTGTTCATGAGTATTGCATAATCTGCAACGTCATCTTCGTAATATATCAATTTAAGCAATATGTCGCATGACATATAGTGAATTCACGGCGTTCACCGGCTCACCGGTGAAACAAAAAATAACAGCACTTACCTCGAAAGAACGGAGCAAGACATGGCTAACTATTTCAACACACTGAACCTGCGTCAGCAGCTGGCACAACTGGGCAAATGCCGCTTCATGGGTCGCGATGAATTCGCTGACGAAGCCAGCTACCTCAAAGGTAAAAAAGTGGTGATCGTGGGCTGTGGCGCACAAGGTTTGAACCAGGGTCTGAACATGCGTGATTCTGGCCTGGATGTGTCATATACCCTGCGTGCAGAAGCGATTGCCGAGAAGCGCGCTTCATGGCGTAAAGCGACTGAAAACGGCTTTAAAGTCGGCACCTACGAAGAACTGATCCCGCAGGCCGATCTGGTGGTTAACCTGACGCCAGACAAACAGCATAGCGCGGTAGTAAAAGCCGTCCAGCCTCTGATGAAAGATGGCGCAACCCTGGGCTATTCCCACGGTTTCAACATCGTTGAAGTGGGCGAGCAAATCCGTAAAGACATCACCGTGGTGATGGTTGCGCCAAAATGTCCGGGTACCGAAGTACGTGAAGAATACAAACGCGGTTTCGGTGTACCGACGCTGATCGCAGTTCACCCGGAAAACGATCCGAAAGGCGAAGGCATGGCGATTGCTAAAGCCTGGGCAGCAGCCACCGGTGGCCACCGTGCGGGCGTTCTGCAGTCTTCCTTCGTTGCCGAAGTGAAATCTGACCTGATGGGCGAGCAGACTATCCTGTGCGGTATGTTGCAGGCCGGTTCTCTGCTGTGCTTCGACAAACTGGTTGCTGACGGCGTTGATGAAGCTTACGCAGAAAAACTGCTGCAGTTCGGCTGGGAAACCATCACCGAAGCGCTGAAACAAGGCGGCATCACGCTGATGATGGATCGTCTGTCCAACCCGGCGAAACTGCGTGCTTATGCGCTGTCCGAACAACTGAAAGAGATCATGGCGCCACTGTTCCAGAAACACATGGACGACATCATCTCCGGCGAATTCTCCAGCGGCATGATGGCTGACTGGGCGAACGACGACAAAAACCTGCTGACCTGGCGTGAAGAAACGGGCGCCACCGCGTTCGAAAACGCACCTCAGTTCGACGGTAAAATCTCCGAGCAGGAATACTTCGATCACGGCGTTGTGATGATTGCGATGGTGAAAGCGGGCGTTGAGCTGGCCTTCGAAACCATGGTGGCTTCCGGCATCATCGAAGAATCTGCTTACTACGAATCACTGCACGAGCTGCCGCTGATCGCCAACACCGTTGCACGTAAGCGTCTGTACGAAATGAACGTGGTTATCTCTGATACCGCTGAATACGGTAACTACCTGTTCGCTAACGCCGCCGTACCGTTGCTGAAAGAGTTCATGACCACGCTGCAGGCGGGCGATTTGGGCAAATCAGTGGCTGAAACGCAGGTTGATAACGCACAGCTGCGTGATGTTAACGAAGCGATTCGCAATCACCCGATCGAGTCAATTGGCCGCACTCTGCGCGGTTATATGACAGATATGAAACGCATTGCGGTAGCGAGTTAATTCGTTAACCCTCAGGTATGAAATAGAAATAAAAAGGGCACTGCATGAAAATGCGGTGCCCTTTCTTTTGGTTCTGACAGAGGCAGAACTTAGTTGCGGTACAAAATCTTAATGATGTGGTAACCGAACTGAGTGTGCAGCGGGCCTTGTGGCTCGATCAGCGGTGCAGAGAAAACCACTTTATCGAAAGCCGGCACCATTGCGCCTTGCTTGAATTCACCTAAATGGCCGCCTTTCTTACCTGACGGGCAGGTAGAGTGCTTTTTAGCCAGCTTCTCAAAATCGCCACCGTTCTTCAGTTGTTCCAGAAGTTCCAGTGCCTGTGCTTCTTCCTTTACCAGGATATGCATTGCTGCAGCAGTTTTTGCCATGATGTAGACCTTTTTGCGAGAGTGTTTCCAGACGCGTAATGTAACATCTGCAACGGCGCATGGGGAATCCGGCCTGCGTTCCGGGATAACAAATTGCACGGTAAAGCCTGTCAATCTCAGCCGACGTTTCTGCTACAATCGCCGTCCTTGTCTATCAGGTGAGCAAAAATACGCCATGCGATTAAACCCCAGCCAACAACACGCCGTCGAATCTGTCACCGGACCCTGCCTGGTTCTGGCGGGTGCCGGCTCCGGCAAAACCAGGGTGATTACCAATAAAATCGCACACCTGATCCGTGAATGTGGCTATCAGGCACGTCACATTGCGGCCGTGACCTTTACCAACAAAGCCGCGCGCGAAATGAAAGAGCGTGTCGGACAAACCCTCGGGCGCAAAGAAGCGCGGGGGCTGCTGATTGCCACCTTCCATACGTTGGGGCTGGAAATCATCAAACGCGAATTTGCTGCGCTGGGCATGAAATCTAACTTTTCTCTGTTTGACGATCAGGACCAGCTGGCGCTGCTCAAAGAGCTGAGCGAGAAGTGGCTGGAGAACGACAAAACGTTATTGCAGCAGCTGGTTTCCACGATCTCAAACTGGAAAAATGATCTGGTGGATCCTTCTCATGCCGCCGGACTGGCGCGTTCGGAACGCGATCAGATTTTCGCGCATTGCTACAGCCTTTATCACGACCACATGCGCGCCTGTAATATTCTCGATTTCGATGATCTGATCCTGCTGCCGACGCTGCTGTTGCAGAAGAATGAAGAAGTGCGCGAGCGCTGGCAGAACAAGCTGCGTTATCTGCTGGTCGATGAATATCAGGACACCAACACCAGCCAGTACATGATGGTGAAACTGTTGGTGGGTAACCGCGCGCGCTTTACGGTGGTAGGGGACGATGACCAGTCGATTTACTCCTGGCGCGGTGCACGACCGCAAAACCTGGTGCTGCTGAAAGAAGATTTCCCGCAGTTGCAGGTGATCAAGCTGGAGCAGAACTACCGTTCCACGCAACGCATCCTGAAAGCCGCCAACATCCTGATCGCCAATAACCCGCATGTGTTCGAGAAGCGTTTGTTCTCTGAGCTGGCTTACGGCGAATCACTGAAAGTTGTGACGGCAAATAATGAAGACCATGAAGCGGAACGCGTCGTGGGCGAGCTGATCGCTCATCACTTCATCAATAAAACCGCTTACGGCGATTACGCGATTTTGTACCGCGGTAATCACCAGTCGCGTCTGTTTGAAAAAATGCTGATGCAGAACCGCATTCCGTACCGGATTTCCGGCGGCACCTCTTTCTTCTCACGCCCGGAGATTAAAGACCTGCTGGCGTATCTGCGCGTGCTGACCAACCCGGACGACGACAGCGCTTTCCTGCGTATCGTGAATACGCCGCGTCGCGAAATCGGTGCCGCCACCTTACAGAAACTGGGTGAGTGGGCGAATCAGCGTAACAAAGGGTTGTTCAAAGCCAGTTTTGATATGGGGCTGAGCCAGTCCCTGACCGGTCGCGGGCTGGAATCTTTGCAACGTTTCACCCACTGGATGGGCAATATTTCCGAGCTGGCAGAACGTGAACCGGTCGCCGCCGTGCGGGATTTGATCCACGGCGTTGATTACGAAAGCTGGCTGTTCGAAACGTCGCCGAGCCCGAAAGCCGCCGAGATGCGCATGAAAAACGTCAATCAGCTGTTCAGCTGGATGACCGAAATGCTCGAAGGCACCGATCTGGATGAGCCGATGACGCTCACGCAGGTGGTCACGCGCTTTACGCTGCGTGACATGATGGAGCGCGGTGAAAACGACGAAGAGTTGGATCAGGTCCAGCTGATGACGCTGCACGCCTCAAAAGGCCTTGAGTTCCCGTATGTCTATCTGGTCGGTATGGAAGAGGGGCTGTTGCCACACCAGAGCAGCATTGATGAAGATAACGTGGATGAAGAGCGGCGTCTGGCTTATGTGGGAATTACCCGTGCGCAGAAAGAGCTGACGTTTACCCTTTGCCGTGAGCGTCGCCAATATGGTGAGCTGATCCGCCCGGAACCGAGCCGTTTCCTGATGGAATTACCGCAGGACGATCTGGCGTGGGAAAGTGAACGTAAAGTGGTGAGCGCGCAGGAACGCATGGTGAAAGGGCAGAGCCATCTGGAAAAAATCCGTGAGCAACTGGCGAAAGCCAAAGGCGGAAACTGACAGACAAAGAAAAGGCAGGGGATAAACCCTGCCCTGGTAGTATGACGGTGTGTCGAAAAATTCAGCTCTGCTCTTCGACAAACAGCGGCCAGTGGACATAGCTCTGCCAGTGACTTTCCTGTTCTAACTCTTCGGCCCGCAGCGGATGCTGTTCCAGCCAGCCCTGCGGCACAATCACACTCAGCTCATCATCGTTAGCGCGTAAACGCACGGCAGGCAATGTGTCGTCGCGACGACGGCTGGCAAAGATAATCGCCAGGCGCAGAATTCGGCAAAGGCGCTGCGCCAGACGCGGCGGCAAAGCATTTTGCTCATTCAGCAACGGCAAATCGAGTGTGCTGTTCTGGTTCTGCAGAAGGGTCGCCAGCAGTTTTTTCTGTGCCGGAGTGAAACCCGGTAAGTCTAAATGCCGGATCAGATAAGCCGCGTGTTGCGGGGCCTTTTTGAAATCGACGCTCAAACCTATTTCGTGGATCAGACAGGCGCTGTTAAGTAACTCACGGGCGCGGGCATCCAGCTTCCATTCCTGTGCCACCTGCAGCGAGAAGTTCTCCGCCAGCTGTGCCACGCGTTGCGCCTGCTCGTTATCCAGCAGATAGCGACGTTGCAGATTCCGCAATGTACGCTGGCGAATATCGTGCTCGATCGGCAAATGCAGCATGCCGTACACCAGACCTTCGCGCAGCGCGCCGCCGGCCAGTGTCATCGTTTCGATGTTCAGCGTTTTGAAAATGGCGATCAGAATGGACAGTCCGCTTGGGAAAACCAGCGCACGTTCGAGAGTCAGGCCTTCAATTTCCAGCTCTTCCAGTTTGCCGCACTGAATCGCGCGCTGTTTGAGCTGCTGAAGTTTTGGCAGAGTGATGCGCTCATCCATGCCTTGCGCGACCATGATTTCCTGCAAAGCCTGGACGGTGCCGGAAGCACCGACGCAGATTTGCCAGCCGTTCGCGATAAGATCCGGTGCCACCGGCAGGATCATCTCAATCGCAGCCTGTTCGGCCTGATCGAAGTTTTCCTTTGCCAGATTGCGGTCGGTAAAATAGCGCTCCAGCCAGGTCACACACCCCATTGGCATGCTGAAAAGGGTAATCGCCTGTGCGCCGACACCGGTCACTAATTCGGTGCTGCCGCCGCCAATATCCACCACCAGACGTTTATCCGGACCACCCGTGGTATGGGCGACGCCGTGATAAATCAGGCGGGCTTCCTCTTCACCGGTAATCACCTGAATCGGGCAGCCAAGGATTTCCTGCGCTTTGATGAGAAATTCATCGGCATTACTGGCAAGCCGCAGCGTCGCCGTGGCGACCACGCGGATTTGTGCGCGTGGGATATCCTGCAATCTTTCAGAAAACAGCTTCAGGCATTGCCAGCCGCGTTGCATGGCTTCCTGAGAAAGCAGGTTCTGCTTATCCAGACCGGCAGCCAGACGCACTTTGCGCTTGATTCTGGCGAGGGTCTGGATACTGCCTGCCACCTCACGAACAACCAGCATATGAAAGCTGTTAGAGCCCAGATCGATTGCTGCGTAGAGTGAGGTGGAGCTTAGCATAGGTTATCAGCCCGGACGTTTACGGTTGCTGCGCGGTGCACTGCTGCGACGCGAAGACGAATTGCTGTTACGACGCGGACCATTGCCGGTGCGTGAACGTGCCAGACGTTTTGGCGCAGGCAAATCAGTCAACAGTGCTTCGCTGCTGTATTTGCTGACCGGAATACTGTGGCCGGTATAGGTTTCGATCGCCGTCAGGTTCAGGGCATATTCTTCACATGCCAGGCTGATGGAATGACCGCTCAGGCCAGCACGGCCGGTACGACCGATGCGGTGAACGTAATCTTCACAGTCATCAGGTAAGTCATAGTTGAAGACGTGTGTCACGGCAGGAATGTGCAAGCCGCGCGCAGCCACGTCGGTGGCGACCAGAATATCCAGCGTGCCTTTGGTGAAGTCTTCCAGAACGCGCAGGCGTTTTTTCTGAGGCACGTCACCGGTCAGCAAACCGACGCGATGACCATCGGCAGCCAGATGGCCCCAGACGTCTTCACAGCGGTGCTTGGTATTGGCGAAAATAATGCAGCGGTCTGGCCATTCTTCTTCAATCAGCGTCTGCAACAGGCGCATCTTTTCTTCATTGGAAGGATAGAACAGCTCTTCCTGAATACGGTGACCCGTTTTTTGCTCCGGTTCGATCTCAATCGACTCGGCATTATTCATGTTTTCAAACGCCAGTTCTTTCACGCGATAGGACAGCGTTGCTGAGAACAGCATGTTCAGACGTTCAGTAGCAGGCGGCATCCGGCGGAAGATCCAGCGGATATCTTTGATGAAGCCCAGATCGAACATGCGGTCTGCTTCATCCAGTACCACCACCTGAATCGCGCCCAGGTCGATGTGGTTCTGTTTTGCGTAATCGATAAGACGGCCAGTGGTCCCAATCAGGATGTCCACGCCGCTTTCCAGAACTTTAAGCTGTTTGTCGTAGCCGTCACCGCCGTATGCCAGACCTAATTTCAGGCCGGTAGACTCGGATAATGCTTCGGCATCGGAGTGGATCTGCACCGCGAGTTCACGTGTAGGTGCCATGATCAAGGCACGCGGCTGGTTGGTCTTACGACCCTCCGCAGCAGGGTGAGAAAGCAGATAATGGAAAGTAGACGCTAGAAAAGCCAGCGTCTTGCCGGTACCGGTTTGCGCCTGACCTGCAACATCACGCCCAGCGAGCGTGATTGGCAATGCTAATGCCTGGATAGGTGTGCAGTAATGGAAGCCTTTCTTTTCAAGGGCTTCCACTGCAAGCGGGTGCAGGGCGAAGTCGGAAAACTTCTTTTCGGTCAAGTGTGTTTTGCTCATAGTGTGGTAGAATATCAGCTAACTATTGCTTTACGAAAGCGTATCCGGTGAAATAAAGTCAACCTAATGTTGGTTAATGCTACATCAACAAGGTAAAGATAATCCTTTGGAGTAGAACATGAGCGATAAAATTATTCACCTGACCGATGACAGTTTCGACAACGACGTATTGAAAGCCGAAGGGCTGGTGCTGGTCGATTTCTGGGCTGAGTGGTGCGGACCATGTAAAATGATCGCTCCGATTCTGGATGAAATTGCCACTGAGTTCGAAGGCAAGCTAACCATCGCGAAGTTGAACATCGACGAAAACCCAGGTACTGCACCTAAATACGGCATCCGTGGTATTCCTACCCTGCTGTTATTTAAAGGCGGCGAAGTCGCAGCAACTAAAGTTGGCGCACTGTCGAAAGGTCAGCTGAAAGAGTTCTTAACAGCTAATCTGTAAGCGGTCGGGATGACCCAAGCCAGGTGTTTAGCGGGCTGCCGTGTTTTTCACAATGTCCGCTAGACGCCTGTCAAGAAGCGTGCTAAGTTTACGCTTACTGCAAATAGAGCTTACCTGTAGTTTGATTCTTACGTTTTACTCTGTTGTGTCAAAAACATCTGCCTGATAGTTTCTTTGAATAAAAATTAAATTGAACTGGCACTGTGCTTGACCATCTAACGGTTTTGAAAAAATCGGCTTTAAGACACCTCAATATCAGTTTGCCCCTCTAGAATCGCTCGCTGGCGGCTGCCTGCGGCTGGATTTTTAAGCTGTTACTTGAGTGTTCTACACAAACAGGCATGGATGACCCTGCCATACCCATTCACGACAGATGTTCGAGACATACCCCGAGTTTAAGAACCCACCATTATGAATCTTACCGAATTAAAGAATACGCCGGTCTCTGACCTGATTGCACTCGGCGAAAATATGGGACTGGAAAACCAGGCCCGCATGCGCAAGCAAGACATTATCTTTTCAATATTGAAGCAGCATGCTAAAAGCGGAGAAGATATCTTCGGTGATGGCGTCCTCGAGATATTGCAGGATGGATTTGGTTTCCTCCGCTCCGGAGACAGTTCCTACCTCGCAGGCCCCGACGACATCTACGTATCTCCAAGCCAAATCCGCCGCTTCAACCTTCGCACTGGCGACACCATTTCCGGTAAAATCCGCCCACCTAAAGAAGGTGAACGCTATTTTGCCCTGTTGAAAGTTAATGAAGTTAACTTCGACAAACCAGAAAACGCCCGCAACAAAATCCTGTTTGAAAACTTAACCCCTCTGCACGCAAATTCACGTCTGCGCATGGAACGTGGTAACGGTTCAACCGAAGATTTAACGGCACGTGTACTGGATCTGGCTTCTCCAATTGGTCGCGGTCAACGTGGTCTGATTGTTGCTCCGCCGAAAGCCGGTAAAACCATGCTGCTGCAAAACATCGCTACCAGCATTGCGTACAACCATCCTGACTGTGTGCTGATGGTTCTGCTGATTGATGAACGTCCGGAAGAAGTGACCGAGATGCAACGTCTGGTGAAAGGCGAAGTTATCGCATCCACCTTTGACGAACCGGCTTCCCGCCACGTTCAGGTAGCCGAAATGGTTATCGAAAAAGCGAAACGCCTGGTTGAGCATAAGAAAGACGTCATCATCTTGCTGGACTCCATCACTCGTCTTGCTCGTGCTTACAACACCGTGGTTCCGGCGTCAGGTAAAGTCCTGACCGGTGGTGTTGATGCCAACGCCTTACACCGTCCAAAACGTTTCTTCGGTGCAGCACGTAACGTGGAAGAGGGCGGAAGCCTGACCATCATCGCGACCGCGCTGGTCGATACCGGTTCTAAAATGGATGAAGTTATCTATGAAGAATTTAAAGGTACCGGCAACATGGAACTGCATCTGGCGCGTAAAATCGCTGAGAAACGTGTGTTCCCGGCCATCGATTACAACCGTTCTGGTACCCGTAAAGAAGAGCTGTTGACCACGTCTGAAGAGCTGCAAAAAATGTGGATCCTGCGTAAAATCATCCATCCAATGGGTGAAATTGACGCGATGGAATTCCTCATTAACAAGCTCGCCATGACCAAAACCAATGACGATTTCTTCGACATGATGAAGCGTTCGTAATTTGGTGTAAAAGTCAGCTAACGCCACGCTAAGCCGTGGCGTTTTTTGCATTTGGTGGCTACCATAATGCAACTTCGGAGAAATAGTCAGATTATTCGGATAATAACTGATGGTTTTTCCATTGCCCTTTCTTTATTTTGTCGGCGGACTGTCTGATGACATAAAGAAAGGGCAACAGATAAGGTATTGCCTGAGACAAACCATCACTGTCACCCCATGATTAGATATAAGACTGTGAGGTTTATGATGTTCTTGCGCTCAACTCCACGCACCTTATTTTTGCAGAGATCTCTTAACTGTGAACTTACTCAATATGAGTACTGAACTCGTCGTCGTTTTCTTATTTTCATTCCTGTTTTTATTTGTTGCCAGGAAGGTTGCGTATAAAATCGGGCTGGTAGATAAACCCAATTTCCGCAAACGCCATCAGGGTATGGTTCCACTGGTCGGCGGTATCTCCGTTTATGCAGGGATCTGCTTCACCTTCTTCATTACCGATTATCGAATCCCCCACGGTCAACTTTATCTGGTCTGCGCAGGCTTGCTAGTGCTCGTCGGTGCGCTGGACGATCGCTATGACATCAGCGTAAAAATCCGTGCGCTGGTGCAGGCGACGGTCGCGGTCATCATGATGAGTTTTGCGAACCTCACGCTGCGTAATCTCGGCCATCTGATCGGCCCGTGGGAAATGGTGCTCGGGCCGTTTGGCTATCTCTTCACGCTGTTTGCTGTCTGGGCTGCGATCAATGCTTTTAACATGGTCGACGGCATAGACGGTTTACTGGGCGGACTTTCCTGCGTCAGCTTTGGTGCGATGGGCATCATCATGTACGACAGCGGACACATGGAGCTGGCATTGTGGTGCTTCGCGATGATTGCGGCGACGTTACCTTACATCCTGCTTAATCTGGGTGTTTTGGGCCACCGCTACAAAGTCTTCATGGGCGATGCGGGCAGTACGCTGATTGGCTTCACGGTGATTTGGATCCTGCTGCAAAGCACGCAAGGCGAATCACATCCAATGAATCCGGTGACCGCGCTGTGGCTCATTGCCATCCCGCTGATGGATATGATTGCTATTATGTATCGTCGGCTGCGCAAAGGCATGAGCCCGTTCTCGGCTGACCGTCAGCATATTCATCATTTGATCATGCGCGCCGGTTTTACTTCCCGGCAGGCCTTTGTTTTGATCACCCTTGCGGCTGCAATCCTTGCGGTTATTGGCGTAATTGGAGAACATCAGCCGCTGGTGCCTGAATGGCTGATGTTGGTTTTATTCTTCCTCGCATTCCTGCTTTACGGCGTGTGCATTAAACGCGCCTGGCGGGTTGCACGGTTTATTAGACGGGTAAAAAGGCGTTTACGCCGCTCCTCCGTTCACTGATCAATTTTAACCCGAGGCTTACTGGCTGTGGATAAATCAGAAATGACAAGTAACCAGAATGAACGCGCCATCGAAAACGAACTCGATATCCGCGGCCTGTGCTGCACTTTATGGAAAGGTAAATTCTGGATCGCGGGTCTGGCAATACTGTTCGCACTTGTCGCTCTCGGCTCCTCCTATCTGATGAAACAAGAGTGGAGTTCAACGGCGATCACCGACCGCCCGACGGTAAACAACTTGTCTTCCTATTTCTCTCAGGCGCAGTTCCTGCGCAATCTGGATATGCGTACTGCGCCGCAGACTGATGCGAGCCGGCCACCGATTTCAGATGAAGCTTACAACGAGTTTGTGATGCAACTGGCGGCTTATGACACCCGCCGGGATTTCTGGCAGCAATCTCCTTACTACAAGCAGCGTAAGGAAGGTGATGCGCGTGCGGATGCCGTCTTGCTGGATGAACTGATTAACGATATCCAGTTCACCGCACGCGACGGCATCAAAGTGCCGAACGATATTGTCAAACTGACCGCTGAAAACTCCGCCGATGCTAACAAGCTGCTGCGCCAGTACGTGAATTTTGCCAGCGCCCGCGCCTCTCAGTATCTTTACGATGAACTTCAGGGCGCATGGGCCGCACGTACGCAGTCGATGAAAGCGCAGGTAAAGCGCCAGGAAGAAGTCGCACAAACCATTTTCAAACGTACTGCGAATAACACCGAGCAGGCGCTGAAAATTGCTCAGCAGCAGAATATTAATAAGAGTGTGACGGAAACCCCCGCTGAAGAACTGCCGGACTCCGACATGTTCCTGCTCGGTGTACCGATGCTAAAAGCGCGCCTTGAACTGTTACAAGCTTCAGGCCCTGGCTACGATCTGGAGTATGATCAGAACCGCGCGATGCTTTCGACGCTAAATGTTGGCCCGACACTGACCGCGAAGTTTCAGACTTACCGTTATCTCCGTACGCCTGAAGAGCCTGTAAAACGTGACAGCCCGCGCCGCGTATTCCTGATGATCATGTGGGGTATTGTCGGTGGTCTGATCGGAGCAGGCGTTGCCCTGACGCGTCGTAAAAATAAGAGAAACACATTGTGAAAGTGTTGACGATCTTCGGCACCCGTCCGGAAGCCATAAAAATGGCGCCGCTGGTGCATGCTTTGTCGCAGGATGCGGCATTTGAATCCAAAGTTTGTGTCACGGCACAGCACCGTGAAATGCTCGACCAGGTATTGCGTCTCTTTGAAATTACACCGGATTATGATCTCAATATCATGAAGCCGGGACAGGGATTGACTGAAATTACCTGCCGGATTCTGGCCGGGCTGAAACCCGTGCTGGATGATTTCAAACCTGACGTCGTGCTGGTTCATGGCGATACCACGACCACGCTGTCCGCCAGTCTGGCGGCGTTTTATCATCAAATCCCGGTGGGTCACGTTGAAGCCGGATTGCGCACTGGCGATCTCTCGTCGCCGTGGCCGGAAGAAGCGAACCGTCTGCTGACGGGGCATCTGGCCAAATGGCATTTCGCGCCGACGGAAAATGCCAAAGCGAATTTGCTCAGGGAAAACATCCCCGCGCAGGGGATTTACGTTACCGGCAATACGGTGATTGATGCCTTGCTGTGGGTCAGGGATCGCTTCAGCAGCGATGATTCACTGGCGCAACAACTCGCCGCCAGTTATCCCTTCCTGGACGCAGATAAAAAGCTGATTCTGGTCACCGGTCACCGCCGTGAAAGCTTTGGTGGCGGGTTCGAGAGGATTTGCACTGCGCTTGCTGACATCGCCCGCCAGCACCCGGATGTCCAAATTGTGTATCCGGTGCACCTCAATCCTAACGTCACCGAGCCGGTGAATCGCATTCTGCATGGCATCGATAACATTGTGCTTATCGACCCTCAGGACTACCTGCCGTTTGTCTACCTGATGGACAAAGCCTATCTGATCCTGACGGATTCCGGCGGCGTGCAGGAAGAAGCGCCGTCGCTGGGTAAACCGGTGCTGGTGATGCGGGAAACGACAGAGCGTCCCGAAGCCGTTGATGCCAAAACAGTCCGGCTGGTTGGCACGGATACCGCTAAAATTGTAGAGGAAGTGACCCGCCTGCTGACGGATGAAGATGAGTACGACAGCATGAGCCGGGCGCACAATCCTTACGGTGACGGACATGCGTGTCACCACATTCTTGACGCATTGAAAAATCATTGGGTATCGCAATGAGCTTTAACACGATCTCTGTTATCGGACTGGGTTACATCGGTCTGCCTACTGCCGCTGCTTTTGCTTCGCACCAGAAAAAAGTGGTGGGCGTGGACATCAATCAGCACGCGGTCGACACCATTAACCGTGGCGCCATTCATATTGTTGAGCCCGATCTTGATCTGCTGGTGAAGCAGGCAGTCGACGGGGGATTCCTGCGTGCCGTGACCCAACCGGAACCCGCAGACGCTTTCCTGATTGCCGTGCCGACGCCATTCAAAGGCGATCATCAGCCGGATATGAAATTCGTCGAATCTGCCGCGCGCTCACTGGCACCGGTGCTGAAGAAAGGCGACCTGATCATTCTGGAATCGACATCGCCGGTTGGCGCGACGGAGCAGATGGCCGCATGGCTGGCAGAAGCGCGTACTGACCTGAGTTTCCCGCAACAGGCGGGTGAGCAGGCAGATATCAGCATTGCGTATTGTCCGGAGCGTGTATTGCCAGGGCAGGTGATGGTCGAGCTTATCAAAAACGATCGTGTTATCGGTGGCATGACGGCGCGATGTTCGCAGCGTGCCAGCGAGCTGTATAACATTTTCCTCAAAGGGGAATGTGTCGTTACCAATTCCCGCACCGCCGAAATGTGCAAGCTGACTGAAAACAGCTTCCGCGATGTGAATATCGCTTTTGCCAATGAGTTATCGCTGATTTGCGATGCGCAGGGGATTAACGTCTGGGAGCTGATTGCGCTGGCGAACCGCCATCCACGCGTGAATATTTTGCAGCCAGGCCCTGGCGTGGGCGGTCACTGTATCGCCGTTGATCCGTGGTTTATCGTCGCGCAAAACCCTGAGCTGGCGCGGATTATCCGCACCGCCCGCGAAGTGAACGACAGTAAACCGCACTGGGTGGTCGATCGCGTGAAAGCGGCGCTGGCAGATTGCCTGACCGCCACCGGAAAACGTGCCGCCGATGTGAAAATCGCCTGCTTTGGCCTGGCATTTAAACCCAATATCGACGATTTGCGCGAAAGCCCTGCGGTTGAAGTTACGCATCTGATTGCTGACTGGCATGCCGGCGAAACCTGGGCTGTCGAACCGAATGTTCATCAGCTTCCCGTTTCCCTGGCCGAAAAAGTCACCCTGCATTCTCTGGAAGAGGCGCTGGAAAGTGCTGATCTGCTGGTCATGCTGGTTGATCATGCGTCCTTTAAAGCGATCCCCGCTGCTCAGGTTGATCAGGCATGGATCGTGGATACAAAAGGCGTATGGCGATAAGCCTGCGCGGCACGCTTGACCCCCTCAGCTGGGAGAGTGAATTCTTCCGGTTGCAGAGCGCGAAGCTGACGCTCGATGATTCTGCGGGCGACGTCACGGCGCAGGCTCTGGCAGCGTATGCGCTGGTGCAGGTGAAAGTTGCCGCCGACCAGCTGCCCACGCTGGATGCGCTCTCTGCGCTGGGCTTTCGTCTGGCGGAAGGCGAAACTGATGTGTGTATCGATGTGGTGGCGCAGGATAGCGCGCTGGCCGCAGGGCGCCCGGCAGTGCCGGAAGAGATCCACGATGTGGTGGCGATCGCCCGCCAGGCGTTTCACCTCAGCCGTTTTCGCGCACCCTGGTATCAGCCGGATGACAGCGCCCGTTTCTATGCGATGTGGGCGGAAAAAGCGGTGCTCGGCAACTTTGATCATCTTTGCCTGTGGGCGGAGGATCAGGGGAAGGACGCCGGATTTGTGACGCTGCGAAAGCTGTCGACAGATGAAGCAAGAATTGGCCTGCTGGCCGTCAGACCTGAGTGTCAGGGGCGGGGAGTGGGCAGAATATTAATGGCGGCTGCGAAACAGTGGTGTGCTGAACAGGGAGTGTCGCGTTTACACGTCGCCACCCAGACCGGCAACCTCGCGGCCTTAAACCTATATCTCGCCAGCGGTGGCAAAATCACCCGCGCGGCGTACTGGCTGTACAGGTGAAACAATGATCCCTTTTAATGCGCCGCCGATCGTCGGTACTGAAATTGATTTTATGCGTGAGGCAATGAGCAGCGGCAAATTGTGCGGCGATGGCGGGTTTACCCTGCGTTGCCAGAAATGGTTTGAGCAGCGTTTTAATTGCCCGAAAGTGTTGCTGACGCCGTCCTGTACCGCCTCGCTTGAAATGGCCGCGCTTCTGCTGGATATCCAGCCCGGCGACGAAGTCATCATGCCGAGTTTCACCTTCGTTTCTACCGCCAATGCGTTTGTGCTGCGCGGCGCAAAAATCGTCTTTGTGGATATCCGCCCCGATACCATGAACATTGACGAAAGCCTGATTGAAGCGGCGATCACCGACAAAACTAAAGTGATTGTGCCCGTGCATTACGCCGGCGTGGCTTGTGAAATGGACACGATTATGGCGCTGGCTGAGAAACACCGTCTGTTTGTGGTGGAGGATGCGGCGCAGGGCGTCATGTCGACTTACAAGGGCAAAGCGCTGGGCACCATCGGCCATATTGGCTGTTTCAGTTTCCACGAAACCAAGAATTACACGGCAGGCGGGGAAGGCGGTGCAACGCTGATTAACGATCCGGCGCTGATTGACCGTGCAGAAATCATCCGCGAAAAAGGCACTAACCGCAGCCAGTTCTTCCGCGGACAGGTGGATAAATACACATGGCGCGATATCGGCTCCAGCTATCTGATGTCCGATTTGCAGGCGGCGTATTTGTGGGGAAACCTGGACGCTGCCGAAAAGATTAATCAGCGCCGCCTTTGTGTCTGGAATGAATATTACGAGGCATTGCAGGATCTGGCTGATGCCGGCCGCGTCCAGTTGCCGAGTATTCCGCAGGATTGTGTGCAAAACGCCCACATGTTCTATCTGCGTCTGAAAGATATTGAGGATCGCGATGCCTTTATCCGCCACATGAAGGCCGCGGATATTCTGACGGTATTCCATTACATTCCGCTGCACGCCTGTCCGGCGGGGGAAGATTTTGGCCGTTTTAACGGCACCGATCGCTTCACCACCCAGGAAAGCGAACGTCTGGTGCGCCTGCCGTTGTTCTACAACATGAGCGATGACACGCAGCGCACGGTGATTGCGGCCTTGCTGCAATACTTCGCCTGATATGTCGCTGGCAAAAGCATCGGTCTGGACCGCCGGTTCCACGCTCATCAAAATCGGTGCCGGGCTGCTGGTGGTGAAACTGCTGGCGGTAGCATTCGGCCCTGAGGGCGTCGGTCAGGCAGGCAATTTCCGTCAGATGGTCACGGTGCTCGGTGTATTGTCCGGCGCCGGAATTTTCAATGGCGTCACCAAATACGTCGCCGAACACCATGAAAATCCTGAGCGCCTCAATGCCGTGCTGGGCACGTCGTCATCACTGATTTTAGGGTTTTCGACGCTGCTGGCCGCGGTTTTTTTGCTGGCCGCGGCGCCGGTCAGCGTTGGCCTGTTCGGGCACGATCGCTATCAGGCCGTGGTTCGCGCCGTGGCTTTTATCCAGATGGGCATCGCCTACGCCAACTATTTTCAGGCGATCCTCAAAGGCTATCGCGATGCGGCAGGCAACGCGCTGGCCGTGATCGGCGGCAGCCTGATCGGGTTACTGGCCTTCGCCCTGTGTTTCAAACTGGGTGGCTATGAGGGCGCGCTGGCCGGGCTGGCGCTGGTGCCTGCGCTGGTGATTCTGCCTGCCGGCGGCATGCTGTGGCGGCGTAAACCCTTTCCGCTGCGGTATCTGAAACCGGGCTGGGATCGCTTTATCGCCAGCCATCTGGGCAAATTTACGCTGATGGCGCTGATCACCTCTGTCACTATTCCGGTGGCGTACGTGATGATGCGAAATCTTCTCGCGGAGCATTACAGCTGGAAAGAAGTGGGGATCTGGCAGGGTGTCAGCAGTATTTCTGATGCGTACCTGCAATTTATCACCGCCTCTTTCAGCGTTTATTTGTTGCCGACGCTGTCGCGACTCAAGGATAAGCAGGCGATTTCTCAGGAGATCGTCAGGTCGCTGAAATTCGTGCTGCCCGCCGTGGCCGCCGTCAGTTTTTCGGTCTGGCTGTTGCGCGATTTCGCCATCTGGTTGCTGTTCTCCAAACAGTTTATGGCCATGCGCGATTTGTTTGCCTGGCAGCTGGTCGGTGATGTGCTGAAAGTCGGCTCGTATGTGTTTGGTTATCTGGTGATTGCCCGTGCGTCGTTGCGTTTTTACGTGCTGACTGAAATCAGCCAGTTCGCATTACTGACCGGATTTTCACACTGGCTGATCCCGATTCACGGTTCTCTGGGCGCGGCTCAGGCCTATATGGCGACTTACATCGTCTATTTTGCCCTGTGTTGCACCGTATTCCTTCTTTATCGTAGACGAGCATGACAACGCTGATTCACGTTTTGGGATCTGACATTCCCCACCATAATGTCACCGTACTGCGCTTCTTTAATGACGTACTGGCTGAGTGCGCGCCTGAAAAACTGATCTGCCATTTTATGGTGGCCGCGAAAGATGCGTCAGCGTTTGCTGAATTCTCGCGTCTGGATATCCGCGTTTATCCGGATAAAAAATCGCTGGCGGCCGCGGTGATCACCCGCGCGCAAGAACGGATGCACCATTTTTTCTTTCACGGGCAATTTAACCCGACGCTCTGGCTGGCTATTCTGACCGGCAAAATCAAATCGCAGCAGGTCACCTGGCATATCTGGGGCGCAGATTTGTATGAATCTGCGGGTAGCCTGAAATTCCGTCTGTTCTATCTTCTGCGCCGTCTGGCTCAGGGCCGTATTGGACATGTTTTCGGTACGCGCGGTGACCTGATTCATTTTCATCAACGTCACCCGCGGGTGCCGTCGTCGTTGCTCTACTTCCCGACCCGGATGGATCCTGCGCTGACGCAGCCGTCTGACATCCCGGAGCCCGAAGGGCCGATGACGGTGCTGGTCGGGAATTCCGGCGATCGCAGTAATCGCCACATTGAAGCGCTGCGTTCGCTGCATCAGCAGTTCGGCGCAGATATCCGCGTGATTATCCCGATGGGCTATCCGGCCAATAATCAGACTTATATCGAACAGGTGCGGGCCGAAGCGCTGACACTGTTTGCCCCTGCTCAGGTGGAACTGCTGACGGATGCGATGGCCTTTGAGGATTACCTCAACGTGCTGCGCCGCTGCTCGCTGGGCTATTTTATTTTCGATCGTCAGCAGGCGATTGGTACGCAGTGTTTACTGATTCAGTTCGGCGTACCCTTTGTGGTCAGCCGCCAGAACCCGTTCTGGCAGGATCTGGCGGAACAGCATCTTCCGGTGCTGTTCTACGGTGATGCTCTGGATGCGAAAACCGTGGCAGAGGCACGCAGGCAGTTGCTCAATACTGACCGGCAGAACATCGCTTTCTTCAATCCAAACTACGTCACGGGCTGGCAACAGGCGTTGTTGCTGGCGGCGGGGGAAGCATCATGACGCTGGCACAGTTAGGCGGCCTGTCTGTGGTTTATGCGCTTTCGCTGCTGTTTATACTGACGCTGACCTACAAAGAATTTCGCCGGGTGCGGTTCAATTTCAACGTCCTGTTTTCGCTGCTGTATCTGCTGACGTTTTACTTCGGATTTCCGCTGACCTGCCTGCTGGTTTTCCAGTTTGACGTCAAAGTGGTGCCGGTGGAAAACTTGTTGCAAGCCATGCTGGCCGCGACCTGCTTCTACGGCATTTACTATGTCTGCTATAAAACGCGGCTGAAGGCGAAACATGACGGCCCGTCGCGCCCGATATTTACCATGAACCGGGTGGAAACTCACCTGACCTGGATTTTGCTGGCGCTGATTGCCGTGGTGACGGTGTCGATCTTCTTCATGCATAACGGTTTTTTACTGTTTAAGCTGAAGTCGTACAGCCAGATTTTCTCCAGTGACGTCTCGGGCGTGGCGCTCAAACGCTTCTTCTATTTCTTCATTCCGGCCATGCTGGTGCTGTTTTTCCTCAAACCCGACGTCCGCCGCTGGCTGTTTTTCCTCGCCAGCACCGTTGCCTTTGGTTTCCTCACGTATGTGATCGTGGGCGGCACGCGAGCCAATATCATCATCGCCTTCGCGCTGTTTCTGTTTATCGGCATTGTCCGTGGATGGATATCGTTGTGGATGCTGGCGGCGGCAGGCGTGCTCGGAATTGTCGGGATGTTCTGGCTGGCGCTGAAGCGCTACGGTCTGAACGTCAGCGGGCCGGAGGCGTTTTATACTTTCCTGTACCTGACGCGCGATACGTTCTCACCGTGGGAAAACCTGGGGCTGCTGTTGCAGAATTACGACAAAATCAGCTTCCAGGGGCTGGCGCCTATCGTGCGAGATTTCTACGTGTTTATCCCAAGCTGGTTATGGCATGACCGCCCGAGCATTGTTCTCAACTCCGCCAACTATTTCACCTGGGAAGTGCTGGATAACCATTCCGGCCTGGCGATCTCCCCGACGCTGATTGGTTCACTGGTCGTCATGGGCGGCGTATGGTTTATTCCGCTGGGGGCTGTCGCAGTGGGGATGATCATCAAATGGTTTGACTGGTTGTATGAGAAAGGCAAAGCCGACACCAACATATATAAAGCAGCCATTTTGCAAAGTTTCTGTTTCGGTGCCGTTTTCAATATTATCGTGCTGGCCAGGGAAGGGGTGGACTCGTTCTTTTCCCGTGTGGTCTTTTTCTGTGTCGTGTTCGGGGCCTGTCTGGTCGCGGCCAAAATGTTGTACTGGATGCTGGACGCCGCAGGGCTTATCCGCGCCAAGATGCCGCGCCGGGAACACCGTGTCGCGACGGTCGCTGTAGGGAAAGCTAATGAACTCTGAAAATAATACTATTCCACACTATGACATTCGCGGGATACGCCTCTGGGGCTTTCGCGATATGGCGCATTTCATTGATTATTTGTTTGCCGGTCGTCAGGTGAAAACCGGTGCGCTGGTGGCGATAAATGCTGAAAAAGTGCTGACCATTGAAAGTAATCCGGAGCTCAGCACGCTGATAGGTGAAGCCGAATACAAATACGCCGACGGTATCAGCATCGTCCGCGCTATCCGCAAGAAATATCCGCAGGCCAGGGTGTCGCGCATTGCCGGGGCAGACTTGTGGGAAGGCCTGATGCAGCGTGCAGGCGCGGAAGGTACGCCGGTGTTTCTGATCGGCGGCAAACCGGAGATCCTGCAACAAACCGAAGACAAACTGCGTGCGCAGTGGAACGTTAATATTGCGGGCAGCCAGAACGGATATTTCACTCCCGACCAGCGCGAGGCGTTATTCGAAAGAGTCAAAGCCAGCGGGGCGGCCATTGTGACGGTGGCAATGGGCTCGCCGAAACAAGAAATCCTGATGCGTGATTGCCGCCGGGTTCATCCGGATGCGCTGTATATGGGCATCGGTGGCACTTATGATGTGTTTACCGGCCATGTGAAGCGTGCCCCTAAGATCTGGCAGAAGATGGGGCTCGAGTGGCTGTATCGCCTGATTTCCCAACCCAGCCGTCTGCGCCGTCAACTGAAACTCCTCAAATTCGTCCGTTATTACTACACAGGCCGTCTGTAAAACTTGCGCCGCGACTGATTTTCAGCGCGGCGTTTTACCTCTCATTTCTCACCTTCGCTTACCCTCTCTTACATCCCTCCGTGTCTACTGATGCGTATCTTTCTCAATTGTGGTTTGCAACTCATCCTGAAATGCGGAACCATAACGCCGTTTTTCCGCCCCATGCGGGCATTATCACAATAAAAAAATAACATTCCGGTCATTCCGGAAGGCAAACACAACACTGAGAAACAGAGGAATTATGGCGAATCAAGAAGAAAAGGGTGGGCTACACCGGGGGCTGGAAGCCAGACACATTGAGCTGATTGCCCTGGGCGGTACCATCGGTGTCGGGCTCTTTATGGGCGCGGCGAGCACCCTGAAATGGGCGGGGCCTTCTGTTTTACTGGCGTACATTCTGGCCGGTATTTTTGTCTTCTTTATCATGCGTTCGATGGGCGAAATGCTGCATCTGGAGCCGGTGGCCGGTTCGTTTGCGGTCTACGCACATAAATACCTCGGGCCTTACTATGGCTATCTGACTGCGTGGAGTTACTGGTTTATGTGGATTGCGGTGGGGATTTCTGAAATCACCGCGATCGGCGTTTATGCACAATACTGGTTCCCGGAATTACCGCAGTGGATCCCGGCGCTGATGGCCGTGGCGATTGTCGCAGCGGCCAACCTGGCCGCGGTGAAACTCTACGGTGAGATGGAGTTCTGGTTTGCGCTGATCAAAATCACCACCATTATTGTGATGATTGTGGTCGGTCTGGCGGTGATCTTCTTCGGCTTCGGTAATCACGGTGAGCCGGTAGGCTTTGCGAATCTGACTGCGCACGGCGGCTTCTTCGCCGGAGGCTGGAAAGGTTTCCTGTTTGCGCTGTGTATCGTCGTGGCGTCCTATCAGGGCGTCGAACTGGTGGGAATTACCGCCGGTGAAGCGAAAAATCCACAGGTGACGCTTAAACGCGCCATCAATAACATCCTGTGGCGGATCCTGATTTTCTACGTCGGTGCCATTTTCGTCATCATCACCATCTTCCCGTGGAACGAAATGGGCACGCACGGCAGCCCGTTCGTCCTGACGTTCGCGAAGATAGGCATTGCCTCGGCGGCAGGTATCATCAACTTTGTGGTGCTGACGGCGGCGCTCTCCGGCTGTAACAGCGGAATGTACAGCTGCGGGCGCATGCTCTATGCGTTGTCGAAGAATCGCCAACTGCCCGCATTCCTGAGCAACGTCTCAAAAAGCGGCGTCCCTGTTTACGGTATCGCGATCACGATTTTGTGTTTGCTGGTCGGTTCGTGCCTGAATTACCTGATCCCGAATCCGGAGAAAGTCTTTGTTTACGTTTACAGCGCCAGTGTTCTGCCGGGAATGGTGCCGTGGTTTGTGGTACTGATTAGTCAGTTGCGTTTTCGTGAAGCGCATAAAGAGAAATTGAAGAACCACCCGTTTAAATCGATTCTCTTCCCTTATACCAATTATCTGACGCTGATTTTCCTGGCCTGCGTGCTCGTGGGTATGGCAATTAACCCGGATACGCGAATTTCTTTGCTGGTAGGCGGGATTTTCATCGCGGGAGTGTCACTGATATACTTCGGCCTCGGCATGCATAAGCGTGCTGCGCTGACGGCAGAAAAGGCAAAATAACGTCTTAAGTCATGGGTGGGGGAGGTTGGGCGCTTACTTTTAATGCGTATTGGACAAAGCGTAATCAAACGCAATATTTCTGAAAAAAAGCACTAGACAGCCATGCGTTAAAACCGTAGTATCCCCACCCGCAACGGCGCTAAGCGCCCGTAGCTCAGCTGGATAGAGCGCTGCCCTCCGGAGGCAGAGGTCTCAGGTTCGAATCCTGTCGGGCGCACCATTAAGTTTGCGCTAGAGTTGCGGTGGTCTTGTTTGAAGTTAAGCAGTCCACGATGTAGAAAAGTTTGAAATGGTGGCTATAGCTCAGTTGGTAGAGCCCTGGATTGTGATTCCAGTTGTCGTGGGTTCGAGCCCCATTAGCCACCCCAAATTTTTTAAATGATTTTGTGAATGTGACATGCGATGGTGGCGGAATTGGTAGACGCGCTAGCTTCAGGTGTTAGTGTCCTTTGGATGTGAGGGTTCGAGTCCCTCCCTTCGCACCACACACACAAAATGCATTTAAATGATGCAGTTAGCGTCAAGAAGTAGTAAGATGCACGACATCGGCGAGTAGCGCAGCTTGGTAGCGCAACTGGTTTGGGACCAGTGGGTCGGAGGTTCGAATCCTCTCTCGCCGACCAATTCAAATAAAGAGCCCTGCAGAAATGCAGGGCTTTTTGTTTTCTGCTTTTAAAAAACTGCTCTCACGTCTCTTCCTGGTCTTGTTGTTTATCTGCGACATACGCACTTTTCTCTGTCTCTTTCAGGAGACACTTATCTTATTGATAAATAAAGACTCATCGAAGCTGACATTCCTGCGTCGTTCACTGGCGACAGAATAGGGGATTGCCGGAGCGTATCCGCCTTCTGAGAAACAGAGTACCGGTGTGTTATAAAAATAAAGTTGTTAATTATCAGTGTCATAAAAAATTATAAACAGATGCTTGCCATTCTGGCACGCGTCCTGCAATATTCCCGCCGTAGATGCTCATTCCACCCATTATGTTTGCTCCGGCTTCATAAACCTGGGAATGATGCAGAGCCAATTTACAGTGCCTATTGTCATCCTGACCGATAACGCGCAAGCGCTATCACCCAGAAGGCAAAACGTTGAGTGAGGCACTAAATCTGTTGTCCTAGACCTGATTGTTTTTAGACACTTGTCCTTCAGACAAGTGTTTTTTTTGCCTGAAATTTAGCGCAGGCATAAAAAAGGCTCCCGAAGGGGCCATTTATATGTTTTTAGTTAATTGAAATAAAAGGATTTATTTCTTTCAATGTCCACGCATTGACCACGTTAAGAAAAAAAGCCCCGCATTGCGGGGCTTTTTCATGCTACATCAGGAAGTTTTGTTGACCATGTGAGGTTGGGTGGGGCATCACTGCGTTGATATGCCCCGGCTTCATAATTGAGCCGTCGAATGACTCCATTGTCTTGAAGGTATGGCCACAATTTATGTTCTGGCATTGGTTATAACGTTCCTTGGTGTTCTCACTCAGGTAACGGCTGGAACGGGTATGTGCGGCGTATTTGCAGATTGGACAATGGAACATGATCACCACCTCAATGAATCACTTTAAGATGCGTTGATTTTAACCATTAAATTCATTTAAAACAAACAGTTAAGTGATTAAGCTGTTATTCCTCCTGTGTATCAAACGCTACGTCTGAAAGCCTCACCTCAAGGTCTAGTGACGTCGTGTAGCCACTATTACTGAGTGAGTGAACCACCTTAGCAATAATCCATGACTGCTCGTCTATGACGTGCTTAAACCCTTTAACCCGCACCGGCGTTTCAGGATATAAATCCGCGCGCCCCATGGCGAGACTAATGGAGAACTCCGCCACACCGCGTTGCAACTTATCCCACTTTGCCGCCGCTGCGCGCATGGCCTGCGCTTTGCTGGCATAGATGGTGGTCAGTGCAAAAACGTTATCCGCTTCACCGGCCATGTATTCACCTTCTTTGGCTTCGGGTGTTTTGACTGCCGATGCTTTGGCTTTAACCGGTTTGGCTTTGGGATGTTGCAGTGCGCGCAGCTGTTTAAACTTGGGCTTTCGCTGAATTTTAACCTTTTGCTTTTTGGGCTTAGGGTCTTTGGTATGCAGCCATTTAGCCGTTACGCCGGTGTATGCACCCCGGTCAGCAATGGCGAACTGATGCCGGTCACCGTCGGCGCGTTCAATCGTCATGGCCGGTATAGGTTTACCGCTGGCGGTGGTGCCGCTCCCTGCTTTCAGAAAAAGTAACTTACCGGCTTTCACTGAGACCTCAGCCCCGTTGCGCGTGGCCAGACGGGTTAAAAACTTGGCGTCAGATTCCTGAGACTGGTCGATGTGCGGAATACTGATGGCGTTCAGTTGCGTGGCCACGCTGGCCGTCAGCTTATTGCGCGCGGCGATTTGCTCAACCACCTGACCGAGCGTGGTGTCGTGGTAGGACATTTCACGCCGTGAATTCAGGGTGCCGCGAAAGTCAGCGCTGCGCGCCCGGATAGTCAGCGTATCCGGCGCGCCACGGTGTTCAATCTCATCCACCGTAAATTCTCCCTTACCCAGCAGCGCCGAGCCCTGCCAGCCCAAGAACAGGGAGAGCACCGCACCGCGCGGCGGCATTTCTACCTGTCCGTCGCTGTCGTCGAGTTCGATATCGAGCTGGTCAGCCTCAAATCCGCGATTATCGGTCAGCGTCAGCGACAACAGCCGGGCGCTGATATCCTGCGTAATATCATTGCCCGCCTGCGTCAGCATAAATGCCGGTGCCATCGTTGCCCCGGCGTCCACCGTCAGCCCCGTTATCATGACAGCACTCCCTGCGTGGCCGCACTGGCCTTATTCAGCAATCCATCAGCCTGCTGCTGCAAATCACCAAACATGGCGGTCAGTGACTCATCCACGCGCGTGAGCGTCAGCGTAAACTCAATGCTGCGCGCGCTGCCGTCGGCAAAGAATTCACTGCGGGTTTCACTGAGGCTCTCAACGACGAACATCCCATAAATTGTGCCCGAACCCTCCAGCAGCGGCCACGCCTTACCCTCATTGGCCATCTGGTTGAGTACCAGCAGGGACAGTCTTCCGCCGGTGATTTCAGGCATCAGTACGCCTGACAGGGTGATTTTTTCCTCGTTCACGCCCAGAAATTGCAGCGCGGGACGCTGGCCAATACGGCTGTTTGACGGCCAGCGGTAATCAACGCTGCGTTGCAGGCTCTGATAAGGGACGGTTTGTAGCTGAAACACAAATAACCCAAGCGCTAACATCATGCGAAATTCTCCTTAATCGTATCCAAGGCGGGAGCGCAGCTCTGCCCGGCGCTGACGTTCGCGGGCGTCCAGTGCGTCGATAACTTGGCGGCTGGTATCCTGCGCACCCATTCCGGCGCCCACGGAAATCTGGTAGTTGTTTTTGCTGTTGTCGGTATAGCTTCGGCCACCGCCTGCGGATACCGGTGCATAACCGCCGCCGAGCAGGCCACCCGGCGGCAAAGACTGCGGCTCGCGCCCGGCATCATATTTCGCGCGCTGCTGTGCTTTGTCAGCGTTCTTATCCAGATCGGCAGATTCATCTTTGATGAGGCCAAGCTTGTTTAGCAGCCAGTCCACGCCCTCCCGAAGTTTGTTGAACGCCCGCAGCGGCGCGGTAAGCGCATTGGCTACCGCCTGTCCGAACAGCACACCGGCATTTTTGCAGCCGTCGAGGGTTTCCTTCGTGGACTTCACCGGCGCAACCAAATCTTTGAACCATTGCCAGATCGCTTTGAGCTTCTCACCCAGCCATTCAAAGACCGGTTTAAGCGGGGCAAAGAGCTCTTTTACCGGCGCAAATGCTACGCCCAGCCCCTCAACCACACCGGCGAAAAAGGCGCTGATAGGTTCCCAATATTTGCGGATGAGCAGCGCGCCGGCCACGATGGCCAGACCGACGGCAACGACAGGCCAGGTGATCGCCCCCAGCGCGGTCACAATGGTTGCTCCCGCCGTGCTGAACGCCACGCCCAGCGTTCCGGCAACGGCGATAATCGCGTTTACCCCGGCAATGACCGGCCACGCGATGAGGCCAATACCACCCAGCACGCCAAGGATCGCCAGCGCACCGGTGGTGACGGCAAATAGGGTTTTTGTCAGCTCCGGGTTTTCCTTCGTCCATTGGCCGACCTTGCCAAGCCACTCGGTCGCAGAGGTGGTCAGGCGTCGCAGCGCGGTGTCCTGTTTTTCGAAAACCTCAATCTGCAAATCTTCCCACGCCGAAGCGAGGTTTTTTAAATCGCCGTCGAGGTTGTCGGTCTGGACTTTTGCAATACGCTCCGTAGTGCCGGATGAGTTTTGTATCGCATTGCGCTTCGCGTCGAGACTGCCGTTTCCGGCTGCGGCCACCAGCTTGACCGCGCCTTTCATGGCTTCTTCACCGAAGATGACTTTCAGGTATTGCGCTTTCTGCGCCGTACCGAGCTTATTTTTCTTAAACGACTGGTTGATGGATTTAAGGATTTTCTCGACCGGGAGCATGTCCCCTTTGCCGTCGCGCGTTTTCACCCCCAGCTCGTTGAGCGCCGCCGGAGACTGTCCCACCGGTGCCTGTAATCGGCTGAAAATGGCACTCGCGCCGGTACCGGCCATTGAGCCTTTGATGCCGTTATCCGCAAGAATGCCGAGCAAGGCGGTGGTGTCCTCGATGCTGGCACCCGCCGCCTCCGCGATAGGGGCGACATATTTCATTGCTTCGCCCAGCTCAATCAGGCCGGTGTTGGATGAGGTAAAGCCTTTGGTCATGACGTCTGCGACACGCTCAATCTGCGTGGTCGGCAGGTTAAACGCAGACTGCATATTGGTGATGATGTCCGCTGCCTCGGCAATATCGACATCTGCCGCTAGGCTGAGGTTAACCGTCGAACCCGTCGCCGCCAGCACCGAATCAGCGTCATACCCGGAGCGGGCAAGCGTGGTCTGCGTACGGGCAACGTCGCCCGGAGAAAACGCCGTTGTCGCACCAATATCGCGCGCCTGTTTGCGGATTTGGCCGAGCTTTTCCTCGCCCTTATTCAAACCGAGAATGGCCTGCGTTCCTGACATTTGTTTGTCAAAGCCGATACCCGGCGCAATAAATTTAGCCTCACCGTACAGACCGGCGGCGGCAACGCCCACACCGGCCATCCCCGCACTGCGCGCCCCGGAGGCCAGCCGCTGACCCGACTCATAACGATTTTTTACCGCGTTGAGTTTTGCCTGCTGCGCGCTGACCCGAGCCAGCGCCTCCCGCTGACGATTAAGCTGTGCGTTAGTCTCACTCAGCGAGGTGCGCAGTCGGCGCTCGTCGGCTGACAAATCACGGGTATTGATACCCGCCTGCGACAGCTCCTGTCGCTGACGCTGAACGGACTGCCGCAGGCCGTTGTATTTGAGCTGAAGTTCGGAGGCCGTACGCTTGGCCGCTTCCATTGCCTGCGTCTGCGCGCGCGTCGGATTGGCGGTGTTTCTAAACTGGAGGGCAAGCGCGGCGGCTTCCTGCTTGGCGTTTTTAAGTGACTGGCCGGTGACGGCAAGCTGTGCGCTCGTTTTTCGAAACCCCTCAATCTGCCCGGCTTGGGCGTTTAGCTGCCTGATGGACTGTTGGGTGGTTCGGATTTCCTGAGACAGCGACTTGCTCGCTGTCTGGATGGATTTAAACGGGCGGGTCGCTTGGTCAACAGCCTTGAGTAAAACCTGCAATGTCACATTGTTACTCATTGGCGTGTCCACTTCGTTCGTGCGCTTTAGCGCGCCATGTGACGAGCTCGGGAAGGCTCAGCGGATAGAGTTCTGACGGTGGCCAGTGAAAGACCACCGCCACGTCGGCCATCAGGTCATCAACCGACAGCCGCGGTGGAAACGTCAGCGTTCCGAATTCGGCAACAAAAAATTAATCACCTTTCCGGCCAGCCCGACCATATCCGGCAGCGACAGCGCGGCGCACTCCTCTTTTGTCAGCGTCGGGTAGGTTATACGCGGCAGAACCATCAGCAGCGCGTCCACGTTTGAGCTGGCCACGTCGGCCAGACTGACGCCGCGCAGCGCACCGGCGTTCGGGCGGATCACGTTTACTTCGGTGATCAGGGTGTCGCCGCGTTTGATTGGCGTATCCAGCGTAACGACGTTGGCGTTTTCTTGGGTATTGTCTGCGGTAACGGTGTCGGTCTTTTTCATGGTTTTTCTCAGAGTTGGTAAGGGAACGTGGCCAGCGCACCGGCCACCAAAACATTACAGCCCGATATTGCGGCGGTGTTTTTCCAGCATGTCGGTACCGTTGACGATTTCGACCATGTTCACGGTGTCGATTTCAATCAGCGTATTTCCGTCAACCACCAGCTTGTAATACGTACACTGCGTGGTGATTTTGCTTTCGGTGTCTTCGCCCTGTTTCATGTCGCCGGTATCGATTTCTTTGTGACGGCCACGCATAACAATTTCCACGGCGGAGACGTCGCCGGTGTCGTCACGCTGGAAAGACCCGGCAAACCGCAACGGAATATCCGCAGCACCGGCGGCGGCATACTGCGCCCACAGAGCGCTGTCCGGGAGCCCACCAATTGACCATTCAACGGTGAGAGCGTCGTCATCCAGCCCAAAATCCACCGGCGCGGAGCCGTTCATCCCGCCGCCGCGATAGTTCTCAAGCTTGCGGGTCAGCTTTGGCAGCGTGACCGACTGCACCACGCCCATGTAACTCAGGCCGTCGTTAAACAGGTTGAGATATTTCAGTTTGCGAGGAAGTGCCATATTGATTGCCCTTAGCTGTTAATGGATGCGGCCAGATTCACAAGGTAGGTGTCGGTGATGCGCTGACGCAGTGTCAGACTTTCCAGCGGCGGCACCGGCGTATAGTCATAGTCGATATAGAGTTTCCCGGCTTTCAGGGTGTCTTTATCGTTAGCGGATTCATCAAACCAGCAACTGCCGTCGATGATGTAGCCGTTAGACTTGAGCTCGCGGAATTTGGCGTTAATGCCGTCGATGATGTCGCGGATAAGTGAGGCGGTCATCGGTTTATCCACTGCCCACATGTGCGCTTCGGCCATCGTGTCGGCCAGCACCTGCGCCGTGCGGGTGTAGTTCTCAAACAGGAAAAGCGGGTCATCAGAGCAGGTACGGTTTCCCCAAAAGCGGAAGCCGTCTTTGCGCACAAGCGTAGTGACTCCGGCCTCGTTGAGCAGGTCAGCGTCAGTCCCCGACGCCTGCAAATCCCAAAACACCGAGGCGCTGATACCGGTCACGCCATTAACGCCGACGTTTGACAGGGTTTTGTGCCAGCCGGTGTCTTGGTCAATCTTGGCGCGCAGCCCCAAGGCGCGGGCGGTGGCGTAGGCCGTAGTGCTGGCGTTCGCTGTGGTATCCCATGCAATAAAGTCCGGCCAGATGAGCATCAGTTCGCGCTGGCTAAAGTTGTCACGGTACTTAATGGCGTCGGAAATGGTTTTGCATTCCCATGCGCTGATGTAACTGAATGCGCGCAGCGACTGGCAGACGGTGGCCAGTGCCGTGGCCACTTCCTGCGAGTCCAGACCGGGCACGCCGAGAATGCGCGGTTTTACGCCGGTGACTGCTTCGGCGGTAAGCAGGGCTTTCATGCCGGTGTACTGCCCGCGTTCATCCGCACCGCCGATGATGTTAGACAGCGTTTCGGCAGCGGCATCATCAGTATCTTCCTCTTCTGATTCAGCAACGCGCACCACGACCGTGACCGGTTTGCACTGGTCGCCAATGGCCGTCAGCGCCGGTAACAGGGTGCCGGTTTTTCCCGCCTTGCCCTGCGCGGCGATCACATCGGTGATAAGGACTGGCGTATTGAGTGGGAAGACTTTTTCGTCAGCGTCGTTGGCCGTGCAGACCATGCCGATAATGGCCGTGGATACGGTGGTAATAACGCGCGTTCCGTCGTTAATTTCGACGACCTGCACGCCGTGGTGAAAATCACTCATCGGGTTAGCTCCGTTAAAATAGGCAAATCAATTTTGTTGTTTAACGGTGGGCAGGGCGAGGCGTGAGCGTTGGGAGGGGGTTAGTACAACAGCACATATAAAAAGCGCGGCATTAAAAAGCCCGGCAATTGCCGGGCTAGGTTGTTATTGATGAATTACGTATTATTCAGGCCTAATTTCTCAGCCAACCGATGCAGTGCGCAGACGCTGACCATTTCCTCTGCACGTTCAGAAAATTCAATCCAGTGCAGACCAATGAACCACGCCAGCAATTCGGCCTCTTCTTTACTTAATTCCACGTTCACCCCTTAATTAACTATTAAGGGATTGTTGATTTAATACCCACACCTTTCAAATAGTTATTACTGATCAATAAGTGCAGACTGATCGTTTTCACCGATCGTTGCTAACGACGGCATTTCTGGCCAAGCGATATTAGGTGCAGTGGTTAAATCCAGCCTGTTAAGGGCAACCCGATACGTTTTCCATGCTTTGAGCTGGAGCAGTTCAGCGTCTGTGGCGTCATCAATATCTACAGCATCCTGTAACGGCGTAATGGCGGTGGTCGCGTTGCTCAGCAAGTTATTTCTTTTCTGCTCAGCCACTTCTGACGCTACCGGCTCAAACTTAATAAATTTCCCGTCCTGATAGCTGTAGGTTTGCTCTCCAATATCTGCCGGTAAATTTTTAGCTGAAACTTCATAAACACTCACACCTTCTGATAGCGTTAAAAAGTTCGGGTTCTCCGACCATGTATTAATAAACCCATCCTGACCCACGGCAATAAATGCGTTTTTACCCGCCCATTTCTCGTCGCGTAATGTGTACCAATCATTACCGTCTTCATCTTCGAAATAGACAACGGGGACTGCCAAACCTTCCTCAAAAACTTGCTTAGAGATTTTGATATTTTTGAACGTAATCATATTAGTTCCCCACCTGTCGCCAGCTTCCACTGGCCGATCTAATCATTAACGCGCGGTAGTATTTCCCCATCATTCGGCAGTCGCCCATGTCCGGTCTGATATTTAACCCCGTCATGAAACAACCCGTCGGCGCTTCCCAGTTCTGCTGAGCAGTCCAGCCCGCATTCTCTAGCGCCTGACTGCCACGCTGCACGTCGTAAACAAAACGACTATCCGACCAGTTCCGATCCGCAAGATAAACCACCACGTCACTTGCCTCATGCCGCATATAGGGATTAGCCACGTTTCCGCTCGCAAATCCGGCAGTTTTAACGCTATCACGCGCAATATAATGCGCATTACTTTCAGTCTTAGAATAAGCATCAACAAAAGGCGGTTTGTTCTGCGTTGTGTAAACCTCCCCCATATCAGAGGCGTCTACCTGAATTTTTACCTTCGCACCCGTCCAGCCGATATAGATTTTATTTGTACCCATACCGACACCGCCGCCTTGCTGAACGGCGGCAAAATTCCCGACATTCCCAAGCCCGACACTCGAGTTGGTGAGATTGATGTCTTTGGTGCCGTCAAAGGCTACACCGGCAATTTTGCGGGCGGTGGCGAGTTTAGTCGCTGCTACAGCAGTACCGTTTGCAGGGAGTGCGCCAAGATTTTTTACTGCATCAGCTGCTGTTTTGGCACCGGTGCCGCCACTGCTTACAGGCAGCGCCGTTGATAATGTCAGGCCATAGGAACCGGTGACTTCAAGACCGCCATCCATCACCCAATTATCCGCAGTGCCGTCTGTCAGGTTTGACGCTCTTTTACGAAGAGCCCACTTACCGTTAGTGGCATCCCAAAAGCCAAAGTTTCCTGCATTGGAGTAGCTGACATTCATTAACGGATGTACCGCATTCGCCGAGCTAAATTGGCATGCTGCGTCATGCCGGTTGAATTTCACCAGCCCGTTGAAATCGACATCACCGGCGATTGTTGTGTTGGAGGTATCACCATCTAAGGTGATAGAGGATTTAACCAACCCAGCGTCATTTCTGGCATTGAGCACTAACCTTCCGCCACCGGTGGTGTTGTACTGAAAACTTACCCCGGCGAGAATGCGACCGTATGGATCGCCCGCCGCTGTTGTAAGGCGGGCGGTAATATCACCAACAGCGATCACTGAGCTAGGCCGCACACCTTCCACCTGATCAAGCCGGTTATAAGTTGTGTAAGCTGAAAACGCATCTCGTCTGGAGATCAATTGCCGATAACCTACGATGTTTTCCCGTTGTGTTAGCGACCCTGAAAATACCGCAGAGGTGCCTTTAATTTCGCCAGTAACCACGCCGCCGGTTGAAGCAAGTGCGCCCACATCCGCCGCCGTCGGCGGGTTGGCTGAGTCAAATACCTTACGCCAACCGAATGGCAGCGTTGTTGCACCGGCCTGCTTCCATAGCCAGCCGCTTTCCTCGGCGGCACTTACAGCGCCTGTACGAACGTAGATAGTACCGTTGGTGCTGTGAAGATACTGAGTCACCGCAGCCCCGGCGTTGTACGCACGGCGAAAAGTCACCAGCGTATCAGCGGCCTGATTGGGCTTACCACCGAGTGGATGATCATCAAAATACCCTGCCAGCGTGACAGCCCCTGATTTTGCGACCAGTGACGGGTCGGTGAGTCTGGTGACTTTGGTGTTATCGACAATAGGCAATGTGTTACTAAACGCCCCGACGTCCGCCGGTAACAGGGTGATATCAGCCGTCAGCGGCTTGTTATTCACCTTTCGGGTGCTGGGAACGCGGGTATTGGCGTTGTCATTCGCGGCTTTCACCGCCTTTGGCGTCGCCGCCAGCGTTTCGCTGGCACTGCTGACCGAGCTGTTAAGCTGCACAAAACCTTTTGCCGTCGTGGTGCCGTCGGGGTGGTTGCGTGATTTCTCATGCTCTGTCAGCTTGTCGTCTACATAATCTTTTGTCGCCATGACCGTCGAGCCGTCAATGCTCAGCGCGACGGACTCAATTTCGCTAACGATGAGCACCATGCGCAGGGTCTGCAACCGGCCTGACCCTTCGGCAAGCTTGGGTTTATAGCTTTCCGCCATATTGCTGACAGCAATCAGCACGCCGTCAGCATCGTATAAGCCCATTTCACGCATCCAGAAGCCGCCGACATCTGGCTGGATCACCAGTTCGGCCACCAGATAATTACTGTTTTTGGCGTCGATGCTTAGCCGGTTGAGATTGGCGCGATAAACTTCATTAACAAGTTTGGCCTGTTTTGGGTCAGGCGTCGGGAGTTTTCCGCCCCCGTCACCGACGGCCATGCGCGTGATTTTGACCTGCGTTCCGCCTGCCGTGGCGGCGGCGATTTTGGCCGCGCCGGCGGTAGTCAGTAATGCTTTATAAGTCGCCATGAGTTGTCCTCTGCTTAGGCCGGATAAACGGTGATGACGTCGCCGTCGTAAGAAAGCGCACCAACAAAAATATGGCCGGGGATATCCTGAATGATGGTCAGCGTTTCAAGGTGGCGGCTGGCCGGTTTGGCGTCGGCTATCAACCGCTCCATCTCCTGATACATTTCTTCGGTAATGCCACTTTCCAGCACGCCGATATCGAGGCGAAACGTCCCGGGCGGGCTGCTGGTTTCCCACCATTCAGAAATGTTAATGACGTATCCCAACGGCTCAACCACCCGACGGATCGCGCTAATGGTGCCTTTATGGGTATGGATGAAATAAGCCGACTGGATAACGCTGCGCTTGGTCGCCTCCGGCCATTTCTCATCCCACCGGTCAACGGAAAATGCCCACGCCAGATAGGGTAAGAATTTCGCCGGGCAGGTTTGCGGGTTCCATAAATCGCGCAGCGGGACGGGGACAGCGGTCAGCTCGGCGCAGGCCGCAGCGGCGGCAACCTCAAGCGGCGATGAACCGACGGGCAAGAGCCTTGCATTACTCATCAGTCCCTCCGATAGTGATGGAGGATTCGGTGCAAAATGACGCCTGCGTGTCGTCCAGTACGAGATCGGCCACCGGTTGCGTAAGCTCGACACGCTGAACGCCCTCAACGTGCAGCGCGGCATAAATCGCAGAGAGACGAATATCACGCCCCAGCCGGTGCTGTGCCTGCGTGTAAGCGTTAAGCTTATCCAGCGCGGCCAGCCTAACGGGCTCTAATTCCGGCCCCGGATAAACGTAGAGCTCGGCAATAATCTGATAAGGCACAATCTTTGCTGACTGTACGGTCACGCGGTCAGCAACCGGGCGCACGTCTTCGGCGTTGAGCGCCGCATTCACAATCGCGATAAGCTCCGCGCTGGCCGTGCCGTCACCCTCACGCGAAAGCACAGAAATCGTCACGCTGGCAGGTCCCGGGCTAATCACTGACACATCCGCAACCCGACCGTCAGCACTGCGGCCATGGAACTGATAAGCGCCCGTTGAACCGGCCACGCTCAGCCCCTCGAAAGCCTGCTGAATACGCACACGAAAATCACTGTCACTTTCCAGTACCTCGGCAACCGGCGGCAGCACCGTATCATCAGCCTCCGTGATAACCAGCCGCGCAACGTTATAGTTTGCGCCGAGCTGGTCGAGGTCAGCGCCGGTGGCGTAGGCCAGCATATTGGCGCGCGCCGCCTCGTTGACACGCTGACGCAAAATCACCTCGCGGTAAGCGTTCTCCTGCAACAGTTTGACGATAGGCTCAGATTCCAGCGCCAAGGTGCGGGCGACGGCCTCCCGTTCGCTCTCGTCATAAAGTGACAGCAACGTGGCTTTGCGTTCTTCCAGCAAGGTTTCATAGTCCAACTCCTCGACCACATCCGGCGCGGGGAGCAGGCTTAAATCAATCGTGGCCATAGCGTTAACTCAGTGAGATGGAAGAAGAGAAACCGCCGGGGGAATCAGTGCGGTTGCCGGTAATATTGACCACCATTTCCCCGCTGTAAGTGGTTTCAAAGGTGATGCCGGTCAGGCTGACGCGCGGTTCCCAGCGAAGGATCGCCGAATAACACGCGGCCATGATTTGCAGCCGCAGCGCCGCGTTTTGCGGCTGGTCGGTCAGCGCGGAAAGCAGCGAGCCATAATTTCGGCGCATGACCCGAGAGCCTAACGGCGTTCGCAAGATGTCACTGACTGACTGATTGATGTGCGCCATGTCTTCAACCGAACGCCCTGACTGGCGTGACATGCCGAGATATTTCGCGTTAGTCATTATCAAAACCTCAGCTATCAATTCGGTTTACCGGTGTTTCCGCCACCGGTCTGGACGCCGCCGTGTGTGTGGGTATCAACCTGCACACCGTTGGAGGTTAATGCGCCGCCGCTGTGCGAGATATTGCCTTTCATAGCACCGCCTTTTTTCACCTCTAATGAGCCGGTAGTCAGTTTGTTGGTACACACCACCTCCGGCGTATCGAGCGTGATTTTGCTGCTGGCCGTCACCGTCACATTGGGCGCGGTAGCCTGAATAGATTTTGTGGCGGATACATCAGCGGTCTGAATACCACTCACCGTCAGCGCACCGCTGGCCGGTTCATACTGGAATTGAGCGCCGTCAGAAAAGCTGACGTGATACGCCTCTGCGGAAACGGACGGAGGGGGAAAGTCATCGCTGTAAATGCCCGGCAGCACGAATCCGATATCAAGCTCACCCCCTAGGGAAAGCAGCAAAACTTGCTCACCCACGGAGGGAGCCCACCACGTGCGCGCACCACCAGCGCGGGGCGTCAGCCAGCGCAGCCAGTCCGTCACAAGTTCACCGGACTGGACGCGGCATACACCCAGCGTTGTATTCACTTCGGCAACTACGCCAATGCGGATAATGTCGCGCACGGCGCGGGAAAGTTCGGAAAGGGTTTCGAGTGTTTTCATGAGAGGAAGGGTGCACTAGAATAAAATCAAAAAACAGAGTTCGCGCGTATGATAGTCATTGATACAACAATGTAATCGAGTTAAATTATCATCAAAATACCAGTATTAGAAAAATACATAATTAACAAGAAATCACATTAAACCCCTTAGTTTATTCATATAAAACCACGCGGAGTGGATACTCGTATGACAACGATGAAAAAAATAACGATTAAAGAAAAGAAAGATACATTTGATAAAATGGCGGCAAAAATACCCGGCGCCATAAGAACAAAAACAGGCGTAATAATACCTATTGATGATAAGGGTGGGATTTTTCACGTGACAGATTTTGGCCCCATAAATACAGCTGAAGATCAAAAGTTTGGTGATTTGTGGGGAGTGTATAAAGTAATATGCAACGAAGCCGATTTAGATAGGATAGTAAAACCATCGGCACTAGATGATTACTTGTTGAAAATTAGAGCCGAATCAATATTAGATAATCCTAGATTGATTCGTGTTTTTCAGAAGAGATTCAACAACTCAGAGGGCATGACCTTATCAAAATGGTATAATAGGAATGACAGACAAAACCTTTATATAAATAACGTTTCAAAGGGCAATCATGATAAATTATTCAAGGTCCCTGTAGGGACTGCTATGATAAGTCGAGCCAATGCTATTTGCATGCCAGTTGATAAAGGAAATATTATAATTGTTTCTGAAAAGCTTATCTATGCATTGTATTTTTTCAATATATTCCTATTTGGTCAAAGTTTAGATTTCACTGATCAAGAATGCTTTACTGCGTATGTCATAGCACTGAGGGTTTACTATGGACATGAGTCCCTCGATTTCGACTTAGACCCAAGAGGTGATTTCCCTGAATATATTGAAAACCATCTTCAAGAAATCACAACCATGCAATATAATTTTATTTTGGGCCATGAGTACGCGCATCATTTACTTGGACACCTTAAAGAAAGTAAACTTGTAGATGAATATTTACTTAATTCAGATAACTCTAGTATTTTTCCTCATTACAAACATAGATTCAAGGAAGAGTACGATGCTGACTGGCATTCAATAAAAAACATTAAAGGGGATAATAATTATAGAAGTAGCCTTGCAGACGCAGCATTTACATGCTTTTATTTTTTTTACGTACTAGAGCAAGTTGGTGAATATTTTTCTCCACAAGGGAAATCTCATGCAAAAACACATCCGTATGCACTAGATAGAATGCGCCACTTAAGAAGTCATTTGAAAAGCTCTTGCGGTATCAGCAGGGAGTATTTAGACAAAACCAAACAATATATTGATCAAGTAACAGGGCATTTCTTAAATGAGATATTGCCTTATCACGTTGATGAATTCGAACGGTATGGATCACATTACTTCAAAAGATTTAAAGATAAAATCCTAAGGGATAGGGTGGATTATTAATTGATTTTTTAGATGACGGCTTTATTGTTATTTCTCACCTAAGTAAGTCGACTTATTTTTGGCGTGTAAAAGAAGGGTGTTGAACTCCTCGTGGTTAGGTGATGCGGGCGAATCTAAAATATCAATCATCCTCCTCTAGAGGGGGGGTGATATTTTAATGCGTTATACTGCTATGAGTAAAAATAAAGTGTAAAGAAGTTTCTTTAATAAGTTGTTGTTCAGCCTCATTGAACCCTAACAACTGACGGGCTTCGTATCTCATTGAATCACTATATTTTTTGGTTTATCCGGCAACCCTTTCTTATGAATACGAGCAATCCGCTGCACCCTCCTAGCAAATCCGACCACTGCTGCCATTCGCCTTAAGGTATCGAGCCTTACGCAATTTGGCGAACATTCCCCGCATGACCCTCCCGCGCTGCCCACTGACAGGCTGACGCTTTCGCTTGGCATAGGGCGAGCCGTTCGGTGATTCTTATTGCTTAATATGCTGCTGGCTGGCACGCAGTTTTTTAGCAATCGCGACGGCCAGCGGGGGAAAGGCTGGCCAGCAATCCCGTGAACCTGTCGTCAAAAGGCTTAAGCTCATTCATCCCATTTACTCACAAGTTGTCCATGCACATACAATTCCATAGGTCGGTTAACCGGCACGATCAGTAGGTTTAAATCACCGGTGTAATCCGTTACCACAATATCCAGCGTGCAACGGTTCTCGAATAATAACGACGTGTTTTCATACCAGAAAGGATGCCGCCGGAGTTAACCGGCGACAGTGCAACGACGCAGGATGGCGGGCTGTACAACAGCGTGTTTTACTGGCTAAGGTGAGACATGATCACATCCTCAATAATCTGGCTATCAGCTCCGCTAAACCCTAAGAGTGGTCGGGAATTGTATTGCACAGGCTTACTATGACGGTTTGGTTTGTCACGCAGCCCCTCCTGATGGATGCGCGCAATGCGTTGCACCTTTCCGGCAAACTCCACCGTCGCCGCATCCCCCGAGCCTTTGGCCTTGAGGTACCGGGCTGTGCGCAGCTTGGCAAACATTTCGCGCTTTACCCGTCCCTTTTTAGCCTTTATAGGCTGACGCTTTCGGGATGCATACGGCGTACCGTCCGGGGCTTTTTGTCGTTTGATGCGCTGCTGCTGGCTGGCTCTCAGTTTCTTGGCAATCTCTGTGGCCATCTTGCGACGGCCAGCCGGTGACAGGCTTTCCAGCAGCCCGGATAACTTATCGTCAAAAGGCTTGAGCTCATTCATCCCATTTACTCACCAGCTCGCCATGCACATACAACTCCATAGGCCTGTGTACCGGCACCGGCGGCGGGGGCTCGTCCAGTGGCGTAACGTTTATCCTGCGGTCAACCTCTTTGACGATTGTGCGCTCGGTCAGTTGCAGGCTCATGCGGACGTCTTTGCTGTCGTCACTGTTAATATCCGCTACGAAGGTGAAGCCGCGTTTTTTCCCTTCCTCGGTGGTCATAATGTCCGGCTGATGCTCACGCAACCAGACGTTGACTGGCACAATCAGCAGGTTGATATCACCGGTGTAATCCGTTACCACAATATCCAACGTATAGCGGTTCTCAAATGATAGCGACGCGGCCAGCGTGGCGTTAATAACGCCGCCGTCCACAAACATGTGCAACATGTCCGGGTTATCTCGCAGCAACGGCACGGATTTAAAAAGCGCCTTTCTCAGGCTGGCGGGCTTTAACATCATGGGACTCCTGACACTGTTTAACGGCCTCGACTTGCAGCGCACAGTTCACCAGCGCGCCCTCAAGCTGGCGATTGTCTTCACTTAAATCACCGTTGGTTTTCGGGCGACTGGCCGGTATCGGGCAACTGCTGACTTTCGGACAGCCAACGTAAATAATCGCCGGGGTTGGTAAATTCGGATCGCGTGTGCAGCCGGACAACATCGTCAGGCAAAGCAGACTGATACCAGCGGCGCAGGGTTTCATTTTCATTCAGTAACCTCGTGATGGTTTGATTACGACGGCTGGCAAGCTGACCCGCTGCGGTGATTTGCTGACGCAGTACCACCTGCGCCCGCTCGTTACGCTGACCGCTGGCTTGCAGCTTGCTGATGGTCGCAGCGTTGGCCGCAAGCGCCCCCTGCATTTGCGCAATGGTGCGGCTTGCCTCAGTGACCCTATTATTCGCCCATCGCCAACCGGCAAGGGATGCCACCAGAGAGAGCAGTAACGCGGCAATGATAAATTTCATGGCACCCCCTTCAGGCAATGTTTCAGCTCGCGCGCGCGCCGGTTTTCCAGCCCCGTATTTTTCACGCCGTTGACATACACCCAGCGCGGGAGCTGCTGGCAGGCTTTCGCCCAATCACCAAGCCTGATGAAGTTGGCCAGTGTGGATTGACAGGCTGCGCCGGTGCCGACGTTAAACGCAAAACTGGCCACCGCGTCATATACCGGCTGCGGCATGGCCACCGGCATACACTTATCCACGGCGCGTTCGGTCATGATGACGTCGGCGATCAGATTGCGGGCGGCGTCATGTTCAGTGATGTTATTTGCCGGTTTCACCCCCGCAGTGTGGCCGATACCTGATGTCCATACGCCTGCGCTGCACTGGTACGGACTCAGGCGACACCCCTCAAGGTCAGCAATCAGTGCCAGCCCCTCATCGGAGGTTTTTACATAACGGTAATCGGGCATCAATGCGGCCAGAGCCAGCACTGCGGCCACGCTGCAACGCTTAGCGATTGAGCTCATCGAAAACCCTCCGGCTCAGGCCGTTACGCTCCAGCAACTTGTAGCTTTTGCGGCGGTAATACCAGTTAACAAAGAATGTCCCTACGGCCACCAGAGCCCCCACCAGAAACGCAATATCCTGCGGAGTCAGCGCACCAATAAACGCCAGTGACATAGCAAGGCCGTAGGCAATCTGTGATGTGATTTTTTCCATTTTCAGTCCCATAGCTGGACGATTTCAGAAACCGGCGCGGCGTCAACGGCGGGCAAAATCACCACGGTGCCATGTGGCAAAATTTCGCCCAGCTCAGCCAGCCCGAGATTGGCAGCAAGCACGGACTCAACCACGCCGCCGGTGCGCCCGTAGTGGCGATAACACAGGGCGTCGAGCGTGTCGCCCTGCTGCGCGATAACCTGCATCAGAGCTGGCTCACCATGCCGCGCGCCTGACCCTGCAACCGGGAGACGTGCCAGCGCATATCGCGCCACTGGTCATCCACAGAAACCTCCAGCGCTTCGGCCTTTTTGTCCCCTTTCGCGCTGGCGTCATAGCTGCGGTAACGCTCATAAATCACGGCGGTAGTCATCGCGCACACCGCGCTCAGGTAGTGGAAACATTTCACGCTTTCACCGTCGAGCTGCTCGGCGGGAACCTCCGCCAGCGTTTTAAAACCCGCTTCAATCTGCGCATCGCGATAGGGGTAAAGCTCGGCGTTCACCTCGGCCATCGCGGCCTTAATTGCCCGGCGAAAACGCGCAGGCGTGACGACGTGGCCAAGCCGGATGTTTTCACTCACCTGCTCCGGGTCAACGTCAGGGAAAAAAAAGGTATTGGTGATAATCGGACTCACCAGCGCATCAGGCGGAATAACCACAGCGGATCGCGCCGGGGCGGTGGTCATAACAATGTCCATTTCTTAAACCTCAAATAGGTGGACGGTGGACGCAGGCGTCAGACGAGGTAAAAACCTGCATCAGCCTGCGTGCCGTCCGGCGCGGGGCGCTTTCGGTTAACTGCCGGAGAGTACGGTTTTGCGTGGGCGTCCACGCTTGGCCTGCCTCGCCGCAGGCTTTGCGGCCTTGCCCGGACGTCCGCGCTTAGCCGGGGCGGCTTTAGGCTTCACAGCTTCGGGCGCTGGCCGCAATTCTCTCTCCAGCCGTTCTATGTCTTTTTTCACACCGGCGGCGCTGTCGAGCTGCATCGCACGTTGCAGGTGAATCAGTGCCTGCTCAGGGTGGCCGTCATCACGCAAAACCTGACCGGTGATTTTGTGCAGCTTGGCGCGCACAGGGTCTGGCATATCAAACGGTAGCGTCATATCTATGGCGGTCAGCAGGTCATCAACGCTGACGGGCTCACCGGCACTGCGGGCACGCATTGCCGCCAGCGCAACATCTTCGGCAAACAGGTACGGCGCGGGGCGTTTGTTGTTAGGGACGGTCAGACCGTGTTTCAGCGCATAGCGCGCCATGTCAAATGACCCGCGAATGTCTCCGGCATCCAGCGACCACTGGAGCATGGTCATCAGAATGTCGTCCTGACTGCCCGCATTGCTGGCCAGTACACCGGCAATCCACGGCGCATACGACGGCAACATGTCGCGCTTACGCCGGGCTTTGTCTTCCACGGAATAAATTGTTTTCAATATCTGGCGGTCTCCGCGCAGCTTCATCAGCATCTGGCCGTAGGGCAGTGCCGAACGCAGCGGATTACTCACCCGCTGCGACGAGGCTTTTTCAGCAGAGACCCGCATCATGTGACGCTGTGCGGGACTCAGCATGGTTATGCCTCGCTTTCTGTTTCGGCTGGGGTTTCTTCCGGGGTGAAATCACCTAGCTGGATGTTTTCAATCATCGCCGCGCAGCCGTAGTCCTCGACCACATAGTCAATTTTCAGTGACTCGTAGTTTTCGATGCGGTCACGGCGCGCCACTTCTTCGATATGGCGGCGGTGCGAGCTGTCCATGATGTAAATGGACAGGTTATCCAGACGGGTGATCAGCAGGGCATTGTCAGGGAAGTAGGGCACGCGAACCGCAGGCAAATTACCGATGCGTTTCTGGCTGACGATGATGTCACCGGCCAGTTTTTCGCTGTTTTCCTGTGACTTGTTAATCAGCGGGAAATACTTATCGGAAAGCATTTTGCGGCCACACACGACAACCAGATTCGGATCTTCGGAGTGCCATGCGTCCAGCAGAAAATCGGTGGCGTTGATAACGGCGGCGTCGATGTTTTCGAAGTCGCCATTCTTACCGATACGCACGGTGGCGGAGACCACTGCGCCGTCATCATCGGTGATTTTATCCATCACACGTTCGGCGGCTTCGTTGCGCATTTTTTGCAGCCAGCCCACCGCGATATCCTGCAACATCGGGTATTTGCTGCGGTCTGAGTCTGCCGCGCGGCTCACGCCGTTGAAACCGGCCATGATGTAATCCAGCGCCTGACGTTTGGCGATAGCGTCACGCAAACGGATCTGAAAGTCCTGATAACGCGCCCACAGGTCAAGGGTGTTGTAACGGATATGGAAATCGAAGTTCACCTGCTCGCATTTATATTTACGCGAGGTCAGCGACTGGAAATCAGCAGTTTTACGCTCTTTGTCGCCGTCGGTATTTGTGGTACTGGCAATAGAGCCTGTCACGCCGAGGCCGATTTTTTCACCTTCCTGCTCATCCACCGGCACCATATTGATGCGGGTCAGAAACTCTGATGACTCCTGCACGGTAGTGATAAGGGTCTGCGTGACCGACGGCTCAACGCTGAATTTGTGGCTCAGGTCTTCCACGTCAACGCCGTTGAGTTCAGCCACGCGGGACAGGTAAGCATTGAATTTAAAGCGGGTATTCTTGCGCATATTTCTCTCTTTTTTTATCAGGAATTCAGGGATAACGCTGCCGGTCAGCAGTTGGTCATAAAGGTGCTGGCACCATCGCCGCCGGGAGATACCGGACGCTTCGGCTGCTTAAAGCTTTCGGTATCGTCAAGAGACGATTGCAGGGAAGAAAGCGCCGTTTCGCTGGCAGTGACCTGACCTTTCAGCTCGGTGATTTCCTGCTCCATAGCGCTGAAACGCTGTGCGGTGGCTTCGCCCGCGTTTTGCAGCTCTTCAGCGACGATGGTGATTGCTCCCTGCACGTCAGAAAAACGTGCGTCATCGCTGGTCTGCTTCGCTTTAAACATCCCTTTGATTTTTCCGGTCAGGCTGGAAATCGCGCTGTCGGGCTGATTTTCGAATACCAGCTCGGCGAGCGTGGCTACCGAGAACAAATCATCGGGGTGGTCTTTCTTACCGGCGAACGGGTTCACCTTGGCGCGTGCGCTGAATTCCAGCATTTCAGTGCCGAGGCTTGCCGGGTCATCAGTGACGGCAAGACCGACCAGATAGGCTTTACCGGTATTGGCGAAATTCGGGCGAATCTCCATGGAGGTATAAATTTTCTGACCGGCTTTGACCATGGCAGCCAGCTCGTCAGTGGGGGTCATTTTGGCGAACAATGCCCATTTGCCATTGAGGATTGAATCATCATCAATCAGTTCTTCTTTCAGCTCGACGACATCGCCGAGTCGCTTAAAGTCGCCGTTTGGCATCAGCCCCCGGAAGTGCTCCAGATTGATGCGGCAACCGTAGACGCGCGGGTCAAATGACGCCGCCATTTGATGAATATCGTTGGCGTCGATTTCGCGCCCGTCGCAGGTGTCCCCCTCAACGCCGATACGAAACCATTGAGATACTTTCTTTGCCATTATTCGCTGTCCTGTGTGGGTTAGGTTCGGGCTTAGTTTCCCGACCAGACGCCACAACGGCCAGCGGTTGCCGTCTGACGATCTGTTACACAACAGGGGCTTAATGCGAGGGGGCGGGCGGTTGCGTAGCGTGACGCACATCCATTCAGCGGAGCGACATAATGACCGAGAACAACGCAGGATTAATCAGCGACCCTCGCAGACAGGCGGCACTGCTTTACTGGCAGGGTTTTTCCGTCACGCAAATAGCGGAAATGCTAAGCCTGAAAAAACCCACAGTGCAAAGCTGGAAGCAGCGCGAGAAATGGGACGCCGTTGCCCCGATTTCACGCATTGAAACCAGCATTGAGGCGCGGGTCATCCAACTGGTAATGAAGAGTAAAAAAGAGGGGCAGGATTTTAAAGAAATCGACCTGCTAGGCCGACAGATCGAACGTCTGGCAAGGGTAAACCGCTACATGTCCACCGGCAGTGAGGCGGATTTAAATCCCAACGTGGCCAACCGCAACAAAGGCGAACGTAAGAAGGTAGAGAAAAATGTTTTCTCTGACGAGGCGATCGCGAAACTCAGCGATATCTTTCTCGATGATGCGTTTGATTATCAGCGCGTCTGGCATCAGGCGGGGTTACAGCACCGCATTCGCAATATTCTTAAATCCCGCCAGATTGGCGCGACCTTCTTTTTTGCCCGCGAGGCGCTGCTTGATGCGCTGACCACCGGGCGTAATCAGATATTCATCTCGGCCAGTAAATCGCAGGCGCACGTCTTTAAAAATTACATCATCGACTTTGCCCGTCAGGTGGACGTAGACCTTAAGGGCGACCCGATGCAGCTTTCAAACGGGGCGCGCCTGTTCTTTCTGGGGACAAACATCCGCACCGCGCAGAGCTACACCGGCAATCTCTATCTGGATGAATATTTTTGGATCCCGAAATTTCAGGAGCTGCGCAAGGTGGCCTCCGGGATGTCGCTGCATAAAAAATGGCGTACCACGTATTTCTCTACGCCGTCGAGCCTTGCCCACAGCGCTTACCCGTTCTGGTCGGGAGAGCTCTTTAACAAAGGCCAGCGCGATAAAAGCAAGCGCATTCAGCTTGACCTCAGCCACAGTCATTTGGCCGCAGGTGTTAAATGTGACGACGGCCAGTGGCGGCAGATTGTCACCATAGATGATGCGCTGGCCGGTGGCTGCGACCTGTTCGACCTCGACCAGCTTTGTCTGGAATATGCCCCGTCGGAATATCAGAACCTGCTGATGTGCGAATTTGTCGATGATAAAGCGTCGGTTTTTCCATTTGAATCATTGCAGGGCTGCATGGTGGACAGTCTGGAAGAGTGGCCGGACTTTAATCCCTACGTTCACCATCCGTTTGATAATAATCCTGTGTGGATTGGTTACGACCCGTCGGAGGCGAACGGCGGCGACAGTGCCGGTTGCGTCGTCATAGCTCCACCGGAACAGCCGGGCGGCATATTCCGCATTTTGGAGCGGCACCAGTGGCAGGGCATGGATTTTGATGCACAGGCTAAGGCAATTGAGGCACTGACGGAAAAATATAACGTCGAGTACATCGGCATTGACGCAACCACCGTAGGGCAGGGTGTTTACCAGCTCGTCAGGCAGTTTTATCCGGCTGCGCGCGAAATTAAATACACGCCGGAAATCAAAACCGAAATGGTGCTGAAAGCCAAAAACACTATCCATCGAGGGTGCCTGCAATATGACGCCGGGCACACCGATATCACCGCTTCTTTTATGGCCATTCAAAAAACAATGACCGCCAGCGGTGCTAAATCCACTTTCCGAGCCAGCCGCAGTGAAGAAGCCAGCCACGCTGACGTGGCGTGGGCAACCATGCACGTATTAATCAACGAGCCGCTGACAGCCGCCTCCGGCAGACAAATGAAATCCACATTGGTGATGTACTGATATGAGTAAACGAAACCGCAGGGCAAAAAAACTGACAGCGAATAATGATACGCAGAAAAGCGAGATGTTTCGCTTTGATGAACCGGCCACAGTGATGGACCGGCGCGACATTCTCAATTATCTGGAGTGTATGAGTAACGGGAAGTGGTACGAACCGCCGGTGACATTCTCCGGGCTGGCTAAAAGCTTCCGCGCCGCCGTTCATCACAGTTCGCCGATGTACGTTAAGCGCAACATTCTGGCCAGCACGTTTATCCCGCACCCAATGCTTTCACAGCAGCAATTTAGCCGCTATGCGCTGGATTATATTGTTTTTGGTAATGCATTTATTGAGAAGCGCATGAGCGTGACCGGCAAGCTGCTCAAACTTGAGACCTCACCGGCCAAATACACCCGCCGAGGCGTTGAGGGTGATGTCTATTGGTTTGTGGAGGACATGACTACCCCGCACACATTCGACCAAGGAGGCGTGTTCCACCTGCAAGAGCCGGACATTAATCAGGAGCTCTACGGCCTGCCGGAATACCTCAGCGCGTTAAACAGCGCGTGGCTGAATGAATCCGCCACACTGTATCGCCGCAAGTATTTTCTCAACGGGGCTCACGCGGGCTATGTCATGTACGTGACCGACCCGGCGCAAAACTCACAGGACGTGACCGCACTGCGCGATATGATGACCAAATCTAAGGGCTCAGGTAATTTTAAAAATATTTTCTACCATGCTCCCGGCGGGAAAGCTGACGCCATTAAAATCATCCCGCTCAGTGAGGTGGCCACGAAAGATGATTTCTTTAACATCAAGAATGCGACACGCGACGACCTGCTCAGCGCGCACCGGGTTCCTCCGCAGATGATGGGCATCATCCCCAGCAACACCGGCGGGTTTGGGGACGTTGAGAAAGCGGCAAAGGTATTTGTGCGTAATGAGCTGGTTCCGTTGCAGGAACGTATGAAAGAGTTGAACGAGTGGGCAGGGGCGGAGGTGGTACGGTTTAATAATTACGAGTTGTAATCCATCACATGCATAATATAGCTGCCAGAATACTGGCAGCTATATTATGCTCTAAAACTGTATGAGCACAATTTTACGTGAAAAGTATCATTTGCAGGATATGAATAAACGTGATGTTAGGACTTAATCGGAAAGAGATAATTTTTTTTGTTAATTAAAATAAATTTTTAATTGGTGGTGATCAATCAATTTTCCGCATGGTTTTCTTTGAGGAGAATGATGGTTATTCCTAAAAATCAACAAGTTGTTACAGTGCGTAAGTGAAAAGGTATCTAGCGAGGACAATGAAAAATATTTTACGGCCATTGAAAAGTCAGCCTCTGTATGTTTATTTTTTATTATATACAGAGGCAATTCCTTAATTTCATGTATATTCAATTTACTTTTATAATGTGCCTCACTCTTAAATTGTTTAAAGTAGATATTTTTGATATTCTTCGTAGCGCACCTTTTGCTTTCTCAGTTATTTGTATTTGTTCGGGGCTAGGGTTAGTTAATCCATCGAATTTTAATAAGCCATGCCGTATTAAATTCATGGTGTCAATTTCACAACTAATTATCCATTGATAATAGTCATCCTCAGAAAATGAATTAAGCGCGATAATATCCCTGCCATTATATGAGTCATTAGAACTAAAGCGAATTAGTATATTTTCTATTGAGGGGCTATCCTGCAATGAAGAGATTCTTCTACTTATTGCTTCATCTAGCTTATCGAATCCAGAATGTAAGTCTGACCACGTAGTTTTACTTAACCCAACCTTGCTAAGGTCACCTTGTGGGAAAGCTTCAGAAACAAATTTTTCTATATAATGATCACAATTCTTACCTAATGACTCTAGCATATCCATAAAATTACCTAGTCGGTTAACAGGAATCACATGAAGATTTTCGTTTAATAAAGATTCAATTTCAGAAATGAAAAAATCATCATTATCTTCAAAAGACTCAGTGTAAATGGACCATATTTTATTCATTTTATTATTTAGCTCTATATTAGAGTATTCATTATTTTTTGATTTTATAATTTCATTCATTTCATTGTTAGGGTTTATAAAACCATTTCTAAGATAAAGATCAATCTCATTGTCGAAACTTTGACCACTCGCATCGTATGTGACATCAAGTTTATCAATAAATTTTTGCACTGGTTTTTTCTCTTCTTCTTCGATATCCAATAGCCTAATTAATCCCGCATTCAATTCTTGTTTGAAGTCATCGTAAGTAACATTTTCAACGCCAGAGTAATATACCAAAGAAAATAAGGTTGCTCTATTTACGAAGTCCTGCTTAACACCCTCAACTGCATTATTTAGGTATACATCAAAGGTGCCAAGTAAGAGCTTTATTTTTCTAATTATTCGTAAGTTTACTATATTTAAGTCTTGTGCTACTTTCTGAATTCGCAGTAAGTTTTTATCTTTTCTAAAAAACACTTTTTCTAAATTATCATAAACAGAAGGTATATACATTACTTCAAGATCAACTACTTTCTCACGGTATTCGGAAAATTGTTTCTCTTGCAAATCGTCATGTAGATTCCTTTCGTTAAATATCAGGATGATTTTGCAGTTTTTTTTCCTTGCCAATTCGTCTACCAGGCCCATGAGCTCTTTTATTTCTAAAGATTTTCCTTTTCTTTCCAAGTCATCAAAGCAGATGATATAGTCCTTAATAAAGCCATATTCCAATGCAGAAATTAAGGAACTAGCTCTAAACCCAAAAGATGTATTATCGAAATATTTAATTATAAACTTTGAGCCACGATTGTATTTTGCAAATGCTTTTATTCTTGGCAAGAACTTGCCATTAATATCTTTATCTTGTCCATTCATTACTTCTTTATATTTATGCATGTCAATAGGTGTTGCATAGTGGAATATTTCCTTCTTAATGTCATTAATAGAGTTTTTCCCAAAAAGAGACACATAGGAATACGCTATTTTATTCAGTTGTTTTTTTTGGTTGAGGTGATAGTTTTCCCAAAAAAAGGTTTTGCCTACACCCCAATCTCCTTTTATTACAATAACCCTATCTTCTGATTGAAAAAATAAATCTAATGTTTTTACTAAATCTTCCATTCTCATTCCTTTTAACAATATAATTTATGCTTTGCATATTAAGAAAAAACCATTGATCATCAAGGGTGTTTTTTTCTAGGCTTTATTTCATAATATAGTGCATTGCTCATCTGATTAATTAAATAACACTATAAATAGCTTAAGCCAATATGAAAAAAATTATCGTAATTTAATTCTCCTAGTCAGTGCTCCTGTCTTTAAATTCTCTCATATGTACATCGTTCGATTCTGACTATCAGATTAAGTATATTTCTGAGCCAAAAGTGTCACTTGGCTTCAAAACTGTTACATCTTAACAAGTGTAATGAGAACCTCTACATGCAACTTGCTACACTCATGTTCAACTAAGTGATACGATACAACGAAGGCTCGCTCAGGTTCAGAATGAATATAAAAAAGTGTATTTGCGCGCAATGCTATCCCCGCCACGCCTGCCCGCTTTATATGTCGCTTTTTATGCAGTTGCCTGATCCGCCGAGAACCGCACCAATACAGGCGCGGCGCGGTGTTTAATAATTTTTAGAAAAAATGCGAATCCATGCACCATGAATGCAAAAAGAAAAACCCGCCGAAGCGGGTCTTTTTTACTATGCAGCAGCAAGGATGTGCTGAATAGCCAGAAACATCGGAACCGCCCCATAAGCATTAGGTGGTTCATTAAGTTCCACAAACCCTAAGCGCGCATAGAAATTAATCGCTGCGGGATCTGCATCCAGATACACTCCCTTGATTGGAAGTGATTCGTGGATAATTTTTACTTGCTCAAAAAACTCAAAGAGCAAATCTTGCCCATAGCCTTTATTTTGTTCATTAGTGGCTACGCCTAACATAATCAGACGCACAACACTTATGTCATTAGGCATTGACCCTGTTACCACTCCCGATAACTTGGCTTTATCGAGAGAATACCCAGAGAAGGTACACACACCTAACAATTCGCCCGTTGTAGCGTCAATCAGCGCTTTGGCAGCACAATAGCCATCTTTAACGCTTTTCTTTAACGAGTTACGCACATAAGAGTTGATCACTGCGTTGCCGCAATCGAAATTCTTATTACCCGGATAAGTGATGTCTGCCTGATAAGCGCAGAACATCACATCTTGCTGTTGATCACTTTTTGCCACCATCTTTCTTTCTCCTCATTAACGCTTGTAAAGCCAGCGTTGGCGCAGCAGGTTCAGAAAGGAGTTGATTTACTTGTTGCCAACTTTGGGAAGAAAGCTGTCTACGACGCTGGTTATCCAGCACACTTTCCGCTCGTTCCAAAGCCGCACTCAAGATAAATGCACTCAAATCCAATCCCGCAGCCGCAGCCGCTTCACGAAGCACATCTTTTAGGTCAGGACTTGTTTTAAGCTCTACTCGAGCATTTTTCACATACCGAACATCTGTAGGAAATTCAGTTACTTTTGACATATTCGCTACCTCGTTTTCGCTTTTAATTTACCAACACCTCCTTATTCAAGTGTTATGACAGTTTTATAAACCTACTAAAATTCAGCGCTTTAGATTGGTTTCTCATTTAATGCTCCACTTAACTTAGTTTTTATTGGCGTGTTTCTTACGCCGTCTCATTTAAACCGTTTGATAAAACGGTAAGCAGTTCTATAGATAAATTGTCATACGGCTATTAACCGTATGAGGTTAATCTACCCGTTCTAAACCTCTCCGTCAAGCCATACGGCTAATAACCGTATGGTGACATCTGAACGGACGAATGAAGACTTAAACGCCCAAATCATCCCCCTCTTTGATGCCATCGATTTTCTTAATGTTGTCCCTGACCATTTCGGAGCAAGTGACGAGGTGGTCAGGCGTAATGCCTGATTTGATAATCAGCTTATGCAGCTGATTAACTACATCAATCAAACTCTCTCGCTCTACTGGTCGTGGAAAAGGAATGCATCTCACAGTGAACATCTCCAATGTTGTTTAGCAATCAAAACCCGGCCACTCAACCGGGCACGAATATGAGTATTTATTATCATCAAACATTACTTCCGCCCCGCGAGCCAGTACCTCAAGCTCCCACCGTTCAGGGGTAATACCGTTTTGTTCTAAATCTCTCGCAATTTGCGGCATTCTTTCGCGTTCTCGCCGCGTCATGCGTGCAGATGGTGCGCAATCTCGCGCTTTTGACGGATTGAATGTGTGCTGATGGTGATTAACCTTTGAGACTTGCCCTTTTAAAGTGTCTCTTAGCACCTTGGCAACATCCGGCTCATTCCAACTCACAGCGCCGGTCTCTATAAGATTTATCACCGCAGCAGTGTACTCAGGAGGTGTGGCAGGCAATAACTGTCCGGCTCCAGTCTCGACCTCCCCACAGTTATTGACAGGACTCCAAGGCGCGCCGGAGGCGCTTATTAAATTCAAAGGATGAACAGCAACGTCAACGGCCTTAGAGACAATGCGCCATTGTGTTGTACGGGTTTCATGGATATGGCCAGCGCCAAGATGCGGGGCATAAATACCGATGACCTTCTGGATCTCTTCGTCATATTCGTTGAGCTCATCAACAACATGCCGAGCAGTTCTGACGGTTTGCATATCACGCGGTACGTTTGCTCCACCCTGTGCCGAAATATATGCAGCAAAATCGCCCGTATCGGCTGCTGCGCGGGCAGCTTCGACCAATTCGTCAAACTCATTGGCGATACTCACACCACGCGGTAAACGACGCAGTTCGCGATAGGCTCCCATGGTAGGAACGCCGATAGATTTAAACTGGGGGATGCGCCAAGTAGAAGCCCATGCGGTAACTGCTGCGGCCGTTTCAGATAATGGGCGTCCTGTGTCGTGATCCAGTTCGCCATCAAGGGCGTAACCATCAATGTTTTTCGCAATATATTTAGCGATGTAACTTGCTGCACCGCCTTTATTCATGTGCTTACACTGAAAACGCTGTTTTTGAGCGCCGCGCTCTTGGCCGTCTTCTTTTAGTGCATAACGACGCATGATATCGACAGCCGCCTGACGCTGCGCACGGTCGCAGAACAGCATCATGTGCCAGTGGGGCGTGGCGTCGTGGTGCGGTTCAACAACGCGCATACCATAAACACGGATACCGGCATCCTTGAACGCCGTGCGCATTTTGCTCCAGATTTTCACCAGATAGCGCTGGCCATCTTTTGGTGAAAACGCCGCATCATCCCACTTGTGATTAAAATTAACTTGGCGCTTTTCTTTTGCTCCGACCTGACGTGTAGGGTGATATTTAGACGGCGTAGTGATGGTGGTAAACATACCGATATGTCCCACGCTCGCTGCATACTTTTCTATTCCTGCAATGGTGCTCATCAGTTCCATACGGCGGATTTCAGGGTTAGAAATACTCCCCATGACTTTATCAATCAGGTCGATGCGCTCGCCGGTTTCGACGTTCTCCAAATCGCAGGATTTCAGATATTCCATTGCGGCCAAGCGGCGCGCACGAACATCGCGAATGGCTTGTTTGCTGGCATAGCCTGACTTTTGCAGATTGACCTCACCAACGGCAATCAGCAGTGCTTCACGCCACTGCATCCGCTGCGCTTTGAACTGGCGAACCCACCATTCGTCATTTACCAGTCGCGCAATACTGGAGAACGCTGCGCGCATGTTCATTTTGCGCTTACAATATTTTTTCCAGTGTAAAGGGCGGACATTAAAGTGACGGGCAATCCCGGCAATCTGCCCGTATATTTCTTGCTGTGCCCGATCAGTAAATAGTGCTGATTGCTCGCCATCGTGCTGGGCAATGTACTGATCGCTTAAATCTTCGTATTCGGTAAATAGCCGTGATGATATCTGCATGGACAGCTGCTTAAGTTCGCGGTCATTCATGCCCGGCAACTGACGATAGATTTCGGCCTGTTCGCTAAATAATTGCAACGCTCTACCGTCGAATTCCTTCGCGAATTTATGGTTAACAATCTCAATGCGTGGCCAGATGCGTGGCATAAAAACGTTAAACAGGAAACGATGCGCGGTCAGCAAGCCGGAGGTTTTACGTAGATACTCATGACGACCGGCAAAGATGCCGCTCAGAAAATGAGGAAGGGAATGAATTTTATTTAAAATCGCTTGCCCCTGATGGAATTCATCACGGGTAAGCGGTCTTTCTTTGCCGATAGCTTCTTTTGGCGCATTCCAAGAGTAGACACCAACAAATTTAATTTTGTTGGTGTTGTTAATTTTTGGCGGCGGCGAGGGGGCGACGCGCCCCCTTGTAATTAACTGCATTATTATTTATTCACCGAGGCAGCGGAAAACGCCTCTTGGCAAATTTCACCAATACTTTCTATAGATGAAGCAAGCTCTGAAATGGTTTTCACTTTTGACGCGCGAATATCAAAGTGAATAAGGCCACCCACCAACTGCTCAATCTTTGAGTAATAACCAACAGACTCTAAATACTCCTGACCTTTCTTTTCTCCAGAAAGAACCACTTTCTTTTTATTCAATATAAACTGTAATGAGTCACTGGTTATTACCCAAGAGTCTCCCACTTCAATACGAATCATAATTAGCTCCTATAGTGCTTCTGTTTCTGCTCGGTGATTTCTTGGCAAGATACACAACGCACCACGCCGGGGAACGCTGCGCGACGTGCCTCTGGGATTGGCTGGTCGCAGTCTTCGCAGACAGAGGCAGAAACTCCACTATTATTGATTCGATGTGCAGCAACCTGATTAGCCAAAACATCGAGATTTCTTTCTTGTATTGAATCCATTAAATCTGGCATTAAATAACCTCGTGATTTTCTAATCCTACATTATGAAAACGAATAGACTCTTGTTGGAGAAGCTCTAATATCTCCACCTTATTCAAATCATCTTTTATTGCGTGACTGATTAACGCATCAAGATGCGATGAGAAAATAACAGCTGCATCGTTACGTGCTTCATTGCGCGCCTGTTGTAACATCCAATCGTTCGCTTCGCTGGCTGCTTTATTTCTCATTTCTTGGCCAACTGTTAAAGCCATTTCTTTAACTCCAGACAAAAAGAAACCCTACGCCGTCAAGCGCACTATTTAAATTAAACTATTAGTGAAGGTAAGTTTCTGGACGAACCGATGTTAATACAGTCGGGGCATTTTCAAACAAGCTGAATAACTCCCGTAATGCCCGGAATAAATCCTCCCGCCAAGTACACGCTTTATCATCAATACGCCAATGCGGCATGCTGAATTCTTCGGATGTTAAACCAGCGTGTAAATATAAAGTCCGGCGTTCGCTAATACTCAGACGAGATATAAAGCGGGTTTTCGTCATTCCAACACTGCGGAATTTATCAAAAGCACAACGCAACTCATCAATAGCACAAACAATAAGCTCGCGGTCAGCTTCATTCATTTCTTCCAAATTCATAACTGAATGAGACTGTTTTAATTGAGCGTGAAAACACACCGTCAGCCGTTCGCGCTCTGTCATCCGGTTGTAAAGCTCACACGTTTTCATCCAGCGAGTCTGCGCGAGACGCTCGCCGACAACACGGCGCAAACCCTGCGGCTGTTTCATAACTAATGCTGCTGTGATTACTGTCATTTCAAGCCTCCCGTAATGCGTTTGAGAAAGTTGCGAAGACCAATAAACTTAGCGAAGCGACGATGCTGGCAAATGATGACACCCTGACGACCTTTGCCATGAGTGATTGTGAAATCAATAGGGCTTGTTGTTTGATGATTTCTGAGCATTTTCGCTATACAAGTACCGTTAGTCATAGTCAATTTCCCTCAGTTTGGTTGACCGAGGCCAAGCCACATTAGCCAGCCGTCGCGAATTTCTTTAGGGCGGCTTTCAAAGGCTAATTTCATGCCTGCATTCCATGCCGGTAGGTAAACCCAAGATTCCCCGCGGGCGGTTGGATTCTCGGGATTTCGCATTTCAACGATTGGTAATTTGCCTTTTTCAATCATCCCTTTCACCGCTTCGGGTGTTTTTCCAATTGCCTTAGCAAATTCGGGATAAGGCAGCACATCACTGACACTTACGATTTGTTTGTTCATCTGCTAACCTCTTTGGTGGTTCCGTCAATGGCTTGTAATTGCTTCCAGTAATTTGTAGCTTTCGGTTTCATTAATCAATTTCGGATTAAAATAACGAGGTATCGATAACGTGTCAACTTCCATAGCAGACAAGATCAAGCTTATTCGCGAGTCAGAAAGGCTTAATCGCAAGCAACTAGCTGAAATTGTTGATATTCCCTATTCATCGCTTTCTTACTATGAATCTGGGAGAACAACACCTGATGTCACGGTTGTTATGAAATTGCTTAACCACGCAAGATTTAAGAAGTATTTGATGTGGTTTATGTCAGAGGAGATTGCGCCTGAAGCCGGCCAGATTGCGCCGGTTCTCGCACACTTTGGGCAGGCCGAAACAACCTCGCAGCACTCAGACCAAAAGACTGGCTAACGCTTCACAACGAGTTTATTTGTTACATAGAGTGTCAAAGTATTTGTAACGATTGCAAAATCGGAGGGCTTCAATATGTCGATTAAGAAGCTTGACGATGGTCGCTATGAAGTGGACATAAGACCGCAGGGGCGCAATGGAAAGCGCATCCGGCGTAAGTTCGACCGCAAACATGAAGCGGTAGCATACGAAAAATATGTCGCGGTTAATTACCACGATAAAGAATGGTTATCTAAACCAGCAGATAAACGATCACTTTCAGAACTAATTGATTTGTGGTGGTTGTACTGCGGTAAACATTCGAAGTATGGAGCTCAGGACAAGGTCAAGCTTGAATTTATAAACAAGCATCTTGATGACCCTTGTGCATTCCAATTAGATAAAAATGCCATAACCAGATTTAGAGCTAAACGCTTAGCGAGCGGGGTTAAAGCCTCGACTGTAAATCGTAATCTCATCGTCTTAGGCGGGCTTTTCACTTTCCTTATCGATGGTGGTTTCTATCACGGCGAACATCCAATCCGCGGTATAGGAAAACTAAAGGAATCTGAAACAGCTATGTCATTTATGTCTAATGACGAAATAGCCAAAATGTTGGCATTGCTTAAAGGCGATAACAGGCTGATCGCGATAATGTGTTTAAGCACTGGAGGGCGTTGGGGTGAGGTTGCGAATCTTAAAGCCGAACACGTTGTGAAAAATCGGGTAACGTTCGTTGAGACGAAAGCTGGCAAGAAACGTTCCGTTCCAATCTCGCAAAGCGTTGCTGACGACACGATAAAGCGTGACTCAGGACTTTTATTTCCAAAAGCCGACTATCACCAGTTCAGAGAGCTGTTGAGGGAAGTTAAACCTGATCTCCCAAAGGGGCAGTCTTTACATGTTTTACGCCATACCTTTGCCACTCATTTCATGATGAATGGGGGGAATATTATTACCTTGCAACGGATATTAGGGCATTCATCAATACAGCAAACAATGGTGTATGCGCACTTTTCACCAGACTTTTTGCAGGATGCAATTACCTTTAATCCGTTAAAGGGTAATGCCAGCTTATAGCGTCCACATCTTGACCACACTACAGGTGCTTGAGGTCGATTATAGTTGCCTGTAGTGTCGATTAACTTATTGATTTTATTGCTGTGACTAGGTGCGGCGCCACAAAAAAAGGCTCCCGAAGGAGCCTTAACAGACAGCAAGATTATTACGGTTGCTGCGAATTGTTCAGGGTTAACATCAGCCCTGCACGGCGCATCTCCGCCGCTTCAGCCGGTTTATGAAGCTTATCCAACGCATCTGCCAGCCAGGCGTAATCATACGCATCAGGACGCTGTTTCAGCGCTTCACGGAAGGCCTCGCTCGCTTGTTGCCATTCCCCGTGCTTCATCAGCAACTGACCGAGCGTGCTGCTTAGCAATGGCGATGTGCCATTTTGCTTGATCAAATTCCGTAATGTTTTTTCCAGCTGCTCCGGATCGCCGGAACGCAGTTTCGGCATCAGTGCGATCAGACGTTCGTCATACTGGCGTTTCAGCCCGTCGAGAATCACTTCCTGCGCCAGATCCTGATCGTTACATTCAATCAGATGCGTCGCCATTGCCACCTGAAGGGCTACTTCATGGCGGGTTTTACGGTTTTGGTCTTTCCACCAGCGCTTCAGGCCATCGCTGCCTTCTTCCGCCATCAGCTGGTTCATCATGCCGATATAAGCCTGCTCCTGCAGGACGCGGATTTCGTCATCGGTATGAATATCCGCTTTCGCCATAGAAGGCAGAATCTCCAGCAATGACCCGTAGGCACCGGTACGCAGAAATGCCTGTTCTGCCAGACGTAAGATCTCCGGATGGCGCGGCGACTGGCCGAGCAAACGATCCACGCCATGGCGTGCAGCGTGGATTTCGCCCTGCGCCAGCTGGATGCGTACGCGGGTGATGTCCACCGGCATCTGGTCGGTATCCGCAATTTCAGCAGCACGTTCCAGATACTGATTGGTGCGAATGGTATCACCACGCTGTTGCGCCGCCTCTGCTGCCAGCAGGTAGTTCACCACCGGCTGATCGGCATGGTCAGCATTACGCGCCAGCAATTTCTCCATTTTGCGGTGATCGCCTTCTGCCAGTTTGAGCATGGCTTCTTTGGTTTGCTTACGCGCTTTAGAACTTTTACGCCCGGCAAACCAGCCGCGTGTGCGTGCGCCGGTGCGCAGAACGCGCCGCAGGATCCATTCGATAAAGAACAGCACCAGAACCAGAACGATCAGCATAATCACTAAGCCGGTCACGCTGGTTTCAATGTTGTAGTTATCGGTCTGGATCAGCACATAACCCTGATGACCGGCCAGCATCGGGCCGACGATAATCCCGGCAAACACAATCAGGAATAACACGAAAACTCGTAACATGCGTTATTCCCCCTGCGTTGCGGCGGCGGGCTGCTGAAGCAGGTTACGCACGCGGGTTTGCATCAGTTTTTCCAGCATCGGCTGGCTTTTCAGCTGATCAGGCACGTCCATCGAAATGGATTGCTGGCTGAGATTGTCCAGCTCCTCGAGGAAGGCTTTGGTCGAAGGGTCTGTGGTATCAAAGTACGCCCGTACCCATGTCGATACGCTCTCCAGCGACTGTTTGTACACTTCATCCTGATGGCGCGGTACGGCCTGTGCGGCAATCAGCAGTCTTGAGCGGATGTTCTCACGCAGGTAGACGTCCTGATTAGGTGCCAGCAGGGGTTCTGCGGTGGAATCACGACGACGGATGGTGATGAAATCATCCATAAAGTTGTGCCAGCTTTTGGTCAGGTTCTGACGCCATTCGGTCAGTGAACCAGAAAGACTGGTGCTGTCGCTGTCCATCGGCGAATCGTCATTATCATTGTCGGCCAGACGCAGGTTATCCACCTGATTAGACAGCTGGTTGAGTTTCAAAATGATGCCGTCGAAATCAATCTGCGTTACCGCAGACAGGCTGCTGACGTCTTCATTCAGTGCGCGACGCACGTCGATCAGGCTTGGATCATTCATATCTGCCAGGCTGGCATCCGCGCTTTTCAGCAGCGCTGCGGCCGTGGTGACATCCTGATCGCTCCACAATTTGCGGCCCGCCAGTTTCACCAGATAATCAGCCTGAGCCAGTAACCAGGTTTTGGCATCGCTGCCGGAAATGCTGGCGACTTTATCCTGGAGTTCATTCAGCTGACGGCCAAATGAGGCCTGCTGACGATCGGCGGTTTGCTGGTTTTTATCCTGTTGAGCCAACAAGGTCGCGATTTGCTGTTTGTCCTGTTGCTGGCTTTTTTGCAGGGCGTCGAGTTGTTCAGAAAGTGCTTCATCAGAAGCGGCTTTGGCCAGCGCCTGCTGGTGCCCGTGATAGTAAAGACCGGCGCCAAGCGCGATCACTAACACAATGGCGATAGCGCCTAATACCGGTGCGGTACGCTGTTTTTTACGCAACGTCTTCAGCTCCTGATCCCGTACGGAAGCATCTGGCTGGGGGCTCTCAACCGCCGGGGCGATAACAATCTCATCATCCGGTACGGAAGGATTTTTTTGTTCCGTCATTTTGGCACATCCCTTAGTCAGGTAATTGTAATGCGCGAATCAGCGCATCATTGTCTGCATTCTCGGCAACCCGAATAGCGTGCCAGCCGAGCTGGCGGGCAAGGGTTGCCAAACGTTCGCTGACCACCACCAGGCTACAGCGCAGTAACCATGAATGTCGGTAGTAATCAGGAACTAACTGGTACAGCTGTTGCAGCATTTCGCCGCTGGTGACCACCAGCGTATCTACGCCGGCGCGTTGCCAGACGGCGCTTTGCTCACTGGCATCGTAGTGAATCGGGCTGCGTTGATAACACTCGCAGTACGACACTTCAACACCGCGTTCAGTCAGCGTTTCCGCCAGCTTTTCGCGCCCGCCGTTGCCGCGCAGTATCAGCGCTTTCTTGCCCTGAATGCGTTGCAATGACGGGAGATTCAGTAATGTCTCGCTGGTTTCGCTGTCCTGAGGATAGAGAACCGGCAGACTGCTGGCACGATGGAACAGCAGGCCCGTCGTACGGCCAATCGCGTAATAACAAAGTGTGTCCGGCCAGCGGGTAGCAGACTGTCGTAATGCGCGATCGGCGTAATTCACGGCATGTTGTGAAAGCACAAACACCAGATCCTGCTGATCTAATGAGGATAGCAGGTTCGGCAGCGATGCGAGTTGGTTCCCCGGCGCAAATTCAATGAGCGGAGAATGGAAGGCGACCCGGCCCAGAGCGCGCAGCCGACTGACCAGCGTTTCTCCTGCCGGAGAAGGACGGGTTACCAGAATGGTCATTTTGGTGCGTTCCCCTGATAGACCTCTTGCAGAATTTCACGCGCGCCATTCGCCAGCAATTCATCCGCCAGATCAATGCCCATGCTTTCTGCATTGGCTGCCGGGCCGCGACGTTCGCCGCACACCATCTGACTGCCGTCCGGCGCGCCAACCAGTGCGCGTAACCACAGCTCGTCGCCGTCGAGTTCGGCATAGCTGCCAATAGGCACCTGACATCCGCCTTCGAGACGCATATTCATGGCGCGTTCCGCCTGAACGCGCAAGGTCGTTTCACGGTGCGCCAGAGGAGCAAGCAATTCGCGGGTGAAATGATCGTCGAGACGGCATTCAATACCGACAGCACCTTGTCCAACCGCAGGCAGACACTCTTCCGGCGTCAGCGCAGTACGGATACGGCTCTCCAGGCCAAGGCGTTTCAGCCCGGCGACCGCCAGAATAATGGCATCATAATCGCCGTTATCCAGTTTGGATAAACGCGTACCGACGTTGCCGCGTAAATCGCGGATGTGCAGATCGGGACGTTGCTGACGCAACTGACACTGGCGGCGCAGGCTTGAGGTCCCGACCACGCTGCCGTGCGGTAACTCGGCCAGACTGGCGTAGTGATTGGAGACGAACGCATCGCGCGGGTCTTCACGTTCACAAATGGTCACCAGACCTAAGCCTTCAGGGAATTCTACCGGTACATCTTTCATGGAATGTACGGCAATATCCGCGCGGCCATCGAGCATCGCCAGCTCAAGTTCTTTTACAAACAAACCTTTGCCGCCCACTTTGGCCAGAGGAGTATCTAAAATGATATCGCCTTTCGTGACCATAGGAACCAGTTCGACCTGCAAACCGGGATGACAAGCCATTAACTGAGTTTGAACATATTGTGCCTGCCACAGAGCCAGCGGGCTCTGGCGGGTGGCAATTCGAATGATTTTGTCTAACATTTTTGTTACCGTTTATCTGTCTCTGTGACCATCCTACCACTGACAATAGAAAGCTGTCAGCGTAAGAAGCCATTCGTAAAAGAAGGGTAACGGTCGTAAAGGAGATTTGTTCTGTTTGACGGCAAACGGTAAAATCCAGAGAAGCGGAAGAGTAATTGTGGTGCGTTACTTTCTTTACGGTCAATCAGCAAGGTGTTAAATTGATCACGTTTCCAGCAATAATTCGTCAACTATTTGCACAATCGCGGTTGTTCAAAGCATAAGCATCACGATAAATGACGGATTTGGAACGGGGTTCTTTCCAGACACTGAATAATCAGGCGAAACGTCTTGTACCTCTACATCGAGACACTGAAGCAAAGATTGGATGCGATCAACCAGTTACGAGTCGATCGTGCACTGGCGGCAATGGGTCCTGCGTTTCAACAGGTCTACACGTTGCTTCCCGTCTTTCTACATCATCATCACCCTCTGATACCGGGATACCTTGAAGGTAAGGTTCCGCATGGTATCTGCCTTTTCACGCCTGATGACTCTCAAAAAAACTATCTGACTGACCTCGAAGACAAATGGGGCAGCGCGCTTGAGCCTCTGGCGAAAGGCGAATTGCCGATCACCGGCGTCTATTCGATGGGCAGCACCTCATCTATTGGCCAGAGTCAGAGTTCCGATCTGGATATCTGGGTCTGCCATCAGTCCTGGCTTGATAATGAAGAACGCAACCGCTTACAGCAGAAATGCAGCCTGTTGGAAAAATGGGCTGCCTCGCTGGGCGTGGAAGTCAGCTTCTTCCTGATCGACGAAAACCGTTTCCGCCACAATGAAAGTGGCAGTCTGGGCGGTGAGGATTGCGGTTCCACTCAGTACATCTTATTGCTTGATGAATTCTACCGTACCGCGGTGCGGATGGGCGGTAAGCGTATTCTGTGGAATATGGTGCCGGGTGAAGAAGAAGCGCATTACGATGAATACGTGCTTTCGCTTTACGCGCAGGGTGCGCTGACGCCAAATGAATGGCTCGATCTTGGCGGGCTCAGTACCCTGTCGGCGGAAGAGTATTTCGGCGCCAGCCTGTGGCAGCTGTATAAAAGCATCGATTCGCCCTACAAAGCCGTGCTGAAAACCCTGCTGCTGGAAGCCTATTCCTGGGAATATCCTCAAACGCAGTTACTGGCAATGGACATCAAACAGCGTCTGCATCAGGGGGAAATCGTCTGCTTCGGGCTTGATTCCTATTGTATGATGCTCGACCGCGTGACCCGTTACCTGACCCAGATTGAAGATACGACCCGCCTTGATTTAGTCCGCCGCTGTTTCTATTTAAAAGTCTGCGAAAAACTCTCCCGCGCCCGTGCGTCGGTGGGCTGGCGTCGTGAAATTCTCAGCCAGCTGGTGGCGGAATGGGGTTGGGACGAAGAGCGTCTGGCGATTCTGGATAACCGGGCGAACTGGAAAATCGAACGGGTGCGCGAAGCTCACAACGAATTGCTCGATGCGATGATGCAAAGTTATCGCAATCTGATCCGCTTTGCCCGCCGCAACAATTTAAGCGTCAGTGCCAGCCCGCAGGATATTGGCGTGCTGACCCGTAAGTTGTACGCCGCCTTCGAAGCGCTGCCGGGAAAAGTCACGCTGGTTAACCCGCAGATTTCGCCCGACCTGTCAGAGAACGATTTAACCTTTATTCACGTGCCGATTGGCCGCGCCAACCGCACGGGCTGGTATCTGTATAATCAGTCGCCGTCGATGGAATCGATCGTCAGTCATCAGCCGCTGGAATATAACCGTTACCTGAATAAACTGGTGGCATGGGCCTATTTCAATGGCCTGCTGACCTCCACTACGCGGCTGCACATTAAAAGTGGCGGCCTGTGTGATATCGCCAAATTGCGCGAGCTGGTGGCGGATGTTTCACACAACTTCCCGCTGCGTTTAGCGGCGCCGACGCCGAAAGCGTTGTACAGCCCGTGTGAAATCCGGCATCTGGCGATTATCGTCAACCTTGAGCATGATCCGACTGCCGCCTTCCGTAATCAGGTTGTGCATTTTGATTTCCGTAAGCTGGATGTCTTCAGCTTTGGGCAGAATCAGGAATGCATGGTGGGCAGCATTGATCTGCTTTATCGCAACTCGTGGAATGAAGTGCGAACACTGCATTTCAGCGGCGAGCAGGCGGTTCTTGAAGCGCTGAAAACCATTCTGGGCAAAATGCATCAGGACGCTGCGCCGCCGGAGTCCGTGGAAGTGTTCTGCTACAGCCAGCATCTGCGCGGTCTTATCCGCACGCGTATTCAGCAACTGGTCACCGAGTGCATCGAGCTGCGTCTGTCGAGCAAACGCCTCGAACCGGGCCGGTTCAAAGCCGTGCGCGTTGCCGGGCAAACCTGGGGTCTGTTCTTCGAGCGCCTGAGCGTGTCGGTGCAGAAGCTGGAAAATGCGATTGAATTCTATGGTGCGATTTCTAACAACAAGCTGCACGGTTTATCCGTGAAGTTACAGACCGATCAGGCGCACCTGCCGGCGGTGATTGATGGTTATGCCAGTGAAGGGATCATTCAGTTCTTCTTTGAAGACAGCTCAGACGATATCGGCTTTAACATCTATATTCTCGATGAGTCGAACCGCGTCGAGGTTTATCACCATTGCGAAGGCAGCAAAGAAGACCTGGTACGTGACGTCAGCCGTTTCTATTCGTCCTCCCATGATCGTTTCACTTACGGCTCCAGCTTTATTAACTTCAACTTGCCGCAGTTCTACCAGATTGTGTCGCTCGACGATCGTATTCAGGTGATCCCTTTTCGCAGCAATGCGTTATCCGCAGTCTGCGCTCCCCCGCCCGAGAGCGAGATCGAACCTTCGCGGCTGAAACAGCAATTCCAGCTGCATTAGAAAAGCGTGATGTACCGCCTGCACGCGGCAGATTCTCTGGCTTTCCTTCTCTTTAAATCCTGAAAGTGTGCCTGCGGGTTTTGTCGATTCCTGTTGCTTTTCATGATCCACCTGCGATTATAGAGGCCTTGGTCGCATGAATTACGGGCATTCATAAAATGAAAAACGCTTTACGCTGGTCTCTGGCCGCGACGATATTATTTTCTCTCTCCGGTTGCGGACTGAAAGGGCCGTTGTATTTCCCGCCTGCGGATAAATCTTCTACGCAGAAAACCAGTCAGGTTCCGGGAACCAGCAACGACGGTTCTTCGCAGCAAAAAGGTGTATCACCAGAAAACCTCTCGACGAATTCCAGAGATTAATCAGCCTGCGGGCTAAGGTTCCGGCAGTTTTCTGCCGGGTCCACATTATGAAGGGATCATCGCGACTGGATTTGACCAGCGGTAAACGGAGTCAGTTATGCAGTTCTCCAAAATGCACGGTCTGGGCAACGACTTTATGGTTGTTGACGCCGTGACTCAAAATGTCTATTTCTCCCCTGAGTTGATCCGCCGTTTGTCCGATCGCCATCGTGGCGTAGGTTTTGACCAGCTGCTGGTGGTAGAGCCACCTTACGATCCTGAATTAGATTTTCATTACCGCATCTTCAACGCTGACGGCAGCGAAGTTGCGCAGTGCGGCAATGGCGCGCGTTGTTTCGCCCGCTTTGTCCGTATCAAAGGTTTGACCAACAAACGTGATATCCGCGTCAGTACACAGACCGGCCGCATGACGCTGACCGTCACCGAAGATGAAACCGTGCAGGTGAACATGGGCGAACCTGTTTTCGAACCGCAGCAGGTGCCTTTCCGCGCGGCGAAACCGGAAAAGACCTATATTCTGCGGGCTGAAGAGCGCACAGTATTTTGCGGTGTTGTCTCGATGGGTAACCCGCACTGCGTATTGCAGGTTGAAGACGTACTGACAGCGGAAGTGGAGCTGCTCGGGCCAATACTTGAAAGCCATGAGCGTTTCCCGGAGCGCGTGAACGTAGGATTCATGCAGATAATCAGCCCGGAAAGCGTGAAACTGCGCGTGTACGAGCGTGGTGCAGGAGAAACACAGGCGTGCGGAAGCGGTGCCTGTGCTGCGGTCGCTATCGGGATTCAGCAAGGTTTACTTGCAGAGGAAGTACAGGTGGAACTGCCGGGAGGCAGCCTCGATATTCGCTGGCAAGGGCCGGGTCATCCGCTGTATATGACCGGACCTGCCACTCATGTTTACGACGGATTTATTCATCTATGAACAATCTTGATGACCAGATTGACCCGGTGATAGCACTCGACGACGACAGCGTGATGCAGTATCTGCTGCAAAACCCGGATTTCTTTATTCGCAATGCGCGCAGCGTCGAGCAAATGCACGTACCGCATCCGGTGAAAGGCAGCACTTCGCTGGTGGAGTGGCAACTCGGGCGTCAGCGTCATCAGATTGCTCAGCTTGAAGAAGAGATTACGCTGCTGATGGAGCAGGCCTCGATCAATGAATCCCTTTTCGGGCGAATGATCGAACTCCAGGCCACGCTCGCCGCCGCCAGCGGTTTGCAGGATATGCTGAACCGCCTGCAACGCTGGGCCCGTACGCTCGGCCTGGCGGGGGCTAACGTGCGCCTGTTCGGCGAGAGCTGGCGCATTGGCGCGCCGTCTGACTTTACTCATCTGGCCGTCAGTCGCAGCGCGTTCGAATCCATGCGCATTCAGCGGCTGGGTGAAACGCCGCATTATCTCGGCAGCCTGAACGGCCCGGAATTACTGCTGCTTTTACCGCAAGCAAAAGCGGTCGGTTCAGTCGCGTTATCGCTGATGGGCGAACAGGGTGAACTGGGCGTGCTGATTTTCAGCAGCCGCGACCCGCAACATTATCAGCCTGGCATGGGCACCGTGTTGCTCGACCAGCTGGCAAAAATGTTGCCCGGTTTACTGGAACGCTGGATCGAACGGGTATGAATCATACCGAATCGCCTCTGTATCCCGCAGTCGAGGCGTTTCTGCGTTATCTGCACGTCGAGCGTCAGCTCAGTCCGCTGACCTCCACCAATTACAGCCGTCAGTTAGATGCGCTGATCGCGATGGCCGCTGAAATCGGTGTTTCCGACTGGCAACAGCTTGACGCGCCCAAAGTCCGCATGCTGCTGGCGCGCAGCAAACGCGCAGGGTTAGGCCCGGCGAGTCTGGCGCTGCGGATGTCTTCGCTGCGCAGTCTTCTGGACTGGCTGGTACGTCAGGGCGTCCTGAGCGCCAATCCCGCGAAAGGCATCTCAACGCCGCGGTCCCCCAAGCATCTGCCAAAAAATCTCGACGTCGATGAAGTGAATAAGCTGCTGGAAATCAATCTCGACGATCCGCTTTCCGTCCGCGACCGCGCAATGCTCGAAGTGATGTACGGCGCCGGGATCCGCTTATCGGAACTGGTCGGCATCGACTGCAAACACGTCGATATGGCATCCGGTGAAGTCCGCGTGCTGGGGAAAGGCAGCAAAGAGCGTAAAGTGCCGATTGGCCGTACCGCGGTCACCTGGCTCGAACACTGGCTGGCGCGCCGCCCGCTGTTTGGTCCGCAGGACGACGCGATGTTTTTATCCAGTAAAGGCAACCGCATTTCAGCGCGAAACGTCCAGAAACGCTTTGCTGAGTGGGGCGTCAAACAGGGTGTGAACAGCCACATTAATCCGCATAAATTGCGGCACTCCTTTGCGACGCACGTTCTGGAATCGAGTGGCGATCTGCGAGCCGTGCAGGAATTGCTGGGTCACGCGAATCTGTCCACGACCCAGATCTATACCCACCTCGACTTTCAACATTTGGCGACGGTATACGATGCCGCCCATCCCCGCGCAAAACGAGGCAAAACCTGATGAAGTTCTATCGGCCGCTGAAACGCATTGAAGCGATCACTTTCGATTTAGACGATACGCTGTACGACAACTACGACGTTATCCGCCGTACCGATACTGAAACCCTGAAGTCTATTCAGGGCTTTCACCCCGCGCTGGCAGACATGTCGCCGGATGCGATCCGTCAGATGCGTACAGAATTACTGGCGCAGGACGCTGAGATTTATCACGACGTGACCGAATGGCGACGTCAGGCGGTGCATCTGGCCATGACCCGTGCGGGCCTGAGTGATGACGATGCGAAGCATGGCACTAAAGTGGCGATGGAAACCTTCGCGAAATGGCGCAGCCGGATTTATGTTCCCGGCGAAAACCATGACGCACTGGCGGCGCTGGCCGAACGCTGGCCTTTAGTGGCGATCACAAACGGCAATGCCGATCCGCACGCCTGCGGTCTGGCGCAGTATTTCCAGTTCACCTTGCGCGCGGGCGATCATGGCCGGGCAAAACCTTACGCCGACATGTATAAAAAGGCGTCGATGAAACTCGATATCCCGCTGGAAAATATTCTGCATGTGGGAGACGATCTCACCACCGACGTGGCGGGTTCCGTGGCCTGCGGGATGCAGGCGTGCTGGATAAATCTGCGTGAAGGCAACCTGATGCACGTCCGCGATGCCCGTCTGTTACCGCATATTGAGATTTCGCAGTTGGCATCGCTGACAGCATTGCTATAATCCCTTCATTAAATACTCTGTATAAATTCACAGTAGAAAAGCGTTCACGGCGACATTGATCGCGTGAGTGCTTTTCTCATTCTGACAAACGGTGCCTATGGACGTTTCTGACCTGCTCGACAGCCTCAATGAAAAACAACGTGAAGCCGTGGCCGCGCCGCGCAGCAATCTGTTGGTGCTGGCCGGGGCAGGCAGTGGCAAAACCCGCGTACTGGTTCACCGTATTGCGTGGCTGCTGTCGGTGGAGAATTGCTCGCCGTATTCGATAATGGCCGTCACCTTTACCAACAAAGCGGCGGCGGAAATGCGCCACCGTATCGATCAGCTGATCGGCACCAGTCAGGGCGGCATGTGGATCGGTACTTTCCACGGGCTTGCACACCGTTTACTGCGTGCGCATCATCTGGATGCCAAACTGCCGCAGGATTTCCAGATCCTCGACAGCGACGACCAGATGCGTCTGATAAAACGTCTGATCAAAGCGCTGAACATCGACGATAAACAATGGCCGCCGCGTCAGGCCATGTGGTACATCAACGGTAAAAAAGATGAAGGTCTGCGCCCGCAGCACGTCGAAACCTATAACAACCCGATTGAAGCGACCTGGTTGCGGATTTATCAGGCCTATCAGGAAGCCTGCGACCGCGCCGGGCTGGTGGATTTCGCCGAGCTGTTATTGCGCGCCCATGAGCTTTGGCTCAACAAGCCGCATATCCTGCAACATTACCGCGAACGCTTTACCAACCTGATGGTGGACGAGTTCCAGGACACCAACAGCATTCAGTACGCGTGGATCCGCCTGCTGGCAGGCGACAACAATAACGTGATGATCGTCGGCGACGATGACCAGTCTATCTACGGCTGGCGCGGTGCGCAGGTCGAAAATATTCAGCGCTTCCTGAAAGATTTCCCGAATGCGGAAACTATCCGTCTGGAGCAGAATTACCGCTCCACCAGCACCATTCTGAAAGCCGCCAACTCGCTGATTGAAAACAACAGCGGCCGTATGGGCAAAAACCTGTGGACCGAAGACGGCGAGGGCGAGCCGATTTCCCTCTATTGCGCGTTCAATGAGCTGGATGAATCGCGCTTTGTGGTTAACCGCATCAAAACCTGGCAGGACAACGGCGGCGCGCTGAAAGATTGCGCCATTCTTTACCGCAGCAACGCCCAGTCGCGTGTGCTGGAAGAAGCGTTATTGCAGATGGCGATGCCGTACCGCATTTACGGCGGTCAGCGATTCTTCGATCGTCAGGAAATCAAAGACGCACTGGCCTATTTGCGCCTGATGGCGAACCGCAATGACGATGCTGCCTTTGAACGCGTGGTGAATACCCCGACGCGCGGCATTGGCGACCGGACGCTTGACGTGGTGCGGCATACCGCGCGTGACCGTCAGCTGACGATGTGGCAGGCAACGCGTGCCTTGTTGCAGGACAAAGCCCTGGCGGGCCGTGCAGCCTCTTCGCTGCAACGCTTTACCGAACTGGTGGATGCGCTGGCACATGAAACCGCCGATATGCCGCTGCACGTGCAGACTGACCGGGTGATTAAAGATTCCGGCCTGTTCATCATGTATGAGCAGGAAAAGGGCGAGAAAGGGCAGGCACGTATCGAAAACTTAGAGGAACTGGTGACGGCAACGCGTCAGTTCAGCTATCAGGATGAAGACGAAGATCTGATGCCGTTGCAGGCGTTCCTGTCTCATGCCGCGCTGGAAGCGGGCGAAGGTCAGGCCGATGCGAATCAGGATGCTGCACAACTGATGACGCTGCACTCAGCCAAAGGGCTGGAGTTCCCGCAGGTCTTTATCGTCGGTATGGAAGAGGGCATGTTCCCGAGCCAGATGTCGCTGGAAGAAAGTGGCCGTCTGGAAGAAGAACGCCGTCTTGCCTATGTGGGCGTAACCCGCGCCATGCAAAAACTGACCCTGACCTACGCCGAAACCCGACGTTTGTACGGCAAGGAAGTGTCGCACCGTCCTTCACGTTTTGTCGGTGAACTGCCCGAGGACTGCGTAGAGGAAGTACGAATGCGGGCTAACGTCTCGCGCCCGATGAGCAACCGCAGCGTCGGCACGCCGACCAGCGTCAGCGACACCGGTTTCAAACTTGGCCAGCGCGTGGTGCATCCTAAATTCGGTGAAGGCACCATCGTCAATATGGAAGGCAGCGGCGAACACAGCCGTCTGCAAGTCGCATTCCCGGGGGAAGGGATTAAGTGGCTGGTCGCCGCTTATGCTCGCCTCGAAGTCGTTTGATTTTTAACTCCTCTCCCTTTGCAGGGGGAGGAGCAAATAACTAAAGGCTAAAAACCTCACCCACTTCCGCTGTCGCATACCATTTCAGCGTGTCTTTTACGCCTTCTTCGCCTTCCGGCGGGGTGCCTGGCAGACAGTCCTGTTCCTGAACCGGTTGATACGCGCCGCGTTTCACTTCAAAAATCACGCCGCCTTCGTCGAGGGATAATACGCTGTGCCAGGTATTGGCCGGGATTTCCAGCAGACGGGTTTCTGCGCCGAGCCACAGACGTTCGGTGACTTTGCCGCTGTTATCGTAAATCAGTACCAGAAAACGCCCGCGCAGCGCGGTCAGCATTTCCCAGGTATGCGGATGGCGGTGAATGCGCACGTAAGTGCCCGGCTCCATCGCAATCGCCAGGCGCTGTACGTCATCTTCCGGTGCAGGATGAATGTTCAGATTCTGACGCAGGCGGGGAGAATGCGCAGCCTGGGTGATCAGGTCGCACAGTGTGTCTTGGGAAATCTGCTTAATCATTGTTGGCTTCTGGAAAGGAGGAGGGATCAGGCCTCTGAGTGTAGCCAAAAAACCGGTCAGACATAAGTCAGTAAAGGTTATCATCTGAGCAAGATTTTTATGCCGAAATGTTGCCAGATTAGATTTGTTGGCGGTTGACAGTCTTTTTATTCCCGGCGTAACATGCGCGCACTATTATCAATGAGGAACTTCGCCTTGGACACACCCAGTAGATACTGGCTCAATAACCTGTTCATTAGGTACCACTTCTAAGGCCCTCCTCTTTGCTGATGGCCTTAGTGGTTGTCAGCGACCCCCGTTCTGTCGCTGTGAGTCAGATCTGAATTTGGTCTGAATTACGCCGGTGACTCTTTTCGCCCCGTGATTTTCTGTGCTTCAACGCGTTGTCCACTTTCTGTAATTCTTGGGAGAACGGGCACATGCTGAGTGCTTTTAAATTAGAAAACAGCCGCTTATCCCGTTTAGAGCTGGACGAGGCAGACGATCTCAAAACCTCATTGTGGGTAGATTTAGTCGAGCCTGATGAGCAAGAGCGCGAACGCGTTCAACATGAATTAGGGCAAAGCCTGGCAACACGTCCCGAGCTGGATGACATTGAAGCCTCGGCGCGTTTCTTCGAAGATGAAGACGGCCTGCACATTCACTCCTTCTTTTATTATGAAGATGCCGAAGACCACGCCGGTAACAGCACCGTCGCATTCACCGTGCGCGAAGGCCGCCTGTATACCCTGCGTGAGCGCGAATTACCGGCATTTCGTCTTTACCGTATGCGTGCCCGCAACCAGACGCTGGTCGACGGCAATGCCTACGAACTGCTGCTGGATTTGTTCGAAACCAAAATCGAACAGCTGGCGGATGAAATCGAAAACATCTACAGCGATCTGGAAAAACTCAGCCGCGTGATCATGGAAGGGCATCAGGGCGATGAGTATGACGCCGCGCTCTCCACGCTGGCAGAGCTGGAAGATATCGGCTGGAAAGTCCGTTTGTGTCTGATGGATACCCAGCGCGCTCTGAATTTCCTGGTGCGAAAAGCGCGTTTACCGGCAGGCCAGCTGGAGCAGGCGCGTGAAGTGTTGCGCGATATCGAATCCCTGCTGCCCCATAACGAATCCCTGTTCCAGAAAGTGAACTTCCTGATGCAGGCGGCGATGGGCTTTATCAACATCGAGCAGAACCGCATCATCAAGATTTTCTCGGTGGTATCGGTCGTTTTCCTGCCGCCAACCTTGGTGGCATCCAGCTACGGGATGAACTTCGAATTCATGCCTGAGCTGAAATGGGCATTCGGCTATCCGGGGGCGATCGGGTTGATGATCCTCGCGGGTCTGGCGCCTTACCTGTATTTCAAGCGCAAAAACTGGCTGTAACGTTCTGTTATTAAGCCAATAAAAAAGCCCCTCACCGCAAAAACGGAGAGGGGCTTTTTCGATCGGTCAGGCTTTTGCCGTCACGCCCCGGCGCAGGCGGCCCTGCGTATAGAGCGCGTCAGTGATAAAGCACAGCAGCCCCACCCAGATAAAGCCGAAGGTGATGAGCTGCGAGGTATTTACGGTTTCGCCGTAGAACACCACTGCCAGCAGGAACATCAGCGTCGGGCCGAGATACTGGAAAAAGCCCAGCGTCGACAGCTTCAGACGCGCCGCCGCCGCCGTGAAGAACAGCAGAGGGATAGTGGTGATAATCCCGGCAGCCATCAGCAGTAAATCCAGTGACCACGGATTAGCCGACAGATTACTGGTCGGACTGTTGGCGATAAAGAACAGATAAATGCCCGCCAGCGGCAGCAGCCAAAGCGTTTCGATCAGCATACCGGTCTGGGAATCCACGCCGATTTTCTTACGCAACAGCCCGTAAAAAGCGAAGGTGAGCGACAGTCCCAGCCCGATAATCGGCACTGAGCCAAACATCCAGACCTGGATCAGCACACCGGCGAACGCCAGAACCACGGCGAGCCATTGCAAACTTCGGAACCTTTCGCGCAAAAACAGCATGCCCAGCACGACATTCACCAGCGGGCTGATAAAGTAACCGAGGCTGGCTTCGAGGATGTGATTGTTATTGATCGCCCAGATAAAAATCAGCCAGTTCGCCCCGATAAACAGCGCGGTGACGAGCAGCATGCCGACTTTCTTAGGTTGTGCCAGCACCCGCCGGACATCGCCCCAGCTGCGGCTGACGGACAGCAGCACTAACATAAAGAAGAAGGACCAGATCACCCGATGGGTTAGAATTTCATCGGCGGGCACTTCTTTGATCAGCTTGAAATACGCCGGTGCGATCCCCCAAATCAAATAGGCGATAAAGGCAAAAATAACGCCTTGCCGGGTACGTTGTGCATCCATGTGGGTACCTGAAAAGAAAGAGATTAACGGATCGCGAGTGTACCTGATTTACGCTGCCAGATTTCTTTTTCAGCAACGTGTTAAGCAGATTTTAGCCGACCATGTAGGTCGCGGTGGTGGTCGCGATATGAATGCCGCTGTCGTTGTGCAGATCGACGCGGGCCACAGAGATTTTATTTCCGGCGCGGATCAGGCTGGCAGAAGCGATGAAGAAGTCGCCACGGCCGGGGCGAAGATAATCGACGCGTAAATCGACGGTGCCCATTTTTGCTAACCGCTGGCGCATTTCAGCCTCAAGCAGAGGATGATCGGGTTTATCGCGCCGGATGAGCGAGCTGGTCACGCACACCAGCCCGGCCGCGACGTCAAGCACGGCCGCGATAACGCCACCGTGTAAGATTTTTTGCGCAGCGTTGCCGACCAGTTTGGTCTGATTGGCAAATTTCAGCTCCGCGTAATCGCAGTCGAGACGTTTAAGTTCCAGACCGAGTTCGCGGTTAAAAGGCATGTCATAAACGAAAATATTACCAATCAGTTGCAGAGCAGCTTCGTGGCTTAGGGATGACGCAGACATGAAAGGTTTCCTGATCCAAACGACAAGAGCGCTATAGTCGCGCAAAGAGTTAATGGAATGTTGATCTTAAGTGCCGGAGGCGGGGAATTCTACCTCGTGCGCGATAAATCTATTCAATACTCTTGTCGGAATGTATATGTGTGTAAAATGCTCTGCTTTCTCAGTTTCTGAATACCGGCCGGCAGCCGGCTATTTTAAACCACAAAGACTAACAACATTATTTAACACTAAAGGGTGAGGACAAATGCGTAAAATTTGGGCTGTCGGGGCCACCATGTTGGCGTTGCCATTACTGGGACATGCAGAAGAAGCAACGGTACAAGAAGTGCATGATAAGCCCGCCGTGCGTGGCAGCATCGTCGCCAGCATGTTGCAGGATCACGATAACCCTTTTACGCTTTACCCTTATGAGTCGAACTACCTGCTTTACACCGACACCAGCAATATCAATAAGAAAGCCATTGAGTCTTATGACTGGGCGGATAAAGCCCGTCATGACGAAGTGGCATTCCAGCTGAGCCTGGCCTTCCCGCTGTGGCGCGGTATTGCCGGTGACAACTCGGTGCTTGGCGCGTCCTACACGCAGAAATCGTTCTGGCAGCTGTCGAACAGTGGCCAGTCTTCACCTTTCCGTGAAACCAATTACGAACCACAGCTTTTCCTGGCGTGGGCGACGGACTACGATTTCCTGGGCTGGACGCTGCGTGAAGCCGAGTACGGTGTTAGCCACCAGTCAAACGGTCGCTCAGACCCGACGTCCCGCAGCTGGAACCGCGTGTATGCCCGCTTTATGGCGCAAAACGGTAACTGGCAGGTGGATCTCAAGCCCTGGTACCGTATTCCTGAAAGCGATGAAAACGACGATAACCGCGACATCACCAAATACATGGGTTATTACCGTCTGAAAGTAGGCTACGCCTGGGGCGACAGCGTCTTTAGCGTGGAAAGCCGTTACAACTGGAACACCGGCTACGGCGGCGCAACCACGGGCTGGAGCTATCCGATTTCCAAGCACGTACGCTTCTACACGCAAGTGTTCAGCGGCTACGGTGAGTCATTAATTGACTACAACCACAAGCAGACTCGCGTCGGTGTGGGTATCATGCTTAACGATATGATGTAAAAATACCCGTCTTACTTCAGGTTGCAGGTGCGTTTGCGGCACCCGGCCCCGGAGCACTGACTCCGGCAGGCGCAGCGGGATGCCCTCGCTTGCCGCCTTTCGGGTATATTATGTCATTGCAGTACAGCCCCGGCGGCTTTAGGGCTTAGCCGGGTGGTTTGAACAGTTGGGGAATTGAGTGTCTACGGCGGCAGTGATAAATAAAGAAGAGCTGGCTCATCAGGTATTACGCGATACCTTCGGCTATCAGCAATTCAGACCGGGTCAGCAAACGATCATCAATACCGCCATTTCTGGCCGGGATTGTCTGGTTGTCATGCCGACCGGCGGCGGTAAGTCGCTGTGCTATCAAATCCCTGCGCTGGTGATGGACGGCCTGACGCTGGTGGTTTCACCGCTCATCTCGCTGATGAAAGATCAGGTCGATCAGCTGATGGCGGCGGGTGTGGAAGCCGGTTGCCTCAATTCGACGCAAACCCGCGAGCAGCAACAGGAAGTGATGGCGGGCTGCCGTACCGGCCGCATCAAAATGCTGTATATCGCGCCGGAACGTCTGATGCTGGGTGATTTCCTCGAACAGCTGCAACAGTGGAATCCGGCGATGCTTGCCGTGGATGAAGCCCACTGTATCTCCCAATGGGGCCACGATTTCCGCCCGGAATACCGTGCGCTCGGCCAGCTGAAACTGCGTTATCCGCAGTTACCGGTGATCGCGCTGACCGCGACCGCGGATGAAGCTACGCGCAACGACATTGTCCGTCTGCTCGAGCTTAACGATCCGCTGATTCAGGTCAGCAGTTTTGACCGCCCAAATATTCGTTACACGCTGGTGGAGAAATTTAAACCGCTCGATCAGCTGATCCGCTTCGTGCAAGACCAGCGCGGCAAAAGCGGCATTATTTACTGCAACAGCCGCGCCAAAGTGGAAGACACGGCGGCGCGTCTGCAAAGCCGTGGCCTGAGCGTCGGCGCGTACCATGCCGGGCTGGATAACGACACCCGTGCACGGGTGCAGGAAGGTTTTCAGCGCGATGATTTGCAAATCGTGGTGGCTACCGTGGCGTTCGGTATGGGCATCAACAAGCCCAACGTGCGTTTTGTGGTGCACTTTGATATTCCGCGCACCATCGAGTCTTACTATCAGGAAACTGGCCGTGCCGGGCGTGATGGCCTGCCGGCGGAAGCGGTACTGCTTTACGATCCGGCGGATATGGCCTGGTTGCGTCGCTGCCTGGAAGAGAAACCACCGGGTGCGCAGCAGGACGTTGAACGCCACAAGCTGAATGCGATGAACGCGTTTGCCGAAGCGCAAACCTGCCGCCGTCTGGTGCTGCTGAATTACTTTGGCGAAGGCAAACAAAACGCCTGCGGAAACTGCGACGTGTGCCTCGATCCGCCGAAACGCTACGACGGCCTGCTGGATGCGCAGAAAGCGCTGTCAGTCGTGGCACGCGTCGGGCAACGCTTTGGTTTAGGTTACGTGGTCGAAGTGCTGCGTGGCGCCAATAACCAGCGTATCCGCGAATACGGCCACGACAAACTGACGGTGTACGGCATCGGTAAAGAACACAGCAACGAACACTGGACCAGCGTGGTGCGTCAGCTGATCCACCTCGGGCTGATTATGCAAAATATCGCCATGCACTCGGCTTTGCAGCTGACAGAAGCAGCGCGTCCGGTTTTGCGTGGAGAGATCCCGTTACAGCTGGCGGTACCGCGTATTCAGACGCTGAAAATTAAAAGTCCGTCCCGCCAGAAAACGTACGGCGGTAATTACGATCACAAGCTGTTTGCCAAATTGCGCAAGCTGCGTAAGTCACTGGCCGACGACAATAATGTGCCGCCATACGTGGTGTTTAACGACACCACGCTGCTGGAAATGGCTGAACATCTGCCGATAAGCCCGAGCGATTTGCTGGATATCACTGGCGTCGGCCAGCGTAAGCTGGAGAAGTTCGGGCGGCCATTTATGGCGATGATCCGCGATCACATTGATAACGGCGACGACTGACAGTCAAGAATTCCCCACACACCATAAAGAGAGTAAATCATGCTGATGCTGTTCCTGATGGTTGCGATGATGCACATGATCGCGCTGGCGAGTCCGGGCCCGGACTTTTTCTTTGTTTCGCAAACGGCAGCCAGCCGCTCGCGTAAAGAAGCCATGATGGGTGTCATTGGGATTACGCTCGGCGTTGCGGTATGGGCGGCAGTGGCGCTGATGGGTCTGCATCTGATCCTGCAAAAAATGGCCTGGCTGCACCAGATTATCACCGTCGGCGGTGGCCTGTACCTGTGCTGGATGGGCTGGCAGTTGCTGAAATCAGCGCGCTCTAAAAAACAGGCGGGCGAAACGGAAGTGGTTGAAACCGCCGTGGCGTTGCCAGCAAACGGACGCACTTTTATGCGCGGCCTGCTGACCAATCTTTCCAACCCGAAAGCCGTTATCTACTTCGGCAGCGTATTCTCCATGTTTGTCGGCGACAGCGTGACAGGCGGCGAGCGCTGGGGTCTGTTTATCCTGATCATCGCCGAGACACTGGCCTGGTTTACTCTCGTCGCGCTGGTGTTTGCCTTGCCAGCGATGCGTCGCGGGTATCAGCGTTTAGCGAAATGGATTGATGGCGTGGCAGGCGTGGTATTTGCAGGCTTTGGTATTGCGCTTATCGTGAACCGTTAATCAGCGATTCTGCACAAAAAGGGTCCGGCTTACCACCGGACCCTTTTTGTATTCTTAACACTTACACCTTGCGGGCACTCGCCAGCAAAACCCCCACCAGCATAAACAGCGAGCCGAAAATGCGGTTCAGCAACTGCATTTGTTTCGGCGCTTTAACCCAACCGGCAATACGCGTTGCCAGCGTGGCGTAACCAATCATCACAATGATATCGACCACGACCGTAGTGACGCCGAGTACCACGTATTGCGCAGCCTGCGGCTGGTGAGGAATGATAAACTGTGGGAATAATGCGGCAAGAAACACTATGCTTTTGGGGTTAGTGAGGTTCACCAGAATGGCGCGTTTGAATAAACGGCGGCGCGGCATGCTGCTGGCGAGGGCGTTCAGGTCAATCGCCCCGGCAGAGCGCCACTGGCAGATGCCGAGCCAGATTAAGTAGGCTGCACCAAACCATTTGAGAAACTCAAAGGCCAGCAGCGAGGATGAGATCAGCGCGCCCAGCCCGACACCGACCAGCACGATGTGGATCGATAATCCCAGCTGTAAACCGGCGATTGACGCCACGGCGCCACGATAGCCATGGCTGATGCCCGTGCTCATTGTATTGATGGCACCGGAACCCGGAGAAAGACTTAAGATAGAAGTAGTGAGCAGGTAGGTTAACCACCAGTCCAGTGTCATTGCGAGACTCCCTGAATACGTTTTATGTTGTTTTGTGGCACAATACGCCATTGTCTGTCTTTGCGCTATAGCTCACAAATAACACTTTTCTCCTCTCTGCCTAACAATTTTGGATCAACTGAATGTCTGCGAATTACGCAAGGTGGTTAACACGTGAAAAGGAGTTTTCCGCCTTTGCTACCGGGCCGTTGCTCGATTTCTGGCGGCAGCGTGAGGAAGGTGAGTTTAACGGCGTTGACGATGTCCCGATCCGCTACGTCCGGTTCTGCTCTCCCGATCATGATAAAGTCATTATGGTGTCACCGGGGCGTATCGAAAGTTACGTAAAATACCCCGAAGTCGCCTACGATTTATTCCACTGTGGTTACGATGTGATGATTGTGGATCATCGCGGGCAGGGGCGTTCCGGCCGCATGCTGGACGATCCGCATTGCGGCCACGTTCAGCACTTTGACGATTATGTTGAAGATTTCGAACGCTTTTATCAGCGGGAGATTGCCCCACGTCAGTATGCGAAAAAGTTCGCACTGGCACACTCCATGGGCGGCGCGATCCTGGCGCTTTATCTGGCGAAAAATCCGCAAAGTTTTGACGCGGCGGCACTGCTTGCACCGATGACCGGCATCTATTTGCCGATGCCGGGCTGGATATCCCGCCGGATCCTCAACTGGGCGGAAAACCGTCCGGTGCGCCGCGACGGCTATGCGCTCGGTACCGGCCACTGGCGTCCGCTGCCGTTTGTGGTGAATCGCCTGACCCACAGCCGCGAGCGTTATCGTCGTAATCTGCGTTATTACGCGGATTATCCGGAACTGCAGGTCGGCGGGCCGACCTATCACTGGGTGCGTGAAGGCATTGACGCCGGGATGCATATCCTGAAAGAAGCGGAAAAAATCACCACCCCGGTCCTTTTATTGCAGGCAAGCGAAGACCGCGTGGTCGATAACCGGTCGCACCTTGCTTTTTGTCAGGCCATGGCCGTGGCGGGTCACCCTTGTGAAGGGGACAAACCGCTGGTCATTGAAGGCGCGCGCCATGAGATCCTGTTCGAGCGGGACGACCTTCGGGCACAGGCGCTGGACGCTATCATGCGCTTTTTTGCGCGACAGCATTAATCCGCGGTTCGCCGCGCACAACTCCATCAGAGGTTAGAACCTACGCTATGTACCATGTTGTTGCTTCCGATTTAGATGGCACACTGCTATCACCTGACCATACCCTGAGCCCGTTCGCGAAAGAGACGCTGAAATTGCTGACCCAGCGCGACGTGCACTTCGTGTTCGCCACCGGGCGTCACCATATCGATGTGGCGCAGATGCGCGACAATCTCGACATCAGCGCGTACATGATCACATCCAACGGTGCGCGCGTGCACAACACCGACGGCGATCTGATTTTTTCGCACAATCTGGATGAAGACATCGCCAGAGATCTGTTCGGTATCATGCACAACAACCCGGATATTCTGACCAACGTCTATCGCAATGACGACTGGTACATGAACCGCGACCGTGCCGACCAGGACGATTTCTTCCGCGAATCAGTGTTCAAATACAAGCTCTATGAACCGGGCCTGCTGGAAACTGACGGCATCTGCAAAGTGTATTTCACCTGTGAAGATCACGAGAAATTGCTGCCGCTCGAAGAGGCGATCAACGCACGCTGGGGCGATCGCGTTAACGTCAGCTTCTCACTGCCGGTTTGCCTGGAAGTGATGGCGGGCGGCGTCTCGAAAGGTCATGCGCTGGAGTACGTATCAAAACTGATGGGTTATACGCTGAAAGACTGCATCGCCTTTGGTGATGGTCTGAATGACCTTGAAATGCTGACAATGGCCGGTAAAGGCTGCCTGATGAGCGGTTCATTGCCGCGTCTGAAAGCCGCCATGCCGGACGCAGAAATCATCGGTTCCAACGCCGACGACGCCGTACCGCATTACCTGCGCAAGATGTATTTGTCTGAAGATATCTGATCCGCGTCACCCCCGGACAAGGCTTTATGCCCTGTCCGGGGCACTTCTCTGCATGCCTGTCATCTGAAAGGGTCATCAATCTCTGTCCATTGCGCTTCACAATCGCTGGTACCGCAATATAAGCGGGGCGCGGACGAAGCCGAGAAGCACAGACCGCCGGGAAAAATGACGTCTTCCAGAGCGGCGCGTTTGGTTGCTCCGGGTTTGAACTGGCTGCGTTCAGCGATGATTTTCAGGGCTGAACAGTGGTGCGTCTGGCTGTTGAAAATAAACGAACAGGCGTAATAGTGCCGGTGCCCTTGCGCATCAAAACGGGCGACATGGGCCAGCACACCAACGCGATGCTCCTCAAGAACGTAAGCGGCATTCACGCCACACCATTCTTCGGCACTCACCTGCCCGTGTAATAACGTCGCCTGCGCCACGTTGTGCAGGGTCAGATCGTCGGGCGAATCCAGCAGGATATAACCGATGGTGCCCCGCCCGCCGGTTTCCCCCTGCGGGCGGGTAAACAGCAACACTTTTCCATCCGGTAAACCCACCGGACGGATGTCTTTCATGCCCTCCGGCCCGATGAAAAACAGGCGCAGGGAATAGATATCCGCGCCACGGTAAAGCAGGGTTTTCCAGCGCAGAATTTCACCGGTGTCTTCATCGGCTTCAACGCAGACTCCGCCAAAGATAAACTCCCCGTTGATACAGGTGAAAAACGGATCCTGTAAGGCGAAGACCGGCGCGTCCGGCAGTAATGTGCACTGACGGAAGCCATCAAATTCGAAAAAACGGATCTGCGATAATTCGGAGTGTCTTGGTTCGACGCGTGCGGCAATGACCATAAGGTCGCCGCAGCGAAACGGTGCGGTCAGGTTATAGACATCATGGTTACCCACACCGGAAAATCGAATTTTTTCTCCGGCGGGCAGCGGCAATTTCAGGTCATGAAATTGCCGCAATAAAGCGTCAATCGTGTTCACTGCGTCATTCCGAGATGCGCCCATAACGCATCGAGCGGCATGGTCGCCAGCGCAATACATTCATCGGCTGCGCCGTAGTAGATTTTCAGCACGTCCCGTTCCAGCAGCGCGCCGCAGGTAAAGACGACGTTGCCAAAAAATCCCTCTTTTTCGTAAATGGCTTCCGGCTGTAAGAGGGGTACGGAGGATTTGGCGAGGATGTTGAACGGATTATTCAGGTCGAGCAGCATCGCGCCGAGGCAATAACGCTGATCTTTGTCTACCCCGTGGTAAATCTGCAACCAGCCGCGCTCCGTTTTGATAAGCGGTGCGCCGCCGCCCAGTTTCAGCGCATCCCAGTCGCCGGACGCGCTGCCCAATAAATGCCGGTGATTGCCCCAGTGCAGCATGTCCGGAGACTCACACATCCAGATCTCAGGCTTTCCGAAATGTTTCGGCGAAGGGCGGGTCAGCGCCTGATATTTGCCGTTGATTTTTTCCGGGAAGAAACAGACATCACGGTTGTCCGGGCAGAAAATCACGCCCTTTTTTTCCACGGTCACAAAATCAGGGGTGGTGGCCAGCGCGGTGGAAATGCCGTAAGGCGAAATGGCCGAATAGTTGATGTAAAAAATGCCGTCGATCAGCGTAATGCGCGGGTCTTCGCAGCCAAACTGTTCGTATTGCGTATCGGCGGTCAAAAATGGCTGAGCATCCACCACAAAATCTTCGCCGTTCGTACTGCGCGCCAGACGCAGATGCGACATGGAGGTCAGCCAGATCACCGAAGGGTCAGCCTTCAGCGCAATCATTCTTGGGTCGCTGAAATCATAATCCAGGTCATCTCGGTAAAAACGTTTGGTGCCTGCCTGCCAGACGTTGTGCTGATTCAGCAACAGCGGCACTTCCAGGCAGTTGGCGTCGGTCGATATCACGCTTTCCGCCACGCGAAGCAGCAGCAGGGTTTCCCCCTGATACGCACAGACGCCCGCGTTAAACACGCAATCCACTTTCCAGCCGGGCTGAGACGGCACCACATCGGCGGGGGTTAACAGCGGGTTTTTATCACTTCGGATCATTTTCATGGTTTACCTTCTTGATAAGAATAGCGTTTTTTTCCAGCAGCGGTGCATCCGTGCCGAATAAGACGGGGTTGCCATCGCCGCAGCCTACGTTGACGACCGGCGCGCCAAAATTGATCATCACTTCCAGACATTCCCCGGCCAGAAAGCGGCGAAATATCAGGCATTGTTTAAACAGTGTGAGGTACTCATAGCGGCCACGCTGAAGAGAGAGATGAGAATTTCTCAATTTAATCAGCTTCTTATAGGTATTCAGAATTGATGGTGAGTGCTTACTCTCAGTTTGAACGTTAATTTGTCCCTCACCGGCATCCGCAGGCGTCCAGGGGACGGGCAAACGGGAGGCATCGCGGCAGAAGGGTAATGCGTAAGTGAGCGCTTGCTTCTCGTCCATGCCCCGTGAAATTGCGGCCTGATATTGCGTGATGCCCTGAATGTCCCGCATTTGCTGCACGCTCTGCGGGATGAAATCGGTCATGCCGATTTCTTCACCCTGATAGATAAAAGGCAGGCCGCTGGCGGTCATTTGCAGGGCGAAAACGGCCACGGCGCGCGAAATATCGCGGTGTGATTCGCCAAAACGGCTGATCATGCGTGACATATCGTGGCTGGAGAAAAAGAGCGTCGGTAATCCGGAAAGTGTCGCTTCCATCGCTTTCATTTCGGCGAAGATCGCTGCGATATCGAAGCGTTTCTGGCTGCCGAGGTTAAAATTGAATACCACGTCCAGCAGTTTTGGCCCCTGATAAGGTGCCATCACCGGTAACAGGTCACTGCCCACTTCACCAATCAGTAAAAACTCACCCTGTTCGCGGATGTGCTGGCAGAGTTTTCTCACCACATTCAGCACGCCGGGCTGATTGATATCCTTGTCGTGGGGCGGCTCTGCACCCGGTGCGGCGGGCGGATGGTCTTCACCGATGCCGTCGGTGGTGAGAAAATTAATGACGTCAAAACGGAAGCCATCGACGCCGCGCGCGATCCAAAAATCGAAGATTTTTTTGATTTCATGCTCAACGGCAGGATTCGACCAGTTCAGGCAAACCTGCTGGGGCGAGAATTTATGGTAGTAACTGGCGGTTCCGCCGGGTTCCTGCGTCCAGGCCGGACCGCCGAAGAACGAGGTCCAGTTATTGATTTTTTCACGAAAGAAAAAGAAGTCGCGAAACGGGCTGTCGGGGTGACTGAGCGCCGCCTGGAACCACGGATGCTGATCGGAGACGTGATTGATCACCACGTCGATCACCAGCAAAATATCACGCTGATGGCAGGCGGAAATAAGCGCATCGAACAGGGCCAGTGTGCCAAAGCGCGGGTCAACGGCGCAGTGATCGCTGATGTCGTAGCCATTATCCACCAGCGGAGAGGGATAGAACGGCGTGACCCAGATGCCGCCGATGCCCAGATCCGCCAGATAATCGATCTTTGAAATCAGACCCTGAAAATCGCCCAATCCGTCCGCATTGCCGTCGCAAAACGACGGCAAATACACCTGATAAAATACCCGGTCCTGCCATGTCTTCAGGTTATTCATCCTTCATGCCTGCTATTTAAGTGAAAGCGACATCCCTTCCAGGAAATGCTTCCTGAAGAGAATAAACAACACCACGATCGGCAGGGTTTGCACCACTGACCCCGCCAGCACCGGCCCGACGTAAATGCCATACGACTTACTGAATGTTGCCAGCAGAACGGAAAGCGGCATTTTGTTGACGTCCTGCATGACAATCAGCGGCCAGAGGAAATTGTCCCAGGCGCTGGTAAACGTAAAAATCGCGACGATAGCCAGAATAGATTTGTTGAGCGGCAGCATGACGTGGAGCAGAATTTTTATCAGGCTGGCGTGATCTAATCTCGCGGCATGAATATAGTCATTGGGTGTGCCTTTAAAACTCTGGGATATCATAAATATCCCCCAGCCATTCATTACGAAAGGCAAAATAAGTGCGCCGTAGGAATTCATCATGCCCAGCTGACGGATTAATACAAAGTGGGGAATGATAAACATGAATACGGGAAACACCATTTGCAGAATCAGCAGGTTTTTAAAAATATCCCGTCCTCTGAATTCCATTTTTGCCAGTGCATAACCAATGAAAGAGGAGGTTAATGTGACGCAGATCGTAATGGTCAGCGTGATGAATACAGAGTTAAATAAGGTGCGCAGAAACGGTTTTTCCGATTTATTTGTACCATCGAAAAGAAAGGCATAATTATCCAGAGACAGATGGCCGGAAAAAAGTGCTGTGGTATAAATGTCAGATGTCTTCTTAAACGATCCGATCAACATCCATAAATAGGGATATAACCAGGTTAATGCCAGAGCAAACATTAACAGGTGGATCACCACAGAACGGATATTTATTTTTTGGCGATGCGTTATGGCAAGTGCTGTATTTAACGTTTCCACAGGGTTGTCCTCATCATACGATCTCGATTTTCTTTTCCAGACACCGGCGCACGACCCAGATCAAAGAGAAACTGAACAGGGCGACAATGATGGACATGGTGGCCGCCCAGCTGGGTTGCATCTGCCGGAATGCGGCTTCGTACATCACCACCATCGGCGTGGTGGTGCTCTCCAGCGGACCGCCGCCGGTGATGAGATAAGGCTCGGTGAAAATACTGAACGCCACGGTAATGGCTAACACCAGTACCATCACGATCTGCGCATTCATCAGAGGAAGTGTGATATGCCATATTTTTCCAGCGCCGGACGTACGGTCGAGCTCGGCGGCGTCATAAATATCTTTCGGGATGGTGATAAGCCCGGAGTAAAAAATAAGGCCGTAATAGCCCACGAACTTCCAGGTCACAATGAGCGCGATGGATAACATTGCCACGTCGGGGTGGGTAAACCACGGCACATTTATGCCAAACCACGACATCAGGAAATGGTTAACCGGTCCGGTTTCGCTAAACAGTTTGGAAAAAACAATAGAATACGCGACGCCGGAAGAAACATTCGCCAGTAAAAAACTCAGTGCGACGAAAGCTTTACCATATTTAATTTTCCGCAATCCGAACGCGAATAATAATGAGGAGATAAACACTATCGGCAGATAATAAAGGAGAAACTTAAAGACATTAAAAATTGACGTCCAGAATAAAGGGTTCTGCATAACGGCAATAATGTTTTTTACGCCGTTGAACGACGGTGTGCCAATAAATTTCCAGTCAGTAAAACTCAGCACGGCCAGCCAGATAAAAGGATAAAACCAGAATACCAGCGAATATCCCAGGTAACCGGAGGCCAAAAGGCCTCCGAGTGATGACTCTTTCATTTTGATCATCGCTTTACTGCCCCAGCGTGTTGTCGATCTCTTGGGAAGACGCCTGAATGACCTCGGGGATCGGGTTGTTTTTAAACACTAACTTTTCAATCATCTGGGTCATTGTCCGCTGGACTTCGACCGTTTTCGTGATCGGTGCCGGAGGAACCGCTTTCGGCACGAAGGAGGCAATAGCGTTCACTAACTCATGCTGTTGCAGGTAGCTTTTAAAGACAGGATGACTTTGCAGATCTTCACGCGCCGGCGGCATCCCGGTCAGCTCCAGCCAGCGCAGGTCATTTTTCGGATTGCTGTAAACCCATTGAATAAACTTCCAGGCATCGGGCTGGACCTTCGAGGTGCTGAACATCACCATCCCTTTGCTGTCAGCCATGGTGGCCGCCTCAGCGTCGCCGGTCAGTGTCGGCATCTGGCCGATACGGATGGTTTTTAGCACCTCAGGGAATTGTTTCTGATAGCGATCGATATCCCATGGTCCGCGCACGGCGCCGAGCACGGTACCTGCCGCCAGCGGGTCGTCAGAGGCGGTGAAGTCGTAGCTGGTCCATTTATTAGCGAACATTTTGTTGATGAAAGTGAGGGTCTGCAGGCCCGCATCGTTATTAAAGGTGGCTTTGTTGTTCTGGATGTAAGGGCTGCCCTGTGAGGCGGCGTAATACAACGGGACAAAATCGAACCAGCGATCCCACCAGTTTTTGCCGCTGGTGATTTGCAGGCTGTAGCCTTTGTGGCTCTGCGTCATCCTTTCCGACAGCGTGTAAATCTCGTCATAAGTGACCGGTACGTGATCGAAGCCATAGTCAGCCAGAAGGTCGCTTCTCCACCAGTAGACTATCGGGCTGATATAAATTGGAATGACGTTTTGCTGCCCGTCGAACTTCCACGAAGCCATTGCGTTGCCCATGTGACGGGTTTCGACGAGCGCCTGAAACCCCGGCATTTTGGAATAATCATTGAGCTGTTTAAGTTCAGTTAACTGTCTTGCGAAGCCGATAAAAATATTGGTGGAAATATCCGGTTCAGTACCGGATGCCAACGCATTCATAATCGCTTCTTCGGAACTTCCCGCCGCGGGAATAGGCGTGAATTCCACTTTTCTATTTGCCGGATTACTGTTCCATTCTTTGACAATTTCTCCCCAATACACTTCCTGAGTGACATTGGGCGCAACCCACATTTTTATACTCTGCTGATTTTTCTCTTCAGGCCCGCAACCTGATAACAATAACGCCATAGCCGCAAACGCAGCCAGTTTCATTGTTTTCATTATTTATTTCCTGTTTCCATTAGGTTGTAATTAATAATCCACAATTATACTTGCAGAGTATTCATATTATTATTTTATGGATGGATTTCTATTTAAACGCTAGCATGGACATTCAATAAATAAACGTTATAGCGGTCACATAAATGATTTTGTTTAACGTTAAACTTTATTGGCATTGTCCGTTGCAAAAGTACTTTTTCTGTGAGTATATATTGTCGAATTGATAGGGTTGAGCCGGGCTCTGTTCCATTATTAAAAGCGTTTTGGAGTTTTTAAACTGCGCAAGATAACATTGAAGTCAATTGCCGAAGAATTAGGTGTCACGCACACCACGGTATCTAATGCATTTAATCATCCGGGGAAGTTATCAGAATCATTAAGAAAAAGAATAATAGATTATGCGCATTCTGTTAACTTTTACGGACCTGACAATATCGGGCGCGCATTGCGCACCGGCAGGTCGGATGCCATGGGGATTATTTTTAATGACACGCTCAGTTATGTGTTTACGGACAGCCATGACGTACAGTTGATGCAGGGAATTGCCGCAAAATGCGACCGGGAAGGGGTCAGTATCATATTGATTCCGTTGCATAACGGCCAGGGAGCGCTGGCCGGTGTGATCAATACGGCGGTGGATGGTTATATTCTGAATGCCACGCACAATAACGATCACATTATCGCCAAGGCGTTGTCGAAGAATCTGCCTGTAGTGACGACCGATTTTAAAATTCCGCCGCACAGCAGCGTTTCCATTGATAATTACAAGGCGATGCAGGAGGTTTGCCAGCATCTGCTTGAAAAAGGCCACCGCGAATTTGGGATTATTTCTTTCCCTTCATTGCAGGGGCGCAAGGGCGTTAATCCCTTAAGTGAAGAGATAACCGGGGATAATGACGTCATGATCACCCGGGTGAAATCCTGTGTGGATAAGTTTCTGAGCCGGAATATTAATCTGGATAAATGTTTTCTTTGTGAAACCGCCCACCATGAAGAATCTGGAGAAATGGCCGCAGAGACATTGCTAAAGAATAATCCGAAGATAACGGCGTTGATTTGCCTGTCAGATCGTTTTGCGCTGGGCGCAATTAAGTATTGCCGTAACGCCGGGTTACGTATTCCGCAAGACATCGCTATTACCGGTTTCGATAATATTCCCCGGTCAGATAATGAGATTGCGCTCACTACCGTGGCGCAGGATCCGGTTAAAAAAGGAGAGATTGCCGCCACTCTGTTGCTGGAGGGAAAGAAAAACATTCACCACGATCTTGAATTTACGTTAATTATACGTGGCTCTACCTGATATACGGCGGGGCCATAAAGACGAAAGTAATTATGTCTGTTTTCAGGATGAAATATGGCCTTATTAACCTGTTTTACCGCTTACGATATACGCGGCATTCTTGGCGCCGAATTTAACGAGGATATTGCTTACCGCATCGGTTGCGCCTTTGCCCATTTTTATCACCCTGAACGGGTGGTGCTCGGCCATGATATTCGCCTGACCTCGCAGTCTCTCAAACTGGCCGTCGCGTGCGGGCTGCGCGATCAGGGCGTCGGCGTGATCGATATCGGTATGACCGGCAGTGAAGAGGTTTATTTTGCCACCCGCTATTTTCGGGCGGATGGCGGCATCCAGATCACGGCCAGTCATAATCCGGCCAATTATAACGGCATGAAACTGGTTGGCCGGGATGCCAGGCCGGTCAGCAGCGATAACGGTTTGCATGAGATTAAGGCTCTGGCCGAAAATCATCATTTCTCTGGCACAGCGCAGGCCGGTTTTTATCAGCAATGTTCAAACCGCAGCGCGTATCTTGATCACCTGCTCAGTTATTTAACGTTGCCTTTTGGGCGCCCCCTGCGTGTGGTGGTGAATGCCGGCAACGGCGCAGCAGGTCCGACGCTGGATGCGCTGGAGCAGGCCTTCCAGGCGCGCAACATCCCGCTGACCCTGATTAAAATTCACCATGAGCCGGACGGCGCCTTCCCCCACGGTATTCCGAATCCTATGCTGCCTGAAAACCGCCACGCGACTCAGGCTGCCATACGCCTGCATCAGGCGGATATCGGTATTGCATGGGATGGCGATTTTGATCGCTGCTTCATTTTTGATGAGCAGGGGGACTACGTTGAAGCCTATTACATCGTCGGCATGCTGGCGGCGCAGTTTCTGCAACACTCGCCCGGCGAGAAGATCATTCACGATCCCCGCCTGATCTGGAATACCCGCGACATTGTCGCTGAGCGTCAGGGTATCGCCGTGGAAACAAAAACCGGCCATGCCTTTATGAAGGAAAGAATGCGCAGCGAAAACGCCATCTACGGCGGCGAGATGAGCGCGCACCACTATTTCCGCGATTTTGGCTATTGCGACAGCGGAATGATCCCCGCCTTGCTGATGTTGCAACATCTCAGCAAATCCGGCCAGAAAATGTCCGGTCTGATTGCCGCCCGTAAAGCGCTTTTCCCGGTATCCGGCGAGATAAATCTCACCGTCAGCCAGCCCGCAGAAGCCATCCGCCGTGTGCGTGAGCATTATGCCAGCCAGGCCGTGACGGTCAGCGTCGTTGACGGGCTGAGTATGGAATTCGAACGGTGGCGGTTTAATTTGCGCGCTTCCAATACGGAACCGCTTTTACGCCTCAATGTTGAAACCCGTCACTCCACGGCATTACTTGCCGAAAGTACCCGGGCACTGCTGGCGCTGGCAGGGGAGTAATTCCTCGTATCGCGCTCCCTTTGGTTTGAAAGGACAACGTTATGTCAGGCTTAACGCTCAAGAATATCAAAAAGTATTATGACAAAATCACCGTCATTGCCGATTTGTCGCTGGAGATCCGTTCCGGTGAATTTCTGGTGCTGGTCGGCCCCTCAGGCTGCGGGAAATCGACGTTGCTGCGCCTGATTGCCGGGCTGGATCAGCTCAGCGCCGGCACTGTCTGCATCGGGGAAACCGACGTCACCGGGTTGCCTGCCGGAAAACGCGGACTGTCGATGGTATTTCAGTCCTACGCACTCTATCCGCACATGACCGTCAGGCAGAATCTGGCTTTTGGCCTGAAGAATATCCGCACGCCGCCGGAAGAAATCGCGCGACGCATTCAGGAGGCTGCGCTGATTTTACGTCTCGACGAGATGCTTGACCGGTTACCGCAGCATCTTTCCGGGGGACAACGTCAGCGCGTGGCGATTGGCCGCTCTATTGTCCAGCAGCCGAAAGTGTTTTTGTTTGATGAGCCGTTGTCGAATCTTGACGCTGCGCTGCGCGTACAGATGCGACAGGAAATCAGTCAGCTGCATAGCCGCCTGAAAAATACCATGATTTACGTGACCCACGATCAGGTCGAGGCGATGACGCTGGCGGACAGGATTGTGGTGCTTAATCAGGGCAATATTGAGCAAATCGGCACGCCGGTTGAGCTTTATAACCATCCCGCCAGCCTTTTCGTTGCCGGTTTTATTGGTACGCCGAAAATCAATGTGATCCCGGCGCAGGTCGTTGGCCGCCAGCTTTGGGTTAACGGGCAGCCGCTGTTTGCGCTGGGGGATAAATTCCCGGCGGCGCAGGACGGACAAAGGGTGTCGCTCGCCATCCGCCCCGAGCTGTTACGCCTGGAGGAAGCGACGGATCATGCGTTTGACGTTGTGGTCGATTTTACGGAACTTCAGGGAGATTCGACGCTGGTGTACGCAACATTTGGTGAGCACGCCCTGAAGATGAAATCGTCGAAACAGCTTTCGTTTCCCCGCCATACCGCCCTCAGGTTTGGGTTTAATGCCGCCAGTATTTTACTGTTTGATGCACAGGGAAAGCGGATCCCACAGGACATGGCGTAGAAAACCAAAAGGCACCCAGGGGTGCCTTTTGGCTGCCGGTGATCCTCAATCAGGCACTTTTAGCCAGCTGCGCTTTGTGTTTGTTTTCACTGAGCATGGTCAGAACCAGCAGCAGCACGGCCAGCACACAACCGGCGATCATCACGATAAAGCCGCCGTCCCAGCCGAAGTAATCCACGGTGTAACCGACAATCGCACTGGCGGCGACCGAGCCGCCGAGATAGCCAAACAGACCGGTGAAACCTGCCGCGGTGCCCGCTGCTTTTTTCGGTGCCAGCTCCAGCGCGTGTAAACCAATCAGCATCACCGGGCCATAAATCAGGAAGCCGATGGTGATCATGCAGGCCATATCAATGCCCGGATTGCCGACCGGGTTCAGCCAGTACACGACGGTGGCGATGGTCACCAGCACCATAAAGAACACGCCGGTTGCGCCGCGATTCCCCTTGAAGACTTTGTCCGACATCCAGCCGCACAGCAGCGTCCCCGGGATGCCCGCATATTCATACAGGAAGTATGCCCACGAGGATTTATCCAGCGCGAAATGCTTCACTTCTTTCAGGTAAGTCGGTGACCAGTCGAGGATGCCGTAGCGCAGCAGGTAAACAAATACGTTTGCCAGCGCGATATACCACAGCAGTTTGTTCGGCAAAATGTACTGCATGAAAATCTGTTTCGCGGTCAGTTCCTGCTCAGCGGATTCTTTCACGTAGTCCGGCGGATAGTCGTTTTTGTACTCTTCAATCGGCGGCAAACCGCAGGACTGCGGGGTATCGCGCATGGTCATGAAGGCAAATACGGCCAGCAGGATCGCGCCGAAGGCAGGCATGTACAGCGCTGCGTGCCAGTCGTTAAACCATGCCATCCCGAGCAGGAACAGCAGCGGAGGAATACCGCCGCCGACGTTATGTGCGCAGTTCCATACCGATACCACGCCGCCGCGTTCTTTCTGTGACCACCAGTGAACCATGGTGCGTCCGCACGGCGGCCAGCCCATTCCCTGGAACCAGCCACACAGGAACAGCAAAACAAACATGATGGCAATGCTTGAGGTTGCCCACGGCACGAAGCCCATAAACAGCATCACAGCCGCAGCCAGAATCAAACCGGCGGGCAGAAACACGCGCGGATTCGAGCGGTCTGATACCGACCCCATAATGAATTTTGAGATGCCGTACGCAATAGAAATACCGGATAACGCAAAACCGAGATCGCCACGGGAGAAGCCCTGATCGATAAGGTACGGCATAGCCAGTGCGAAGTTTTTGCGCACCAGATAATAGGCGGCGTAACCAAAGAAAATCCCCATGAAAATCTGCCAGCGGAGACGGCGATAAAGCGGGTCGACGTGGTTTTCATCCACGGGAGCTTTGTGTGGTGCGGGTTTGAAAATACTGAGCATACATGCCTCCGATGGCATAAATCAGGTCAGACTCGTCATGAGCAAGTGTGTTCTAAAACGAACATCATGTTAGCGGTTTGCGCGCAAACGAACTGTGAGTTATGACAGAATTGTTACATTTTTATTACGGAGGAGCGTGCGGGGAAGCAAAGTGGCTGAGGAAGATAAAAAAAAGCGGAGCCTGAGCTCCGCCTGAGGGTGTCACTGACCCTGAATTTACTGCACTTTCAGCGTATTGATAATGGCTTCTGCATCAGCCTGCGCCTGCTGCTGATTGTCGGCTGGCAGGGTAATTTGCAGCGTCAGCAAATGGCTGTCCACTTTACCCAGCACGATAGAAGAATAGGCTTTCTGACCGGCCGAGGTGATGACGCTGTCGTACTGCTGCATGGTCTGTCCGTTAACCTGAATCGATTTGTTGGTCACGACCTGCAAGTTGGTATCACGGGCTTTTTGCTGATCCTGCAAACGGGCAGTCAGCACTTCCAGCGATTCGGTGGTGTTATCGCCGAGGATCACAATCACCGCTTTCTGACCGGTGCTGTCAGCATACACGTGCATGTTGTTTGCCTGCGTGCCCAGCTTACCGCTCTGGTCGCTCATTCCCTGCGGCAGGGAGAAAGTCACTTTCCCATCCAGCAGGCTGACTGGCGCGGTTGTCGCGGCGGCGGCGGCGGCTTTATTGGCATCCGGTGCATCAGTGGACTTCCCGTCACACGCAGCCAGACCGGCGATCAGTACTGCCATTCCCATCATTTTAGCGAAGTTACGCATCGGGCTTCCTTAAGTGACCTGTTTATCAGGCTGAGATGTTGATTTAACGGCCTTATGGCAACCTATTCACGCCACAAATGCAAGTCAGATTATGGCGCGATTTTTGTTTTTAGCGAGGTGAGCGGGGGGCCATTTGCCCCCGCGAATTTTCAGTGCGCGCGCAGGGCCGGGTGGTTGTGATTTCCCTGTGCGGACAAACGCCTGAGCAGCATGTTCAGCAGCATGCCGTACATCGGCAGGAAGAACACCAGACAGATCAGCACTTTGAACGTGTAATCCACCATCGCGATTTCCACCCAATGCTGGGCCATAAACGCATCGCTGCTTTTGTAGAAGGCGATAAAGAAAAACGACAGCGTATCGCTGATGTTGCCGAGGAACATCGAGGCGACCGGCGCTATCCACCAGCGGCGGTTCTGGCGCAGGCGGTTAAACACGTGAACGTCGAGAATTTGCCCCAGCACATACGCCATAAAACTGGCGGTGGCGATGCGCGCGACCATGATATTCAGGCTGCTGAGCGCTTGTGCACCCTGCCATTGCGCTTCAAAGAACAGCGCGGAAATCACGTAGGAGATCGCCAGTGCCGGCACCATCACCGACAGAATAATTCGCCGCGCCAGCGGAGCACCAAAAATACGGACGGTCAGATCGGTGGCCAGAAAAATAAACGGAAAGGTGAACGCGCCCCAGGTGGTGTGGAAACCAAAAATGGAGACGGGCAACTGAACCAGATAGTTACTGGAGGTGATGATGGCGATGTGGAATAGCGAAAGCCATATCAGCGCGGAAAACCGCTGCTGAGCAGTAAAAGAGTACATAGATGTGACCTTTTTAGTGAATTGGGGTGAGGGAACCCAAGAATATTGTGACTTTTCGCGCCGATAATTCGGTGCGGCGCGCATAGTACCTGTTTGCGCACCGTTTGCGCAACAGATCCAACGGTTAATTTTAGCGCAATGAGCCGCGTGAGTTGCACCAGAAATTCTGCGGGTTAAACTGTTCGCCTTTGCCAGACAACCGCGCATTCCTGCACCCAGATGTTGAGAAACGAAATGAACGATCCCTTTATCAACCCGGACCATCAGCTTGATGCGCTGGGCCTGCGTTGCCCGGAACCTGTAATGATGGTTCGCAAAGCGATACGTACCATGAAAGACGGCGAAACCCTACTGATCGTCGCCGATGATCCGGCAACCACCCGCGATATTCCGGGTTTCTGCCGCTTTATGGAGCACAGGTTGCTGGCGTCCGATACCGAAAACCTGCCATACCGCTATCTGCTGTGTAAAGGGCTGTAGGCCGAACCCAGCCCGACATCCTTAACGTGATTTATTGCGCAACAGCCGTAAGGCGTTAGCCGTGACAAGTGCCGTTGCGCCGGAATCCGCCAGCACCGCCAGCCACAATCCGGTCAGCCCCATAATGGTGGTGACCAGGAATATCGCTTTCAGCCCCAGCGCAATGGTGATGTTCTGACGGATATTGGCCCGTGTGGCGCGTGACAGGCTGATCATCTGTGCCAGCCCGCTCAGACGATTGTGCGTCAGCGCGGCATCGGCGGTTTCCAGTGCCACGTCAGTGCCGCTGCCCATGGCAATACCGATAGTGGCGGCTTTCATCGCCGGCGCATCGTTAATCCCGTCACCGACCATCGCTACCGGTTTAACGGCATTCAGCGCGGTCACCGCCGAGACTTTATCTGCCGGCAGCAGGCCCGCCCGGAATTCGATACCCAGCCGGTCAGCGATAGTTTTCGCCGCGCGCGGGTTGTCGCCGGTCAGCATTACCGCAGAAACCCCGAGCGCCTGCAGATCGCGCAGCGCCTCAACAGCATCTTCCCGCAGCCGGTCCTGCATCGCCACCAGACCGATCGCCTGTGCGTCCTGCATCACCACTACCACGGTTTTACCTTCAGATTCCCAGCCCGCAATTTGCGCGGTGGCGTCCGTACTCAGCACGCCTGACGCCACACGCACAGGAGCCAGTACCTGGATCCTTCTGCCTGAGACAACGCCTTCCACACCGGAACCCGCCAGCGCACGGCGGTCCTGAGCGGTTATCGGCAACGGATTGTGTTCTCGCGCACGCGCTAAAATCGCCTGCGCCAGCGGGTGGTGGGAGCCTTCTTCCACCGCCGCCGCGAGGCTTAACACTTCGCCTTCGCTGGCGCCGTTAAGCACCTGCACATGGGTCACTTCCGGTTTACCTTCGGTCAGCGTACCGGTTTTATCCAGCGCCACGGTTTCGATCAGAGCCAGCTGCTCAAGCGCAGCACCGCCTTTGATCAGCGCACCCTGACGCGTCGCCGCAGCCAGCCCGGAGGTGATCGCCGCCGGTGTTGAAATCACCAGCGCACAAGGGCAGCCAATCAGCAGTAACGTCAGGCCGCGATAAATCCACGTATCCCAGGAAAGCCCCATCGCCAGCGGTGGAATGATGATGACCAGCAGCGACATCAGCATAATGACCGGTGTGTAATAGCGGCTGAAGGTATCGAGGAAGCGCTCGATCGGCGCGCGTCGCTCATCGGCTTCTTCGATAAGTTGCAGAATGCGGTCAATGGCGCTGTTGCCGGGGGCGGAAGCCACTTCCAGGCGGGCCAGACGATCAACGCACAGGCTGCCCGCCGGGACTTTCTCGCCGGGCTGACGTTCGACGGGCACGGACTCGCCGGTCAGGGCGCTTTCATCAAAACTGGCCGCGCTGTGCAGCACCGCATCGGCAGGCAGACGTCCGCCTGCGGCGATTTCAATCATATCGCCGGGACGCAGGCTGGCGACCGGTACGGATTCCGTTTTGCCCTCAGTCACGCGAACGGCGGTATCGGGTATCAGCGCCATCAGCGCTTTTACGCCGCTGCGCGCACGGCTGGCGGCAAATGACTCGAGGCGTTCGCCGACCATAAACAACAGCAGCACCATGGCGGCTTCGGCGGTCGCGCCAATAAACAGCGCGCCCAGTGCCGCAATGCTCATCAGGGTTTCTATGGCAAACGGCGATCCGGCGCGGGTCTGGCGAATCGCCTGACGCAGCACCGGCCACAGGCCGACCAGCGTGGTGGCGATAAACGCAATTTCACCGGCCTGAGGATTGACGCTGTCGAGTATCCAGCTCAGCAGCATCAGCGCCGAAAGCGCCAGCAGCGGCAGATATTCTTTCAGCCATGAGACGTCCTGCGCGGGAGGATTCCGGCTTTTATCCAAAGATTGCAGGGTGAACCCTGCGCCGGTGACGGCTTGCAGCACGTTTTGCGAGATGTCGTGGCTGGCGTCAATCACCAGTTTTTCGGTGGCAAACAGCACTTTCGCATGGCTGACGCCCTTCAGGCCGGAAACGGCATTTTCAATTTTGCGTGCACAGGCCGGGCAGTCCATGCCTTCGACGCGCCAGCTGTATTGCTGGTTACCCGGAAGAGGCGCGCTGGGATCATCTTCACCCGGCGAACTTTCCGTGCCGCTGTCGTCAGAACAGTGTGCGTGTTCCGCTGTTTTAGGCGTGCAGCAGCTGCCGGCAGAGGCCGCCAGCGGGGCGCTTTCACTGCAACATCCGGCAGGGGAAGTGCCCGCAGGGGAAAGGGTGCTGATTTTAGTGATATGCAACGCCGGGGTATGTTTGCCCTGGCAACCGCACTGACACATGTTCGTTCTTTTAAGGGGGATCATAGAGCCTCCGGTTTCAAACCGAGTGGAATTACACCCAGTCTAAACGTTGGAGTCAGCTCTAAGGTCAAGAAGTATTTAACTCGCGGAACCTGAACGGTTCCGCGGGTGAAGGGATTTAAAGATACAGCGACCGGACAATCAGGAAGTGTCCGCCGAAATAGCAGGCGGCGACCAGGCCGTCGGCGGCGCGGAATTTAAAGCGGTAGCGGCTGACAAGCCAGAAAATATTACCCAGCAGAAGCAGCACGGTGCCGCAGAACAGCGAGAACGCCATGTCGGTGCTGCGCGCAAAATACTGTTCGCCTGCCAGCCAGACCATCAGCAGCGTCATGGCGATGTAAGTGGTCACTGCCCATTTGAGTTCGGCCAGTCGCGTCCAGATCACCGCAAGAAGTATTGCGCCGATCACCAGCAACGCCAGCGGCAGTGGCCAGAAGAAGGTAATGGTCATCTGGCTGGCGAAACTCAGCGTATACAGCAGATGCGACAGGAAGAACGCCCCGATGGCGTACATAAAGCGTTCTTCAGGCAGCAGCAGCAGACCGTCTGCCACCAGCGTTGCCGCCAGACCCAGCAGGATCAGATAGCTGTAAACATTCAGCGTGGGCGCCTGCCACGCCAGTAACAGCAGCAGCAACAGGGTGACAGGTTTGAAGACCCAGCGTTGCCAGCGCAGGCCGCGGTAACTGGCATCAACGAACAACCAGCCGGAGAAAAATACAGCGAGGAATGGCCAACTCATTGTTTATCCTTTTATCTTTCAGAACAGAACATAAAACCGATGCAAGGTCTGCCTTCGGGAAAACACATCCTGTTTTCCGGTACTTGCTTTCAGTGTAGGAGAGAGGGCGCACCGGCGACAATCAGAAATCCCCGTAACGGCAGGTTTGGTGACCGTGGGTTTAGGAAGGGAGCGTTTACGGCGCAGAGCACGCCGTAAAAGCAGGCATTACTTTTTGCCCGGCATCGGTGGCTGTTTTTTCTGCCATGCCATCAGTTCAAACACGCCAAACAGGAAAATACGCGTTTGCAGCCACGGGCCGATGGTGTCTTTGTCCTTGCCCTGCGTGGCTTTCAGCAGCATGACCTGCAGGCCGTGCATGAAAAACATGAACACAATCGCCACATCCAGAAAATATTTGATCGGCTTCGGGAACGGGTGGATCAGGTTAAACGCCAGAAACCCCCAGATACATAACATCAACAACCGACCAATATTGATCAACATCTTACTGCTCCTGTTCAGGTGAGCCGGTTTCAGGCGTCACATCGCGATGGTAAAGGCGATAAGCAACTTGTCCGGCGACTTTCTCACGGTGTAACCGCCAGCTGGCGGGCACGTCGAGAGTGTCGTGCTCGGCTTCTGTTTCGACATAAATCCAGGCCTCATCGGCCAGCCACTGATTCTGCTCAAGCAGATTCAGGGTGTCTTGCAGAATGCCTTTGCGAAAAGGCGGATCGAGGAAAACCACGTCAAAGGCATTCCCGGCTTTTGCCAGCCAGTTCAATGTGTTGACGTTGAATACTTTCGCATCTCTGGCGTTTAGCAGCGCCAGGTTCTTCTCTAACTGTTGTGCAACCGGGCGTTCAAACTCGAGCAGGGTGGCGCTGGCGGCATAGCGTGACAACGCTTCCAGACCCAGTGCGCCGCTGCCTGCAAAACAGTCCAGACAATGCGCGCCCTGTAAAACCGGTGCGAGCCAGTTGAACAGCGTTTCGCGCACGCGATCGGTGGTCGGACGTAGCCCCGGGCTGTGTGGAACCGGAAGTTTGCGTCCGCGCCACAGGCCGCCAATAATGCGTATCTGGCCTGCTGCGGGCGTGTTAGGTTTCTTTGCCATAGTTCACTTCAGTAATCCGAAGCCGTCGGGCTTCGTTGCATATCGTTTGGAGGGCTATTCTACCGGTGTGCGGGCAATGGGCAAATGTTTAACATTGGCGATTGAAAAACCAGCGGAATTCAACACGCGGGCGTGTTGCCGGAAGGGGAAAGTGATAGACTGCCCGATCATAACCCTATTAATAATCCGTTCGCCAATCATTAGCGGCGAGGAGTGAAGTTGTAAAATGGCAAAAGACAAAAAACGCGGTTTCTTCTCCTGGTTTGGCCGTGGCCGTCAGGAAGAAGAGCAGCAGAAAGAAGAAACACGCGAAGAACTGCCGGTTGTCGAAGAGCCCGGCGTCCCCGTTGAACCGGAGCCGGTCACTGAACCCGAGCCGGTTATCGAGCCTGAACCTCTTAAAGAACCTGAGCCCGAGGTCAGGGAGCCTGAACCTTTAGCCGCCGCTGAGGAACTGGCAGACGACATCGTTCACATCACCGAACAGGTTGCTGCTAAGCCGGTGGTGGCCGAAGAAACCGCCGTCCCTGAGCCGGTCGTCATTGAAGCTGAAATCGAAGAGCCGATCATCATTGCCGCGCCGGTGGTGGAAGAGCCGGTGGTGCAGGAATCGCAGATTGTCGAAGACGACTTCGTCGAGTCAGCCGCCGAGATGGCAGAAGACGCCCGCGAAGACGTTCTTGATGCCATCGACGACAGCGTGGCGGTTGACGATGAACCGCTTGTGGCGCTGGAGCCGATCGTTGTGCTGCCCGCCGGTGAAACCGAGCAGGAACGCCCGACCAAAGAAGGCTTCTTCGCCCGTCTCAAACGCAGTCTGGTCAAAACCCGTCAGAATCTGGGCTCCGGTTTTGTCGGCCTGTTCCGTGGTAAGAAAATCGACGACGAGCTGTTTGAGGAGCTGGAAGAACAGCTGCTGATCGCCGACGTTGGCGTCGAAACCACGCGCAAAATCATCACTTCCCTGACCGAGCACGCTTCCCGTAAGCAGCTGAAAGACGCGGATGCGCTTTACGGCAAGCTGAAGGAAGAAATGTCCGAAATTCTGTCAAAAGTGGAACAGCCACTGGATGTCAGCGGGAAAACCCCGTATGTCATTCTGATGGTGGGCGTGAACGGCGTGGGTAAAACCACCACCATCGGTAAGATGGCGCGTCAGTTCCAGGCGCAGGGCAAATCAGTGATGCTTGCCGCAGGTGATACCTTCCGCGCTGCGGCGGTTGAACAGTTGCAGGTCTGGGGTCAGCGTAACAAGATCCCGGTGATTGCTCAGCAAACCGGTGCAGATTCAGCCTCGGTGATTTTTGATGCCATTCAGGCAGCCAAAGCCCGTAACGTCGACGTGTTGATCGCTGATACCGCAGGCCGCCTGCAAAATAAAGCGCATCTGATGGAAGAGCTGAAGAAAATCGTCCGTGTGATGAAGAAGCTCGACGAAGATGCTCCGCATGAGGTTATGCTGACGCTTGACGCCAGTACCGGCCAGAATGCCGTCAGCCAGGCAAAATTGTTTAACGAAGCGGTCGGGCTAACCGGCATTACGTTGACTAAACTGGACGGCACCGCGAAAGGCGGCGTGATATTCGCCATCGCCGATCAGTTCAGCATTCCGATTCGTTATATCGGGGTCGGCGAAGGTATCGAAGATTTAAGGCCGTTTAAGGCAGACGATTTTATTGAGGCACTTTTTGCCCGAGAGGATTAATACGGATGATTCGCTTTGAACAGGTCAGTAAAGCTTATCTGGGCGGACGACAGGCGCTTCAGGGCGTCAATTTTCACATCCAGCAAGCGGAAATGGCATTTCTGACCGGTCACTCTGGCGCGGGTAAAAGTACCCTGCTGAAGCTGATTTGCGGTATTGAGCGTCCCAGCGCCGGACAGATTTTGTTTGGCGGCCACGACATCAGCCGCCTGAAATCCAGTGAAGTGCCGTTCCTGCGTCGTCAGATTGGTATGATCTTCCAGGACCACCATCTGCTGATGGATCGCACGGTGTATGACAACGTGGCGATGCCGCTGATTATCGCCGGTGCGAGCACCGAAGATATTCGCCGGCGCGTCTCGGCAGCGCTGGATAAAGTCGGGTTGTTGGATAAAGCCAAAAATCTGCCCATCCAGCTGTCTGGTGGTGAACAACAGCGTGTGGGCATTGCCCGCGCGGTGGTCAACAAGCCTGCGGTGCTGCTGGCGGATGAACCGACCGGTAACCTCGACGGCGAACTGTCGGAAGGTATCTTGCGTTTATTCGAAGAATTTAACCGGGTTGGCGTTACCGTACTGATGGCAACGCACGACGTGGGTCTGATTGCCCGTCGTAATTACCGCACGCTGACGCTGAGTCAGGGGCGTATGTCGGGAGGAATGTACTGATGGCGAACAGCCCAAACCCGACAAAAACCGCAAAAAGCGCCCGCGCCGCCAAAAGTAAGGCGTTGCAGGGCGGCTGGCGTGAACAGTGGCGCTATGCGTGGATGAACGCGCTGGCCGACATGCTGCGTCAGCCTTTGGCGACGCTGCTGACGGTGATGGTGATCGCCATTTCCCTGACGTTGCCGAGCGTGTGCTATCTGGTGTGGAAAAACGTCAGTACGGCGGCAGAGCAGTGGTATCCCACGCCACAGCTGACGGTGTATCTCGACAAAGCGCTGGACGACAACGCCGCGGAAAACGTGGTGAAAACCCTCAAAACCGAAGCGGGCGTGGACAAGGTTAACTATCTGTCGCGCGAAGAAGCGATGGGTGAGTTCCGTAACTGGTCAGGTTTTGGCGGTGCAATGGATATGCTTGAGCAAAATCCGCTGCCCGCTGTGGCGATCATTACGCCGAAAATGAATTTCCAGGACTCCGCCACACTCAACACCCTGCGCGATCGCGTAGCGGCGGTGCAGGGCGTGGATGAAGTGCGTATGGATGACAGCTGGTTTGCCCGTCTGGCGGCGCTGACGGGGCTGGTCGGGCAGATTGCTGCGATGATCGGCATCCTGATGGTCATTGCCGTATTCCTGGTCATTGGTAACAGTGTGCGTCTGAGCATCTTCAGCCGCCGCGATACCATCAACGTGATGAAGCTGATTGGCGCAACCGATGGATTCATTTTGCGGCCGTTCCTTAACGGTGGCGCGATGCTTGGATTTACCGGCGCATTGCTCTCGCTGATCCTCTCGGAAGTGCTGGTGCTGCGCCTTGAGAGCGTGGTGACGCAGGTCGCGCAAGTCTTCGGTACCACCTTTGACCTCCACGGTCTGGGCTGGGACGAAAGCCTGCTGTTGCTCCTGATTTCTGCGATGATCGGCTGGATCGCCGCCTGGCTGGCAACGGTTCAACATTTACGGCGATTTACACCACAGTAGCGTTTTTTTGCTATAATCTCCCCCTGCTGCTCAAGAATTGTGTTTCAGGGGGAGAGCCGCTTCATCTCATCTTTATTCTCTTTCCTGCTTTCCCTCAATGGCACAAATTCACTATCCAATAGTCAGTCTGTCACTTACAGTCTTCAGACTGTTGAATCTGCCCCTGAACTTTTTGTAAAATTCGTGGTCGAAAAGCAGCGAATATGAAGGGCTCGGCGTTGCTTTGTTGTGGTCAGATTGTGTTTCAATCAAGGCCAGCAACAGGGCGGTATCATCCCGCAGCAACGTGGTATAAAACCTGCATTACGTCATACATGAGAGGCTTGAATGACCAAAGAAATGCGCACTTTAGCACTGGTACCCCAAGGTAGCCTGGAAGCCTATGTTCGGGCGGCCAATGCCTATCCTATGCTGACCGCAGAGGAAGAACGGGCACTGGCTGAACGGCTGCATTACGACGGTGACCTGGAAGCGGCTAAACACCTGATCCTGTCTCACCTGCGCTTTGTTGCTCACATTGCCCGCAACTATTCAGGTTACGGTTTGCCACAGGCGGACCTTATCCAGGAAGGTAACATCGGCCTGATGAAAGCGGTTCGCCGTTTTAATCCGGAAGTGGGTGTACGTCTGGTGTCCTTTGCGGTGCACTGGATCAAAGCCGAAATTCACGAATATGTGCTGCGTAACTGGCGCATCGTGAAAGTCGCCACCACCAAAGCGCAGCGTAAGCTGTTCTTCAACCTGCGTAAAAACAAACAGCGTCTGGGCTGGTTCAGCCACGACGAAGTGGAGCACGTGGCCCGCGAACTGGGCGTGACCAGCAAAGATGTGCTGGAAATGGAATCACGCATGGCCGCACAGGACATGACGTTTGACCCAACGCCGGATGACGAACCACGCGACGGCGCGGCGATGGCACCGATGTTGTATCTGCAAGATAAGAGTTCTGACTTCGCAGAAACCATCGAAGAAGATAACTGGGATCAGGACGCGACCGACAAACTTTCCTCAGCAATGGAAGGTCTGGACGAGCGCAGCCAGGATATCATTCGTGCACGCTGGTTAGATGACGATAACAAATCGACTTTGCAGGAGCTTGCCGACAAGTACGGCGTGTCCGCAGAGCGTGTTCGTCAGCTGGAAAAGAACGCGATGAAAAAACTGCGTATGGCGATCGAAGCCTGATACGGCGTTACCTCAAGAATAAGCAACCTTCGGGTTAAAAAACTGGTCACTTCGGTGGCCAGTTTTTTTTTGCCCTTATTCCACAGCTCCCTCCGCTTTGATAACCCCTCCTTTTCAACATCCTGACTTCTTTGCCTGATGTAATGATTTCTCCCCCGATCTTTCAGTCAATCCTGCGCTCTTTTACAGAGGCATAGTCCTGTCCGAAGAGAGAAATACATAACCTATATAAAAAAACTATTAATTAGAAATCAAATATTCTGTATATTAATATATTCTCTAAGAATATTATTTTACTTAAGAT